>NZ_CP183413.1:4800000-6531727 GCF_048564965.1 Promicromonospora sp. NFX87 | reverse complement strand
ACTTCTCTAACTTACCAGAGCCGATCCTGCCTCGCAAACTCGCTGATCCTGTTGGATCTGCATGCTCTACAAGAGAGGATCCACATCTGATATCCCGCAAGGCGATTTGACCTGCCCTGCATCAGAGATGGGATCCAGCCCCGGCGCGGCCACCCGGGCCGTTTCCGGCCCCGTGTCCGTCGGCCCGTCGGGCTGACATCCAGAACAGTACGTCAGGTGCAGGGGTGCGTCAAAGCCGAGGCCCGTGACGGCGGACACAGAAGCGCTGTTCACCGGATGTTTTTCCAAGAGCACCTCAGGTTCGAGGGGTCTGGAGTCATGCAGAACGACCTCAGCCGCCGCCTGGAGCGGCAGATTGGCCCTGACCAGACCAAGAACTCACCTCGTCGGCCATGTCTACGTAATCTTTGATTCAGATTTCGTCATCACGTCGACACGGGCCGTCACGCCCTGCCGGGACTAGGCCTGACTGGGAGCCAGTCCTAGTCCCAGCATCTCCTCGAGCTGCCCGTGCGAGACCCCGAAGGTTTCGACGAGGCGTGCCTCGCCGTCGAGCGCCGGCCCGACGTCGATCACCGCGACGTCGCTGTAGATCCGCGACACGCAGCCGATACCTGTGAGCGGGAGCGTGCACTCGCGTACGAGCTTGGGTCGGCCGTCCTTGGTCAGCAGCTTCATCATGACGACGCTCCGCTTGGCGCCCACGGCGAGGTCCATCGCCCCGCCCACAGCGGGTACGGCCCCGGGACTGCCCGTGGACCAGTTCGCCAGGTCGCCCGACGTCGACACCTGGAAGGCACCGAGCACACAGACGTCGATGTGTCCGCCGCGCATCATGGCGAACGAGTCCGCCTGGTGGAAGTACGCGGCACCGGCCAGCTCGGTGACGGGGACCTTGCCCGCGTTGATCAGTTCCGGGTCCACGAGGTCCGCCCGCGGCGACGGCCCCATGCCCAGCAGCCCGTTCTCCGTGTGCAGGGTGATGCCGGAGTCCGCCGGCAGATGGTCGGCCACCAGCGTCGGCAGGCCGATCCCCAGATTCACGTACGAGCCGGGCCTGATGTCTGCGGCCACGCGGGCCGCGAGCTGCGCCATGGAGAGCGGGGCCGTACCGCGCGAGCCCGCCGCGATCGTCTCCGCGCTCACGATGCGGCTCCTCGTTCCGCGGGCTGCGCGCCCGCGAGCGTGGTCGCGCCGTCGATCTTCACCACTGCGTCGACATAGATGCCGGGGGTCACCACCGTCTCGGGGTCGATGGTCCCGACCGGAACCACCTCCGTCACCTGCACCACCGTCCGTCGCGCGGCCGTAGCCATGACCGGCCCGAAGTTCCTGGCCGTCTTGCGGTAGACGAGGTTGCCGGCGCCGTCGGCCCGGAATGCCTTGACCAGGGCGAGGTCGGCGTGGATCGGTGACTCGAAGACCATCGGGACGCCGTCGACCACGCGTGTCTCCTTACCCTCGGCCAGCGGGGTCCCGAAGCCGGTCGGGGTGAAGAAGCCACCCAGGCCGGCGCCTGCCGCGCGGATCCGCTCGGCGAGGTTGCCCTGCGGGACCAACTCGAGCTCGATCCGGCCCGCGCGATAGGCCTCGTCGAAGTGCCACGAGTCCACCTGCCGGGGGAACGAGCAGACGATCCGGCGGACGCGGCCCAGGTGGATGAGGCGGGCCAGGGCGTCCTCCCCGTTGCCGGCGTTGTTGGAGACGACGACGAGATCGCCGGCGCTCTGGGCCAGGAGCGCCTCGATGAGCTCTACCGGCTGACCGGCGGGCCCGAACCCGCCGATCATCACCGTCGAACCGTCGGCGACGTCGCCCACCGCTTCAAGAGCGGTCCGCGCGAGCTGGACGGTCATGCGGTGGCTCGCACGTTCTCCAGCACCACTGCCATGCCCTGCCCCACGCCGATACAGATCGCCGCGACGCCCCAGCGCTGGTCCTCCGCGACGAGCCTGCGCGCGAGCGTCCCCAGGATCCGGGTGCCCGAAGCGCCGAGCGGATGGCCGAGCGCCGTCGCGCCGCCCCATGCGTTGACGATGTCCAGGTCCACGCCCCAGGCGTCGACGCAGGCGAGCGACTGAGCGGCGAACGCCTCGTTGAGCTCGACGGCGCCGACGTCGGCCCAGGCGATACCGCTCTTCGACAGGGCGCGGTCGACGGCTTCCACGGGCGCGTACCCGAAGTACTGCGGCTCGTTGGCGACCGACGCCCGGCCCGCGATACGGGCGAGCGGTTCCAGGCCGGTGTGGCCGGCCGCGGACTCCGAGCCGATCAGTGCGGAGCTGGCGCCGTCCGTCAGCGGCGAGGCGTTCCCGGCGGTGATGGTGCCGCCCTCCGCGCGGAACGACGGCTTCAGGGCGGCCAGCTGCTCCACGGTGCTGCCCGGGCGAACGGGTTCGTCCCGGAGCAGATCGGTGTCGGGGTACGCGGTGACCAGGTCGTCGTACCGGCCGGCCTCCCAGGCCTCGTGCGCCAGCCGGTGGCTGCGCAGAGCGAACTCGTCCTGGCGCTCTCGCGTGATGCCGTACTTCTCCCGCAGGCGTTCGGTGGCCTCGCCGAGGGACACGGTCCAGTCCGGCTGCATCCGCGCGTTGACCAGCCGCCAGCCCAGCGTGGTCGAGACGAGCTCACCGTTGCCCGCCGGATAGGCACGCTCCGGCTTGCGCATCACCCAGGGTGCGCGGCTCATCGACTCGACCCCACCCGCGACGACCACGTCGGCGTCGCCCGACTCCACGGCGCGGGCCGCCTGGACGACTGCCTCGAGCGACGAGCCGCACAGCCGGTTCACGGTGGCTCCGGGAACCGTCAGGGGCAGCCCGGCGAGCAGGACCGCCATGCGCGCCACGTTCCGGTTCTCCTCGCCGGCGCCGTTCGCGTTGCCCAGGATGACGTCGTCGATCCGGGCCGGATCCAGGCCGGGCGCCCGGCGCGTCTGCTCCCCTACGACGAAGGCCGCGAGATCGTCGGGGCGGATCGCTGACAGCGCCCCGCCGTAACGGCCGAAGGGAGTGCGCACCGCGTCATAGACGTATGCGTGTCTCATCGATCCAGACCCCTGTCTGTTCGCTGTGCGCACATAAGTTCCATATGCGCACACTCACGCTAGCAGCCGGGCTCAGGTCCGGGTACGGGCCAGATCCGCCTCGATCTCGCGGGCCGCACGCAGCAGCGCCGGGAGTATCTCGGTGGCCATCTGCTCGACCGGCCCACGACGGACTGGTGCCGAGACGTTGACGGCTGCGACCACTCGGCCCGTCCCGTCCCGCAGGGGTGCGGCGACGGAGCGCAGGCCCTCCTCGAGCTCCTGGTCGACGAGCGCCCAGCCCTGCTCCCGGACGGTGGCCAGCTCAGCACGCAGCACTCCCTTGTCCGTGATCGTGCGCGGGGTGAGCGGCGCGAGGGTGACCGCGGCCAGGAGGGCCTCGCGCTCGCCGTCCGGCACGTGTGCCAGAACTGCGCGGCCCATCGAGGTCGCGACCGCCGGGAACCTGGTGCCGATCTGGATCGCGGCGGACATGATGCGGTGGGTCGCCACGCGGGCCACGTAGACGATGTCGGAGCCGTCGAGCACCGCCACCGACGACGACTCCCCGACGTCCTCCGCCAGCTGCTCCAGGTGGGGCTGCGCCACCTCCGGCAACGACAGGCTCGACAGGTACGCGTACCCGAGCTCGAGCACCTGGGGGCGCAGCGCGAACACCCGCCCGTCGGTCACCACGTACCCGAGCTCGACCAGGGTGTGGAGGAAGCGCCGCGCGGACGCGCGGCTCAGCTCGGCCTCGCGGGCGACCTCGCTCAGGGTCATCCGGGCACGGTCCGTGCCGAACGCACGGATCACGGACAGGCCGCGCTCCAGCGACTGCACGAACTCGCCCGACCTGGCGCCGGCGTCGTGCACGATCTCCCTCATCCGAGGTCCTCCCTGCCAGCGCGCGCGTCCGCTTCGCATCCTCGGCCGGGTCTCCGGCCGCTCCAGCTCGCACACGTGCGACCGGGGGGTGCGTCACCTGGGCAGCACGCCCGCCCGGAACTTCCCAGGGCCGACGCCGGAACGCAACGTTGAGCTCCGACGTCCGCCCTGGCGACTCTCCGAACGGGTGTGCCGCACGTGAACGTAGCGACAGCCGCAGGCCAGGTCAACAGTCGAGTGGCCTGGGTCACAACCGTGACCCGATCGGGATATGCGCGGCCGCGTGCAGCTAGCCGACGGGCGGGCGGGGGCGCGACGGTGTCAGGGCAGCGACCACGTCTGCCGTCGATCCTCCGGAACGGGCCAGCTCGACGATCTGCTGAGCGACGTCCCGCACGGCGACGTTCGTGTCGTTGGAGATGCTGCGCAGCCGCTCGAACGCCTCTTCGGCATCGATGTTCAGGACGAAGGCGATGACGCCCTTGGCCTGCTCGATGGAGGCGCGCGTCGCGGCTGACGCGCGGATCGACTCGTTCGCCACCTCGTTCGCGTGGGCCTTGACCGCGGCGGTCACATCGACGAAGTAGCCGACGAGCGCGCCGACCTGGCGCGTCTCGGGGTCGCGGCTGCCCTGTCCGACGACGGTCAGCGTCCGCTCGCGCCCCCGGGCATCCATGATGCGGTGGACACTGCTGAACGGCTTGCCCGTCACCGCGGCGTTCGCCAGGACGCGGGACACGCGGGCACGGTCGTCGGGGTGCTTGTGGGCGAGGATGAGGGCCGTGGTCACGACCACCTCGCCGGGCTCGAAGCCGTGGATCTGGAACGTCTCGTCCGACCACCACCACGCCTGCGTGGCCAGGTTGTAGCGGTAACGCCCTACTACGTGGTTCAACCCGAGCGTGAGAGCACGCTCGATCTCCAAAGGCTCAGCGGTCATCTATGCAGTCCTCCTGCGCGTGGTGCGCCGATGAGCCGCGGCCTGACTCGATCCGAGCGTAGCGGTTAATCCACCGTCACCGGAACCCGAGAAGAAAATTAGTGCCCTGCCAACGACGAAGCCCCGGTCAGCGTTTCCGCTGACCGGGGCTTCGTTCTGCTGTGCGCCCGAAGGGATTCGAACCCCCAACCTTCTGATCCGTAGTCAGATGCTCTATCCGTTGAGCTACGGGCGCTGGTCGTACTACTTGCTACCTGCCTGCCGTTCACACGGCCGACCGACGAGAACATTACCGCCTGTTCGTCGCGGGCCCAAACTCAAACCCACGATTCCCGAGGAGAACTCCGTCACAGCCCTCCGGAGGGCTGTCGTCCACGAGCTGAACCGACGTTCCGGAGCCTCTCACAGAAAAGGCCCCGGGCGTCACGCGCGGCCGGGACCTTCCTGGCGGAGACGGAGGGATTTGAACCCTCGAACGGGTTGCCCCGTTACCACCTTAGCAGGGTGGCGCACTAGACCTGACTATGCGACGTCTCCTCGCGGCGGCCCTGCTCAGGCAGGGCCATGCCGCGCGGCCCAGGCTACCTGCCGTACGGCGGACTGAGCAAAGCGGAGGAGCCGACGGCGCCTCGATCGGCCCCGCATCGCCGTCATCCCGCCGATTTTTTCATGTGAACACGTTGCCGGCCGGGACGGGTGGAGCCCGTGGAGGGCCGCTCATCACCTCAGAGCCCGCGTATTTCACACCGCGTCAATAGCGAGTACATTCGCTGGCATGGACTACGACGTCTTGGTGATCGGGTCGGGCTTCGGCGGCAGCGTGGCCGCCCTCCGCCTCACCGAAAAAGGCTACCGCGTGGGTGTGCTCGAGGCCGGCCGGAGGTTCGAGGACCACGAGTTCGCCCAGAACTCCTGGCACCTCAAGCAGTTCCTGTGGGCGCCGGCACTGGGCTGCTACGGGATCCAGCGGGTGCGCCTGCTGCGCAACGTGCTGTGCCTGACGGGCGCGGGCGTGGGCGGCGGCTCGCTGGTCTACGCCAACACGCTCTACCGTCCGCTCGACCCGTTCTACGCGGACCCCGCGTGGTCCCACATCACCGACTGGAAGACCGAGCTCGCGCCGTACTACGACCAGGCGGAGCGCATGCTCGGCGTCGTCCAGTACCACGGCCGGTCCCCCGCCGACGAGATCGTCCGGAGCGTCGCCGAGGACATGGGCGTCGGCCACACCTTCCGCCCCACCCGCGTGGGCGTGTACTTCGGGCCCGGTGGCGCCGAGGCCCCGTCCCCGGGACAGTCCGCCCCGGACCCCTTCTTCGGCGGCGCCGGCCCGGAACGCACGGGCTGCACCGAGTGCGGCGAGTGCATGACCGGCTGTCGCCACGGTGCCAAGAACACCCTGGTCAAGAACTATCTCTATCTCGCCGAGCGTGCGGGTGCCGAGGTGCACCCGCTCACCACGGCCCACGGCGTGCGCCAGCTGCCCGACGGCAGCTACGAGATACGCACCCACCGCACCGGCAAGAAGTGGGCGGGCAAGCACACGTTCACCGCCCGGCAGGTGGTCCTCGGAGCGGGCACGCTCGGCACCCAGCGCCTCCTGCACGCCATGAAGGACTCGGGCACGCTGCCCCGGCTGTCGGACCGGCTCGGGCACCTCACGCGGACCAACTCCGAGGCGCTGCTCGGCGCGATGACGCACAAGGTCGGCGCGACGGACTACTCACGCGGCATCGCGATCACGTCGTCGTTCTACCCGAACGAGAGCACGCACATCGAACCCGTCCGCTACGGCCACGGTTCCAACGTCATGGCCGCGCTGCAGCACATCCTCGTCGACGGCGGGCCGTTCCGGTTCGCCCGCTGGATCGGCGAGCTGGGCAAGAACCTGAAATGGCTGCCCGTGCTGATGGACTGGCGCCGCTGGTCCGAGCGGACGGTCATCGCACTGGTCATGCAGGCCCACGACAACTCCCTGGTCACCCTCACCAGGCGTTCGCCGTTCGGCCGGTTCATGACGTCGAAGCAGGGCACCGGCGCGCCGAACCCCAGCTGGATCCCCGAGGGGCACGAGGCGGTACGCCGTATGGCCGACAAGCTGGGCGACGGTGAGGTCGAGGGCGTCGCCGGCGGCACCATCGGCGACCCGTTCAACATCCCGCTGACGGCGCACATCCTCGGCGGCTGCGCGATCGGGGCCGACGCCAGGAGCGGCGTCGTCGACCCCTACCTGCGCGTGTTCGGCCACGACGGCCTGCACGTCATGGACGGGTCGGCGGTGACCGCGAACCTGGGCGTGAACCCGTCGCTCACCATCACGGCTCAGGCCGAGCGCGCCTGCGCGCTGTGGCCCAACGCGGGCGAGCCGGACGCCCGTCCGGCCCTGGGATCGGCCTACGTGCCCGTGCGACCGGTACGCCCTACCTCCCCGGTCGTGCCCGAGGCGGCGCCCGCGGCGCTGCGCCTGCCCATCGTGGGCATCAGCTAGCCGCCCGGACAGGCGCTCTACTTCGACAACAACCACAAATGCGGAGGGCGAGGGATTCGAACCCCCGGTGCGTTGCCGCACAACAGTTTTCAAGACTGTCACATTAGGCCGCTCTGTCAGCCCTCCTCGCGCGCACGTCCCGAAGTGCATCGGGGAGTACGGCGCGGCCACACAGTCTAGCGTCCGACGAGACAGCTACGGCGGGCCGCCCACCGGGTGGCCCGCCGTCCGCAGAATGCTGGAGAGTTCCTCAGCCCTGCGCCTGTGCGCCCGACCTGAGCTGCCGCATCGCGAGCTGGACCAGCGCGATCAGCGTCTGCTTGGTCGCCGCCCGAGAGCGTGCGTCCGTGTAGAGCATCGGCACGTGCGCGGGGATCTGCAGAGCCTCGCGTACGTCCTCGAGCCGGTGCTTGGCCACGCCGTCGAAGCAGTTGACGCCCACGACGAACGGGATGTTGCGCGACTCGAAGTAGTCGATCGCCGGGAAGCACTGCTCCAGGCGGTCGGTGTCGACCAGGACGACCGCACCGATCGCGCCGCGCACCAGGTCGTCCCACATGAAGAGGAACCGGTCCTGGCCCGGGGTGCCGAACAGGTACAGCCACAGGTTGCCCGGGAGCTCGACACGGCCGAAGTCCATGGCCACCGTGGTGGTGGTCTTGCGGTCGGTGACGCCACCGGCGTCGTCGACGCCGACCGAGTGCTCGGTCATGGCGGCTTCGGTGTTCAGCGGCTCGACGTCGGAGATCGAGCCGATGAACGTCGTCTTGCCGACGGCGAAGCCACCGGCGACGACGATCTTGACGACCGTGGGCGCGGTGCGCTCGGCTGCGGGCTGAGCACCAGGAGCGGTCTGTGCGCCGGCGTTGCCGGCCGGAGCCTGCTGCATCACCGGCGGAGCAGGCTGCGCCTGCGGCGGACGGGACGCCTGTGCGGTGGGCGCCGGAGCACCGCCGCCACCACCCAGCACGCTCTGGCGCGCAGGCGTGCTCGAGGAAGCGGTCGCAGTGCCGGCGTTACCCGACACCGGGGCCCAGTTGGGACCGCTGCGGGCCCCGCCGTCAGAGGGCGGAAATGCCATTCAGAACACTCTCCAAGACGCTCAGCGACAGGCCCGAGTTCGAGCTGCCGTGGCCTGTGTGGACGTTAACCGGTGTCGAGGTGTGTACGGTCACGTGCCCTTCCTCCTGCATGTCCGCCACGAGAATCCGGACGACACCCAGGGGCAGCCGCAGAAGGGCCGAGAGCTCGGCGATCGACACATAAGTGTGCGCGGCGTGCTGAAGGATCGCGCGCTTCTCGGGCGGCAACCCAAAACTGCTGACAGCGCCTGGCAAAACCTCAACGAGGGCCTCGAGCGGCAGGTCGGAGAGCTCCGACCGCACCCGGCCACCGGTGACCGCGTAGGGGCGCACGGTGGACGTCTCACGGACGTCCCCCTGCCCCTGGGAACCGAAAGGTGCGTACGTCATGGTCGAGTCCTCATCCCACGCTGGCGGCTCGGGTCTGCCCATCGACCGGGAGGCTGCCACGCATCTCCGAGATCAGCTGCGGCGTGAGCGTGGCCTCGGTGCGGGACACCAGAAGAGCCATCTCGTAACCGATAAGACCGATGTCGCACGTAGCCTCCGCCACCACGCCGAGCACTGACCCGTTCGAGACATTCATCAGGAAAAGGAAGCCGTTGTCCATCTCGATGATTGCCTGACGGACATTACCGCCGTTGAGCTGACGAGATGCTCCACGCGTAAGGCTTGACATACCCGAAACGATTGCCGCGAGCTGGTCACCGCTCGTCCGGTCCAGCTGGTCGGACATCGCCATGAGCAGGCCGTCTGCCGACACGACCAGCGTGTGCCGGCTGCCAGGAACCGTACGCACGAAGTTGTCGAGCAGCCACCCGAAATTCGTTGCTTCGGTGCTGAGGGTCACTCTCTGTTCCTCCTAGTCAGAATCCACAGACGCGCTTGCTTGTCACCGCGACTGCGGCGCTGAGTCAGGGACATGATTCACGGTCGAGGGTGCCCACGTCGAGTCCCCATCGGCCTTCTTGCCGTTCGCGTTCTCGGTTTCGCCCTCTTCGACGGACTCCGAACGACCACGGGCCGTGGCCGACTGGAATGCCGAAAGACGCGAGCGAAGCTGCTCGGGATCACGGTCAATGCGAGCCGAGAGGCGCTCGACAGTGGGGTCCGCCCCGGTGCCGGAGGCACCGCGAGTGCGGCGAGTCAGACCACCGTTGGCAACCTCGGTGTTGACGGCTGCCGGACGGTACGAGTCGTTCTCTTTCACATCATCTTCCTGGAAAGCCCCTCGGCGAAGGAGGCTCGTCATCTCCTCGTAGAGGACCGCCGAAGCCGTCCACTCCGACCGTGCCTCCACCGAGTCCCGCACGTACTCCGGGTCGAGCGGGTCCTTCCCGTCGCCGTCGGTGCCGGCGGCACGCTTGGCGAGCGGCGCAGGCGAACCGTACGTCGGGTCGTACACAGCACCCGTCGGGTACGGCTCGCTGAACTCGCGGATCGGCTCGCGAACCGGGGCCTCGAAGGACTGCTGCACGGCCGCCATCGGCACGGCCTGTGTGGCCGGGCCCGAGTCGAACGAGGTGGGTGCCCGCTCCGGCGCCGGGGCCGGGGCAGGCGCCGCTGCACGCGGCGCCGCGTCGATGAACGGGTTGTTGCCGTGGGCCGGGGCCGGGTTGTTGCCGTGGGCCGGGGCCGGAACGGTCGCGTGCGCCTGGGTGGGCATCGGAACCGTGCCACCCGCGGGAGCGCTCGGCACGGCAGGCATCGCCGAGGTCAGCGACTCCTGGACCGCCCGCTGGTAGCCCTCCTGGTATCCCCGCTGGTAGGTCGGGTCCGCCACGGGCTGGTGCGGCTGCGCCGGGGCGGGAGCCTGGACCGGGAAGGCCCCGGTCATCGGGCCCGCCGCCTGCGGGGCGGGAACGCCCCGCGGGACGTACGGCGCCTGGAAGTCCTGCGGCACCTGCAGATCCTGGAAGTCCTGCGGCGGCAGATTCTGCGCCTGGAGGTTCTGCGCCTGGAAGCTCTGCGTCTCCACGTTCGACGCGCCGAACGCGGGCACGTCAGCGGCGGGGCTGCTCACGGTCTGGATCGGACGCGACGCCGGTCGCTCCTGCGGCTGGTAGGCACGCAGCTCGCCCGTGGCCGGCTGGCCCGGACGGCGACCGAACAGGCCACGCTTCGGCTGAGCCGGCTTGGCACCCTGCTGGGCGCCCGAGCCGCTCGAGCGGCGGCTCGGGAGGTCCGCCATGAGCTCTTCGAACGCGGGCAGTGCCTCGAAGGACGAGTCGGGCCCCTGGAGGCCGTCGGCCCCGAAGCCCTGCGACTGCTCGTCGTCGCCCTGGAACGAGCCACCGAAGCCTGCCGGCGGTCCACCGAAGCTCCGGGCCGGTGCCGGTGCGGCAGGCGCCTGAGCGCCTCCCGCGGCCGGGAACCGCATGACGTCGGTGTCGGACATCCCCGGCAGCGCGGCCGGGTCCTGCGTCACCGGGTCGAGCTGCAGCGACTGCGGCCCACCGGCGTCGACCGGGTCGATCGTGTTCAGCGAGCGGAAGCTCGAGAAGAGCGCGCTGCGCTGGTCGACGTCCACCGCGACCGGCGTGGTCTCCTCGAAGACCGGTGCGACGGGCGTGACCGGCTCCTCCGGCTGCGGTGCGCGCTGACGGCTCGGGAGCGAGCTGCCCTCGGACACGTTCGACGGCGGTGCCCACGCGTTGTCGTCGCCCTGGTACTCCTGCGGGAGCGACGGCGTCTGGATCTCGGGCAGGACTATCGAGCCGGTCGGCGTCGTCTCAGCCATCGGCTGTGCCGCGGTCGAGCTGCGGCGCCGGGCCAGGCCGAGCGCCGTCGTGCCGTCCGTGAGGGCGTTGATGTCGACCTGCTGCGCGACGGGCGCCGGCTGCGCCGCGAAGGCGGCAGCGGCGATCTGCGACGTGCCGGTCGGGACCGGCAGGCCGCCCTGCTGCGGCAGAGAGGTCGTGGCCGGCGACGCCGACGAGATGGCCGGCGAGCCGAAGCCGTTGGCGGGCGCACCACGCATCGCACCGGTGCCCGGGCCGGTGGCCAGGCCACCGTTGAACTGCGAGGCGGCCGCCTGCGTGTTGGCCTCCAGCGGGTCCGTGGGCATCGGCAGCGGCATGGCGTTGTCCGGCATGAACAGCACCGCCGGGAAGCGGACCGTCACCTCGGTACCGGTGCCGCCCTCGCCCACGCCGAACTCGACCTGGGCACCGAGACGGTCGGACAGCCGGCCAACGACGTAGAGGCCGAGGCGCTGGGCGCCGACGGCGTCCGACGCGGCGTGGCTGAGCACCTTGCGGTTGGCCTCGGCGACCTCGGCGGGGTTCATCCCGAGGCCGTGGTCGCGGACCACGACGGTGACGAACTGCTCGTCACGCGCGGTGGTGACCTCGACCGGGGTGTGCGGCTCGGAGAACATCGTCGCGTTCTCGAGGAGCTCGGCCAGCAGGTGTGCCGCGTTCAGCGCGTTGTGGCCGAGCATCATCGGGTCGACGACGAGGTTCAGGCGCACGCGGTCGTACAGCTCGATCTCGGAGGACGCCGTACGGATGACGTCGGAGACCGGCATGGGCTGGCGGACACGACGACCCGAGTCGATGCCCGCGAGGACGAGGAGGGACTCCGCGTTGCGGCGCATCCGGGTCGCGAGGTGGTCGAGCCGGAACAGGTTCGACAGCGTCGACGGGTCTTCCTCGGAACGCTCGAGGTCGTCGAGGAACGCGAGCTGCCGGTTCAGGAGCACCTGGTCGCGGCGGGCGACGTTGACGAACATCTCGGCGATCGAGCCACGGAGGGCTGCCTGCTCGCGGGCCACGTCGATGGTGGTCCGGTTGACGTCGTTGAACGCGGCGGCCAGCTGGCCGATCTCGTCCGACGACTCGACGGTGATCGGGTCCAGGTCGATGCTCGGGCCCTGGCCCGGCACCGAGACCTGCTCCACCAGGGTGGGCAGGCGGTCACGGACGACGCCGGCGGCCTGGGTGAGGCGGCGCAGCGGGGAGACCAGACGGCGGGCGATGACGAGCGCCGTGATGATCGAGAAGCCGAGGGCCGCGATCGCGATACCACCGGTGAGGTACGCGCGGTTGGCGGCGACGTCCGCCCGCTCCTGCGCGAAGGCCGAGGCGTCCTCTCGGACGGCATCGCGGACGATGCGTGCCTCGTCGACCCACTTGGCCGACTCGCCGATGAACGCCTCGCCCTGGTCCTTGATGGATTCGAGCTCACCACGCGCCACCGAGCCGCGAACGTTGCCATAGATGCCGTCCATGCCGGGGACCTGGTAGTCCCCGGGGATGCGGTCGTAGAGGTCCTGCGTCTCGTCCCACTCGCGGTCGCCCAGGTTCACCAGGTCCGCCGCGCGCAGCGCCAAGGACCGGGAGGCCGCAGGACCCGCGGGGTGCTTGTCGTAGATCCCGAGCGTCAGGGCGACGATCGGGCGCTCGTAGGTGTTCGTGAGCATGAGCTGGTCCATCGAGTGGTACGCCTCGAGACGCGTACCGAGCTGACGGTCCTCCGACGTGTCCGCGATGGCGTCCATCACCTCGAGGGCGCCGTCGATGTAGCCGCCGTACGCCTCGGTCGCCGCCTGCTCGGTGAGCCGGCCCGCGGCGACCTTCTTCTGCACGTCGGTGATGGCCGCGCGGTCCTCGATGGTCTCCGCGACGGCGGTCTTGACGCGCTGGTCCAGCATCGAGATGTCGATGTCGAGCAGCGCCTCGTCGCGCTCGTCGAGTGCCGTGATCGTCTGCGCCTGGGCAGCCGGGGCGGCCCACACCGGGGCGCCGTCCTTGATGACCGGCTTGCCCTTGTCGTCGAGCTCCGGCGTCCCTTGGAGCAGCGCACGGCTGGCCTGTTCGCCGGCCGAGTCGTTGTCGATCATCGCCACGATGTTGAGCGACCGTTCCTGCGCGAAAGTCGTTCCTGCCGCGTCCTGGTACTCCAGCGCGGCGACGAGATCACTCGTCTGCTGCGCGCGCATCGCGTCGACCACAGACAGGCCGATGATGTACGCCGCTGCGATGACCAGGACGATGGCAGGCGTGACCAGTGTCGCAAGAACTTTCCCGCGCACTCCCAACCTGCGGAACATGCGTACCTCTCTCCATCACTGATCCGGAAGGGGGTGGCGTGCTTCTGCCCGCCGAGCATCCCTCGGTGCTGCGTACAAGTTACCGGCACCCGGTTTCCGCTGGCGACCTTCGTGAGGCCACACGGAAGTAGGCTTCATCGCTGTGCGAGCCGTCACGATATCTGGACCGGGCCCATCAGGGAAACTCTCCCTTTCATCCCTGACTCCACCGATTGCTGGCCAAAGGGACGTGGTGATCACCGTCGCTGCAGCCGGCGTGAACCGTGCTGACCTGCTCCAACGCGCCGGATACTACCCCCCTCCGCCGGGTGCGCCCGACTGGCCGGGTCTTGAGATATCGGGAATTGTGAAGCGTGTCGGCTCCGGCGTGTCGCGATGGCGCGCCGGTGACCGGGTGGTCGCCCTGCTCGAGGGCGGCGGTTACGCCGAGGAAGTCGCGGTCCGCGAGACGCAGGTGCTCCCGGTGCCCGACGGCGTCGACCTGGTCGATGCGGCGGCCCTGCCCGAGGCGGCGTGCACGGTCTGGAACAACCTCGTGGACGTCGGCCGGCTGCGCGCCGGGGAGTGGGTGCTCGTCCACGGCGGTTCGGGCGGCATCGGCAGCTTCGCGATCCAGGTCGCCCGGGCGCTCGGCGCGCACGTGGCCGCGACCGCCGGCGGACCGGAGCGCACCGCCCGCTGCGCGGAGCTCGGTGCGGACCTGGTCATCGATCACCGCGAGCAGGACTTCGCCGACGAGATCCGGCGGGCGACCGACGACCACGGTGCCGACGTGGTGCTCGACCTGCTCGGCGGCGGCGCGCTCGGCGACAACGTCCGAGCACTGGCCAGGGGCGGGCGCCTGGTGGTCATCGGTATGCAAAAGGGACGCCGGGGCGAAATCGACCTCAGCGACCTCCTGGCCCGGCGCGGGACGGTCACCGGAACGCTGCTGAGGTCCCGGCCGGCGGACGAGAAGGCACGCATCGTCGCTGATACCGAACAACACGTCTGGCCCCTGGTCGCGGACGGGCGCGTTCGGCCCGTGGTGCATGCCCGCATCCCGTTCGCGGAGGCGCAGTCCGCGCACGACCTGCTGGAGTCAGGGGAGGCGTTCGGCAAGGTTCTTCTGGTGCCCTGATCATCGTGTGCCTATATATAGGCATGGTCGACAATTTCGGCCGCGCCGAGATGCTGCCATGCGGACGACAGGCAATCCGGGCAAGACTGGACTCATGACCGACGAGCAAGCCATCCCCCAGTCAGAAGAACGGCGCGACGACCGCCCCGAAGGAGCGCCCACCGTGCACCCCCAGGTGGTGACGCCCGACGGCGCCGCCGTGCCGTCGGGACGCAAGCCCGAGGGCTCCGCGGAGGACCCGATCGACGAGGCCGAGGCCGTCGTCGGTCAGGTCGAGGAACCGGCGAAGGTCATGCGCATCGGCGGCATGGTCAAGCGGCTGCTCGACGAGGTCCGCGACGCACCGCTGGACGAAGCCGCTCGTACCCGCCTGGCCGAGATCCACGAGCGCTCGATCCGCGAGCTCGAGGACGGCCTGTCCCCCGACCTCGTCGACGAGCTGCACCGGATCACGCTGCCCTTCTCGGACGACTCCGCGCCGTCCGACGCCGAGCTCCGGGTGGCGCAGGCGCAGCTCGTGGGCTGGCTCGAGGGCCTGTTCCACGGCATCCAGACGGCGCTCGTCGCGCAGCAGATGGCCGCCCAGGCGCAGCTCTCGCAGATGCGCCGCGCGCTGCCGCCCGGCTCGGGGGCGTTCGGCCCCGGCGGCCCTGGCGGCCCCACCATGCCCGGCGCACAGGACGAGGAGTCCGGCGGCGAGCGCCGGACCCCCGGCCAGTACCTCTGACCCGCTGGTCCTGACGCGTTCGCCCTGCCGGTCCCCGTGGGACCGGCAGGGCGAGGTCAGGAGCGGGTGCTCAGAGGTCGGAGGGGTCTACCAGAAAGCCGTCCTCGTCGGCGATCTCGCCTCCCGCGGCGGCGTGGACGGCGCCGGCGAGCCGGGCCACCAGCTCCGCCGCGCGCTTCCGCGCGACTCGTAGCTCCATGGACGGGAACTCGCGCTGCGACTCCACGAGGTCCTGCGGCTCCCAGTGCACCCAGTAGCGCACGGCGCCCTGCTCGGCCCACGGCAGGCCACGCAGCAGGCGCGGCAGCTTCTCCTCGCCGGAGATCTCCACCGAGACGATGCCGTCGACGTCGAGGTCCACGATCAGCCCGTACCCGTCGAGGACGCGCGGACCCGTGAGGGCCTTGATGTCGTAGTCGTCGGCGGCCGCGTGCAGCTTCTTGCGCAGCTCGGGGTCCAGGGGATCGCCGGGGTAGAGCGGCTTGTCGGCGATGCCCCGGGGCGGGCCGCCCCACTCCTTGCCCTCCATGTGGAGGCGGGCGCGCGGGTGCACCTTCTGCAGGATCGTGAGCGCGGCCTGCGGGTCGAGCCAGACGTCGGAGTAGACGGTCATGTCGATGGCCGCGCCGGCGTCGGGCGTGAGCACGACGCCGGCGCCGGGCTTCGCCGTCGGGCCGCCCGGGGCGTCCCAGAGGCCACCCACGTCCAGGCGGAGGGAGCCGCCCAGCCGGCGTGCGACCGAGACCAGCCACTCGACCAGGCGGCGCTCCTCGCGCTCGGGCATACCGGCCGCGAAGGCGCGTCCGATGCCGTCGCGGTCGCCGGCCGGGAACGGCACCTCGCCACGCTCCCGGTGGCAGACGATGTCGAAGGCCATCTCGGCCCCCGGCGGGACGCCGAGATCGAAGCCTTCACCCACGGGCTGGTACGGGCCGTTCATCACCGCGTGCCGCGAGACCCGCAGCACGCCGACCTCCTTGCCCTGCGCGCGACGCACCTGTGGTGCGCCCGCCACGTTGCCAGGGAGGATGCCCGCCGGCACCACGTCCCAGCGGGTGGCGGAGAAGCGAGAGAGGGCGAGGACCTCGATCTCGTCCAGCTCCACGTCGCCAGGCACTGTGAGCACATGCCTCGCCTGGTGCGCCTGCGCAACCGTGCGCGGCAGGAGCGGAAGCTGGGGAGCGGCCATCGGGGTCCCTTCTGACGTCCGGGTGTGTGCCCGGTCCGCGCCGGGCACCCGGGAGCCTACCGCTCACCGAGTGCCCTCATCGGCGGCGCCCGGCCCGGGCGGTCAGACCGCGGTGCGGTGGAAGTTCTTCGAGGATCGGGACGCCGTCGGACCGCGTTGGCCCTGGTAGCGGGAGCCGTACAGATCCGATCCGTACGGGTGCTCCGAGGCCGACGACAGCCGGAAGAAGCACATCTGCCCGATCTTCATGCCGGGCCACAGCTTGATCGGCAGCGTCGCGACGTTGCTGAGCTCGAGTGTCACGTGCCCGCTGAACCCGGGGTCGATGAAGCCGGCGGTCGAGTGGGTCAGGAGGCCGAGCCGCCCCAGGGAGGACTTGCCCTCGAGGCGGGCGGCGACGTCGTCGGGCAGGGTGACCGCCTCGTAGGTGCTGCCGAGGACGAACTCCCCCGGGTGCAGCACGAACGCCTCGTCGTTGTCCGCCTCCACCAGGCGGGTCAGCTCCGGCTGGTCGGTCGCGGGGTCGATGAACGGGTACTTGTGGTTGTCGAAGAGCCGGAAGTACTTGTCGAGGCGCACGTCGATGCTCGACGGCTGCAGCATCGACGGGTCGTACGGGTCGAGGACCACGCGGTCGGCCTCGAGCTCGGCACGGATGTCACGGTCGGAGAGGAGCACCCCGACACGGTACTGGGCCCCCGTCACCACTGCAGCGGCTTGTGCTTCGCGTCCACCGACCAGTAGCCCTTGCGCATCACGAGGTAGAGGATTCCTTCGATGCCGCCCCAGATCGCGGGCACGAACCACGCGTTCCCCAGCGACACCGCGGTGATGAGCAGCATGATCCAGCCCAGGCCCTTGTAGCCGAGGTAGAACCGGTGCGCGCCCACCACGCCGAGCAGGATCCCGAGCAGGCCCGCGGTGATGCGGGACTTGCGTCCCGGTACGTGCTCGACGGGCGGCGTGGGCCGGTCGTAGTCGTACTGCTGCTGATAGTTCGCCGGGGCCGCACCCGACGGCGTCCTGACCGCAGGGCCCGCCGGGGTCTTCGGCGTCTTCGGCGTCTTCATGGCGCGCGTCGCACCGGGCGGCGGCGGAGGCGGCGTCGGCTTGCTCGGCGGACGCGGGGGCAACCGCTTCGTCTCCTGGTAGATCGGCTCGGTGGGCTTCTCGCTGGGATGCTCGCTCACGACTGCTCCGGCTGCTCGGCGACACTCGCTCCGAAGTCCGGTTCGGGATCCGGGCGAGGTTGGGTATGATCGGGTCGCGCGCCAGGTTCACGGGCGCTGTTGCGGAACCCTAGCGGGATTCTGAAACAGCAGATACCCGGGCAGAACCGGACGATGCGGGTGTAGTTCAATGGTAGAACTTCAGCTTCCCAAGCTGATAGCGCGGGTTCGATTCCCGTCACCCGCTCCACAAGCTCCGCCCCAGGTCAGAGGATGTTTCCTGACCTGGGGCGGAGTTGTTTCCATGATTCGTAGCGCTGGCTCGAGTCCGCTCATCGAGCTGCAGGAAGCCATCACACCCACCGGGTCGCCCTCAGGAGCCCGGGTCGTTGAGCGCCGCCAACCGCGGCGTTTGGCCCAAGGCGTGCAAGCCATAGACGAGCTGCTCATACCAGGAGCGTTGCGCTTCGAGCTCGGGACTCACCTGCAGCGCGCTCCCGGGACCGTCCGGGAAGATCATCACCCGGAACGTGACGCCTTCGTCGTCAGGCTTGTTCGGCTCGGTGAAGACACTGAACTCCCACGACTCCGCCCCCGAACCAGCGCCGGCATGGATGCGGCGCAGCGCGTAGCTGGGATGACGCACGAAGACACCAGATCCCGCCCTGACCGCCGCCGCCTGCAACGGACGCCAGGGCGGCTCCGGTCCGATGTGGTGCATGTCCGAGAAGAGTTGCCGACGCAGCTTCACGTACCGAGGAGCGATCGCAGACAGGCCCTCGACAGCATCCGCCAGGTCCAACCGGCTGTCGCAGTGGTCCAAGCTGTGCTCTCGCCCCTCGAGCTCGTCTCGGACCCAAGCACTCAGGAGGCGATTCAGTGCGCCCAACCGGTACGCGCTCTCGGCTTGCTCGACCACGAACAGAGCACCGAGATAGAGGCCGCGATACTTCTCCTGCAGGTCCACCGTGCCCCCCAGCTGGTCCGTGTTGGCAGCAGACCCTACCGGACCGTGTTGGGCCAGCTCAGCCGGACACCTCGTCCGGCAGCGTGGTCAGGACCGTCAGGGACACGTGCGTCTCGCCCGGCCCGGGTTCGAGGCCGACCAGGGCGAACGCGTCCTCCCCGTCGGGGCTCAGCCAGCCCTGCGCCCACGCGTCGTCCCCCGGCTGCAGGGGCAGCGCCTCCCACCCCCGGTCACCCGCGAGCTCGGCGTCGTAGGCCTCCCGCACCTCCGCCACGTCCACCGCGGTGTCCAGGACCAGCGGGCGGGTGTGCAGACGTTCCCTGTCGACCTGCTCGGCGAGCGCGTAGTAGACCGGGTCCGTCGCGCGCAGGTCCCGGGCGGCGGTGTCGTCGCCGAACGCGTACTCCTCCGGGGCCGTCACACCGTCGGGCATGGCGGGGATCGCACCCGGTGGTTCGGACGGCGCAGTCGTGCAGGCCGCCATCAGGCCGGCGACCAGGACGGCGGTCGGGAGCCAGGCCACGGGGAGCCGGGCTGCCGAGCTGATACCAGAGCGTGCCGGGCGACGCTGCGCCGACGGCGATGGGCGAGACCTCATCGCCCCAGCCTGCCCGGTCCGGGTGAACGCGAGACGACGCCGGGCCGAAGGACTCCGCCGGTTCACCCGCTCCACGCAGGAGCACCGCAGGCCGGACCCACCGTCGGACCTGCGGTGCCCGTTCTTGAGGCCGGGTTCAGCCCCGCACCGGCGCAGTCAGGTGCAGGGAGACCGCCAGACCACGTTCGGCGGCCGGTACCCAGCCGCTCCAGCACCGCCACACCTGCGGGCCCTCGCTCTCGTGGTGCCCATGGCGCTCGGCCAGGTGGAGCATCCCCGCGAGCCGTATGGCGTCGGGCACCCGTGCGGCTACGACGTCGACGGTCAGCACGCCCACCACGTCGTCCTCGAGATCGAGGTGGTCGACACCCGCCCGGACGTCCAGGGTGTGGATGTCGAAGATGTGCGCGATCAGCGCGGTGACCCCGACGAGCTCCGCGAGGTGCGCGCCCGGCGTCGGGCAGTGGTCGGCGCCCAGGCCCGCGTCGCAGGAGCCCCCGGTCACGTCGGCCACGCCCGGATCGACCGCGCGGTCCCCCGCAGCTCGGCGTAGACGAACATCTCCATGCCGTTCCACCGGCCCGTCCAGACGGTGAAGCCCGGCTTGGTGGCCGGGTAGTCGGTGGCGACGGTGATCCCGAGCTGAGCCGCGATGTCCGCCCCCTCGACCAGCCGGGCCGGGTGCACGACCAGATGGTCGCGGAACACCTCTACCCACTTGATCCGCGCGTCCCCTACTTCCGCCAGCAGGTCCGCCGCACCGGCCGCGGAATCGGCCAGGCTGCCCGCTTTCGTCGCCATCTCTCCCACCTCTCCGCGCCTACCTCTAGGCGCATAGACAGCCTGTTGGGCGCGAACTGGGCACCGCAACCGCTACGCCGAAAAGTTGCGTATACGCACTGGCTGCGGGTTAGGTGGGTTCCGTGTCTAGAGAGGGACGTGTGACTGCCGCAAGCATCGCCAAGGATCTTCGTGCCGCGATCCGCTCCGGGACCTACAAACCGGGCGATCGCCTTCCGAGCGAAGCAGCGCTCATGTCGAACTACGGCGTGGCGCGCATGACCGCGCGCCACGGCCTGTCGATGCTCAAGGACGAGGGGCTGACCGTCACCCGGCACGGCTCCGGCGTGTTCGTGCGCGCCTTCGAGCCGATCGTGCGGGACACCACCGGCGGCAAGGCCGACGGCAGCTCGACGGTGACCGCCGAGATTGACGAGACCGGCGCCGGGCTCACCGTCCGCACGCTCGCCGTCACCGCGGAGGCGGAAGCGCCCGAGAAGGTGCGGACGACGCTCGGGCTCGCCGAGGGCGACAAGGTGACCGTGCGCGAGCGGCTCCACCTGCGCGAGCGCAAGCCCGTGCTGTTCGCGACGTCGTACCTGCCCGCGGCGATAGCCGCCGGAACGCCCATCGCCGCCCAGGAGGTCGGGCCGGGCGGGACCCACGCACGCCTCACCGAGGCCGGACATGCGCCGGTGCGGTTCCGCGAGGACGTGGTGGGCCGGATGCCGACCATCGAGGAGATCGAGGAGCTACGGATCGAGCCCGGCACACCGGTGCTGTCGGTCACGCGCACCGCGTTCACCGAGGACGGCACGCCGGTCGAGGTCAGCTACGTGGTGCTCGACGCCGGCGAGTTCATGCTCCGGTACGACATCGACGGCTGAGGCGTTCAGGCCGCCGCGGCCGTTCGTCGGCCACGGCGGCGCCGAGCGCCCCGGTCTCACACGAGCCGGAGCCGTCGCTCCGCGACCCCGATCCGGACCTCCTGTCCCCACGACACCTCGAGCCGGTCGCTCTCCATCCCGTCCCCGAACACGACGAGCCGGTCGGACTGGACGGTGACCACGAGCTCACCGTCGTCCCCGAGCGTGCCCTCCGTCATCGTGACGCCGGTCGCGGGCGACGGCCAGGCCTCCCGGACGAACCAGGCCAGCGCCTGCTCGGTGGGTGCGGGCAGCCGCCGTCCGCCACGATCGTGCGCGATCGAGGCGGACCACCCGGTCGCGCCGGTGCCCGTGCTCACGATCAGGCCCGACGACGACTGCCGCTCCGCGCCCCCACCGACGGTCAGCACGTAGCGCGCCGACTGGTGGCTCGTGTGCCCCAGGAACAGCTCGTTGACCGCGCGCAGCTCCTGGCCGTCGTCGAGCCGTGCGCGCGCCATCGTGAGCTCGTCGCACCGCACGACGGACGCCGGCTCCCCGGCCCTGCCCTGGGGGTCCGCCAGGCCGGCGATGATGTCCGCGACCCCGTCGGCGTCGTGCCGTACCAGGACGCCGAGGTTGGTGCCCGGCTCCGGGTTCACGCCGATCACGAGCTGCCGGTCCAGGTACTTGGCCGCGTTGGCGACGAGGCCGTCCTGACCCACCACCAGCACGACGTCCTCCGGCGCGAAGAGGAAGCGGTCCAGGTCGGCCCGCTCCACCTCCGCGAGAGCCCAGTCGGACGGCACGCTCGCCGCGACCGCCCGGCGGGCCGACGCCGCGGCCTCGTGCCGGGCCTCGACATCCGCCAGGGTGCGGCCGCGGGTGCGGAGGAAGAACTCCGCCTGGCCACGTGTGGCGTGCCGGTCGAGCAGCTCGTCGAGCTCCGTGCGGCGGTGCACCAGCACCGCCCGGGTGCGCAGACCCACCTCAGCGCTCCGCGGCCGGCACGCCGTCCGACGCCGGTGCACCGGCCGCAGGTGCGGTCAGCGCACCCAGCAGCCCGCTCACCAGATCCGGCGTGACGGTCAGCGAGCCCACGTTCGGCAGGTGGGCCGCGGCGTCACGCAGGGCGAGCGCAGCGAGCACCTCGCGCCCGACGTTCGCGTAGATCTCCATGAGCGCCGCCTCCTTGGCCGCCTCGGCCTCGCCGAGCTGCCGCAGGGAGGCCGCCTGGGCAGCCGCCGCGATCTCGCGCCGCTCGGCCTCGGACCTGGCCGACACCAGGGCGGCCGCCGCAGCCTCCTCGGCCTCCCTGCGCTTGTTCGCGCCCTCCTGTGCGACGAGCTGCTCGCGGCGGGAGGCGAGCTCGATCTGGCTCGCGAGCTCGTTCTCGGCGATCTTGCGCTCCCGTTCGACGGCGACGGCGCGCCGCTCGTAGGTGGCGCGGTCAGCCTCGGACTGGAGCCGCTCGCGCACGGGCGTACGCAGCGCCTTCTCCACGTCGCCCTCGGGCCGGACCGCCAGCACGCGCACACCCAGCACCTCGATGCCGGTCGCGACCAGGCGCGCGTCGTCGCCGAGCCCGCCGAGCGCCGTCCGGACCCGTCCGATGCCGGACGCGAGCGCGTCGGCGAGGTCCAGCGTGGCGATCAGGTCGACGGTGAGGCTCTGGGCGAGCTGGCCCACGATGGCACCCACCTGCTGGCGACCGCTCGCCTCCTGACCGGCGCCGTGGACGGGGAAGATGCCGAAGTCCAGCCGCTGGGAGGCGAGGACTGGGTCACCGAACCGGTAGGTGACGTTCGCCTGCACGCTCACGTCCTGCTGGTCACGAGTGACCGCGTGGAAGAGGACCGGGAGCTCCTGGTCGGTGGCGGGCACCTCGCTGAGCACCGACGTGTCGGGGCGGAACCAGAAGGCCTGTCCCACACCCTCGTGCCGTACCCGGCCCTTGCTGAGGTGAACCACGTAGTCGCTCGGTGAGCCCAGGAACTGGCGGACCCAGGGGTAGAGCTTGATCGTTGCCATCGTCGACCTCTCATCCGATTATCGTCAGATTGACGATAACCGACCCTTCGGCTTTTCGTCAAGATGACGAGAATGTACGGTCGATGCCATGGCCCGAACATCACCCGCTCGCACCGCAGTACCCGACACGGCGGGCTCCTTCCCCGTGACGGTCGACGTCGTGGCGCTCACCGTGCGTGCCGGAGCGCTGCACGTGCTCGTCGTCGACCGGCTCCTGGAGCCGTTCCGGGGACAGGCCGCGCTGCCGGGCGGGTTCGTGCTGGCGAACGAGACCCTGGAACAGGCCGCGGGGCGTGAGCTCGAGGAGGAGACGGGGCTGACCGTCCCGGCCCGGGTGGCCGGCGCGGGCCCGTGGCACCTGGAGCAGCTGCGTACCTACGGCCCGCTCGGCCGAGACCCGCGCGGGCCGGTGCTGTCCGTGGCCTACCTGCTGCTCGCCCCCGCCTTCGGGCTCCCGGCGGCCGGCGGCGACGCGGCCGAGGCGCGCTGGGTCCCGGTGATCGAGGAGGGCAACCCGCTCGCCTTCGACCACGACCAGATCCTGGCCGACGGCGTCGAGCGCGCCCGGGCGAAGATCGAGTACTCACCCCTCGCCGCGGCGTTCTGCCCGCCCGAGTTCACGGTCGCGGAGCTGCGCGGAGTCTACGAGGCGGTCTGGGGCACGCAGGTGGACGCGCGTAACTTCCACCGCAAGGCGACCGGTACGCCGGGCTTCCTGGAGCCGACCGGCCGCCTCGGCGGGGGCGGCCCCGGGCGGCCGGCGGAGCTCTACCGGCTTGCGTCCGGCGTGGACCCGGCGGCCGCCGTGCTGCACCCCCCGCTGCTGCGCTCCGTCAGCCCCGGCCGGGCCGCGTCCTCGGCTTGAGCCGCAGGTCCGGTAGCGCCGGTGCCCGCAGCGGCCCGCTCGCGTAGCCCTGGACCTGGCCGAACCGGCGTCCGGCGGCACCCGCGGCGTAACCGGTCGGCCCACCGTCCGGTCCCGAGGGGTCCAGCCCGGCGACCAGCGCCATCCAGTCGGCGCGGGCCCGCGCGATGTCCTCGTGCGTGCGGCCCATGAAGTTCCACCACATGATGACGTCCTCGGCGAAGGGCAGACCGCCGATCAGGACCGCTCGCGCCGGTGCGCCGGCACCCGCGCGCACGACGAGGGTGGACCGCCCGGGCGCCGCGTAGCCGAGGCCGGCCGGTGGCACCCCGCAGCCCTCGAAGGTCACGTCGCCGCTGTCCACCAGCAGGGCGTGCTCGTGGTCCGCGTCGACGTCGAGCCGGAGCTCCGCGCCTGGCTCCAGGTCGATCTGCGCTCCCACGAGCGGCGTGTACGTCGTCGCGGGTGAGGCCAGCTGCTCGCCGGCCACCGCCAGCCTCCCGATGAACACCTGCACGACGGCGCCGTCGTGCCGCGCGACCGGAAGGTCACCGTGGTGCTCGAAGTGCGGGTCGATGCCGAGGGCCGACCCGGGCAGCGCCGTCCACAGCTGCACACCGTGCAGGAGCGGCGGGCGCCCTGCGGGCGACTCCTCCGAGTGCGAGATGCCCACCCCCGCCGTCATCAGGTTGAGCTCGCCCGGACGGACCGCCTGCAGCGAGCCCACTGAGTCGCGGTGCAGGATCTCGCCCTCGAAGAGCCAGCTCACCGTCTGGAGCCCGGTGTGCGGGTGCGGCGGGACCTGCATGCCCTCGCCGACCGAGACGTCGTCGGGACCGTAGTGGTCGCTGAAGCACCACGCCCCCACGAGGGACCGGGCGCGCTGCGGGATGGTGCGCCGCACGTTCATCGCCCGCGGGCCGCCCAGCGGGACGTCGCGCGGGCTGAGGAGCTCGATGCCGGCGCCCTGCTCGCCCGCCGCGCAGACCTGTTCGGCGGGCCGGGTCTCGAGGTTGCTCATGCGCCGAGCCTAGACCGGGGCCATCCGTCCGGGACCCTCCGTCCCGGGACACGGCCAGGGCCCCCGGGGCAGGCCGGGGGCCCTGGCGCACCGCGCACCCTGGTCCACCCTCAGTGAGGACCAGAGCGCCGTGTCGACGTCACGGCCCCGAACCATCCGTCAGGCCTGGAGCACCAGGCCTGTTCTCCACGGACGCCCGGACGCGGGCGGTCTTCCGGCCCCGTTCAGGACCTGTGGCGTCATCCACAGCCCGCACCGCGGTACGGGACGTCCTGTCGTTCTCCGGTCAACCATGTGTCCGATGCCCGGGCCGGTCGGTACTGCTGCAGCGCACCGCATCTGCACCCGAATCGTCGAACCATTGCCACGTTTCTATCCGCGTGTCGCAGGAGCGGCAACTGCTCCGGCGTTGTAATTTTCACCCCGCCTTTGCCCACAGTTCTGTCCACAGGAACAAGCGCGGATTTCCCGTACCACCCACAGGGCTGTGGACAAGATCTGTGGATAACTAAAGGGTGATCAAACCCAGGCGCGCGACCCCGGAGTGCTGCCTGCCGTCGGGTCGCTGCGTGCGTCCAGCTCCTCCGACCCGGTGATGAAGCCACCGTCGTCCACGAGGATCCCCCCGATCCGGCTCTGGAGCGCCACCGCGAGGCGGGCGAGGGAGGCACGCATGCGGGCCCGGGCGATGACGTGGAGTCCGGACGCCTGCTCGAGCTCGAGCTCGTAGGGATCGGCGGGGGCCCAGCTCAGCCGATAGGCGAACGGCCCGTAGCTGCGCCAGTCCAGCGCACCGAGCGCGCGCGGCACCCGGTCGACGCGCTCCACGTCGACGACGAGCGCGCCGTCGTACGCGGTGCTGCCGGCGAGCGTGTAGCGCGGCGACCCGTCCGGGGTGGCCTGCTCCGCGGAGACGTCGGCGGTGGCGATGAGCGAGCGCAGCATCGGCAGCACGTCGCCCGGCAGGAGGACGTGTGCCGCGTAGAGCGCCACGTTGACCGACGCGGCAGGGTCCGGGACCAGGGGCTGCCTGCCGTCCGCGAGCACCGCGCCCCCGGACTTGCGGGCTGCCGCGACCATCCACTGCACGATGCGCAGCTCCTCGCCCTGCGGCAGGGCGTGCGGGAAGGTCCGGGCGATGCCGTCCCGGTCGCCGTACGACGTCGGAGCCGCGCCGCGGACGTCCCGCAGGCCGTCCGCGCGGGCCACCGAGTACGCCTCGGCCTTCACGGCGGAGATGCTGAGCTCGGCGAGGTGCGCCTCGCCGACCTCGAACGGGCCGGTCGCCACGTGCGCCTCGCCCAGACGCATGACACCCGGCACCAGCGCGTCGGGCTGCGCCATGCCGCGAAACCGGGCACCGGCCATCCGCCGGGACCCCGAGGTACGGGTCGGTTCTCGGAGCCACTCGATGTCGGAGAACCACGCGGCAGCGAGCTCGCTGACGGTGACGGGGCCGTTCGTACTGGGCAGGATCAGAATGTGACCCGAGGCGTGTTCCGCTGGAATCACACCCGCCAGAAATGTCATGCGCGCACTTTACTGCGGGTCACTTTCCGCGATGATGCAGGCATGTTACAAAGAGGAAACACGCTCGTGACAGCAGGCGCGGTTTATTTGGGCAGCGTCCGACATGTATGCCTTTGGATATTCACTGGCGACTGAGTCTCACCGCAAGAAGATGGAAATTCCGCCATCAGCCTCCGAAAAGACGCCATACGAGGGCTTGGCACCATCGTCACCACGAAGACCCCCCTCCGTTGCCGCTCCGGACCGGCACGTCCTGCGATCCTGGGTTCCAGTTACCTGACGAGGCGGGCATATGATGTCAGCATGCCCAAGATCATCGGGAAGAGCCTGCACGAGCACCGGCAGATGACCAGGCACAAGCTCTTCACCGCTCTGTCCACCCTCATGGCGGAGCGCGGGTTCGACACCATCACCCTGGCCGACATCGCCGCAGCGGCGAACGTCGGCCGGACTGCTGTCTACAACCACTTCCACGACAAGGAAGCGCTGCTCCTCGGGTTCATCACGCACGAGACCGAGCAGTACGCCCACACGCTGGAGCGCGCGCTCGACGGTGTGGACGACCCTGTGGAGCAGCTGCGCACCTACATCCGCCAGCAGGCTCAGCTCACCCGCGTCTTCCACCTCGCCCCCGGTCCGGACCTGCGGACGGTCCTGTCCCGCGCCACGCAGCAGCGCCTGCGTGAGCACGCCGACATCGTCGAGGCGATCCTCCGCCGGATCCTCACGGCCGGGATCGACGCGGGTACGTTCCCGCCCCAGGACATCGAGCCGACGGTGCATCTCGTCAACGCCTGCCTGTCCGGCCGCCTCATCCCCGACGAGCCCCTCGCCCGCGAACGCACCATCCGCGCCGCGGAGTCGTTCGTGCTGCGCGCGGTCGGGGCGCGGGAGCGCGTCCCCGCCTGAGCCGTCGGCTGACGCCGAAGTAGAACCGTGGCGAAGTAGAACCGTGGCGAGGTAGAGCGCTCGGTGCGCTGCGGTTCTACCTCGCTGCGGTTCTACTTCGCCACGGTTCTACTTCAGCGTGGGGAGGGGTCAGATCCAGCGCTTCCAGCGGAAGACGCCGAACAGGCCGACGCTCACGGCCAGCATCGCCACGAGGGCGACCGGGTAGCCGTACGCCCAGTCGAGCTCCGGCATGACCTCGAAGTTCATGCCGTAGACCGTGCCGACGAGCGTGGGGGCGAACAGGATGGCCGCCCAGCCCGAGATCTTCTTGACCTCCTCGCCCTGGCGGATGCTGACCTCCGACAGGTGCTTCATCTCCTCGTTCTGCCGCTGCGCGACGAGGGTCGCGGCCACGGTCAGGATGTCGCGCAGCGCGGCCCGGAAGACCTCGATACGGTCGGCGGCCTCGGTGAGGTGGTCCGCGACGTCGCGCAGGTAGGCCTGCAGTTCCGGGTCCACGCCGTACTTGTCGGCGCCCTTGGCGAGCGAGGCGCACAGCGCCTGCTCCGGCCGTACCGCCCGCTGGAAGTCGATGACCTCGCGGGACAGCTCGTAGATGCGCCGCGACACGTCCGGGGCGCCGCCCCAGACGTCGGACTCGATCTCGTCGATGTCGTGGTCCAGCCCGGCGACGACGGGCGCGTAACCGTCCACGACGCTGTCGAGGATCGCGTACAGGACGGCCTCGGGTCCCCGCGAGAGCATCTCGCGGTCCGACTCCAGGCGGCTCCGTACGGCCGCCAGGTCCGGCGAGGCGCCGTGCCGCACGGTCACCACGAAGTCGGGGCCGACGAAGACGTGCAGCTCGCCGAACTCGACCTCCTCGGCGTCGTCCAGGTAGCGGGCCGCGCGCAGCACCACGAAGAGGGTGTCGCCGTAGCGCTCGATCTTGGGGCGCTGGTGCGCCTGGATCGCGTCCTCGATGGCGAGGGGGTGCAGGTCGAACTCACGCGCGAGCGACGTCAGCTCGGCCTCGTCCGGCCGCTCCAGCCCGATCCAGGCCATGCCGCCGGGCCGGGAGCGGAGCGCGCTGAACGTCTCGGCGAGGTTGTCGTAGCCGGCGGTGCGGATGCCGTCGTCGTAGATCGCGGCGGCGACCACCGACGAGCGGGGCGCGGGCGCGACGGGGCGCGGGGCGACGTCGGGCACCACGTCGACGGTGCGGCGCGGGCGCCGGACGCCGAGCAGCGGACGAGAAGGGCGGGAGGGCAGGAACGTAGCCATGGGGAACTCCTGGGGGTCGAGCGCAGGAAAAGGACTGCGAACGGACACCGCAGCGGAGACGGCCGAACGACCGGTGGACCTCACGCCCGAGACGGGCGGAGCGCACCGGTGCGCGAGTACCCGCGCAAGGGCGGGAGGGGAACCGTCAGCTCAGCTGCGGTTCGGACTACTCGGAGGCTCGCTACGTGTCATGCGCGCCACCTCCTTGGTCCCAGCGGCGGATCGCCGCGCCGTACGTTCTCGACGGAGGCCAGTCTAGCCACGTCGAGGCGCAGAATCGAACCCTTTCGAGAGCAGGATCACACAATCCGTCACCAGGCGTCGTGGGGACGGTGGTGCACGCCGGGCGGAGTCTGGAAGTCGTGCGGCGTCGGCGACAGGTAGGCGCGCGCGAACTCAAGCGACGCGGCCAGGTCGCCGTGTCGCTCGGCGGCCGTGCGCGCCGCGCGGGTGGAGATCTCGACACAGACGTCGCCGCTCCAGCGTCGCGCGACCAGCTCCTGGAGCACCTTCTCGGCCTGCATGCTGCCGCGACCAGGCACCAGGTGCTCGTCCCGGGCCCCGAAGTTGCCGTCCGCCAGGTGCACGTGCCGCAGGCGGTCGCCGAACGTGTGGAGCAGCGTCAGCGCGTCCTGCTGCGCCACGCTCGCGTGCGACAGGTCGAGGGTCACGGCGTCGTAGTCGTGCTCGGCCGGGTCCCAGCCGGGCAGGTACGCCTGGAACTCGCGCTTGCCGCCGCGCCACGGGTACATGTTCTCGACGGCGATCGTGACACCCGTCGTCGCGCTCAGCTCGCGCACCTGCTCCTGGAACTGTCGCGCGTACTTGTACTGCCAGCGGAACGGCGGGTGCACCACGACGGTCCCCGCGCCGAGCTCGAGAGCCATCTCCGCGGTCCGTTCGAGCTTGGCCACCGGGGACCGGCCCCAGACCCGCTGGCTCACCAGCAGCGTCGGCGCGTGCACCGAACGCACGGGCATGCCCGTGTCGGCAGCCAGCTTCGCGAGGGACCGGGGGTTCTGGGTCACCTCCTCGGACCAGACCATGACCTCGACGCCGTCATAGCCGAGCTCGGCCGCCGACTCGAAGGCCAGCGGCACACGGCGAGGGAAGACCGAGGCCGTCGAGAGCGTGACCTGCACGTCAGGTGCAGCGGGCTCGTGCGGTTCGGTCCGAATCGGTTCGGGCATGCGGGCCACCTTAAAGCGCCTACGTGACTGTGATGTGACCAGTGGGTTCAGATGAGGTCGAAGTGCGAGTTCAAGTGCGGGTTCAAGTGAGCAGACGTTCCTGTACGACGTCGCGTGCCGCCTGCGCCGTCGAGCACTCGAGCACTGTCCGTGCCAGCTCGACGCACTCGTCCCGGGACACGCCTGCCAGGGTGCTCGCGACGTCGGCCAGCGCGCGGGGGGTCATGGACAGTGACGTTACGCCCAACCCCACCAGGACAGGAGCGAGCAGCGGATCTGCCGCCGCCTCGCCGCACACGCCCACGGGAGCACCATGCATCGCGCCGCCCTCACACGCCACTCGGACGAGCTGCAGGACGGCGGGCTGCCAGGGCGTGGACAGCGCGGCGACGCCGGCCAGGTCGCGGTCCGCCGCCATCGTGTACTGGGTGAGGTCGTTGGTGCCCAGGCTCGCGAACGACACCTCGGCCAGGACGTGGCGCGCCTGGAGCGCGGCTGCCGGCGTCTCGATCATCACGCCTGACTGCTCCAGCCCGTGGGCAGAGCAGGCAGCCGCGAAGTCACGCGCCTCGTCGACCGTGGCGACCATCGGCGCCATGACCCAGACCTCGGCGGTCTCGGCGGCGGCGGCCTGGGCTATCGCGTCCAGCTGACGGTCCAGCACGTCGGGGTGCGCGACGGCGGTGCGCAGCCCCCGCACACCGAGCGCCGGGTTGTCCTCGTGGTCCGGGGTGAGGAACCGGAGCGGCTTGTCGGCGCCCGCGTCGAGCGTACGGACGACGACCCGGCGGCCCGGGAAGTGGGACAGGACCGCCCGGTAGGCGGTCACCTGCTCCTCGACGCTGGGCTCCTCGCCCCGCCCGAGGAAGCAGAACTCGGTGCGGAACAGGCCGACGCCCCGCGCACCGGCGGCAGCGGCCGCCTGGGCTGCCGCGGGGTCCGCGACGTTCGCCACGAGCTCCACCGCGGACCCGTCGCGCGTGACACCCCTGCCGTCGAAGGTGGCTGCGGTGATGGAACGACGGGCACCCTCGACCTCCGCCGGCGACGGGGCGCGCAGGACGACGCCGACCGTGCCGTCGACCACTATCTCCTCGCCATCGGTGAGGTCGCCCGCTCCGGGCAGCGCCACGACCGCGGGGATGCCCAGGGCGCGGGCCAGGATCGCCATGTGCGAGGTGGGGCCACCGCGCGCCGTGACGACCGCCGTGACCACCGCCGGGTCCAGCATCGCGGTGTCGGCCGGGGCGAGGTCGCTCGCCACCAGCACGAACGGATGCCCCGGGTCGGGCACACCGGGCGGGGCCGCGCCCGTGAGCGCGGCGACTATGCGGTCCCGGACGTCCCGCACGTCGCGGGCGCGCTCCGACATCGGCGGGCCGAGGGCCTCGAGCTGGTTGGCCACCGAGCCGGCGGCGTCCCACACCGCGCGCTCCGGGGTGAGCCGGTCCTCCCGGACCCGCCGGGCGGCGCCCGCGGCAAGGGTCGGGTCGGCGGCCATGGCGGCGGTGACCGCGAGCACGTCGGCCGCGGTGCCCGACGCGCGGCTCGCCCGCTCCGCGAGGTCGGCCTCCACCCGGGCGGCGGCCTCCGTGACGGCACGAACGGCTTCGTCGGCGGAGCCCGACAGGCGGGTCGTCCTCGGCTCGGGCACGCGGGCCGGCATCCGGACCACCGGACCTGCTGCGCGCCCCGGGCTCGCCGGAACCCCCGTGAGCCTCTCGCTCGTCATCCGTACGCTCCCCAAGGCTCGTCGTCGCGTGCGCTCGGAACGTTACACGCGAGCGCTCCCCCGGGCGAGGCTCGGTTTTTCGGAGGAGGCCGCACCTGGAGAGGCTGCGGGGCGGACTCGCCGGGCGGAAGCGCCGGGGCCGCACGACCAGGCCGCCAGGGCGGGCAAAGGGCTGCTCTCGGGAAAGTCGGCGGTCTGGCAAGATGACACCATGGCCGAGGCCCTGATCGTCGGATCCCCCGTCGCCGGACGGGTGGTGGCGATGCGCGACGTGCCCGATCCCGTCTTCGCGGAGAGCATCGTCGGCCCAGGGCTCGCCATCGATCCCGACCCCGAGCTCGGGGGGCGCGTGGTCGCACCGTGCGCCGGGGTGGTGGTCAAGCTGCACCCGCACGCGTTCGTGCTGCTCGTCCCGTCCGCCGATCCGGCGGAGCCGGCAGGGACCGCAGGGCCTGCCGGCGGCCGGGGTGTGCTGGTGCACCTCGGCATAGACACGGTCCAGCTCAAGGGTGCGGGCTTCGACCTGCTCGTCGCGGAGGGCGACACGGTCGCCGCCGGGCAGCAGCTGATCGCCTGGTCCCCCGCCGAGGTGTCCGACGGCGGCCGCTCGCCCCTGGTGCCGGTCGTCGCCCTGGACCTCGGGCCGAAGGGCCTCGAGGAGCTGGTCCGGCCGGGCCACCGGGTGCAGGCCGGCGACCCGCTGTTCCGCCTCCCGTGACCGTCCTTCCGGGACCTGTCAGACACTCCGGGAGGTGTCAGACGCTCAGGTCACCTGGGTGACCTGTGGGTCTGACAGGTTCGTGAGGTTCTGACAGGTCATCCGGCTCGCGCGGCCAGCACCTCAGGCAGCTCGGTCAGCGAGTCGATGACCGTCGCGCGCGCCGCCTCGGGCCGGAGCGCATGGAGGTAGCCCCATGGGCCCCGGCGCAGCAGGATCGGCCGCATCCCGGCGTCGGCGGCGGGCAGGACGTCGTTGTCGAGCCGGTCGCCCACGTAGGCGATCTCCTCCGGCGCGACCCCGGACAGCTCCGCGACCCGGGCGAAGAACCCGGGCTCCGGCTTCTGGACACCCCATTCGTCGGAGGTCCGGATCGCGCTCGCCGGCAGGTCCATCGCCTCCAGCGCGGCGCGCGCCTCGGGCGGCTGGTTCCCCGCGATGACGACGTCGAGGCCCGCCTCGCGCAGCGCGGTCAGGGCCGGCCGGACGTCGGGGTAGAGGTCGTCGGCGTCGAACCCGTTGCGCAGGCCGTCCGGGTCCTCCCGGGCCCAGCGGGCGATCTCGGCCTCCACGTCGAGACCCGGCCGCAGCATCTCGAAGGCGTCCCGATGCGGCAGGTCGAGCGCGGCGCAACCGCCGAGCACGCCGAGGAACGTGAGCGGGGGGACCCCGAGCCGTGCGGCCCAGCCGAGCCAGATCCGGGACTCGTCGATCAGCGTCTCTCCGACGTCGAACACCACGGTGCGCACCATGGGCCCGACCCTAAGACGTGTCAGACCCTCGGGTCACTCGGGTGACGTGAGGGTCTGACACGTCAGGGGGATCGGAGGTGGCGGGTGAGGATCGCGAGGACGCGTTCCGGTTCGGTCCTTGCCGCGGACGCCGGTAGACGGAGGTGGATCGATCCGTCGCCGTCGTCCAGCTCGGCGTCCCGCAGGAGATCGTCGTACCAGCGGGACGCGTCCATGTGTCCGATCCCGTCGATCTCCACCACGAGCCGTCGCCCGTCGTCGAGAATCCATTCGGCGTCGAGGAAGCGGTGCCTTCCCCGGGCATCGATCCGATGTTCTTGGCGCTTGGGCTCGGGCAGGCCGTTTCGACGGCACAGCCGGACGAAGTCGATCTCGCTGAGGGCATCTGACCCACCCTGGATGTCGGCGACGCTGCGGCGCATGAGATCACGGAAGCGCACCTGGCCCACCCTTTCGAGCTGGTCCCACAGCTGCTCCGGTGAGGCCTTTCGTTGCTGCACCACCGCGGCGAGCAGCCCGACGGCGGTCCGGGGCGACTCCTGCCAGGCCGCCGCATCGACCGCGCACCGTTGCACCGTGTGAACGGGCAACCGGTCTACGCGCACGATGTCCTCGGGCGCAGGCCGCCTCGACTCGTGCACGACGACGCCGGGGAGCCGCCGGGTCTTCGCACCTCGCGGCACCACGATGTGCGTGCCCTCCCGATCCCAGCCGCGCAGTCCATGCTTGGCGAGGCCGGTCCACGAGCCGAGTGCTACCGGTGGTTCGGCGTCGAGGACCGCCACCCAAAGCTCTGCCTCGCGCGGCAGAGGCCCCGTGTACAGCACGACGACGTCGCTCGTCACCGCGCGCCATCTTCGGGCGGCGAGCTGGCTGGCAACATGCCGGGCAGAGATTCCGACGCCGGCAAGCTGGGCGCGGGTGACCACCGCATGCTGACGGCGAGCGAGCTGCACCAGCCCGGGTGTCCGCTCGAAGTTTCGTGATCCGGTCATGCCTGGATCCTGCGCCGGCGATCTGCGCCGCCGTTGGGCGCCCTCGGCAGCCTGTGCACGGAACCCCCTTACCGGCCCGTGTGGTCGCATTCGAAGCCCTGGAACCGCGTAGCGAGGGTCTCCCGACGCGACCGACAAGTTTCGCTCCGCAGACCTCCCCCGACGTGTCAGACCCTCAGGCCACTCGGGTGACTTGAGGTTCTGACACGTGCGCGGGTTTCTGACAGGTCAGCCCCGGAGCGGGAGCGTGAGCCCGGCGTCGCCGTCCGGCACCACACGGACCGGGACGCCCCAGTCCTGCTGCGCCAGGTGGCAGGCAGGGAACACGTCCGGGTCGGGCTCGCCGTTCGGCAGGAGGGGCACCTCGTCGCACGACGCCGCCTTGGCGGTCACGTGCAGCACGCCCTCGGCCACCTCTGGGTTGATGACCAGGTCGCGGAACAGGTCGGTGCCGTTCCCGGCCCCGGACAGCAGCAGCTCGGGCGGGGTGGCGCTGACCTGGAGCGACGTCGACGGGCCCCACCGGTCGTCGAGCTTCTGTCCCGGCGCGGGCACGAAGGGCACGTCGAGCCGGAGCGGTCCCGCGCCGACGTCGGTCGCGGGCCGGGCCATCCGGTGCGCACCGCCGTCGAGCACCTCCCCCGCCAGGCCCGCCGGGAGCGCGACCCGCGTGAGCCGGTGGGCCGCCGACTCGACGACGACCAGGTGCACCGCGCCGTCCACCACCTCGACGAGCACGTCCGACGGCTCCGCGAGGTCCTTGGCCAGGGTGGTCACCTCGGCGGTGGCGGGGTCGTAGCGGCGCAGCGCGCCGTTGTACGTATCGGCGACGACGACGGAGCCGTCCGGCAGCGTGGCCACACCGAGCGGGTGCTGCAGCAGCGCCTGGTCGGCAGGACCGTCCCGGTGCCCGAAGTCGAAGAGGCCCTGGCCGACGGCGGTCCGGATCTCCGCGCCGTCGTCGCTCCCGGGGACGATCCGGCGCAGCGCCGACGTCTCCGCGTCCGCGAGCCAGACGGACCCGTCCGCGGCTCGCGCGAGGCCGGACGGCTGCGCGAACCAGGCGCCGGCGCCCGGCCCGTCCTCAAGTCCTTCGTTCATGGTCCCGGCGAGCAGACGCACGCTCCCGTGCCCCTCACGCGCGACGGGGTCGAACGCCCAGAGCGTGTGGTTGCCGGCCATGGCCACGACGAAGGCTCCGAGCTCGGGCGACCACTCGACGTCCCACGGCGACGAGAGGTTCACGGTGCGCGCGGGATAGTCCTCGCCGGCGTCGAACGGCATGGCCGGACCGGATCGCAGCACGTTCTCCTGGCCGCCCACCATGAACTGCCGGCCCGTGCCCGCGACGGTGAAGACGGCGCCGTCCGCGAGGCGCACGCCGCGCAGCGTGTGGTTGACGGTGTCGGCGACCACGACGTCGTAGCCGAGGCTCGCCGTGAGATCGTCCGGCACCAGGCACAGCCCGTTCGGCTCCGAGAACCGCGCCTCGCCCGGCCCGCCGTCGACCAGACCACGCTCGCCGGAGCCGATGCGCCGCACGAGCGTCTCGCCGTCCGGCGCCAGCTCAGCCAGGGAGTGGTGCCCGGCGTCCGCGACCAGGAGATTCCCGTCGGGCAGCGCGAGAGCCTTCGCGGGGAACCGCAGCGTGCCCGACGCCGGAGCGGGCGGCACGTACGGCCCCGCGCCACGGTGCAGCGTGCCCTTGGCCGAGTGCTCGGCGATCAGCTCGGTCACGAGGGCGGCTATCGCCGAGCCGTGCCCCTCGCCCGCCATCTGCGCCACGATGTAGCCCTCGGGGTCGATGACCACGAGCGTGGGCCAGGCCCGCGCGGTGTACGCACCCCAGGTGACCAGCTCCGGGTCGTCCAGGACCGGGTGTCGCACCTCGTACCGCTCGACGGCGGCCGCGAGCGCCTCGGGGTCCGCCTCGTGCTCGAACTTGGGCGAGTGCACGCCCACGATGACGAGCTCGTCGCGGTGCTGCTCCTCGACCTCGCGCAGCTCGTCGAGGACGTGCAGGCAGTTGATACAGCAGAAGGTCCAGAAGTCGAGGATCAGGACACGGCCTCGAAAGTCTGCCAACGACAGCTCTTTGCCGCCGGTGTTCAGCCAGCCGCGCCCGACGAGCTCGGACGCGCGGACCCGGGGAAGGTTCTGGACTCCTGTACGCACGAGCCCATTGTCACTCTCGGGGTGAGGCGTCCTGCCCGGTGTCCGGCCTGCGGGCACGCCACTGCTCGACAAGTGTCTTGTCGGCGCGTCGTCGTGTGAGATCGCTCTTGCTGGAGTGCACTGCCGCCCGGTGCGCGAGCAGGGCGGCGCGGTCCCGTTCGAGGGCCCACATGAGGGCCTGCCGCACGTCGGCGCGGGTCACCCGCACGCTCCGCGTCTCGTCCATCGTCCCGATCATTTTCGCCGTTCCGTGTTTGCCGGCGTCCAGAGCGGGCACCGCCAACGATTCAGGAGGTCTCCCGGGGATGTTTTGTGACATCCCAGGTCTTCCTGGCTTTCACCCGGCCATGGTTGGGTGGTAGCAGAGGAACGTACCGCGCAAACCTGGCGGGGCGATATCCGCCTATCGGATGACTTTCTGGGGCAGACCGGCGTGTCGCCCTCACAGGGGCCGTGTGTGTTGGTGGGTGAGGAGAGGATCAGGGCATGGACCGCGACCAGGCCAGGAAGATGAAGGAGCAGCTCGCAGCCTTCGCCCGAGAGCTCGCCGAGAAGCATGGAGTAGTGGCAGTACCGCGGTCCCTGGGTGCGCAGACGGAGTCGGAGGCTGCCGACGTCGTACGCGCCCCCACCCTCGCCCTGGGTCTCGTGCCCCAGGCAGGGGGCGGCTTCGGGATCGCCGTCCGCTACCGCCTGGGGATTCCGCGGGCCCGCTCGATAGTGCGCAAGGTCTCGGCGGAGATCGGCCCCGAGGCCGACGTCCGGCGGACCGGGCGCATCCGCCCGGTGAGCGAGCTGGGCCCGCGGCCGCCCGCGCCGACGTCGCAGGCCGACGGCGACACGGACCGGCGCCGTCCGCTGCGGCCGGGCATCTCCATCGGCCATGTGGGGGTGACGGCCGGGACGCTCGGCGCGTTCGTGACGCGTGCGGTCGCCGGCGGCGGGGACAGTTCCGGGGACGACGCCGGGGACGGTCAGCTCTACGCGCTCTCGAACTACCACGTGCTGGCCGGGTCTCCCGAGGCCAGGCCCGGCGACGTCGTCCTGCAGCCCGGGCCTGCGGACGGCGGCCTGGCGCCGGGCGACCGGATCGGCGAGCTGACCCAGGTGGTGGATCTCGATGCGCTGGAGCCCGCCTACACGGACGCCGCTATCGCCCGCCTGGACCGGGTCCCCGTGGACTTCGACTACCCCGTGGGTCGCGTGGTCAAGACCGCGCGTGCCCTCGGCGGCGAGATCGTCGGCAAGGTGGGCCGCACGACGTCGGTCACGCGCGGGCGGGTCACCGCCATCGAGCTGGACGACGTCATAGTGGGCTACGAGGATCTCGGCGCGCTCAGCTTCGACGACCAGATCGAGATCGAGAGCCTCGACGACCAGCCGTTCTCGCGCGGCGGCGACTCGGGTGCCCTCGTGTACCGGGAGGACGGCGTGGCGCTCGGCCTCCTGTTCGCCGGGTCGGAGTCCGGCGGGCCCAGCGGCAAGGGGCTCACCTATGCCAACCCGATCGACCAGGTGCTCGAGATCCTGGGGGTCGAGCTGGCCAGGGAGCCACCGGGCCCGTTCGCCTGAGCCAGGCACCCGTTCGGGGGGCGTTCGGTATGCGCACCAGCGTTTCCCGTGCCGGGCGTGTCGGTCCTGCCGGCCGGGGGCGCGGGCGTGTCCTTTCGGCGCGTCGAACGGCGCGAAACCCGCTGACCTGCGAAGGCGCTGCGGACCTTCTGAAGAGCGGCTCGACCGGCGGGGGACGGCGAGCGAGGGGGTAGACACGGGGGACACAATGGATGACCAGGAGGTGATCGGGATGGCAACACTCGACGAGGCTCGGTCCGCAAAAGCCGCATTACGGCAAAAAGTGACCGGGCTCGACGGTGTGATCGGAGTTGGCGTCGCCCCGGAGTTCACGACGTCCCTCGGGCAGCCCCCGCGTGAGTACCCCGCACAGAAGCACGCGCAGTCCGGCACGTCCGGTAGATCGTCGGTCGAGGTGCTGGCCGAGGAGGTCTCGGTCGAGCAGGTGACCGGATCCGGCGGAAGCTGGGTCCTCCAGGTCAACGTGACGGACCCCCGCCTCGTGGACAAGGTCCCGGAGGAGATCAACGACGTCGCCGTACGCGTGCGCGTAGTAGGCGCGGTGAAAGCGGGCTGAACCCAGGCCCGCCGAAGTAGAGCGTCTGTCCGGACGCGCATCCTCGGGTCGCCGAAGTAGAGCGCGGGTCCGGACGCACGCTCTACCTCGGCAAACCTGTGCTTGGGTCAGCCCAGGGTGGTCGGGAGGGTTGGGGTCTCGCCCAGGACCTGCTCTGCCAGGAAAGCCGACACCACCTGGTACCAGACCTTGGCGTTCTGCGGCGTGAGCACCCAGTGGTTCTCGTCCGGGAAGTACAGGAAGCGGTGCTCGGTCTCGCCGTCGTCGGAGGCGGGCAGACCCGACTTCGTCAGCAGCTCGAACCACAGACGCAGGCCCTCGCCGATCGGGACGCGGTAGTCCTTGTCGCCGTGGATGACCAGCATCGGGGTGCGGATCTCCCCCACCGCCAGGTGCGGGCTGTTCTCCAGCGCCATCTCCGGCGTCATCTCACGTGCCCAGTAGTAGCCGGCGTCCGTGGTGGGGCCGAACTGGTCCAGCGCCCACAGGCTCGCGTGCGTCACGACCGCCTGGAAGCGGTCGGTGTGCCCGGCCACCCAGTTGGCCATGTAGCCGCCGAACGAGCCGCCCATCGCGGCCGTGCGGGTCTCGTCGATCTGCGGCAGCGCCTCGGCGGCATCGGTGATGGCCATGAGGTCGGTGAAGGGGGCCTGGCCCCAGGCACCCCACCCGCGCTGGATGAACTCCTGGCCGTACCCGGTGGACAGCGCGGGGTCGGGCAGCAATACCGCGTACCCCTGGGCGACCATCAGCCACGGGTTCCAGCGCCAGCTCCAGGCGTTCCAGGAGCCCAGCGGGCCGCCGTGGATCCAGAGGAGGAGGGGCGCCTTGGCCTCGGGACCGGCGTCGGCAGGCAGGGCCAGCCAGGCGCGCACCCGGGAACCGTCCTCCGCGGTGGTCTCGATCTCGGTGAGGCGGCCCGGCAGTGCGGGAGCCGCCACCGGTGAGCGCAGCAGCGTCGCGGCGACCGGCGTCCGCTCCCCCGGTGCGCCCGAGGCGAGGAAGCCCGCCAGGTCGATCCGCACGGGCTCGGCCGGGGCCGCGTAGGAGGCGCGCAGTGCGAACACCGTGGCGCCGTCGGACGTGACGGAGAGGTCGGAGAAGACCGCGTCGTCGGCGGTCAGCCTCTCGACGGTGACGTCGCTGCCCGGGAGAGCCGTCGAGAACGTGAGGACGAAGACCGGCCCGCGGCCGTCGTCGTCGGCCTGGACCAGGAGGCCGCTGCCGTCCGGGAGCCAGGTGGGCCGGCCGGGCCAGCGGTCCCAGTCGTCGGCGAGGACCACCGGCTCGGCGGAGCCGTCGGTGGGCACCAGGGCCAGGCGGACCACGGGGGCCTCGGTCGGGGACGAGATGGACTCGGTCACGTAGGCGACCCAGGCGCCGTCGGGCGAGATGCGCGGTTCCCCGGCATCGGCGTCCGGGTCGTCGACGAGCACCCGGCGGTCGCCGGTCACCGTGTCGACGACGACGAGCGTGCTGCGCGTCGCGGCACCGGCGTCGGGCACCGCCCAGGTGGTGACCAGCGTGGTGCCGTCGGCCGACAGGTCCGCGGAGTGCTCCTCGAGGTGGCGGCCGGGGCCCGTGACGTCACGCAGGTCGAGGTGCTTGCCCGACGACGGGTTCTCCTCCTCGGCGATCTCGTCCTTGGCGCCGGTGGTCCCGGGGGCGTCCGGCAGCGGGGACGCCGGCTCGTCCGTGAGCGTCGCGAGGTCGCCGGCGAAGCGCCGCACCTGGTCGGGTCCGAGGTCGTGGTCCCAGAACCGCACGGGGTAGCCCGTGTGGAGGATCGCGGAGACCTTCTGGTCCTTGCGGGCCTTGCGGAGCTCGGCGTCCTGGGTCAGGCCCTTCGCGGAGGGCAGGAGGCTCGTGGCGACGCTCACCGTGTCGGCGTCGCGGGCGGCGAGCACCCCGGAGACGCCGCCGGGCGGGGTCGCGACGACGCGGGCCTCGCCGCCGTGGGCGGGCAGGAGCCAGAGGGCCGACGTCGGCTCGCTGGCCGAGCCGGCCGGGGCGCCGTCCGGGTCGGGCCTGGCCGAGGTGAAGAGCAGGTCGCCGGACCGCGTGAAGACGGCGGACGACTCGCCCTTCGTGGAACGGGTGAGTCGCCGCGCCGGCGCCTCACCCGCCGGGTCGAGCTCCCAGAGGGCCGTGCGGTAGCCGGTGCGCTCGCCGTCGAGCGTCTGGACTGCTGCGACGACGCGGGTGCCGTCCGGGCTGGCCGTGAGGCCGGCGAGGCGCGGGATCGCTACGTAGTGGTCGAGGTCGTGGAACGGGGTCTGCGGGGATTCGCTCACCGGACACGTCTATCACGCACGCCTCGCGTTGTGGGCGCCATTTTTGGCGGGTCAGGAGTCGCGCTGCTGGGTTGCCTGCCTGGCCTTCTCGGCCAGCATCTCGTTGTACGCCTCCAGCTCGGCGTCGCCGTCCCGTTCCGCCTTGCGGTCGTTCCGCTTGGCCTCGCGCGCGTCGGACCGGGCCCAGGAGATCGCCACGCCCACCGCGAGCAGCAGGGTCGGCAGCTCACCGATACCCCAGGCGACGGCGCCGCCCTTCTGCTGGTCCTCGATCGCGCTGGGTCCCCAGGGGCGGCCCATGAGCCCGAACCAGTCGGGCACGAGCAGGGCGGTGCCGGAGGTGAGCGTGACGCCGAAGAAGGCGTGGAACGCCATCGTGGCGAACAGGAGCACGAGCCGCAGGGGGTACCCGGGGCGGGCAGGCCCGGGGTCGACGCCGACCAGGGCGTTCGCGAAGAGATACCCCACGAGCGTGAAGTGGGCGATCATCCACAGGTGGCCGGCGTAGGTGGTCAGCGACAGCTCGAACAGGGGCGTGAAGTAGAAGGCGATCATCCCGCCCGCGAACAGGACCGCGGCCACCACCGGGTTGGCGATGAACCGGCCGAAGGCGGAGTGCACGAGCACCAGCACCCACTCGCGTGGCCCGCGGGAGTCGTCCTTGCGGGCGGGGACCGCCCGGAGGAGCAGGGTCACGGGCGCGGCCAGCACGAGGAACAGCGGCACCACCATCGCGAGGACCATGTGCTGCACCATGTGCGCGCTGAACAGGACGTGCCCGTAGGCCGCCGCGCCGCCGTTGGTGGCCCAGAACAGGACCAGGATGCCGAGGCACCAGGAGATGGTGCGGCCGACCGGCCAGGCATCCCCCCGGCGCCGCAGCCGCAGCGTCCAGCGCACGTACACGAGGACGGCGGCAGCGCACGCGAACGCGACGATGACGTCCCACTGGAACTCGGTGAGCCAGCGCAGCACGGTGGGCTCGGGCGGCAGCGGGTGGCCGGTGACGAGCTCGGCGGGGGTCGGGTCGGCGATCGCCTCGTCGGGCACGGGCGGCGCGGTGGAGCCGAGCGCGACCGCCACACCGGACACGGCGCCCATCACCCCGACCTCCACGGCGGTGAGCCGCCAGAACAGGCCGATCGCCGCGTTCCTGGTGGTGGTAGCGGCGGAGAGCCGGGCGACGACGGTGCTGCGGTGCAGGTAGCCAAGGCCGCCGAGGACGATCAGCAGCACGGCCTTGACCACGAGCAGGGTCCCGTAGTCGGTGCTCAGCCCGTCGAGCGAACCGATCCGGACCCAGGCGCTGACGACGCCGGAGACCGCCACGGCGGCGAAGCACCAGAACGCGATCTCCGAGTAGCGCCGGATCACGTCGGCCGTCGCGGCATGCCGGAGGCCGACGAAGGCGATGGCCGCCAGCCCGCCGATCCAGAGGGCGGCACCCCCGAGGTGCAGGAACAGGGCCGAGATGGCGACGTCGTGGCTCGCGGCTCCGGCGGCGTGGCCCGTCGAGGACTGCATGCCGAGAGCGAGCAGCGGCAGCGCGATGGTGCCCAGCGCGCCCACCGGGCCACGGACCAGCAGTGCGACGGCAGCCGTCAGCGCGGCGACGATGACTATCCCCAGGTACGTGCGGCCCACGGGGATGGTCGTCACGTACTCGATCAGCGCGGGGCCGAACCCCTCCGCGTCCAGCGGCAGGTACCAGGACCACGAGAACCGCAGCACCAGCTGCACCAGCGCCGCGAGCGTCCAGACCCCGGCGGCGACGCCGGCGACGCCGAGGGCCCGGTCGACCAGCGGACCGCGCGGCAGCACGAAGGCCGCCAGCGCGAGGGCCCCGACGGTCAGCGCCACGGCCAGCTCGGTGACCACCGTCGCGACCGGAGCGCCCCAGCGCACGAAGGCGCCCGGGTCGGTGAAGTTCGCGAACGCGGTGAAGGCGCCCGAGAACGTACCCGCGGCGAAGAGCGCCGCGAGCGCCACGAGGCCTGCGGCGGGCAGGGCGGTGACGAGCCACGAGGGGCTCGTCGGGCCGCTCGCGGTGCTCGTCCGCGCAGGTCTGCTGGTCCTGTTCCGGGCGTCGGTCGGCGTCACGCAGACCAGCCTAGGCGCGGTCCGTAGCAGTTCCGACCGTCCGTGGGCGTCGGGTTGACCACGTCATGACCCCGGAAACCAGGCATTTCGACGGAGTTCAGGAAAAGTTCGGCGGATTTGTGCACCAAACCCAACCCTTTAGCCCTCCTCTGCGTTGTGACCAGTGTGGACCTCGCGAACATCATCACCGTGACCGACGACTCCGTGCCGTGCTCGGAACAGCCCGAGCTCTGGTTCGCGGAACATCCCGCGGACCTCGAGGAGGCGAAGCGTGCGTGCGCTGTCTGCCCGCTGAAGGCGCAGTGCCTCGCGGGCGCGCTCGCGCGCCGGGAGCCGTGGGGTGTCTGGGGCGGCGAGATCGTCGTCGACGGCACCGTGCGCAGCCGCAAGCGTCGTCGCGGCCGGCCCCGGTCGATCGGGGGGATGCGCGTGGCGTGACCGCCACGTGACCAGAGACTTTCCCTGAGGCACGGCGACCGAGTCCATTCGCCGTGAGACACCGGAGCAGTGCGCTCTCCGCACCGAGGATCTCCCAGACGGATCCGGACGAGCGCACTGCCCCGGTCGTACTACGAGTCAGACCCCCAGGTCACCCGACCTGGGGGTCTGACTCGTTCTCGGCTCGGCTCAGCCCGGACTCGGCTCAGCCCCAGACGAGGCCGTGCGCCGGCTCCTCGAGCACGCGTGCCACGTCCTTGATGAACCGCGCGCCCAGCTCGCCGTCGGCCAGCCGGTGGTCGAAGCTGAAGCTCAGCTGCGTGACCCACCGCGGCTTCACCTTGCCCTTGTGCACCCAGGGCTGCTTGCGGATCGCGCCGAAGGCGAGGATCCCCGCCTCCCCCGGGTTGAGGATGGGCGTACCCGTGTCGATGCCGAAGACACCCAGGTTCGTGATCGTGATGGTGCCGTCGGACATGTCCGTGACCGAGGTACGTCCGGCTCGTGCGGTCGCCGTCAGCCCGGCGAGCGCCTTCGCGAGGCCGAGCAGGTCGAGCGTGTGCGCGTCCTTGATGTTCGGCACCACGAGCCCGCGGGGTGTCGCCGCGGCGATGCCGAGGTTCACGTAGTGCTTGTAGACGATCTCCTGCGCTGCGTCGTCCCACGAGGCGTTGATCTGCGGGTGCCGCTTCACGGCGAGCAGGATCGCCTTGGCCGCGACGAGCAGCGGCGTCACCTTGACGTCCGCGAAGTCGCGGTCCTCCCTGAGGTTCGCCACGAGCTTCATGGTCTTCGTGACGTCCACGGAGTGCAGCACCGTCACGTGCGGTGCGGTGAAGGCGCTGGCGACCATCGCCTCGGCGGTGCGCTTGCGGACCGACCGCACCGGGACACGCGTCTGACGCCCGTCCCCTGAGACCACGCCGGAGGCGAGCCACGGCTCGTCGTCCGGGTAGTGGGTAAGGGTCCGCACCGACGAGCGCTCGGCGTGGGCGACCACGTCCTCGCGCGTCACGATCCCGCCCGGGCCTGACGCGTGCACGCCCGCCAGGTCCACCCCCAGGTCCTTGGCGAGCTTGCGGACCGGCGGCTTCGCCAGCACCCGCGCCCTCGCGGCGGTGGTGGTGCCGGTGTCCGACGCCGGAGCCGCCGCCCGCGCCGGAGCGGCTGCCACGGGGGCTGCCACCGGTGCGGGTGCGCGGGTCTCGGCCACCGCTACGGGCGCCGGAGCGACCGGTGCAGAGGCGACCGGTGCCGGGGCGGGCGCGCCAGCCTGGTGCCGGCGACGGCGTCCGCTGGCCTTCGCCTCTACCGTGCCGTAGCCGACGAGCACCGATCCGGAGCTCTCGTCCTGGGCGCCCCCGGCTGCGGGGGCGCCGTCGGAGCCGGCCGCCGAACCGGACGGGGCCGATCCGGCAGAGCCTCCGGTGTCGGGCACGGTGATCTCGATGATCGGGGTGCCGACGTCGACGGTGGTGCCCGCCTCGACGAGCAGGGCGGACACCGTCCCCGTCCACGGCGACGGCAGGTCGACGAGCGACTTCGCCGTCTCGATCTCCACGATCGTCTGGTTCACCTCAACGGTGTCGCCGACGGCGACCTGCCACTCGACGATCTCGGCCTCGGTGAGGCCCTCACCGACGTCGGGGAGCGGGAACCTCTGGGTCTTCAAGCTCACTCTCTGCTCACTCCTGTGTCAGTGCGCGAAAGCGCGGTCGACGGCGTCGAGCACACGATCCACGCTCGGCAGGTACTCGTGCTCGTGCTTGGCCACCGGGTACGGCGTGTGGAAGCCGCCCACGCGGAGCACGGGCGCCTCGAGAGCGTAGAAGCACTCCTCGGTGACCCGGGCCGCGATCTCGGCGCCTGCGCCGAAGAACACGGGCGCCTCGTGGATCACCACGCAGCGTCCGGTCTTGCGCACGCTCGCCACGATCGCCGCGGTGTCGAGCGGCGAGATGGCGCGCAGGTCGAGCACCTCGGCGGACCGGCCCTCCTCGGCGAGCGCGTCGGCAGCCTTGAGCGCCGTCGCGACGGACGGGCCGTAGGCGACGAACGTGACGTCGGTGCCCTGGCGGACCACGTGTGCCGAGTTCAGGGTGTCCGTGCCGACGGGAGCGTCCAGGTCGACCGCGCCCTTGCCCCAGTAACGGCTCTTGGGCTCGAAGTACAACACCGGGTCCGGGGAGGCGATGGCCTCCTGGATCATCGTGTACGCGTCCTGCGGGGTGCTCGGCGAGACCACGCGCAGGCCCGCGGTGTGCGCGAACAGCGACTCCGGGCTTTCGCCGTGGTGCTCGACGCCGCCGATGCCGCCGCCGTACGGGATGCGGATGACGACGGGCATCTGCACCGCGCCGCGCGTGCGGTTGTGGATCTTCGAGAGCTGCGTGGTGATCTGGTTGAACGCCGGGAAGACGAACCCGTCGAACTGGATCTCGCAGACCGGCCGGTAGCCGCGCATGGCCAGGCCGATGGCGGTGCCGACGATGCCGGACTCCGCCAGCGGCGTGTCCACCACCCGCTGCTCGCCGAACTCCGCCTGCAGGCCGTCGGTCACACGGAAGACGCCGCCGAGGGGGCCGATGTCCTCACCCATGAGCATGACCTTGTCGTCGCGCCGCATCGCGGCGCGCAGGCCCTCGTTGATCGCCTTGCCGAACGAGAGCGTCTGGATGCCCGACGCCGCTTCGGGGGCGCCGGACGTGGTGTGCGTACGTTCCGCCATGGTTGTCATCGTGCGCCTCCCTGCGCTGAGTCCGCTATCGCGTACTGCGGGGCCGGCGGGTCGCCGGCGTCGTAGGCCTCGTACCAGGCACGTTCGGCGGCGACGGTGCCGTGGGGTGTGGCGTACACGTCGTCGAACATGCTCGAGACGGCCGGACCGCCGTCGAGGGCGCGGACGCCGGTGCGCAGCTTCGCGCCCAGCTCGTCGCCCTGTGCCTTGATCTCGGCCTCGAAGTCGTCGTCGAGCGCGCCCTCGGCACGCAGCAGCGCGCCCAGCCGGTCGATCGGGTCGCGGCCGCGCCACAGCTCCTCCTGCTCGGAGGTGCGGTAGCGGGTCGGGTCGTCGGACGTCGTGTGGGCGCCCATACGGTACGTGAACGCCTCGATGAAGCTCGGACCCTGGCCCGTCCGGGCGCGCTCGAGCGCTTCCTGGGTGGCGGCGTACACGGCGAGCACGTCGTTGCCGTCGACCCGCAGGCTGGGCAGGCCGAACGCCTCGCCCCGCTTGTACAGCGGGGTCTTGGTCTGCCGGGTGGTCGGCTCGGAGATGGCCCACTGGTTGTTCTGCAGGAAGAACACCACCGGTGCGTCGTTCACCGCCGCGTAGACCATCGCCTCGTTGACGTCGCCCTGCGAGGTGGCGCCGTCACCGAAGTAGGTGATCACGGCGGTGCCGTCGTGCTTGTCGAGCGGGGTGTTGTCCCGCTGGACGCCCATGGCGTAGCCGGTGGCGTGCAGGGTGTGCGCGCCGATCACGATCGTGTAGACGCTGGTGTTGTGCTCGGTCGGGTTCCAGCCACCATGGTCCGAACCGCGGAAGAACCGCAGCCGGTCGACAGGGTCCAGGCCGCGGACGTGCAGCACACCGTGCTCCCGGTAGGACGGGAACACGTAGTCCTGCGGCCGCAGCGCGTAGGCACTGCCGACCTGCGCGGCCTCCTGGCCACGAGCGGGCGCGAACAGGGCCAGCTCACCCTGTCGCTGGAGCGAGGTCGCCTCGTCGTCGAACCGACGAGTCAGGACCATGTCGCGGTACATGCCACGAAGGTCTTCCGTGGTCAGGGCCGCAGCGCGGTCGCGATACCCCTTGGACCCGCGCGTCGTGACGCGGTTCCCTTGGGGATCGAGTAGCTGCAACGTCGGGATCGCCTCGTTGGAGCCGTTGGTCGTAGTCACGCTTCCTCCTTCAACTGCGGACGCGAGCGCCCGCTGTTGCGGAGACGCCCGGCCCGTCCCGGGGACCTTTCCATCCTGGCACGGGTCCGGCCGGAAATTTAGCCGATCCGCAACCTACGCTCTCGTAGCCTACGCAAGCGTAGGCTACGGAACCGTAGGTCGGTCTGCCGCGATGTCGCCCAATCTCTTCCGGGACCGTTTGTCGGAACCCACCAAGGCGCGCGACGGAGTCTCGGCGACCCGGACCCGGTACCTACCGGGCGCGCGGAGCACGCGAGCGAGGACAGGACGTCGCCCGCGGTCAGCCCGCGGCGCTGTGCCGAGCAACGCGGTGGGCCAGCAGGGCGAACACGACGGCGCACGCAGCCTGCACGGCGAGCGCGGTCACCAGGCCGACCGCGAGACCCGACCCCGAACCGGTGGCGGCCGCGGCGGCCGTCCCGCCGGCGGGTCCGCCCGCGGCGTCGGCCACCGCGTGGAAGAGGCCGCCCAGGAGTGCGACGCCGAGCCCGATCCCGAGCTGCTGCAGCGTGGTCAGCAGCCCACCCGCCACGCCCGCCGCCCAGTCCGGCGTGCGGGAGAGCACCGTCTGGAGCGCGGGTCCGTACATCAGTGCCTGGACCGCACCGAGCACGATCAGCAGCGGCTGGAGCTCCGGCGGGGCGCTCCTCCCGCCGTCGAGCCCGACCACCAGGGCGATGCCCAGGAGGGCCACCGCCTGGCCGGAGGCGGCGTAGACCATGATCCGTGGGCCCACGCGGCCGAGAATGCCCGGAAGCACCAGCGCCGCGACGAGGAATCCGCCGCCGAAGCCGAGCGTCACCATGGCGACGTCCCAGCCGTCGGCGCCCCAGGCGGCCCGCGCGTACTGCGAGACCTCGTAGAGGAACGCACCGTAGGAGACGAAGAAGAGCAGCGTCATGAGCAGGCCGATGCGCACCACCGGGACCCGCAGCACACTGGGCGGCACAACGGGCAGCCCACCCCGCCGCTCGGTGGCACGCTGGGCGAACGCGAACCCGGTGAGGATCACGACGGCCGCACCGAGCAGGCCGAGGGACCAGGCAGGCCATCCCGCCGTCGGGCCGAGCGTCAGCGGCACGACCAGGGCCACCAGCCCACCTCCGAGCAGCGCCGCGCCCCGCAGGTCGAGCCCGAGCGGCGCCGGCGAGCGCGACTCCGGGACGGCACGCAGACCGGTCAGCGCCAGCAGAGCGATGGCCCCGGTGACACCCTGGACGGCGCGCCAGGCCAGGTGCTCGGGCATCGAGACAGCGATCGCACCCGCCACGACCTGGCCGGCGATGGAGGCGACCGCCCCCGCCGCGGTGAACAGGATGATGCCGCGGGTGCGCAGCGCTGCGGGCGCCGTGGCCTGGATGGTGGTGAGGACCTGGGGCGTGAACAGCCCTGCGGCCAGGCCGAGCGCCGCGCGCAGAGCCACGAGGGCGGTCAGGCTCTGGGCGAGCCCGGTCAGGACGGCCAGCGACCCGAAGGCGACCAGGCCGATCACGAGCAGCCGACGCCGCCCGTACCGGTCGCCCAGCCGGCCGGAGATGACCAGGCCCGCCGCGAACGTCGTCGTGTAGGCGGACAGGACGAGCTGCCCACCCGACGGCCCGGTGTGCAGGTCGGCGGTGATGGCGGGGACCAGGAGGTTCACCGCGCCGAACGTGAAGTTCACTGGGAGGAACGCGAGCAGGAGCACGGCGAGTCCGCCGGCGGTCAGGGCTCGCGCGTCGCTCGGCGTTCGCGGGGAAGCTGACGGGTTGGTGGCTGACGGGCTGGTGGCTGACGGGCTGCTCGGCGGCGTGGTGGCCGGCGGCACGCCCTGGGCGACGGCCGCGGGGATGGATGGCGTCATACCTCGACGATCCGGGTACCGGCATCCTGGTACCAGGAGCCTGTTCATACGGGTACTGGCACCACCTGGTTACGCGGGCGCGGCGGGGTGACACTGGTCAGGTGACCAGAACGACACCCGAGCACCAGGCTCTCGGCGCCTTCCTCCGCGAGCGCCGCGGGCGGGTGACCCCGGCCGACGTCGGGCTGCCGCAGGCCGGGCGGCGCCGGACCCCTGGGCTGCGCCGCGAGGAGGTGGCGCAGCTCGCCGGGGTCGGCGTCACCTGGTACACGTGGCTGGAGCAGGGGCGCGCACCCAACCCGTCGGACCAGGTGCTCGACGCCGTCGCACGGGCGCTCCGCCTGCGGACGGACGAGCGGCGGCACCTCATGCTCCTGGCCGGGCGCACGCCCGACGCCGGGCCGCGCGCGCCGAGCCCGCTCATGGAGGTGCGGCCGGAGCACGTGGCGATCCTGGACCAGCTGCTGCCCTTTCCCGCCGCGATCCAGACCGCCGCCTACGATCTCGTCGCGGCCAACCGCAGCTACCGGTTCTTCTTCGGTGACCTCGACTCGGTCGACCCGGTCGACCGGAACTGCGCGTGGCTGCTGTTCACCCACGACGACTGGCGCAGCAGCCTCGTGGAGCCGGAGCTCGTGCTGCGCGACCTCGCGGGGCGGCTGCGTGCCCGGGAGGCTGAGTTCCCGCACGACCCGCGCTGGCCCGGCCTGCTCAGCAGCCTGCGCGAGCACTCGCCCGACTTCGAGCGGTACTGGGACGAGCACGAGGTACGGGGCGACCGGACCCAGCTGCGCCGCTACCGGTCGTCGCGGGTGGGCAGGCTCGACACCATCTTCCAGAGCCTGTGGCTCGACCAGCGGCGCGGCGAGCGCATCGTCGTGCTCACCCCCGCCGACGCCGCCTCGGCCCGACGGCTGGAGCGGCTCGACTCGCTGGTCGGCGCCGCCCCGAGGTGGACAGCCCGGGACGGCGTCCTGACGGACGCGCTGATCAGCTGACGCGACGTGGTCGGCAGAACGTCAGGTGATCGGCACCTCGGGCTGCCGATCACCTGACGTCTTGCCGATCACCCGTCTGGTCGTCCGCGTCAGCGCCAGGTCGACGCGACCTTGAGGAACGCGTCGTTCGCCTCCGGGGAGCCGATGCTGACACGGATGCCGTGACCGGCGAAGGGGCGCACCAGGACGCCCGCGTCCTTCGCCTCGGCGGCACGCTGCATGGTCTGCTCGCCCAGGCCGAACCACACGAAGTTGGCGTGCGTCTCCGGCAGCACCCAGCCCTGGTCATGGAGGCTCTCCACGACGCGGTTGCGCTCGCCCACCAGCGCCTCGACGTGCTCCGTGAGCTGGCTCTGGGCCTCGGGCTCCAGCGTCGCCAGCGCGGCGGCCTGGGCCACGAGGGAGACACCGAACGGCGTGGACACACTGCGGATCCCGGCGGCGAGGCGCGGCTCGGCGATCGCGTAGCCCACGCGGAGACCCGCCAGGCCGTGCGCCTTCGACAGCGTGCGCAGCACCACCACGTTCGGGTGGCGCGTGAACACGTCGACGCCGTCAGGTACCTCGGGGTCGCGCACGAACTCGAGGTACGCCTCGTCCAGCACCACCAGGACGTTCGTCGGCACCGCCGCCAGGAACGTCTCCAGCTCTCCGGCGTGCACCGCGGGTCCGGTCGGGTTGTTGGGCGAGCAGACCAGCACCACGCGGGTGCGCGGCGTGACGGCGGCCGCCATCGCGGGCAGGTCCAGCCGGCCCGTGCCCTCCTCGAGCGGCACGGTCACGGCGGTGCCGCCGGACACGGCAGCCGCGATCGGATAGGCCTCGAACGAGCGCCACGGGAACACGATCTCGTCCCCGTGGTCGACGACGGCGCTCAGGATGTGCGAGAGCAGCGCGACGGACCCGTTGCCGACCACCACGTTCTCGACGGCCACCCCGCTGTGTGCCGCGAGTGCCCCGACGAGCTCCTCGGCGTACATGTCGGGATACCGGTTCACCTCGGCCGCGGCACGCGTGATGGCGGCCTGGACCGACGGCAGCGGCGCGTACGGGTTCTCGTTGGACGAGAGCTTCCACGCCGGTGCGCCCGCGCCGACGCGCGCGCCGGGAACGTAGGCGGGGAGTGCCGACACGGCCGGGCGGAGCGGTACGAATGCTTCTTCCACGGGGGTCAGCATGCCACGATGGCCAGATGAAGCTCGTGGCGCGCATCCTCATCACCGCACTCGCGATCGGGCTGTCAGCCCTGATCCTCGGTTCCCACATGGACATCGTCAGCAACGACACCACCCTGGGCACGATTCTCGCCACGGTGATCGTCGCGGTGATCTACGGCCTGGTGCACATGGTCGTGAAGCCGATAGTCCAGCTCATCTCGCTGCCGCTCTACATCCTCACGCTCGGCCTGGTGTCGCTCCTGATCAACGCGTTCATGCTGTGGATCACGACGCTCATCACCAACCAGTCGTGGTTCTCGGACCAGCCCAACTGGGGTCTCGAGGTAACCGGCGGCTTCTGGTGGTTCGTGCTCGCGGCGCTCGTGATCTCGGTGGTGCAGACGGTCCTCCTGGCGGTCCTGCCCAACAAGATCACTGACTGAGAGGTCACTGACCGACCCGTTCCGCGCGGTAGAACGTGGTGCGCACCGTCGTCCCGTCCAGTCGCGGGCCGATCCTGTCCACCACCTCGGTCACCCTGGGATCGCCGAGGCCGATGGCCAGGTCGAGCGTGCGGACGTGCGTGCTGACCGAGTGGGCCCGCACCACGTCGCCCGACGCCGCGCGGTCGTCCGGGTCGGCGGAGTCCCGGAGCGACCGGACCACCGTCACGCGGTCCCTGGTGCGGGGATTCTCCGAGGCGGACCGGCCGTCGGTGTGCGAGACGAGCTCCTCCGGGGTCTCGAGGTGCAGTACCGGGATACCCGGCGGTGTGGTCAGCAGACCCGTCGGTGACCCGGCCGTGACGAGCCCGCCGATCCGGTAGCGCTCCGCGAAGCCCGCCCGCGACACCAGCGCCGACGCGGCGATCCCGCCGAGGCTGTGTCCCACGAGGGTCACCGGCTCGTCGGGTCCGACGCCGGAGTCGGCGAGCGCACGCTCGACCGCCGCGGTGGCGCCGTCCGCCTGGTCGGCGACGAGCTCGACGTCGGTCCGGCCGTCCCACGGATGTTCCGCGGGCAGCGCGGACTGGGTGCCGGGGATCAGCACGGTCCACGAGACCGCGCCGTCTGGCCCGGTGACCTTCTGGACCGCGACGGTGCCCGGCGGCGCCCCGCCCGTCGCCGGGTAGAGGCTGTCGATCCTGGCCACCGCCTCCTGCACGGACCGGGCCCCGGTGTCCGACCAGGCCGGGGGCGAGCCGTTCGCGAAGTCCTCCGCGGTGATCCGAGTGACCCGGACCCCCTGGTCGTCGTTTCCCAGCAGTGGGAGCTCCCGGGCCACGTGCGCGAGCACACCTGCCCCTCCGGCGATGCCGGCGTCGCCGTTGGCCAGGCCCGGCTGCGCCTGCCCGACGCCGCTGCCCAGCCCGGCGAACACCTCGTCCGTGTACGGGGCCAGGTCGCGCACGGCGGCCGGACCGAGCCACGAACCGAGCCATCCGGTGAGCGCCCAGGGCACGCCTCCGGTGATCAGTCCCCCGCCCATACGACCCGCCAGATCGCCCGCGGCCAGGATGCCTGCTCCCGCCAGCCCGAACCCACCCTGGCTGCCGAACGCTGCTCCCGTACCGAAGGTTCCTGCGGTGACCAGGGCGCCGACCACTCGCTCCGCCGTCGACTCCGCCTCCTCGTAGAGCCCTGCCGCACGAAGCAGACGCCAGCCCAGCAGGTCGCACAGGTCGGCGTGCTGGACGAGGCTCCGTGCCACCTCGTGCACAGCCTCCTCCAGCGCGCGGGCTGCGGGGGCGAGCGCGGCGACGGGCCGGCCCAGACCGTCGTCGGGCAGCCGGGACATCGCTGCTCCGGCGACGCCTGGGAGCACGACGTCCCCGCTCGCGGCAAGGCAGAGCCTCGCGGCCGAGCGCAGGTCCTCGGCGGCGGCCGCCACCCGGGCCGCCGCCCGGCGTACCGAGTCGGACTCGACAGCTGTGACACCCGCTCCCCCGAACACCGCGACGGTGTCCGGCGCCAGATTCGGGCCGTCCGGCGGCACCGTCAGGGGTGCCGTCATCCCGGCCCGCCCGCGGCACGCAGGACGGCGACCCGACTCATCGCCTCCTTCAGCCGCGAGATGTCGCGTGCGACGGCGAGCGCCGCCTCGGCAACCTCTGCCCGGTACAGCTCCGCCGCGGGCGCCTCCCAGTCCACCTCGACGGCGGCGGCCAGCAGCTGGTCGCTACCCCGGGCCAGCAGCTCCACGGCGGCCGCGAACGCCGCCGTCGGACCTCCTGATCCGGGTACGGGCAGTCCGCATGCGCCGGTCATCGGCTCTTCCTCTTTGGTCGTCCTGCTGTACCCATCCCGCGTGCTCCCCGTCCGGTGTGTCTCATCGGTCATGACGCTAGGCGCGGGCCGGGCGCCGTCGTCGGCCGGGGGCGGCCGCCTGTGCACAAGTCGCCGAACCGGTCGGGTGTGGTCGGGCTCGCAGCGGTGCGGCGCCGTCCTGCGGGTCTGTGCGGGTCCCCTGCGGATCTCCCGTGGGAGAATGGAGAACGTGCCTGAGACGACCGCGCCCGCCGCCAGCCCGACCAGCCCCGCCACCCGCGTGACCCTCGCGGAGGTGAGCCCGGCCATCGCGCTCGGACCGCTCGACGGCCGGTACCGCAAGGCTGTCGCCCCGCTCGTGGACCACCTGAGCGAGGCCGCGCTGAACCGCGAGCGCATCCACGTCGAGGTCGAGTGGCTCATCACGCTGTGCAACGGCGCGCCCGGCATCGCGGCGCCCGTGGTCCCCGGCGCACCGACCCTGTCGGTGCAGGAGATCGACTACCTCCGGGCGATCCCCGCGACGTTCGGCGCGGACGAGATCGCCGAGCTGGCCGAGATCGAGCGCGAGACGGTGCACGACGTCAAGGCCGTCGAGTACTTCATCAAGCGCCGCATCGCCGTGGCGCCCGAGGTCCTGGGGACGACGAGCCTCCCCGCGGCGAGCGAGCTCGTGCACTTCGCCTGCACGAGCGAGGACATCAACAACCTCTCGTACGCGCTGATGGTGCGCGGCGCGGTCCGTGACGCCTGGCTCCCGGCCGCGACCGCCGTCGTCGACCAGCTCGCCGGTATGGCGCGCGAGCACGCCGCCGCGCCGCTGCTGTCGAGGACGCACGGCCAGCCCGCGACGCCGTCGACCCTGGGCAAGGAGCTCGCCGTGCTGGCGCACCGCCTGCGCCGTCAGCTGCGCCGCATCGAGGGTGCCGAGTTCCTGGGCAAGCTGAACGGCGCCACCGGCACCTACGGCGCGCACACGGTCGCCGTCCCGACCGCCGACTGGCCCGCCGTCTCGAAGGCCTTCGTCGAGGGTCTCGGGCTGGACTGGAACCCGCTGACCACGCAGATCGAGTCGCACGACTGGCAGGCCGAGGTCTACGCCGACATCGCGCGCTTCAACCGGATCCTGCACAACCTCGCGACCGACGTGTGGACCTACATCTCGCTCGGGTTCTTCACGCAGATCCCGGTCGAGGGCGCCACCGGCTCGTCCACGATGCCGCACAAGGTGAACCCGATCCGGTTCGAGAACGCCGAGGCCAACCTCGAGATCTCGTGCTCGCTGCTGGACACGCTCTCGGCGACGCTCGTGACGAGCCGCCTCCAGCGCGACCTCACCGACTCGACGACGCAGCGGAACATCGGCCCGGCGTTCGGGCACAGCCTGCTCGCGATCGACAACGTCTCACGCGGCCTGGACCGGCTCGCCGTCAACGAGGTACTGCTGCGCGAGGACCTCGACGCCAACTGGGAGGTGCTGGGCGAGCCCGTCCAGTCCGCGATGCGTGCGGCCTCGGTCGCGGGTGTGCCCGGCATGGAGAACCCGTACGAGCGCCTCAAGGACCTCACCCGCGGCCAGCGCGTGGACGGCGCGCGCATGCGCGAGTTCGTGGCAGGCCTGGGCCTGCCGGACGACGTCGCCGCCCGCCTCGCCGCGCTGACCCCCGCCACGTACACGGGGCTGGCCGAGCAGCTGGTGAAGGACTACCTGGACTGACCCCGCGGGCGCCTTCCATACGATGGCCGCATGAGCCGCTCCACCCCGCCCAGCACCGCCTACCTGGACCACCTGGTCGCCGAGACCGCCGGGCGGCGGGCGGCGCTGGCGGGCGCGGCATCCGCGGGCGGCCTCGACGCCGTCGGTGGACAGGACGCCGCGCTGCCCGACGGCGGTGCGCCCGCAGCGCTCCACTCCACGATCGAGCGGGCGGCCGAGCGGCTGGAGCCGGAGCTCGCCGAGATCGTGCGGCGGCTGCACGAGCACCCCGAGACCGCCTTCGAGGAGCACCGCAGCGCGGCGACGCTGATCGAGGTGCTGGCTCGGCACGGCGTCGAGGCGGAGCCGGGCGCCCACGGGGTGCCGACGGCGTTCCGGGCGGAGATCGGCGATCCCGCCGGGCCGACCATCGCGATCTGCGCGGAGTACGACGCGCTGCCCGGCATCGGTCACGCCTGCGGCCACAACGTCATCGCGGCGTCTGGTGTCGGCGCGTTCCTCGCCCTGCACGAGGTCATGACCTCAGCCGATGCGCCCGCCGGACGGGTGGTGCTCCTCGGTACGCCTGCCGAGGAGGGGCACACCGGCAAGGAGGTCCTGGCGCGCAACGGAGCCCTCGAAGGCATCGATGCCGCGATCATGGTGCACCCGTACGGGCTCGACGTCGCCGACCAGGTCTGGCTCGGTCGCCGTCTGCTGACCTGGACCTTCACCGGGCGGCCCGCGCACGCCTCCGCCCAGCCGTACATGGGCCGCAACGCGCTGGACGCCGCCAGCCTGGCCTACCAGGGCATCGGCCTGCTGCGGCAGCAGATGCCGCCCGTGGACCGCGTGCACGCGACGATCGCGGAGGGCGGCACCCGGCCGAGCATCATCACGGAGCGGGCGGTCGTGCACCTGTACGCGCGGTCCAAGTACGCGGACACCTTGCGTGACCTGTCGCGCCGCCTGGACGACATCGCGTACGGCGCCGCGCGCATGACGGGCACGGACGTCGAGATCACCTGGGACGACGGCGCACACCCGAGCCTCCCCGTGCGCACCAACCGGCGGCTCACCGACCGATGGGTCGCGGCTCAGCGTCGCCGTGGGCGTGACCCGCTGCCCGCCGGCGTGCTCTCGGAGACGCTCGCGGCGTCGACGGACTTCGGCAACGTCTCCTTCCGCATACCCGGGATCCACCCCCTGGTGCAGGTCTCGACCCCGGACGTCGCGCTGCACACGGCTGAGTTCGCCGCTGCGGCGGCAACCCCGGCGGCGGTGTCCGCCGCGGTCGACAGTGCGGCAGGGCTCGCGTCGACGGCCCTGGACTACCTGTACGACACCGGGCTGCGGACCGCGGTGCACGCGGAGTTCGCCGTGGAGGGCGGCGCGGTCGACGTGCCCGCGTACTTCGACTGACCGCCACGTCCGCCGAGGTAGAACCAGGGCGAAGTAGAACTGTGGCGAAGTAGAACTGCAGCGCACCACGGCACGCTGCGCTTCTATCTCGCCCTGGTTCTACTTCGCCAGGGTTCTACCTCCGCACAGAGTGACTAGTCCGGTTGGCGTAACGGCGGGCACACACAGGGGAAATCTCCGGTTCCTACCGTCGGGACCGTGCGGTGCTCGGCCGCGCGTGACGAAGGAGCGTGGACCTGTGACCCTTCCCAGACACCAGCCCGGACGTGCCGCCGCGGAGACTCTCGCGTCCGCACTGGGGCGACGCCGGTTCCTGCAGGCGGCACTCGGCGTGGGAGCGGGGTCGGCGCTGGCGGCCGGGTCCGCAGCGCCCGCCGCCTGGGCAGCGTCGGCGTCGCGGCCCGGACGCGGCTCCGGGAGGTTCTCCGGCGTCCTGCAGCCGGGCCGCGGCCGCATCCCCGGTGACGTCTACCTGGGCTCGGAGGTCGACGACGTCCTGTGGGGCTACGTCCCGTCCGTCCACGCGGACGCGGTGGCGCGGGTGCGGTCCGGGCAGACGGTCACCATCGATGCCGTCTCCCACGAGGGCATCCTGGAGGATCAGGGCCGCGACCCGGTCGCGTACTTCGCCGAGCACGGTGTCCGGCGACGCGAGGTGCTGGACGACGCCGTGGCGATCGCCGCCGGGTACTCCCGGACGTCGCGCAACTTCGACGTCGACGGGCCGCACATCGTGACCGGTCCGGTCTTCGTGGAGGGCGCCGAACCCGGCGACGTCCTGAAGATCGAGACGCTGGAGGCGACGCCGCGCGTGCCGTACGGCGTGGTCTCGTCCCGGCACGGCAAGGGCTCGCTGGCTATGACGGCCTCTGGGGCGCCCGCCGGCATCACGCTCGACGAGGTGATGCCGCCCGTCGATTCCGACGGCCGCGAGTCCGGCATCCCCACCGAGTACGGCAACGTGTCCGTGTTCGCCGGGGTGCGGGGCGACCACGCCGTCATGGGTTCCGGCACGGGCCGGGTCCGGTTCCCGCTGCGGTCGTTCTTCGGGATGATGGGCGTCGCGTTCGCCGAGACGACGAACCTCACCGCCCCCGAGGCAAACTCGATCCCGCCCACGCTCGGCGGCGGCAACATCGACATCAGCCATCTCGGCGCCGGCTCCACCTTCTACCTGCCGGTCAGCGCGGAGGGCGCGCTCTTCTACGTCGGCGACCCGCACATGGCGATGGGCGACGGCGAGGTGGCGCTGACCGCCATGGAGGGCTCGCTGCGCGGGACGTTCCGGCTCACGGTCTGCAAGCCCGGGTCGGGCGGCGCGCCGTCGGTCGCGTACTCGTACCCGTTCGCGGAGACGGCGGACGCCTGGATCCCGATCGGGCTGTCCGACCCGGACGGCTCGGTGGGCGGTCAGCTCAGCGACCTCGATGTCGCGATGCGTCGTGCCGTCGTCAACGCCCTGGACTTTCTCCAGCACGACCACGGGCTGGACCGGGCGATCGCCTACGCCTACCTGTCCGCCGCAGCGGACTTCGCGATCTCGCAGGTCGTCGACCGGACGGTGGGCGTGCACGGGCTGATCCGGAAGTCGGACCTGGGCTGATCCCCGGACCGGGCCTGTCGTCCCGCCTGAGCAGAACTCGGGCGAGCCGAGGCGTCCGGCGGGAAAACAGCGCGCTCCGAGGCAGGGGTCGACCGTATGGTCGGGCCATGACGACGCCGGAGATCGCACCTGTCGACACCTGGCTCGCCGTCACGCGGGAGGACGGCGAGACCGTTGGCTACCTCGAACCGCTGACCGACGACTACGCCGACGTGCTGCCGCGCAACCGCCTCGGTCATGCTGTCGGCGAGGCGCAGGACTATCACGCGGCCGAGGAGCTCGTGCTCGAACGCGGCCTGGGCGAGCTGGCGGAGTACTGGTTGCTCGACGGCGAGGGTCCTGAGCTCACGGTCATCGAGCTCTCACCCGAAGGGATAGTGCTGCGCGACGCTTTCCTGTCCAAGGCGCTGGAGCCCACCAAACGGGTGGATGTCCCGTGGCCGGACACCGCGGAACGCCTCCGCCGAGCCCCGGCGAGGTAGTGCGCCCCGAGGCCGAGATAGAACCCTGGCGAGATAGAACTGGGGCGAGATAGAACCGCAGGTGCTGCGGTTCTATCTCGCCCCAGTTCTATCTCGGCTGTCTCAGTGCGGTGGCTGGGTCAGGCGGTTCGGAGGAGCTCCGCGACCCGGACCGTGCGCTGTCGGGCCACCATGATGGTCGTGACGGCCAGGCCTGCGATACCCCACAGGACCACCGAGGCGATCGCCAGGCCGACACTTCCCGTGCCGGGTTCGATGAGGCGGCCCAGTCCGACGATCGCGGGACCGACCGGCAGGAACGCCGCAAGGCCTTCGAGCACGCCCGGCACCGTCGACACGACACCCGTCGCGATGACGAGCACCGCGATCAGCAGGCTGATCCCCCGGCCGACGTGTCCGAGCGCCGCCGCGAGCGCCTGGTTGACCGCGACGAAGGCGATCGAGATCAGCGCGCCGACGCCCATGGTCGCCGCCCATCCACCGGCGTCGAGGTCCTCGATCCCGGCCAGGACGACGCCCGCCGCGAGGCCGGTGACCAGTCCGACCGCCGCCGGGACGGCGAACGTCTCGAGCACGAGCCGCAGCGCGCCGCGGGTCGACCCACGGGCGTGCAGCGGGACCGGCGAGAACACGGTCATCAGCGCGAGCGCGCCGAGCCAGAGCGCCAGGACCGCGAACATCGGGCCCGTCGCGCCGGTGTCGAGGTCGGTGACCTCGCCGTCGGTGGCGACAGGGTCGGCCACCACGGAGGCGAGCGACTTGCGCTCGTGCTCCGTGTAGGACGGGATCTCCTCGGTGGCCTGCCCAAGACCCTTCGACAGGTCCGTCGCGCCGCCGGCCAGCTCGCCGACGCCGTCGGCCAGGCCGTCGACACCCGTCGCGAGCTGGCTGGTGCCGGTCTCCAGCTCACCGACGCCGTTGGCAAGCTCCGTCGCACCGGACGCGATGCCACCGGCCCCGCCGGACAACTCGCGTGCGCCGCTGGCCAGTCCGGAGGCACCGGAGGCGAGCTGCGAGGAACCGCCTGCCAGCTCGGTAGCGCCGGACGCAACCTGTGCGGAGCCGGACTCCAGCTGACCGAGGCCATCAGCAAGCTGGCGGCTACCCGTCGACAGTTCCTTGGCACCACCGGCGAGCCCACCGACGCCCGCGGCAACCTGGTTCGCACCCTGCGAGGTCTTGGAGGCTCCGGCAGCGAGACCGTAGAGGCTCTTGTCGCTGCCCTTGTCCGACATCGCCTTCAGTCCGAACTCGACGGTGCCCGCTTCGACAGGGAGGTCCGCGTTGTCACTGAGGGCGCCACACAAATCCGAGACCTGCACCGCGAGCAACGGGTCCGCACAAACCTCTGCTGCCTCCGCCACCAAGGCGACAGCACCCTTTGACACCTTGCCTGCGTGCCCAGCAAGGTTCTGGGCACCATCGGCAGCGCCCTGCGCACCAGCAGCGACCTGGCTGGTACCGTCGGCGACCCCGTCAGCACCGGCGACAAGCTTGGTCGCTCCGCCCGCGAGCTTGTCCGCGCCACCGGCGAGCGCTCGCGCTCCGTCGGCGCTCTGCCCCAGACCGTCCGCCACCTGGTTGGCGCCGTCCGCGAGACCAGAGGCACCGGAAGCCAGTCCCGCCACACCGGCCGAGACCTGGTCCGCGCCCGCAGCCCACTGGTTCGCACCCGTGGCCCACTGCCCCACGCCGCCGGCCAGGCTGTTCACGCCGTCACCGACACCTGCCACACCAGCCGAGGTCTGGTGTGCCCCGTCGGCCAGCTTCTCGGCGCCCTTGCCCGCCTCGTTCGCGCCGTCGGCGAGCTGGTCGGCGCCGTCGGCGGCCTTGCCCAGCTCCTCGGAGAGCGTGGAGAAGCCGACGAGGACGTTGTCCACGTAGGTCTCGGTCAGGGTGCTGCCGAGCACGCCGGTGGCGGTCTGCGCCACGATCTGCGCGAGGGCGTCATCGAGCACACGGCCGTTGGCCGGGGTCGCGACGTCGATGGTGGCCTGGCGTGCCTTCGACGGGTCGTCGCCGCCGAACGACGTCGCCGCGGCGGAGAAGCCCTCGGGGATGGTCACGACTGCGGCGTACGTACCGTCGGCGAGGCCGTCGGCCGCGCCTGCCTCGTCCGTGATCTGCCAGTCGTAGCTCGCGTCCGACGCGGGGACCGCCGCAGCCTCTCCGGCCTTGGCGTCCGCGGTCTCACCGCCGCTCACCAGACCTGCGGCGAGCTGACGGCCGAGCGGAACGGTCTGGCCGTTCACCTTCACCGGCTCGTCGAGGTTCACGATCGCTGCCTTGACGGTGTCCAGCCGGTCCTGCGGGTTCCACAGGGCGGAGATCAGCAGCCCCAGGATCATCAGCGGTAGAAGTGCTACGGCGACTGCGCGCCACGGGTTGCGGAACGGCTCGGGCCGCAGCCATCTCGTTGCGGTGCTCATGCCCGCACCTCCTGCTCTGTCACGTTGGTCGGCTGGTCAGGTTCTGTACTGAGGGAATCGGCACGCCCGCCCGCGCTGACGTCCAGCACCGGGGTGCCGGACGGCGCAAGGTCGGTCGCCGCTGATCCCGTCGAGCCGAGCAGCACCGCGACGCCCGCACGCTGCGCGCCGGCCACCGCCTGCGCCAGCTCGGCCCGCGCCGTCAGGTCGCCCACCGTCTCGGTGGCATCCACGACGAGCACTCGGGGCTTGTCCCGCAGGGCCCGGCGGACCGCCTCGGCGGGGTGCCCGCCCTCGGCGGCCGAGTCGATGACCGCCACGTTGTGCCGCACCGAGGACGCTCGCTCAGGCAGCACCAGCCCGGCGGTCTTGGCCACGCCCCCCGTCACGCGGAGGCGGCCGGACACCGCGAGCAGGAAGGCGCTGACCGGCGCGGTCGCGTCACCGTGGACGAGCAGGGTGCCGCCGTCGGGCACCCGGACGCTCACCGGGCCGACGACCAGACCCGACCGGCCGCGGACCTCGAGGTCTCCGGCGGCCACCGCGTCGGTGGCACCCGGCTCGGGCCAGTCCGCGAGCGACAGCTCGCGGGCCAGGCCCTCACCCTCGACGTCGAACGACGGCAGCACCCGGTCGAGCCACTTCGGCATGTACCAGGCCTTCTCGCCGAGCAGCGCGAGCACCGCCGGGACGAAGATCATGCGCACGACGAACGCGTCCACGGCCACACCGACGGCGAGGCCCAAGGCGATCGGTTTGATGTTCATGTCTCCGTGCGGTACGAACGCCACGAAGACCGCGATCATGATGATCGCCGCTGCGGTGACGACCTTCGCCGAGCTCTGGAAGCCGGTGGTGATCGCGTGCCTGGCGCTGCCGCCGTGCACGTAGTCCTCACGCATGCGGGACACGAGGAAGACCTCGTAGTCCATGGCGAGCCCGAACAGGATGCCCATGAGCACGATCGGCATGAAGCTGATGACCGGCCCGGAGCGGGTCACGTTGAGCGCCTCGGCGAAGACGCCGTGCTCGAACACGAGCGAGACGACACCGAACGCGGCACCCACGGAGAACAGGTAGCCGATGGTCGCCTTGAGCGGCACCGCGATCGAGCGGAACACCATGGTCAGCAGGATCAGCGACAGGCCGACGACGACCAGGGCGAACGGCAGCAGGGCGTTACCGAGCTTGTCCGACACGTCGATGCCGACCGCCGTGAAGCCGGTGACGGAGAGGTCGACACCGTACTCGTCGAGGAAGTGGTCGTGCTGCGCGCGGATCTCGCGCACCAGGTCCTCGGTCGCGGCGGACGTCGGGCCGCCCTCGGGGATCACCTGGATGATGCCGGTGTCCGCGGTCTGGTTCGGCGTCGACAGCGGCACGTCGGCCACACCTGGCAGGTCTTCGATCTCAGCCCCGAGGTCGTCCATCAGCGCTACCGGGTCGGTGCTGGTCACGATGGAGCCCGTGACGATCAGCGGTCCGTTGAAGCCGTCACCGAAGTGCTCGGAGACCAGGTCGTACGTCACGCGCGCCGGGTCCTCCTTGGCCATCACGCCCGCGTCCGGGAGCGCGAGGCGCAGGTCCGTCGCGGGGAAGCTGAGCGCCCCCATGGCGACGATGACCAGCACGACGGTCAGCGCCGGGACCTTGGTCACGAGCCGGACCCAGCCGGCGAAGAAGCGGTTCGGCTTCTGCTCCGGCGCGGTCACGACGTCCGCACGTCGGCGGGTGGCCTCGGGCTCGTCGCCCGCCGCGACAGCGGCAGCCGCCGCCTTGGCGGCAGCCCGCCGGGCCTCACGTGACGGCTTGGGCCGCAGCCGCTCCCCCGCGAACCCGAGCAGTGCCGGCAGCAGCGTGAGCGACACCAGCACGGTGATGCCCACCGTCACGGCTGCCGCGACGCCCATGGTGGTGAGGAACGGGATACCCGCCACACCGAGACCGACCAGCGCGATCATCACGGTGAGGCCCGCGAACACGACCGCGGAGCCCGCGGTTCCCGTCGCCCGGGCGATCGACTCGTCGACCCCGAGCCCCCTGCCGAGCTGTTCTCGGTGGCGGGACACGATGAACAGCGCGTAGTCGATACCGACCGCCAGGCCGAGCATCACGGCCAGGAGCGGCGTGGTCGAGTTGATCGGACCGAGCGCGGTGGCCGCGAACAGCAGCCCCATCGAGATGACAACACCGAGCAGCGCGTTGAGCAGCGGCAGGCCCGCGGCCACGAGCGAGCCGAGGGTCAGCACCAGCACCACGAGCGCGACCAGCAGGCCGATGCCCTCGGTGAGCGTCATCTTGGGGAGCTCCGACGAGAACAGCTGCCCGCCCAGGTGCGCCTCCGCACCGTCGGGCAGGGCCTGCGCGAGCGCGTCGGCCTCTTCGTGCAGCGCGTCCTTGGTCGCGTCGGTGATGGACCCCTGGTCACCGTCGAGCTGGATCGTGAGGAGCGTGGCCTGCTCGTCGTCGGAGATCGACGCCGGCATCTGCTTGTCGTACGGCGAGGTGACCACCTCGACCTGCGAGACGTCCTCGAGCGCCTCGACACCGTCGGTGATGGCCGCGCGCATCGGCTCGTCCTTGATGGACCCGCCCTCTGGCGCGACCACTATCACCTGTGCGGAGGCGCCGCTGACCTGCGGGAACGTCGTGGCCAGGCGGTCGAGCGCCTCCTGCGACTCGGTACCCGGGATGGTCACCGCGTTGTCGAGGCCCTGCTGGAGCAGGCCGGCCGCGCCACCCACGAGGAGGAGCACGACGACCCATCCCGCGACGACGAGCCGACGAGCGCGGACGGCCCAGCGGCCGAGTGAATAGAGAACGGAGGACACGCAGGCTCCAGGGGGAGAGGCGGAACGACGGAGGCGGTTCGATGCACCACTGTATCCGATACATCGGTGCATCCAATACACCGATGTATTGATAGGCTGGTCACTTGACACCCCAAGGAGCTTCTGTGACATCTGAGCGTGTAGGCGACGTCGGCCCCGGGTCGTCCGTCGAGCGTGCGTTCGCGGCGGCCCTGACCCCCCGCCGCGAACGGACCCGTGAGCGCCTGCTCGACGCCGCCTTCACCGTCTTCGCGCAGCACGGCATCCGTGGCGCGTCCATCGAGGCCGTCTGCGAGGCCGCCGGGTTCACCCGTGGCGCCTTCTACTCGAACTTCAGCAGCAAGGAGGAGCTGTTCCTCGCGCTCGCCGAACGAGCGATGCGCAGGCAGCTCGCCTCCCTGGAGTCGATCGGCAAGGAGCTGCAGCCGGACATCATCCGGGGCGGCGTGGTCGACCACGACGCGATCAGTGCCGTGCTCTCGGTGGTGGTCACGGATCCCGGTGACGCCAGGCAGTGGGCGCTGATGCGCGCCGAGCTGGAGCTCCTGGCGATGCGCGACCCCACTGTCGGCCGTCCGTTCCTCGCGCAGGAGGAGATGCTCCGCACGGAGCTCGGCGCCGCGATCGAGCGGATCGTCGAAGACCTCGACCTCCGGTTCACCGTCGACCGGCGGTCGGCGGTCGACATGATCCTCAGCATCTACGAGTCGTCGGCGCGGGCCGCCGTCGTAGCTAACCCCACGCCGGAGGACGGCGATGCCGCACCCGGCACCGCCGTCCTGAGCCAGCTGATCAACCTTCTGATGACGACCGCCGACTGATCTCGTACTCGCCGGTCACCAGTGGGCGTTGGCCGCCAGCTCCAGTGCGATCTCCTGCCACCACTGCCCGGCCGCGGGGCCGCCGTTGCACGCGCCGTCCGACTCGCCCGGCAGCTTGACCCACAGCAGCGCGTCGAGCGACGTCCCGTCGTCGACGAACCGGGGCCGCTCGCCCAGGGCGCGACCGCGCGGGTTGCACCACTCGCCGTTGGAGCCGTTGCCGTTGCGAGAGGTGTCGATCACGTACGGCCGCCCGCCCACCTGCGACGACACCTGTTCGGCGTAGGCCTGGGTGTTCGCCGTCGTCTGGTAGTTCGACGTGTTGAGCGCGAAGCCGACGGCGTCCGTGAAACCGATGAGCTGCAGCCGCCGCGCGGCCTCGCTCGGGCTCAGCCACCCGGAGTGCCCCGCGTCGATGTAGACGCGCGCACCGGCGTCGGCCAGCGATGCGGCCGCGTACCGCAGGTAGCCGACGCGGTCACCCTGGCCGTCGCAGTCGCCGAGCTGAGCCAGCGCGTCCGGTTCGAGGACCACTACCGGGTTGCCCACGATCCCGGACGCCACGGTGTCCACCCACCGCGCGTACTCGCTCTCGGGCACGCCGCCCCCCGAGTGGTTGCCGCAGTCGCGGCCCGGGATCGCGTACACGGTGAGGACGCCGGTCTGCCCGGCGGCTGCCGCGCGGCCTGTGTAGTCCGCGACCTGCTGTCGGGTCTGGTCGGCGCCCGCCCAGTCCCCCACCCAGTACGACTGCGGCGTCAGGGCGATCTTGGCCAGCAGGTCCTTGTTCGTTCCGCTCGCCGCCTGCCACGCGGCGTACGCCTGGGTGGTGGGGTCCACGTAGAGGTCCGTCGCGGCCGGGGATACCCCGAGGCTGGTCACACCGAGGCTGGTCACCCCGGCCGTGGCGCTCTGCGATACCGCGATGGTGCCGGCTGTCATGAGGGCGAGGGCAGCGGCCAGGGCCGCCGTTCGGGTACGACGTCGTACGCGAGACATGGCGCTCTCCGTTCGGTCAGGTTCAGCCCGGCCGTCCGGCCGAGGTGTACCCCTGTGACGCTAGGAAGCACCGGGCTGCCCCGGTAGAACGCGAATCGTTTAGGCGGTGGTCGAGCTTGGCGGGACCGGGGTCTCGACAAGCTCGACCAGCGAAGGCCTGGTCAGGCGAGGGCTTCGTCCACCAGCGTCTTCGCGGCCTCCTGCACCTCGGTGAGGTGCTCGGCGGACACGAACGACTCCGCGTAGATCTTGTACACGTCCTCGGTGCCGCTCGGCCGCGCGGCGAACCAGGCGTCCGCGGTCGTGACCTTGAGCCCGCCGATCTTCGCGCCGTTGCCGGGCGCCTCCGTGAGCTTCGCCGTGATGTCCTGCCCGGCGAGCGTGGTGGAGGTGACGTCCGACGGCGAGAGCGCGCCGAGCCGGGCCTTCTGCTCGCGTGTGGCGGCGGCGTCGACCCGGGCGTACCAGCTCGTCCCGAAGCGCTCGACCTGCGCGGCGTGGTGCGCGGACGGCGACGTGCCGGTGGTGGCGAGGATCTCCGAGGCGAGCAGGGCGAGCAGGATGCCGTCCTTGTCGGTGGACCAGACGCGGCCGTCCTTGCGCAGGAACGACGCGCCGGCCGACTCCTCCCCACCGAACCCGACCTCGCCGGAGAGCAGGCCGGGGACGAACCACTTGAAGCCGACGGGCACCTCCAGGAGCCGGCGGTTGAGGTCTCCGGCCACCCTGTCGATGAGCGCCGACGACACGAGGGTCTTGCCGATCGCCGCATCCGTGGGCCAGCTCGGACGCGCCCCGCCGTAGAGGTACTCGATGGCCACCGCGAGGAAGTGGTTGGGGTTCATGAGGCCGTCGGACGTGACGATGCCGTGGCGGTCCGAGTCGGCGTCGTTCCCGGTGGCGATGTCGAAGGGCACCTGACCGCCGACGCCGGTCCCGCTCATCTTCTCCACCAGCGACGCCATCGCGTAGGGCGAGCTGCAGTCCATCCGGATCTTGCCGTCCCAGTCGAGCGTCATGAACGCCCACCGGGGGTCGACCTGCGGGTTCACGACCGTCAGGTCGAGGTCGTACCGCTCGGCGATCGCGCCCCAGTACTCGACCGAGGCCCCGCCCAGCGGGTCGGCGCCGATGCGCACCCCGGACGTGCGGATCGCCTCGAGGTCCAGCACGTTCGCGAGGTCGTCGACGTACGAGGACAGGAAGTCGTGGCGGTGCGTCGCGTCGGAGGCCAGCGCGGCTTCCAGCGAGACCCGCTTCACCTGCCCGACGCCGGTGCGCAGGATCTCGTTGGCCCGGTCCGCTATCCACCCGGTCGCGTCGGAGCCGGCCGGCCCGCCGTGCGGCGGGTTGTACTTGAACCCGCCGTCCCGGGGCGGGTTGTGCGACGGCGTCACCACTATCCCGTCCGCGAGGCCGGCACCGGGGGCCGCCAGGCCCGGCGTCCCCTCGGCGAACCGCGTCTGGTTGTGCAGCAGGATCGACTGGCTGACGGCGGGGGTCGGCGTCCAGGAGTCACGAGCATCGACCATGACGTCGACGTCGGCGGCCGCGAGCACCTCCAGCGCCGTCTGCCAGGCCGGCTGGGACAGCGCGTGCGTGTCGCGGCCGATGAACAGGGGCCCGTCGGTGCCCTGGCCACGTCGGTACTCCACGATCGCGGCAGTGATCGCCACGATGTGCGCCTCGTTGAAGGCGTGGTCCAGGCTCGACCCGCGGTGGCCCGAGGTGCCGAACGCCACCTGCTGCCCAGGGTCGTCCGGGTCCGGCGAGAGGTCGTAGTAGGCGCCGACCACCTGGTCGACGTCGATGAGGTCGCTGGGCTGGGCGGGAGTTCCGGCGCGCGCATCCATGCAGCCGATACTGCCAGGTACCGGGCAGGTCCGTCGCCGCCGGAGCGCCGATGGCGCCGTCGTAGGCTGGAGCCATGTTCCAGCCGATGCTGCCCGAGGTCCCCTCGGTCCACCCCACCGAGCTCGACCCGACCTCTCCCGTGCCCGACGGGTCCGTGCTCCTGGACGTCCGCGAGCAGGACGAGTGGGACGCCGGCCATGCCCCCGGCGCCGTGCACATCCCGCTGGGCGACCTGCCCGCGCGGTACGGCGAGCTGGACGCCGACTCGCAGGTCCTGGTCATGTGCCACTCCGGCGGACGCTCCGCGCGTGCCACGCAGTGGCTCAACGAAGCGCTAGGCCTCGAGGCGACCAACCTCGACGGTGGCATCGTCGCGTGGCAGGGCGTCGGGCTACCTGTCGAGCGCTGAGGCTCGGCTCGCCGGGAGCCCGGGACGGGGCCTACCCGGTGAGGACGACGCCTATCGGGTGCCGCGTGGCCGGCTCGGCTCGGTCTCGTTCCAGACCCGGTCCAGCGCGGTGACGACGTAGGTGTAGTCGGCACCGGGTGCGGCCGACGTGTCGAGCCACGACTGGACCCGCCCACCGACCGAGCGGAACGTCCCGACGAGGTGCGCCGGGTCGTCGATGTCGACAGAGCGGACGGATCCGGTCACGCGGTACACCGCGAACGACGTAGCCCTGGCGGATCTGGTGGCGATGTCCGCCAGATGGATCCGGACGCCGTCGCGCACCCTGCGCACGTTCGTGAGCACCGGGGCGACGACGGCCTCCGCCGGCAGGTGCGGCATCGGTGGTACGAGAGCCGGGCGCTGGTAGTGGTCCGCGACGACCTTCGACATCCCGCCCTGTGCGTCGAGCGGCACGTGCTTGGCCGAGTAGTAGACGTTGCCGTGGATCGGCCCGACGTCCCGGCTGACCTCTCGGCACAGGTCGATGTGGTTCGTCATCTCGGCGGGGTCCGTGAAGACCCCGCTCGCCATCTTGTACAGGCCCTCGCCGATGTAGAGCTGCGTGCCGGACTGCGCGGCGACCTCCGCCCACCACGGGACGAGAGCCGCGTAGTCGGCGACCGAGAGCCCGATCTGCCAGTAGATCTGCGGGTTGACGTAGTCGAGCCAGCCCTCGAGGACCCACTTGCGGGTGTCGGCGAACTGGTCGTCGTACGACTGGGAGCCCCCGGTGTCCGAACCCAGCGGGTCGGTGCCGGTGTTCCGCCAGATGCCGAACGGGCTGATCCCGAACTTCACCCAGGGCTTGGCCTCCTTGATCCGGCCGCTCATCGTCTCGACGAACCGGTCGACGTTCGCCCGCCGCCAGTCCTCGATGGAGTCGTAGTCCCCGCCGTACTGCTCGTAAGTCCCGGCGTCGGGCAGCGTCTGCCCTGCCACCGGGTACGGGTAGAAGTAGTCGTCGAAGTGCACGCCGTCGATGTCATACCTCTCGACCGCATGCAGGATCGCGCGCTGAATATGCTCCGCCGCCTCGGGAACGCCCGGGTCGAAGTAGAGCTTGCCGCCGTACGCCCACACCCAGTCCGGGTGCTGCCGCGCCGGGTGGTCCGCGACCAGCTGCGCCGGGTCGGTCTGCATCGACACGCGGTACGGGTTGAACCAGGCGTGCAGCTCGATGTTGCGCTTGTGCGCCTCCTCGACCATGAACGCGAGCGGGTCGTAGCCCGGGTCCTGGCCCTGCGTACCGGTCAGGTACTGGGACCACGGCTCGTACGGGCTGTCGTAGAACGCGTCGGCCGTGGGCCGCACCTGCACGAACACGGCGTTCAGCCGGTTCTCCTCCGCGACGTCGAGCCAGTGCAGGAACTCGGCCTTCTGGCTCTCAGCGGAGAGCCCGCTCGTCGAGGGCCAGTCGATGTTGGCCACCGAGGCGATCCACATGGCCCGCAGCTCGCGCTTGAGGCTCAGGGCCGACGACGGCTCCGGCGTGGCGTTGCCCGTCAGGGCGGGAGCACCGAGCGCCGTGGCCGGGTCGAGCGCCGCGATGGTGACGCTGATCGCGGCTGCTGCCGTCCCCGCCGCCGCCATCGTGAGGAACTCACGGCGACCGATCCCCGACATCACCCCCGACAGCTTTGCCGGCGGAAGCGACGTGGTGCGCGCATAGGCGGGCATCGGTGTCGCCTCGCGGCGGACGGGGTGCCTCACGTACTTGACCTCCGGTAATGGCTGCTGGGGGTTGGTGCCGTGGTGCGTCGTGTTGTGTTGTCTCGTCGTCCTGCTAAGTTGGCCGGCGCCGATCCGGGAAACACTGAGGTGACGAACAATGCCACCGGGCGGCGCCGTGAGGAAACTCTCGCACATGTCGCGTCGGATGTGAAGTTTGCAGCGTGAATGAGATTGTGAAACTTACTTTCACTCACTCTGGACGTACCCGCGTGCCTCAGTCCGTCACGGGCTGCAGCAGCAGGTCGTCGTACTCGGGGGCGTGCTTCTTCACGTAGGAGCGGATGTAGGGGCACAGCGCGACGACCTTCCCGCCCGCCTCGCGCACCATGCCGAGCGAGGCCTTCGCGAGCTGCCCGGCGAAGCCGCGGCCCTCGTACTCCTCGAACACCTCGGTATGCACGAAGACGACGGCACCGCTGTCGATCTCGTAGGCGGCGAAGCCGGCCAGAACTCCGTCCACGCTCACCTCGAAACGGGACTTCTCGGGGTTGTCAGCAACTGTCACCAGCGGTTCATCGGTCATGGGGCAATCGTGTGCCATCGGGACCACCGCTTGCCACCCGTTCGTCGCTCGGCGGAAACCGGCCGCCCACCAGAAACAGCCGGACCAGTGTCAGTGGTCGATGGGACACTCGATCCGTGCCACAGACCGCTGCCTCACCCCGCTCCAATCCCTACGCAGCAGTGCTCCGCACGCCCGGAACGCTCCGGTTCTCCGCGGCCGGAGCGCTCGCTCGCCTGCCGATGTCGATGGTCGGGATCGGCGCCGTCCTGATGGTGCAGGGTCTGTACGACAGCTACGCCATGGCGGGCCGGGTCGCGGCGGTCCTGGGGCTGGCGCAGGCGTTCCTCGCCCCGCAGCTCGCGCGCTGGGTCGACCGGCGCGGTCAGCGGACGGTCCTGCTGCCCGCGCTCGGCGTGTCGGTGATCGGCCTGGGCGGCCTCATCACGGCCGCCGTGCTCGGCGCGCCCGAGTGGGTGCTGTGGTCGTTCGCCGCGCTCGCCGGCGGCAGCCAGGGTTCGTACGGCTCGATGGTCCGGGCGCGCTGGAACCATGCGCTCGACGACCCGCGCCGTCTGCACACCGCGTACTCGCTGGAGTCCTCGATCGACGAGCTGGTCTACATAGTGGGCCCGGTGCTCGCCACGACGCTCGCGACGGCGGTCGCGGCGCCGTCGGCCCTGGTGCTCGCCGGGGTGGCGGCACTGGTGGGCGGCCTGCTGTTCCTGGTCCAGCGCGCGACCGAGCCACCGGTCGTGGTGCCCGATGCCGAGGCCCGGCACCGCCCGGTCGTCCTGATCCCCGGCATGCCCGTGATGGTGCTGATCTTCGTGGCCATGGGCGTCATCTTCGGCTCCGTGGAGGTCACCACCGTGGCGTTCGCCGAGGAGCTGGGCAGCAAGGGCCTGTCCGGGGTCGTGCTGGCGGTCTTCGCCCTTGGTTCGCTGGTCGCCGGGCTCGCCTACGGCGCCCGGCACTTCACCAGCTCAGCGGCACGCCGGTTCGTGATCGGCATGGCCGCGCTCGGCCTGGGCGTGTCCCTGGTCCTCCTCGCGCACTCGCTGTGGACGCTGGCCGCCGCGATGTTCGTGGCCGGCCTCGCCATCGCGCCGACCATCATCACCGGCAACGGGCTGGTGCAGGACATGGTCGGTAGGCACCAGCTCACCGAAGCCCTGACCTGGGTGGGCACCTCGATCGGCATCGGCACCTCGCTGGGCGCTTCGATCGCCGGAGCGCGCGTGGACGACGCGGGGGCGGCCGCGGGCTTCCTCGTCACCGTCGGCGCCGGCTGGTTCGCGACGCTCCTGGCCCTCGCCGCGAGCCGGACTCTCCGGCGGCAGTCGGCAGCGAGATAACGAGGGACGACGAGCGGCGGTACTTCACCCCGTTCGGCGCCCGGTCGCGAGGGTCCCCCTGATACGTTGCATCCGACTTTTCCAGATCTTCACGAACGGACCCGGGATGCTCGTCTTCATCATCATCGGTCTTCTCGGGCTCGCGCTGGCGGTCGCCTCGCTCGTGCTCGGCGACTTCATCGACCTGGTCGACGGCGCCCTCTCGGGCACCTCGCTGGGTGCCGGCGGGATGCTGTTCGGCGCCACCGGCATGGTCGTGCTGTCGTCCGGGCTCGAGCCCTGGGTGGCCTACCCGGCCGGGCTCGTGGTCGGCCTCCTGGTGATCGTCCTCGTCAACGTGCTGCTCAAGCGCCTCAAGGCCGGCGACGACGGCACCCCCGTCTCCCTCGTTGGCGCGCAGGGCTCCGTCACGTCCGGCGTCGACCGCGGCCACGGCGAGGTCTCCCTCGACGCCGCCACCGAGCTCGAGACCCGGCTCGCGTTCTCGGACGAGCCCATCGAGCAGGGCACGCGGATCGTCGTCGTCGAGCAGCACGGTGCGCGCGTCAAGGTCGAGCCGGTGCGCTGAGCCGCACCCCGCATCCGCCGTCCGCCGTCTTAACCCCGCACAACCACATATCCGGCCGGGACCGCCCGCGGGCCCGGCCGACGCACCCCTGGAGCAACATGGAAATGACCGGTCAGCTGGTGGGCATCATCGGCGTAGTGGTAGGTGTGCTCGCGATCTTCCTCGTGCTCGCGTTCATCGCGAGCCGTATCCGGCGCGTGCCGCCGAACGAGGCGTTGATCATCGTGGGCCGCGGCGCGGGGAAGTCCGAGGCGCAGATGGCGAGCCAGCGCGTCGTCGTCGGCGGGCGGGCGTTCGTGTGGCCGGTGCTGCAGCAGGGTTTCGCGATCTCCCTGGAGCAGCGCCAGATCGGCATCACCGTCGAGGGTGTCGACAAGAACCGCATCAAGATCGCCATCAAGGCGTCGATCAACTTCAAGGTGCGCGGTGACGAGGAGGGCGTCCGGCGCGCGGCCCAGCGCTTCCTGTCCCAGCAGCACCTCCTGACCGAGATCATCAAGGAGTCGCTCGAGGGCTCCCTGCGGTCGATCGTCGGCGACATGACGATCGAGCAGATCATCTCGGACCGCAAGGGCCTGTCGGACCGCGTGGTGCAGTCCACCAAGACCGATCTCTCCGAGCAGGGTCTCCAGGTCGACCTGCTGAACATCTCCGACATCTCGACTCCGGGATCGGACTACCTGGCGAACCTCGGTCGGGCCGAGGCCGCCAACGCCCGTCAGCTCGCCGAGGTGTCCGAGGCGGAGGCCAACCGCGCCGCGGAGTTCGCCGCGATCGAGGCGGCCGAGCAGATCGCCGTCCGTAAGAAGGCCCTCGACCTCAAGAAGGCCACCATCAAGGCCGAGACGGACCGGGCCAACGCGGAGGCCGACGCCGCCGGCCAGCTCGCCCGCGCCGAGCAGGACCGGCTCGTGGCCCAGCAGGAGCGCGAGGCCATGGCCGAGAAGGCCCGCGTGGAGCAGGAGCGGCTCGACATCGAGGTCCGCAAGCCCGCCGAGGCCCAGGCCTACGCGGAGGTCCAGGGCGCCAACGCTCGCCGTGACGCCAACAACGCGGCCACTGAGGCCGAGGCGTTCAAGCGCACCACCATCGCCGAGGCGAACAAGACGGCAGCGCTGCAGGACGCCGAGGCGTCCGCCGAGTCGGTGCGCCGCGCCGGTGAGGCCGAGCGTGACAAGCAGGTCGCACTGGCCGCCGGTGTCGAGGCCGAGGGCCGGGCGCGCGCCATCGCCATCGAGGCACAGGGTCTCGCCGAGGCCACCGCCATCGACGCCAAGGCCGAGGCGCTGCGCAAGTACGGTGAGGCCGCGCTGGTGCAGGAGCTCATCGAGCGTCTGCCCGACATCGTCCGCGCCGCCGCCGAGCCGATCTCGTCGATCCAGGGCATGACCGTCATCTCCACGGATGGTGCCTCCGCGATCACGAAGAACGTCGCGTCGGTGCTCGGTGAGGGCCAGGGTGTCATCAAGCAGCTGACGGGTGTGGACATCCACCAGCTCATCTCGAACCTGGCGGCGGCCCCCGCCAACGGCACCCCCGCCGAGAAGAGCTGACCCACCGAACTACCGCGCTGAGTGCTGGGTATTTGTGGTATCGAAGCGTTCGATCCCACAAATATCCAGCACTCAGCGCGTGTGGTGGGTCAGGGTTCTGGGTGGCGGGCGTCGTAGCGCCAGAAGCGTGGGGTCAGGCGGACGATCAGCCAGAGGAGCGCCAGGCACGTCAGGCCGCCTGCGACGGCCGCCCAGCCCTCGCCGAACCACGTCGCCTCGGCGCCGAGGACCATCTCGCCGAGGCGCGGTCCGCCGGCCACAACCACGATGAACACACCCTGCAGCCGCCCGCGCATGTGGTCGGGCGTCGCGGTCTGCAGGATGCTCTGCCGGAACACCGACGAGACGCTGTCGGACCCGCCGGCGAGCGCCAGCGCGACCCCTGCCGCGACGACCGCCCAGACGATCGGCCCGTCCGGTGAGCCCCGCCCCACGAGCACGAGGACCAGCCCGAAGGCGGCGATCGACACGGCCCACGCGGTGATGGCCCAGATGATCACCTGCCCCTGCTTGCGGATGCGTGTCAGCCCGCCGGAGAACACACCCGCAAGGATGCCGCCGGCGGCGAAGGCCGCGGCGAGCAGGCCGGTGGTCGTCTCGCCACCGCCGAGGTAGATCACGCCGGCAGCAGGCCACAGGACCCGCGGGAACGAGAGGACCATCGCACAGATGTCGACGAGGAAGGTCGTGCGCACGTTGGGCTGGGTCGCGAGGTAGCGCAGGCCGTCGAGCACCGAGCGCAGCCCGACGACGCCCGTCCGCCCCCTGCCGCTCAGCGTGCCGGCGGGCTCCGTGCCCTCGGGCGGCACGGGCGGCAGCCGGAACACGGCCCACAGCGCCGCGAGGAACAGCACCATGTCGAGCGTGTACGCCCAGGCGTAGCCGAGCTGGGAGACCAGCAGCGCGCCGATCAGCGGCCCGCCGGTCAGGGCGACGTTCCAGGAGAGGGTCATCAGCGCGTTGGCCGCCGGCATGAGCTCCTTGGGGAGCAGCCGCGGGATGATGGCCGACCGCGCCGGGTTGTTGATGGCGAAGGCCGCGCTCTGCACCGCGACCAGCCCGTACAGCAGGTGCACCGACTCCATCTCGAACCACGCCTGCGCGGCGATGCCTGCGACGACCACCCACAGCACCAGCGACGACAGGAGTGAGACCTTGCGCCGGTCGTAGTGGTCCACGAGTGCTCCGCCGTACAGACCGAGCACCACGAGCGGCACGAGCGAGAACAGGCCCAGCAGGCCGACGGCGAGCGTCGATCCGGTCAGGGCGTAGATCTGCAGGCCCACCGCGACGATGGTCACCTGCGTGCCGATGTTCGAGACCGAGAGCCCGAACCAGAGCCGCCGGTAGTCGGCCGACACCTTCAACGGTGTGGTGTCGGCGAGCAGGTGGCGCATGGTGCTCCGATCCTAAGCCTCGCCTGGACGGCGCCGTGCAGACGACGTCGGGCAGACGACAGAGCGGGCGCTCAAGACACCCCCCGATGTCCTGAGCTCCCGCTCTGTACTGTCCTGGTCCGCGGGCCGGGGCGCCCCCCAGCGGCGCCCCGACCCTACGAACCTGCCGACCCGGGTGTTGATCGGCCCTCGGTCATGAGTCACCGTGATGGCTCATGAACGCTGACCGCGCCCGGATCGTTGTCAACCGGCGAAGCGTGGTCTAGCCACGCCTCATCGGCGACGCGTTCGGAGCGCCGCGATCCCCAGCCCCAGAAGGAGCGAGATCAGCGAGAGCTGCCCCGTGATCATGTGGCCCGGCTCAGGAAGGGTGTCGTCAGGCACCATGACTGGTGCCGCCTCCACCTCCGCCTCGGGCTCAGTGGTGATGTCCAGGTCCTCGCCCAGGCCCCCGGAGAGGTAGGTTCCCTCGTAGGTCGTCGGGGCAGGGCCGGACTCGTCGCCCCAGCCGATGTCGACACCGTCGCCGGAGTGGTCCCGGCCCGTGTCCGACTCGGCGGAGTCGTCGTCCTCGTCCGCGCCGGACGTCGAGCTGGCACCGACGTTGGTGCCGTACTCGCCCCCGAGCGTGACGCTGCCGGTCATCTGGCCGTTTCCGGCTGCCGGTGTGTGGACGTCGGGACCGTCGGTCCCGGACCATCCGGTGCTGGGACGCTCGGTGCGCGGACCACCCTCGTCGCCACCGCCGCTACCCGGTCGACCCGTACCGGAGCCGCCCGTACCGGGGCGGTCGGTTCCCGGCTGTTCGGTTCCAGGCTGTTCGGTTCCCGGCTCTTCCGTACCCGGCTCTTCCGTACCCGGCTCCTCGGTCCCAGGCTCCTCCGTACCGGGCTCCTCAGTTCCCGGCTCTTCCGTACCGGGCTCCTCAGTTCCAGGCTCCTCCGTACCGGGCTCCTCAGTTCCAGGCTCCTCCGTACCGGGCTCCTCAGTTCCAGGCTCCTCGGTCCCAGGCTCGTCAACGCCACCCGTCAGCAAGTCGTCGACCAGGCCGTCCTCGCCCAGCGTCCCGTCGACAACTCCGGCGACGTCGGCCTCCATGAGCGATCCGACGATGCCCTCGCGGCCGACGAGGTCGCCCACCAGGCCCTTGTCATCAGTGGCGGCAGCGGTCTCCGCTACATCGGCTCCCGTACTTGCCGGGGCGCTCTCGACCGCGTCGAGGTCGCCGCGCGCGGCGGACTCTTCCTCTACCGGGTCGACAACTCCCTGAGTGACTGGATCCAACAGACCTTCCTCGGCGGCGTGCGCGGAGGAAGCGCCGACGACCATGAGGCCGCCCGCAACAAGTGCCGTGTAGAGCACGCGTCGGAAGTTTTTGTCCATGGGTCTCTCCTAGCCTGGCGTGGAGCCGACGGCAGATGCACCGTCGGGCTATGCCGCACGTGAAGGCGCGGCCCAGCCAGGTCAGGCAGGAGAGACAGGGATATCCGTGTAGCTGCTCGAAAGCTTCGCGCGCGCCTCGTCGGTCGCGACGCGCCAGGAGCGGGCCCGGAAGACCAGCAGGGCGGAGAGCACCGCGAGGAGCTCGCCACCCGGCACCTTGAGCTGGGGTGCACCGCCGCCGAGGAGGCCTGCGGCACTCGCGGCCACCGCGTTGCCGACGCCGCCGGCACCGAACGGGAGCTCCACGCCGAGAAGGCCGGGGCCGCCCGAGCGGACGACGTCCTCCGTCACGGCGCTCAGCGCCACGGCCGATGCGGCGGCGCCCACGGGGGCGCTCACCTGCATCAGGTCGAGCATCGCGTGCCGGACCCCCGCGGAGGTCCAGACCACGACTGCGACGTCACCGGGAGCCTGCAGCGACCCCGGGTACGTCGACTCGGTGCCCTCGGCCTGCTCCGCCGGGACCACCGTGCTTGGACCGTCCGGCCGCGAGGGCTGGACGACGGGAGACTCCGGCACCAGGACACCGGGCACCGGAACGATCGGCTCGACGATCGGAGCCAGCGGCTCGACGATCGGAGTCAGGGGTTCGAGGATCGGAGCCACCGGCTCGACGATCGGAGCGACTACCTCGACGACCGGCGTCAGGACCGGGTCGAGAAGATCAGTGACGGGGGCGGTGACGGGCTCGAGCGCCCCCACGATCGGAGTGGTCACGCCGCCCACGACGTCGGTCACCGGGGAGACCAGGTCGACGACGGGCGTCAGCAGGCCGCCGGTGACGGGAGCGAGCGACTCGGTCACCGGCTTGACGACCTCGCCGACCTGCTCGGTGACCGGCTTGAGGACCGGGTCGAGGATCGGGTCGGAGACCTGCTCGACGATCTCGGTCACCTGCGCGACCGGCTGCTTGGTGACCTGCGTGACCGCATCGCCCACCGGCTTCGTCACCGCGTCGCGGACGGGCTCGGTCAGCGGCTCCAGCACGCCACCGGTGACCTTCTCGACCGTGCCCTGGACGGTCCCGGTGACCGGCTCGGCCACCGTCTCCGCAGGTTCGGGCGCCGGCGCCGGGGCAGCGGGCTGTGTCTCGACGGCGGGCGCCTCGTGCGGCGCGGGCTCGGCTGCCGGGTCGGGCGCGGGCGCCGTCGGTTCCGGCGCGGGCGGCTCCGTCGCCGCCGAAGAGCTGTCCGCCGTGGCCTGGCCGTCCGAGGTCCTGGTCAGGCCGAGCAGGTCGGTGGTCCGCGTGACGGTCTGCGTCGTCGCCTCGACCGTGTCGCTGAGGACGCCGTCGAGCGCGCCGCGTTCAGCGGCGCTCGACGGGGCCGCGAGAGTGACGCCGAGCGCGAGGCCCGCGGCACCGAGGGCCATGGTTCCGACGGCGCGCGCGACAGCACGACGGAGGTGATCCCCCGTGCTGGTCAGCGCGTCCTTCGACATCGGTCTCCCGGCTCTCCGGCCCTTGGCGGGCCGCTGTCAGAGATGCATACACATTCAATCTGGTGGGGGTTCCAGATATCGGCAACTGCAGACCTGCGGTTTGCGGATCGCGAGTTTTGTGCTTAGGAACTGCGACATGTCAGGAGAGGCGCGCCATCTCGCCCTTCCCGTGCTTATCCACACTATTGGAACACGCTGGAGGGGCCCTGTGGGTGAACTCTCGAATCACCCCACCGTGGCCCCGAAGACGAGGCCGAGCACGTAGGTGACACCCGCCGCTCCGAGACCGATGGCGATCTGGCGCAGCGCCCGGGTGAGCGGCGAGGTACCCGACAGCAGCCCGACGACGGCGCCCGTCACCAGCAGCGCGAGCCCGACAAGAACCGTGGCGACGACCACTGCCGCGAGGCCGTCGAGGCCGAGCAGATAGGGCAGCACCGGAACGACCGCGCCCGACGCGAAGAAGCAGAAGGACGAGAGCGCCGCACCCCACGCGGTCCCGTGCGTCTCGAGATCGTCCACCTCGGCCGCGGAGTCCGCCGGACGCTCCTCGGCCGGCGCCTCGTGCACCCGCAGGAGCGGCCCCTGATGCTCCGTGGGTGTGACGGCGAGCCTGGCGAGCACCGCGTCGGCGTGCGCCGTCGCGTCCTCGATGTTCATCCCCCGGGCGCGGTACACGAGCGCCAGCTCGTTCGCGTCGACGTCCAGGTGCGGCAGTGCGGCGTCGGTCGCGGCCGACGGCGACGACGCCTCGAGCAGCTCGCGCTGCGAGCGAACCGACACGAACTCCCCCGCGCCCATCGAGAGCGCACCCGCGAGGAGGCCGGCGAGCCCGGACAGCAGCACGGTGCTCGTCGCCACCCCGGACGCGCCGATGCCGAGCACCAGCGCAAGGTTCGACACGAGCCCGTCGTTCGCACCGAACACCGCGGCACGGAACGTGCCCGAGAGCCGGTTCCGGCCCCTGGTGGCCAGCGCGCGCACCACTTCCTCGTGGATCTGCTCGTCTGCGGCCATGGTCACCGTGGCGTCGGCGTCGTGCGCGTACGACGACCTGGCCTCGGCGCGCTGCGCGAGCGCCAGCACGAAGACGCCGCCGAAGCGGCGCGCGAGGAACCCCAGCGCGCGCGTGCGCAGGTCGCCGCGTACGGGCGCGCCGACGTCGGGGCCCAGGAGGTCGAGCCAGTGCGACTCGTGCCTCTTCTCGGCGCGCGCGAGCGCGAGCAGGATCTCGCGCTCCTCGCCGGTGCGCCGCCCGGCGAGGTCGCGATAGACCGCTGCCTCGGCTCGTTCGTCCGCGAGCAGCCGGCGCCACCGCCGGATGTCGGCGCGGGTCCGACGGCGGGACGGGTGCAGCTCCTGCGCCCGCTCGGCGGGCGTCGGAGTGCCGGCGGACGGGCGCCGGGCCGGGTCGGGCGGTAGATGAGGCACTACGTCATCATGCCTACGGATCACGGGGCGCGGGTTTCGTGGCTCCAGTGCGCAATTTTCGCTCCGCCGAACTCTGTGCCCGGCCACGCCCGAACGTGCCGTTCCCCGGCCTGCCGTACGGATTCTCGGGCAGAAGGAGGCACAATGGACGCCGTGATCATCGTCAGCACGCACGGGTCGGCCGCACCCGGCGGCGCGATCGGATGGGCGTGGATCAACCACGCGGGCGGTCAGTTCGACTCGGGCGGCGCTGCCCGGGGAAACGACCAGGTCGCAGCGCTGTCAGCCCTGCTACGAGCCATCGAGGCGCACCCCGGTGACGAGCCCTTGCTCGTGGAGTCCGGCTCGCAGTACGCCATCCGATCAGTGTCCGAGTGGTCCGAGGGATGGAAGCGCAACGACTGGCGCTCCCCGTCCGGCGACCCGGTCCCGAACCTCGACCTGGTGCAGGGCATCGACCGCGCCGTCACGGAACGCACGGGTCCGGTCCGGTTCCACTGGGTACGGGGACACGTGGGCAACCCGTACAACGACCGCGTCGACCAGCTCGCCGGCTTCGCCGCCGAGGAGTGGGACGCTGGGCGGGGCGGCGTCGGCGAGATGCTCGTACCCGACGCCGGGATGATTCCCGACGCCGAGCTGCGCGGCGCCGGCTTCACCGCCGAGCCGCAGGAGGCTCCTGTCCGGGTAGCGCCGCCGGCGCCGGTCGGGACGAGCGCCGGGCGGACATGGGTGGCGGAGACCCTGTTCGACTGAGGCAGGGTCGACCGAGAGACGTGTCAGACCCCCAGGTCACCTACGTGACCTGGGGGTCTGACATGTCCGGGGCGTCAGCCGATCAGAGGCCGACGAGCAGGAGGTCCTCAGGGGTCCGAGCGACACGGGCCATCCGGTCGGAGTCCTGGTCGATGCCCGAGTCCGCGTCGAGGTGGATGCCGGCGTCGTGGATGCCGGCGTCCGTGGCGACCGGGTCGGCGTCGCCGTCGTCCTTCGTGGTCGTCTCGCGCAGGAAGTACGGGACGGGCTTGGCCGTCCGGGCGCTGAACTCGAGCCGGTCGGCGACGGCACGCGCGTGCTGCGCCATCTCGTGCGCGATGGCGACGCTCTCGCCCAGGTACGCACGCGGGTCGATCAGGCGCCGGATCTCGTCCCTGTCGAAGTAGGCGCTGACCGTCGCGTTCCGCACGAGCAGGTCGAGGAACTGCGCGTCGCCGCACGCCGACTCCTGCGCGACCTCGTACACGACCTCGTGCGCCTTCTGCCGGCCGATGCGCTCGCCCAGCTCCATCATGAGCGACTCGGAACCGATGAGGCCCTCGCTCAGAGCGAGGTTGGCGCGCATGCGCTGCTCGTCCAGCTCCAGGCCGTCCAGGATGACGTCGAGCCGGGTCAGGATGTCGCCGCCGAGAACAGTGGCCCGCTTGACCGTCTCCTCCAGGAGGTCGGTCATGCCACCGTTCGCCTCGTGGTCGTGCTGCATCGACTCGAGCGCCGGTGCCGCGAGCGCGCGGAGCTGGGCGCTCATCGACAGGAGGTCGAGGGCGAGCTGCGGGTTGCGCTTGTGCGGCATGGTCGAGCTGCCGACGGTGCCGTCGGGGATGGGCTCGAACGCCTCGCCGAACTCCGGCTGCATCATCGAGTAGATGTCCTTGCCGATCTTGCCCGCGGTCCCGGCCACCTGGCCGAGCACGAGAACGAGCTCGACGATGCCGTCGTTGATCGCCCGCGACGGGACGGGCATGGTGCCCAGGCCGAGGTGGTTGGCGACCCGGCGCTCGACCTCGCGCCCGGCGGGGCCGAACGACGCAAACGTGCCGACGGCGCCACCCATGAGGACGCGGAAGAGCCGGTCCTCGAGACGCTCCAGGCGGTCGGTGTGAGCGGTGAGCTCGTCGATCCAGACCGCCACCTTGAAGCCGAAGGTGATCGGGACGGCGTGCTGGCTGTGTGTGCGGCCCGCCATCGGCACCGCGGCACTGGCGTCCGCCTGCTTCGACATCCCCCGCAGGACCTTGGCCAGCAGGTCCTTGAGCGCCCGGTGCGCGTCGCGCAGCACCAGCACGTCAGCCGTCTGCGTGATGTTCTGCGTGGTGGCGCCCCAGTGCACCCAGCCGCCGTGCTCCCGTCCGACCACACGGGCGAACTCCTCGATGAGCGGCATCAGGGGGTGGCTCGCCGACATCGTGTCGGCGGCCACGCGGACGAGGTCCAGCTTCTCGATCTGCGCGGCCTGCGCGATCGCCTCACCGGCGGGCTCGGGGATGAGGCCTACCTCGGCCTCGGCCAGTGCGAGTGCGGCTTCGACGTCGAGCCGCGCCTGGAATCGGTTCTCGACGCTGAAGAGGTGCGCGATCCCGGCGTCGGGCACGCGTCCGTCAGTAAAGTGTCGAATCGATTCGTCGTTCATCCCTGGTTTCCCCACTCAGTTTTGTCGCCGTACGTATCTGGACGTGCTCTGGCCGGCCTGCCCCTCGTGGGGCTGCACCGGCGGCGAGTTCCTGATCCACGTCGTACCGACCGCCGCGGGACCTTGCCCGCATGACTTGCCGTGCCGAACTCGCTGTACCCACCTGCGTGTCGCATCGACCTGCTGTACCGAATTGTGGAAGAAGATGCTTGTCCAGGCTACCGGAATTGTTTCAGGAATGTAACGTCAGTGAGGTCCGTCACAGGATTGGTTCCCGCCGCAGCCGCCCAGACCGCCAGGTCCGAGCGCCGATGCGGGCGCAGCGGGTGAACTTTGGCGGCGATGGCCTTTGTCTCGCATGGTGGACGGCGCAGACGCGGAGAGCCCGGTCGCACCCGCCAGAAGGGGGCGTGCGGCCGGGCTCTCTGTCGAGCACCAGGTGTTCGGCGCGTGCGCGCTGTGGTCAGCTCGCAGCGGCTTCGTCGGGGGCTTCGCGGTCCTCGCGTTGCGACCCATATGTGTCGCTGACGCTCCGATGCAGGAGCGTGATCCGGCGAGGGTTGGCGATGGAGTGGTACTGAGCGTCGTCGGCGTCCGTCATGGTCCTCCTCCGGTGCAGGCGTACAAGCTACGGTGCACGTGGTTCTCCGCTGGTGTGCGGGTCTACCAGTTTCGTTGATACCGAGTCGCGGCGTCGACCGAAGAAGCTGTGACATCGCCCTCACCACGCCGTCGCAACTTATGTGCGGGCGCGATCGTTGCGGCTACCTGCCTGTTTTCGGCCCAGCAGCCGCGCCCGCAGCGACGCGGTGGATGCGGTGGGTGGTCGGGAAGAGCTGGTAGCTGCCGGCGAACAGACCCCAGAGGCCGCGGGGCGCCAGGAGGACCACAGCCACCGCCACGGCGCCGAGCACCACCAGGTACCAGGTGCCGAGCGGCGCGAGGACCTGCTGCAACGCCCAGTAGAGGACGGCCCCGACGAGTGGCCCCTCGATCGTCCCGATGCCCCCGACCACCACGATGAAGATCATCGCGGCGGTCCAGCTCACGGAGTAGATCGACCCCGGCGTGACCCCGAGGGTGCTCAGCGCGATCAGGGCTCCCGCGAGCGCTGCCCCGGCCGAGCCCGCGACGTACACGAGGCGGCGTCCGCGGTCCACGGCCACCCCGAGGCTGCTCGCCGCCACGCGGTCGTCACGGATCGCGGTGAGCCCCAGTCCCACGCGAGAGCGCATCAGCAGATACGTCCCGAGCACGACGGCGACCATGAGCCCCAGCGCGAACCAGTAGACGAACGCCACGCGCTCCACCCGGTCGGTGCCGCGGAACGCGGTCAAGGACAGCCCAGCGCCGCCGCCCAGGCCGTCGATCCGCATGGTGACGAGGCGGAACACCTCCGCCACGACCCACGTGCCGATCGCGAAGTAACCGCCCGCCAGACGGAACACCAGGTAGCTCGTCGGCAGGGCGAGCGCGGCGCCGATCAGGCCCGCGGCCGGCACAGCCAGCCACGGCGGCGCGCCGACGGCGTCGGCGAGCTGGATCAGGGCGTAGCCGCCCACTCCGACGTAGGCCTGCTGGCCGACGCTCACCATGCCGCCGTAGCCGGCGAGCAGGTTCCAGGTGGTACCGAGTATCACCAGAGCGAAGAGCATCACGAGGCTCGACAGCGCGCCGAGGGTCACCACGTAGGGCACGACGGCGGCGAGCAGCACGACGACGAGGAGCAGGACGCCGCCGCCGACCAGGGATCCACGACCGCCTCGGGTGACCTCGGGGCTGCTCATGCCTGCACGCTCCTCGGCATCAGGCCGCCCGGCCGGACCACCAGGACGGCGAGGAAGACCAGGTGCCCGGCGAGCACCCCGGACTGCGGGTCGAGCTGCGCGCCGATCGTCTGGGCCAGGCCCAGGACCATGCCGCCCGCGAGGGTGCCCCACAACGAACCGAGGCCGCCGATGATCACCGCCTCGAACGCGAACAGCAGCACGAGGTCTCCGTAACCCGGCGAGAACTGGGTGCTCATGCCCACGAACACGCCCGCGAGCGCCAGCGTGGCGAAGGCGAGGGCGGTCGCCACGGCATACATGTGGTTCGGGTCGACGCCCGACATGGCGGCGGCCCCGGCGTCGTCGGCGACCGCGCGCATGGCGCGGCCGGTGCCGGTGCGGGCCAGGAAGAGCTGGACCGCGACGATGACCGTGACCGCGGCGGCCAGGGTGATCAGCGGCAGGACACCCACCGAGAGACCGCCGACGGGCAGTCCCGCCGAGGCGAGATCGCCGGTAGGAATCTTGCGGGTGTCGGCGCTGAACACCTCCTGGAGCAGGTTGGTGAGCGCTACGGCGACGCCGAACGACACGAGCAGCGGCGCGAGCTCGCCGGCCCCGCGCGCCCCGCCCGCGGCGTCCCTGCCGACCTGCGCGAGCGCCGGGTTGAACAGGCCACGCTGTACCGCATAGCCGAGCGCGGCGAACACCGGGACCACCACGACGACCGCGAGCCACAGCGGCAGCCCCTGCTGCACCAGGACCAGCGAGAGGTACGCGGCGAGCACCGCGAGCACGCCGTGCGCCAGGTTGACGATGCGCATCACGCCGAAGATCAGCGACAGGCCGCAGGCCAGCAGGGCGTACTGCCCGCCGAGCAGCACACCCTGCACGCCTGCGTTGATCCAGTCCATCAGGCCTCCGGTTTCGCTCGGTCCTGCCTCGGTGCGGTTGTCGCGCCCTGGTTCTACTTCGCCCTGGTTCTACTTCGCCCTGGTTCTACTTCGCCCTGGTTCTACTTCGCTGTGGTTCTACCTCGGCGAGGGGTGGGTGATGCCGAAGTAGGCGTCCGCCACGGTCTCGCGGTGCAGGCCTGCGGCCGGAGCCTCCAGGACGGTCCGGCCGCCGAGGAGGCACTGGACCCGGTCGGCCACGCGCAGCGCCTGATCCAGGTCCTGCTCGACGACGAGGACGGTGGTGCCCGCCGCGGTGATCCGCCGGACGGCGTCGTAGAGCTGGGTCACGACGGTGGGCGCGAGCCCGAGGGAGACCTCGTCGAGCAGCAGGACTCGCGGGTTCGCCAGCAGTGCCCTGCCGATCGCCACCGCCTGCTGCTGGCCGCCGGACAGCACGCCGCCCCGTCGGTCCCGCATCTCGGCCACCAGCGGGAACATGTCGTACACGGCGCGCAGGTCCCACGGTCCGGGTCGCTTCGGGTAGCGGCCCATGAGCAGGTTCTCCTCGACGGTGAGCGAACCGAAGACGCGCCGCCCCTCCGGGACCAGCGCGATCCCGCGCCGGACACGCCGGTGGGCGGGCAGCCGGGTGACCGGCTCACCGTCGAGCAGCACGCTGCCCGACGTCGGCGGGTGGGTCCCCGCGAGCGCCGCCAGCAGCGTGGACTTTCCGGCGCCGTTGGCGCCGAGCACCGCGAGGGTCTCCCCCTCGGCCAGAGTCAGGGACACGCCGTCCACCGCGAGCAGGTCGCCGTACCGGACCTCCAGGCCGGTCGCCTCCAGGATGTTCATGCGGTCCCCTCGGTGGGCTCCGGGCTCGGAGCCTGGTCCACGGCCGTGTCGACCGTCGAGCCCAGGTAGACCTCGATCACCTGGGGGCTGCGGATCACCTCGTGCGGGTCGCCCTGCGCGATCACCTCACCTCCGGCCAGGCACATCAGCCGGTCCACGACGTCGAGCAGCGCGTGCAGGACGTGCTCTGTCCAGACGATCGCCACGCCGTCGTCCCGCAGGCGGCGCACGAGGCGCACGACCTGCGGCAGCTCGCGGTCGGTGAGGCCGCCGGCTATCTCGTCGAGCAGGAGCAGGCGGGGACCGGTCGCGAGCGCCCGGGCGACCTCCAGCCGCTTGCGGTCCAGCAGGCGCAGGCTGCCCGACGGCGTGTTGGCCGCCTCGGTCAGATCCGTCACCTCGAGCGCGTGCCAGGCCTGCGCGTGCGGGTCCCGTGCCGTCCCGCTCCTGGCGTGCCGCCGCCCCGCGAACGACGCCCCGACCAGCACGTTCTCGTACACGGTCAGGCCACCGAAGGGCCGCGGCACCTGGTACGACCTGGCGATCCCCCGGTCGGCGCGGGCGGCGGCGCCGAGCCGGGTGACGTCGTGGCCGTCGAGGACCACCGCCCCGGCGTCGGCCCGCTGTGTGCCCGCGACGACGTCGAGGAGCGTGGTCTTGCCCGCCCCGTTCGGGCCGACGAGGCCGAGCGCCTCGCCCGCGGCGACGTCGAAGGACACGTCGCGGGCGGTGACCACGCGGCCGAAGCGCTTGGCGACGGCCGACACCTCGAGGAGGGGCACGTGTGCGGTCCTTTCGGGGTCTTGACAGGCTCGACCAACAGGGGCGGCTCGACCAACGCCGCGGGGCGAGTTACTGGAGGGGCTCCACCGTGCCGCCCGTCGGGATCTCCGGGGCCAGCTTGTTGGAGACCACCACGAGCTCGTAGGGGTGCTCGCCCTCGTCCTCTCCCTCGTCCAGCCGCCACTGGCCGCCGACCAGCGGCGTCTTGGCGACGTACGGCGGGACCGTGTCGTCGACACCCCAGGCGATGTCGCCGACCACCGTGGAGACCTCGAGCGTGGACAGGGCCTCGGTGATCGCGTCGGGCTCGGTGGACCCGGCCTGCTCCACGGCGGCGACGGTGATCTCGAACAGGGCCTCCGCGAAGCCGAGCGGCTGCGTCCACTGCTTGCCCGTGTCGGCCTCGTACTGGTCGGCCAGCTCCTGCGCCGTCTGCCCGGTCAGGGAGGAGGCGAACGGCGCGGTCGGGTGCCACCACACCTCGGAGGTGAGGCCGTCGCCCGCGTTGCCCAGCGCCTCGACCGCCGAGGGGAAGAGCAGCGCCTTGCCGATCGTCGCGACCTTCGGCTGGTAGCCCTGCTGCCCGGCCTGCTGCCAGAAGGTGGTGAAGTCCGGCGGGATCGGCACGCCGACGAGGATGTCGTGGCCCTTGAACGCGGAGAGCTGCGCCGAGAAGTCCTGGGTGCCGTTCGGGTACAGACCCGGGTCGTCGATGGTGACTCCCGTGTCCGCGGTGAGGGCGGGGAAGTTGGCGCTCCAGGCCTGGCCGTCCGGGTCGTTCGGGAACAGGCCCGCCGCCTTGGAGTTGGTGTCGACCTGGCTCCAGATGTCGGCGTAGACCGCCGAGACGTCCTCCAGACCCCAGAACGCGTGATAGCTGTACCTGAGGTCGGCCGGCTGGTCGCCCTCGCGGATCGCGAAGGGCTGCCAGGGTGCGACGGTCGAGATGCACGGGACCGAGTTGGCCTCGCACTGCTCCGAGACGGGGTTGGTGATGTCCGGCGTGGACGAGGTGAGCACCAGGTCGACGCCGTCGGTGTTGATCAGCTCCGCGGCGACCTCACCCGCACGCGCCGAGCTGGACTGCGAGTCCTTCACGATGATCTCGACGGTGTGCTCCGCCCCGTCGACGGTGACCGGGTTGTCCGCGAACCACTCCTCCATCGCCTGGATCACGTAGGTGTTGGCCTCGCCGAACGGCGCCGACGGACCCGTCTCGGTCGAGACGAAGCCGATCTTCAGCACGTCGTCGTCCTCGCCATCACCGCCGATCGTCCCGCCGCCGACGCCGCCGCAGCCCGCGAGCGTTCCCGCGAGCACCGCCGTCGACGCCCAGGCCGCTGTCGCCCTGACCGTCCGGACCCGTCCGTTGCGAACCATCGTCGTCACTCCATCTCTGTAGTCGAGCCGGTAGTTGTCAGACGCACGGGTCACCGGGGTGACCTGTGGGTCTGACACGACGTGCAGGTGGTGCAAGTAGCGCGAGTGGTGCGGGTCGTGCGGGTTACTCGCGTGGGGCGAGCACCATGTCGAACCGGGTGCGCGACCACGTGCCCTCGACCGCGCGGCCGTCCGGCGTCGGCGTGCCGGCCGGCAGCTCCTCGAAGTCCATGACCAGCGAGTCCTTGACCCCGAACACGGAGTCCGAGGCGAGCTGCTCGTCGCCGCGCACGAAGATGTGGGTCACCAGGGTGCGCAGCTCCGGCGCGGTCACCATGAAGTGCAGGTGCGCCGCGCGCAGGGGCGACCGGCCCGACGCCGCGAGGAGCGCGCCCACCGGCCCGTCGTGCGGGATCGGGTACGGCGTCGGCGTGATGCCCCAGAACCGGTAGCCGCCGTCGTCGTCCGAGTAGAGGTGCGCACGGCCGGCGGTGCGCTCGTCGCCGTACTGGACGTCGTAGAACCCGTCCTCGTCGGCCTCCCACACCTCGATCCGGGCGCCTCGCACCGGCCTGCCGGACGTGTCGGTGACGGTGCCCTCGACCCAGCAGGGCTGCCCCGTGGCGCCACCGGCGATGTCGCCGCCGTTGTCGATACGCGGCGCGTCGTCCACGAAGAACGGGCCGAACACCGTGGCCTCCGTGGCGTTCGCGTAAGCCTCGTTGTTGATGGCGATGGTCTGCATGGAGGCGCCCAGCACGTCGGACAGCAGGATGAACTCCTGCCGCTTGTCGTCGGTGACGTGCCCGGCGGCCGTCAGGAACGCGATGCCCTTGTTCCACTCGTCCTCGGTGAGCCGTACCTCCCGCAGGAACGCGTGCAGGTGCCGGGTCAGGGACTGCAGGACGGTCTTCAGCCGCTCGTCGCCAGCGCCCTCGAAGGACGCCGCCACCCGGTCGGTGAGGTCCTGCTCCCGAGCGGCCTGCTCCCGGGCCGCCCGCTCCCGGGCCGCCCGCTCCTCGGCCTGCTCAGTCATCGCGCTCGCCCCGCCCGAGCACCGCCTTGAGCGCGTCGCCCAGGGCTCCGGCGGGATCGTCGGCGAGAGTCTGCGCGCGCCACGCCACGTGCGAGTCCGGACGGACCAGGATCGCGCCCGACTCCTCGACGCCGCGCATCTTCGCCCAGTCGTAGTAGGTGTCGATGACCTCGCGGCCCGGCCCGATGACCACGGCCCCGAGGGGTACGCCGAGCTCGTCGGCGACCTTCGCCGCGGCGTCGGCCCAGGCCTCGCCCGCGATGCCGGTCACGAGCGTGAACCGCCCGTACGGGACCAGGTCGTGCGTGGAGCGCTTGTGGCCGTCCGGGTCCGCCACCCACACGTGCGGGAACCGCGCGCCCGGGACCGTGGACTGCTTGTAGTAGAGCTCGGGGTCGCGCTCGTCCACAGGCTGGGGAGAACCGTCGGGGACGATCGCCGCCGACTCGTAGAACTGCCCCATGTCCACGCCGTGCGCGTTGAACTCGTAGTGCTTGAGGTCCATCGCCTCCACGAGCGCCGCACGCTTGGCCGCGCCGGCCGGGGTGTTCGCCTTGCGCTCGTCGATGGCGGCCTGCATCGCCTCGGGCGTCTCGGCGTCCAGGACGCCCAGCACCTCCATGAACCGGAACTCGCCGCCGGACTTGTTGGCGCGCAGCACGATCTGCTCGGCGACCGGCGCGCGCTCCGTCGAGTAGGTCTCCAGCAGGGACGGCGCCGCCTGGCCGTTCAGCACCGCGGCGATCTTCCACGCCAGGTTGTACGAGTCCTGGACCGACGTGTTGGAGCCCAGGCCGTTGCTCGGCGGGTGCCGGTGCACGGCGTCGCCCGCACAGAAGACGCGGCCCTGCTGCAGGTGCGTCGCGTACATCTGGTTGTTGCCCCAGAGCGAGTAGCCGGTGATCTCGACGTCCAGGTCGTCGACGCCGACGAGCTGGCGCACGATGTCGGCGGCCGCGGCGTCGTCGAGCTGCGGCGGCTCGCCCGTGATGTCGTAGCCCCAGACGATCAGCCACTCGTTCCACGGCCGGACCATGCGGACCAGGCCCGCGCCGATGCCGCCGACGTCGGACCCGGGCTGCAGCACCCAGTACAGGACCGACGGGCGGTGGCCCACGAGGTGCGTGAGGTCGGCCTTGAACGTGATGTTCATGGAGCCCGCGATGTCCATCGCGCCCTCCATGGGCAGGCCGAGGTCGGCGGCCACCTGGGAGCGGGCGCCGTCGCCGCCGATCAGGTACCTCGACCGGATCGTGTACTCGGTGCCGGTGACGCGGTCGAGCACCCGGGTGCTGACGCCGTCGGCGTCCTGCGTGTGGCTCAGGTACTCCGTGGAGAACCGCGACTGCGTGCCGCGCTGGGTCGCGTTCTTGACCAGGATCGGCTCGAGGTAGGTCTGCGGGATGTCCACGGTGAGCGACGGCGAGGCGAGCCGCGCGTCCGCCTCGCGCGCGGGGTGCGTCTCCCAGGTGAGGATGCGGCCGATCTCCTCGCCCGCGATCGTCGTGCAGAACACCGTGTCGCCGACCAGCTCGTGGGGCGTGGCGTCGGCGAGGACCTGGTCCTCGATGCCGAGGTCGCGGAAGATCTCCATGGTCCGCTGGTTCGTGATGTGCGCGCGGGGCGTGTTCGCCGTCCAGCGGTACTTGGTGATCATGATGTTGCTGATCCCCAGGCTGGACAGGAACAGGGCGGCGGAGGCGCCCGCGGGCCCCGAGCCGACGACCAGCACGTCGGTATCGACGACGACGTCGGTGGGCGTGGCGCCGGCGGGGCTGCTGGGCAGTGCGGTCTCGGTCAGACCGTCGTCGAACTCAGGCATGCGCACAGGCTGCCGTGGCCTCCCACCAGGGAAAAGGGATGACCACGAAAGTCGGCGGAAATCCTCAAGAGCCGATGGGGAGGGTGTTGGCCGGCCCCGGGTACCGGCGGACCTCCGACGGCGACATGCCCGACTGCTCCCGGAACACGCGCGAGAACTGCGCCGCCGACGAGAAGCCGCAGCGCAGTCCGATGGCCTCGACCGTCTGCTCCGCGTAGGACGGCATGCGCAGCATGCGGGCCGCCAGCTCCACCCGGCGTCGGGCGACGAACCGCGGCACGCTCGTGCCGCACTCGGCGAACACCCGCGAGAGCTGCCGTTCGCTGAGCCCTATCGCGTCGGCGATGCGGCGCGCGGACAGCGTGGGGTCACGCAGCCACTGCCGCACGTACTGCTCGGCGGCGGCGAAGTGGGCGCCCGTCGTCGGCGTCCTGGTCGCGGGCGGCGCGTCGGCGGTGTCCGGCTCGGTCAGCACCGCGGCGACCAGCTCGAGCAGCGCCTCCTCGTTCGCCGAGCCGTCCCCCTGGGAGCCCAGGGCGCGCGCGACCAGTGCGGCCAGGGCCGCCGCGTAGGTGTCGTTTCCCCAGGCCTGTGCCGACCTGCGTCCCGAGCCGGCGCCGTTGCGGAAGTCGATCACCCTGGCGGCGCGCGGCATGGTGGCGCCCGCCGACCGGAGCACGTCGTAGGGCACCTTGACCGCCAGCTCCTCCAGCCCGTGCGCGAAGCCACGCAGGAACGGCCGGTCGGCGTCGCACACGAGGAGCTGGCCGGGGCGCAGCGTCCGGGTGCCGTCGTCGTCGGTGAAGATCGCCTCGCCCGCGAGCGTGAAGTACAGGGCCACCGACTCGGTCGGCCGGGCGCGGACGGTCCGTGCGGTGCGTTCGACGGCGTGCGGGTTGGCCGCCACGTGCGCCAGGTGCAGCCGGTCCAGCTGGAGGTTCGCCTCGGCGGCCTCGAGCGCCGACTCGTCGAGCATGCGGGCCCGCAGCGCCACCAGGGCGTGCGCGTTGTGCCTCTCCCAGAGCTCGATCCGCCGCGGTGCGGGCAGGCCTCGGGTGGAGAAGCGGTCCACGGCGACGTGCGACGCCGGTATGCCTCGGGTCACGCTGCTCAGAGTAGGTCCGGCGGGTACGGGCGCACCAGGATTACCGGTGATCCCCCGGCGTGTTGGCCTGGCGTGTTCGGGCAGGTCAGAGGCGGTCTCGACCAGCTCGGCCGACGGGGGCAGGTCGCAACGCCCCGGCGAGCCGCGGGTGCGGGCGGCCGTCAGGCGCGGGATGCTCCACCTATGTCTGACGCATCCCGCACCGAGCCACGGCCGCAGCCTCTGAAGCCCTCCCGCGACCCGCAGCTCGTGCTCCTGCGGCACGGCGAGACCGAGTGGAGCGCGAGCGGACAGCACACCGGGCGCACCGACATCCCGCTCACCGCGGCCGGCGAGAAGCAGGCGCGGTACGCCGGGGGCGCCCTCGCGAACTACGAGTTCGCGTCCGTGTACACCTCGCCGCTGCTCCGGGCACGGCGGACGGCGGAGCTGGCGGGCCACGCGGACGCCGTCGTCGACGAGGACCTCGCCGAGTGGGACTACGGCCCCGTCGACGGCCGCACCTCGCACGACGTCTCCGTGGAGCTGGGGCGGGAGTTCCTCATCTTCGACGACGGCGTGCGCGTGCTGCCGCCGTCGGCCGAGCACGGCGAAGGGCGGCCCGGGGAGACGCTGGAAGACGTGGCGACCCGGGCGGCACGGGTGGTGGCGAAGGCGGAGGAGACGCTCGCCGCCCGGACCGACGACGGCGGCGGTGACGTGCTGCTCGTGGCGCACGGGCACCTGCTGCGGGTGCTCGCCACGGTCTGGCTCGGCGTCGACCCGCGGCTCGGGGCCCGGTTCGAGCTGGGGACCGCCGCCGTCTGCCTGCTGGGGTACGGGCACAACCTGCGCACCGTAGAAGGATGGAACCTGGCAGCCCAGTAGGGCAGTATTCGCGGAATGAGGGAAGAGCACCTCGCCGAAGGCGAGACCATCGTGATGCAGCTCCGGACCCACCCGAAGAAGGTCATCAAGCCGATCCTGCTGCTCGTGGTGCTGATCGTCGCCCTCGTCGCGCTGTGGGTGGTGCCGCTGCCGGTGGACGGCATGGTGCTCGGGATCGCCACGCTCGCTCTGGTGCTGCTCGGCCTGGCCGCCGCCGCCGCACCGTTCCTGCGCTGGCGCACCACGCGCTACATCATCACCAACCAGCGCGTCGCGCTGCGCACCGGCATCCTCACGCAGACCGGCCGGGACATCCCGCTCTACCGGATCAACAACGTGACCTTCGAGAAGCAGCTCAGCGACCGGTTCTGGGGCTGCGGCACCCTCGTGATCTCCGACGGCACCGACCAGCCGGGCATGGTGCTCGACGACGTGCCCGACGTCGAGAAGGTGCAGCGGGCCCTGCAGGACCTGGTGCGCCAGGGCAAGCAGCTCAGCGACGACTGACCCGGCGTCCCGCTTCCCGCTGCCACACCTCGTCGAGGACCGCGGCCAGGTCGGCGCCCGCGCGGAGCAGCGCGACCGTGCGGGCGGCGATCTGGTCGAGACGCCGGTCCAGGATCCGCTCCGCCTGGACCGCTCCGTCGGCGACGCCGTCGACCTCGCGCAGGGTCGCGACGACGTCCCGCACCGCCGGGATGCCGTACCCGCTGCTGCGGAGGGCCGCGACGATCCGCGCCTCCTGGATCGCCCCCGTGCTGTACTGGCGAGCGCGCAGGGTCGTCACGCGGTCGGGGACCGCCAGCCCCTCCTGCTCCCAGAACCGGAGCGTCGACGTGCGCACGCCGAGCGCGGCGGCGAGCTCGGTGATCGTCATGGTGTCGCCGGCCCGGTCGGGCGCGGCGTCCGTGGGGTCGCAGTCCGGTGCCACGGTCGCGACCGCTTCCGCCTGGATGGCTCGGAGCGCCTCCCGTGCGCGCAGCGCCTCGTCCCGCTCGCGCGCGAGCCGGACGTGCACGGCGCCGATCGCGGCGGCGGCATCGGCGAGGCGCGTGCCCGGCTCCGCGGGATCGCCCCGTGGAGCGGCGAACGTCGTCGCGAGCAGGCGCCGCGCGTCCACGGGCCCGGCGGCGCTCGCGAGCCCGCGGTAGGCACGCAGCGCCCGGACGTGCGCAGCCGTGTAGGCCCGGTACCCGTTCGGCGCCCTGACGGCGGGCGGGATGACGCCGAGCCGTTCCAGGTCCCGGACCTGCTGCACCGAGTATCCGGACTCCCGCGCGACGTCGGCGGTCCGGAGCGGTGACCGGTCTCCTCGTGTCATACGGCAAACCCCACACAAGCACTTGAAGGTGATGCTTGAACCATGAGCACCCACCTGAGTATCGACCAGATCATCGGCGCCGTGCGGGACCTCGACGGCTCGCTCGTCGTGGCGCCCGCCGCGGGGGACGCCGACTTCCCTGAGCTGGCCTGGGGCGACGCCTTCTTCTACTACGCCCCCGACGGCCAGATGCCGCGGACCGTCCAGCCCTACGGCACCGTCGTCACCAAGAACTACCCGGACGACACCGGATCGGACCTCGACGCGGACGGGCGCTGGCGCGTGAACATCCATGTCGACCGGGCGGCGTTCCGCGAGCTCACCGCGGGTCGGGTCGACGCCGGGGCCGTGCTCGACGGCGCCGAGGCTTCCGCGACCGACCCGGCCACGCCCGACGTCGTGCTGCCGCACCCGGTCTACGGGTCCGCCGGCTGGATCGCCGTCGTCAACCCAGGGCCGGCGACCGCCGACACGGTCCTGCGCCTCCTCCGCGAGGCGCACGACGCGGCCCGCACGCGCTACGCCCGCCGACGCTGACCCGGACAGAGCGAGAACGGGGGCTTCGGGTCAGTCGACCGGGATGGTCGTCGCCTGGGTGGTGCGGCGGAGCATCCCGGCGCTGAGCCGGATCTCGCCGAGGGTGTGCGCGTCCAGGAGGCGCCGCGCCAGCTTCTCCAGCACGTCCGGGTCGGGTGCGCCCCGCTCCTCCGCGGGGTCCACGGCGTCGCCGGCCTCCTGGCGGGCCAGGCCGTAGCTCGCGGCGAACCAGTCCGCGACGGTCACCCCGTGCACGGGCGTGTGCACGACGTCGACGGTGTCACCCGCGCCGATCTCACCGTTCTCGATCACGCGCAGGTAGGCGCCCGTTCGGTTCGCCTGCGTGAACCGGCGCACCCAGCGCTGCTCGCCCAGCCGGCGGCCGAAGGTCTGACAGGGCACGCGTGGGTGCGTCACCTCGAGCAGCGACGAGCCGACCCGCCAGCGTGCCCCGATCACCGCACGGCTCACGTCCAGCCCTCGCACACGCAGGTTCTCGCCGAACAGCCCGGGCGTGACGTCGCGGCCCAGCTCGGCGGACCAGAAGTCGGCATCCTCCTGCGCGTACGCGTAGACGGCCTGGTCGAGGCCGCCGTGGTTCGCGCGGTCCGCCTGGACGTCCGCGTACAGGCCGTACGGCCGGACCTTGACGCGACCCTCGACCGGACGCTTGTCGATGGCCGTTACTCCCACGGTGCCGGCGTCGGGGAGCAGGACGTGGACGCGGCAGACCGCGAGGAGCTCAACCATGCGCACATGCTCCCATCCCCCGAAACCCCTTTTTCGCACGTGTCAGACGCTCAGGTCACCGGGGTGTCCTGAGCGTCTGACACGTGGGAGGGACCTGCGTCACTTGCCCTTCGGCAGCGGAAGCGGCTCCATCCACTGGTCGTTGGCCGTGAGGTCGATGCCGAACTCGCCCGCGAACCGCATGCGCGTGCCGGTCAGGACGCCGTCCGCCGACTCGTCGAGGTCGTAGACGCGCGCGCCGCGCAGGCGGTTGCGCTCCGGACCCGACAGGCCGTACGTGCCGAACCCGGTGTTCCCCGCGTAGCCGAGCAGCACGCCGTAGTAGTCACCCGAGTAGGTGTTCACGTGGTCGTGACCGCAGAACACGCCGCGCACGTCGCCGCGCTGCTGGATCGCCGAGAACATGCCCGAGTTGAACGGCCCGGGGCACTCCTCCTCGTTCCGCTCGCCCTCGATCCGGTGCCGGGCCTTGCCGCGCTCGTGATCGGCGTCGGTGCGGCCGTCGACCGAGCCGAACCACATGAACCGGTACTCCCACAGCGGGATGTGGATGAACATCAGGGCCGGGACGACGTGCCCGACCTTGCGCTCGATCTGCACCGACGTGTCGTAGTACCACTTGACCTGGTCCATGCGCAGCCAGTCCCAGTGGGGGTAGCCCTCGAAGTCCTGGCCGGCCAGCAGCTCGGGGGCGTAGCGCCCGGAGTCGAGCAGCCAGACGTTGAACGCCGGGCGCCCGTTCGTGCCGTCGATCAGCAGGTTCGAGTTGCCCTGGCCGGTGACGCCGCGCGCCGTCGGGCCGTTCACGTTGTAGCGGTAGGACCGGTAGAAGGCCAGCATGTCCGTCTCGTCGAGGCCGCTCTTCGGCGTCGAGTCCTCGTCGTGGTTGCCGAAGGTGATGGCCCACGGCACCGCGCGCTCCTCCATCGGCTGCACCACGTTGTTCATCGCCTGGTGCATCTCGAGCGGGGTGTCGCAGCCGCCCGTGATGTTGTCGCCGTTGAGGATCACGAGGTCGGGCCGCTCGTCGTCGAGCACGGCGCGCATCAGCTCCAGCGTGCGGCGGTCGACCTTCTCGTCGTCCTGCGTGTCGTTGAACTGGACGATCTTGAACTTGCCGTCCCGGCCGAACCGCAGCCCGCGCTGGGGGTGCCTGCCGAGCTCCGTCGCCGTGGCAGGCGCGGCCGCCGCGACGGTCGCGGCGGTCGCGACGCCGGCCGCGCCGAGGCTGCTCAGGGACAGGAACGTCCGGCGGTCGACGGCGGACGTCCCGCTCTCCGCGGTGCCGCCGTCGGCCTGGTTGATCTCGCTCGGCATGTCGCCGGCAGTCTTCTCGCTCATGCCGACGACGATCGGGGGCCGGGCTGGCGGCCGTCCGACCGGCGGATGGACCCCCGGTGACGGTCTGCTGAACGCCTACTGCCGCACGGCCCGTGCGATCGCGTAGACCACCAGGATCACGGCGACCAGGCCGGTGGTCGCGGCGATCTGCGGCCGGGCGGCGGCGTCGGACAGCATGAGGCCCACCACCGCGACGAGCGCCACGAGCGTCACCCAGGAGAGCCACGGGTAACCCCAGGCACGCAGGCGCAGCTTCTCGCCCCGCGCGGCGGCCTCGGCCTCCAGACGGGGTCGCAACCGCAGCTGCGAGACGACGATCAGCAGCCACACCACGAGCAGCGCCGAGCCGACGGCGTTGAGGAGCACCCCGAGCAGCGACTCGGGCAGCAGGTAGTTGAGCAGCACCGCGACGACGCCGAAGAACACGGAGACCAGCACCGCCACCCACGGCACGTCGCGGCGCGAGACCTGGGTCGCGACCACGGGTGCGTCACCGCGCCCGCCGAGCGAGAACAGCATGCGGGACGTCGCGTAGACGTTGGCGTTGAAGGCGCTCAGGAGCGCGAGCACCACCACGACCTCCATGAGCCGGGCGGCGCCGTCGAACCCGGCCATCTCCAGCACCGACACGAACGGCGACTCGAGGCGGGCGGCGTCGGTCCAGGGAATCAGGGCGACCATGATCGCGACGGAGCCCACGTAGAAGAACAGGATGCGCCAGAGGATCGTGCGGGTGGCGGTCGCCACCGCGGACTGCGGGTCCCGCGCCTCGGCCGCCGCGATCGTGACGATCTCGATGCCCCCGAACGCGAACACCACGGTGAGCAGGCCGGCCGCGATACCGGGCAGGCCGGCGGGCGCGAAGCCGCCGTGCGCGGCCCAGTCCCCCAGGGCGCTGCCCGCCACGGGCACGACGCCGGTCACGATGAGCACGCCCAGCACCAGGAACCCGACGATCGCCGCGACCTTGATGGTCGCGAACCAGAACTCGGCCTCGCCGAACTGGCGCACGCCGACGAGGTTGATCGCGCCGAACACCGCGACGACGGCGGCGGCGACCGCCCACTGCGGTACTGCGGGCCACCAGCCGTGCACGATCCCGGCCACGCCGGTCACCTCGACGCCGAGCACCATGACGATGGTGAACCAGTACAGCCAGCCCAGCAGGAACCCGGCCCAGCGGCCGAGCGCGGCCTCCGCGTAGACGGAGAAGGACCCGCTCGACGGGAGGGCGGAGGCCATCTCCGCGAGCATCCGCATGACGAGCACCACTATGGCGCCCGCTATCGCGTAGCTGAGGAGGACGGCGGGCCCGGCGGCGGCGATGCCGAGACCCGAACCGAGGAACAGGCCGGCTCCGATGGCGGAACCCAGGCCCATCATCGTCAGGTGCCGGGGTCGCAGTCCGTGGGCCAGCTGCTGGTGCAGTTCGTCGGTGGTGCTCACGACCGACCACGGTAACCCGAGCGACCGGGTGCCGGTCCACAGCGGATGTGAGTGGCCCATCCGGTGAGAGACTTTGGGGCGTGACCGACTCCGCACATACCCCCGTGCACGCTGGTGAGGCCCGCTCCGTCGAGAACGAGGACTACGGCCTCGAGACACCCCTGGAAGGGCACCCGGAACCGCTGCCCCACGTGGTGGTGATCGGCGGCGGATTCGCCGGCATGGCCGTCGTGAAGGCGCTGCGGGACGCGCCGGTGCGGATCACGCTGATCGACCGCCGGGTCTACAACACGTTCCAGCCGCTGCTCTACCAGGTGGCGACGGGTGGGCTGAACGCCGGCGACGTCACCTACTTCCTGCGCGGGATGCGGCTCAAGCAGAAGAACGTGCACGTGGTCCACGAGCACCTCGTGGAGGCGGACCACCAGGCGAAGAAGATCCGCCTCCTGAACGACCACTGGGTCAGCTACGACTACCTCGTGGTGACGGCGGGCGTGACCACCAACTTCTTCGGGACGCCGGGCGCCAAGGAGTTCGCGTTCCCGATGTACTCGCGGTCGCAGGCGTTGCGGATCCGCGACAACCTCTTCATCCGCCTGGAGAAGGCGGCGAAGTCCAAGCGGCTCGACGACGGTCTGCGGGTCGTCGTCGTGGGTGGCGGGGCCACCGGGGTCGAGGTGGCCGGCGCGCTCGCCGAGCTGCGGACCGCCGGCCTGGCACCCGCCTACCCCGAGATCCACGGCGACGCGTTCGAGGTCAAGATCGTGCAGCGCGGTGGCGAGATCCTCAAGGCGTTCGCGCCCAAGCTGCGCACCTACGCCGCCAAGGAGCTGGCACGGCGCGGGGTCTCGCTGCACCTGGGCGCGGGCGTCGCCGCCGTCGAGCGGGACGCGGTGGTGCTCACCGACGGCAAGCGCATCCACGCCGACCTCACCGTCTGGTCCGCGGGTGTGCACCCGCACGAGGAGGTCGCCGACTGGGGCCTGCCGCAGGACGAGTACGGCCGCATCAAGGTCGGCGAGGACATGCAGGTCGAGGGGCTGCCCGGCGTCTTCGCGGCGGGCGACATCGCGGTCTCGCCGTCGGACCTGCCGCAGCTGGCCCAGCCCGCGATCCAGGGCGGCACCGTGGTCGGCCGCAACATCAGGGCGCTCCTCGAGGATCGGCCCCTGCAGGAGCTGCGCTACGTCGACAAGGGCACGATGGCGGTGATCGGCCGGCGCGCCGCGATCGCCGAGATCAACCTGCCGGGCGGCAAGTCCCTGCGGATCACCAAGGGCATGGCGTGGCTGGTCTGGCTGTTCGTGCACATCATGTCGCTGGTCGGACCGCGTAACCGCGTCACGACGCTCGCGGGCCTGGCGACGCGCTACGGGTTCCCGTTCCACCGGCGTCCGATCCCGATCGTGGGCGACGTGCCGACGGTGCGACCGCCCAAGCCGGGGACGCCGTCGGTGCCCGAGGCCTGAACCCGGGCCCGGCTTAAGCGTTTCGCTTCCTGTTTCTCCCGCAGGCGCGCGGGAGACCCTTCGAGGGCCGTAATCGATGTACACCTCGAAGGGGAGGCACCATGAGACCCACCCGCGCGACCATCTCCGGTACCGCGACGGCCGCGATGTTCGGCCTGCTGCTCGTCCCGCTGCTCGCCCAGTCGGCAGGCGCAGCGACGCCCGCGGCCCCCGACGGCGGTGCCGACGCCGGCGGGGCGGACGCCGTCGGTATCCACGTCTCCGGCGGGCAGCTCGTCGAGAGCGACGGCTCGCCCCTGCTGCTGCGCGGCGTCAGCCACGCCCACACCTGGTACGCCTCGGAGACCGGCTCGTTCGCCGACATCGCCGAGGCCGGCGCCAACTCGGTACGGGTGGTCCTCAGCGACGGGACCCGCTGGAACCGCAACGAGCCGGCCGACGTCGGAGGAGTCGTCAGCCTGTGCGAAGGAAACCGGCTGATCTGCGTCCTAGAGGACCACGACACGACCGGCTACGGCGAGGAGGCCGCCGCAAGCACCCTCGACACCGCCGCCAGCTACTGGATCTCGTTGCTGCCCACGCTGCGGGGCACCGAGGACCGCGTGCTCATCAACATCGGCAACGAGCCCTACGGCAACAACGCGGCGGTCAACGCGAGCTGGGCCGCCGACACCTCCGCGGCGATCCAGCGCCTGCGCGACGCCGGGTTCGAGCACACGATCGTCGTGGACGCGCCGTCCTGGGGCCAGGACTGGCAGGGCATCATGCGGGACTCCGCGGCGGACGTCCTCGCGGCCGACCCGGACGGCAACACCGTGTTCTCCGTGCACATGTACGGCGTGTACGACACCGCGGCCGAGGTCACGTCCTACCTCGACGCCTTCACGAGCCGGGGCCTGCCGATCATCGTGGGCGAGTTCGGGCACGACCACTCCGACGGCAACCCCGACGAGGACACGATCATGTCGTACACCCGGTCGCAGGGGATCGGCTGGTTCGCGTGGTCCTGGAGCGGCAACGGCGGCGGGGTCGAGTACCTGGACATGGTGACGGGCTTCGACCCGGCGCAGCGGACGGCGTGGGGCAACCGGGTCATCACCGGGCCGGACGGGCTCGCGGAGACGTCGGTGCGGGCGCGCGTGTTCGCGGACGTCTCGTCCTGAGGGTCTTGCGTCCTGTATCGACAGATGTCAACATAGAAGCGTGTCGATACAGGACGACGCCGCAGGCCCCGTCACGTCAGCCGCGGCACACGCCATTGGCGCTGATGCCGCCGCCGATCTCGCCGCGACGCTCAAGGCGATCGCCGACCCCCTGCGGCTGCGCATGCTCTCGGCGATCGCCACCTCGCCCACCGGCGAGACGACGGCGGGCGACCTGGCCACGCTGACCGCCGTCTCCCAGCCCACCGTCTCGCACCACCTCAAGGTGCTGCGCGAGGTCGGCCTGCTCACGGCGGACCGCCGCGGTACCTGGGTCTGGTACCGCATCGCCCCGGCCTACCGGGGCGCGGTCACCACGCTCCTGGACCGGTTCGCCCCGGCCGCCGTCGAGGTGCACGGCGCACACGCGGAAGCGTCGCGGGGTGAGCCGGCCGGGCTCGACAACGTCGACCCCGCCCTCGACCGCATAGCGGCCTCGCTCGCCGAGCGATTCACCGCGACCCCTGAGCGCGAGTGCTACCGCGTGGTCCGGGAGTCGTACGCGGCGCTCGCCCGGCGCGGCGGGAACGCCGCCCACCTCGTGCCGCTCACCGAGCAGTTCGCACGCCAGCGCATCGTCGACGCCGAGCGGGCACAGACGGCGGACCGCGCGCGCAAGCCGCAGGTGCTGTTCGTCTGCGTGGCCAACGCCGGACGTTCGCAGCTCGCCGCGGCGCTCCTGCAGCACTACGCGGGCGACCGGGTGGTGGTCCGGTCGGCGGGTTCCGCACCCGCGAGCGATGTGCACGCCGCTGTGCGCGGACTCCTCGACGGGCTCGGTGACCCGGCCGGCACGGGCGCCGTCGGCAGTGTTGATGCCCCCTTCTACCCGAAACCCCTCACCGACGACGCGGTCCGCGCCGCCGACGTCGTCGTGACCATGGGCTGCGGCGACGTCTGCCCGGTGCTGCCCGACACGCGGTACGAGGACTGGACGGTCGGCGACCCCGCGCTCGCCTCCCCGGCCGGCGTCGCAGCGATCCGCGACGAGCTGGACCGGCGCGTACGTGGGCTGCTCGCCTCTCTGGACGTTGCCGCCGGAAACCCGACGAGCGAAGGAACCCGATGAACGCCCCGCACCAGCCGGACGCCCCGCTGAAGATCGTCATCGTCGGCTCGGTGGCCGCCGGCACGTCGGCCGCCGCGAAGGCCCGGCGCAACACCGAGGCCGCGCGGATCACCGTCTACGAGCGCGACCACGACATCTCCTACTCCGGCTGCGGCCTGCCCTACTTCGTCGGGGGCGAGGTCGACGACATCGACGAGCTCACCCCGCGCGACCCGGCGTGGTTCAAGGCCCGGTACGACGTCGACGTGCGCACCGGGCACGAGGTGACCGCCGTCGACGCCGAGGCCCGCACCGTCACCGTGCGGGACCTGACCACCGGCCGCACCTTCGTGGACACCTACGACGAGCTGGTGCTCGCGACCGGCGTCCGCGCCGTCGTACCGCCCGTCCCTGGTGCCGGCTCGACAGGCGTGTTCTCCGTGCGCACCCCCACCGACGCCCGCGCGATCCGGGCCTGGATCGAGGACGGCGGGTCCCGGGGCAGGCCGGTACGGCGCGCGGTGGTCGTCGGAGGCGGCTACATCGGGCTGGAGATGACCGAGCAGCTCACCGCCCGCGGCCTCGCGGTGACGGTGGTCGAGGCGGCCGAGCACACCATGCCCCGCATGGACGCGGACATGTCCGCCCGGGTCGACGACGAGGTCCGCAAGCACGTCCGCGAGCGCGGCGGCGACCTGCTGCTGTCCACGAAGGTCACCGGCATCACGTCCGACGACGGCGGCGTGACCGGGGTGGACGTCGACGTGGCGGGCGGACACCTGGACGCCGAGCTGGTGATCGTCTCGGTGGGCGTCCGGCCGAACACCGAGCTGGCCGAGCAGGCAGGCGTACGGATCGGTCCGACCGGCGCGATCGCCGTCGACCGGCGGCTGCGCACCAGCGTCGAGCACGTGTGGGCCGTCGGCGACGTCGCCGAGTCGTTCCACGTCATCACCGGCGAGCCCGTCTGGGTGCCGCTGGGTTCGACGGCGAACAAGATGGGCCGCATCGCGGGCGACGCGATGACGGGCGGCCCGCTGGAGCACCGCGGCATCCTCGGGACGTCGATCGTCCGGGTCTTCGACGTCGGTGTCGCCCAGACCGGGTTCACCGAGGCGCAGGCGCGCGCCGCGGGATACGACGTCGAAGTGCTGCACAACATCAAGCCCGACCGGCCGGAGTACCTGGGCGGCAGGCCCCTGGTCGTCAAGGCGGTCGCCGACCGGGCCACCGGACGGCTCCTGGGCGCGCAGGCCATCGGGGCGTCGGGAGCGGACAAGCGCATCGACGTGCTGGCCACGGCGATCACCTTCGGTGCCGACGTCGCCGACCTGTTCCACCTCGACCTCGCCTACTCCCCCACCTACGCCACCACCAAGGACCCGGTCCACTACACCGGGATGGCGCTGACCAACGCGATCCACGGACAGGCGCCGCTCGTCACGCCGGCCGAGCTGGACCGGCGTCGGGCCGACGGCGAGCGGATCCAGGTGGTGGACGTGCGCTCCGCGAAGGACCGCGCGAAGTCCGCCGTGCCCGACTCCGTACACATCCCGTTGGCGGAGCTACGGCGGCGGTCGGGCGAGCTCGACCCGGCGCTGCCCACGCTGACCTACTGCAACAAGGGTGTCACCGGGAACGCAGGGCAGAACTTGCTGCGCAACCTCGGCTTCGCGGACGTCGCGAACCTTTCGGGCGGCAACCAGAACTACCAGCTCAACCTTCGACCGAACCACCAGGAGAACCGCATGCCCGAGACCACTACGCCGGACGCCGCCCCGCCGTCCGCCAAGCCGTCCGCCCTCTTCGTCTGCGTGCACAACGCGGGCCGCTCGCAGATGGCCGCCGGCTTCCTCCGGGCGCTGTCCGACGGCGCCGTCGAGGTGCGCTCGGCCGGGTCGATGCCCGCCGACCAGATCAATCCGACGGCCGTGGAGGCCATGCTCGAGGTGGGCATCGACATCCGCGACGAGAGGCCCAAGATCCTGACGAACGAGGCGGTAGAGGCGTCGGACGCCGTCATCACCATGGGCTGCGGCGACGCGTGCCCCTTCTATCCGGGCAAGAACTACCAGGACTGGGAGCTCGACGACCCGGCGGGGCAGGGCCTCGACGCCGTCCGGCCCATCCGCGACGAGATCGAGCGCCGGGTCCGCGGCCTCCTCGCCGAGCTCGGCGTGCAGCCCGTCGCGTGAGCGCGCCGGTCGCTGCGCCGTCCGGCACACCCGTGCGGGCGCCCGTGAGTGCGGGGGCGTCGGTGTGGCGCCGGGCGTTCGGTGAGCTCCTCGGGACGGGGCTGCTGGTCGTGACCGTCGTCGGCTCCGGGATCGCCGCCGCGGACCTGTCGCCCGACGACGTCGGGCTGCAGCTGCTGGAGAACTCGATCGCCACCACGCTCGGTCTGGCCGTGCTGATCGCCGTGCTCGGCCCGCTGAGCGGGGCGCATCTCAACCCGGTGGTGACGCTCGTGGACTGGGTGCTCGGACGGCGCGCCCCGGCCGGGGCGCGCCTCGGCGACGTGGCCGCCTACGTCGGCGCGCAGGTCACGGGCGGGATCGGCGGCGCGGTGCTCGCCAACGCGATGTTCGGCGAGCCGACGGCGATCGCGACCGCTCACCGGGTGTCGGGCGCGACGCTCCTCGCCGAGGTGGTCGCGACGGCCGGCCTCGTGCTCGTGATCCTCAGCCTGCTTCGCACCGGCCGTGACGTGCTGATCGCCCCCGCGGTGGGTGCCTACATCGGTGCGGCCTACTGGTTCACCAGCTCGACGTCGTTCGCCAACCCAGCGGTCACCGTCGGCCGCATGTTCAGCGACACCTTCGCGGGGATCGCCCCGGGTTCGGTGCTGCCGTTCGTGCTGGCGCAGCTGGTCGGTGGAGCGGTCGGCGTCGCGCTGGCGGCCGTCCTGTACCCGACCTGCGCCGTGTCTCCGCCGAGATAGGCAGCTTCCGGATCGGCGGGGCGCGTCAGGTCGCAGGTCCGCTTCCACCACACGATTGCGCCTGCCTTCTGGCCGAAAAGCGTGCATAACCGTGTGGTGGAAGCGGACCTTCCGTCAGTCGCCCGAGCGGCCGTGCACGACGCCGGTGCTGAACCCGACCGGTCCCGCCGGTACCGGGGCGGCGGGAGCGGCATCCGCCCCCGCCGCCTCGGCCGGCGCGAGCCCTATCGAGACCTGCTGGGGACCTGCCGAGGTGCCGCAGCACGAGCCCTGCCCGGAAGCGGCGAGGCCCTCGGACGAGACCACGCCGTCCGCGTCGGCGGCCAGCGCGAGGTCGGACGAGCAGACGCCGGTCGCCGGGAGGTTCAGCTCGACGGCGTCAGCCGCCGCCCGGTCGCCCGCGAGCGCCGCGGCGACGGAGCGGACCTGCTCGTAGCCGGTGGCGAGGAGGAACGTCGGGGCCCGGCCGTAGGACTTCATGCCGACCAGGTAGAACCCGGCGTCCGGCTGGGCCAGCTGGGCCTCGCCGTGCGCGGGGACCGTGCCGCACGAGTGGAAGTTCGGGTCGATGAGCGACGCGATCTGCCGCGGTGCCTCCACCACGGGGTCGAGGTCGAGGCGCACCTCGCGCAGCATCGCCAGGTCCGGGCGGAAGCCGGTGGCCGCCGCGACGTTGTGGACGGTCAGGTCGAGCGCGCCGTCGTCGCCGTCCCGACGTGCCGAACCGAGGACCCGCACGGTGTCGCCCGCGCCGTCGGGCGACGGCTCCAGGCGGTCGATCGCGACGCGGGTGAGCAGCTCGATGCGGCCCGCCTCCACCGCGTCCCGCAGGCGCGTGCCGAGCAGGCCGCGCGCCGGGAGGTCGTCGCCGGACCCGCCGCCGTACAGGCGGCGCGGGGACCCGCCGCGGATGGCCCAGGTGATCCGGGTGCCTGGCGCCCGCTCGGCGAGCTCGACGAGGCTCAGCAGGGTGTTCGCCGCCGAGTGCCCCATGCCGACCACGAGGGTGTGCCGGCCGGCGAACCGTTCGCGGTCGCGGTCGAGCACGTCGGGCAGGCCACCCACGAGAAAGCTCCCCGACTCCGGTTCGCCCAGCGTCGGCAGGCCGGACGTGCCCAGCGGGTTCGGCTGCTCGTACGTACCGGACGCGTCGATCACCGCCTGTGCCCGGATCTCCTCGACGCCGGCGGGGCCGCCGTCGACCCGGAGCAGGTACGGCAGGCGCTCACGCCCCAGCGAGCGGGAGCGGTCGGCGCCGTCCCTGGTCACGGCGAGCACCCGCGTCCCGTAGCGGATCCGCGCGCCCGCACGCTCGACGAGCGCCTCGGCCAGGGGTGCGAGGTACCGCTCGACGAGCTCGGTACCCGTGGGCAGTGCGTCCAGGTCGGGTTCGGTCCAGTGCCCGGAGCCCGTGCTCGCGGTGCCCGTGCTCGCGGTGCCCGTGCTCGCGCCGCCGGTGAGCAGGCGGCGGGCCGCGGCGTCGACGTCGTACCGCCACGGCGAGAAGAGGCGTACGTGACCCCAGCGCGCGACGGCGGCGCCGGGGCCGTCCCCGGCCTCGAGCACGAGGGGTTCCAGCCCGCGCTCGGCGAGGTGTGCCGCGGCCGCGAGGCCGACGGGTCCGGCGCCGATCACTACGACCGGCAGGTTCTGCGCTGTGGTCATTCCAGTCACCATCGTCTCTGTCAGCCCTGGTCGTATCGAAGAGTCTCGATGTGTCATGGCGAACATATCCATAAACTTCAATGCGTGGCAAGATGGGGGGCATGACGACGATCGCGCTCGCACCGGCTGCTCCCACGTCCGGCACCTGCTGTGCGCCGCTCGTGCGCGAGGCTGCCGACCCCGCCGCCGCCGCCGACCTCGCCCGCTCCTTCAAGGCGCTCGGCGACCCCACCCGCGTGCGGCTGCTCTCGATCGTCGCGGCGCACGACGGCGGCGAGGCCTGTGTCTGCGATCTCACCGAGCCCGTCGGCCTGAGCCAGCCCACCGTGAGCCACCACCTCAAGATCCTGGTCGACGCCGGACTGCTCGCCCGTGAGCAGCGCGGCAAGTGGGCCTACTACTCGGTGGTACCCGGTTCGCTCGACAGGCTGGGTGCTCTGCTCAGCGAAGCCGCGAGGTAGCCTCGCTCCTGGCGCCCGGCCACACCGCGCCAAGGAGAGATCATGACCCCGGACGAACTGCGCTCCGCGCAGAGGCTGACGATGGCGAACCCCGAACGGTTGCGCCTGCTTGCCCGCATGCTCACGCATCCGGCGGGCCGCGCAACCGCCGAGGACCTGGCGCGGTACGCCGCGTCCGACGCGCCGCGAGACGCGGTCGACGTACCGGCCGTCGCGGACGTGGAGCAGGATCTCGACGCGCTGGTGGCGGTCGGCCTGGTCGCCGTCGTGGGGCCGGTGCCCTCGTACCGGGCGTCGTCGCGAGGGATCGCGCGGTTCGGCGCGGCGGCCCTCGCGGCGCCCCGGCACCCGGGCGAAGCGGCACTCGACGTGCACGACCACGAGGCGCTGCTCGACCGGGTGGTCGAGACCCTGACCGCCGGGTTCGCCGCGAACGCGGGCGCGGGAACCGTGCATCGTCTCGTCCGCGAGTGCTACTCCTCGCTGAGCCGCCGGATCGGGTCGCCCGGGCACCTGCCCGCGCTGGCCGCATGGCTCGCGACCGACCGCCTCGCCGCGATGACCGAGGTGACGCACGGCTCCCCGCGGGACGTGCTCTTCGTCTGCGTCCACAACACCGGCCGGTCCCAGATCGCGGCGGCGGTCACCCGACGCCTCGCGGGTGACCGCATCCGCGTGCGCACCGCCGGGACGAGGCCCGTGGCCGAGCCCGACCCGATGACCGAGACGGTCCTGGCCCGCCGCGGCCTCGACGGGCTCATCGAGTTCCCGCGCGAGCTCACGGACGACATAGTGCGTGCCTCCGGCGTCATCGTCACGATGGGCTGCGGTGACTCCTGCCCCGTCTACCCGGGACGCCGCTACCTCGACTGGCCGCTCGACGACCCCGCGGGCCGCCCGATCGAGGAGGTGGAGCGGATCGTCGACGACATCACCGCCCGGGTCCGGGCGCTGCTCGCGGAGATCGACGCCGCGGACGCGGCAGTATCGCTCGACGGCTCACCGGCGTGGACACCGCGCGGCCGGCTGCCGCGTGCTGCCCGGCGGCCGTGGTCCGCCGTCGCGACCGTGCTGGGCGTGAAGGGTCAGCGGAAGGCCCGGTAGCCGGGGACCGCCAACCTGTTCACAGGCCTGTGGACGACGCCTGTGGATAACGGGTTGTGGATAACCGCGGGGTGGCCCGGTGGGGAGTGTCAGTGGCTCGGTGCATGGTGGAGGAGCGAACCACTCTCCGTGAGACGACCTCTTGAAGGGCTGAGTCAATGACCGCACCAACTTCTGCCGTGCCCGCTCCTGACGGAGTCGGCACCCTGGACTCCGTCGTCCTGGACGTCCCGAACCTCACTGCCGAGGCGGACTTCTGGAAGGCGCTGACGGCCGGCACCGTGTCGAAGGCGGACGACGACTGGATCACCGTCGTGACCCCTGACCGCTGGGGTCTCGCGTTCCAGCTGGCGCCCAACCTCGTGCCGCCGCAGTGGCCGGGCCAGGAGCACCCCCAGCAGGCGCACCTCGATCTCTACGCGGCGGACCTGGCATCCGCGAGCGCCCGCGCGGTCGAGCTCGGGGCCACCGTACTGCGGGAGGGCGAGCAGTGGATCACGCTCGCCGACCCGGCGGGGCACCCGTTCGACATCTGCCTCAAGGAGGAGGCGGAGGGCGTCACCGTCATGGGCGCGACCTTCGACTGTCCTGACGCGTCGCAGCTCGCCCAGTTCTGGTCGGGCGTGGTGGGCGAGCCGGTCACCTACGACGCGGACGGGGTCGCCATGCTGGGCGGTCCCAAGCCGCTGCTCTTCCAGTCGGTGGAGGGGTACAACGCGCCGCGGTGGCCCGATCCCGCGTACCCGCAGCAGCTCCACCTCGACATCGAGGTGCCCGACCTCGACGCCGGCGAGGCGGCGGTCCTCGCCCTGGGCGCGACGCGTCTTCCCAGCCACGAGGAAGGGTTCCGGGTGTTCGCCGACCCGGCGGGTCACCCGTTCTGCCTGGTGCACTGACTCACTGGTGCACTGACTCACTGGTGCGCTGACTCAGGTGTGCACGAGGGCCGGGTGGTCCGGGTGGTCGACCCGGACCACCAGGTCCGGTGCGCCCTCGATCTCCTCGGCGTAGCGCTCGTAGGCGGGAAGGGTCCAGGCCTCGGCGGGCGGCGTCCGACGGCGGAGCGTCGCCGGCTTGAGCGCGAGGTGCACCACCAGGTCGACGTCGAGCCCGCGTCCGACGGTGAGCGCCCCGTCGAGCACGACGACGGTCCCGGGTGCGGCGGATGCGTAGCCGACCCGGGTGGCGCGGTCGGTGTCGGGGTCGCGCAGGCTCGGCAGGTACTCCTGCCGGTCGACGACACGCGTCAGCACCTCACGGTTCAGCGCTCCGACGTCGATCCAGTCGTGGAGCAGGCTGTCGGAGTCCTCACGCCCTCGTTCGAGCCGGAGGGACCGTGGGCGGAGAAAGCCCCTGACACCGACCCGTGCCACGGGACGGCCGGCGGCCTCGAGCGGCACGACCAGCGCGTCGGCCAGCAGGTCGGGGTGCGTGGACGGGTGCCCGTCGACGAGCAGGCGGAGCGGTGTCCCGGCGGCGTCCTGGTCGCCCGGGCCTTCCGCGCGCGCGAGGACGAGCTGGACGACCCGCTCGACGAGAAGCGCCTCGCTGACCGGTTCTACGCGTGTGCTCATCGAGGTCTGACTCTATGGCGTCCGGCCCTCCTGACGGGTTTCCAACTGGACGAGCGCGACCACAGGAGGTCTTCGCGGCCCTTCGTCCACAGATCGCGGACGGCTACCTCCAGGACGTTCCCGACCGGTCGAGGATCGTGCCGAGACAGGTGCCGAGACAGGTGCCGAGCACCACCGACCGCAGGCCGTCCGGCAGGGGGACACATGCCAGGAGCACGGGAAGTCCGGGACGCACCGGTCATCGACCTGAGCGCACGCCGACAGGACCGCGACCGCCGTCAGGTGCCCGGGACCGCCACCGCCCACGACGACTCACCGGGCTGGTTGCTCCGCCCTCCCGCGTACCGGGTCGTGGAGAACCTCGTGCCCTGGGCGGGGCGCGCCGACGGCGGCAGCTTCGCCGTCCTGCTCGGCGATCCGATCGACGCCCACCTGATCGGCACCACGTTCCCGGCCCAGGCCCTGGCACGGAGCTTCTGCGGCGGGCCCACGCTCGAACAGGTCACGCACGCCATCACCAGGGAGCCGCGACGGATCAAGGCACGGGTGTGGGTGGGCGGCTACGGGACACTCGACGAGGGCGTCAGCGTCACCGCGGTCTACGTGCGGTTCGAGGGCGGCCGCACCGACGCCGACGCACGAGCCGCGCGGCATCCCGCGCTCTGGGCGTGGCTGGCCGGCCGGCTGGGGCGGGACGGCACCCGACCCCGCTGGCCCGAGCCCGACGAGATCGCGGCGGACAGCGCGGACGTGCGGGAGTCCGGCAGCTGGTGGCGCCTGCGGTGGGGTCCGTCGCGCACGCCGCACGCCCGGGACGGCGGGGCGCGGCTCTAGTGGTCGGCGCGCCGGGAGCTGATCACGCCGGTGTCGAACCCTGCCAGGTGCAGCCCACCGTGGAATCGCGCGTGCTCGATCTTGAGGCACCGGTTCATCACCACGTCCAGCCCGGCGGCCTCGGCCCCACGCGCCACGTCCTCGTGCCACAGGCCGAGCTGCAGCCAGAGCGTCTTGGCACCGACGGCCACCGTCTCGTCCAGCACGCCCGGCAGGTCGTCGTGGCGCCGGAAGACGTCGACGAGGTCGGGCACCACGGGCAGGTCGGCCAGGCTCGGGTACACGGGGTGGCCGTGGATCTCGGTCGCTCGGGGGTTCACGAAGTACACGTCGTACGAAGAGGAGGAGAGCAGGTATGACGCCACGAAGTAGCTCGCGCGCGCAGGGTTCTCCGACGCCCCGACGATCGCGACCGAGGTGGTCGTACGCAGGATCCGCATGCGGTCCTGGAGGCTCGGCCCCTGCCAGGTCTCGCTCATCGGTTCGCTCCCGTCGCCTTGGTCAGGGCCTGGTCGAGGTCCCAGAGGATGTCCTCGACGTCCTCCAGCCCCACGGAAATACGGATGAGGTCCTCGGGCACGCCCGCTGCCTCGAGCTGCTCGCTGCTCAGCTGCTGGTGCGTCGTCGACGCCGGGTGGATGACCAGCGTGCGGGAGTCGCCGACGTTCGCCAGGTGCGACGCGAGCTGCAGCGACTCGATGAACCGCCGGCCGGCGTCCCGGCCGTCGGGCGCGCCACCGACTTCGGGGATGGTCGCGCCGTCGGGCAGGCCCGTTGCCGAGGGGACCTGCAGGCCGAACGCGAAGACCGAACCCGGCCCGAGCGGCAGGTACTTCTGCGCCCGCTCGTGGTGCGGGTGCGACGGCAGGCCGGCCCAGAGCACGTACGAGACCCGCGGGTCGGTGTCGAGCCACTCGGCGACGGCCCGGGCGTTCGCCAGGTGCGCGTCCAGGCGGTACGACAGCGTCTCCACTCCCTGCAGCAGCTGGAACGCGGACTGTGCCGAGAGCGCGGGGCCGATGTCACGCAGCTGCTCGGACCGCAGCTTGGTGAGGAACCCGTACTCGCCGAAGTTCGCCCACCAGCTCACGTTCCCGTAGGACGGGACGGGCTCGGTCATCTGCGGGAACTTCCCGTTGCCCCAGTCGAACCGGCCGGACTCCACGACCACACCGCCGAGCGTGGTGCCGTGCCCGCCGAGGAACTTCGTCGCCGAGTGGATCACTATGTCGGCGCCGTGCTCGATCGGGCGCACGAGGTAAGGCGTCGCGAGCGTCGCGTCCACGACCAGCGGGATGCCGGCGGCGTGGGCCACCTCGGCGAGCCCTTCGAGGTCGGCGACCTCGCCCGAGGGGTTCGCGACGACCTCGGTGTACAGGACCTTGGTCTCGGGCGTGATCGCGGCCGCGTAGTCGGCGGGGTCGGTGCCCGGCACGAAGGTGGTCTCCACCCCGAACCGGCGCAGCGTCACGTCGAGCTGCGTCACGGTCCCGCCGTACAGCTGCGCGGAAGCGACCACATGGTCGCCCGACCCGACGAGCGCGGCGAAGGTGATGAACTCGGCGGACATACCCGACGCCGTGGCGACGGCGCCGATGCCGCCCTCCAGCGACGCGATGCGCTCTTCGAGCGCCGCGACCGTGGGGTTGCCGATGCGCGAGTAGATGTTGCCGTACTTCTGCAGCGCGAAGAGGTTCGCGGCGTCCTCGGTGTCCCGGAAGACGAACGACGTGGTCTGGTAGATCGGCACCGCCCGTGCCCCGGTCGCCGCGTCGGGGATACCCCCCGCGTGCAGGGCCCGCGTGCGGAACCCGAAGGTGTGCTCGGTCATCGTTCTCACCGTAGTGGCCCGGATGGGGGCCTCGGAGCAGCACCCGCCGCCTCGCCTGCTGCCCTGAGCGATTTCCGATGACGCGTGTCGGACCGCGCGAGTACGTTGAACCGGTGACCCAGCCCTATCTCCGCTTCCCTCATGTCCATGGCGACCAGGTGGCCTTCGTAGCCGACGACGACGTCTGGCTGGCCCCGGTCTCCGGCGGCCGCGCGTGGCGTCTGACCAGCGATCACGCCCCCGCGGCCACCCCGCGCTTCTCCCCCGACGGAACGCGTCTCGCCTATGTGTCGCACAAGGACGGGCACCCCGAGGCCTATGTGGTCGAGCTCGCCGACGGCGCCACGCGGCGCCTCACCTGGCTCGGCGGAACCACCACCATGGTGCTCGGCTGGGACGACGCCGGGCGCGTGCTCGTCGCCTCCAACGCCGGAGCGCACGAGCGCTCGCTGACCGTGGTGCGCGCGGTGGGCCTCGACGGCACCGTCGAGACCCCGCGCTACGGGCCGTCCTGGGGCGTGGCCGAGCACGAGGGTCCGGACGGCAGGCGCACCACGGCCCTCGTCTCCGCCGGCTACCGGACCCCCGCATACTGGAAGCGGTACCGGGGCGGCACGGCCTCGGTGCTCTGGATCGACCGCGGTTCGGGCGACTGGGAGCGCCCGCTGCCCGACGACGAGGCAGGCGTCTACGACCCGCACTGGATCGGCGACGCTCTGGTGTTCACGTCGGACCGCGGGGCCACGTTCCCGGACCACGCCGACGAGCAGGCGAACCTGTGGGTGCTCGACGGCCTCGCGACCGGCACGGAGACCCCGGAACCGCGACAGCTCACGACCCAGTCGGAGGCGGAGGGCTACGTCCGCGACGCCACGTCGGACGGCTCACGCATCGTGTGGCACAGCCGCGGCGACCTGTGGCTGCTCGACGGCCTCGACGGCACCCCGCGCCGGCTCGACATCACGCTCACCGGCGCGCTGCCGCAGCCGTACTGGGCCGACCCGGAATCGAGCCACGCCAGCATCGACGGCCTGGCCGTGGACAGGACCGGCGACGCGAGCGTCGTCGGCTGGCTCGGTACCGCGTACTGGGTGACCCATCGCGCGGGTCCGGCCCGGGCGCTCGTGGCCGACCCGTCGGTCCGTGTGCGGGAGCCCGTGCTGCTCGGCGACACCGGACGCGCGGTCGTCGTGACGGACGCGCCCCGCAGCACCGCGCAGGGCGAGAGCCGGGAGGACGCGCTCGAGGTCCACGCCCTGCCCGGTGCCTCCACCGACAGCCCGGACGTCGAGCCCCAGCGCTTCGCCGCCGGCGAGCTCGGTCGGGTGCTGCACCTCGCCGCGAGCCCGGCGGGAGACAAGGTGGCGGCCGTCTCGCACGACGGTCGCATCAGCCTGGTCTCCATGCCCGCCGTGGACGGTTCGGACGGCGACGGCGCGGACGACGCCGATGCCGTCGCACCCGGCACGATCACCGCGCTCGGCCGGTCGGGCAACGGAGAGGCCGCGTCGCCGACGTTCTCCCCGGACGGGCGGTACCTCGTCTGGTCCAGCCCCACGGGCAGCGAGGGTGACCACCACCAGCTCCTCGTCGCGGACCTGCACGCCGAGAACCCCGCGGCGACGGCCCTGACCTCCGGCCGGTTCCACGACTTCTCCCCCGCGTTCAGCGACGACGGCAAGTACGTGGTGTTCCTCTCGGACCGCACGTTCGACCCGTCCTACGACTCCCACGAGTTCGCCCTGTCCTTCAGCGCCGCCACCCGGCCGTGGCTCATCCCGCTGGCAGCCACCGAGCCGGCGCCGTTCGGCCCGAGCGCCGACGGATGGCGCCTGGCCAAGCCCGAGGACAAGGACGACGACAAGGACACCGGTAAGGACACCGGCAAGGACGGCGACCGGACGGAAGACGCCGGCGAGGCGACCGACAAGAAGCACAAGGTCGAGAACGCCTCGCCCGACATCGACTTCGACGGTGCCGAGGAGCGCGTGGTGCCGTTCCCGGTCGTGTCGGGCCGCTACCGCGACCTGCTCGCGGCCAAGGGCGGGGTGCTCTGGATCCACGAGACCGACGACGCCGGTGTGCTCGGCTCGCGCCACGCGGGCTCGGAGGCCGACCCCGTACCCAACGTGCTGCAGTTCTGGTCGTTCGAGGCGCGCAAGGCCACGGACGTCGCGGAGAAGGTCGGCGCCTACGCGGTGTCGGGCGACGGCGAGCGGGTGGTGATCCGTACCGGGTACGGGCTCAGCACACAGTCCGCGACGAGCAAGCCGGGCGACGACGACCCCGGTGCCTTCGACATCGACCTCTCGCGCGTCCGCTACGAGGTGGACCCCCGCGCGCAGTGGCACCAGATGTTCGACGAGAACGCCCGCATCATGCGCGACCACTACTGGCGGGCGGACATGAACGGCGTCGACTGGGACGGTGTGGTGGCCCGCTGGCGCCACCTGGTCGACCGGGTCGCCACGCTCGACGACCTCGTGGACGTGCTCTGGGAGACCGTCGCCGAGCTCAACACGTCGCACGCGTACGTGCGCAAGCCGCACGAGCCGGGCGACACGTCCCGCAGGCTCGGCCTGCTCGGCGCGGACCTCTCCCGCACCGCCGACGGCTGGCGGATCGACCGCGTCCTGCCGAGCGAGTCGTCGGACCCGGGGGCGCGGTCGCCCCTGCGCGCCGCGGGGGTCGACGCCCAGCCCGGCGACCTGATCGTCGCGGTGGACGGGCGGCCGGTGGACCCGACGGCAGGCCCGTCGGCGAACCTGGTCGGAGCGGCCGAGATCCCGGTCGAGCTGACCCTGCGCCGACCCGCCGTCGGGCCGGACGACGGTGCGTCGGACGGTGCTGCTTCGGACGGCGACCAGGCGAGGACCGCCGACCGTCGCGTCGTCGTCGTGCCCCTCGCGAACGAGGCCGACCTGCGCTACCAGGACTGGGTACGGTCGCGCCGCGAGTACGTCGCCGAGAAGTCCGGCGGCCGCCTCGGGTACGTGCACGTCCCGGACATGATGAGCACCGGCTGGGCGCAGCTGCACCGCGACCTCCGGCTCGCCACCGACTGCGAGGGCATGGTCGTGGACGTGCGGTTCAACGGCGGTGGTCACACGTCGCAGCTCGTGATCGCACGCCTCGCGGCGCGCGTCGCCGGCTGGGGCCTGAACCGGCACTACGACCGTCCCAGCTCCTACCCGGACCGAGCCCCGCGCGGGCCGGTGGTGCTGGTCACCAACGAGTACGCCGGATCCGACGGCGACATCGTCAACGCGGCCGCGCAGGCGCTCGACGTCGGACCGGTGGTCGGCGTCCGGACCTGGGGTGGTGTGGTCGGCATCGACGGTCGCTTCGACCTCGTGGACGGCACGGGCATCACCCAGCCGCGGTACGCCTTCTGGCTCGAGGGCAAGGGTTTCGGCGTCGAGAACCACGGCGTCGACCCCGATATCGAGGTGCGGCACACGCCGGCGGACTACTTCTCCGACGTCGACCCGCAGCTCGACGCCGGTATGGCCGAGGCGTTCCGCCGGCTCGCGGAGCGCCCCGCCGCGGCCCCGCCCGCGATGCCGGAGCCGCAGGTCCGCCGCCGCTGACCCCCAACGCCAATCCGTTGGTCGAGCCTGTCGAGACCCCCCGTTGGTCGAGCCTGTCGAGACCCTGAGCTCGTACGAGACAGGTCTCGACAGGCTCGACCAACGGTGGCGCCGACCAACGGTGGCACCCGATCAACGATGGCGGCCGGCCCATCAGGGCCGCGTCGCCTGGACGAACGCGATCGGCCCGAAGCGGTGCTCCACGTGCTCCACCTCACGGACGTCGGCGAACCCGGCGTCCGTGAGGAGGCGCACCAGGTCGGCCGGGCCGTGCCCGCGCGGCCTGTCGTGCCCACCACGGTGGCCATGGCCGCGCCAGCCGTGCCCACCGTGCCCGTGCCCACCATGCCCGTGCCCGCCGTGGTCCGAGCCGTCCGCACCGGCCGCGCCCCCGAAGTCCACGATCGTGACCTTCCCACCAGGGCGAAGCACCCGAGCGGCCTCGCTGGCGAACCGGACCCGGCCCGCCTCGGGCACATGGTGCAGCGCGAGCGCCGACACGATGTGTTCGAGCGACCCGTCCGCGTTCGGGAGCCGGTCGGCGAAGCCCTGCACGAGCGTGATCGGCACCCGGCGCCGGGTCGCCTTGCGGGCTGCGACGCGCAGCGCTCCGGCGTCGGGGTCGAGGCCGGTGACGCGCGCGGCCGGCTGCGCACGCAGCACGGTGAGCGCCAGGTTCGCGGTGCCGCAGCCGACGTCGAGCACGGACTGGCCGGGCGCGACGCCCGCGAGCGCCGCGGCACGCTCGTGCAGGGCGCGCGCTCCGACGCGGCGCGAGAACAGGTCGTAGAAGGGGAGCAACCAGGGCTTGCCCATGCCGGGCAGGAACTCGCGCTCACGTTCCTCGGGGGTGCGGTGGTCGAGGATCTGCACGGTCGGGTTCATCCGGGAGGCCTTCCGTCGGGTGGTGATGCGGGTGGTGATGCGGGTGGTGATGCGGGTGGTGATGCGGGTGGTGATGCGGGTGGTGATGCGGGTGGTGATGCGGGTGGTGATGCGGGTGCGCACACGGATCGCCGCCGCGCAGGTCCCGCCGCACTCCAGCATCGGACGTTCTGCGGACCGGGAGCAGCACGGAAGTCGGCGGCGGTAGCACGATCCTCGGTCTCGCCGATCGGATCGGCCCGCCCGCCGAGGGCGAGCACTCCGGCCGGGACGGCGGTAGCGTCGAACGGGTCGCGACGAAGGGGGAACACATGGCGCGGGACAGGGGCGGCTCGGCGCTGACCGTGGTGATCGCTTTCACCGCCAACTTCGCGGTGGCGACGGCCAAGACGATCGCGGCGGTCCTGACCGGATCGGCGTCGATGGTGGCGGAGGCCGCCCACTCCTGGGCGGACACCGGCAACGAGGTGTTCCTCCTGGTCGCCGAGCGGAAGTCGGGCCGCGCGCCGGACACGGACCGCCCGCTCGGCTACGGCCGGGAGGCCTACGTCTGGTCGATGCTCGCCGCGCTCGGGCTCTTCGTCGCCGGCGGTGTGGTGTCCGTCTATCACGGCATCCAGGAGTTCGATGCGACGGGCGAGACCGGCTCCTACACCGTCGGGTACATTGTGCTCGCCGTCGCCTTCTGCCTCGAGGGGGTCTCGTTCCTGCAGGCGTACCGGCGCACCCGGAGGGAGGCGCGGGCGCTCGGGCGGGACCTGCTCGACCATGCGCTGGCCACCTCGGACCCGACGCTGCGCGCGGTGCTCGCCGAGGACGCCGCGGCTCTCGTCGGCCTCGTCATCGCGGGCGGCGGTATGGCGCTGCACCAGGTGACCGGCGACGGCCGGTACGACGCGCTCGGCTCGATCCTCGTCGGGGCGCTGCTGTGCGTGGTCGCGGTGGTGCTGTTCGACCGCAACCGGCGGTTCCTGACCGGCGAGGTGGCGGACGAGCGGATCCATCAGGCGGTCCGCGAGCAGATCGAGGCCCTGCCCGGGGTCCACCGGGTGGGCCGGCTGCGGCTCGAGTTCGTCGGCCCGCGGCAGATCCTGCTGGTCGCCAGCATCGACCTGCCCGGCGACGAGTCCGAGTCGCACGTGGCGGTCCGGCTGCGCGACCTCGAGGAGCAGCTCGAACGCATCCCGCAGATCGTCGACGCGGTCCTGACACCCGCGGTGCCGGACGACCGGTGACGCGCACCGAGTCTCGCCTGCGCACAGTCCGCCCGGACGGCACGCCCGTGTACCGGCACCCGACGCGACCGGGCGCGCTGCCGGTGCAGGTCACCCGGATCGACTTCGACGTCGATCACCCGCACGTCCCGCCGGACCACAGGCACGCGCACGACTTCCTCGTGCTCGTCTACGTCGAGCGGGGCGGGGGCACCATCGCGTTGGGCGGCCGGCACACACCGCTGCACGACGGCGACGTGCACGCCATCCCGCCGGGGCAGGCGATCGGCTCCGCGCTGACGGACCTGCACCACTGCCGGGCCTGGAGCGTCGCGTTCACGCCCGACGCCGTCCCCTCGCTCGCGTCCGTGTCGCCCCTCGCCTGGGCGCACCACCCGATCCTCGCGCTGTTCGCCCTCGCGCCGCCGCCCGACGGCGCCGGCGCCAAGGTCCCGGACGCCGAACGTCCCCGCTGGTCCGGGTGGCTGACGGAGCTCGAGGAGGAGCTGGCGGAGCCGGGCCGGCTGGGGGCACGCGAGGCGGCGTCGGCCGTGCTGACCCGGATCCTCGTCGCGGCGGCCCGCCTGGCGCCGTCCGCCGTCACCTCGCCCCACCCGCTGGTGACGCGCGTCTTCGACGAGATCGAGGCGACGTTCCGGGAGCCGGTGTCGGCGTCCGACGTCGCGCGGGCGCTGGGCTACACACCCGGGCACCTGACCACCGTCGTCCGCGAACGGACGGGTCGCACGCTGCTCGACTGGATCACCGAGCGCCGCATGACCGAGGTGCGCCGGATGCTCCGCGACACCGATCTGCCGCTCGGTGTCGTGGCCGCCCGGACCGGCCTGCGTGACGCCACCTACCTGGTCCGGCGGTTCAAGGACCGGTACGGGACCACCCCTGACCGGTGGCGTCGGGGCGAGCGTGTGTGAGTTCCCGCGACTATCAGTTAGTTTTGGGGCGCGCATCGGCAATGTCGATGTGTGCCAACCGTCGAACGGAGCCTCCACCATGTCTCGCACCCGCATCCTCCTCACGGCCGCCGCAGCCTCTGCTGCCCTCCTGGCCCTGACCGGCTGCGGCAGCTCCGGCGAGCCCGGCGGCGCCGGCGAGGAGCTGGGACTGGTGTCCGGCGACACGCTGACCGTCGCCACCGAGGGCACGTACCGGCCGTTCAGCTACCACGACGAGTCCGACAAGCTGGTCGGCTACGACGTCGAGGTCGCCGAGGCCGTCGCCGAGAAGCTCGGCGTGGAGATCGAGTTCCAGGAGACCCAGTGGGACGCGATCTTCGCGGGCCTCGACGCGGGCCGCTTCGACACGATCGCGAACCAGGTGACCATCACCCCGGAGCGCGAGGCCGACTACGTCTTCTCGACGCCGTACACGGTCTCCACCGGCGTGCTCGTCGTGCCCGCTGACAACAACGACATCACGAGCTTCGCCGACCTCGACGGCAAGACCACCGCCCAGTCGCTCACGAGCAACTGGAACGACCTCGCCAAGGAGAACGGTGCGCAGGTCGAGGCCGTCGAGGGCTGGGCACAGGCCGTGGCGCTGCTGGAGGAGGGCCGCGTGGACGCCACGATCAACGACAGCCTGACCTACCTCGACTACGCGAACACCGAGGACGCCTCGGGCATCAAGGTCGCCGCGGAGACCGAGGAGGAGTCGCAGTCGGCGTTCGTCGTGACGCCCGAGCGCCAGGCTCTCGCCACGGCGATCGACGGCGCCCTGGACGAGCTGCGCGCGGACGGCACCCTCGCGGAGCTGGGCGAGAAGTACTTCGGCGAGGACGTCTCCGAGTAACGCTCCGCGCCATACGTCTCCGCTGATCGCGGGGAGAGGGATACATGGACTGGCAGCTCGCCGTCGACTCGTTCTGGCCGCTCCTGCGGGGCGCACTCATCGGCACCATCCCGCTCGCCCTCGTGTCGTTCGCCTTCGGGCTGGTGATCGCGCTCGTCGTGGCGCTGCTGCAGCTGTCACCGAACCCGGTGCTGTCGTGGGTCGGCCGCGCGTACATCTCGCTGATCCGTGGCACGCCGCTCCTGGTGCAGCTGTTCATCATCTTCTACGGCATGCCGAAGCTGGGGATCCTCTTCGACCCGTGGCCCGCGGCCATCACCGCGTTCTCCCTGAACGTGGGCGGCTACGCGGCCGAGGTGATCCGCGCGGCGATCCTGTCCGTGCCCAAGGGACAGTGGGAGGCGGGCTGGACGGTAGGCATGTCGCCGGCCAGGACGCTGGGCCGGGTCATCCTGCCGCAGGCCGCGCGCGTCTCGGTGCCTCCGCTGTCGAACACGTTCATCTCGCTCGTCAAGGACACGTCGCTGGCCGTGGTGATCCTGGTGACGGAGATGTTCCGCAAGGCGCAGGAGATCGCCGCGTCCTCCAACGAGTTCCTTCTGATCTACGCCGAGGCGGCCCTGATCTACTGGATGTTCTGCACGGTGCTCGCCGCCGGCCAGAACGCTATCGAGAAGAGGCTGGACCGGTATGTCGCCCACTGAGGACGCCCCGATCACGAACCTCCTGACCGCCCGCGGCATCCAGAAGTCGTTCGGCACCAACCACGTGCTGCGCGGGGTGGACCTGGAGGTCCGGCGCGGCGAGGTGGTCGCGCTGATCGGTGCGTCGGGCAGCGGCAAGACGACGGTCCTGCGCTCGCTCAACGGGCTCGAGACGCCCGACGCCGGGCTGCTGGAGCTGGACGGCGGCCCCACCGTCGACTTCGGCGCCCAGGCCGCCGCGGCGGGCGGCGGCTGGGGTGCCCGGCGCGCCGGCGCGCGCCTGGCGAAGGCGAACCGTGCCGCCCTGCGGGACCGGTCCGCCATGGTGTTCCAGCACCACAACCTGTTCCCGCACCGCACGGTCCTGGAGAACGTGATCGAGGGCCCGACGCAGGTCAAGCGGATCCCCCGCGCGACGGCGGTCGGCCGCGCCGAGGAGCTCCTGGACCGCGTCGGGCTCGCGGACAAGCGCGACGCCTACCCGCACGAGCTGTCCGGCGGGCAGCAGCAGCGCGTCGGCATCGTGCGCGCGCTGGCGCTCGAGCCGGACCTCCTGCTGTTCGACGAGCCGACGTCGGCCCTCGACCCCGAGCTCGTGGGCGAGGTGCTGACCGTGATGAAGGAGCTCGCGGACGAGGGCTGGACCATGGTGGTGGTGACGCACGAGCTGCAGTTCGCGCGCCAGGTCGCGACCGAGGTGCTGTTCCTCGACGGCGGCGTGGTGGTCGAGCGGGGTGCTCCCGCACAGATCTTCAGCAACCCGGCCGAGGAGCGCACCCGCCGCTTCCTCGACCGGGTCCTGCACCCCCTCGACTAGACCCTCAGTACTCGAGCGCCGCCAGGTAGAACCAGGGCGAAGTAGAACTGTGGCGAGATCACTCGCCCGGGTACTTCAGGCCGATCTGCTCGCGGATCGTGTCCAGCGTGGCCATGATCGCCACCGTCTCCTCGCGCGGGAGGAGCGGGCTGTCGATCTCGCCGGCCGCGACCAGGCGCTCGGCCTCGGCTGCCTGGAACTGCATGCCGCGGCCGGTGATCTCGGCGGTGAACGTCTCGGTCTCGGTGCCCTCGGCGTCGTACACGTGAACGGTCGTCTGGCTGTACCAGACGGCGTCGATCTCGATGCGCCCGTCGGTGCCCAGGATCGAGGCCCGGTTGGGGCCCCTGGTGTCCGACGCCGAGACGGTGGTGGCGACCCGAGCGCCGTCGTACCCGAAGATCGTGGCGATGGTGGCGTCCGCGCCCGTCTCCTTGAACGTCGCGTGCGACTGCACGGTGAGCGGCTCACCGAACACGTCCCAGGCGAACGAGACGGGGTAGATGCCCAGGTCGAGCAGCGAACCGCCGCCGAGCGCCAGGTCGTTGATGCGGTGCGCCGGGTCGTCGGGCAGGTCCTGGGTGTGGTCCACCATCAGGGTGCGGACCTCGCCGAGCACGCCCGAGGCGATGATCTCGCGCACGCGCGCCATGTGCGGCAGGAACCGGGTCCACATGGCCTCGAGCGCGACGAGGCCCTTCTCCTCGGCGAGGTCCATGACCTCGCGCGCCTCGGCGGCGTTGACCGTGAACGGCTTCTCGACCAGCACGTGCTTGCCGGCCTCCAGCGCGAGCTTCGCGGCCTCGGCGTGCATCGGGTGCGGCGTGGCGATGTAGACGATGTCGACCTCGGGGTCGTTCACGAGGTTCTCGTACGAGCCGTGCGCCGTCGGGATGCCGAAGCGGTCGGCGAAGGCTCGCGCCTTCTCCAGGGACCGGGACCCCACCGCCTGCACGGTGAAGCCGTTGTCGTTCAGGTCTGAAGTGAAGGCCGCGGCGATCCCGCCGGCCGCCAGGATGCCCCATCGCAGGTGTGTCATGCGTTCGAGCGTAGTGCCCTCACCGATACGCCGAGGTGGAGGTCCGCGAAGTAGAGCGCCTGTCCGTGTTCCCCGGCGTTACCGGGGAGACTCGGACAGGCGCTCTACTTCGCGGGGAACTGGGGTCAGTTGACCTGGATGGTCATGTGGCCCTTCTTGGTGTCCTGCGTGAGGACCTTGATCGTGGTGCCGGTTCCACCGACGATCACCGAGTTACCCGGGCTGCTCTTCTTCCAGTACGCCTGGGGGTTGGTGTCGTCGAACGTCCACACCGGAACCTGCTTGTCCTTGACCAGGCGGGTCAGCTCGGTCTCCGACACCTCGCGGTGCAGCGAGAGCTTGTCGGTCCGCTGCAGCCCGAAGGTCGCGTCGAAGGACTGGATGCGGGGGCGGGCGATCGTGCCGTCCGACCACTTCATCACCTGCGGACGCGCGTCGACCGGGAGCGCCTGGCCGTGGCCCGGGTGCTGCGACACGTTGTTGTCGCTGTACCGGCTGTTCACGTACCAGATCAGCAGACCGTCCTGGTAGGGGTAGTGCTCCACGCGGTTGCTGTTGGAGAAGGTCCAGCCGTAGTTGTACGGACCCTCCTGGAGCGTCTTGTCGTAGCCGCCGTACACGCGGTTCTCGGCCACGTAGTAGTGCGAGAACTCGACCTCGTAGGTCCCGTCGGCAGCGACCGTCTGGAAGCCCTCGGCGGTCCAGTCCGACGAGTCCTCGAAGTCCTCGGTCAGCGCGGTGCCCACGGCGACGGTGTCCACCATGAAGCCCGTCTCGGTGGTGCCGCCGTCGGTCGAGTAGCGGAACCGGACGGACGCCGTCTGGCCGGCGTACGCGGAAAGGTCGGCCGTCAGATCGACCCACGCGCCGTCCGAGCTGCCCGTGATGCCGTTGCCCGGGTTGGTGCCGTTCGGGTCCTCGTCCGTGGAGAGGTTGGTCGCCACGGACGTCCACGAGGTGCCGCCGTCCGTGGAGACCTCCGCGAACGCGTAGTCGAAGTCCGCCTCGATGGCGTACTGGACCTTGGCGGTCAGCGAGCCGCCCGCCGGCACGGTGAACGACGGCGAAGCGATCGTGTTGTTCAGGTCGTCGGCCTTGCCCGAGTAGACGAACTGGCCGTCGACCGGAGCGACCCCCAGGTCCTCCTTCGCGACGCCGTCCGGCAGGTTCACGATCGCCGCCTGCTCGCGCGTGGTGGCGTGGTACGACGGGCCGAGCTTCACGCGCTCGGTGTCACCCGGCTCCACCACCTCGTAGTCGAGCCAGCCCAGGAACAGCTTCTCGGTGGCGCCCATGTGGTTCGGCGTCGTGCCGATGGTGCCCTCGCCGTGGCTCATCCACGAACCGGAGCTCATGAGGGTCCAGAAGCCGGTGCCGTTCTCGCCGCCGTCGGTGTCGTAGTAGTCCGGCAGGCCGAGGTCGTGACCGAACTCGTGCGCGAACACGCCGAGGCCGCCGTTCTCCGGCTCCGTGGTGTAGTCGCGGATCCAGAGGTCGGAGTCACCGATCTTGATGCCGCCGACCTTCGCGTAGTCGGCGGGGCCGTCGGTGCCCACACCGCCCTGGTTGACCGACCAGCGGTGGGACCAGATCGCCGACTCGGGCGCGCCGGCCTCCTCGCCCTCACCGGCGTGGATCGCCTGGAAGTGGTCGATGTAGCCGTCCGGCTCCGACGTGATGCCGTCGCCGTCCAGGTCGTAGCGGTCCCAGACGTCGAACGACTTGAGGTACGCGTCGATCTCCTCGGCGGTCTTGCCCGCCGCGACCTGCTGCTCGTACCAGGCGTCAGCGGTGTCCTGGATGAACCGCGTCATGTCCTCACCGGACTCGGTGGTGCCGTAGGACGCGGTGCTGTGCGGCACGGTGACCCAGTCGGACACGTCGCCCTGCAGGTCGAACCGGCCGGACGACATCTCGTCGTAGATGCCTGCGAACGACTCGCCGCCCTGGTCCTCCAGGCCGGTGAAGAACATCTCCTTGTAGTGCTCGCTGGAGAAGTTGGGCTCCCAGTAGGTGGAGTTGTCGCTGCGCACCGGCTCCGGGATGTCGTTGTGCACCGGGCCCGCAGGGGCGTCCGGGTAGCGCTCGTCGGCCTGGTCGCCGAACTCGACGAGGATGCTGAAGAGCTGCGCCGTCTCCTCGACGCCGTACTCGACGTACTCGCGAGGCGAGATCTCCACGACCTTCGACGCGCTGTCGCCCTTGCCGCGGATCTCGACCTTGGCCTCGCCGGTGGCGACCAGGTCGACCGCGCGCTGCCGCTTCTCGGTCTGCTTCTCCGCGAGCGGGTCAGGACGGTTGTCCTCCTTCGCGGGCGCCGCCTGCGGCGGCACCTCCTCGGCGGAGGGTGCTGCCGAGGCTGTGATCGGTACGAGGGCTGCGGAGAGCAGCAGGGCAGCTCCCGCGCCGACGGCACAGATGCGTTGGTTCATATTTCCTCCGTGAAGAGTTGCGGCGTCCGGGGACGAGGAGGTGATTCGTGTCGCCGGACCTGCGGGACACCTTTGTCCCTGGAGGAGGAAACCAGGGAAATATTACGACAATGTTGCCTAGGACACACGAATGGCTCACGATCCACGACTGATATTGGTACATCGAATCGGTCCGACGCCGCGTAGGTTGGTCGCCGTCCGCCGGGCTCGTTCGTCGTCCGGGTGCACCTACGCCCACCGAGCAGCCGGAGTACAGCATGACCTCGAGCAGACCCGTCGCCGCAGCGCGCTTCGCCGCGCCACCCGTGGACCAACGTCGGGCGGTCATCGCCCTGTTCGCCCTCTCCACGAGCGCCTTCACCTTCGTGACTAGGGCCTAGACGCACCTTTCCTGCGGCCGGTGCTATTACATCAACCCTTGACGCGTCGCCCTTGTCGTTAAACCATGACTGGGCAATGTTTCCCTGATTCCGAGCAAGGATGAGGTAGGAAGATGCGCGCACGGTTCCTCGGCAAGGACCCTGAGTCGAACGAGGGCAACAGCCCGACTCTCTTCGCAACCGACCGCACCGACCGGGTGACGTACATCGCCCAGGGGTGGAAGGTGACCGACCCCCAGGTGCTCGCCGACGTCGGCGAGGTCCCCGACCACGAGGCCATCATCGAGATTCCGGAGGACGTCATCAAGATGTGGGCCCGCCGGTACCAGGAGGGAACGCTCTGACCGCACAGCTGATCCCGCCCGGGCCTGAGTTCGCGCGGATGCTCAAGGAGTTCGAGCACTCGGCGTTCCGGCTGGAGACCCGCGACAGCTACGCCGCGCCGAGCGAGGCGGCTGCGTTCGCGCAGTTCCTCGCCGGCGAGGATCCCGACATGGGCTGGTTCCAGAACTGGCTCGCGTCGATCCGGACGACGACCGGCGACGGGCGCACCTTCCGGCGCGTTCGGGTCGTCTCGGTACCGCTGAGCGACTATGTCCGCTTCTCCTTGGGCGTCGCCGAGCTGGCCAACGAGGCGGGCGAGGACATCCGGTACGTTGCACGACAGGACGCCGGCGGGCTGCCCGAGTTCGACTACTGGCTGTTCGACTCGCGCACCGTCGGCAAGATGCACTTCGACGACGAGGACGAGTTCCTCGGCGTCGAGCTCATCGACGACCCGGCCACAGTGGTCGAGTTGAACTACCAGCGCGATGCCGCCTGGCACCGCGCGATCACGAGAGACGACTTTGCCGCGAAGCACATCGACAAGCTCTGATCTCAACGACGCTCGCGACGCCCTCGCGGGGCGTCTGCGCGAGCTACGGCGAGCTGCGGGCCTGACCGGCCTGCAGCTCGCCACGTCGTTGTCCTGGCAGCCGTCCAAGGTCTCGAAGATCGAGCACTCAAAGCAGACCCCCTCTGACGACGACATCCGCGCGTGGTGCCGGACTACCAACGCCGAGCAGGAGGTCGACGGCCTGCTCGTTGCGCTGCACACGCTGGAGACCCGGCACGCGGAGTGGCAGCGGCAGTTCCGCGCCGGCGTGGCCACCGTCCAGACGCAGACAGCTCGGCGCGAGGAGTCGACCGAGCTGCTGCGGATCTTCGAGCCGACGTTCGTCCCCGGGTTGCTGCAGACGCCGGAGTACGCCCGGTACCGGTTCGCCGAGGTCACGCACAAGTTCGGTCACCGCCAGGACGTCGACGCCGCGGTCGCCGAGCGGATGCGCCGGCAGGAGATCCTGTACCGGCCAGGCAAGCGGTTCCACATGGTTGTGACCGAGGCCGTGCTGCACTACGCCCTGTGCCCGCTCGAGGTGATGCTGGGCCAGGTCGACCGGATGATCTCGTTGTCCATGCTGCCCAGCGTCCGGCTCGGGATCATCCCGTTCGAGACGCGCTACACGATCGCGCCAACTCACGGCTTCTGGATCCACGACGCCGACCTGGTCCAGGTCGAGACCTTCTCGGCCGGCCTCAACCTGGCGCAGCCCGGCGAGGTTGAGCTCTACACGAAGGTGTTCGAATCACTCGCGCTGGACGCCGACTACGACCGCAAGGCACGCACCCTCTTGACCAGGACCGTCGAGGCGATCGCGAACCGTCTCGACGCTGAGGGCGACCCGTCCGAGCAATCTTGAGCAATCTTCTCGCCGCCAGCGATTCGCGTTAATAATCTCCAGCGCATGACCACAGCGACGCCGCTCGCAGCGCGGCACCCCGACGTGACCGAGCGGGCGCTCGTCGCCTGCGACATCGATGGCACCTTGGTCCGCACGGGGCACCCCGTGCGCCCTGCCGTGCGAGCCGCCGCAGCCAAGGTCCGCGCGGCTGGCCACCACATCGTCTTAGCGACCGGCCGGTCGCTGACCGGGGCGATCCCCGTGGCCCTGCAGCTGGGGCTGCAAGACGCGTGGATCGTCGCCTCGAACGGCGCGATCACCGCGCACCTGATCGACGGCCACTACGAGATCACCGAGCAGCACCTGGTCGATACCGAGATCGCCGTACGGGTCGCGCTCAGAACTACGCCCGGCGTGCGGATCGCCGCGGAGATCCCTGGCGACGGCTACCGCGTGAACCTGCCTTTCCCCGAAGGCCAGCTCAACGGCGTGCAGAACAGTGTGCGGGCCCTCGAGGAGCTCTGGAGCCACCCGACTCCGCGGCTCGCCATGCACGACCCCGCCGCCTACCGTCTCGTCCCGGACCTGCAAGCGCACGGGCTAACAGCTGTCGCACCCCAGGGCCGATCTGACTGGATCGACGTGACGGCCAACGGGATCTCCAAGGCGACCGCGCTGGAGAAGATCCGCGCCCTGCTCGGCGTCGAGGACTACGACACCGTCTCCATCGGCGACAGCGACAACGACCTCGAGATGCTCGAGTGGGCGACGTGCGGCATCGCCATGGGCCACGCACCCGCCCACGTCCGCGCGGCCGCGGACACCGTCACCGGCACCATCGACGACGACGGCGCCGCGAGCGCCCTGCTGTCGCTTCTGGACTGAGGTGTCCAGGCACGGCAAAGCGCCCCGACGCGGCCTCTGGGGGGCCACGCCGGGGCGCTTCTTCGACTACTGGGAGTTGTCTCGGTCAGGTTACTCCGAGGCTCTGACATCCTCGGGCGACGCCGGCTCGGCGGGGCGGTTGAGCACCGAGAGGTTGCCCGCCATCACCGCGTCGACGGCGGCGTCGAGGCTGTACCCGGCGCCGGTCAGCGTGGCGATCGTCCGGGCCAGGGCCTCCTGCGTGTACACGGCCTCGTCGGCGGGCTCTGCGGGCTGCAGTTGCTCCAGGCTGGCCCGCGTGGGCCGGTAGGCGAAGCCGAGGGCGCCGACGATGAACAGGCAGGCGGCCACGACCCGGGCCGTCGTGGCGTCGACGCGGTCGTCGAGCTCGGGGAACCAGATGTCGGTCACGCCCTGCGCGGCGATCGCGAGCAGCGCGACGACGACGGCCGCGGCGTAGATCACCGTGCGGACCTTGCGGGGGATGAGGTCGACGACCTCCGCGAGCGCCGTGGCGAGGGTGGGGTTGATCATGATGCGGGTTCTCCTACTTCGAGAGGCGGGCGGTGAGGGTGTCGACGACGGTGCGGGCCGTGTCGGCGGGCAGGCGTTCGAGCAGCGCGTCGAGGCGCTCGACCAGGGCGTCGGCGACGTCGCCGGCGTCGACGTCGACCTCGACCGGGACGACCTCGTCAGCCAGCTGGTTGGCCAGGACGCGGCGGGCGGCGTTAAGGACGCGCTCCCAGATGGCGCGCGGCGGCGCCGCGCCGCGGCCGTCCTTGATCGGGGTGGTCAGGAGGGCGTAGATGTCGTCGACGCGGTCCTTGAGCTCCCTCTGGTCCTTCTCGGTCAGGTCGGGCATGAAGCCTCCAGGGTTGGTGTCGGCGCCGGCCACGATGGCGATGGCGCGGTCGAGGATGGCGGGGATCTGCTTGATGCGGTTGTCGCCTGGGCAGACCTTCCCGAACGCGCTGGACCAGACCTCGCCGCCACCGCGCTGCATGCGGCCGGCGAGGATGTTCGGCATCGACGGGAAGTTGCCGTTCACGCCCAGGCGGTGCCAGCCGATGCCGTGCTCGCCCGTCGCGGACGACGTCATCAGCCGCAGCGGGATGCCGTAGGTCTGGTGGGCCCAGGCGATGATGCGGGCGATGGACTCGCACTGCTCAGGCGTCCATCGGCCGTTCGCGTCGGCGCCCTGGGTCTCGATCGAGAACGCCCGCGAGCTGCCGTACGAGTCGGCGGCGCTGAGCCGGTCGCCCCGGATGTACTGCTCGATGTGGCCGCTGCGCGCGACGTGGGTGTTCGAGCACGCCTTGTTCGCGGGGTTCGAGAAATAGCCGTGCTGGCTGGTGGCCTCGGACGCCGTCAGGTGCAGGATTACGCACGTCGGGTTGGTGGCGTCGTCGCGCGCCTCTGCCCAGGCGATCGGGCGGTAGGTGGCGAACGGGATGACGTGCTGCATGGCTCAGGCTCCGTTCCAGAGGTTCAGGGCGAGGCTCGCGATCGCGACGACGGCGGCGACCACGGCGGTCCAGGGAATGCGGCGGCCGTCGATCTCGGTCCGGACCTTCGATGCCTCGTGGCGCGCCTCGGCCACGGCCTGCTCGGCGTCGGCACGGGCCTCGGCGATCTCGCGGTTCGCGGATGCGCGCCACAGCTCCCACTCGGTGCGCGGCAGGAACGCGGAGGCCGTGGTGCGGACCTCCACGCGCATGTCGGAGACCTCGGAGCGCAGGTCGTCCAGGCGTGCGACGACAACGGCGAGGGTCGGGTCTGAGGTGGTCATGTCCGCCACAGCCCTTAGTCGGTGCCGCTCGCTGCCTGGGCCGCCTCCAGCTCGGCCACGCGGGCCTCAGCGGCCTGGGCGCGCACCTGCCAGACGGCTGCGGTCACGATGTCGGGGTGGGCGGACTCGATGATCTGGAGCACCTGCACGGCGTCCACGGACACCGGTGTCTGGTCGGTCATGGGTTGTCCCCTTCGAGGGTGGTGATACGGGCGGTCAGTGAGTCGATCTGCTGCTGCTGGCGCTGGGCGAGGACGACGAGGGCGGCGGTGAGGCGTTCGTAGGCCAGGCCTGCCGCCGCGCCCATCTCGTCGCGGGAGATGAAGACGTCACCGCCGGCGGCGAGGACCTCCTCGGCCACGAAGCCTGGGGTGCGCTCGTCGATGCGCAGGATGTGCTCGAGCTCCCAGTCGACCTGCTCCCCCTCGTCCTGGGCCGTGAGGGCGTCCGCGTAGCGCTCGACGTTGCTGCGGTCGAGCCATGTGCGCGGGCGCAGCGCGAGCGCCAGGTCGGCCCACGCGGCGGGGGCGTCCTCGATGTCGAGCTTCGCGGCCCGCAGGGACGTGGAGCGCATGAGGACGCCGCTCGTGGTGACCACGACCACGTTCGCGGCACCGGTCGTCGTGTTGGAGTAGACGGTCGCGCTGCGCAGGTTCGTGTTGTCCAGGGTGACCGTGTTGCCGTTCGCGGAGACGAAGTTCGCTCCAGCACCCAGAGTCAGCATCGCGCCGTTGCCGCCGGCGACACGCAGTGCCCCGGCCCCGGCGCGGTCGATGGACCCTGTGGTCACGTCGGAGCCGTCGATGAAGAAGAGCGTGCTGTGGTTGCGGATCTGGGACTCGGCCGCGTACAGCCAGAAGTTCGCGAGGGGGTCGGTCGTGTCACCGAGGGATATGCGCGTGGACCCCGACGAGCGCCACCCGTGGATGAGGGTCCCGCCCGCGTTGTACAGGTAGAACTCGTCCGTGTTGATGACGAAATCCGTCATGGCGGACCCGGTGCCGGGGATGCTGTCGTTCTGGCCGAACCAGACACCGGTGGCCCACACCTGCATGGTGAGGATGTTCTGGTTCTCGTGGCCGACGAAGATTCTCCCGGAGTCGCCACTGGTCTGGTAGACCCGCATGACCGGGTTGCCGTTGTCCTTGTTGACCAGCAGACCCCACGAGGGCCCGATCGGGCCAGCCTGGAGGGCGACCTGCCCGTTGATGTGCTCAGCGACGAACTGGCCGCCGCTGAAAATCTTGATCTGCCCGTCGGTGATCTTCATGACCTCGGCGTTGGCCGGGTTGCGGAAGCTCATGACCGACGTGGTGCCCGAGGTGTACAGGAAGACGCGCGAGGTGCCTGCGGAGTCCCACAGGTAGATGCCCGGTGAGACTGTGTCGGAGACCTGCATGGTGGCTCGCGCCGCGCCGGTCGAGTCACGCGCCCAGAACCCGCCGCCGCCGGTCAGGTTCGCCATGTCGGCACGGGCACCGGAGGCCGCGGTGCGCACCAACGCGCCAGTGACGGTGCCGCCGGTGATCGTGGCGGTGCCGCCGACGATCGAGACGGTCTGGGTGCCCGCGGAGTTGTACCAGTAGGAGCCGGTGGGGTTGATCTCCACGCGCGCGCCAGACGTCGCCGTCTTGATGTCGGGCGCGACCAGCTCCATACCGTTCGCGATCTTGAAGTCCAGTGCGCCGACCGCGATCGTGTTCGCGGTGACGGAGTTGGCCTCGAGGTCGGGCCCCTTGACGCCGGCCACGACGACCGACACTGCGGCGGAGTAGGCCGAGACGTTGCCGGTCGTGTCCACGGACCGCAGCCGCGCCCAGACGGTGTCCCCGATGGCCACACCGAGCGTCTGTGCGGTGACCTGCAGCGCCCCGCCACGGGTGAGCGCGCCGCACACCGTCGTCGGTGTGGACGTCGTGCCCACGGCGACCTCGACGCGTGCGAAGTCGGCAGGGATCGCCGCCGCGAGCGTGCCCGCCCACGTCACCGACACGATCATCAGCGCAGACGCGGTCGTCGGCGCCGTGGGCACCGACGGCGGGGTCACGTCGCCCGGCACCAGCACGGTGTCGACCGTCGACCACGCGCTGGGCAGCGTGGTGCGTGCACCGATGGCACGCACGCGGGTCTCGATCGAGTCGCCCGGGGTGAGGTTGCCGATCTGCGCCGACAGCTCCGCCGTACGGATCGCCTGCCAGGCGCCGGCACCGATGCGCCACTGGAGCTCGTAGCCGCTGATCGTCAGTGCGCCCGTGTCCGTGCCGGTGGTGACCGGGTTCCACACTGCCGTGACGACGCCGCGCGGGGTGGTGCCCTGGAAGACAACGGCGGCGGTCGTCTCCAAGCCCGTCGGGGTGGACGGGACGCGAGACGCCTCCGGGTCCACGGCGATCGGGGCAGGCGGCCCGCCGGGCGAGATCGTGCCACCGGCCAGTGACGCGAGAGTGCGCGCGCGACGCTCCTCCTGCTCGAGCATGAGGTCATTCAGCGTCAGCGCGCCGGTCGAGTCGATGCCCTTGAACGAGAGCGTGGCCTGCTGCACGCGCAGCTTCTCGCCCGCACCAGCAGCCCCAGGCGCCATGATCCAGCAGCCCGGCCAGTAGTCCATCAGCGGCACGTGGGTCGCCTCGCCGAGGACGAGCTCGCGCGTGAACTGCCCCTGCGGGCGGCCCACCTGCTCCAGGTGCGCCTGCCCCGCGGCGATGCCGGCGGACTCCCCCGCGACCTGCCCGATCCGCAGCGTGGTCTCGGGGATGCCCCAACCCGTGGTGGCCGTCGGCTCCTCGGCCATAGTCACGCCGCCGGCAGCGGCCATGACCAGGACCCGGCCCGCCATGTTCGCAATGGACCGCTTCGTCGGTGCGCCGGCGATGTCGGTGCCGAGGGTCAGCGTGACGCCGTCCGTCCCGGACAGGTCCAGGGACAGCGTCGGCGAGTCGGGCACGTAGCAGTACAAGCCGCGAGCCTGCGTCGTCCAGTCGCACGCGCCGGCCGCCATCAGGCCGTCGAGCACCGTGAGGTAGTCGTCGCCGACGTTGAACCTCATGTCCGGCAGCACCGGCCAGGCCGTGCCCGCGGAGTCGGTCGTCTCGGTGAACGTCGGCACGACCGAGGTGGCGTACCCGTCGCGGTCGACGTTCTCGTCCAGGAGCGCCAGGAGGATCTCGCCGACCGTCGGCGCGGTGAAGGTCCGGATGTTGTCGACGGCACCCGCCGCGCCGACGACACAGCGGGCCAGCAGCCACCCGAACGAGGGCAGCGTCAGGCTCACCCGCTTCGTGGGGTCGGACGGGTCGCTGTCGTCCTCGAGGCGAACGAACCGGCAGCCCTTGGGCTCGACCCACACGTCACGGCCCAGCACGTCCTTCTCGCCCTTGGACAGCTCGAGCGCGACCTCGAGCCCGGACTGCAGCGCGGTCGCCAGGTGCGCGCCGCCCGCCGCCAGGTTCGAGTACGAGAACGTCAGGGACCCGACGTCGTTGTGCGCGACCATCGGGTCGATCGTCAGCGGGTACGGCAGCTCCCCCAGCGGGGCGCCGTTCGGCGTGTAGGCCTGCAGGCGTGCAGCGATCACGAGGAACCCCGCTTCCGGGTGAAGTAGTGGCAGCCACGGGGCGTGACTGCACTGGCGACTAGAGGTAGGCCGGCTGCGCGCGCACGGTCAGCGCCGTCGTGCCGGCGAACCCCGTGCCGGTCACGGTGACCGAGCACTCCGGGACCGCCGGGTCACCGACGGACGGCGTCGGCTGCAGCTGCAGCGACCCGAGCGCCTGACGCGACAGGCCGCCCGAGACGTCCGTTCCCCCCGGGGCCCACTGGGTGGCCGACGTCGAGCGCCACGCCTTCGACGTGGCCGTGTCGATGAACAGATAGTCGGCGGAGGTCAGTGCGGTACCGGACCACGAGTTGCCCGTGCCGGATGCGTCGTCGACCGCCACGACGACCGACAGCGGACCCCGGAAGCGCAGCACCGCGTCGGCCACCGGGCCGGACCCGGCAGCGAGCGCCGGCAGGTCGATGGACAGCCCGGTGGTGACGACGGTGGGGCCGATGTCGATCGAGGGTCCGCGCAGGAACGCGCCGGGCACGAGGATCTGCGCGGTGAACCGGGCCTGGACCTCGGCGGTGAACTCGCCCTGCGAGAGCCCGAGGAACTTCGCCGGCGCGGAGGTGACCAGGCCACCGGCGGACAGGCCGAGCACGAGCCCGGGCGCGGTCAGTGCCCGCTTGAGCTCGTGCTCGGCCGCCACCAGGGAGACCATTGCGCCCTTGAGCAGGAACTCCAGGGTGACGGTGAACGCCTCGTACTCCTGCAGCGGCTCGACGATCACGCCGTGCCGGCCTGGGATCACCACCTGGGCCTGCCTGGTGCCGACGTCGGCGGTGTGCTGCGACGCAGCCTGGATGTTCCAGCGTCGGGTGTCGATCCCCCGCGCGGTCCAGGTGATGTCAGCGGCCATCAGCGCCTCCCGACGTTCGCGAACTGGCGAGCGGTCTTCGCGATCGTGACCGACGGCGGCTCGTTGACTGGGCTGTACTGGGTGATGTTCCAGTTGTGCGTGACCGTCGGGCCACCGCCGCGCAGCACGTTCGCCGTGTCAGGGTTGTTGACGATGTACCCGTCGCTGCGTTCGACGCGCAGCTCCGGGCCGTTCTCGCCGACCAGGTAGGCCGACCCATCGACCGTCGGGCCGCCGCCGGCGCGGGCCTTGATGCCGAGCGCACGGGCGAGCTCGCTGCCGAGCCGGGTCGCCCAGTCGTTGATGCGCTTGTCGATCGCGGCGGCCTGGGCCTCCGCGATCTCGAGCGCACGAGCTGCCGACGAGAGATTGCCTCCCGTCGCCTCAGCACCCGCACGATCCCCGAGTCGATCGATCTCGGAGAGCGACGACTGCAGGGCTTTCATGTCCTTCGGCGACAGGGCCAGCAGCGCGTCAGCCATCGCCACGCCGCCCTCGACGCCCTGCGCGGCGACCTCCTGCAGGATCGCCGTGCCGTAGCCGGCCTTCCGCAGTGCCTGGAGCCGCAGGACGAGAGTCTTCGCCTTTGCCTCGTAGGACTGCGTCGCCGCCAGCAGCTGAGAGCCCGTTGCCGCGCGCTCAGCGCCCGACCACGGGTCGGTGCCGCCCGTGACGCCGCCCAGGGAGAAGCCCTCGCTGATGGTCGCCGAGACGTCGTCGGCGATGGCCTTCCACTTCTCGAAGTTCGACGTCGCCGAGGCGACCTTCTTGTCCAGGCGGTCGGCATGCTTGTACAGAATCGACAGCGCCCGCTCCGCCTTGTCTGCACCACCCGCCAGGCGCTCCGAACTGCTCCGCGACAGGTCACCCGAGCGGGCGAGATCCCGCAGCTGGTCCGTGGCACCCTGAGCACCCGACAGGCCGCTCGTCACCTGGTCGCGGATATCTCCACGGCGCAGGTCCGTGCGCAGGCTCGCGGCTTCCTCACGCAGGCGCGCGTACCGTTCACGTGCCGCCTCAGCCGCTTCCTGCGCGGCGCTCCAGCGGTCCTCGTTGCGGTCGGAGCGCACGCGCCGGAACGACCTACGGGCCAATTCGAGAGCACGTTGAGTGCGCAGCACGTCGGCGCGGGCCGCCTGAACCCCGCCGCCGGCGAGGCCGGGGAGACCGGCCAGCACCTCGCGCGGGACCGCCATCGCGTTGATCGCAGACAGCAGGCCATCGCCGTAGTAGTCCGCCGCCGGCTCCCGGATGAGCCACTCGCGCGAGCGCACGCGCACGCGGGGGATGCCCGCGCCGTCGACGCCCAGGAGGTTGTCCGCCAGTGGGTCCGACGGCGGGCGGCCGGGCAGGCGCCCGCCGGTGGGGAACCCAGGCAGGCGGGAGCCGGTCGCGCTGTTGCGCAGCACCGTGCCGGTGCCCGTGGGACTACCGCCCCAGACCTGCTGGATCGTCGTGATCGTGACGACCTTGGACGTCGGGATGTCCGCGATCTCGCCCTTGACGCGATCGGCCGACCCGCCGTCGGTCACCGTGACGGTGATGTCCTTCTTCGGGTGGACCGCCTCGATCGTGCCGTCGACGGCGCGCTGCAGGCGCCACCCCTGCTTTACCAGGGTGTCGGCCATCTGCTGCGAGATCGAGCTACCGGTGGCCGCAGCGTGCGACGCGATCGCCGCGGCCTGCTGCTTGGGTCCCGCCTCGGCGATGACTGCCGCTACCGAGCCGGCGACCTCCGGGCCCTTGGCCCGCAGCTCGTCGGCCATGGCCTGACCGCCGGCCGCGGCGATGGCCGCGAGGTTCTCCTCGAACTCCTGGGCCTCGCGCGCCTGGCGCTGCCACTGATTGATCAGGTCGCCCGTGGTGACCGTGACGTCCTTGGCGAAGTCCTCCCAGCTGTCCGACGCATCCGACGTCGCCTCAGCGGTGGCCTCGGCGGTGCGCTGCTCGGCTGCTTCCTTCTGCGTCAGCAGATCGTTGTACACGCTGACCGGGTCGGCGGCGGAAGTGAGCGCCTGGTTGTAGGCGTCCTGAGCCTCGGCGGCGCGCTCCTGGGCGGCGATGTGTGCTCGGTAGGCGTCGACGGACAGGCCGAGTGCCGAGGCGTTCGCACGCTCGATCTCGTTGGCGGCCTCCTGCTTGGCCGCCTCCTCTTCGACGATGTCACCGAGCTGCTCGAGGGCAACACGCTTGTCACCGAGCGCCCGCGACTCGGAGATAGTCACGAAGCCTTGCTGCGCTTCGATGTACTCCTGCTGCTTTGCGCGCACGGATTCGAGCGTGTCGCGCAGGCTCTCCAGCCGAGTGGTCGGGTCGGTCTCCTCGAACGACGACATGAACGCCGAGACGTCCTCGCCGGCGAGGCTCGACGCCGCGGCGATCTGCTCGACGGCGGTGACCGCACGGTCCTGCCACAGCTCGTAGACCTCGCGAGTGTCGCGGACCTCAGCGGCCAGCTCGGACCATGCGTCCCGGAGCGAGCCGAGCCGTCCCGCCTGGTCGGTGCCGTTGAACGAGGTCGACCACTCGGCGCCCTCTTCGGCCGCCGCGTTGGTGGCCTCCGAGATCTCGTTCAGCTTGGCCAGGACGATGCCGAGACCGGCCGCAGCGGCGAGGCCTGCTGCGGCGCCGATCGGGCCGAAGCCGGCTAGTGCGTTCGCCGCGGTCTCCTGCACCGCGTCGGCCGCAGACTCGAACGAGCCGTCGAACGAAGCCGCCGCCTCGCGGGCGGTGCTGTTCGCCTCGTCCCGGAACTCGTGCAGCCCGTCCGGGTTGATGCGCGGGCGGACCACCGTGGAGTCCAGGTCCTCGAGGGCGCGCTCCGCCTTCTCGAGGTCGGACAGCGCACGCTTGACCTCGGCGTGGACCTCGGCCTCGGCGCGGGTCTGGTCGACGTCGTCGAGCTCGGCGGCCAGGTCGCGCAGCGCGGCCTGCGCGGTGTCGATGTCGGCCTGGACGGTGGCACGGGCGGTCGACGAGTCGATCTCCCGCAGGCCGGCCAGGACCTCGTCGAACGAGCGCAGCGCCGCCGTGTCGTCGCCGTCGACCTTGACCGTGGCCGTGGCCCCGTCGATCTCCTTGCGGCGGTTCTCGGTCCGCTTGATGACCGTCTCGACGCCAGAGTCGTCACCCTTGAACAGCGTCATCAGCTCTGCGACTACGAGTGCCATGCGGCTACCTCCAGACGGCTCGGTACACCAGCGAGGACGAGTCGAGCAGGAGGCCGAGCAGGTACGGCCGGACGCGTGACCACGGGCCACGCATAGTGGACGGGTCTGTTAGGTCGATGCCGTACAGGCGTCGCAGGTCCAGCACCGCGAGGCGCCAGTGCGGGATGACGTCGCCCCACCCGCGAGTCACACTCTCGGGGGTGGGGGCGTCCATCACTCCTTCGGGGAAGACGTAGTCCGGGAACCAGCCCGTGACCGGGTCCCGCTCGCCGATGCCGTACTGCGCGATGTCTTCCGGCCCGACCGGGCCCGTGATTTTGGGGGCGTCGGGGTCCCCGACTCCGCCTCGGCGGGACGGCCGAAGTTGGCCAGGTAGTTGCGTGCGATCTCGTCGGACCCGTAGGCCCACCGGATGAGACAGAGCGTGGACACCCGCCGCATCGCCTCACCATCGGCTCTCATCCCCGCGTCAATGAGCGCCTCGTAGGTCTCACGCCCAATGGTGAGAACCTCGAGCGGCTCGCCCTGCAGGATCGCGTCGAGCGCACCGCCCTGGTCCGCCGAGTCGGCGGCGACGTCGGTCTCCTCGACATCGCTGCTCGGCTTCGTCTCACCCCTGGACAGGGCAGACAGCGCGACGATCCGCTTGCCGCGAGCGCCGTCGGGCGGCTGTGCGTAGTACACCTGCCCGCGCCAGGGGATCGGGATTGGGGCGTCGTCGGCGTCGGCGAGCCATTCGCCGACGACGCCCGCGTCGAGCCCGCTCACGCGGCGACCGTGTACTGCACGGCGTTGGAGGCGCCGGCCGTGGTGGTGACGATGACCGGCGACGCGCCGGCGGCAGCGACCGGGATCACCACGACGAGCTGGTTGGGTCCGACGTAGTTGATCTCCTCCGGGGCGAGCGCGATGCCGTCGATCGTGACGGTGGCCGCGGCGGTGAAGTTGGACCCGTTGATCGTGATGATCTCGCCGACGGCGCGACCTGCCGGCGAGATTGCCGCGATGATCGGGTCCTGCGCGACCGCGGCGCCCGTGTACGGGTTGGCGATCTCCAGGATCTTGCCCTTGCTCGTGAGCGTGTGCGTGACGTCGGAGGTGGCGCCGACGATGCCGGTGGTGGGCGGAGTCTGCGCGACCGACACCCACCCCTCGAACGCCACCGGGTGCGGCGTCACCCCGGGCTGCTTCGGCTTGTGGTACCACCGGCAGTGGGCCGCGTTGAACGGGCTGGCCTGCCGCGACTTGATGTCCAGCACCTCGACCTCGGGCAGGTACAGGCCCGTACCGAGCGCGGTCGCCAGGCGGGACGTGGCGGCCAGCGCCACACCGACGCCAACCACGCCCTGGTTCGGGTTGCCCTCGTCGTCGAACGTGCCCTCGTCGCGGGTGACCTGGGTCGGGGTGGGCGTCATGCTCGTCAGGAGTCGGTGGGCCTGCCACGTGGGCGTGACGTCGGTGTCGGTCAGATCGATGTCCAGACCCCACTCGAAGTCCGAGACGAGGCTGTAACCGGCAGGCAGAGAGGAAGGGAGTGGCATGGTCAGGTCTCCAGTTCGGGTTGGATCTCGTAGTTGTCGGCCCGCAGACGCCGGCCGTTTCCGTCGATGCCGAGCTGGGCGCTCGACACGCGTTTCATCAGGTGGATGCCACCGACCCGCATCAGGCCGTGCAGGATGTCGAACGCGGCATCTGCGAGGTCGTCGGCGCTGTCCGGGTCGCCCTTGTCGCCGCGAAGCCATAGCTGCACGCGGCGCAGTCCGGGCACGTCGCTCAGGTCGTCGGTTGGCCCGTACGGCGTGATGCCGCACGCCCGGTGCGGGGCGTCGGGGGCGGTGCTGACCTGGCCGTAGTAGACGCCGGTCTCGGTCGCGGTGTACGCGGGGCCGGTCGGCCGCCATGCCCAGCCCGTACCTGCGGCGAGGATCGTGGCGACTTGCTTGACGAGGTCTGAGTCGCGCATGTTCACCCCCTGCTTCCGTGGGCGCTCGTGTGCGCGGGTGGGACTATCGGGGCATGGACGCAGAGCAGGAGTCGTCACGCCCAGCGCGGGGTCAGGTCATCGGCGCGATCGCGCTCATCGCGGTGGTGGTGGCCGTCGTGCTCGGCATCTACTGGATCCAAGACATCGACGAGCAGAACGAGCGCGCCGAGTGCGAACAGTCGGGACTGGTCCAGGACGGCACGTGGTCCGTCGAGGACTGCATGCTCTAGCCACCCAGCTCGCGCAGCGCGGCCTGCGCCGCCGCCTGCTCCATCCGGTTCTGTGAGTCGGCGCCGACGACGGCGGACTCCATGAACTTCGGCTGCCCGTTCGCGTGCTTGTTGTACAGCGCCTCGTGCTGCCACGGCGCGTAGACGAGGTCCGTGTACAGCGTCGCGACGACGTCGTCCGGCGTTGCCTCGCTGACCTCGAGCGAGTCGGCCAGGACGTCGTCGTCGCGCGGCACGAGGGCCTCGGTTCGTTCGTGGCCGAGCTCGGCCTGCGCGTTGACCGCTGCGGCGTTGGCGCGGCGGATCATCGCGAGCAGGTCACCGCTCGACACGATGTCCGTCACGGTTGCCAGCCGTCGGGCATCTGCGCCCCGCAGATCGGCGGGGCGGTCGCGAGCGTCGGCACGAGCTCCTGCAGGAGGTCCTGGAACTTGGGGTGCTCCCGGGCCGCGTCGGTCGCCCAAGCGGCGCCGAGCTCGACGCCGCGGACGGCGTTGGGCGATCGTGGCGTGAGGATGATGAAGCCGCGAGCGCCGTGCCTCTCGGTCCAGCGGCGGGCGTCGGCGTGGTCGGTGGCGATGAGTGCGAACTTCACGGGGCACCTCAGGTCAGGTTGAGGGTCTGCCAGGACGGCAGGGTGGGGTGTGGTGCGCCGGCGGTCGAGACGACCGTGGCGGTGCGCTCCTTTGCGGTGCCGGTCCACACGGTGACGTTGGAGCCGGGCGGGGCGTCGACGTCCCAGGAGCAGTGAACGCGGGCGGAGGACACGGTCTCGGCGCCGGTGGCGTCGCGCACCAGGAGGGCGCCCTCCTCGACCATGGCGGGCACGTCGGAGACCGGGGGTCCCCAGGTCTCGCCCATGCCGCCCGAGCCCGTCAGCGGCTCGACAGTGACCCGGTGCGGCGTCATGTACGCCGGGATCTCGGCCACGTCACACGGTCTCTTCGTAGGCGCCGGCCCACATGTCGACGTGGCCGGCGCGCTGCTTGGTGAATCGCAGCTGCCTACGTTCGGCTTTGGTGAGGTACAGGTCGCCCATCGGGTTGGCGAACGTCTTGGACTCGTTGAACCCGCCGGCGCCCCAGGCCGTCTGGGTGATCGGTGCGCCGTCGGACGCGCCCGCTGCAGGCAGCGCGGCGCGGATGGCCACGGCGATCGTGATGCGCTTGATCGTCGGAGTGACGGCCGTGAGGTCGTCGAGGATGCCCCGGGTGTCCTCGTCGAGGATCAGCTGCGAGGCGTTCGTCAGCTGCGCTGCGGCTCGTACGCGGACGTCGGCGTTGAGCGTGCTCGGCAGGTCCGACTCCGCGGCGAACGGTGGCGTGAGAGCCATGGTGACCTCCTCGGGCGGTGGTGCGGTGGCGGGCGCAGGCAGGGTCGTCGCGGGGCCGAAAGTCACCCGGGATACGCAACCCCTGCCCTACCTTCGTCGGGAAAGGTGGGCGCACACGGGGCCCTTCCCGGGCCGACGTTGACGCCCGCCACCAGGTGTGGGGCACGCGGGCGGTTGCCCGCCCGCGTGCGTCAGGAGTCCTTGGACTCGGTCTCGTCCTCGGCGTCGACGGGGGTGTCGGACTCGTCGTCCTGGTCCTCGTCGCCGTCGGGCTCGTCGGGGTCCTCGTCGTCGATCTCGTCGTCGTCGAGGTCCTCGTCGTCCAGGTCCTCGTCGTCCAGGTCGTCGTCCTCACCCGCGGTGAGCAGGGCGGCCAGGATCTCCGGCTTGGTGCGCGCGCCGTCGAGCTCGACGCCGCGGTCCCTGGCGTAGGCCTTGAGCTGCTTCACCTGCCAGTCCGCCGCGGGCTCGCCCGCGGGGTACTTGGCCGGTGTGGTGCTGCCGGCCTGCTTGGGCTGCACGTCGATCGGCACGCCGAACGTGGGCGCCGTCGCGTGCAGCGGCTTTGCCCCCGACTCGCGCGGGTCCGAGTCGAAGGCCTCGTGACCCTGGTCGACGAGCTGCTTGGCGCGGTCGACGTCCTCGACGTCGAACACGTTGCCGTTGGTCTTGGATCGGATCCAAACCATGTGGGGGTTCCTCCTGTCGGAAAGGGGGTCGGGCCGCGACTCAGGCGGCCGCGAGCCAGGTGCGCACGGCGGTGGGTCGGATGACCTTGCCGCCGTAGACGTGCAGGCCGTCGACCTGGTCGCCGAAGGCGTCCGTGACGGTCTGCGCGCGGTCCTTGACGAGCTGCTCGGCGAACCCGTAGGCCCGGCCCCAGTAGCCGACCGCGCCCGGGCGTCCGGCGTTGGCCAGTGCGGCCGACGGGGTCTCGATGACCGTGAACCCGCGGTAGGTACCGATGACGCCGTTGCGCAGCGTCTGGTCCGACCCGGACTCGTTCGCCTTGAACAGCGACCCGCCGGCGTCCATGAGCCAACCGGCGAACTCCGGGTTGGCCGCGAGGTAGCGCTGCGCGGTGGGGACCTTGGCCTTGACCATGGCCGTGCGCATCGTCTTCACCGCGGCGTCCGCCGCGGCGAACGTCGCGAGGGCGGTCGTGCCGGCCGACGTGCCGTTGGTCAGCATGTCGGTGATGACGAAGTCCTCGGCGACGTCGGCGAGCGCCAGGCCGGCGTCGGCCTGGACCGCGTCGAACGAGCCGGCCGCCTGGACCTTGTCGACGTCGTCGACGAGGTAGGCGTAGTACTTCATCTGGTCGATGAGCAGCTCGAGGCCGTTGTCGACGATCGCGTCGCGCGTGATCGAGCCCGTGTAGGTCTTGACCGTCGGCGTGGTGAAGCCGGTGATCTTGACCTTCTCGCCACCGTTGACGATGTCGCCCTCGTAGTCGTGGTTGAGGGTCGGGATGATGAACGTGTTCTGGTGGAGGTTCTCCAGGAGAGCGGCGTGCCAGATCTCCGGGATGTAGTTGTTGACGGCCATGGTGGGTGTCCCCTTTCAGGGTCAGACGCCGAGCAGCTTGTTGAAGCGCCCCTCACGGCGCGCCTTGTTGATCTGCTCCGGGGTCATGGACTTGAGGTCCGCCGCGGTGAGCTGGGCGACACCCGCGGGCGGGGTGCCTCCCTCGCCGGGGACGGTGGGCCCGGCCGGCGGCGCCGGCGGTTCGGGCGGGGCAGCAGCAGCGATGAGCGGCTTGAGGGCCTCGGCGTGCGCCTGGAGCTCCTCGAGCGACGAACCCTTGAGCGCGGCGGCGGGAACACCGGTCTCCTCGGAGACCTGCTTCTTCCAGCCGGACACCTGCTCCTTCGTCTTGAATCCCTGGTTCTCGGCCTCGAGCGCCGCGATCCGAGCCGCCGTCTTCTCGGCCTCGGATAGCTGCGATGCCTCGATCTCGGCCAGCTTCTCGGCCTTGGTCTTGAGGTCGTCGTAGTCGGCGAACTTCGCGCGCTCGCGCGAGAGTCGCTCGGCGACGATCCGGTCCAGGTCTGCCTGCGATGCGGGGGGCGTGTAGTTCCCGCTCTGACCGCCCTTGTTGTCGTTCTCCGCAGGCTGAGGGGGCGTGCCGCCCTCGGGGATGCTGGTGCTCATCGTTGTTCCTTCCGTAGGCCCGTCGGCATTCCGCGCTGTTACCCCGTGCGCGTGTCGGGTACCCCGCCGCGTGGCGGGAAGCTTCTAGTCGCCGTCGACGGCGTCGTCGTCGGTGGCGTCGTACGTGACGCCGGCGTCCTCGGGCAGTTCCTCGAGGTAGTTCGCGAGTCGGGTGCGGTACTCGGCGAGCTTCGCCGCGGCGGCGGCGTCGCCCCGCTCGGCCTGCAGGCGCAGGGCCGTGGTCCTCGTCGAGGCAACGAACTCCGCGCGGACGTCGGCCTTGGGCGCGCTCTGGTCCCACGTCGGGCCGACGACGCACAGGCACTCGCCGTCGTGCGCGTCGAACGCTGCGGAGATCTCCGTGTACACGCCGCCGCGGCCCGAGAGCATGCGGCAGAACTTGCACGCCCCGGGCCGCACGAACCGGCCCCAGCCGTACGCGGCCCGGTCCCGGTTCGTGTTGGCCACGAGCGTGTCCCTGCCCGGCTGCAGGACCTGCTTCTGCAGGGCTCCGCGCAGCATCTTGAGGGTCTGCTCCGGAGTGGCCGGCATGTCCTTGGGTCGGGTTGCCTCGTCGGGCCGGTACAGCCCGCCGGCGGCGAACCGGACCGTTGACTCCGTGGCCACCGGGGGCACCGACTCCAGAGGGTCGAGCGCGCGAGCTCGGAAGTTGCCGAGCACACCCACCGCGCGGAACAGCCCGTCGCCCGCGGCCTGGTCGCGCAGCTGCTCGAACCACTCCGCCGCGGCGTCCGCAGCGATCTCGCCGTACTGCGCCACCAAGATCGGCACGAACTCCAGCAGCATGTCGCGGGCCGTGTCGGGATTGCGCAGCGGCAGCGTGGCCCAGAACGACGCCAGGTCTGCGTTCACCATCCGCACGATGGTCTGGTTCGCGGCCGCGAACTGTGCGACCTCAGCAGGCGTCGGCATCTCAGCCGGCCCCGGCCGGGGCCGGCTCCGAAGCAGGTGGCGGAGTCGGAACGGCCGGCGGCGTCGGTGCGGTCTCGCCGTCCGCCTCGGTCGGCAAACGGCCGGCGGCGAGCGAGGCCAGCAGGCCGCCGCCCTGAGCTCGGCGCCAGTCCGACTGCATCTCCTTGATCTCGTCGGGCTTGTAGCCCATCTTCCGGAGCTCGACCGTGGTCTGTGCCAGCGCGGGGATCGCCGTGACGCGCGCCTGCGACGCCTGCGCCTGCGAGACCTCCGTGGGTGTGGCCCACGATCCCCAGTCCGCGCGCAGCGTGCGGGCCGCAACGAGCGCCGCCGGGGAGTCGGAGGCCATCAGGACTGCGCGGCGCATGATGCGCTGGTGCGCCGGCCCTAGGACGGCGCTCTCCCAGTTCTCGATCTCCAGGCCCAGGTCGTCGTTGGCAGCCTTGATCGCCTCGGCGCTGGACGGGTTGTCCTGCACGATGCCGAGCGAGCTGACAGGCAGGTCGGTCTCGGCGGCGAACGAGGAGGCGTTCTGGCGCTGCTGCGCGAGGTTGGGCTCCATCGACTGCTGGGCAAACTGGCCGACGGTGGGGATGTTGCCGTCCTCGTCGCGGGACAGTGTCAGCAGCCGGCCGAGCGTGACGGTCCAGGACGGGATCGGCTTGCCGTTCTTGTCCTCGAACGCGTCCTCCTCGGCGCCGAGGGCGTACCGCTGGGGCGCGTTGTAGAACTCGGCGCCGACCTCGGTGCGCAGCGCTGTGCGGGCTGCCGCGTCGGTCAGGTACATGACCGCGCGGGTGATGCGGGAGCGGCCGAATGGGCGGCCGAGCAGCGGCTGGTACGGGAGGACCTCGACCGGCACGCCGGCGCCGTGCGTCTGCACGTCGCTGACCTGGTAGATCCCCAGGTTCGGCACGTAGTCGATGATGTAGACGATGCCCGGCACGTACAGGGCCAGGCTCGTCGGGCGGCCCAGACCGAACGTGGTCTCGTCGATGTCCAGGACGGACAGCGCGGCGCTGCAGGACTGGGTGCGGGCGTTCCACTCGGCGGTGGCCCACTCGGCGTCGCGGAACGTGACCATCACCTCGGGCTCGCCGAGCTCGGGCCGGCCGAGGTGCACGAACGCGAACACGCACCCGTGCTGCAGCGCACTGGTGTGTGCCGACCCGTACTGCGAGAGCAGGTTGTTGCTCTCGATGATCTCGTCGACCTGCGCCTGCAGCTCCGCGGAGCCCTCGGTGTTGGTGAAGCCGAGCAGCTTCGTGCGCCGCACCATGGCGTTGACGGCCTTGGCCGGCCACCCGACGACGACCTCGAACGTCTTGAGCTGCGGCGGGATCGAGATGCCCAGGTCCTTGAGGCCGTTCTTGCCCTCGTAGTACTTGCGGCGCAGCTGGTTGCGGAACCGTCGCTGCTGCCACTCGCGCACGAGCTGCACGAGCGTGTCCTTGGCGTCGTCAGGCAGCCCGGCCACGACGGTAGGCAGGTTGATCGGTCGGGTCTTCATGCGAGCACTGACCCCCTCGTCTTGCGTCCGGGCCGTCGCCGGCTGGTTCGTGCGGCCCATGCCGCGAACGCGACAGACTCGACCGCTGTCGGGTCGCCGCCGTTGATGCCCTCGAAGCCCCAGCCACCGGCCTTGCCGATCAGCCGTTGCCCGGAGCGGGCTACCGAGTCGTTCAGGACCGGATCGTCGAGGTGGGTGATCGTGACGCGCTTGACGCCCTCCAGGAGCATCGTGTGCGCGGCGATCACCTGGTCCGTGGTCGGGGTGATGATCACGCTCTGGGCGACCCTCGCCGCGCGCAGCTCGTTCACGAGCCCGGCCTGACCAGCCTTGCCGTCCACCACGATCTGCGCCGCCTTCCGTCGCCGCGGAGCGAGCCACTCGACCAGCCACGCCGTGCCGTCCGACGTCGGCCGGCGGGCGATGCACTCGACGTGCAGCCGCCCGTCGTCCGTCTTGCGGCACGCGGACAGCGCGACGACCGCGCCATCGGGCGAGAACTTCACGCCGTAGCTGTCGACGCCGTCGGCGGGCGGCTTGCTCACGTTGCCCTTGGCCCAGCGGCGCGGGTGGATCTTCGACCGGTTGGCGTCGTCGTCCCAGATGCCGAGCGCCTCGCGCCGGAACGAGCCCGGCACGTTCATGTTCTTCTTCATCCGCAGCACGGATGCCGTGTTGGTACGCGACGGGTAGGACGGGTTCGCCTTGGCCCACTGCGTGCGGTCGTCCTCGCTCGCGTCCGGGTCGGCGGAGAACTCGACGTAGAGGGTGTCCTCGTCGCCGTCGATCGCGTCCTTGCGCTTGCCCCGGAACACCTCGCCCGGGTCCTTGGGCCGCGGCGGCGTGCCGATGAAGAACAGCAGCGGGTTCCGCGCGACGTTCGTCGCCGGCACCATGTCCTCGACCGCAGCCTCGGTGAGGATCTGCGCCTCGTCGAAGATCTCGACGTCGACGTCGTCGAACCCGCGGCCGAAGCCACGCTCGCGAGCGCCGAACAGGATCCGGCTGCCGTTCTTGAAGTAGACGACCTCGTCGCCCGAACCGACCGTGACCCGGTCGACGTGCGGCGCGATCTTCTTCCGGCCGGCGAACGCCTGCAGCTTGCCGAACGTCTCCTCGGCGGTCTTCTTGCGGTGTGCTGTCCACAGGACCGTGAGGTCCTTGTGGAGGAGGCACATCGCGAACACGATGGCCGCGATCAGGAACGTCTTGCCGGTCTGCCGCGGGATGCTGAGCACCACGCCACCGATGCCGGCCGCGTACGTGCCGTCCTCGCGCTTGGCCAGCGCGAGCTTGCCGACCGAGTCCTGCCAGTCGTCGAACGTCAGGCCGAGCTGGCGGCACTTGCTGCGGACCGTGGGCCACTCCGTCGTGCGGATGCCCTGCGGGACGCACACGTGCCGCGCGACGTCGCGCAGCCGCACACGCTGCGGGTGCCGACCACGCCGAGGGTCAGACGTCCTCGTCCGGGTCGAAGTCCTCTTCCGGGTCGAGGTCGCCATCTTCGGCTCCCTCCTGCACCTCCGCGTCGATCTTCTCGATCGCGGCGGTGATGCTCATGAGGCGGTTGGTCAGCGCGGCGATGTCGCGCGACGAGGTCGCCTTGTCGTCGATCCGCACGGACACGACATCACGCATCGCGACCAGGACCGCGCGGCGATCACCGTGCTGCACGGCGTACTGGACCGTGTTCTGGCTCTCGTCCTCGGCGGCCATCGATGCACCCCCGCTCAGATCGGCAGACGCTCCAGCGTCGTACGGATGAACCGCTCCCGGGTGTACCGCTCCACGCTGATCGGCTCGCCGTCGAGCTGCAGCGTGCGGCGCCACCCGCGTTCCTCCGCGGCCGTGACGAACACGTGCACGCCGTTGCCGGACAGGCTGCGCTCGACGTACAGCACGCGCTCGGTCACGGTGCGCACGAACGCGGCGGCCTGCTCGTCGGTGACGTGGTCCAGGTCGTAGCAGCCGAGCCCGGCGCCGAGCATGACACCCAGGCCGTCGCCGGCCTGCGAGCGCCGTGCGGCCGCGTACGTCGACCAGGTCGTGGCATCGGTCGACGACGCCGGCGTGCCGCTCGTCGTGATGGGCCGTTTGCCGTCCGCGCGCACCCAGCGCGGCGCGTCGACGAGCTCGTCGGGCAGCTGCGCACGCTTGCGCGCACGGTGTGCTGCGACGCGGCAGCGGGTCGAGCAGTAGTCGGCATCGGCACGTGCGAGCGCGTCGATCGGTCCGCCGCACCTGTCGCATGTCCGCATGACTCAAGTGTAACGGCTATAGCGCCCTGACCTGCGGATACGCTCGGGTGAGGTTCTGGCGGGTTCGGGTGCCTCAGGCATACAACGCTCTGACCTGCGGAAACGCTCGTGGAAAAAACTCGGGGATAGATCGCGCAATACCCCGGGCAGCGACCCCCTTTGGGGGGAGGGGGGCTCCTGCCCCCCTGTCACCAGATATCGGAGTGCAGCGGGACCGGCCAGGCGTCCGGCGCGTTGGCCCGGTTGCGCCGCTTCGAGCGCCGGCGCTTGTTGCAGTCGGCGCAGATCACGCGAGCGTTCTCGACGGTGTCCTGGCCGCCATCCTCGACCGGCACGATGTGGTCGACCTCGGCGCGGCGAGGGTTGTAGTGCTCGAGGCTGCGAGGCACGTAGTGCAACGGGAGCTGACACAGCGGGCACGACGTGATCCCGAGGTGCATCGCCTCCGCGATCACCGTGCGCTGCACGCGCTTCCAGTTCGCGGTGCCCGTGCGCGAGGTGACCATCGGCACCTCCCGGGCATGCGAGAGGCCCGGCGGCGATCACTCGCCATCCGGGCCTGTCGCTGGAAAAGATCCAGCAGAGCACACGTTATCCGGTACACCTCGGCGTGCGCAACACGCCGCGTGCGACGTCGCTCACGTCGTCGCCCACGTCGGGTCGAAGTCGGGGTGCTCGGCGTGCGGCTGGAGCAACGCGAGCGTGGTCGGGCACGGATACTCCATCTGCTCGCAGTAGCCCCGCTCGTCATGCAACGCGACGCACGACGAGCACCGGCCATCGTTGATGGGGTGGGCACCGATCTCGTGGGTGTCCTCCGCCGTGGCCGGCCGGTGCTGCTCGACGATCGCCTGCTTGGCGGTGACGTCGGCGAGCACACGGCCCAGCGTCAGCGTCCACTTGTGGACGCGGGCGAGCGGCTCGTCGGGGGTGGGGGACGGCGTGCCGTCGTGCGTCCATCCGGGCGTCAGGAGCTTGACGAGCGCGTCCGTTTCCTCGTCGTGGCGAGCGGTCAGGAACTCGGTGGGGCTCATGCGTCCGGTCCTTTCACGGGCACCTCGTCGGCGGCCTGCCACTGCCCCAGCGACCCGGACTGCCTCATCTCCTCGTGCCGGATCCGACCCGAGCGCACCGCCCGCATGAGGCCGTCCTGCGCCCTGTCGAGCGCTGCCCGCTCGAGCTCGTACACCGAGGGCAGTCGCGGGCGCTTCGTGATGCGCTCGACGAGATCCCGGTACCGCTCGGGCATCTCCGGCTCGGGCAGCACCATGAGCGGGCCAGGCTGCCAGTTGGCGAGGAGGGCGGCCTCGTCGACCGCGATGCCGGTCACGATGCGGGGCCTGTAGAAGCGCCACGGGTTGGGCTTGATCGTGCCGAAGTTGTCGATGATCACGCTGCTGTCGGTCCTTCCACTAGTCGGTTGCCATGGCGTGTGAGCGCGAGCTCCCACGCCAGGGGGAACGGGTACAGGCCACTGCTGGCCTTCGGCGGTACGAACGGGAAGCCCAGCCACTCGGCGTGCCACTGCGCGTCGTCGATGTGCTCAGGCAGGCGCGGCAGCTTGCCCCGGATCGACCTGGACCAGGTGCGCACTGTGTCGTAGGGCACCTCGACGCCGGCGACCTTGAGCGCGCTCGTGAGCTCGGACAGCGTCATCAGGCGATCGGACATCGCCCAGGCCGCGTGCTCGGCCTGCCCCTGCCTGGTGACGTCCGCACCGCACCCGCGGCACGTGCCGACCTCCCGACCGGGCGAGAGGTACACGTCGGCGTCACACAGCAGGGTGGGGCACGGTCCGAGCCAGTCGGGGCGCACCTTGGTCCCCAGGGACTGCTCGGTGCGCTCTCGCAGGTCCTTCGCGGTGTCCCAGAGCTCGACGGCCGTCCGGGCGTCGGTCGCGAGCCTGTGACCCTCGTACGCGGCCTGCCGGAGCTTGCCCGGCGTCGTCGACGCGGTGACGAGCACGTCGACGTCGAGAAGGGCGCGCTCGAGGAACTCGGCGTGCCGGCGGATGTCCTTGAGCAGGTCCGCGACCGTGATGTCGTACGGCAGCGGCACCTCGCCGTCGCCGCCAGGCATCCCGGTGAGCGCACCGCCGCCGCCGGTGGCCAGGCACGCCGTGAGGTCGGGCAGGTGGTCCGCGACGGCCAGCAGGTCGTCACGGGCACCCATCACGGCGAGCTGGTCCAGGCCGTCGTGCACGGGCACTGGCGCCATGGTGGGACGGGTCTTACGTCGGCTCACGATGCGGCCCCCAGTTCCTCGAGCTCGGCTTCCATCTGTGCTTCTACCCACTCCCCGTGGGCCAGGCGGGCACGGCCGCAGGGTGCGCATGGGTGGTCGGTTCCGTCGGGGTGCCTCTTGCAGAACGGTGACGGCTTGGGCGTACCCATGAGGCGTGATCGAGTGCCCTGCGGGGCCTCGCCCGCTCCCACTCTCAGCTCCCCCTCTCCCCCTCCCACTCCCTCGCTCTTCTCTCTCTCCACTACCGCGAGAGTCTGTATAGAGGTATCGGGACCCGACCGAGCGGCACTCGGTGGCGGCGGTACGCGCGAAAAATCCTCCTGTGACCGGTTGTCCACCGACGGCCACTCCACGAGCTGGAAGTACGTGCGGCCGCCGACGACGTACAGGCGGATGTACCCCGCGTCCTCGAGAGCGACCAGGTGCTCCTCGACCTGCTCCTCGCCGACCGCCTGCGTCAACGGCCACACCTGCGCCTTGACCATCGTCGGATTGGCGGTCTGTCTGCCCTGATCGTTCGCGAAGAAGCGCAGTCCCAGCCCCGTCAACCGCACCTCGGCCGGCAACTCCAACAGCACCTCGTCGGCGAACATCGACGGAGGTATCTTCCGCAGCCTGCTGGTCACGGCCATAGCGCGCGAACCCCCTAAAGATCGTCCTCAACATTGCCTCGAACGTCTCCGCGGTCACGCGGAAGCATTCGGTCCACCCACGGCCTGCCGGCGCTAGCACGGCGACAGCCTCGCCCTCGTTCGCGAAGGCGCGCTCGTAGCCCGCCGTGGCGAGCTCCTTGAGCGCGTACTGCTCCCACCCGCGGGGCGTGTCGCGATGCGCGATCACGACCCGCCCGCCGGTGGCGTGAAGGTTGCGCAGGCGCGAGGCCTTCCACGCCCGTCCGACCTTCACGATGCCGAGCTCGTCCCACACGACCACGTACGTGATCGCCAGCTCGGGGATGTGCACAGGACCCACTCAGGCCTCCTTGCCGACGCTGACGACGGTCAGAGGGCCGGAGGTGGCCAGAGTGGAGCTCGTGCAGTCGACGAAGGCGTTGGGGCGCACCCAGCCGACGTCGAGGCGCCGCGCCCACTCGTCGCCGCGCGGGTCGAAGACGACGGTCTGCTCAGGTGCCGCCTCCAGCCACTCCTCCACGGCGCCCTCGGCGTCGTCGACGACGTCGCCCGGCTTGAACGGCCACGGCACGCTCGGCGCGGTGAGGACGACGTCGGGCAGCACCAGGTCGACCTCGAGCTCGACCCACTCGCCGTCGACGAGGCGCTGCACCTTGACGACCTTGCTCAGGCGCGGGTAGACCCTTTCGCCGAGCCAGGTCCGCGCGAGGCTGGTACCTCGGGTGTTGTCGACCACCTGGTTCAGGAACGCGTACAGCACGTCGTCGCGCAGGCGCTCGGCGCCGGCCTCGCCCTCGTAGTACCGGACCTCGCCCCCCGACGAGCTGGCGCTGCCCTCGCGGACGAACTGGGCGCGGTGGATCTCGACTGTCATGCTGCGGCCTCTCGCATCGGGGTGGTCAGGGTGCCGATCAGGTCGACCCACCACGTGTCGCCGGCGGCGAGCTCGGCGGGTTCGAGGTGCTGGGGCAGGAGGACGCCGGCGAAGTCCTCGCCGACCCGGAACGTGAAGCCCTTGCCCCCGGCGCCGTGCCGGGGCTCGACGAGCAGGTGCTCGCCGTCGTAGACCTTCGAGCTGGCGATGAACCGGGCGAGGTAACCCGGGTTCACGCCGACGCGCTTGGTGTACGACGGCGCCGAGCGCAGGTGCACGGCCGTGACCTCGGTGACGTTCGGGTAGTACTCAGGCTCGCCGAGCCGGGGCACCTCGAGGCGCCGGTTGTCGGCCAGGTCCGACTCCTCGGTCACGGTCACCTGGTCCGTCGTGGCGACGACACGGAACGACTCGGTCTCCCACACCGAGCGCTGGTCCTTGTCCTTCGGCGGCGTGAACACCGCCAGGAGCTCCTTGGCGGTGCGGGGCTCAATGTCGATGCACGGCAGGTCGGACAGCGCGTAGACCTCGTGCACCGCGACGCGGGCGATGCCGGTCGAGTAGCCGTCCGTGGCGATCGCGAACAGGTGCTCGTCCGAGTGCATCAGGAGGCGCACCCGACCGAGGGCCAGGTTCTTCCCCACGTGCGGCAGGACCGCCGCGAGCGCCTTGCGCAGGGACGCGCGGCCGAGGCCGATGTCGGTGGTAGTCACTCGTCGTCACCGGACCCGTCCTGGCACTCCACGCAGGTGGTGTGCGAGTCGCCCTCGTCGGGGATGTGGTCGCGGCCGCAGTTGGGGCACGTGACCTCGTCGGCCTCGCCAACCTCGTCGGTGCGGTACTCGCACTGGCTTCGGGCCTGGCACTCGCCGGTCGTCTCGCACGCCTCGCCGCCGCACAGCTCGTGAACGGGCACGGGGGCTGGCGGGCAGTGCACGCCGCCGCAGACGCTGCCGTCGACGCAGGGCGCGCGGTGACCGAGCACGGGCACGTCGGGGATGGCGGGGATGGCGGGGATGGTGAGCGTGTCGCCCGGCTCGATCGTGATGGTGATCTGCTCCCGCTCGCCGAGGGCACGGAAGTCCGCGGCAGTCAGGTAGATCAGGGGCAGGGCGATAGCGCCCTCCGGCGCGTCGTCGTCCGGGCGCGCGTAGAGGGCGGACATGCCGGCGAGCGCCGACGCGTGTCCGGACACCAGGTCGAGCACCACGCAGCGCTTGGTCAGGGGGGTGACGGGGGTCTGGTCAGTGGTCATGGTGTGCCCTTGGTCGGCTTGCGGAGGATGGTTTCGTTCAGTGGTCGGCTTCATGCGCGGATTCCCGTGGCGATCGCGAGCGCCGCGGCGCCGGGCAGCACCACGAGGACGGCGCCGAGGAGGATCACGAGCAGACCGGGGTCGGCCTCGCCGCTGTCGTCGCCTCGGATCGCGGCATCGATCACGCCAGCAGCCCACGCACCGATCCGCTCGGCCTGGTCGCGGCGCGACTCGCCCGGGCGGCGCATCACCAGGGTGTGGACGTCCTGGCCGTCCAGGTCGTCAGCGACGGATCGCGCCATCGCCCCGACGTCGAGCGACCCGAGGGCGGCACGGGCGAGGTCGGTCATCGTGGCGCCGAGCGGGAAGGTGCCGATCGCACCGAACGGCTTCGGGTCGAACGTCGGGTGCGCCTTGATCTCGGCCTCGATGGCCTCAGCTGCTCGCCGAACAGATTCGGGCACGGGGGCGCTCATCGGCTCACGTCCCCGTCGAGCAGGCGGACCAGGTCGTGGGCCTGGTCGGCGGCCTCGAGGACGAGTGCCGGCAGCGCGACCTCGGCCAGGGTGTGGCCCGCGGCGGTGTCGACCTCGGTCGCCTTCGCGAACAGCGCGTGCCATGCCGCGAGGAGCTCGAGGATCTCCTCCGGCAGCGGGCCGGGCAGCGTGGACACCACAGCAGCCTGGCGAGCCTGCTCGCCGAGGCCCTCCAGCGCCTCGGCGAGCTCGACCGCGACCCTGTTTGCCTCGACGCGCGCCTGGTTGCGCTGCTCCTCGGTGGTGAGCAGCACGGCGCGGACGGTCTCGGCGTCGTGCTGGGCCTCCGCGAGCTCGGCCTGCAGGGCGGAGTACGCGACGCCGAGACGGTCGAGCTGGCGGCGCAGGTCGACCTCGGTCACGGTGGCCGATTCTTCGACCGGCGCGCCGTCGTCCTGGTCGGCGTCGGGCCCGGCGAAGGCTGCGTCGATCTCGGCGGCGATCTCGTCGTCGGTCGGCTCCGTGCGCACGGGCGCGGTCCCGGGGACGCCGTCGGCCGCGATGTACGCGTCGACGACGCCACGCGGGACCATCCCCATCGACGCGACCCGCAGCCCGCGGGTCTTGGCCCACGCGCGGATCACGCTCGGGTTCATGTCCAGGCTCGGGGCCGTGTCCAGATCGGTTGCCATGCTCTCCTCCTCCTCGTTCTCCTCGAGCAGGGCGCGCGCCTTGTCGAAGTCGTTCAGGTCCAGCAGGTGGGCTGACTCGCCGGCCAGCTGGTCGGGCATGAGCCCGAACGCCCGCAGCGCCTCGAGCGCCTCGGTCACACCCGAGGCCGCCCCCGCTGTGACACGGCGTGCGTGCCACAGCGGGGGCGTAGCCAGGTCGGTCACGGTGGTCACGGTGGTCACGTCGGCCCCTGGTCACGGGGCGCCTGTGACCGGCGGCCGCGCAGCGCCCGGGCCTGCGCCTGGCGGCAGGCCTGGCTGCAGGTGTCGGCCTGCGAGTCCTCGGGCAGCAGCTGCTCGCAGTCCGGGGCCGTGCACCGCCACGGGTCGGCGGCGTGCTCCGCCTCGACCTCGCGCAGCCGGGACAGCAGCGCGTCGGTGGTCACACCCTGAGCGGCGGCCACGTCCTCGGCGTACAGGCGGTCGTCAGCGCGGGGTGTGACCCGAGATGTGACCATCTCGGGGTCGGGTGTGACCTCGTCGCTGGTCACGGTGTGACCGCCTCGGCGTCACGCTCGGCGGCGCGCTTCGCCTCGGTCTCGCGGTACTTGGTCACAGCGTCGTCCCACGCCTGCAGGTACTCGCGCTCGACCGGCGCGAGCCCGTAGCCCCACGTCTCCAGCTGGCGCAGGTGCTGCACCGCGACCGGGGCACCGCCGGCCATGCTGTAGTTGCCCGCGTAGTGGTGCGAGCGCCAGAACGTACGGGGCAGGGTCGACTCACCGATGGCCAGCACGCGACGCAGCAGGGACCGCTCTGCGGCCACGCGGGACGATCCGGGGGGCGGCAGCGTCTTGCCGCGCTCCCACTCGTCCAGGAGCGTCCTGGCCTCGTAGTCGAGGCCCGTGCTGGACTGTGCCACCACGGCAGCGACGTGCTGGACGGTGCCGTCGCGAACCTTCGTCATCCGGCCCTTCGGGTCCCGTTCCCACAGCAGGTGGTCGGAGATGAACCGCCGGCGCACCTCCTGCGCGGCATCCGCGGCGGCGTTCTGCTTGAGCGTGTTCTTCCGCTCGGCCGACTTCTCCGCGGGGTCCGCCTGCGGACGGTCGTACCGCTTGTGATGTCCGGCGGCCTCCCAGTCCATGCACCGCTCGCCGACGGTGACCTCCACCTCTCCACCACCCCAACGCGCGGACACGTGGACGGCCCGGTACGGGCAAGTGGCGTGCTCCTCGACGGTCAGCGCGGACGGCGTCGACGAGACGGTGGCAGGTGTTGCCGACAGGTCCCACAGCGACCCGCCGGCGTCGTCGACGTCGACGCGCACGCCTGAGGCCTCCAGCTCGGCGATGCGCTCGGCCCTCGCCACCTTCACCGCCCGGTTCTGCCGGGCCCACGCCAGCTCGTGATCCAGGGACTCGGGCTCCTCGGACGCCGTCTCGGAGAGGTCGGCGAACACGTCCTCGTCGTCGGCGAACTCGGCCAGCTTCGCCGCGGCGAGCAGGTCCATGGCTGGCGCAGCAGCGAGCGCCTCCAGGACCTTGGGTGCCTCGGCCACGACCAGGGCGGCGTCGACCTCCTCACGGGACGTGCCGAGCCGCTTCGCGATCGCCGCCGGGGACCGGCCGAACAGCGACAGCTGCCTGGTGGCCTCCGCCCGCTCCCCCGCGGTCAGGGGCGCGCGGTGCTCGTTGAGGATCCACTGGTTGGTGATCCGGTCGCCGTCGTCGCCGATGTCCGACACGACGATCACGGGTGCCGTCGCCTTGCCGGTCTGCAGCGCGGCGAGGTAGCGGCGCTGCCCGTCGACGATGAGCAGCTGGCCGAGCGGGTCCTGGCGCGCCTCCAGCGGGACCAGGACACCGTTCTCCTCGATCGACGCGACGAACACGTCGTCGAGCTGGGTGTTGGCGCGGATGTTGTCGTCCAGCACCAGGTCGCCCAGGGGGACCTCCATCAGGGTGCCTGCGGGCACGTGCTCGGTAGTGGTGGTCATGCGTCATACCTCCGTGAGATGGGTCAGGGTGTCGTCGCCCGCCACGAGCGCCGCGACGTCGAGGACAGTGCGGGTGCGGCGCGTGGCCGGCGTGGGCGTGGTGGCCGGGCGGGCGTCCGAGCGGCACGCGCGGCAGGTGTCGGTGTGCGGCTCGTCGGCGTGGTCGCCGACCTTGTGGTCGGCCGCGCAGCTGGGGCACGGGTTGGTCTGGCCGTGGTCGGCACAGTGGGTGCGGTTCTTCACCGTCAGATCACCGCCTCGAGCATCGCGACGACGTCGGGGAGCTCGGAGGTGCGGCGGCTGCGCGAGATCTCGCGCAGCCGGTCGCACGCGTGGGCGATGACGGCCTCCGTGGCGCCGCGGTGGGCGTCCGCCTTCGTCAGGGGCACGATCACCGGGAGCCGGCCCGTGACGGGCACGGCGGCCACCTCGACGGCCGCGAGGACGGTACGCAGCTCCTCCTCCAGGACGTCGCGATCGGCGCGGGCGGCGCGCTCCTGGTCGGCGGCAGCGATCTCGGCGGCGGTCGGCCAGGCGTCCGTGTCGTACGCGGTCGGCGGGACGTCGACCTCAGGCAGCAGCAGCGGGTTCACGGGTGCTCTCCTTCGGGCTGGTGTAGCGGGTGGCGGATCGATGCGTAGTGCGGCGGGAGCGCGAGGTCGAGCACCTCGGCCGGCGTCGGGTTGGTCGGTCGCTGGTCGCAGCTGTGCTCGTGCGCGTCCTGCTGGGCCGTGGTGTTGAACCACGCGTTGCAGAACGGGCACGTGCGGGCCTGGCGCGGCCCGTGGCTGTCGAGGTGGTCCCAGCCGGAGCGGCCCGGCTCGGGGTCGAGGGCGGCCGACCGGCGCATCGGGCGCATGAGCTCCTGCACCACGAGGGTGACCAGGTCCCGGATCATGCGGCGGCCTGCTCGGGCAGCATGCCCAGGCGGACACGGCGAGCGCGGATGAGGTCGACGAGCTCCTCGAAGGACGGGCCGCCGGCGTGCATCGCGCGGCGGGCCGCCTCCTCGATGGGCAGCGAGTCGCTGACGCGCAGGCCCTCGACGATCGAACGGGCGGCGCCCGCGAGCGCCTCAGCGCGGGTCCTGGTCATCAGCGGTGCCCTCCCTTGAGGGTGTGGACGATGTAGCGGCCGACGGCGAGCGCGAGGAGCGCGGCCGCGAGCCAGAGCAGGACGTGGGGCACGAGCTCGGCGGCGGTCATGCCGGCACCGCCGCGACGGTCGGGGCCGGGCCCGGAGCGGGCGTCGGCTCGGTGCCCGACGGCGCCACGAACGCGTATGCCGCGAGCGCCACCAGGAGGCCGACGACGGCGCCAGCCGCGAGCGCTGCGGCCCGCACGGCGCGGCTCACTGACGCTCCGGTGCGCAATTGGCAACGACGGCGTCCGTGACGGCGTGGGCGGTCGCGAGGTCGAGCCGCCTCTGCTGCTCGGCGCGCATTGCGGTGTCGAGGACCTTGCCGGACCGGAGGATCGCGTCGCGGTCCGCGGAGAGCGTGACCTCGGCGAGGTCGGCCGCGGCGTGCTGCACGTTCTCTCCCGCCTCGGCCAGGTACTCGACGGCGGCGCGCTCGGCCTGCAGCTCGGCCTCGATCTCGCGGCACGCCGGCGCGGCGGCCAGCGTCCGGATCTCGGTTTCGGTCGTGGGCTTGTCGAGGTAGAACCCGAGGCCGACACCGCCGCCGCCGAGGGCCGCGATGCCCACGACGCACAGCGCGATCTGGCCGAGCAGGGCGGGCGCCGGCGGGCGCTCGAACCGGAGCCGCATCAGAGCCACCCCATCCCGCGGGCGACGGGACCGACGACCACAGCGGCCGAAGCCACGCCCAGCAGGGTGCCGGTCACCACCTCGAGGGCGGCCCTGCGGGCAACCTCGGCGACCTGCCAGAGACGGAGCGGGATGCCTCGACGCTGACGAGGCAGGAGCTCCTGCAGCGGGCGGGTGACGAGGGGCTGACCGCCACGGGCCAGACGCTCGAGGTAGTGCTTGTGCATCCGGTCGGCCGAGGGCTGGGACCGTGGGGGTCGGTGGGTGAGGCTCATCGGTTCGTCGCCTTCCGGTAGTCGCGCGCGGCGGCGCGCAGCTCGTCCTGGGCGTCCGTGTGGGTCCACGGCACGTCGTGCTCGGAGGCCTCCCACGCGAGGGCCGCCTGGATCAGGCGGGCCTCGGCGTGGGCCTGGTCCAGCTGAACCAGCGCCGGCAGGGGCTCCGGCTCGGGTGCGGGTGCGGGCTCGGGTGCGGGCTCGGGTGCGGGCTCGAGGAGCTCGATCTCGTCGCCGATGGTTCCCAGGGACTGGCGCATCGGGTCGTCGAGAGTGGCGAGGTCGTCCTTGAGCACGAAGAAACCGACGCACTCGTCGCCGTCGAACACGTAGGCGCGTGCCGTGATGCGGTAGCCGCTCGAGGAGGTGTAGGCCGGAGCGACTTCCCGGATCGTGCCCTCGTAGCGGTGCGGGTCGCGGTCGTCGCCGAAGTGCGCGGCCCCGCGGACGACGTCGCCGACCTGCCAGACGCGGGCGCTCATCAGTAGAGCCCCGATCCGCACTCGCCGCGGCGAGCGCGGGCGGCGGCAGCGTCGGCGTCCGCCTGGCGGGCCCGCTCGACCTGGGCCTGGTGCTCGGCCTCGGTCGGCACCGGGCCCTCCTCGACGCCGCCCCGGGCGTGGTCGCGGCCGGTCACTTACCGGCCTCGGGCTCGTCGAAGTAGATGGCGCCCAGGAACGCCTTGCGGGCGTCGGCGGCCAGGCGGTCAGCGGCGGACGGCCGCAGGGTCAGCGGCGCGCTGCTCGGCTCGACCCTCTCGGGCTCGTACTTGCCATTCGGTGTGGTCCCCATGGGACACTTCCCTTCGGTGGGGCCCCGCATATGCGTTCTGAGCGCGCGGGGCCTCGCTCTTTGCCCGGATACCGTCCGAGCGTCGGTGTGAGGCGGAGGCGTGAAGCCGTTCAGCGCATATGCGCTACGCAGCGGTACGCGAAAGCCCGGGCGAGGAGCTTGCCGAGGCCTCCGTGGGCATGTCGGGGATCGTCGACGGGAAGAAGACCGACACGTCGATGCGGAACGCGCGGGCGATCAGGAAGAGCTCGGGGGCGCTGAACGGCTGCGCGCCCCGCTCGCGCTCGGAGTAGGCCGGCTGCGAGACGCCGAGGATCCGCGCCACCGCGTCCTGCTTCTCGCCGCGGCGCACCCGCTCCGCTCGGACGTTCTGGCCGATAGGGACGTTCACGCCGCGGATGGCGGGGGTGGTGATGTGCTCCATGTTCAGGAACGTAGCGCATATGCGCTAGGAGGTCAACCGATCCCGCATCGGGCTAGCGCATATGCGATCCGGGCTCTACCGTGTTGACCCATGGACAAACAGTCGGAAGACCTCAACGCGCGGCTGAGTCTCGCCGCGTCGGAGTACATGAAGGAACACGGCGTCACCCAGCCGCAGGTCGCGACCGTCCTTGGCCGCACCCAGAACTACGTGAGCGGCCGGCTCATCGGCCGGCACCACATCTCGGCGGACATCATCATGGGCATCGCCGCCGTGGCCCAGGTCCCGCCGGACTGGCTCATCCAGGAACTCACGCGGCGAGCAGCGCAGAAGGCAGCTGCGGGCACGGAGACTCCAATGTCTCCGGATCCGGCCGGTGCAGCCGGTTAAGCCGGCACGCGAACACCGGGCACGAGCGTGGACAGGTTGGAAGGGTGAGGCTCTCTACGCCCCCTGTGTGTGACATACCACCCATCCTGCAATAGTGAAAATGGTTGCCTGCGGCGATTGCCCCTGTTTATCCGTTTAATGTCCCCCGGGTGAATTGTCGTTTCAAATGATGAAATCGCCCTATCTACATGCGCGTTCATGTAACAGCGGTGTCATTTGCGCCTGACCAGGAGGAATACCGGTGCCGACCCCACCAACAGAGCACGACCGGCCGCGCCGCGGCGTCGCGATAATCCGTGTCTCGAAACTGGGCGCACGCGGCGACAACCTGCTGAGCCCTGATCTGCAGCAGGCCTCGATCGAAAGCCACTGCGCCCGTGCGGGAATCGAGATCGTCGACACGATCGAAGCGATCGACGAATCCGGGTCCCGCCGCAAGTCGGCATGGTGGCCACGACTCGACGCGCAGATTGAACGTGTCGAATCCGGCGAGCTCGACACCATCGTCGCGTGGGAGTACTCCCGCCACGCACGCAACCGGGTGCGGTGGGCCGTCGCGCTCGACCGTGTCGAGAGCGCGGGCGGCTACCTCGAGTCGGCGACCGAGCACCCCGACGTGACGACGGCGTCCGGGCGATTCCACCGCGGCGTCCTCGCCGAGATGCACGCCTACAAGGCCGAGCTGATGGGCGAGAGCTGGAAGAGCGTGCAGACCAACCGGGTCGCGCGCGGTCTGCCGGCGAACGGCAAACCACGGTTCGGATACACCTACGACACAGAACGCCGGCTGCACGTCCCCGACCCCGTCACCGGGCCCATGCTCGCCGACGCCTACACCAGGTTCGCCGCCGGCGAGAGCTTCTACACCCTGATCGGGTGGCTCAACGCCTCGGGCGTCCGGCCGGCCGCCGGCTACGGCGTCAGGACGTCCGCGGCGCTGTGGAGCGACCGCACGATCCGCCGCATGATGGACAGCGGATTCGCCGCCGGCCTGCTGTCCGTGCACGATCCAGCATGTCGGCACCGGCCGGACCGGACGTGTGAGCGTCGCGTCCACGTCCCCGGCGTCCACGAACCCCTCATCGACTCGGACTTGTGGGACGAGTACCAGACGCAGCGAGCGGCCCGCCGGCGCACACGCACCACCGAGCGCAGTGCGTACCTGCTGTCCGGTCTACTGCGCTGCGTCGCACCCCTGCCTGACGGCGGGACCTGTGGCGGCCCCATGGGCGGCAGCCTCTCCGGCAGCAACACACCGGGCGGCAAGGGACGGCCCCGCTACATGTGCAACCGCCGCGTCAGCTCCCAGGCGCACGCCGGCGGGACGGTCTCAATCGACAAGGTCGAGACCTTCGTCATGGCCTGGTTGCACGAGCTCGCCGACGACCTCGAGCCCGCACTCGCGCGAGCGGAAGCCGCGAGCGCCAAGCGTGCGGTCGACATGGGCCGCGTCGAGCGCCAGGTGGAGACGGCGAAGGCGAAGCTAGTGTCCGCGACGCGGTCCTACCTCGAGGGGCAGGTGCCCGAGATGGCATGGCCGGAACTGCGGGCCGAGCTCGAGGAGACCGTGCGCAATCTCGAGGCGCAGCACGCGGCACTGCGCGCGGCCGCGCGTCGGCCAGTGCCGGAGGCGATCGCCGCGGCCGCCCTGGTCGACTGGGGGGCCATGCCGATCGAGCACAAGCGTGGGACGCTGCGGCAGCTGATCAAGCGTGTGGAGGTCGAGCCCGGTCGGGTGGAGCGGGTCGACGGCAAGTGGGCGCCGCGCATCCGCGTGGTGCCGAGCTGGGAAGACGACGAAACATCTACCGAAGGGTGAGCACGATGCGACTGGTGAACGAGCTGAACGAGGCCGAGCCGCGTGAGGGCGTGCTGTACGTGGGACAGGACGGCGACTCGGCGATCGTCGACCTGCGGACGTTCGACCTGGTGAGCGCGTCCGGACTGGTGGATAAGGACGGCAGCGCTACTGGAGTCATCGTCAGCGTGCGGGATCCCGAGATCGACCACACGCCTGACGAGGTGTTCGAGGATGGGCTGTACGCGGTCGCTGGATACCTGCAGCCCGGGGCATACCGGGTGATGTACGACGACACGTCCGACACGTGGGTGCCCATCGACGACGACCGCCAGGTCGCGGACATGCAACCATTCCGGGTCTAACCGGCCCTCGCTGGCCCCTGCCGTGTCGGAGCGGTCCAACAAGGTGCGCCTAGGCCCTAGTCACATTCGTCACCGCGGAGAACCTGCCGGGCGGCCTGCTCACCCTCATCGCCCCGGACCTGGGCCGCAGCACCTCCGAGATCGGGCTGCTGGTCAGCGCCTACGCCGCCGTCGTCGTCCTCGCTTCGCTGCCGCTCTCGCGTCTCACGCGCCGGTTCCCGCGGCGCTACGTGCTCGCGGCGACCACCGCGGTGTGCACGGTCGGGACGCTGTGGTCGGCGGTGGCGGTCGGCTATGCCGACCTGATGGCCGCTCGCATGGTCACGGCGCTGGGGCAGGCGCTGTTCTGGTCGGTGGTGACGCCGGCCGCGGCGAGCCTGTTCGCACCCGCCGTCCGCGGCAAGATGATCGCGCGGCTCGCCATCGGCAACTCGCTCGCACCGCTGCTCGGCGTGCCGCTCGGCACCTGGGTCGGTCAGCAGACGAGCTGGCGCACCGCATTCCTGATGTTCTCCGTGGTGAGCCTGCTCGCGTGCCTCGCGATGGTCATCGCCATGCCGAACGTCGACGCCGAGGAGAGCGGTACCGCCCGCGGCACGCACCCCAGCACGCGCGGCTTCGTCGTGCTCATGGTGGTCACGGTGCTGCTGGTGACCGGCGGGTTCATGATGATCACGTTCGTCACCCAGTTCGTGCTGGAGACGGCGGGCTTCCCCGACCGGTATCTCAGCGTGCTGCTGCTGGGCCAGGGGGTCGCGGGCATGGCGGGGACGCTGCTGACCGGCCAGGTGCTCGACAAGCGGCCGTGGCAGACGATGCTCGTCGCGCTCGGCCTGCTGACCGGGTCGCTGGTGCTCCTGTGGGGCCTCGGCCACGTCCCGGCGCTCGCCCTGGTCGGGCTTGCCCTGTTCGGCCTCGCGTTCAGCGCGATCCCGCCCGCCCTGTCGTTCCTGTCCATGCGGGTCGCCCCGGGCGCCACCGAGTCGGCGACCGCGATATCGAGCTCCGTGTTCAACCTCGGGATCGGCGGCGGGGCGGCACTCGGGGCGCTGGTGGTCGCCACCGTCGGAGTCGGCACGGTGCCCCTGGTCGGGGCGGTGTTCGTGCTGGCCGCACTGGCTGTGGTCGCGACGGACCTGTGGCTGACGGCGCGGCGCGCTGCCGCGCCGCGCCCGACTGCGCCGAGCTCTACTCCGCTACACCCTTGAGGCTGTCCGTGACCGGCTCCTCGGAGCTGACTATGCACTGCAGGGTGCGGTCGTCGAGCTGCTCCCAGGTGTCCTTGGTCGGGAAGAATCCGGTGTACCCGTACACGGACTCGTCGTAGGACAGGCCGACGAACTTCTCGAACTCGGCGTAGCACCACTCGTCGAACTTCTTCGTCACGGCCTCGGCGCCCGGGAACTCGGTGCCCTCCATGATCAGCTCGGCGTAGACCTCACCGGTGTGCGGCTCGGCGCAGGGCACCACCGGCACCGACTCGACCTCGAACTCGTCACCCTCGGAGGAGTCGCCGTAGCCCTTGAGCGCCAGCAGGTCTATGCAGTCGCCCTTCAGGATCTCGAAGGCGTCCGCCTCGGCGGAGGCGGTGATCTCGCCGCCGGGCTCGTCACGCGGGGCGTCACCGCCCGACGTGATCTCGTCCAGGATCGCTCCGCAGCCAGTGAGCATCGTGAGGGACAGGGTCACAGCGGCGGTGGCGGCGGCGAAGCGGAAAGCTCGGTTCATCGACTCTTCCTCAAGAAACTGCGCGACGGCGAACGCCGTCGGCGCGCGGCCGACTGGCCGCCCCGGGGAAAACTACCGTTATGAACCCCCTGTGCAGGGCTGTTCATACGCAGTTCACCCGGTCGAACCGACTCGGCCCTACGGTGGCTGACGCGGACCACCCGCACAGCACCCGAAGAAGGAGCAGTCATGCGAGCCAGTACCCCAGTGCGCCTGACCAGCACCGCCGCGGCAGTGGCACTGCTGGCCGGAGCGTTTCTCGCCTCGGCGGGCACCGCGTCGGCAGGAACGGCCACCGTGGGTGCGCCCACGGCAGGCGCGGACCGGACCAGCGCCGGCCACCCCGGCGTCGGCCACCGGACCCTGCGCGCCGCCACCTACAACCTGTCGCTCAACCGGGCGACGGAGGGTGAGCTCGTCGCCGACCTGTCCACGGGCGACGACGCCCAGGCCGCGACGGTCGCCGAGGTCATCCAGCACGCGAACCCCGACGTCGTGCTGCTCAACGAGTTCGACTACTCCGGCGACGCCGACCCGTACGCCGCCGCGGACCTGTTCCGCGAGAACTACCTCGAGGTGCCGCAGGGCACGGGCAAGCCGGTGGAGTACCCGTACGCGTTCGTCGCGCCGTCGAACACGGGCATCCCGAGCGGTTTCGACCTGAACAACAACGGGACCGTCGGCGGGGGCGACGACGCGCTCGGCTTCGGCCTGTTCCCCGGGCAGTACGGCATGCTCGTGCTGTCCAAGTACCCCATCCAGCACGACCGCGTGCGCACGTTCCAGGACTTCAAGTGGCAGGACATGCCGGGCGCGCTCCTGCCGGACGACCCGGCCACGGCGGCCCCGGCCGACTGGTACTCGGCCGAGGAGCTCGCGGTGCTGCCGCTCTCGAGCAAGTCCCACTGGGACGTCCCGGTACGGGTCGGCCGCGAGACGGTGCACGTCCTGGCCGCGCACCCGACCCCGCCGTCGTTCGACGGTGCCGAGGACCGCAACGGGCTGCGCAACCACGACGAGATCCGGTTCTGGGCGGACTATGTGCGCGGCGGCTGGCGCTCCCGCTACCAGTACGACGACGAGGGCCGGCACGGCGGGCTGCGTCCCGGCTCGTCGTTCGTGATCGTCGGCGACTACAACGCCGACCCCGTCGACGGCGACTCCGTCGACTCGGCGATCGACCAGCTGCTGCGCAACCCGCGGATCACGGACCCGCAGGCGACGTCGGCGGGCGGGCCCGAGGCCTCCGCCCTGCAGGCCGGCGCGAACCTCACGCACCAGGGCGACCCGGCGTTCGACACCGCCGACTTCGCCGACACGACGCCCGGCAACCTGCGCGTCGACTACGTGCTGCCGTCGCGTGACCTGCGGGTCCGGGACGCCGGCGTCTTCTGGCCGGTAGCCGCCGACCCGCTGTCGCGGCTCACCGGCGTCTACCCGTTCCCGAGCAGCGACCACCGCCTCACCTGGACCGACCTGAAGCTCTGATCTCGTGAGTGCGGGATGTTCGCCCTTCCAGGCCCGTCTGGAGGGCGGATATCCCGCACTCGACGATGCGCGCGCGGATACGCTTGCGCGGTGCCTGACGCCCTGACTCCTTCAGAGACCGCCCGCTCTACCGCAGAGTCCCCCCTGACGGCGCGCCGCCCGATCGAGCGCACCTTCCACGGCGACACCTTCATCGACGACTACGAGTGGCTGCGCCGCAAGGACGACCCGGACGTCGTCGCGCACCTGGAGGCGCAGAACGCCTGGACGCTCGCCCAGCAGGAGCACCTCGCGCCGCTGCGGCAGACCCTGTTCGACGAGATCAAGGGCCGCACCCTCGAGACCGACCTCTCCGTCCCGTCGCGTGACGGTGACTGGTGGTACTACGCCCGCACGGTCGAGGGTCAGCAGTACCCGATCCACGCGCGCTACCGCGCCGCGGGGCCGGACGACTGGACGCCCCGCGTGCTCGAGCCCGGCGAGCCGGTCCCCGGCGAGCAGCTGCTGCTGGACCAGAACGTCCAGGCCGAGGGCCACGACTTCTTCGCGCTCGGTTCGCTGGACGTGTCCGAGGACGGCACCCGGCTGCTCCACGCCACCGACACCGCGGGCGACGAGCGCTACACGCTGCGCGTCCGCGACCTGGCGACCGGCGAGGACCTGCCGGACGAGGTGCGGGACACCGCTCCGGGCGCCATGTTCTCGCCCGACGGCGAGCACATCTTCTACCTCACCGTCGACGACGCCTGGCGGCCGTGGCGGGTGTGGCGGCACCGGCTCGGCACGCCGTCGTCCGACGACGTGCTCGTGTTCGAGGAGCCGGACGAGCGCTACTGGGTGGGTGTGGGGCTCTCCCGGTCGAAGAAGTACCTCCAGATCGAACTCGGCTCCAAGGTGACGAGCGAGTCGTGGCTGCTGGAGTCGGACAACCCGACCGGCGAGTTCCGCGTGGTGTGGCCGCGTCGCGAGGGCGTGGAGTACACGGTGGAGCACGCGATGCTGCCCGCCTCGATGGTCGAGCCGTCCTCGCTGTCCGAGCCGCCCTCGCTCGTCGACCCGCCCTCGGTGGTCGAGCCCGGCGAGACCCGCGACGTCCTCCTGATCCTGCACAACAAGGACGCGCTGAACTTCGAGCTGGTCAGCTCACCCGTTCCCGCACCCGGCAACACGGTGACGCCGGAGGCAGCGACCGTCGTCGTGGCGCACGACCCGGACGTGCGGCTGGAGGGCGTGAGCGCGAGCGAGCGCTACCTGGTGCTCTACTACCGCCGCGGGGCGATCTCCCGCTCGGCGGTCCTGTCGTTGGTCGACCCGGCCGGCACCTCGCAGACCGGCACCTCGCAGGCCGACCCCGCCGAGATCCCCCACCTCACGACGCCCCAGGCCACCTGGAGCTTCCAGGAGATCTCGTTCGGCCAGCCGCTGGAGTCGGTCGGCGCGGGCGTCGGTGTGTGGGAGCAGCCCAACCTCAAGGTCGGCTACACCTCGTTCGTCACGCCGCAGTCGCTCTACCTGTACGACGTCGCCTCCGGCGAGCGTGTCCTGCTCAAGCAGCAGCCGGTGCTCGGCGGCTACGACCCCGGCGACTACGACCAGCGCCGCGAGTGGGCGACGGCGGAGGACGGGACCCGCGTCCCGATCTCCCTCGTCTGGCGCAAGGACAAGGTGCGGTTCGGGGTCCCGTCAGGCTCGACGGCCGAGGCGGGCGCGCCTGCCGAGCCGGCACCCCTCCTCCTGTACGGGTACGGCGCGTACGAGTCCTCGATCGACCCGTACTTCTCGGTCCCGCGTCTCAGCCTGCTCGACCGCGGCATCGTCTTCGCGATCGCCCACGTACGAGGCGGCGGCGAGATGGGCCGCGCCTGGTACGACGACGGCAAGCTGAGGGCCAAGCTCAACACGTTCACCGACTTCGTGGCCTGCGGGCGGCATCTCGCCGACACCGGTTGGACGGCGTCCGACCGTATGGTGGCCGACGGCGGCAGCGCGGGCGGGCTGCTCGTCGGGGCCGCCACCAACCTGGCGCCAGAGCTGTTCGCAGGAGTGCTCGCCGGAGTGCCGTTCGTGGACGCGCTGACGTCGATGCTCGACCCGACGCTCCCCCTGACGGTCACCGAGTGGGACGAGTGGGGCGACCCCCTGCACGACCCCGAGGTGTACGCGTACATGCGCTCGTACACGCCGTACGAGAACGTGACCGACGACGCCTCGCACTACCCCCGGATCCTCGCCACCACCAGCTTCAACGACACCCGGGTGCTGTACGTGGAGCCGGCGAAGTGGGTGGCCCGGCTGCAGGCGGCGGGCGCGCCGGCGATGCTCAAGATCGAGATGTCGGCGGGGCACGGCGGCGTCTCGGGGCGCTACTCGGCGTGGGAGCAGATCGCGTTCGAGCACGCCTGGGTCCTGGACGTCCTGAACCTGGCGAACCACTGATCCCGCCCGCTGGTTGAGCTTGTCGAAACCAGGTCTCGACAAGCTCGACCAACGGTGGACGGTCAGAGGTCGGCCTTGGCCGCCACGATCCGGGCTGCCGCCGCGTCCACCTTCGCGGCGAAGTCCGGGTCGTCCCGCGCTGTGCTGATCAGCGCGTCCACCATCGCCGGGGCGACCGACGGCCGTGCCGAGGCGAGCACCATGTCCACCCCGGCGTCCACCGCACGGACCGCACGCTCCCCCGGCGGCACGCTCTCGACCTGCACCGCTGCCGACAGGTCGTCGGAGATGATGACACCGTCGAACCCGAGCTCGCGCACCAGGCCCACCACGGTGGGGCTGAACACGGCGGGGGCGTCGGGATCGATCCGCGAGTAGACCGCCGACGACATCATGACCAGCCCGGATCCCGCCTCGATCCCGGCGTCGAACACGGCGACCGACGGAGCGTCCGGGCCGGTGACCGTGTCGGTCACCCCTGCCGTGTCGTCGGTGTTGCCCGTGACCCGGCCCAGCCCGGGGAAGTGCTTGATCGACGTCTGGACGCCCGCGTCGCGCTGGCCCTGTGCGAACGCGTTTCCGTGCGTGATGACGGACTCCGCGGTGTACCCGTAGTTCCGCCCGAAGAAACCGATGGGCGCGTTCGACGAAGCGGCGGTCTGCGGCACGAGGTCCAGCACGGGCGCCAGGTTGAGGTTCACCCCCGCGGCGGCGAGCTCGTCACCCCAGACCTCGGACCGCTTCCGCAGCTCGGCCGCCGTGAGCGTGGCCTGGTCGAGCGCGTTCGGGATGTCACTGAAGCCAGGGCCGCGGAGCACCTGCACGGCGCCGCCCTCCTGGTCGGTGGCCACGAAGAGGGGCTCCCGTTCCCGGGCCGCGGCGTCGACGGCGGCGTCCACCAGGTTCTTCACCGGCTGCCGGCCCGCCTTGGTGCGGCCGTGCAGGAACACGCCGCCGATCTGGCCGTCGCGGAGCATGTCGAACGTCGGCTGGAACGGGCCGGCGACCGGCAGGCCCACCATGAGGATCTGGCCGACCTTCTCCTCCAGGGTCCAGCCGTCCACCAGCGAGAGGTCGGGCTCGCCCGGTGTCGGCTCCGGCGTGGGTCGGGCCGTCGGTGTGGGTCGCGCGGTCGGCGTGGCACCGGCCGTCGGCTCCTCCGGCGACGCACTGCTCGGCGTGGGGCTCGGCTGCGCACCCGTCTGGGCAGGTCCGGGGAGCGACGTCGGATCAGGCTCCCCCGTCAGGCCGGAGCAGCCGGCGGTCAGGACCGCCAGCGTGAGAACCGCGGCGACGACGGCGCGCGGGCGAAAACGGGTCATGGACCTCAGTCTCACCCCAGCGGGTGAACCGCGTGCGACGAGCGGCCCGGAGCGGTTCGCTCAGACCGCGCCGACGAGGGCCCGCACGAACCCGTCGACGTCCGCCTCCGAGGTGTCCCACGCGCACATCCAGCGGACCTCTACGCGATCCGTCGTCTCGCCCGGCGCCCAGTCGTAGAACCGCGCGTAGGCACGCAGCCGGTCGGCCGCCGCGCGGGGCAGCGTCGCGAACACGACGTTCGCGTCGGTGGGGCAGGTGATGCGGACCGTCTCGGTCAGTCCCGCCGCTTCGATACCCGCCCGCAGGCGCGCGGCCATCGCGTTCGAGCGCGCGGCGTTCCGCAGCCAGAGCGGCGCGCTCTCCCCCGTGCCCGACGTCGGCGTGCCTGGCTCGCCGAGCAGCGCCAAGAGCTGCGCCGACACGTACCGGGTCTTCGACGCGAGCTGCATCGTGGCCTTGCGCAGGTACGGGACGGCCTCCCCCAGGTCTGCCGACGCGCCGGCCGCGTCGCCGCCGTCGGACAGCACCACCACCGCCTCGCCCAGCATGCCGCCGTTCTTCGCGGCCCCGAAGGAGAGGAGGTCGACGCCGACGTCGGTGGTGATCTCCCGCAGCCCGACGCCGAGCGTCGCCGCCGCGTTCGCGAGGCGGGACCCGTCGACGTGCACCCGGAGGCCTGCCGCATGGGCGGTGTCGGCGAGGAGCTTCAGGTCAGCGACCGAGTAGACGGTGCCGAGCTCCGTGACCTGCGTGAGGCTCAGGACCGCGGGCTGGGCGCGGTGGATGTTGCCGAGGTCGCCGGCGTAGCGGTCCACGGCATCGGGCCCGATGCGGCCCGCCACGCTCGGGACCGCCAGGATCTTGAGGCCGCCGACGCGTTCCGGGGCGCCGTTCTCGTCCGTGTGGACGTGCGCGACGTCGCTCGCGATCACGGCGCCCCAGCGCGGAGCCGCGGCCATGAGGCTGATGACGTTCGCACCGGTGCCGTTCAGCACGGGGAAGATGCGGGCGCGCTCACCGAACACCTCGGCTGCCCGGTCCTGGAGCCGGGCGGACACGGAGTCGTCGCCGTAGGACACGGCGGGACCGTCGTTCGCCGCGACGATCGCGGCCATGACCTCGGGGTGGACGGGGGCGTAGTTGTCAGAGGCGAACTGCTGCACCCGGCCATTCTCCTCCCGTTGCCGAAGTAGAGCGCCTGTCCGGGTCTCCCTCGTCGTACGAGAGGAAGACCCGGACAGGCGCTCTACTTCGGCAACCGTCAGGAGGCCTTGTCGACGTCCTCCGCCAGCGTGCCCAGGTACAGGGAGATCACCTTGGGGTCGGCCTGGAGCTCCCGGCCGGTCCCGGTGTGCGCGTCCTTGCCCTGGTCGAGCACGTAGCCGCGGTCGCAGATCTGGAGGCAACGCCGCGCGTTCTGCTCCACCATGACCACTGACACGCCCGCCTTGTTGATCATGCGCGTGCGCAGGAACGTCTCGTCCTGACGCACCGGGGACAGGCCGGCGGACGGCTCGTCGAGCAGCAGCACCGACGGGTTCATCATGAGCGCGCGGGCCATCGCGACCATCTGGCGCTCACCACCCGACATGGCGCCCGCCCGCTGCCCGCGCCGCTCGCCCAGAGTGGGGAACAGGTCGGTGATGAACTCGAACCGCTCGTCGAACGTCTTGGGGCGCAGGTACACGCCCATGCGCATGTTCTCCTCGACGGTGAGCGAGGGGAACACGTTGTTGTTCTGCGGCACGAACCCGACGCCCTGGGACACGAGGGTGTCGGCCTTCTGGTTCGTGATGTCCTGGCCGGCCAGCGTGACGGAGCCGGAGCGCACGTTCACGAGGCCGAACAGGGACTTGAGCAGCGTCGACTTGCCGGCGCCGTTCGGGCCGATGATGCCGACGAGCTCGCCCTTGGCCACCTCGAGGTTGCACCCGTTCAGGATGTTCACGCCGGGCAGGTACCCCGCCACGATGTCGGTCGCCTTGAGCAGGGGCTCCCCCTTGGCGATCGTTGCCACGTCGCTCATCGCTTCTCCTCCTCGGCCTCGAGCCGGGCCAGCACTGCGGGGTCGAGCAGCGAGTCGTCCCCGAGGTCGGTGTCGTGGTGGGCGCCGAGGTAGGCGTCCACCACCGCCTGGTCCTGCATGACGGCGGCGGGCGGGCCCTCGGCGACGATGCGGCCCTCGGCCATCACCACCACCCAGTCCGAGATGTGCCGGACGGCGTGCATGTCGTGCTCGACGAACAGCACCGTCATGCCGTCGTCGCGCAGCGCCTGGACGTGGTGCAGCAGGGACTGCACGAGGGCGGGGTTCACGCCGGCCATGGGCTCGTCGAGCATGATCATGGTCGGGTCCGTCATCAGGGCCCTGGCCATCTCGAGGAGCTTGCGCTGGCCGCCGGAGAGCGATCCCGCGAAGTCGTCCTTCTTGGTGTCGAGCTTGAACCGCGAGAGCAGCTCGAGCGCCTTCTCGGTGTTCCGCTTCTCGGTGCCCGCCCACAGGGGCTTCACGAGGGAGGCGAACAGGTTCTCGCCCGGGTTGTCCATCGAGGCGAGCAGCATGTTCTGCATCACCGTGAGGCGCGACAGCGCCTTGGTGAGCTGGAACGTGCGGACCATGCCGTTGCGCGCCACCTTGGCGGCGCCCATCCCGTCGAGCGACCTGCCCTCGAAGGACCAGGAGCCCTGGTTGGGCTTGTCGAACCCGGTGAGCAGGTTGAAGAACGTCGTCTTACCCGCACCGTTGGGGCCGATCAGGGCGGTGATGACGCCCCGCTGGACCTCCAGGTGGTCGACGTCGACGGCGGTCATGCCGCCGAACCGGCGCTGCACGCCGTCGGCCATCAGGATCGTGTCGGGCTTGCTGACACCCACCTTCGGCTCGACGGCGGCGAGCACGTGCTCCGCCGCTCGGGCGGCCGCGGAGTCACTGCGCTCGACGGCGTCCAGCGCCTCCACGGTGCTCTCGGGCTCGGTCACCTCAGTCACGGTGTTCTCCGTCGTCTCATCGGGCATCGAAGGCCAGCTCCTTCTTGTTCCCCAATATTCCTTGTGGGCGGAAGATGACCAGCAGCATCAGGGCGACCCCCACGGCGAGGCCACCGATGTTCTCCACCTGGGTGGGAGCGAGCGTCCCGGCCATACCCTCGCGCAGGCCGGCCCGCAGGAGCATGAAGACGGCCCAGAAGAGCATCGCGCCGAGCACGGGTCCGAACAGGGTGGCCGCACCACCGAGCAGCAGCACGGTCCAGACGAAGAACGTCATCGACCTGGCCATGCCGTCGGGCTGGACGGCACGCGGCAGCACGTACAGCACACCGCCGAGAGATCCGAAGACACCGCCCAGGATGAGGGCCTGCATCTTGATGGCGTAGACGTTCTTGCCGAGCGCACGGACGGCGTCCTCGTCCTCGCGGACCCCCTTGAGAAGGCGGCCCCACGGGCTGCGGGTGAGCAGCCAGACGAAGACGAGCGCCAGCGCCACGAGGCCCCAGCCGACGAGCCGGACCCACCAGGAGTCCGAGCCGTTGTTGAGGTACTCGAACGGGCCGATCGTGGTGCGGCCGTCGGGCAGGGGCGAGAGCGCGGCGAACGTGTCCTTGAACTCGTTACCGCGCAGGCCTGCCTGGCCGCCGGTCCACTCGGCGAGGCCGCTGGAGCGGCCGAGCATGCGGACGATCTCCGCGGCCGCGATGGTGACGATCGCGAGATAGTCACCGCGCAGCTTCAGGGTGGGCATACCGAGGATCAGCGCGAACAGGATGCTCGCGACCAGCGCGACGGCCAGGGCCAGCCAGAAGGGCGCGCCGGCGATCGTCGAGATGGCGAAACCGTAGGCGCCGAGCAGCATGAAGCCCGCCTGGCCCATGTTGAGCAGCCCGGTGTACCCGAAGTGCAGGTTGAGGCCGATCGCGGCCAGGACGTAGGCAGCCGTGGTCGGCGCGATCAGCTCGCCGGCGGCTTGCGTGAGGATTCGGCTCAGTTCTTCCATGGGAGTTGTCCTTTCAGCCGATCCGCTCGCGCTTGCCCAGCAGGCCTTGCGGCCGCAGCAGCAGGACGAGGATCAGGATCGCGAGCGCGGTGGCGTAGCGGAGGTCGTTCGGCATGCCGGGGATGAGCGGCGACATCTCGACGACGATGCCGATGACCATGGACCCGGCGAGGGCGCCGAACGCCGTCCCCAGGCCGCCGAGCGTCACGGCGGCGAACATCAGCAGGAGCATCTGCATGCCGGTGTTCCAGCCGAAGGTGCCCACGGACAGGCCGTACATCAGGCCCGCGAGGCCCGCGAAGCCGGTCGACATGGTCCAGACGATGCGGATGATCTTGTCCGGGTTGATGCCGGTGGCGGACGCGAGCGCCGGATTGTCCGACACGGCGCGCGTGGCTCGCCCGATCCGCGTGCGGGTGAGGAACCAGGCGATGAACAGGATCGCCACGACAGCGACCGCCATCGATGCCCAGGACCACGACGAGAGCCTGATGCCGGCGATCGTCATCGACGTCGGGTTCGTGCTCAGGATCCGCTCGGAACCGTTGCCGATCATCAGCTGGATCGTGTACTGCAGCACGAGCGACAGACCGATCGTGATGATCATGAGCTGGGTCAGCGGGGTTCCGCGCTGGCGCAAGGGCTTCCAGAGCACGACGTCCTGCAGGAATCCGGTGGCCGTGCAGATGACCACTGCCAGGATCGCGGCCGGCCAGAAGGGCAGGCCCCACATGTTGATCCCGATGAAGGCGAACACCGCGCCGAGCGTGAACTGCTCGCCGTGCGCGAAGGTCGACAGCCCGGTGGTGCCGTAGATCAGGCTGATGCCCACGGATGCCAGCGCGAGCAGCAGCCCGAGACGGATACCGAGTCCGAACTTCTGCCAGGCGTTCGCCAGGGAGAACCCGCCGGACGTGGACTCCTCGGAACCGGCCTCGCCCGCCGCGGGGGTCTCAGCGCCTTCGCTGGCCCCCGGCTCGGCGGAGGGGGTCGCATCCACCGGCTGGTCGCCGAGCCGGATGGCGCCTCGCGCGGTGGAGCCTGTCTGCGCTGTCACCTCGATCTGGGGCGGGTCCGGGAACAGCCCGTCGGGCAGCGTCGCCTCGTCGAGCGTGATCGTGTACGTGCCGACCTCCGGCACCTCCACGGAGACGGGGCCGTCCTGGGTGGTCGTTACTTGGGCCTCGAACCCGGCGCCGGTGATGGTGGCGCCGACATCCGGGACGAAGTTGTTCTCCTCGTCCATGACGATCGCTGCGACGCATGCCGTCGAGCTGTCGGGTGTGCAGTCCGTCGCGACAGGTGCCGTGGCTGCCATGGCTGGCGCCGCGGCGAGCAGGGCCGGGAAGGCCGCTGCCACGAGCGTGGCCATGAGCCTGCCCGCGGCCGTCGCGAGGATCGGTCGGTCGGCTGTCATCTGCCGGGTCCTCCGTCGGTTCTGGTGTGTGGTGCTCCGAGGTCTCGGTGCCGCACGACGCCACAGATAGATTTAGCCCTGCTTAACCAGGCCTGCATCAAACTGATGGCATCAGCGTGCCGGAAGTGTAGCCGCACCGTGTGTCACGGATTACACGTGTCGTGTCACACAGAGTTTCGGCAGGCCGCGGGCCCGAGATCGAAACGATCCGCGCCGTTGCGGACCGGGTGACGGGTGTGCGCCGCGCGGCTGGTGGCGGGCTCGATGTCCGGTTCGGGACCCGCCTTGATCGCGGTTCGACAACGATCGGCCCGGTCACCCCGTGGGGTGACCGGGCCGATCACGATTCAGTGGTCAAGGACCGACAGGGTCAGCCTGCGACCGAGCCCTCGACGACCTTGGTCCAGATGTTCTTGTTGTCGCCGTCGTACTCGTAGACGCCGATGAACGCGGACGACGGGTCGTTGTCCTCGTTCAGCGGGCCGATGCCGGAGACACCGCTGTAGGCGATCTCGTCGCCCGCCTCGAGCGCCGCGACGCCCTCCTCGAACGTGGAGACCTCGGTGGCACCTTCCTCCGAGCCCGAGACCGCACGGATGTTGTCCGCGATGGTCTCGCCGTCGGTGCCCTCACCGCGGACGGCGGCGAGCGCGACCAGGATGGCGGCGTCGTACGACTCGGGGCCGTACGCGTAGTCGGCCAGCTCCTCGCCGGCGTCCTCCTGGTACCAGGTGTTCAGGCGCTCCTTGAAGTCCTCCGGCGCGTCGGCACCGGGGATGGTGCCCTTGACGCCCTCGAGCGTGCCCGGGTCGAAGTCCTTGGAGTAGTCGGCGGTGTTGCCGTCGCACAGGTACGTCTTGCCGCCGAACTCCCAGTCCTGGGTGACCAGCTCGGCGATGGCCGCCTTGGTCTCCTCGAACGCGAAGATGGCGATCGCGTCGGGCTCGGTGGCCAGAGCGTCGGCCACGACGTTCGAGAAGTTGGTCTCGGCCTGAGCGAACTCGGTGCCCTCGCCGGTGGCGCCGTAGACGACCTCACCGCCGCCGGCCTCGATCGCCTTCTGCACGTTGTCGCGCAGACCGGTCGCGTAGTCGTCCTGCATCGTCAGGAACGCGACCTTCTGGTGCCCGTCGTCGAGCATGAGCGAGCCGAGCGCCTGACCCTGGACGGTGTCCGGCGGGGCGGTCCGCGCAAAGAGCGGCGAGTAGCCCGACAGCGTGGTCGAGGTGTTGGCGGGCGACACCTGGATGACGCCGGCCTCGGTGACCGAGTCGACGACGTTGAGCGTCACCGTCGAGGACGCCGCACCGATGATGGCGCTGACGTCCTGGGCGAGCAGGTCGGTGACCGAGTTGGTCGAGACCGCGAGGTTGTCGCCGTCGCCCGAGTCCGCGGGAGCGATCTCGACGTCGTTGCCGAGGACGCCGCCGGCCGCGTTGATGTCTTCGACCGCGAGGCCGACGCCCGCGACCTCGGGCGGACCCAGGTAGGCGAGGTTACCGGTGAGCGGGAGCAGGGTGCCGATCTTCAGCGGATCGGACGAACCCTCCCCCTCGCCGCCTCCGGAGGTGGTGGAGCAGGCCGCGAGGCCCACGCTGAGGACAGCGGCGATCGCGAGACCGCGCGCCGCCGTGGAACGTCGAATCATTCTGCTGTTCCCCTTCGAGCGGGAGTGAACCTGACGCGGCGACTTGCCTCGTCGTGGCGTGAACGTAGTCACACTCTGTGTCACCAATGTGTCTAGTCCGCCACACCGACTCGATCGTTACGAGGATGTTACCCAGACCACACCGTGCCCCAAGAGCAGGGGTGAAACAGGGTTTGAACCGGCAAGAAACGTGCCGACGGCAGCTCGGTAGGAGGGCCTTCCAGCGCCCGGTGCGCCTCTCCGAGGGCCCTCTCCGGTCAGCTCCGGAACTGGGTGAACGAGGCGGTCGCCGGGTCCGCGCCGATCCGGCCGTCCGGCGATTCCAGGGCGTCGATGTCGGCCATCTGCGCCTCGGTCAGCGAGAAGGAGAACAGGTCGAGGTTGGTCGCCATGCGCTCCGGGTTCACGGACTTCGGGATCAGGATCACGCCGTGCTGCACCTGCCAGCGGAGCACCACCTGACCGGGCGTCACACCGAGCTCGTTCGCGATGCCGACCACCGCCGGCGCCTCCAGGTCGGCACCCTGCCCCAGGGGCGAGTACGCCTCGGGGACGATGCCGTGGGCCCGGCTCCGCTCGACGGTGGCAGGCTGGCGGAAGGTCGGGTGCAGCTCCACCTGGTTCACCGCCGGCACCACGTCCGACTCGCTGACCAGGCGATCTATGTGCTCGGGCAGGAAGTTGGAGACGCCGATGGCCCGCACCGCGCCGTCGGCCAGCAGCTTCTCGAATGCTCGCCACGTCTCTCCGTACAGACCGCGGCCGGGGACCGGCCAGTGGATGAGGTACAGGTCGACGACGTCGAGGCCGAGCGCCCGGCGGCTGTCCTCGAAGGCCCGCAGCGCGCTCTCGTAGCCCTGGTCGCCGTTGCGCAGCTTGGTGGTGACGAAGATTTCCTCGCGCGGGACGCCGGTGGCCCGGACGGCAGCGCCGACGCCCTCCTCGTTGTAGTAGGCGGCAGCTGTGTCGATATGCCGGTAGCCGAGCTCGAGGGCCGTCTCGACACACGCCTGCGTGCCGTTGTCGGGCACCTGGAACACGCCGAGACCCACCTGCGGGATCTCGACGCCGTTGTTGAGCTTGACGGACGGGATGTCGGTCGCTGCGTTCATGCCAACCGTTCTAACATCCGCCCCTGACACCGTCGAGACACCAGCCGCGAGGCCCCGAAAACCGGGCTTCGGACCCCTCGGATACAAATTCGATGCAAGTCACTCAAGATTGATCGGGCTTTCCTTGCGTCTGGCGGGTAGGGTAGGGGCGTTGCAGTGCCTCGATCGTTCTTCCGTGAGATGACGACGACACCGTGATTATGCGATCCCGACGGTCGGGGTCGTCGCCTCATGCAAGGAGCAGTACATGGCATTCGGAACCGTCAAGTGGTTCAACGCCGAGAAGGGCTTCGGGTTCATCGCACCCGAGGACGGTGGGCAGGACGTGTTCGCTCACTTCAGCGCGATCCAGTCGGACGGCTACCGTTCACTGGAGGAGAACCAGCGCGTCGAGTTCGACGTGAAGCAGGGCCCCAAGGGCCTGCAGGCGGAGAACATCCGCCCGATCTGATCCCTCAGACTTCGCAACCGTCGCGCTGAGCTCTGAGCTCGTCGCAGGTTGTACGACGTCGGCCCGGTCACCTCTCGAGGTGACCGGGCCTTCGCCATTTTCAGCCCGTGGACCGACGGCTCGATCTGGAACCGTTGGGCCGCGCCGGGCGTTTCCCACCTGGACCGTCACCTACGAAGGACGAGATCATGGGCTTCCTCGACCGACTGCTCGGCCGCGAGCCGCGCGAGCAGACCCCGGGCATGTATCAGGGCGGCAGAATGCCGCAGCAGCAGTACCGACAGACGTCGGGCCAGACCCCCGAGTACGGCACCGCACCCGTCTACGGCTCCGCCGCGAGCACCGGCCGCAGCGAGGACGAGGTGGCGATCGAGCGCTACCGGTACCTGCTTCGCACCGCACCGCCGGACCGGGTGGAGGAGGCGCACGCCGAGGCGTTCGCCCAGCTCACGCCTGAGCAGCGCAGCCAGGTCCTGGCCCAGCTCAGCGAGACCGTCCCGCCGAACGAGCGCGCGACGTCCGACGACCCGCGGGACCTGGCCCGCATGGCCACCCGCGCGGAGATGCGCAACCCCGGCACCCTGGAGCGCAACTTCGGGCAGAGCCGCGGCCCGGGCTTCGGCTCGATGCTCGGCGCCAGCATGCTCGGCACGATCGGCGGCATGGTCATCGGCTCCGCCGTGGCGGACATGATGTTCGGCAGCTCCTTCGGTGACCCCGCGCAGGACTTCGCCGGGGGCGAGGAAGGCGGCGGCGCCGAGGAAGCGGGCGCCGAGGGCGGCGAGGCCGGCGCGGAGCCGGTCGAGGCTTCCGGCGACGCCGGAGGTGATGCGGGCGGCGACGCCGGCGGCGGCTTCTTCGGAGACTTCGGTGGCGGCGGCGACTTCGGCGGGGGCGACTTCGGCGGCGGCGAGTTCTAACCCCCCGCTGGACCGGCGCCATCTCGTTGGTCGAGCTTGCCGAGACCCCTCGTAGGTCTCGGCAAGTTCGACCAACGGATGCTCCGTACGACCGGCGGCGATCAGCCGCCGATGAGGCGCAGGAATCCGCCCAGCTCCATGAGGCGGCGGACGCCGTCGGCCTCCAGGTCTCCCGGCAGGTAGTCGGTGAGCCGGGGCGACGAGATGACCACCGCCCGCCACTGCGCGCGTGAGACCGCCACGTTGATGCGGTTGCGCGACAGCAGGAAGCCCATGCCCCGGGAGACGTCGTCCGGTGTCGAGGCGGCGAGCGTCAGGATCGCCACCGGCGCCTCCCGCCCCTGGAACATGTCGACGGTTCCGACCGGCACCCCGTCGAGACCGGCGTCGCGCAGCGCCTGGCGGACCAGGTGGACCTGCGCGTTGTACGCGGCGACCACCACCACGTCGCCGACTCCGAGCGGGCGAGGCGACCCACCACCTCCCGGCGTCCACGTGCGCCCGAGCACGTTCTGCACCTGGCGCACCGCCTCGGCGGCCTCCTCGGGGGACGCCGTCGAGCGACCCTCGTGCACCACCGGGACGTGCAGCACTCCGGGAGTCACCCCGTCGAGCGATCGCGTGGTCGTGACCGGATGGGCCGAGAGACGGCCGGCGTACGAGAGCCGGGACACCGCGGCGCAGACGTCGGGATGCATGCGCCACGACTCGGGCAGCAGGTAGCCGAGCCCGTCCGGAAGCACCGCGCTGCCGGCCGCGAGCCAGGCGAGCGCCGACTCGTCCACGGGTTCGGGGTGCTTGCCCTGGCTGACCTGCGGCAGCTGTTGCGGGTCGCCGAGCAGCAGGAGCCGCTGAGCGGACCGGCCGACGGCGATCGTGTCGGCGAGCGAGAACTGGCCGGCCTCGTCGATGACCAGCAGGTCGAGCCCTTCGTCGGGCCAGCGCTCGTGCGCGAAGTCCCACGCGGTACCGCCCACCACGCAGCCGCCCGAGCTGTTCGCCGCGAAGTCCGCGAGCTGGGTGCTCGACAGCTCCTCCCACGGCTGGCCGCTGGCCTGCTCGGCGCCCTTCGCCCGCTGCTTCTTCGCCACGAGCTCGGCGGGCACGTCCGCCTTGTCGACCACGGCGCTCAGCATGTTCTCGACCGCCGCATGCGACTGGGCCACCACGCCCACCCGCCAGCCGGCGCCCACCAGCTTGGCGATGACGTGCGAGCCGACATGGGTCTTTCCGGTGCCGGGCGGTCCCTGCACCGCGAGGTAGGAACGGTCGAGCCGCTCGACGGCCGCGTGCACCGCCGCCTCGACATCGAGACCGCCTTCGAGACCGCCGTCCCGTTCGTCGCCGAGCTCGGGCAGTACCCCGCCGACCAGCCGCGGCTGCCGTCTGCGCAGCAGATCGACCGCGGCCCCGTCGGGCAGCCTCCGATCCGTGTCCCACGAGGCGAGTGCTGCCCGAGCGGCTTCCTCTACCGCCCGCTCCTGCGCGTCGCGTGCGGGTCCGCACTGCGGCGCGAGGGCGATCGGCGCCTGTTCGTGCGGCTCCGCTCCTCCGGACAGCCGCTCCCGCAGCACGACGACGTCGCGCCCCCGAGGCACGTCGTCCCGCTCACCAGGTTCCCTGACCTCCTGGATCACGCCGCCGGAATGCTCCCCGCGCACCGCCCGCGCCTCCAGCTCGCCGACGACGGCCGGCACCGGCTGGTCGTACAGCACGTGCACCGTGTTGCCGACGCCGAGATCGGACCCGTCGACCCGCGAACCGTCGAGGATGCGCCCCACCAGCTCGATCTCCCGTGAGGGCAGCCGATCACGCCCCACGACCCCCCAGTCGCGCAGCACGGTCGAACGTTCCACGTGGAACGTCGACCTCCGGCCGGGCCATTCGTCGAGCGGAAGCTCGAGACGCGCGTAGTGCTCCTGCCAGAACGGCTTGTCCTCCCGCTGGTAGTACCCGACGGCGGCCCCGAGCAACGCGAGCGCCTGCACCTCGAGCGACCGCTCCCCCCGGTTCTCCCCCACCCGAGCGGAGATCTCGGCAGCCAACGCCAGCCGCCTCTCCCTCCCCTCCCTCCGAGCCGAAGCCCGAGCACTCTCCTCGCCACGCCCTGGGGAGCCCTCCGAGTCTGCCGAGGCCTCGACAGGCTCGACCAACGGCGCCTCGACAGGCTCGACCACCGGCGCTGCCCCCGCCACCCCACCCGCACCCCCACCCGCACGCAGTCCGACCTCCCCACCCTCCCCGGGCGCACCCCCTCAGAAGGCGAGTCAGCAGCGAAGGCCGTGGGGAGCGAGAATGCGCGCGCGGATGTATTCCTTCCCGAAGTGGAGGGCCCCCTGGGGCCCGTGAACGCATCCGCGCGCGCGTTCTCGCTCCCCACGGCCGCCCCGGCGGTCTCGTCAGGCTCGACCGACGAGACCAACGAGACCGACGACCGCGCATCCCTCAACCATTGGAGGAGCCGCAACGTAGACCGACAGTCGTACTCGTTGTAGTCCAGGATCCGCTGCTTCAGCTCGACCGCCCGCTCCGCCCCCTCAGCGGCCAGCTTCGCGTACTCCGCATACTCCGTGACCGAGGCGGTAGCACTAGTGACCCCCTCCCGCGCCGGGTCGTCCTGCATGTAGAGCGGTTCGAGCTTCTTGATCGACTTCGACCGGTTCGAGATCCGCAGACACGACCGGACCACCGCGTAGAGGTCGACGAGCACACCGTCGCGCAGGAGCTGGTCCACCTCGTCCTCGTACACCCCGTGCCGTGCCGCGATCGAGAGCAGATGCGTCTTCTCGTAGGCCGCGTAGTGGTAGACGTGCAGGTCAGGGTAGGTCTGACGGCGTGCGTTGAGGTAGTCCACGAACTCGACCAGCGCAGCGCGCTCGCCCGCCAGGTCGTCGGCCCAGAGGCCGTGGAAGGGCGGGGTCCCGTCGCCCGGACCGGGGCGTTCGACCCAGCCGAACAAGTAGTCGAGCCCCATGGCCCGCGCCTGGTCCTCCCCGGGCAGGCGGGCCTCCTCCCACAGGGGGTCGCCCTCGAAGTCGAAGAACACGTCGCCTGGACTCGGCGGCGGGAGCCGGTCGATGGCCTCCGTCGCGGTGAGCTGCCAGCGGAGCCGCGCGTCGGGCCCGTCCGGGTCGACGCCGTCGGGCAGGTGGTCGAGCGCTACCGAGCCGTCGCCGTCGTCGAGCCCGAGCTGGAGGCCCGCCTGGGCGCGCAGGTTCTCGAAGCGAGCGACGGCCATGCCGTCGGGCGGCTCCTCGGCGGTCGCCAGGGCGTCGATGGTCGAGATCCCGGCCTCCGCCAGCTTCGACCGCTGCACGCCGTACACCCCGCCGACCAGCAGGACGTCGCGGGCCTGGGCGGCGGCCTCCGCGCAGTCCGGGCAGCTGCGGAGCTTGCCGCAGGCCAGGTAGCGGCCGTCGTCCCAGGTCACCGGGGCGTCGTCGGCCACGTGGGTGTCCAGGACCTCGACGAGCCGGGTGCGCCGCTTCCGGAAGACGGGCAGCAGGTCGGCCAGCCGGTGCGACGTCGTCTCCCCCGTGCCGAGCACGAGGTGGACCTCGTCGGTCGGGTCGATCCGGGCGTCCATGAGCTGGTCGGCGTACGCGGCGAGCTGGAGCAGGGCGCGCACCTTGGTGCGGCGTGCGAGCTTGGAGTCGTGCACCGCATAGCGCGGCCGAGGTGCCCCGCCCCGGTGCACCATCTCGCCGAGCGGGTCGCGCACCAGGAAGTCGGCGCGGCCGTGGAACCGGCCGTCGAAGAACGAGGCCTGGTAGACGACGTCGGCGCCCTGCTCCATCGCGGCCAGCGTGCGCGCGTGTGCCTCGATCAGCTCGTCACGGGCCATACGCCGCGCGGCCGGGACCTCGAGGACACCGCCCGGGCGTCCGACGTCGGCCGGGCCGAAGGTGCGGAGGTGCCCGTCGAGGACCCGTCGTTCGTGGTCCTCACCGAGTGCCGCGGTGCGGGCCAGCATCTCGTCCTCCTCCCGCGGCCTGCGCGGGCTGCGGCCGAGGAGCTCGTCAAGGCGTCTCAGCAGGCGGAACTCGCACTCGCCGGCGATCACGAGGTCGCTTGCGGAGTGCACGAGAGTGCCTGCGTCGTCTCGCTCCAGGAGGAACATGCCCCCAGGTCTACCAGTGACCCCTGACACAAGCGCGCTACTGTCACCCTCGCAGGCGGTAGATATGTCCGGTTAGACCCCTAGTCGTGGCGCCTGGTTCTGGCGCCGGACCGCCTGGATGGCCGATAGTGGGGCCGACCGTATCGAAGGAGCAACCATGCCCGTGCGCTTCAACCCGCCTCCGGGTTGGCAGGTGCCCCCGGGATTCCGGCCCGATTCCGCCTGGGCTCCCGACCCGTCGTGGCCTCCGGCCCCGCCCGGTTGGAACTACTGGGTCGACCGACCCGATGCCCCGCAGCCCGACGCCGAGACCCGCGTAGCAGCGCCACCCGTACCACCCGGGCCACCCGCGCCCCCGGTTTCCCCCGGCTCGACCCCACCGGCCGTCGTCCCGGCGGGCGCCGGCGGGGAGACGATGACCGTCGCGATCCAGGTGGTCAGCGCCCCGCCGGCCCGCCCGGCGTCAGCGGCGCCGTCCGCGCCTGGCATGTCCGCGGCGGAGGCGATGGGCTCGACCATGACGATGGCGCCGATCAGCGCTCCCCCGGCTTCGCCCCGCCCCGGCTCCGGCCCCCAGCCGGTCTACCCGCCGCATCCCGGGACGACGCCACCGCCACCGCCGCCGGAGGGGCCGAAGAAGGGCCCGACGACCGGCGTGCTCGCCGCCCTCAAGGGTCTGGGCGGCAAGGGTTCCGCCGCGGCCGCCGGCCCGTCCGCGCCCTCGTCCCGACCGGGCCCCGGCCCGCTGAGCATCGACGACGCGAACCGCACCGGACCCGGCGGACCGGTGATGTCCGCGACCGTCGCGGTCGCACCGGCGGCCGCAGGCGCGCACCCCGGCGCGACCGGACGTCGGGGCCCGCGTCCACCAGGAGTCGGCATCATGATCGCCGTCGCCGTGGCCGGTATCGCGCTCGGCGTGATCATCGGCGTGATAGTGACCGCCGGCCAGCAGGCCGACGCGAACCAGGCGATCGCGGACGCCCAGAACATCCGCTCGGAGATGGAGGCCAACCAGGCCGAGATCGAGGAGCAGCGCGCGCAGGTCGACAAGCAGCGCGACGAGGTGGCGGAGCGCGAGCAGGCGCTGGGCGACCGCGAGGCGCAGCTCGAGGAGCGCGAGAAGGCGCTCGAGCAGCAACAGCAGCAACAGGAGCAGCAGCAAGAACAGGAACAGCAGCAGGAGGACCAGGAGAACGACGACAACGGGAACGGCGGCGGAGGCCCGGGCACCGTCTTCTACTGGAACTGCGACGCCGTCCGGGCGGCCGGTGCCGCCCCGCTCCAGAACGGGCAGCCGGGCTACATGCCCCACCTCGACGCCAACGGCAACGGCACGGCCTGCGAGCAGGGCGAGTAAGGCCGGACGAAGCCAGGTAGTGGCCGGCCGGTGACGTCGAAAGAGATATGAACGGGCCGAGGCAGATCCCCAGACTCTGCCTCGGCCCGTTCATGTGTTCCCGGCCCACGCCATCTCCCCAGACGAGACGCGGACCGGGAAGTCCTAACCCCCGAAGAGTCCCTCCAGGAGTGCGCCGAGGCCGAGGGGATCCTCGTCCTCGGGAGCTTGTGTCGGCTCCTTGCTCGGAGCCGGGCGCGGCGTCACGCCGCCGGGCGGCGGAGCCTCGCTCGTCGAGGCGACCTGCAGTGCCTCGCTCATGTCGATCAGGCACAGCCGCCAGACGTCGGCGTCCACACCCTTCGGCGCCTGACCGAACGACTTGCCGGTGAGCCGCGGCGGCGCCGCCCACTCCTTGCCGGTGCGCTGCGCGACGCAGGTCTCCATCGCGGGAACCTCGTTCGCCGCCGCGTCCTCGGTCAGCATCGGGGCGAGCCGGGCGACCATCGGCGCGGGCGCGGCGGCCTTGGGCGTCTTCACGGACTCGCCCGCCACGTCGTGGATGACCGCGCACTCGGGCGACGTGCTGTGGCACCACGAGGCGCTCCACGTGTCCCGGTTCGAGTAGACGAACCCGCGCGGCTCCGCCGTCGAACGGTCGACCTGCAGGACCCGCATCCACACGCTGCCGTCGCCGAGCACGTCGAACGGCGTGACCCGGAGCGACGAGCCCGCTTCCGGCGCACCCGAGGGCGCGTCGCCGGGCTCCGGTGACGCGGGCGCCCCCTGCGCGCCCGCGGCACCACCGGTCACCGGGTCGTCGAAGACCAGGAACTGGTCCCCTTCCACCGCGCCGGAGAAGCCGAACACGAGCGCCGGTCCACCGTCGGCCGGCAGGATCATCGCGTCGGACGTGACGCCTCGCCACAGCAGCGTCCCACCGAGGTTCCCCGCACGGAGGTTCTCGAGGGCGGTGTCACCACCGGCGAGCAGCTCCAGGTCGGTGGCGCTGTGGCGCCCGTCGATCTTCGCCAGGGTCACCACCGCGAGATAGCGGTCGCCGCCCCCGGCGTCCAGACCGAGGTCGAGGACCACGGTGTCCCGGTCGACGGGGTAGGCCACGGGCTCTGCCACCGTTCGCACCCCGGGCGCGAGGTAGGCGAGGCTCGCCTCGGGATCCGGGAGGTCGGTGGGCGACGGCGCGGGCGGGTCGACCATCACCTCGCCCTCGGCCGTCGGTCCCGCACTGCTGGGCGCCACCTCGACCGGCGCGCTGCTCCAGAGACCCGGGATGCCGGGGAGCGCACCCGCGGCCCCCGCACCCACCGTGGCGAGCGCCAGCGTCGACGCCAGCGTCACGCTCGCACGCCGTGTGGCCTGCTTGCGTCGGCTCGACCGCAGGACGCTGTTCAGGTCCAGCGTCGACGCGGGTACCGCAGCGTGCGCCGACTCGCGGACCCGTGCGACGAAGTCGTCGTCGGGGGCGCCGTGGGAGGAGTTCATGTTCATCGGGTTCCGCCCAGTGAATCGATGTCGAGGATCGCGCGCAGGTGGGCGAGGCCGCGCGAGGCGGTGGACTTCACGGTGCCGAGAGGTATGCCGAGCTCGCTCGACACCTCGGACTCCGACAGGTCCAGCAGGTGACGCAGCACCACTACACGGCGCTGCTTCAGGGGGAGGCGCAGGAGGGCGCGCACGACGGCGTCGCGGTCGTCCACCGTGCGCGTCGGCATCCGGGCTGCCGCACGGGCGACGCGCACGTCGTCCTGAGGCAGGTCGTCGGGGCCGGTCAGTACCTCGCGCCGGGTGCGGCGCCAGGCGTCGATACGCAGGTTGGCCAGGACACGCCTGGCATAGACCAGCGGGTCACCCGCCCTGGCCTTGTGCCAGTGCCGGTAGCACCGCTCGAAGGTCTGCTGGGTGAGCTCCTCCGCGCGGTGCGCATCACCGCTCAGGAGGAAGGCCATCCGGTGGAGGGGATCTCTGGCCTCTCGCATGAACGCGGTGAACTCTTCGTTCTTCGAGATCTGTGCGTTCCTGCGCGCGTGAGTGGCCGTAGGCCGGTCTGTCCGCACGGGCAGCGAGGCTACGTCATCGACGTCCGCCGCCCCACCTCGGACCACCGTGAGCGGCCGGGTGGCCGGGGCCGTATCGGTCTTCGCGGTGTCGGTCTTCACGGGGGCGCCGCCCGACACCGGGTCCGGCGTCGTCGTGGATAGGGAGTCTGGGGTGTTCTGCTCGGTGGTCACGGTCTCCAGGTCGTCCGCAGAGCTGGAGTCGGCGCGCACGACGCGCAGGGTCACGGGCTTGGGGACCCGGGACTCTGGCGCTAGTGCGCGCGGACTCGTGACTGTCACGAACGGAACACGGGCCGGCGAGGCCGAAGGTTCCATCCAGTTCCACGATTTCTTTTCGAGCCCCGGCCGGAGCCCGCGCGCACCGCGTCGTCACCGCCGGAAGTCGAGCGTCCCCAGGAAGGTGTGGAGGTCCTGCCAACCCTGCTTGCCGCCGTCGAAATCGACCACCAGGAACAGGTTCTCGCCCTGACCCTCCTGGTGGACGTAGATGCTCGCCGAGTAGTAGTCGGGCTCGCCGTCCACGTTGTTGAGCGTCAGCTGGACCTCGGCGTAGTCGGCGCCGGGCACGTCGATCAGCTGTGACTCAGGCGCCGACATCGTCTGGCTCCACCAGTTGCCACCGGGCTTGCCGCCCTGGACGTAGACCCGTTCGAACGAGGTCATCTCCTCGGCTGCACGCTCCTTCTCCTCCTCGGAGGCGTCCGTCCACAGCTCGAGCGTCGCGGCGTCGATGCCCGGCTCGACGTGCGTGACTGTCGTTCCCGTCCACTCGACTCCTGGCGAGAACTGGCCCTCGGTCGGCGCGGACGTCCAGCCCTCCGGCACGCCGAACGTCAGGTCGTTGTGCTCGGTCTTCTGCCAGCCGGCGGGGATGCCCCGCTCGATCTTCGCCAGGGTCGGGTGCTCGAACTGCGGTGTGTACCAGTCGGGCTCACCCGCGTCCTTGAGCCAGAGGTTGCCGACGAAGTTCCGCAGCATGGTGTCGCCTGCCGCATCTGCGGAGAAGCGGGTCTCGATGATCCAGCCCTCGGCGCCACTACGGATCCGGATCGTCGCGGGGCGGACCTTCCCGTCCTTCCGGTGCTGCTCGATGACGACAAGATCGGCACCCTCGATGTCCAGGGTCGTGGCGCCGGAGTCCTTCGCCGGCACCGTCCAGTCCGCGACGTCGGTGACGTTCCGCAGCTCGAGCGTCGCGTCCAGGTCGTCGATGCTCATGTCGAGCGGATCCGGGTCGAAGCTCATCGCCATCGGGTGTTCGGGTTCGAGGAACCCGGCCACGCCGCCTGCGTTGACATCGCCGACCGCGGACCAGCCGCCCGGCGGGACCTCGTACCAGAGACCGCCGAGGATGTAGGGGTGGTGCCCGTCACCCTCGACCACCCCGCGCTCGACCGCGGAGAGCACCGGCAGCGTCCCGCCGCCGGTCTCCAGGTACTCCGTGGGTGCGGCCTCCGGCTCACCGCTCGGGCTCGGCGAAGGGCTCGCGCTGGCCGGCGCGGTCGCCTGGGCCGACTCGGCGGTCGTCTTGACCGTGCCGGGCAACGGCTCCTGCCGGTCGGCGTAGATCGCGCCGACCGCGCCGATGCCCGCGCCGGTGAGCGCGAGCGCCGCCACGCCCGCCGTCGCCGCGACCACCACCCGGCGTCGGCGGACGTTCCGCACCGCACGCACCGCCATGGTCGTCGGGTCCAGCGAGGTGGGCGGCTCGATGGCCGAGCCGGCCGCGCGGAGGCCGGCCATCATCGCTGCGTCCTGCTTCGAGTGGATGTCGTGCACGTTCATGATCGGCTCCTTTCGCCGTCGGGCACCACGAGGGTGCGCAGCCGCGCCAGGGCGCGTGAGGCGGTGGACTTGACCGTGCCGGTGGAGATACCCAGCTCGGCCGCGGTGTCGGACTCGGAACGGTCCAGGAGGTAGCGCAGGACCACCACCCTGCGCTGCTTGACCGACAGTGACATCAACGCACGGACGAGACGGTCGCGCTCGGCCAGCTGGGCGTCCGACGCCGGTGCGCTGCGCACCTGGGTGCTGCCCGCCGGGTCGTCGGTGAGCACCTCGCGACGGGTGCGGCGCCAGGTGTCGATGCGCGCGGTGGCCAGCACGCGGCGCGCATAGGCGAACGGGTCGCCGTCGCCCACCTTCTTCCAGGCCTTGAACGTCCGCTCGAGGGCGAGCTGCACGAGGTCCTGCGCACGGTGCTGATCACCGCAGAGCAGGTAGGCGATCCGGTACAGCGCAGGAGTGTTGGCCTGCGCGAAAGCCGTGAAGTCCACGACGGGGTCCACACCGCTCCGGACGACGACCATCTCGCCGGTGCTCGGCTGCACCCCAGGACTCACCGCTACCTCGCTCATCCCGCGCACCGCCCGGAGCCGTGTCCGGATACCTGCCCCGGCGCTGGTCTGCGGCGCCGTCCGCGTCGCTTCGTCTGCGTCATGCACCATAGACGCAGCCAGGGACCGTCGGGGTTGCGACCTTTCGGAACGGGTTCTTACGAGTTCCTCACGACGGCACCAGAACCCGGGTCCTCGCGACGACCGACCGTACCCTTCAGGAGTGGCCCGAGTCCTGGTGATCGACGACGACGCCACCGTCGCACAGGTGGTCGTCGCCTATCTCGAACGCGCCGGTGTCGTGGCCGAGCACGCCGCCGACGGCCCGGCAGCGCTGGCGGCCGCCGCCGAGAACCCGCCCGACGCCGTGGTGCTCGACCTCATGCTGCCCGGCATCGACGGCCTGGAGGTGTGCAGGCGCCTGCGTGCCGACCGCGCCGACCTGCCGGTGCTCATGCTGACGGCGCGGGGCGAGGAGGAGGACCGGGTGCTCGGTCTCGAGACGGGCGCGGACGACTACGTGGTCAAGCCCTTCAGTCCGCGTGAGCTGGTGCTGCGGGTGCAGTCGCTGCTCCGGCGCGCGGGGGTCGCCGTCGGTCCGGCGGCGGGTGCCTCGGCGGTACGAGCACCCCTGCCTCCCGTCGTCGGCCCGGCGCCCGCCCACGAGGCGCCCAGCGTCCTGTACGACGGCGATCTGCGCCTCGACCCGGCCGCGCACCGTGTCGTCCGCTCCGGGGCCGAGCTGCAGCTGACCATGCGCGAGTTCGAGCTGCTGCGCTGGTTCCTCACCCACCCGGGTCAGGTGCACGGCCGGGAGGCGCTCATGCGGGGCGTCTGGGGCTGGGAGTACGGCGACCGGTCCACCGTGACGGTGCACGTGCGACGGCTGCGCGAGAAGGTGGAGGCCGATCCGTCCAGGCCGACGCGGCTCGTGACGGTGTTCGGCGTCGGCTACCGGTGGGACGCCACGCCGCCCGCTGCCCGACGGGAGGACGGCGCGTGAACGATCTCGAGGGTGTTGTCCTGTCCGTCTCCGTGGCCGCGGTGGTCGGCGTGCTGGGCGCCGTCGCGCTGTTCGCCCTGGCCCGTCGCCGGGTGGGGCTCGCGGCGACCCTCGCGCCGCTCGTGGTCGTGGGCTCCGTGGCCGCGGGCGTCTACGCGAGCGCCCGGGCGATGTTCCTGTCCAACACCGACTCGATGACCGTCCTGCTGCTCCTGCTCGCGACGGTGCCGGTCGCGCTCGGCGTCGGCCTGGTGCTGACCGCGCGGATCCGCAGGGTCACCACGGAGGCGGCCGCCGACAAGGCGGCCCGCGAGCGCGACCGCGAGATCGAGGTACGCCGCCGGGAGATGGTGGCCTGGGTCTCGCACGACCTGCGCACGCCCCTGGCGGCGGTGCGGGCGCTGGCGGAGGCGCTGGAGGACGGCGTCGGCCGGGTGGACGAGCACGTGCCCCGGATCCTCGCCGAGAACCGGCGGATGGCGGCGATGGTCGACGACCTGCTCGCCCTCTCCCGGCTCCAGTCCCCCACGGCGACGCTGCGGCGCGAGCCGGTGGCCGTCGCCGACCTGGCCTCCGACGCGATAGCGGGCGCCCAGCCCCTTGCCGACTCCGGAGGGGTGCGGCTGGCGTGGGACGTCACCGACCCGGTGGTGACGTCGCTCGACGCGCAGCAGGTCGGACGCGCGCTGGAGAACCTGCTGGTGAACGCGATCCGGCACACGGGGCCGGGCGGCACGGTCCGGGTGGCCGTGGCGTACGCGGGGAGCGCGGCCGGCAGCCCGGAGGCGCCGGGCAGCGTGACGATCGCCGTCGAGGACGAGTGCGGCGGCATCCCGGAGGCGGACCTCGACCGCGTCTTCGAGGCGGGCTGGCGCAGCTCGGGGGCGCGCACCCCGGAGCGGGGGAACGTGCCGGGAGGCGGCGCGGGCCTCGGCCTCTCCATCGTTCGTGGAGTGGCCGAGGCCCACGGGGGTACGGCGTCGGCCACCAACACGCAGCGAGGCTGCCGCTTCACCCTCCACCTCCCCACCGCTCGTTGAGTGCTGGGTATTCGCCCTCGAAAGCGCGTTTCCAGGGCGAATACCCAGCACTCAACGGTGGTCAGAGGACGTGGGAGAGGAAGTTTCTCGTGCGTTCTTCCTTCGGGTTGTCCAGGACCTCCGTTGGCGGACCGCTTTCTACGATCACGCCGTCGTCCATGAAGACGACGTGGTCGGCGACCTCACGGGCGAACCCGATCTCGTGCGTCACCACGATCATCGTCATGCCGGACCGTGCCAGGTCCTGCATCACCGACAGCACCTCGCCCACCAGCTCGGGGTCGAGGGCCGACGTCGGCTCGTCGAACAGCATGAGCTCCGGGTCCATCGCGAGCGCCCGGGCGATGGCGACCCGCTGCTGCTGGCCGCCGGACAGCTGCGCCGGGTAGTGGTCCATCCGGTCGGACAGTCCCACACGCTCGATGAGCTCGAGCGCGCGGTCCTTCGCCGCCTTCTTCGACATCCCCCGGACCTGCACCGGCGCTTCCATGATGTTCTCGAGCGCCGTCATGTGCGGGAACAGGTGGAACCGCTGGAAGACCATCCCGATGCGCGAGCGCTGCTTCGCGACCGCCTTCGGGTGCAGCCTGTGGAGGGTCCCCTTGGCGTCCTTGCGGTAGCCCATGAGGTCCCCGCCGACGACGACGGAGCCGCCGGTGATCTCCTCCAGCTCGTTGATGCAGCGCAGGAGGGTGGACTTGCCGGACCCCGACGGGCCGAGGATGACCGTGACCTCGCCCCGCGCGACGTCGAGGTCGACGCCCTTCAGGACGTGCACGGCGTCCTGGCCGTGGCCGAACACCTTGTGCACTGCGCGGACGGAGACCATGTCCGTGGTGTCCGCCGGAGCGGCGGACGAGTCGGTGCCGACGCTCATGGCGTCACCTCCCTGTTCGGGTCTTCTTTCACGGTCCCGGCAGCGGCGATGGCGGCCTGTCTGCCACCCAGGCCCTTGCCGCGCCCGCGCCGCCCGGTGGCGGTGCCGAAGCCACGTCCGTAGTACTGCTCCAGGTAGTGCTGGCCCACCATCAGGATCGAGGTGATGAGCAGGTACCAGAGCGCGGCGATGACCAGGAACGGGATCGACAGGAACTGCCGGTTGCCCATGGCGGACGTCGCGTACGTGAGCTCGAAGGTCAGCGGCACCGCGACCACCAGCGAGGTGGTCTTCAGCATGGAGATGGTCTCGTTGCCGGTCGGCGGCACGATGACGCGCATGGCCTGCGGCAGGATCACGCGGCGCATGATCTTGCCGTCCTTCATCCCGAGCGCCTTGGCGGCCTCGGCCTGGCCCGGGTCGACGGACGTCAGGCCCGCGCGCATGATCTCGGCGAGGTACGCCGACTCGTTGAACGCCAGCCCGAACAGCGCCAGCCAGAACACGGTGAGGACGTCGTCGGTGCGGAACGAGAAGAACTCCGGACCGAACGGGATGCCGAGCGAGAGCCGCGGGTACAGCACCCCCAGCAGACCCCAGAAGATCAGCTGCGTGTAGATCGGCGTCCCGCGGAAGAACCAGATCCAGACCCAGCTCACCCAGCGCATCACCGGGTTGTCCGACCGGCGCATCATCGCGAGCGTCACCGCGAGGACCACGGCGATGGCCATGGACCCGAAGGTCAGGATCAGCGTCCACATGACACCGCGGATGATGACGACGTCGCGCAGGTAGAGCCAGACCACGTCCCAGCGGAAGTTGTCGTTCGTGATCAGCGCGTTGGCCGCCATGGCGGCCAGCACGAGCACGACCACGGCCGCGACGAGGCGGCCGGGCCGGGGCACAGGGCGTGCATGGATCCGGTTGGGCACCGGGTCGTTACCCGGTGCCGCGGTCTTGCTGGAGCTCATCTCGCCCCTCTTCTCTGTCCGGAGACGCTGGTCACTCGGCAGGGTTCAGCTCGGCCTCGTCCACGACGACGCCCTCGCTGCCCCAGCCGGCGAAGATCTCCTCGAGCGTGCCGTCGTCGATGAGCTTCTGCAGCGCGGCCTTCACGGCCTCGGTCAGCTCGTCGTCGTCCTGCGCGACGACGATGCCGTACGGCGCCGCGTCGTTGATCTCACCGATGGTCTCGACCTCGCCCGAGGTCTGCTCGACGGCGTAGGCCGTGATCGGCGAGTCGGCGTACATGGCCTGGAGCTTGCCGCCCACGAGGTTGGTGGTGACGTCGGCCTGCGACTCGTAGCGCACGACCTCGAGGGGCTCCTCGCCCTCGTCCTCGCAGTCCTTGGCGGCCTCGGTGAGCTCCTCGTCCTGGATGGTCGAGGTCTGCACGCCGATGGTGCTGCCGCACAGGTTCTCGGGGTCGAAGCCCTCGGGGTTGTCCGCGGCGACGCCGAACTGCGAGCCGGCGACGGCGTAGCTGATCATGTTCGCCTCGGCGGTGCGCTCGTCCGTGATCGTGAACGCCGAGATGCCCACGTCGTACTTGGAGCCGATGGCGGGGATGATCCCGTCGAACGCCGCCGTCTGGACGTCGGCCTCCAGGCCGAGCACCGCGGCCACGGCGTTGATCGTGTCGATGTCGAACCCGACCGGCGTCTTGCCGTCCACGTCGATGAACTCTGCCGGTGCGTACGCCGTGTCGGAACCGACGGACAGCGTGCCCTTGTCGGCGATCTCCTTCGGGAGCATCGCGGCGATCTCCGCGTCGGCCTCGATGGCCGACGGGTCGAACGATGCCGTGGCGCTGGCGTCGTCGGAAGCGGTACCACCGGCGGGCTGCTGTGACGCGTCGGTGCACGCGGTGAGGACGAGGGCGGCAGCGGTAAGTGCCGTGGCAGCGGTGAAGGCGGGAAGCCTGCGCATCAGGGGTCTCCTGGGTCGGATCGTTGGTGTGTCACGAGGCGCTACGACCCGGCAGATCTCCGTCATCAGGGGAGCAGAGGACCCGACGGCGCACTGGGCGCCTCGTGTGCGAGTCTCACCTAACCGTGACGCCCTCCTGGCGTAAACCCGGGAGATCGAGACCGATGTCACATTGTGATGTTTTGCGCGTCTCGTTAACGATTAATCCACTTACATGTGGTCTGACCTGCGCAAAGAACCCCGGCAAGCCGGCCGCTGGCCGACTTGCCGGGTGCTGCTCAGGTGTCGTGCTCGACGGGCTCGTCCGGCCGGTCCTCCGGACCGCCCTCGTGCTGCCAGCCGTGGGGGAACTCGGTCCGCTCGGGCCGCCTGGCGAGGGCGATGATGCTCACCGCGAGCCCACCCCACACGATGACGAGCGAGACGACCAGAAGGGCGATTGCTTCGCCGGTCATGACTTACCTCCGTAGGTGGGCCACGCATCGAACTTGTCGGGCTCGACCCGCCACCGCATCAAGGTGAGTACCGCGGCCCCGGCCACCAGAACGACGACGGTGCCCCACCCGGCGACGCCGAGATAGGACGCGGCGTAGCCCTCGTAACCGTCCTGGATCAGGCTGACGATGCGCGAGACGAGCATGTAGGTGAGCACCACCGGCCCGAGCACGATGATGCAGAACGACCACCAGCGGCCGACCTGGAGCGTCGAGACCGAGTTCAGGTGGAACCGCATCTCCTCGGTACGCCGCAGGACCCACCCGACGATCACTGTCGTGACCACCGCGGAACCGACGATGCCGATGTTGTTGGCCCAGTTGTCGACGGTGTCGAGGGCGATCAGGCCCGTGGTCGTGGAGAACCCCACCACCGAGATCACCGCCGCCACGACGCCGATCCGGATCGCGGCCTGCAGGCGCGTCCAGCCGAACTTCTCCTGGAAGGACGCCGAGACCACCTGCAGGATCGAGATCAGCGAGGTGAACCCGGCCATCACCAGGGAACCGAAGAACAGCGCGCCGAAGAGCGGCCCGGCCGGCATCTCGGACACGATCGCAGGGAACGTGACGAACGCCAGGATCGGGCCGGAGATGCCCTCGAGCTCGGCGATGGCCAGTGCCTGCTGGTTCGCGAGGAAGCCGAGCGCCGCGAACACGCCGATGCCCGCGAAGACCTCGAAGCCGGAGTTGGCGAACGCGACCACCAGACCCGGCGAGGTCAGGTTGGCGCGGCGCTTCCGGTAGGAGGCGTAGGTGATCATGATCCCGAACGCGATGGACAGCGAGAAGAAGATCTGACCGTAGGCGGCGATCCACACGGCCGGGTCGGCGATGGCGCCCCAGTCCGGGGTGAACAGCGCGTTGAGCCCGTCGGCAGCACCAGGCAGCGTCAGGGACCGGACGACCAGAGCGCCGAAGGCGACGAACAGCAGCGGGATGAAGATGAAGTTGACCTTCTCCACACCCTTCGCCACGCCGGCGGCCAGCACGACGATCGTCGCCACCCACACGAGGACCAGCGGGATCAGCACGGCCGACACGAAGTCGAGGGTGAACCACGGGTCGGCGCCGCCGACGTCGGCCAGCTGGAGGTAGCTGCCGGTGAAGAAGCCGGCGGTGTCGTCACCCCAGCTCAGGTCGAACGAGTACACGAAGTAGCTGAGCGCCCAGGCGATGATCACCGCGTAGTAGACGGCGATCACGAAGCAGATCATGACCTGGAACCAGCCGAGGCCCTCCAGCCAGCGCTTCAGCCGGCGAAAGGCCAGCGGTGCCGCGCCTCGGAACCGGTGCCCGATCGCGTAGTCCAGCAACAGGATCGGGATACCAGCCGTCAGCAAGGCCACCAGGTAGGGCATCATGAACGCGCCCCCACCGTTCTCGTATGCCACCCCCGGGAAGCGCCAGATGTTTCCCAGCCCGACAGCGGAGCCGATAGCGGACAGGATGAATCCCAGCTGTCCGCTGAACTCCTCCCGCTTCTCGGGCTCCGCGGTAGCTCTCTGCGCGTCGCTCATAACCTGATCCTCCGAGAAAATCACCCCGAACGCGAAATCGGGCTCATCAGGCGAGCAGCTCCTCGACGTATCCGCCGCGGAACTTGCCCGTCGGATCGAGGCGCGCGGCCAGGTCTGCGAAGTCCTCGAAGTGCGGGTACAGGCCCGGCAGGTCGGCAACAGGCACCGTGAACAGCTTGCCCCAGTGCGGGCGCGCACCCAGCGGCAGGAGCGCCGCCTCCACCTCGGGCAGGAGCTCCCGGACGGCCGGCCAGTCCTGCCGCCACGTGAAGTGGAACGCGATGCTGTCCTCGCCGGTGGTGCTGAGCCACTGGTCGTCGCCGGCGATCGTGCGGATCTCCGAGGTCAGCAGCAGCGGCCCGATCCGGTCCCCGAGCGCCCGCAGCGCGCGGACGGCGTCCGGCCCCGCGGCACGCGGCACGAGGTACTCCGACTGCAGCTCCTCGCCCAGCGACGGCGTGAAGTCCAGCCGGAAGTGCGGCAGCCGCTCGAACCAGGGTCCCGGCACCCCGCCCTGCTCGGTGCACGCGACCGCCGCGACGTCCGGCAGGGGATGCATGGGCTCGGTCGCAGGCGTGGCCCCCAGCTCGACCAGGAGCGTGGGCGCCTCGCCACCTGCCTCGCCGCCGGTCGAACGTGTCGCGACCTTCGACTTGCACCAGACCATCCGGACGTCCGGCTCGAACCAGCTCGTGAAGATGCTGACGGAGTACGCGCTGCCCATGACGGCGTCGAGGTTCTCGAACAGCGCGTCCCAGGGCAGGCCCGTGAAGACGTCCTGGCGCACGTCGAACGTCGGCACCGTCGCCAGCTCCACGCGCGTCACGATGCCGAGGGCGCCGAGCGCCACCACGGAACCGGGGAAGTCGGCGTCGCCGCGGCGCAGGATCAGCACCTCACCGGAGGCGGTCATCAGCTCCACCCCGACGACGTCGCCCGCGAGCGAGCGCGTCCCGTCACCCGAGCCGTGGGTACCCGTGGCGACGGCACCGGCCACCGAGATGTGGGGCAGCGAGGCCATGGCGCCCAGGGCGCGACCCTCGGCGTGCAGGCCGGCCGCGACCTCGCCGTAGCGCAGGCCCGCACGGACCGATGCGACACCCGTCCCAGGGTCTACCTCGAGGGACGGCCTGCCGTCGTCGAGCAGGTCGAGCTGGACGTGCACGCCCGTCGTGTCGGCGACGTCGCAGAACGAGTGGCACGATCCGAGGGCCCGGACGCGGGGCTCACCGGCGACGATGCCGGCGAGCTCCGCGAGGGTCCGGGGACGTTCGATGCGCTCGGAGGAGTAGGTGAGGTTCGCTGCCCAGTTCTTCACCGGACAAGGGTGCCACTCCTCCGACTGGTCGGGTTCCGGCTCAGGCGCTGGCCGCGGCGCTGCGGACGACCGGAATCCGCTGACTGATACCGACCATGTCCAGGACCTCCATCACGACGGCGGACGGCTCACGGAGCAGCACGGGCGAACCTGTCTCCTCGCCGAGCACGAACACCTGCAGGATGAAGGCGACCCCGGAGGAGTCGATGAACGTGACATCCCGCGCGTCGACGATGACGGGGTCGGGATCGGGTCGTGCGGCGAGCGTGGCCATCGCCGCGCTCGCGTTCTCGCGCAGCAGCGCGTCGATGTCACCCCAGAGGGTCAGCACCGTGCCCTCGTAGGTGTTCCGGCAGGCGATACCGGATCCCGGGCGACCGGGAACCATGTCCTGCGCTGAGTCTGACGGGAGAGGGTCCATGGGGTCATTCGCTCCGTCCTGCATTGGTCGGGCCTCGACTTCGTTAGACACTGACTTACCAACCGACTTTCAACGGTGACCTTGCACTGGCGACCTTGCACTGGCGACTTGGACTCTTCTTGGTTCTCTCTGACCGCTCCTTGGTCGGGAGGGGCAAGAATTGCCTAGGGCGAGTGTTCACCCGGCACATGGCTTCCGTCCACCCCCCAGGCGTTACGGTCACGTTGCACGGAGGCGAACTGCCGGCCTCCGCACCCTCGCGGGCCTGCTCGATCCCGGTCCGAGAACGCCTCAGACCGGGTCGGTCACGTCCGCAACCGTGGCGTCGAGCGCCGTCGTGAGATCAACGGCGTCAACCGTGGCACCCACACCGTGAGCACCCCCGCCGATCGACACCGGCCCCGGCTCGCTGAGCCGGGAGTCCGCGACGACGGGCCACCTGTGGAACGACCCGAACGGAGTGATGGTTCCCCTCTCATAGCCTGTGACCTCGAAAGCCACGTCCTTGCTCGGCATCGAGAGCCGGGAGACGCCGAGCAGCGCACGCAGCTTGGGCCACGAGATCTGCCGGTCACCCGGGACGAGCACGAACAGGTAGTCCTCGTCCGCCCGGCGCACCACGATCGTCTTGATCAGCTTCGCCGGTTCGACCCCGCGCGCGGCAGCGGCCTCAGCGAGGCTAGCGACCTGACCGTGTCGCGTCATCTCGAACGGGATACCCGCCGCCTCGAGCGCCGCGACGGCACGTTCTTCGCTCATGAAATTTCCTATCCCGAAAAGACGAGTCTTTGTTGTCTCGAAATATGGTCAAGACTTCGCCCAGGGGCAACTCAGAGGTCGTACTCGGTCCGTTCGGTGCGCCAGTACTCGGCCCCGTCCCGGGTGCGCTGCACCAGACCGTGGTCGACCATCGCACGCCGCATGCCCACCGGGTCGTGCGCGACCTCGTGCAGCCGGTCGGTCAGCTCACGTTCCGTCACCGGCTCCAGCAGGGTGGGCAGGACCCGAGACGCCAGGTAGCGGGTCACCGCCACCTTGTCGCGCCATTTCCGCGGCATCGACTCGAGTCGCCCGGAGCGCAGGAACCGCTGCGGGTCGCCGGCAGCGCCTCCTGGAGGAGACGCCGCGACGCGGTCGCCCGGGGCCTGCTCCGCCGTCATGTGGTGATCAGTCCTCGCCGCCTGACCAGGCTGAGCCGCTCGGGACGGCTCGCCGACAGAGCGGCCGCCGTCACCGTGGCCGGGGTTCCGTCGCCGCTCGCGTCCGTGGACCCGGCGGTCTCCGTGGTCTTTTCGGCCTCCGAGCCCTCTTCAGGTGCGCACGGGTCGTCCGCCGGCTCCTCGGCCCCGGTGCTCGGCGCGGGCGTCGGCTCGGGGCTGACGCTCGGCTCGGGCGAAGCGCTCGGCTCAGGTTCGGGTTCGCCGCCCGGGCACGTCGGGTCCGACGGCGACGGGCTGGGTGACGGGCTCGGCGAGGACGGCGACGGCGACGGGCTCGGTTCCGTCGGGGTCGGAGTCGGCGTGGGCGTAGGTGTCGCCGACGGCGTCGGTGTCGGCTTCGGTGTCGATGTCGCCGACGGCGTGGGTGTCGGCGTCGGCTTGGGCGTCGGCTTCGGCGGCTTCTGCGACGGCGGATTGTCGCCCGGCCGGTCGGACGGCTTCGAGGCCGGCGGCTTGTTATCGCCGCTGCCGTTGCTCGGCTTCGGGTCGAGCGCGGGCTTGTAGCGCGGGGTCGTGTCGTCCGACGGCACCCACGTACCGACGTCGGACGGGTCGATCGCGCGGTTCGGGATCGAGCCGGCAGCGAAGAACTCGAAGTGCCACGGCTCCGGCTTCGACCCGTCGAGCTGGGCCCACGACGGGTTGTCCCAGCCGTAGTCCGGGCCGTGCAGCCGCAGCCAGACGTACTCCGGTGAGCGGCCGCCGGCGATCGGGTTGCCGAGGTCCACCGCGATGCCCCAACCGTGGTTGGACGTTCCGGGGATCGCCGCGAGGTGCGGCTTGATACCGGCCAGGGTGACCTGGGCCTCGTAGGAGCGGTAGGAGTCGGTGATCGGGATCGGGTAGCCGAACTCCTGCTCGAACAGCTCGCTGAGCGCCGTCAGCCGTTCTGCCGCGTCACAGCGCAGCATGTGGCCGGACGCGAACTCCAGGGGGCACAGCACGTCGGTCGGGATGCGGCCGTTCGCGTAACCGGTGGTGGTCCCGCCGAACATGCCCACGACGTCGAGCAGGCTCTCGCGCAGCGAGAAGCCCTCGCGCTGCGTGGACCCGTCCACCTCGACGAGCGCGTTGGGCACCGACGGGTCCAGCATGTTCGCGAGCCGTACGGCGGCGATCACCACCTCGTCGTAGGTGATGTAGCCGGCCGTCGGGTCCTCGTCGTGCGGGTCGATGACCGACGTGCGCTCGTTCGACACCTGCACGGCAGGCGGGGCGTCGTCGTCGGTCCCCGGCCCCGGGCGGGCCTCGCGCTCCTCGGGCTCGCGCTCGTCGGCGTCCTGGTCGTCGTTGCCCTGGTCGTCACGCTCGCTGTCGGCACCCGCGGCCGGATCCTCTGCGCCCTCCTGGGCGCCGCGCGCCACCGGCGCGTCCTCGAGGCGGAGGCCCTTGTTGTTCTCGCCGAAGGCGAGCTGCTGCATCTGGTACGTCGTGTAGAGCATGCCGAGCTCGGCGGCAGCCTGCGCGATCGTGGGGCTGAAGTTGGGCCCCTGTTCCTGCGCCTGCTCCTCGGCCCGCTCGAGGACGGCGACGATCTGGGCGAGCGTGACGCCGTCGGGAGCGGTCTCCGTCTCACCGACCGTGACGCTCTGCAGCAGCCCGTAGAGCCTGATGGGCAGGTCGCCGCCGTTCCCACCGGCAAGGTGGGACGCGGGGACGCTCGCGGAAGCGCTGAACAGCACACCCACTGCGATGACGGTGGCGACCGCACCGGTCCAGGCGGTCCGGAAGTACTTGCGCAGACCCGCGCGGGAGTCGTGCGGACTTGGCTTCTTCGCCTCGTCGTTCACGCGTCGCCCCCTCGGTCGGTGCGCCACTTCGTGGTGCGCGGTACGTGCGTCTGGATCCTTGTACAGGCCTATCACGCCCAGGTGAACTCGAGCGGCGTAATTATCGGCCGCCCAGGGTGAACCGGTCCCCAGGGTCAGGCGCCGGACCCCGGGACGGATGACACCCCTGATCGCCAAGGGTAACGATTCGGGCGTACGGCGCAATGAAACCTTTCGTGGACATCTCGTGATGCCTCACACTGGCCCGCGTCCCAACGGGCGCACCCGCGCCCGCAGTCGAACGGCCGGAACAGTGGCCGTGAAAGGAAAGTCCCCCATGAGCGAGACCACGAGCGCCCCCGCCGACCAGGGCACGGTCCAGGACCCGAAGGCCAACACCCTGGCGATCGTGGGCTTCATCCTCGCGTTCGTCGCGCCCCCGATCGGGATCGTCGTCTCGGCGATCGCCGCCTCGAAGGCCGGCAAGGCGGGCCTCGACAGCAAGCTCTCGAAGTGGGGCCTCGGCCTCTCGATCGCCTTCACGGTGCTGTACCTCGTGCTGTTCGGCCTCGCCGGCTACGCGGCGCTCACCCTCCAGGCGGCCTGACCCGCCGAGACCGACCCGGGCGCCGCGACGTGCCCGGCAGCGCAACCTTGCGCACCCAGCAGCGCAGAGGCTGCCGTTCCCGGAGGAGCGGCGGCCTCTGCCGCTTGAATGGCTGGTACCGGTCTATCCAAGACCATTCGGATACTCCACAATATGGCCTGACATTTCATAAAACCTGCAACCAGGGGAGCACTACCGACATGACCACGCCCGACACCACGACTCCCGAGGCCGCTGTCGACCAGAGTGCGGCAGCCACCGCCACCGAGGTCGTGGAGACCGCGCCTGCCGCGCCGGAGGCGACGTCCGAGGCGAAGGCAGAGGCCGAGGCCCCCGCAGCCGAGACCGCGCCCGTCGAGGCCGCTGCCGCGACGTCCCCTGCCGAGGCCGTCACCGAGGCAGCTGTGGCCGTAGCGACCCCCGCGGCCGCCGAGACCGCCGTCGCCGCGCCGGCTGCCGCAGTCGAGGAAGAGGATCCGCAGACCGCGGTCTTCAGCCTCCTCACCTTCTTCCTGGCAGCCCTGCCGGTCATCGGCGTCATCCTGAACGCGATCGCCGTCGCCCGCGCCGGCAAGGAGGGCTTCGACCTGTGGCTCGCTCGCTGGGGCCTCGCGCTCGCCATCCTCGAGACGCTCGGCGCCCTGGCCCTGGTCGGCCTCGGCTACTACCTGGGCGTGCTGAGCGCCGGCTGAGCCGCCTGAGCCGCTCGACCCCTCAAGGTCCGCCTCCGCCCCGTCCACTCGCGCGGTCTCCCCAGACCCGCCGCGAGCGGCCGGGTGGGGGCGGACCTTACTGGTGGAGCGACATGGCGGACCTTGACCACAGACCGGGTGAAATTTCGCTAACCGTCACATCACGGTCATTTGGATGACACCGCCCAGATCGACGATGAACGCGCCCTGATCGGTCTCGCGAAAGGTCTGCCCATGTCGCAGCTCGTCGTCCAGCACGAACCTCGGCGAGGGCTTCGCGCCCGCCGCCTGATCGCAGCGGTCACGGCGCTGGCGCTCGTGGCGCTGCTGATGGTGGTGTTCCCGCAGCAGGCAGGCGCGTACCCGCCGGGCGTCCCGTCCAAGGCAGTGGCACAGTCCGAGCTCAACGCGCTCACGGTGCGGGCCGAGAGCGCGTCCGCCCCGTACGACCGCACCCTGTTCCCGCACTGGATCACGGTCAGCGGCTGCACCACCCGCGAGACGGTGCTCAACCGCGACGGCGACGGCGTAGTGGTCGGCAGCGACTGCTACCCGACGTCGGGAAGCTGGTACAGCGAGTGGGACGGGCTGACGGAGACAGCGCCGTCGGACATCGACATCGACCACGTCGTGGCCCTCTCCGAGGCCTGGGACTCGGGCGCCAGCGAGTGGACGACGAGCCGTCGGCAGGACTTCGCGAACGACCTCACCGGCCCGCAGCTGATCGCCGTCACGGACAACGTGAACGTCTCGAAGAGCGACAAGGATCCCGCCGAGTGGGTCCCGCCGCTCGCCGGCGCGCGCTGCGCCTACGCCAAGATGTGGATCCACACGAAGTACCGCTGGAGCCTCACGCTGGACTCCGCGGAGAAGGCGGCACTGCAGCCGCTGCTCAACACCTGCTCGTCCTGAACGCCCCCGTCCGCCACCGCCCGTGCTGTCAGACCCTCAGGTCACTCCGGTGACCTGAGGGTCTGACACGTACGTAGGACAGCGCCGCGTAGAGCGCCTCCTCGGCGTCGCGCGCGGCCTCGTAGGCGTCCTGGCAGGCGGCGTAGCCCGCGCAGGCGACGTCGAGCACGGCCGTCGCGGCCGAGGAGGCGGCTTCGGTCCGTCCCGGGCCGACGTCGGCGTCGGCGTCGGCGTCCGCGTCCGCGTCACCGGCCACGGTGAGGCCCGCCGCACGCTGCCGGGCGGCCCGGAGCTGCGCCAGCCCCGCACCGTGCCTGGCCTGCCCCGACTCGAGGGCCGAGGCGTAGGACTCGAGCGCATCGGCCACCGCCCCGAAACCCGGCACTCCGTCGCGGACAGTCCGGGCGCCGACCCGGAGCGCCACGGGGTCCCCGTCCGGCGGGCGGCCTACCGCCGTGTCCCACTCGGCCGCCGCGATCCGTAGGTCGTCGAGCAGACCCTCGACGTGCTCGGGCGCATCGCTGTGCTCGAACGCCTGCCGGATGCGGCTCAGGCCGTTGATCCGGCTCTCGCACAGAGCGGCGAGCTCACGGGTCGTCATGCCGGCCCGTCGGTGGCTGCCCGCCGGACGGGCCGGACCGGCAGGACGCGGGGACCCGAAGTCGCCGTGGGCTCGGGGGGCGAGCTCGCTGCGGTCCGGGTCGGTCGGCTCCGGGTCGGTCGGCTCCGGGTCGGTCGGCTCCGGGTCGCCGGCGTCTCGACCGGCTCCACCAGCGCGTCGGTCGTGGCCGGCGTGCGGGGCGGGACCAGCGGCGCCGTCTGCTCCATCACCGACAGGACGCGCTGGACCTTCGAGATCTCGCGGAGCGCCGCGGCAGGGTCTGCCTCGCCTCCGGCGGAGCGCAGCACGTGACCGAACGCGGCACGCGCCGCCTCAGGCACTTCGAGCACCCCGTCGCCCAGCGCTATGACGTCGGCGAGCCCGGCCAGCCGGACGGTGACGGCCACCCGGTGCGTCGTCGGCCAGGTGACGCCTGCCGCGTTGAGCTGCTGCACCGAGCGCGCGATGGTCTCGGGGCTCATGCCTCCGCGCCTCCGGCCCGAGCGTTCGCACGCACTGTCCGCGGCGCCGTGGGCACCGCGTCCTCGTCGGCCGTCAACCTGTCAGTCATACCGCTCCCCTCGGGCATCCCGGTGCACGTCACAGGAATCTCGAAAGCCTACGGAGGCGACGCCCGTCGCGACATGGGGAGCCATCCCCATCCCGCGAGCGCCGGTCCCCCACCCCGGGCCGCCGACGCTATTGACCTGCTGTCCGTTCCGGGTGAATCTTGTCGGGCCGCGGGTCGTGCCGCGCCTGATCGCTCCATCGCTCCACCACTCCGAAGACGAAGCAAGGACGAGCACAGGGAGTTTCGATGACATCGCTGTCAGTACCCTCCGACCATCCACGCCGACGTGTCGGCACCCGCCGCGCCGTCGGCTCGGCGACGGCCCTAGCCCTTGCCTGCCTCCTGGCCGTGCCCCTCGCCCCGGTCACGCGGGCCGATGCCGCACCGCAAGCACCAGCCGCGCCGGACGCCGTCGTCTGCGACATCTACTGCGATGCCCGGGACCCCGGGCTCGCCGCGGGCGACCGCACGCCGGTGAGCGCCGCCGTCCACGGCCGGACGCTCCGGCTCCACGTCTCCGACCCCGATGTCATGGGCTGGGGCACCGTCGAGGGCGGCCGGGCGGGCGACGAGGTCTGGCTCGACCGGTCCTTCGACGGCGGCAGGACGTGGGCCTCGGGCAGCAGGCTCGGCGTCACCACGATCCCAACGGGCTCCACGAGCTGGCGCACCCAGATGTACAACGTGGACGACTGGAACACCGCGGGCATCGGCGCCCTCCGCGTCTGCGGCAAGGCGGGCGACCGGCCCGAGATCGCCTGCACCGGCTGGGCCCGCAACGACCGCAACGCCGGGAGCCGCTCGACGGCGGCCGCGACCGCGCTGATGATGCTGTGGGACCGCAACACGGGCCTGTTCGAGACCAACGGCTGGTGGACCGGCGCCAACGCGCTGACCGCCGTCATCGACAACGCCCGGATCAGCGGGATGGGCAGCTACCGGTACGTGATCGCGCAGACGTACGACAAGAACGTCAACGCGCGGCAGGGCCAGTTCCGCAACGAGTACCTGGACGACACCGGCTGGTGGGGTCTTGCCTGGATCGCCGCCTACGACCTGACCGGCGACAGCCGGTACCTGAACACGGCCCGGGCCGACGCCGACCACATGCGCGCCTACTGGACCTCCAAGTGCGGCGGCGGCGTCCAGTGGAACACCGGCATCGCGTACAAGAACGCCATCACCAACGAGCTGTACATCCAGCTCAACGCGGCGCTGCACAACCGCATCCCCGGCGACACCACCTACCTGCAGCGTGCCCAGGAGAGCTGGAACTGGTTCCGCGCCAGCGGCATGATCAACTCCGGCAACCTGGTCAACGACGGGCTGAACGACTCGTGCGCCAACAACGGTCAGCCGACGTGGACGTACAACCAGGGCGTCATCCTGGGCGCCCTGGCCGAGCTGCACCGGGCCACCGGGGACGCGTCACTGCTCAGCACCGCCCGGACCCTGGCCAACGCCTCGACCAGCTCCACCTACCTCAACCCGGGCGGGGTGCTGCGCGAGGTGAACGAGGGCGACGACTGCAACAGCGACGGCGCCTCCTTCAAGGGCGCCTACGTCCGCGGCCTGGGCAAGCTGAACGCAGCACTGGGCGACCGGCCGTACAGCGCGTACCTCGACCGGCAGGCCGACACCGCGTACGCCAACGACCGTGACTCGCTCAACATGTACGGCCCGCACTGGAACGGCCCGCGGGTCCCGGTGAGCTCGGGGCACGGCTGCCAGCACGGCGCGCTCGACCTGCTCAACGCGGCGCAGGCGAGCTAGGACCCACGACGTGTCAGACGGGCAGGCCACCCGAGTGACCTGTGCGTCTGACACGTTGCGGGTGCCCGGTGGCAAATGACCTTGCCGTTCCTGGGAGAATGGGGGGTTGTGAGTACCGAGCCCTCTTCCACCCCGGTGTCCGACGGCGATCGCGGCCGCGCGGGCGGAGGCCGGAACCGCCGTCGTGGGCCGGGCAAGCAGGCGGACAAGCAGAACCGCCGACCCCGGCGCAACGGGCCGCAGCGGGTCTCCACCGCGCAGCTCGAAGCGGCGGCGGCCAAACGTGCCGCCGTCGAGGTGCCGCCCATCACCTACCCCGGGCAGCTGCCCGTCTCCGCGCGCCGCGAGGACATCGCCGCCGCGATCCGTGACAACCAGGTGGTGATCGTGGCCGGCGAGACCGGCTCCGGCAAGACCACCCAGATCCCGAAGATCGCGCTCGAGCTGGGCCGCGGGCGGCAGGGCCAGATCGGGCACACCCAGCCCCGGCGCCTCGCGGCCCGTACGGTCGCCGAGCGCATCGCGGAGGAGCTCGGCACGGAGCTCGGCGGCGTGGTCGGCTACCAGGTCCGGTTCACCGACCAGTCCAGCGAGGACACGCTGGTCAAGGTCATGACCGACGGCATCCTGCTCGCCCAGATCCAGCGCGACCCGCAGCTGCTCGCCTACGACACGATCATCATCGACGAGGCGCACGAGCGGTCGCTCAACATCGACTTCCTGCTCGGCTACCTGTCGCGGCTGCTCCCCCAGCGGCCCGACCTGAAGCTGATCATCACGTCGGCCACCATCGACTCGGAGCGGTTCGCCGCGCACTTCTCCCCCGCGGCCCTGGCCGAGCGGGGCGGCGCGCCCGCGTACGTCACCGACGTGCTCCCCGAGCTGGCGCCGATCGTCGAGGTCTCCGGCCGGACGTTCCCCGTCGAGATCCGCTACCAGCCGCTGTCCCCGGACGAGGACCCGTCGGGGGCCGATGCGTCGCGGGCCGACCCCTCGCGGGTCGAGCTTGCCGAGGCCAAGGGGTCTCGACAAGCTCGACCGGCGGGTGGCGCTCGACCGGCGGGTGGCGCCCGACCAGGGGGCAGCGCCCGCGCACCGAAGAACGCGCGCGAGGAGAAGGACCTCGTCACCGGCATCGTCGAGGCCTGCGACGAGCTGCTGCGCGAGGGCAACGGCGACATCCTCGTGTTCCTCTCGGGGGAACGCGAGATCCACGACACCGCCGACGGGCTCACGGGCCACCTCAAGGAGCGCGTCCGGGACCCGAAGCATCCGCAGCACGTCGAGATCCTGCCGCTGTACGCGCGGCTGTCGAGCGCGGAGCAGCACCGGGTCTTCCAGCCGCACGCGTCACGGCGCATAGTGCTGGCGACCAACGTCGCCGAGACCTCGCTGACCGTCCCGGGCATCCACTACGTCGTCGACCCCGGTACGGCCCGGATCAGCCGCTACTCCAAGCAGACCAAGGTCCAGCGGCTGCCGATCGAGCCGGTCTCGCAGGCCTCGGCCAACCAGCGCAGCGGCCGGTCCGGCCGTGTCGCCGACGGCATCGCGATCCGCCTCTACTCGGAGGAGGACTTCAACGGGCGCCCCGAGTTCACCGAGCCCGAGATCCTGCGCACATCGCTGGCGTCCGTGCTGCTGCAGATGATCTCGGTGGGCGTGGTCAGCACGCCCGACGACGTCGCCCGCTTCCCCTTCGTCGAACCCCCGGACACCCGCGCGATCCGCGACGGCGTCCAGCTGCTCACGGAGCTGGGTGCGCTGGAGGAGGTCGACGACGTCACGCGGCTCACCGAGGTGGGCCGCACGCTCGCCCAGCTCCCGATGGACCCGCGGCTGGCCCGCATGGTCATCGAGGGCTCGCGGCACGGCGTCGCCCGCGAGGTGGCGATCATCGCGGCCGCGCTGTCGATCCAGGACCCCCGCGAGCGCCCGGCGGAACAGCGTGCGCAGGCCGACCAGCTGCACGCCCGGTTCGCCGACCCGCGTTCCGACTTCCTCACGTACCTGAACCTCTGGGAGTACGTCCGGGAGCAGCAGCACCAGATGGGCAGCTCGGCCTTCCGCCGCCTGTGCAAGGCGGAGTACCTCAACTTCCTGCGCATCCGCGAGTGGCAGGACGTCGTCGCGCAGCTCCGTGAGATGTCGCGGCCGCTGGGCATAGAGATGTCCTTCCAGCCCCGCCACCGCCCCGCCACGACACCTCAGGCCGCCGGCGACAACGGTGACCGAACCGCAGAGGCGGAGGGCGGCCAGGACCAAGAGACGCCGTCGTACCGCCAGACCTGGGACGACGACACGATTCATCGTTCGCTGCTCGCCGGGCTGCTGTCGCAGCTGGGCATGCAGGACAGCGGGGAGGTGAAGGCGTCCGCCGTCGCGCACCTCCGTGGGGCGCAGCGGGAGATCGCGCTGAAGCGCGCCAAGAAGCAGGCGCGGAACGAGTACATCGGCGCCCGCGGGGCGCGGTTCGCCATCTTCCCCGGGTCGCCCCTGTCCAAGAAGCCGCCGGTCTGGATCATGGCGGGCGAGCTGGTCGAGACCAGCCGCCTGTGGGCGCGCGACGTCGCCCGGATCCAGCCGGAGTGGGCCGAGGACCTCGCCGGCCCGCTCGCGAAGCGCACCTACTCGGAGCCGCACTGGTCCTCCAAGCAGGGCGCGGCGATGTGCACCGAGAAGGTGCTGTTGTACGGGGTGCCCATCGTGTCCGACCGGCGCGTGCTCTACGCGAAGGTCGATCCCGAGGCCGCGCGCGAGATGTTCGTGCGGCATGCGCTCGTCGAGGGCGAGTGGACCACGCATCATCGGTTCTTCCACGACAACCGCGCGCTCCTGGAGGAGGCCGGCGAGCTCGAGGCCCGTTCCCGGCAGCGCGGGCTGGTCGCGGACGAGGACGACCTGTTCGCCTTCTACGACGAGCGCGTCCCCGACTCCGTGGTGTCCGCCGCGCACTTCGACCGCTGGTGGTCGCGGGCCCGCAAGGAGACGCCGGACCTCCTCACGTTCACGATGGAACAGCTGGTCGGCGACGCGTCGGTCGATACGTCAGCGTTCCCCGAGCGGTGGCCCCAGGGCGAGCTCTCCCTGCCGCTCACCTACCAGTTCCAGCCCGGGTCCGACGCCGACGGCGTCACCGTGCACATCCCGATCGCGGTGCTCGCGCGCGTCGTGCCGGACGGGTTCGACTGGATGGTGCCCGGGCTCCTCGAGGAGCTGACCGTGGCGACCATCAAGTCGCTGCCCAAGGCGGTGCGGCGTGAGCTGGTGCCGGCGCCGGACGTCGCGCGCGACGTCGTCGCGTGGATCCGCGAGGAGTGCCCGGCGTGGGAGGACATCGTCCGGGCCGGCGACATGGCGGAGTCCTACGTCGCCGCGTTCACGCGGGCGGTCCGCGCGCTCCGCGACGTGATCGTGCCGCCGGAGGTCTGGGACGAGGAGCGGATCGCACGCCTTCCCGGGCATCTCCGGGTGACGTTCCGGGTCGTCGAGGAGCGCGGGCGGGGGCGGGACGCGTCGGCGATCGTGCTGGACGAGTCCAAGGATCTTTTGCTGCTGCAGCGGAAGTTGGCTTCGCGGGCTGAGGCTGCTGTGCGGTCTGCTGTGAAGGGGGCTGTGGGTCGGGCTCTGGCTGAGGCTCGGGTGGCTGGGGCGGGCGCGGAAGGCGAAGACCCTCGCGCGGACGCGTTCACGGGCCCCAAGGGGCCCTCCACTTCGGGAAGGAATACGTCCGCGCGAGGGTCTTCGCCTTCCGCGCCCTCCGTAGGTCCGTCACCTTCTGAGGTGGGTGCGCGCAGCTCCAGTCGGGGGGTGGTTGACGGGGGTGCTGGTGCTGGGGCTGGTGCGGTTGTTGGGGAGCAGAGCGGGCTGACTACCTGGCCATCTGGGTTGGCGGACGGCGGGTCGTTGCCGGTTTCCGTGTCTACCGGGGTTGGGGCCGGGGTTGTCGTGCGGGGGTATCCCGCGCTGGTGGAGGAGGTTGCTCCCAAGGTGAAGGGGCAGGCTCGGTCCGTGGGGGTCTCGCTGCGGATCCTGGCCGACGAGACACGGCGGGATGCGCTGCATGCCGCTGGCGTTCGGCGGTTGCTGGTGTCCGAGGCTGCGCTCGGTACCGGGCGGGTGACGTCGCGGTGGACCGGGACGCAGTCGCTCACGATGGCGGCGTCGCCGTATCCGAACACCGAGGCACTGGTGGCGGATCTGCAGCTGGCGGCTGTTGTGTCGTTGACCTCAGGTGCGGACTCGGCGCGGTATGACACGCCTTCGGGTGGGCCGGATGCTGCGTCCGTGCGGACTGCCGCTGCCTACGCCGACGCGCTGGCGTTCGTGCGTCGGCATCTGGAGGACGAGGTCTACCGCGTCGTCGGGCACGTGGTGGCCGCACTGTCGGCGAGCCGGACGCTCGAGGCGGAGATCCGCGCGTCGGGCAGCCTCGCGCTGCTGAACACGCTGCAGAACCTGCGCGAGCATCGCGCGACCCTCATCCACGACGGGTTCGTCTCGGCGACGCCGCCGCGGCGGCTGCCGCACCTCGCGCGCTACCTGCGCGCGGACTCGCACCGCCTGACGAAGGCGGCGGAGAACCCGGCACGCGACTCCGACCTCGCCTGGCGGATCGGCGACGTGACCGCGGCGTACGAGAAGGCGCTCGCCACCTACGCGGCAGGCTCCCCCGACGCCGCACGCGCCGCCGAGCTGGCGGACGTTCGCTGGATGCTGGAGGAGCTGCGGGTCTCGTTCTTCGCGCAGCAGCTCGGCACGGACGGCACGGTCAGCGAGAAGCGCATCCGGAAGGTGCTGGTGCCGAACGGCTGGTGAACCCGGGAGATGCGGAGGGGCCGGCCGCGAACGTCCGCGACCGGCCCCTCCGACAGCCGGTCAGTCCAGGTAGGCCGCCCGGCCGTAGGCGTTCGGCGGTGCAGGGTCACCCTTCTTCACGAGCAGCACCTGGACGGCGGTGATCCGCGTGGCGTAGCTCTCGGTGCCCGCACGGCCGCTGTTCCTGGCCCAGCCGAGCCAGCCGGTCCCGGCTACGTGGGTCCGGTAGTAGATGTCGTACTGAGCAGCCATCTGGTCGGTCAGTCGCATCCGGTAGGCCGAGGTGCGGTTGGTCGCGTGGTACGTCCCCGCGACACGATCGTTGGACACGTAGCTGCGCCAACCGTCGCCCTCGACCCGGGCCGCCACCTGGACGCCGCCCGAGTACTGGGTCCCGTCGACGTCGACGCGCAGCGCGTTCAGGCGCTGGTTCGTGCTGGTCAGGCCCGCGGTCGCACCACCGATCACAGGCGCGCGCCACGTGTTCGACGGCCGGAGGTAGGAGCTGACGTGCACCTGCTGCTGCACCGGGGCGCTGTAATAGGCCGCATTGCCCGACGCGGACTCCAGGCGCTTGCCCGTCGGTAGCACACGGATCTCGACGGCCTCGATGGTGTGACCGAATCGAGTAGCGCCCGCGTTCTCACCGTTCTTGGCCCAGCCGAGCCACCCGCGCTGCGGTGAATAGGCGCGGTACCAGACGTCGTAGTAGGGGGCCAGCACACCACCGTCATCGATGCGGAACGCCTCGAGCCGGCGGTTCTCACCGACGCTGCCGAGGTAGTAGACGTCGTCCTTCCTCTTGAGCCCCTCCCAGCCGCGGCCCTGGACGTAGCCCTCGGAGTTGAACCAGTAGTCGGCGCTGTAGCCCTGGTCGGCAGGGGGCTCGCCAGACTCGGAGTACGAGTACCCGGGGCCAGGCCACGGTTTGGCGACCAGCATCTCCAGAGCCAGACCACTTCCCGGTTCACCGACCAGGCCGGTCCCACCGTTGTCCCCGGTGCGGCAGTACGGGTAGTTGCTCAGCCATCTCGTCCCGATGGTCTTTCCGCCGGCACAGACATCGGCGCCCACCCGGTCGCCGATCTTGACCGAGGTCGTGACTGTCTTGGGCGTCATGCGCGGTCCGTAGGCGGTCACCCGGGCCGTCAGGGTCTGTCCCTCATCGGACGGAAGGCTGAGGTAGTAAGCGTCCTCGTCACGCTCACCAGAAGAAACCACCTTGCCGGCCCGCAGCCACTCGTACCTGTAGCGCGTCGGCTTCGGCGAGAACCCGGACACCTCGGCGCGCAGGCCTGGGTCCAGACGAATGTCCCCGGCCGCCGTGATGGTTGCCTTGCCACCTGTGAAGGCACAGTCCTTCGCGCAGATCCGGGCCGTCGTGGACAGCGTCGGCTCACCCTCGAACTGCCGGTACTCGGCAGTGATGTTCTGGAAGCCGGTACCGACGAGGGACTGCTCCACGAGGACGGTCTCGGACGGCGCGTCGAACGTCGTGCGGCCGACCTCCCGAGTCCCGTACCGGAGCACGACCTCGCCCATGGCCCGGGCTGACAAGTCGCTCGTGAGCACGACCTCCAGCGGGATACGACCGTCGTCGGGAGTACCGTCCTCCGGTTCGGTCACGGTGACCGGCGGCGGGGTGGGCCTCGTCGTCCCGGCGGTCCCGACAAGAAAGCTGTTCACCCGGGTCGGACCGCGTACGCCGTACTGGTCGATGCCCCGCAGGTGCAGGTACTGACGGCCTTCTGCCGTCGGGACCACGGTGATCAGGGGTCGCTCGCCGTCCACCACGGCGAGGCTCTCCCAGGCCGTCGGCCGGGTCGAGCTGCCCGTCACGGCGTACTCGAACATGACCGGCTCGCCCTCACGCGTGGCTGCGACGAGGTACTGCCCGGCCACGCCCACGCCACCCCGGGCCTCGCCGTAGACGTACGCGGCGTCGGCGCCGAGCACCGGCACGACCGCCGAGACGACAGGTGGATGACGCACGCCGAAGACGCACGACGCCACAGGTTCCGGGTTCCAGAGACCGTCAGAGCCCCGGAACCGTACCTCGAGGGTGTAGACCTTGCCGTGGTCCAGGCTCAACGTGCGGTCCCGGCTGGTGGCGACGTTGTCGTCGACCGGCGCAACGGTCACGTCGACGTCCACACCGTCCGGGTTGACGACCGCGTACATGACGGCGGTCTCGGCCGTCGGCACCTCGAACGTGGTGGCCCAGTGCGCCACGAGGTAGTTACCGTCGCCGGTGTGCCAGGTCGGCTCATCACCGCAGGGCACGCCGTCGATCGTCGTCGACAACCCTGGGACCGCGTCGGTGGCGGACGGCGACGGCTCCGCCGTCGTGGCGGACGCCGGAATCGCCGGCCCCGTGACCAGGCCGGCGAGCAGCGCGCCACCCGTCAGGACTGCCAGGACACGGCTCGGTACACCCGTAGATCGCATGGGGTTCAAATCGTCGTTCCTCTCAAGGGCCCTCAGGGGCCGCAAAGGCCCCGCGCAGGAAGGGCTGCGCCGAGACTAGGTCGGGCGAGAACGCGACAACAACGAAGGTCCGGGAAGTTCACCCGCCCTCACTCCCGGAGTTTTCTCCGGGCCGGATCAGGGCCACACCAGGGAGTCACCGGATACCCGCCGGCACGCAGCAGACGTACCGTCGATGGCATGAGCACACCCACACTCTCCCGTCCCCGTCAGGGCCGCATGATCGGCGGCGTCTGTGCCGGTATCGCCCGCCGATTCGGCTGGAATCCCACGACCGTGCGCATCGTCGCCGTCGCCTCGTGCCTCATCCCGGGACCGCAGTTCCTGGCCTACGTGATCGGCTGGATCTTCATCCCGAACGAGCGCCAGGCGGCATGAGATCACCCTGGGGACTCCCAGGGAAGGATCAGGGGCCGACCGGGGCATCACCGGATTCTCAGGCGCCCGCGACGTCCGTACCGTCGATGACATGAGCACACAGACACTTTCTCGTCCGCGCCAGGGACGCATGATCGCCGGCGTCTGCGCCGGCATCGCGCGCCGATTCGGTTGGGATCCCACGCTGGTCCGGATCCTCACCGTCGCCTCGTTCCTCATCCCGGGGCCGCAGTTTCTCGCGTACATCGCGTTCTGGATCCTCATGCCCAACGAGGACTGAGCGTCCACACCTCCGACACGCCGGGCCCGGGTTTTCACCCGGGTCCTTGGCGTGTCGCCGGATGCTCTGCAACGCTTGCAGCAAGATCCGGAAACGGCCGCGCAACGCCGCGCGCGCCTCAGACCGGGACCACGCCGCAAGGAGCCGCAATGATGCGCCGTCCGAACGCGCCCCGACGACTGCTCGCCACCCTGACGACCTTCGCCGCCGCACTCACCCTGGGCCTGGTCGCGACCACGGCCACCCCCGCCGTCGAACCTGCCCGGGCCGCGACTCCCGCGCACGGTGACGGCGACGTCATCCTCAACATGTTCCAGTGGACCTGGGACTCCGTCGCCGCGGAGTGCACGAATGTCGTCGGCCCGGCCGGGTTCGGCTACGTGCAGGTCTCCCCGCCCATGGAGCACGTCCGCGGCTCCCAGTGGTGGACGTCGTACCAGCCCGTGAGCTACCGGATCGAGTCCAAGCTGGGCACCCGCGCCGAGTTCGCGAACATGGTCGCCGCCTGCGACGCCGCCGGTGTGGGCGTGATCGCGGACGCCGTCGTGAACCACATGGCGGGCGCGGGCCGGTCCGGGACCGGCGTGGCGGGGACCGCGTACTCGGACGACAACTTCACCGGCACGTACGGGTACCAGGACTTCAACGACTGCCGCACCGACATCTCGGACTACACGAACCGGTACCAGGTCCAGAACTGCCGCCTCGTCGCGCTGCAGGACCTGCGCACCGGCTCCGACTATGTCCGAGGCAGGCTCGCCGCGTACTTCGACGACCTGGTCTCGCTCGGCGTCGACGGGTTCCGGATCGACGCGTCGAAGCACGTGCCGGCATCGGACCTGGAGGCCATCAAGTCGCGGATGCGGAACCCGAACGTCTTCTGGGTGCACGAGGTGATCGGCGCCGCCGGGGAGCCGGTCCAGCCGTCCGAGTACCTCGGCAGCGGCGACTCGCACGAGTTCAACTACGCGCGCCAGCTCAAGCACGACTTCGACGGGCAGATCAAGAACCTTCGGTTCATCGGCGACGGCAAGCTGCAGTCCGGACGGGCGGGTGTGTTCGTGGACAACCACGACACCGAGCGCAACGGCGAGTCGATGAACTACAAGTGGGGCGCCAAGTACGTCCTGGCCAACACGTTCCTGCTGTCCTGGCCGTACGGGTCGCCCACCGTGTACTCCGGCTACGAGTTCTCGAACAACGACGCCGGCGCGCCGGGTGCCGGCGAGACCTCGGTCCCCGACGCGACCTGCGGCGCCGGGCGGTGGACCTGCACGCAGCGCTGGACGGAGATCCGAGGCATGGTCGGTTTCCACAACGCGGTGGCGGGAACCGCGGTCACCAACTGGTGGGACGACGGCGGAAACCTCATCACCTACGGCCGCGGCAACCGCGGCTACGTGGTGCTGAACAACACGGCGTCGGCCGTGCAGCGCTCGTTCCAGACGCCGCTCCCGGCGGGCACGTACTGCGACGTCGTCGCGTCGTCGAACTGCTCGGTGAAGCGGACCGTCAACGCTGACGGCTGGTTCACCGCGACGGTCCCGGCATACGGGGCGCTGGCGATCCACGTGAACGCCCGCGGCTGAGCCCCGTTCCCACCGGGGTAGTCGAAACCCCGCTGGTCGAGCTTGTCGAGACCTGTGTCTCGACAAGCTCGACCACCGGGGCCGGGTCGGGCGGGGAAGGTGTCAGCGGAAGAGACGGCGGGCGCTGCCGAGGTCCAGGAAGACGGTCTCACCCGTCGCGTCCTGCACGCCGTCGTTGTCCGTGACGGCGTACACCCGGCCGTCACCACCGATCGTGAGGCCCTCCAGCTTCTCCTGCGTCCACCCGTTGGTGGCACGCAGCGCGGGCAGGACGTCGATCGCGAGCCGCTTGCGCAGCACCGGGACCGTCCCCGGACGCGGGTCGCGCTTCGGCAGGTCCACCGTGTAGACCGCCTTGAGGGCCGCCGCCGGGCCGTTCAGCTTGTCCCGCTCGATGACGGCGAGCGTGTCGCGGTCCACCACCGTGATCTCGGACAGACCCACCCAGTCGCCGTCGGCCGTCGGGGTGGACAGCGGGTAGCCGAACCAGGTCCACTTGCCGGTCGCGACGTCGTACCGCCCGATGCGGGCGTAACCGCCCACGCCGTCGTCGCTGGTCAGGCCGCGCTGCAGCGCGACGAACAGGTGCTCGCCCGTCCGGTCCACGGTCCCGGTCACACCCTCGATGCCCCACTTGCCGAGACCCGCGGCGACATCGGCGGGCAGGCTGACGCGCTCCTGCACACGGCCCGACGGCGACACGCGCACCAGCGCGTTCTCCGCACCCGTCGCACCCTCGACGCCGAGCCAGAAGCCGCCCGCCTTGCCCCGGACCGACGGCCGCGCCCAGATGCCCTCGGCGTCCAGCCCGGCGGGCTCGCCGTCCTCCGTCACGACGATCTCGCGGTCGATGACCGCCGGGCCGCTCTTGCCGCGCTGACCGGCGGTCGAGACGGAGAGGATCGACGTCGGTGACTTCACGGCGTCGGTGACGGTCCACAGCCGGTCGCGTTCGCTCAGGTCGGCCGAGAGCGCGCCCAGCGCCGACCAGCCGATCGGCTTGACCGCACCCGTCGTGGTGCGTGCGTCGGCGGACACCAGCGTCGGGAACGCAGGCGAGCCGGCGTCCCGCGCGTAGCGGTGTCCCTTGCCGAACACCGAGACGGACGCACGGACGCCGTCCTCGGCCGAGTCCTCCTCGGAGGACACGACGAGCAGGTTCCGCGACGGGATCGGCAGGATGCCCTCCGGACCGTTGGTCGTGGCCAGGACCTGCACGAACCGCGGGGAAGTCGGGTCGGACACGTCGTACACAGCCACGAAGTTGGAGCGCTCGGAGCCCACGAACGCGTAGCGGACGCCGTCGAGCGTGGCCACCGCGAGGCCCTCGATCTCGACGCCCTTCTTGCCGGCGCGGTCCTCGTTGTGCAGGCCCACACGGACGGCCAGCTCCTCGAGGTCCGCACCCGCGTCCCAGACGACGTCGCCCGTCGCGGCCTCGAAGACCGTCCAGCCGCGAGTGCCGCCCTTCCAGTCGCCCTCGTTCGCGGTCGCGACGTGCTCGTCGTCGACCCAGCCGATGGCGTCGGGCTCGCGCGGGGCCGCATCGAGGGAGCCGGTCTGGTCGATGGCGCCCTCGTCGTCCGCGTCGACGCCCTCCAGCGCGACGTCGCCCGCCGAGAACACGTTCTCGAGCTCGCCGGACACGACGTCGAGCACCGCGACGCCGTTGTTCTCCTGGAGCGTCACCGCGACCTTGGTGTCGGACGGGTTGATCGAGACGTACTCCGGTTCCACGTCCTGCGGGGTGTCCAGGCCGGCGGCCGCGAGCGCCGCCGCGTCGAGCGTGACGGGGCGGGTCCGCCAGGCCTGAGGGTCCGCGCCCGGGAGGTCGACGAGCTGCAGGAACCCGGCGGGGGCCTGCGGAAGGTCGCCCTCCTCGCCGTCGCCGGTGTCGGGGAGCACGTCCTCGTCGCGCTGGTTCTCCATGGCGATGACGGCGCGGCTGCCGTCGTGCGTGACGGCGATCGAGTCGGGCTGACCGCCCAGGTCGATGGAGCGCACGCGGGTGCGGGTCGCGAGGTCGACGACGTCGAGGCGGCCCGACGGCGCGGTGAACGACGTCGAGCTGTCGACCACCACGAGCACGTAGTCACCGACCACGGCGACCGACGTCGGCTCGTCGTGCTCGGAGCCGAGCTCCGCGAGGGAGAGCGAGCCGAGGCCGCGGGGCGAGTCGGGGTCGCTGATGTCGACGAACCCGATGCGGCGTGCGGCGGCGTCGGTGTGGATGAGGGTCCTGCCGTCCTCGCTCACGGCGGAGATCTCGGCGACCGTCTCGTCGGCGGGGTCGGTGCCCGCAGGAGCGTTCTGGAAGACGGGGTAGGTGGCGAGCCGGTGGAAGGTCGAGCTCAGCCCGCTGGTCGAGCTCAGCCCGCTGGTCGAGCCTGTCGAGACCCCACCACGCTCGGTCGAGGGAGCCGCGAAGGCCGGGAACGCGCTCAGCCCCAGTGCGAGGACGGCGCCGGAAGCGATGAATGCCGCGTGGCGGCGATCGAGAGACACACGGGCAGGCTGGCCCCGGCCCGTGGCAGCCGGGCCGACCCGCGATGACGACAAGATGGACACCGCGTGAACTTCGGCGACGGGCCTGCCCCGCCCGCACCGCCGTCGCCCCAGCGGGGCGGACAACTACTGTGGGCAAGTGACCGTTCTTGCCGAACTGCGCGCGCTGCTGCGCCTGCCCGGGTTCCGCAAGCTGTTCACCGTGCGTCTCGTTTCCCAGGCCGGCGACGGCATGTTCCAGGTGGGCCTCGCCAACCTGCTGTTCTTCAGCCCGACGTCGCAGGGGTCGGCGGCGGCTATCGCGGGCGCGTTCGCGATCATGCTGGCGCCGTTCACGATCGTCGGCCCGTTCGCCGGCGTGTTCCTCGACCGGTGGCAACGGCGGCAGGTGCTGGTGTACGGCAACGCCGTGCGCGTGCTGATCACCGGCACGATGGCGGTGCTGATGCTCACGCAGGGCGTCACCCCCGCGATCTACGTGCTGGGGCTCGCCGCCCTGAGCGTCAACCGGTTCCTTCTCGCCGGTCTCTCGGCGGGTCTGCCGCGCGTGGTCCAGGGCGACCTGCTGCTCACGGCGAACGCGCTGACGCCGACGCTCGGTGCGGGCGCCGCGTTCCTCGGAGGCGGCATCGGCTTCGTGCTCGGCCTGGCCGTACCGGCTGGCCGCATCCAGGACGCGGCGGCCCTGACCTGCGCCTGCGTCGTCATGGGCTGTGCCTCGCTGCTCGGGCTGCGGATGTCCCGCACGCTGCTCGGACCGCTGCAGCCCGCCGTCGGCTCGATCCGGAGCGAGCTGACGGCGGTGGCGAGCGGTCTGGCCGACGGCGCCCGCTACCTCGCCGCGCGCCGCACCCCCGGTCAGGCGCTGCTGGTGATGGCGCTGCACCGCTTCCTGTACGGGGTGGTGTTCATCGCGGCGATCCTGATGTCGCGCAACCTCCTGGCCGAACCGGGCGACCGCACGGCCGGTCTCACCACCTTCGCCACGGTGATCGGCGCGACGGGTGTCGGTGGCGGGCTCGCGATCCTGCTCACCGCGTTGCTGGCGCGGCGGATGGCCCCGCAGTCCTGGATCGCCGTGATGCTGGTGGTGGCCGGCGTGTCGCAGCTGATCCTGGTGCCCGAGCCCGGCTTCGTCGGCGTGGTCACCGCCGCCGCCCTGCTCGGGCTCGCCGCACAGGGCGCGAAGATCGCGGTCGACACGATCGTGCAGCGCGACTCGGAGGACGCCTACCGCGGCCGCGCGTTCGCCTTCTACGACGTCCTCTACAACGCGGCCTTCGTGGGTGCGGCAGCCCTCGCGGCCTTCCTCGTGCCCGACGCCGGGTGGTCGCCCGGGCTCTTCGTCGCCCTCTCCCTCGGGTACCTGGCTACCGCGATCGTGTTCGGCATGCGTGGCTCTCGCACGGCTTCCGTTCCTCGGCAACCGCTGGGCGGGTGAATTAGTGGATGAGGTCCGGTCTCTAGAGCCGATCGTGCCTGTTTTGCCGGCCGAACGGTGCAAGGATTGACGTACTTACCTACACAGGGACTGGAGGCATCCGTTCATGTCCGACGCACCCGCCGTCACCCCGACACCCACCTGGGGCGAGGTGTTCCCATGGTTCCGCGAGGTCATGGCTGAGGACGACGCCTGGTACGTCGGTCAGGTCGACAGCAAGACCGACATCGGTACCGCCCGCCTCGCCGAGGCCGCCGTAACTCGCCTCAAGTCGTTGCCCGTCGGCAGGCTCTTCCCCGCAGTGCGGCGGGTCGAGCGCCTCGACGAGCTCGACTGGCCCAAGCACCGACTCGTCAACGCGCTGCACCGCGGCGGCTGCTTCACCGGGGACGACCTGTCCTACATGGTGATCGCCGAGATGCTCTCGTGGGAATCGGTCGGCCCGATCATCGTGAAGCAGATCCTCGAGGTAGTCGCACTCGAGGAGATCCGGGTGAGCACGGCAAAGTAGCGAGTCAGCGCTCCGCCCGCCGGGCTGCCGCCTGCCGCCGGCCCGCGATGACCGCGAGCGGCACGGCCCCCAGAGTCAGCAGTGCCTGAACTACCTGCGTCGCACCGTAGCCCGCACCGAAGGCATCTGCTGTCTCGGCCACCGCCGCGATCCCCAGCACCCCGACCACGGCAGCCAGGAGCGCGCCGATCCGCCGCGTGATCGGCGCGGCCCAGCCGCACAGGGCCGCCGCCGCGACGACCAGCAGGTTGAGGGCCATCGCGACGACGAGTGACCAGACCATCCCGGGTCGCGGCCCGCCATAGGGCAGGGCCGCGACCACCGGAAGCAGCACGTTTGTCCACAGGGTGTGGATAAGTGCCCCGGCCAGGGCCACGGCGAGACCGGCCCGGCGCGCCGTCGCCGGCTTGCGCAGGAACAGGGCGATCAGCACCCCGGCCAGCAGCACCGTCAGGGCGATGATCGCGACGAGCGTGCCGAGCACCAGCTCGGGGCGGGCGCCGTTCACGAGCTGCACCCCCGCTGTGCCGAGCTGGAACAGCAGGTGCAGACCGACGACCGCTACCGCCCCGACGAGGACGCGTCTGGACCGGAGAGCTGCGGCTCCGACCCCGAGCACTACCGTTCCGGCCATCGCCGCGTTCTCGATCACGAAGATCGCGTTGTCCACCGTGAAGCCGAGATCGAGCTCGTTGCCAGGGATCAGCAGCCGCATCGGGACGGACGTCCACACGGCGGCCGCGAGAAGAAGGACGCTGAGCGCGGCGGGCCGACGTCCGGCGTCGGGCAGGGTGTGCATGGCGACACTCTCCCAGAGGTCACCCACACCGTGGGGTTGAAGGCACGCTGTGGATAACTCCGCGGACCGGTGGCCCGGGCGTGGAACCATGGAGGGGTGCCCGCTACCGTTCCCGCCCCGCGCATCCACCCCGCGGCGATCAAGCTTCTGGTGGGCAGTGGCGCGTACCTGCGCGGCGAGGACTACCAGAAGCAGGGCCGGGTCATCTCGTGGGAGTGGCTGCCGGACGACCTCCTGCTCATCTCGTGGGTGCGCGGCAGCGGCCGCAGCACCTACTCCTGCTCCATCCAGTTCCGGACCAACAGCCCCGGACCGCCCGTAGTCGTCGGCACGGACTGCACGTGCCCGGTCGGGTCCGCCTGCAAGCACGTCGTCGCGACGCTCATCGAGTCCGGGTCGGACGGCCTGGCCTCGATGGTCCGGCCCGCGTCCTCGCTGAAGCGCACGCCGCAGGTACCGGAGTGGAAGGCCGCGGTGCAGCAGCTCGTGCCGACCGCTCCGGTCGAGGCTCCGCCTGCGCACCCGTCGACGGCCGAACCCCGGCCCGTGCTGGCGCTGCAGCTCCGCGTGGACGGCACGACCATCGACAACAACCTCTCCCTGTCGATGCGGCCTGTCCAGCGCAACAACAAGGGCTCGTGGGTGGGCGGCACCGCCTCGTGGAACTACATCCGCAACGGGTTCCTGCGCGGCGTCGATCCCGTCGTCCGGGAGTGGTTCACCACGCTCGACGCCCTGCGCGCCACGAGCCCGCGCGGCTACGGCTACGTCAGCGCTGGTGACTGGATCAGTCTGGACGACGTACTCCCCCGCCCGTTCTGGCGCCACCTCGCCGATGCCGCGGACCTTGGCATCGAGCTCGTCGGCAAGTCGAAGCGGGAGTCGGTGCGGCTGGCCGGCGAGGCGTCCATCGCCCTCGACCTCTCCCTGCCCGACGGCGGCGCGCGGCTCGAGCGAACCGTCTCCTTCGACGGCGCCGTCACCCTGGCGACCTCGGTCGGCGCGCTGGGTCGGCACGGCCTGTTCGCCGTCGAGGAGTCCCCCTCGGGCCGCACCATCACCCTCGGCCCGACGGCGGCGCCCCTCACCGACCAGGAGCACGCGGCGGTCCACCTGGCCGAGCTCAAGATCCCCGCAGACGCGGTCGACGAGTTCCTGGCGGACTATCTGCCGCTGCTGCGCCGGGAGGTGCAGGTGCACGCCGACCCCGACGTCGAGCTGCCGGACCTGCCGCAGCCCCAGCTGGTGGCCACCGTGAAGGCAGTATCGCCGGCGGAGATCAGCGTGGCGTGGCGGTGGGCGTACCCGCCGTCGGACAAGGAATATCCGCTCACCACCGCTATGGAACCGGGTGCGGACCTGCGTGATCTCGCGGCGGAGGCCGCGACCCTGGGCAGGGTGATCGCCGCCGTACGCGAGGTGCCTGGCTTCGGCCACTTCCGGGTGGCGCCCGAGGTGTTCCGCGGGCTGCAGGCGATGGACTTCGCCACCACCGCGCTGCCCGTGCTCAAGGAGCAGCCGGACGTCCGCGTGGAGAGCGAGAAGCTGCCCGAGTACCAGGGCCTCGAGGCGACACCGGTGGTCAGCATGCGTGCGGACGACAGCACCGACCTGGACTGGTTCGACCTGGGTGTCATGGTCACGATCAACGGGCGGGAGATCCCGTTCGGCCCGGTGTTCGATGCGCTCGCCCGGGGCAAGAAGCGGTTCATGCTCACCGACGGCTCCTGGCTGCGGACGGACCTGCCCGTGTTCGCGCAGCTCCGGGCGCTGATCGAGGAGGCGCAGCGACTCTCCGACCAGCCGGGCAAGCTGCGGATCAGCCGGTTCAACGCCGGCCTGTGGGCGGAGCTGGAGCAGGTGGCCGACATCGTCGAGCAGTCCGACCGGTGGCGCCGCTCGGTGAGCGACCTGGTGTCGCTGACCGCCGACGGCGTCGACGGACCGGAACCCGTGCCGCCGCCCGTCGGGCTGAAGGCCGATCTGCGGCCCTACCAGCAGCACGGCTTCGAGTGGCTCACCTTCCTCTGGCGGCACGGGCTCGGCGGGATCCTCGCCGACGACATGGGCCTCGGCAAGACCGTGCAGACCCTCGCCTTCGTCGCCCAGGCCAGGCAGGAGCGGCCCGACGACGACGCGCCGTTCCTGGTCGTCGCACCGGCGTCGGTGGTGAGCAACTGGGCCGCCGAGGCCGCCAAGTTCACGCCGGACCTGAAGGTGGCGATGCTGTCGACCACCGCCGCGAAGGCACGGACCACGGTCGCGAAGGTAGCCGCGGGCGCCGACGTCGTCGTGACGTCGTACGCGATCTTCCGCCTGGACTTCGAGTCGTTCGCCGACGTCGAGTGGAGCGGCTTGATCCTGGACGAGGCGCAGTTCGCCAAGAATCACCAGACGCGCGCCAACGAGTCCGCGCGCCGCCTCAAAGCGCCGTTCAAGCTGGCGATCACCGGCACGCCCATGGAGAACAACCTCATGGAGCTGTGGGCGATGCTCGCGATCGTGGCGCCGGGACTGTACGGGTCACCGACCAAGTTCCGCGAGGACTACGTCAAGCCGATCTCGGGTGAGGGCGACTCGACGCCGCTGCTGGCCCGGCTCCGCCGTCGGATCCGGCCGCTGCTCCTGCGCCGCACCAAGGAGCAGGTGGCACCCGAGCTGCCCGAGCGGCAGGAGCAGGTGCTCCGCGTGACGCTGGACCCGAAGCACCGCCGGATCTACGACACGCACCTGCAGCGCGAACGGTCGCGGCTGCTGGGTCTGCTCGAGAGCTTCGACGAGAACCGGGTGGCGGTCTTCCGCGCCCTGACGACGCTGCGCCGCATGGCGTTGGACGCCTCGCTGGTGGACCCGGAGTACGAGGGTGTCCCGTCGGCCAAGCTGAGCCTGCTCGCGGACCAGCTCGCGGAGGTCGCCGCCGAGGGACACCGCGCGCTGGTGTTCTCCCAGTTCACGTCGTTCCTGGCCAAGGCGGCAGAGGTGTGCACGTCGCTGGGGATTCCGTACGAGTACCTCGACGGGTCCACCCGGAAGCGTTCAGAGGTGATCAACCGGTTCAAGGACGGCACCGCTCCCGTGTTCCTGATCAGCCTCAAGGCCGGCGGGTTCGGACTCAACCTCACCGAGGCCGACTACGTCTACCTGCTGGACCCCTGGTGGAACCCGGCGACGGAGGCGCAGGCGATCGACCGGACGCACCGGATCGGGCAGACGCGGAACGTGATGGTGTTCCGGATGGTCTCGGAGAACACCATCGAGGACAAGGTGATGGCGCTCAAGGCACGCAAGGCCCGGCTTTTTGATGCGGTGCTGAGTGATGACGCCGGAGCGTTCGCGGGCTCGCTGGGCCCGGAGGAGATCCGAGGCCTGCTGGAGGCTTGACCGCGGGTCGCACCGACCGCTGGTCGAGCTCCCCCACCGCTGGTCGACCTTGTCGGGACCCAGTCGGAACCGTTGGTCGAGCTTGTCGAGACCCCCGCCGGCCGCCCCCTACCCCTCGTCCAGCTCCACCACCAACCGCCGAGTTGCGACCTGTCGATACGCGTCCTCGACGATCGCCGCGATCTCGTCCCAGTCGACATCGACGTCGAGCCGCACCCCCAACCACCCACGCACCCCGACGTATGGCGGCCGGTAGAACCGGTCCGGTTCCTTCTCGATCGCTTCTTCCTGAGCGCCGGGCGCGGCCGCGCACCAGATCGCGGGCGGACCCCCGTGCCCGTGATCAGAGAAGCTCACGAAGGTCTTCTTCACGAACCAGGTAGGTGAGCCGTGGCTCAGCTTCTCGGTCACCTCGGGCAGAGCGAGGCAGATCTCGCGTACACGATCGAGCGGCTCGGTCACCAATGGACCTCCGTCGTCTCGTGGCGGGCGCTGTCCCGTCCCATCATCCTCTGACCGGTACCTTTACCCCGTGGCAGACCTGATCAGCGCTATCGCCGCCCTCCTGTGGCCCCTGCTCGTGATCGTCGTACTGCTGGTCTTCGGACGGCAGCTCCTGTCGAAGCTGAGAAACTCCGACGACGTGACGCTCGAGTTCGGCGGACAGAAGCTCAACTTCAAGCAGGCGACCGACCAGCAGTCGGACATGATCACCGACCTGCAACGCGAGGTGGCATCGCTGAAGCGACGGCTGGACCACGCGGCCACTGTTCCCGGGGAAACTACGTCCCGGCCAGGGGAGCGAACCCCGCCGGGCTACGCCTTGCCGGATCCCGAAGCGGAAGCCGCTGAAGACTCCGAAGGCGCTGTGTGGGGGCACGACGACACCTCTTGGATGCTGGAGGAACAGGAGCGCCGGATCTCGTTGCCGACCAGCCCCGCGCTCCGCTCGATCCTCTGGGTCGACGACCACCCAGAGAACAACGCGGTCCTCGCCGACTCCTGGCGGCGCGATGGCGCACACGTCGAGATCGCGCGCTCGACCAGCGAGGCGCTGCAGCTGCTCGAGCGCCATGCATACGGCCTGATCATCTCGGACATGGGGCGTCAGGAGGCGGGCGTAGACGTCCCGGACGCCGGGCTACGTCTGCTGACGAAGTTCCGGACGACCGATCCGGTGACGCCGTTTGTGCTCTACGGCAACGTCGGGCCCTTCGCGGTAACCGCGAAGGCGGCCGGCGCGACCATGGTGACGGGCTCGACGTTCGAGCTGATGGAGTTCGCGAGCAGCTTGGGGATGCTCGACCAGGTGTGAGGCCACGCGTTGGCCGGACCCAGCTCCGCTCGTCGAGCTCGTCGAGACCCCTACTTCCGCGTCGCCGCCAACGCCCACGCGACAAGAACCGGCTGGCCAATAAGCCGGAGCGCACGCTTGCGATCGGTGTCCAGGCCGAACCCGTCCCGATGCTCCACAAGCTGAGCGATATTTCCCGGGAACACTGCGACGAAGAATGCCGCCACCAACGCCCCGAGCCGACGTCGGAGGGGCTGCTTCCAAGTGGCCACTAGCGCGGCACCAAGGCCGATCTCGACAATCCCCGATCCGACCACGACGGTGTCAGGATCGACTGGCACCCAGGCCGGGACCTGGGCTTGGAATTCCTTACGCGCCTTGGTGAGGTGTCCGACGCCGGCCGTGAGAAGGACGGCGCCTAGGGCTACTTGGCCAATACCGCGGATGACGGTGCGGGTGGTTTCCATAGGGCCCATCTTGTGCCTTAGTAACGCCGTTCGGCGCCCCCGCCAGGCTCTCACGCCCAAATTGAATGGAGGTCGTGTGGACGACCTGCCGATTTGCGGCGCGGCTCACCCACCAGATCTGTTGTGCACCGCCACTGGCTCCGGATTCCCAGCGATCTTGGTTTCCAGTGCGCGGGGTGTTTCTAGGTCTGCTTCAACTGCCCGGCGACGGCAGCTCCATGTGCCTCAAGATGTGGAGGCGGTGCCCCTCCGCACCAGGAGTTTGGCTCAGTACAGGGGCGTCACAGAAATTTCCGATCGGCTACAGGTCAAGCGCCAGCTAGACAGGCACTATCGGCCGACGAGTGCCTGTAGCTCGCCAATCCGGATCTGGGTGCTGTTGCTCTGCCCCGGGACCTCGATTTGACCAGACTGGCCGCCGCCTTGCCATTCGACGGACCAGTACGCCGTGCCGGTCAGGGTGAGGTCGCCCGGAGTGCTGTTGAGCTCCGGCCCGAACCCACAGGTGGGCGACGGTTCCGCACTGTTACGGCCGTCATAGGGCGTGCCTGGGGCGTTGACCCCATCGCAGGTGATGGAACCGCGTGTGGTGCCGCTCGCGTCGGTGAGGGTCCACTCGACACGATCAAGCGTGCCCGTGGCACTGACAGTTAGTCCACCGTCACGCTCGGAGCGCGTAATCGGGCCGACAGTGTTCTCCGCGCGATTAGCGATCCACAGCCAGATGGGGAGTCCGATGGCACCCACTGATCCGGGATCGGCTGTGGACGGCGGCGGGGTGGATCCAACCTCTCCCATGGTGAGTTGCATCTGGGCGACGGCCCGGCGGGCGAGTTCCTCTGCCGAAGGCCCTGCTTGGGCTGGCGGTCCGGGAGCCCAGTCCAGCGTTGCACCTGGACACGGATCTGGCCCACCAACGCAATCGAAGGGGCTACATTCCACAATCACACCGTCTGTGTGGTCGCCCCAGACGTCCTTGTGCACATTTGGATCGTCCGTAGCCACGCGTACATAGCAATAACCATCCCAGGCACCGAACTCACTTGAGCATGGGATATCCCGTCCTTCGAGCTCACAAGTTCGAGGGCCTTCGCCATCTCCCTCATCACCACCGCCACCACCAGGATTTCCGCCACCACCGTCTTCCTCACATATCGTTTTAACGGTGCCGTCCGGTTGCAGAACTTCACGGCATTCCGCCGCAGCGGACGATATATCGACCGATAGAACGGTGAGGAGCGAGAGCATTGCCGCTAAAGCCACCCGGTAGGTCCAGGCGCTGCGGTCGACTATTGTCAACATGCCCGCTCCACTTGTCGGTCCTCAGCATCGATAGCCCAACCTCGGTCGCTGCCGTGATGCCGCATCTCATACAGGAGGTAGTAGCGCGTTGGAACACCAGACTGTCGCTTGATTTCTTCGCCGCTCTTTTCGAATGTTCGGACCTCAGAAAAATCAACGCATACCTCGAAGTTAACGCGCTCATAATTAGGTTCTGGCGCGCGATACCCAGTAGTTATAGCTGACTCGATTCGAGCAGCACCCGTCGTATATTGGCCGGCACCCAAGCTCTGCTCATAGGCAACTCCCATGGAGTCACGGATCTCAAAACTCCCCCAAAACGGGACGAGCTTTCGCTCCCAGTCCTGATATCCGTTGTTTGCTACCGACGCCGTCGTCTCGTAGTACTCAACGAGGCGCGCCTTCGCGTCTGCGATGTTCTTTGCCTTGATCTGCGCTGGCGTCGTCGGCTCGGGTGAGGCCGTCGGGGACGGCGACGTCGATGGGCTCCGTGACGCCGAGACCGATGCCGAGGGTGACGACGAGCCCGGGCCGGGGATCGCGCCTTGGACCGTCTCCGGCTCGAACACTCCTGAGCGCACGACCGCGAACCCGGCTACCGCAACGACTGCGACTCCGATGAGGATGGCGATGGTGCGCGTAGGCGTGATGGCGGACGAGACCATCCGGCGACTCCCTCAACTTCGGGCAGAACTCAGTGAACACGGCCGTAGCAAGAGTGCGCTATATCCGTCTTCCCGGCAAGGTGCTTCCGTGATAATTCACAACATCCGGCCAACATAGGACATGGGCAGCCCAGGAACTCGTCATGAGGCGCCTATGTCTGCGCGCAGACTCATATGTCTTCGTTGCGCATATGCAACCCGGGTGGCGGATGCTGGAATGCCTCTACAGGCTTGGGCTATGAGCGATTTCACCAGGCCCGATGCCGAGCACCGCCCCGATCGCGGCGACAAGATCGAAGGGAGCGGTTCGTGAGCTTCTTCCAGCGCACCGAGGACTTCCAGCCTGAAGGATTCGAGGACGTGGTGGGTGAGCTCGTCGACTCGATCCGACGTTCGTTCACCGGAATCGTGGTGGATCACCTCGAGGACCTGCTGGCCACCCCGGATCGCCACATGTGCCTGGTCGACCGCCACGTGAGTCTCACGGAGGACGACCGGGACTACACGGTCGACCTGCTGCTCTTTCACGTGACTCAGATGCGCTACATCGCTATCCAGGTCCAGGCCGGCCGGTTCGATCCAGCCCTCGTCGCCCGTACCCGTTACACGCTCGACCTAGTGGATGACCTGGTTCGTGTGCCCGACGTTCACGGCCCAACGGTTGGCGTCCTGCTCTGTACCGATGCTGCGGCTGACCAGCAGCCTGGGCCCGTCGCGATCATGCTCTACGACGGCGTGGCTGCCGCTGAACAGGCCGAACTCCCACTCTCGTTGGAGCTCACCGCGCTCATCGACCGCTGCCTCGACACGACCGGATCCCGGCCCTCGACGTCATGAGAATGCACGACACTGAAGACCTTGTGGTCCGACGCTAAGGTCAGCCGCCGTACAGGTCTTCCACCAGTCGCGCCCTCGCCTCAAGGATCTCCAAGCTGCCTGACGACGATACGGTCGTCCCCTCTCCCGCCACGTCGTACCAGGTCGGCTCACCGGCCAATCGGAACTGACCGTGCCAGGTGGTGGTGAGAGAGATGATCGCTTCGCCCGTCTTCGCGTAGGCGTGGGCGACCGTATGCGCTGGGTAGGGCGCGCCGGGGTCGCTGGTCACCAAGGGCGCCGATCCGTCGCCGAAGTCCCATGAGTAGTTGCTCGGGACCGCCCGGATTTCTACGGGTATGCCGAACAGACTGGTGCTCATTGTGCGGGGTTGGCTCTCGGTGAAGGCGATCGTGTCGACGTTGACGAGGGTCCAACCGTCCGGTGGCTGCACGTTCACCTCGGACGGTGCGATCTGCATCTCCTGGAACGCCTTCGCCGCGGCAGCCGGGATGTCTATCTGCTGGCGGCGTTCGGCCAGGCAGGACTCGTCCTCGACCAGTGCGGCATCTGACCAGCCGTTCGCTTCGCGTCGCTGCTCGAAAAGGGCGCCGACCGCATGTTCATCGTCCTCGCACTCAATCCCGGCGTAGGCGAGCTGGTGGCCCTCGTCGCAAGATTCGGCGAGCGCGGTAGCACCTCCGAGATCGCGGAGAAAGCACATAGCCGGAGTGACACGCCATTGGCGGACGGGCGGGTCATTCGGTACCGATCCCCCACTGCGGCCCTTCCCGACTTGAAGGCCTCGATCACCCGACCGGGCGATCGCTTCAACCGAAATTCGGTCGTACTCCGAGGTGCCGCTGAAGGTCGGCTGCTCTTCGGGCTGGACAACGGACAAGGCTAAGGCGACTACTAGACTCACCGCAGTTGTGGCACTCACGATTCTGGCCTCGGTGCGATCGCGACGACAACCCAGCGACCATCCTTCTGGGCAACCTCAACTCGGTGTGCTGAGGTCTGTGGTTCGGCGGAAGCAACTGCAGAGCCTGCCGGATCTAGCGTCGTAGATGCTTCCTGGGTCACCTCGACGTCCAGCGGGTAGATTCCCGTCAAGTCGTCACGAAGGTACTGGTCGAGAACCTTCACCTCAGTTGTTCCGCCTACGAAACGCTGGTCACGATCCTGGATCCGAGCCGTATCTCTCAGCGCTTGTTCGCAGAACCCACAAGCCCGGTGCGACATCGCCTCGAACTCCTCGGTATCCCCCGTCGCCATCACGTACGGGTAGAGCTCGATGAAGTACTCCGCGGCAGCAGCAGCTCCCTCTGCGTCGTCGCGCTCCATCGCTTCCGGCCGCTCCGGCTTGGTCGGCACAGACGGAGAGGGGCTCGCAGACGCGGTAGGCGTCGGATCGCCGGTTGGACCGGTACTCACCTCAGGGTCCGGAGCCGCACCCATGCAAGCGGACAAGGCCAGCCCAGCCGCCAAAACCAGCCCCGCAATACGCATCGCCGCGCCATCCATCCGCGTCCCCCTGCCACTCACGCCCCACCGTTGCATATCCGCAACGGCCAAGAATGACGCTAGCTCGGACGACGAGATCCGGAAAGTGGGTGCTGTGGATAACCGAGGTCGAGCCTGTCGAGACGGGTCTCGACAGGCTCGACCAACGACAGGGGCGGGTTAGCCCCGAGCGCTCCGGCCCGCGTCAGCTTCCCGGCGGCGGTCCTGCTCGTCCACCTGCGCCAGCAACTCCTCGGTGTCCGGCTCGGGCTCCATGGCGAGCTGCTCCAGGTGGTCGCGCAGGCGGTCGACGAGCCGGCCCACCGCGTCCCGTCGTCCAGAGGCGATCTCCGCGCGGATACCGTTGCGCCACGACCGCTCGTCCACGGGGTCGGCGAGCCGCCCCACCTGCGACGCGTGCCGTGCCATCGCCACGTCGCCGGCGAGCAGCGCGCGGCGCGCGACCTCGTGCGACACGTCCACGACGCCCGACGAGATCGTGTGCATCAGCTGCTCCGCCCACACGTACTTGCGCAGCGCCACACCCTCGAACGGCCGGCCGCGCACCAGGTCGAGGGCGGCCAGGAGGTCCGGCGTCGGGGTCTGCGTCAGGTCTGGACCGACCAGGTCGCAGAAGGAGTGCCAGTCCGTCCTGACCCCACGCAGCCGGTAGCCGGCGGACTCGAGGTCGGCCTGACCGCCGTCGTCGGCGGACCAGTAGCGCGGCAGGTACTCGAAGCCGTTGGCGTCCGTCCCGAGCCAGCGCCGCGCCCGCGAGACCGCGGAACGCCGGGTCGCGAGGTTGGGCTCGCGCGACGGCCACAGCGCCTTCGAGATGTCCGACCCGCGCGAACCAGGGTTGAACGCCAGGAACGCGATCAGTTCCGTGGCCTGCCGCTGGTGGGTGGACGGCAGCTCGACGCCCGTCGTACCGGCGAGCTCGACGGTGCCGAGCACCCGCACGACCGGAGCTTGGAGAACCTCGGTCTCGACCGGCTCGACCAAAGAACCAGGCTCGATCAACGAACCAGGCTCGACCCGCGAGACAACCTCGACCCGCGACTGCGGATCCGCGACGACCGGTGTACCCAGCGGCGGCGTCGCGACGCTCACCGCTGCCGTCGCCCACGGCGAGAACGTCTCGGTCTGCCCGGACGCCGAACCGCCGCCTCCGCTACCCGTCCCGAAACCGGGCGCCGGCGCGTGCCCGGCCCCCTCACCGACCGCGACGTCTGAATCCGCGGCACCGGCGCGGACAACATCCATCGGGATCTCCTCCAACGTCGGTTCGGTGCGGTCGATCGAACGGCTCCAGGTGGGGCCGGGTGCGGTCTCGGGATCGGCCAACAAGGCCAGGGCTTGTGCGTAGGTGGCGGCATCGAGCTGCTGTGGACGCACCGCGATGTAGGCGGGCATGAGGATGCCGCGAGTGGTGTCGCCGTTGGTGAGCTCGCCCGTGAGGTCGAGCGCCCAGTCGCCGACCTCGGCACTGGACGTCACGGCCGCGATGCCCACACCGGGCACTCGCTCCACCAGGCTCTCGAGCTTGGCGCGCTCGACCAGGCCGAGCCGCTCCCCCACCAGCAGGATCTCGGGTGTCCAGGCGTCCGTCGCCAGTCCGCGACCGCGCGCCTCGGCGACAGACCCTGCGCCCACCTGGGCGAGCGTCCGGTCGACGTCGGCCGCGCGGGCCTCCAGCTCGCGGATGATGCCCGCGAGGCTGGGGACGTGCCGGACCCGGCCCGTGTCGACGACGCCAGGCAGCTCGCCGAGCGTGCCGACCACTGTGACCTGCAGGTCGTCGGCCCAGAGGCTCGTCGCCAGCTCGACCGCGAGCGCCGCGAGCGTCGCCTGTGCCGCGGCGTCGGTGCCACGGATGTCGAGGCATGCGAGGTGCTCGAGGTCGAGCATGAGGTGCGTGTTCTCGTCGTCGTGGCCGACGGTGACGAGGGCCGGATAGGGCGCCTCGCCGGCGTCAGCCACGGCGGTCGAGGTCCGCGGCTCTCGCGAATCGACCCGTGCCGCCGCATCCGCGTCGCCTGCCGCGAGCTGCCAGACGAACCGGTCGGTGGTGCCGGCCCAGGGTTCGGGCAGGTCGGCGGCTCGATCGAGGTGGAGCTCGACGAACTCGCCGCTCTTCAGGCGTGCGACGCGTACGCCTGGAAGCGGGAGGCCGCGTTCGCGGTGCCACCTCGCGAGGCTCCGCAGCGCGCTGTCGACCTGGCTGCGCCCGAACGGGTCCTCGACGGTGCGGAGGTCACGTTCGAGCGCGCCTGCCGGCGTGTCCGGTCCGGGTACGACGACGGTCTCACCGGGCGTACGGCCCTTGTGCACGCGGCGGCGCTTCACGGCGACGAGCGCGATGAGCCCCGCGGCGAGCAGCCCGCCGACTCCGGCCACCGTGCGGATGTCCACGGTTTCGTCGATGTCGTCGACGACGTCGGACACGGCGTCGGACGCCGAGTCGAGCGGCGACGTGCCGCCGGCGGTGACGATGGCCGCTGCTCCGGCTGACGCCGTGGGCCGCGCGGTGGTGGCTCCGGCCACGTCAACGGTCGCCGAAGCCGACACCGGCGGCGCCGTCTCCACGGCGACCTCAGGTGCGTAGTCCCCGGCGACGGGTTCGTCACCGGTGAGCTCGTCGGGCAGTACCTCCTCGGTGACGGCGTCGCCGACCGAGGTCTCGCTCACGTCGGAGTCCGGTACGGGGGCGGCCTCTTCGGCCGGGCCGTCGGTGTCGGTCTCGGCTGTCCGCTTGTCATCCGACGTCGGATCGCTGCCCGTGGTGTCGTTGCCCGACGCCGCCTCGGCGGCCGAGGGCTCCTCCTGCGGCATGAGCTCGTCGGCGATCAGGCCGTCGCCGAGCGTCGTGTCCCCCGGCGTCCGGTTCTGCGGCGCCGACTCGTCCGGCTCGAGAAGGTCGTCGTTCCGGAGGTCCTCGGGTGTCACCTCGTCGAACTGAGGCCCGGTCTCCTCCTTACCCGCGGGCGGAGCCTGCGGGACGAGGTTTCCCTCCGCGGTCTCCTCCGGAGCAGGCTCCCTGGTTTCGGGGCCGCGGAGACCGGCGGCGCCGGTCCCTGCGTCCGCAGGGTCGGGCGTGCCCGTAGCTTCCGAACCGCTCTGGTCGTCGCCCTGCCCAGCACCTTCCTGCTCCGCGCCGGGCTCCTTGGGTCCCGCGTTCTGGCCGGCGCGGTTCGGCTCCGTGGCAGCTGGGGCCTCACCGGCTGGCTGCTCGTCCGAGGGCTGCCCCCCGCCCGGCTCCACGACGTCGTTCCCCGCACCGCCCGGCTCCTGGATGTCCTCCGGCTCGACCTCCACGGCGCCCTCAGGCGTCACCTCGGTATCCGGTACGGCCTGCTCCGACTGCTCCGGATCGGGCTGAACCGGCGCGGGCGGGGCCGACTTCTGTGCTCGCCCGGCCGCCCCGGCCGCGGACTCCACGCCCGGTCCATCGCTGCTCGACTCATCAGCGCCGGCGTCCTCCGGTGCCGACTCCGCGGGCCCGGCGGACTCGCTCGGCTCGTCGGCCCCGGTGTCGGCGCCCTGATCGGCGGGCTGCTCGGCCTCGTCGGCCGGCTCGTCCCCCTGCTCCTCGGTATCCGGCGAGGGCTGTGCCGCGTCGTCGGCCCGGTCGTCCTCGGCTCCGGTGTCCCCCGTGGACTCCCCCGCACCCGGGACCGTGACGGTCCAGCCGGGATATATGAGGTCGGGGTCGGTGAGCCGGGCCCCTCCTGGCTGCTCGGTGTCCCGGGAGGCCTCGTAGACCTCCGGATACTTGGTCCCGTCGCCGAGCTCCTCCTCGGCGATGCCCCAGAGCGTGTCGCCCGGCTCGACGACGACCTCTACGGCCTCGGCGCCCCGGTTGCGCACATCGACGGTGTCCTGCGGGTCGCTCGACCCGGCCGGTTCGGCGGTGTCACCGTGAGTGCTCTTCGACGGCGCGAGGCCGACCGGCTCGGCGCCACCGGCGTCCTCGCCGTCACCGGGCTGGCCGACCGAGGTCGCCGCGACCCCTACGTCGACGGACGCCGGAAGCTTCAGCACCCACCCCGGCTCGATCCAGTTCCCGGCGTCGAGCGCGTTGCCGTCGGCCTGGCGGACGCCGTAGTTGAGGTCGGCGATCTGCTTGAACAGGGCGCCGTCGCCGAGGGTGAGCTCGGCGATCCGCCACAGCGAGTCACCGGGCTGCACCGTGTAGGTGGCCGGCGGCGTCTCGTCGGCTCGGGCACGCTCATCGACCTTCTCGGCGGTGCCGGCAGCAACCTCGGCCACGGCACCGGGCGAGACCGGCGCGGACACGGCGGTCCCGGTCGCTCCTGTCTCGAGCGGCGCCGTCGCGGCCATTGCGGGCGCGACCGCCGGAGCCGCGACGAGCATCGTGATCACCGCGCCGACCAGCGCTGCCGCGGCACGCTGCTGCGTCCCGAGCCCGCGCACGTGCGGCGAACGCCGCCCGCGCAGCGCGGCGATCACCTCGACGACCACCGCGAGGGCGAACGTGAACCACGCGATCCAGCCGACGACCTTGACGAGCCCGATCAGCACGGAGCCGGTCACGTCGGGGCTGGACAGCATCGAGATGATCCGGTTGATGCTGACCGGTCCGGTCCACACCGGCCCGCCGAGTATCCACAGGCCGACCGGGATCCCGACGACGAGCGCGATCAGCAGCAACGCCGCGCCCAGTCCTCTGACCACGCGTACGCCCGTGCCTGACCGCGGTCCACCGGGCTCGCCCGTCACCGCACGACCCTGGACTGTCGAGGTGCTCATCAGGGTTCCTCCTGTCCTATCCCGCGGACTGCTCGCGCCTCGGCATCGGCCGTAACACTGAGCGAGCTGATTCCGATCAACGTGAGGAACGTGGTCTCGTAGGTGAGCTGGGTACCGACGTCGACGGTCGCACCGTTGACGGCGGTCACACCGCCCTGCACGCCCAGCGCGGCAAGAGTGTCGGCGGCGGCCTGGGTCGCGCGCGCGGGATCGATCTCAGGGGACAGACCCATCTGGGCGCGGTCGATCCGGATCTGCTGGGCGGCCGCTCGGGCCGCCTGGTCGGCGGCGTACTCGGCCTCGTCCTCGGCCTGCAGCCGGCCACCGCCGTCCACCACCAGGCCTATCGCGATGATGAGCGCGGGCACCATGCCGGCCGCGAGGATGTTGACCTCGCCCCGCTCGGCCCGCAAGCGACGTACCCACATCCGCCCGACCCCCCTGGTCATGACCGCCCCCGATAAGCGTCCAGCACCGATGTCCCGGTAGCACTGATGGTCCGTGATCCGGGCGCTCCCGGCAGCCCGAGATCGCGCAGCGGCACCACGCACTCCACCCGCACGGTGATCGTCCCGACGGTGCCGAGCGGCAGGTCGAACGCGTCGGTCGCCGGCGTGACCGACGTCGACGCGCAGCTCACCCCGGAGTTCATCAGGGTCGACGTCGCGGTCGACGTCGCCTGGGCGCCGGCCACGGCCGCCGTCCGGCTGATCGATGCCGCCCGCGCGGCCTCGTTCGCCGCTGACTGGACCACACCCTCGGCGAGCACCAGCCGCCCCGCCATCACGAGCAGCAGCCCGATGAGCAGCAGCATCGGGAAGACGACGACGGTGTTGATCGCGACGTTGCCACGCTCGGAGTGCCCGGGACTCATGGCCCCACCGCTCCGGAGGTGAACCGCTCCACCGGACCGGTGGCCGACTGCTCGATCTGAAACCCGAGGAACCCCGGCACTATCGACGGGGCCAGCCCCGTCACGGTCGCGGTGGCCATCTCTTCCCCACGTGTCACCAGCACATCGACCCTCGCGAACGCGTCGCGGCCACGAACGAGGCGTGCGGCAGCCTCCGCGTATCCCGAGTCGATGCTGCCACCCTCGACGCGAGCAGCCTGGACGGCCCCGTTGGCCACCGACTGGGCGGTGTTCTGCGCATGGAAATAGAGCACGCCCTGCACCATCCCGAAGATGAGCATCAGGACTATCGGGTACGTCAGGACGGTCTGGAGAGAGGTGGCACCGCGTTCGTCCATGCTCTACCCGCCGCCCTCGAGCTGCGCCATGTAGCGCCGGACCAGACCCTGGATCGCGGCGCCGAGTGCGACCGCGATGCCGAGGCCGATCACGGACAGCACCACCACCTCGATGGACTCCAGGCCGGCGTCGTCGGGCTCGCCGTCGCGTCCCGCCGCCAGCCGACGACGGAGCTCGGCCGAGCGCTCGGCGAAGCGGGTGTTGAGGGCGTCGACGCGACCACGCGCCGCTGCCGCGTGCAAGGACGCCCGTGCCGCGGCGCGCGACGCCGCCGACCGGCCCTGGCTCAGGTACTGGTTCATGGTGACTCCCGGGGGTGCTGTCGACTTCAACAAATGGGTAAGAAGCGGCTCGTGTGACACCGAGGGGGTGCCACGGGGGGAACCGGTTCAGGGCGCAGTCTGAAACATTGTGACCCCGATGGGAAATATAAGCATCAAAAAGTACACAAAAACTGTCATAGTCCCCGGCACGGTCATCCGCACGGTCGCGTCGTGGGCGAGCTGTTGCTCGACGTCGAGCTGCGCGTCGCGCATCGCCGCCGCCTTCGACTGGAGCTGGTCGTGGATGGCCGAACCCTGCGTGCCAGCGAGCTCCACGATGGAGGCGACCTCGCCGAGCGCGTCCACCTCGACCTCCTCGCCGAGCTCGCGCAGCGCCACCCACGGCGCCTGCCCCTCCCACCTGCTCCGTTCGAGCGCCGCGGCGATCCGCCGGAACGGCCAGGAACCGGCCACCTGTGCCGCGGCAAATGTCGCCTGCGTCGCGCCCGCGCCCGAGATGCGCTCGATCGCGAGCAGCTCGAGATAGGTCGACACCGCGCGGGAGAACTCCTGCCGGGCGCGCTTCGCCTTGCTCCGGGCGTCGAGGTCGGGCAGGAACCAGGCTCCGAGGGCGAACACGAGCGTCACGCCGAGCGGCACCGAGACGGGCATGCCCAGGTTCAGCATGCTCACGCACAGCCCGAGGAACGGCACCCCGACCAGCACGATCACCGTGCCGAGCGCCTTCTCGCCGTAATGGTCGGTGGCGGTCTTGCCGATGAGGTCGAGGTCCGAACGGGTGGGGCCCCAGCGGCCGAGCACCGAGACGGGCAGCCTGCGCTGCGCCCATGCCCCGAACGTCTGGGTGTACCGCTGGGTGGCGGTGAGCTCGCCGCCGTCGGACACCGTGATGGGCTCTACCTTGTCGTCGCCGCTCAGGCGGTCCAGCGCGGACTGGAGCCGCGGCGTCGACGGCAACAGCTCGCGCACCACGAGAAACAGGCCGAGCCCCGCGACGAGGCCGCTTCCCACTGCCCAGGGCCACATGTCAGGCCCCCCGCTCGTCGGGCAGGAACCGCGGGATCGGCTGGCCGAGGCTGATCCTGCGCATCCAGAGCAGGCAGATCACGTACGCGCAGAACAGGATCACCGCCACCACCTGGCCCAGCGGGGAGTCGTATCCGCGGAGGTACCCGGTCATCGCCGTGCCGGCCAGCACGACAAGGGTCACGATCGTCACCCAGCGCACCGTCGCGCGTCCGGTCGAGCGCTCCGTCTCGATCTCGCGCCGCGCCTTGGCCTGCGCCGAGAGGGACTCGGCGAGCTGCCGGAGCGCCGGTGCGACGGCACCCGTGCGGTTGTCCGACTCGAGGATCATCGCCGAGGCGATCATGTCCGCCGAGTAGTCGTCCATCTCGTCCGCCCACCGGTAGAGGGCGGGCTTGATGGGCTGGCGTGCCTCCAGGCGCGCCACGAGCCGGGCGAGCGAAGGACGCACGGACGGCGCAGCGCTGTGCAGGGTTGCCGCGATTCCCTGCTCCAACCCGACGGCTCCGCCGGACAGCACACCGATCAGCGATCGCACCCAGGCGGTCAAGTCGGTCAGCTTCTCCACCTCGTTGGACTGCGTGGTGGTACGGAACAGCGACGGCAGGCCCACGATCAGCGCCGGCACGATGAGGATGAGGGACCACCATCCGGTCGCTATCCCGATCACGAGGCCCACCACCGCGCCGATCCCGAGCAGCCTGCGCTGGGCATAGAGCGGACCGCCCTTGGTCAGGCCGAACAGCCGGAGCAGCCCGTGGAAGGGCGGCGTGGTCCGGACGGTCTTCGGCGTCGCCTCGTGCTTCTGCGAGCCGACGGCGACGAACCACAGCCCGAGGCCCAGGGCCAGGCCGACAACCACCGCGATGAGCGTGGTCATGGGTTCCCCCAGAGCCCGTCCCGGTAGTTCAGCAGACCCGCGTCGAAACCTTCTGCCTCCAGGTCGGCGAGGAACGACGGGGTTGTCTTGGGCACGGCGCGGCCGTTCGGGCCCGGCTCGAAGACGTCGGTGATCGCCACCGGGTTGCCGGCCTCGCCGCGCGTCACCTCGATCACCTCGGAGACGTACCGACGGCGGAGGCCGTCGGCCCCGACGTCGACCCGGAGGAAGACGATGAGGTCGACCGACTGCGCCACCTGCCGGTACGCGTACGTCTCGGAGAGCGTGGAGTCCTGCACGGCCATGCCGACCAGGCGTTCGACGACGTCGCGCGCGCCGTCGGCGTGCACCGTCGACAGCGAGCCGTTGCCCATCTGCATCGCCTGGAACATGGACACGATCTCGGGCCCGCGCACCTCGCCCACGATGATGCGCGAGATGTTGTGCCGCAGGGACTCGTACACGTTGACGTTCGTGTTGATCTCGCCCACACGACGGCCCGAGGTGTTCATCTCGCCGGAGCCCTCACGCGTGCGCAGGGCCACCACACGCTTGTGCTTCTCGGGCTCGAGGTGCAGGTAGAGCTCGTAGTCGGTCTCGATGGTGGCGATGGACTCCCAGGAGTCCAGGCCGGCACAGAGCGCTCGGAGCAGGGTCGTCTTGCCGGACCCCTGGCCCTGCCCGGAGACGACTATCGACTTGCGGGCCCGGACCGCGGCGGTCAGGAACTCGGCAAGCACCGTGTCGATGGTGTTGTTCCTGCGCAGCAGCTCGAGGTCCACCGACTGCAGTCGCTGCAGCCGGATGGTGACGCGCGGCCAGGGCACCACCCAGCCGACGGCGGCGAGCCGCACGCGACCGGGCAGGTCCAGGTTGAGGAACGGGTTGGCGCGCGTGAACGACCGCTCGTTCGCGGGGTCGCGCGCCGCGAGGAACTGCAGGAAGTCGATGAGCTCGGCGTCGGAGTCGGCGATGGGCTCCGCGTAGGCGCGGCGGCCGTCGCCCATCAGCATGAGCACGGGCGCGGTGCCCGTGATCTCGATGTTCTCCACGTCCGGGGTGTCGATGAGCGGCTGCAGCCGACCCAGCCGGAAGAGGGCGTCGAACAGCGCGCGCGTGACCTCTACCTGGTACTCCGGGGTCCAGTTGCGCTGGCCGCCGGAGAGCAGGGCGTCGTTGTGGTCGCGCACCACCTGCTGGATCAGCTCCTGGCCGAGCGCCTCGCGCTGCTCCTCGTCCAGCTCGCGCGTCGCGAGCGCCGTCGTGAGCCGTGCGGAGACCTCGCCGCGCAGGCTGTTGACCTGGCGCCAGAACTCGGAGTCGCGCAGCCGCGGGTTGCCGGGCTGGCCGTGATACTCCCGGCCGGCGCGGGCGACCGCCCCGACCCAGGGAGAGGCGCCGCCGCCGGACGAGGACAGGGCGCCGCCGTTCGTCGTCGAGGCTCCGGAACCTGTGGCGCGCGCGCCGCCCGCCGGTTCCGCGGGCGGGTTCCGGTACAGCGGCGGGGCCTGCCCGGGGCCGCCGTCGCCGGCGCGGGAGCGCTGGGGCAGGCCGGAGGCCTTACGGTCCGCCTCGCGGTTCTCCTCGTGGAAGATCGGCAGCGAGGAGAGGTCGGGAAACTCCGGGGCGGTCATGCGTGTCCCCCGCCGTCGCCGCGCCACGGCCCGCCGGCGTGCACGGCTTGCGGGCCGCCGTCGGCGTAGACGGGTGGGCGACGCGGGCCGGACCCACCGCCGCCGTCGTCGCGCGGGCCGGTGGCGAACCTTGCCCGCCGCTTCTCGACGCGCTCCTGGAGGCGCGAGATCACGGGCCCTGCCGACCGGACGAGCGGCGACGTCGAGTACTTGCGTCCTGCGGGCGACCCCACGGACAGCACCTCGGCGTTCACCGGGTCCCACGCGATCGAGCCCACGGTTCCGAGGCCGAGCGTGCGCGCGATCTCGTTCGCGTCGTACGGCCGGCCGGGCCCGACGGTCAGTGCGGTGAGGTTGGTGAGCTCCCGCGCGGCGGCGTCCACCACCGAGGTGCGGGACTTGACCAGCTCGCGCGTCACCGCGATGTCGGGCAGGCGTGAACCGGTGGTGATCAGTACCTGGTCAGCGAGCCGGACGAGTGGTTCGCGGTCCTCCCGCACGACGCCGCCCGTGCCGAGCCGTCCCAGGTCTACCAGGACGTCGATGCCGCCGCGTTCCAGCGAGACCAGCTGGTTGGCGAGCGGCCCCCAGAGGTTCGCGACGGCGGGGGCGGTGTGCGGGCTGACGATGCCGGGCAGCAGCTTCTTGTCCGGATCGTTTCGAACGAGAGGAATCGTCTGCCCCCAGAAGGAGGCTTCGAGGTCGCCGTGGGAGTGCGCGATCGCGAGCGGTTGCAGGCCGCGGTCGTGTGGCAGCTGGCCACGGAAGTATCCGGCGAGGATCGAGGATCCGGCCAGGTCTGCCTCCACGAGGAGCACCGGCCGGGGCCACTGGAGCGCCAGCACGAGGGCTGCCGTAGTGGTTCCCGGCGAACCCTTCGCGCTGGCGAGGGCGATGAGGGCCACGCGGATCACCCGGCCCCGACGGCGTCGATCACGATGGCCACGCGGCCGCTCGCGGCGCGGGCCGCGAGGTCCGCCGCGGTGGAGGACGTGACCTGCACGTCGACGACCGTCTGCTCACCGATGGCGATCGGCTGCGTCGAGACCACGGTGGCCGCGATCGCGAACGGTGCCCGGGCGGGCGGCTCGCCGCCGGTCGCGGGCGTCTCGACCACGCGCACGCTGTCGCCGGCCTTCAGGGCCTGGGTAGGCATCTGGTTGGGGGCGAGCGCGATGCCCACGATGGACTGCCCGGCCGGTGGCCGGAGCTCGGTCGCGACGCTGTCGGCCGTCAGGAGCTGACCTGCCTTGAGGTCGGCCGTGGCTACCTTGCCCGTCGTCATCTCGTCGATCTGGTCGGCGAGGACCGGCTTGAGCAGGGTCGACCCCGCCCCCACGGGCAGCTCGGCAACCCCGAGGTTCGCGGCCGTGACCGGGGCGCCCCGTGCGACGTCCTTCGTGATCGCCAGAACCTGGTAGGTCTGACCAAGGGTGCTGACCAGGTACACCGACCCGAGCACGCTCAGTGCCACGAGCGCGAGCCCGAGCGCGATGAGTGCCGGACGGCGGCGGGCGCGCGTCGGTTTGAGCGGCCCAGGGGGTGCGGGTCGCTGGGGTTTCGTCGCGGACCGGGCGTGCTGGTCCTGGTTCGCGACCTTCGTGCTACTGCTCACCGTGCCGTCTCCTCCGAGCCCGTCGGCGGAGTCCGCCTCGGGTTCCCCCGGTGCGGGACCCATCGAGGTTCCCATCCGTGCGCCTGTCTCCACCGTGCTCCCTGCCCCTGCTGGTCGAGGGCCTCCTGCGAGTGTCACGCGAGTGTCACCGCAGGTAATCCTCAACTACGCGGGCGGACCCGGCAGGTTGAACGCTAATCAGCGTTCCAGGTGACCGCTAGGTCAAGGAGACTTCAAAGTTGTGGAGATGGCTTGAATATTGAGTGACCTTGAAAGGATCTGCCGATTACGGGTCGATACCACGACTGTGGTGTTGACTCGGCAGGTCCGGCCATGAGAAGAGGGTCCCCCACTGCCTCGCCTGCGCAAAAACGGGCCGGGGTGAACTTTCGGACAGACCGAGAGGGCCCCGCTGGCGGTGGGGCCCTCTCGCGATGACATGAACTTCCGACAACTTCAGGGCTTCACGCACCCCCCAGTGCTCAGCCCGTCGGTCGCCGTCGTCCCTCACCGTCCCGTTCGCCCGGCTGTCCCCCAGACAGACCACCGGACTGAACGGCTTCCGCCAGCCGTCGCACTGCGCGACTCGCCCGCTGGCGCAAGGCTGCGTGCGAGATGCCCAGCTCGTGGGCCACCCGCCGCTGATAGTTCCCGCGACCCGAGCCGAGCTCGGCGTACTCCGGGAGATCGGGGTCCGGCGCGTACAGCCGCGCCAGAAGTGCTGACTCGTCCCGCGTCAGGACGCTCTTGTCGAGGCCCCACGCGATGACGTCGAGAACCTCGCCGGTCGCACCGAGCGACATGCTCGCGAGCGAGTAGACGACGTCCGGCTCGGGCTCGGGCGTCGTCGGCCGCTCGAGGACGGTCAGCGTGGTCGTGTCGGTGGGGATCTCCGCCACCCGGGGACCGCGGCTCGCCCGCCCGCCCTGCGCGTGCGGTGCCCGGTCGCCGACGACGCGCGTCAGGGTGTGCCCCTGCAGCCGCATCGCCACCCGGCTGCTGCGCTCGAGGTCGTAGTGGGTGATCGCGTCCCACATCGCGGCGGCGGCCTCCTGCTCGAGGTCCTGCACGTCCGGGTAGTGGCGGCGGGACCGGCGCACGATGGTGCGGACCGCGGGAAGCATGCACTGCAGCACCGCGCGGCCGGCGGCGAAGCTGCCGCCCGCGTGCTCGACGATGAGCGCGTACAGCACCTTGTCTGCGTCGTCGGGGGCGAGCTGCACGGTGCCACCCGTACGCAGTCCGGCGAGCTGCGGGAAACGTCCGACGAGACGCGCGATCTCCATCGCGAACGACCGCGTGCGGACCAGGTCGGCCCAGTCGTGGTCGAGCTCGCGCATCAGCGTCCCAGCTGGTGCAGGTGTACGTGCAGGCATGGCGGTTCCCCCCTCCGATCAGCCTTGAGTCCATCCGGGGGGTGTTGCCCGCCACTGTTGCCCGCTTCTTCTGGGCCTGTGTGACCTGCGTCACAGTCGGCCAAAACCCGGGCATCACCGATGTCACACGAACTGCCGACCTGCCATTTGTGCTGAGCAGACGCAAGAGACGTAGGAGACGGAGAAACGGGAGAGGCGAGATGAGCAAGGACGAGCTCGACCAGGCGCCCGGCGCCGGACTCGGCAGCACCGACCTCGGCAGTGCGGGTGTCCGCAGTGCGGATCCGGATGCACCGGACTTCGACCACACGTGGTCACTGCTTCGTGACACCGCTGAGGTGCACGCGGCCCGCGGTGAGGTGGCACCCCTGGTGCGCGACCTCATCGCATCCCTCTCCGAGGACCCCCTCGGCGAGGAAGACACGACCGTCCGCCTGACCGAGGCGCTCGACAGCCCTCGCGTACGCAGCGCCCGCGAGGCACGCGAACGCATCCGCGCGGACCTGCAGAACGAGGTGCGGACGCGATGAGCTCGCTCCTCGAACGCCGGCGCGGCAAGAAGGCGGCCAAGCCGGCCGAGCTGCCCGCCCCGGCCGACGGCGCCTCCAGTACCGGCTCGCCCTGGGCCGGAGGACCCGACCAGCCCGCGACTCCCCCGTCGTCGGGCGGCGGAGGCAGCGGTGGCGACGGCGAGAATCCCCCTCCCCAGGTGGTGGAGTGGTCCAACGGGCCCGCCCTGGTGACCAAGGCCTGGGGCGCGGTGCTCGCGCTCGCCCTGCTGGCCGGGCCCGCCGCCCTGGCGTGGACGCTGCTGCGCCCCCAGCCTGCCCCCGTGTCCGCGACTGCCGGTGCGGCGAGCACCGCGGAGGAGGCCGCCGCGAACGAGCGTGCGATCGAGCTCGTGGAGACCTGGCTGCGGGCCGACAGCAACGACCAGCAGCTCCTTGCCTCCCTGACGAACGCCCCGGTCGGCTCTCTTCCCCAGACGGGCCTGACCATTCGCGACTCGTCGGTGGCGCAGATCGAGCCGGCGGACGACGACGTGTGGTCGGTGACCGTCGGCGTCGACGTCGCGGAGCCGGCGCCCGGTTCGACACCCCCGCCCGCGGGCGACGGAGCCAAGGCCGGCGAGGAGACCGAGGTGCCGCTCGTGTGGGTGCGCCGCTACTTCCAGGTGCCGGTACTGGTCGACCGCACGGACACCGAGTGGTCGGGCCCCAACCTGGCGGTGACCGCTCTCGCGCTGCCCGCACCCGTCCCCGGGCCCGCCGCGGCCGCCGAGCCGCCGGACCTCGACTACCCCGAGACCATCTCTCCGACGTCCGCCGCCGGCCAGTCGGCCGCCGGGTTCCTCGCGGCCATGATCGCCGGCGACGGCGAGATCACGCGTTACCTCCGACCCGGCACGTCGATCTCCGCGATCACCCCGGCCCCCTACACGGCAGTGACCGTGTCGGGTATCAAGGGCACGCACGAGGTCACGGACGACCCTGCCGACGACGACGGTACGCACGCCCTGATCACCGCCGAGCTCACGCGGCTCGACGGCAACAAGACCACCGCCCAGTACGTCCTCACGCTCGTCGCGCGGGACGGCCGCTGGGAGGTGGCCGGCCTCGAGCCGGCCGTCCGTATCAACACGACGCCATCCGGCACGATCGACTCCGGCACCGCCGGAAACTAGAAGGAGAGAACCATGATCAACGAGATTGTTATGGCCGGCGGTTTCCTCGACCTCATCACCGTCAAGTCCGAGGAGGTCAAGAGTGCTATCGAATCGGTGACCTTCGTGGTCGTCATCCTCATGGTCGTCATCACGGCGGTGAAGACCAAGATGTCGATCGCGGCGATCCTGATGTCCGCGATTGTCGGCGGCATCGTCCTGTGGCTGGTGAACGGGGGCATCAACGTCACCTCCGACCTCGCCAGGGACGAGTTCGACTCCGCCCCGGCGATCGTGAACACACAGGTCGTGGACCCACAGACAGCACTCTGACGGCCGCTGGGTCCGACGGGGCCAGGCATATGGGCAGGATGCCGAGGGCACGACACAGGGTTGGTCAGGTGGGCGCTCTCGCGCGCCCAGCACGTGGTGAGGAGGGTGTCCGGTGACCGAGACCGCGAAGTTCTACACGAAGGCCCGCCGCATCCCCATGCTGGTGGGGAAGCTACCCAGCGGCGGGCGCATCTGGGGCGGCCCGTACACGATCACCCAGGTGGGTGCGGGCGCCGTGGTGGCGTTCGCGCTGTGGCAGACCGCCCCGCTGTGGGCGCGGCTGGGCGGCTTGATGAACATAGTGGTCGCCGTCGGCGTGGTCGTGGGCGTCGTCTGGGCAACGGGCAAGCTCCCGAGCAGCGGGCGCAACCCGGTCGCGTTCGTCATGGACGCGATGAACCTGACCACCAGCCCGGGGCGCCTGGCGGGCGGGCAGGTATCCCTGCCCAAGCCGCGGCTGATCACCCACCGGGTGATGGTCGTGCTGCCGCGACAGACCGTCACCCCGTCCCGTGCCGAGGCGGCGGCCGAGCAGTTCCGGCCGGCGGCCGGTGTGAGAGCCGGAACAGTCGAGCCACAGCCCCCAGCCGTGGCCCGGCCGATCCCGGCCGAGCTCCTGCCCGAGCTGACCGGGCGAGGGCCTTGGGCAGCAGCAGCGGCGGCGGCCGCCGCCGGACGCAAGAACGCCGACCTCACCGGCGTCGGGCAGCTGCTCGCCGGCAAGCCGCAGGACCCCGAACGCACGGCCCCCACCACCCCGCGAGAGGACTGAGCCCCCATGCTGAGCCACATCTCGGCCCTGACCGACGGCCTCATGTGGACCCGCACCGGGACCGTGTGGGCGGTCTGGCGCGTGTCACCTGTGCCGTACGCATTTCAGCCCGACGACAAGAAGCACGCCGCGCGGCGGCACCACACGGCGCTCTACCGGGCGCTGCGTGGCGAGTCCCTGCACCTCGGCCTGACGGCGGCCACCGACCCGGCGTCGGTGGTGCTCTCGATGATCGAGGGCGTCGACCTGACCGAGCGCGAGGCGTGGGCCGCCGAGTGCGAGGCCACCCTCGACTTCCTCGAGCAGATCCCGATCGGACGGCGCGTCCACTGGATCGCCGCACCCCTGGCGAACCCGGGCGCGAAGGCGTTCATGGAACCGCTGCACGCGTCCTGGACCACGCTCCAGGACACGCTGATGATGCCGCGCTCCGTACCGGGCAGGCATGCGGTGGGTGAACGGGCGGCGCAGGCGGAGGCACTGCGCAAGGAGATGCCCTCCGCGTTCGACCCCCGGCCGGCGACGGTCGCCGAGATGGCCTGGATGTTCGGCCACGCGATGCAGCGCGGCCTGGGGCTGGACACCGCGGTGCCCGTCGACGGGTCCCTGGACGCCGAGATGCACCTGTCCGGGCCCTCTGTCCTGCCGTCCGCACTGGTGGACCCGGCCGGGCAGACCGACTCGGAGAAGAAGCTGGGCCCGCTGCAGATCCTGAAGCGGCCCTACGTCAAGGTGATCGACCCGACCAACCCCGAGCTCGCCTCCTACCAGACGACGCTCGTGGTGAGCGATACGCCGTCGGGCGGGATCGTGTACCCGGGCTGCGAGTGGATAGGGCGCGTCGACGAGTCGGGAGTGCCCTGCGACTGGGCGATCCGCATGACCGTGCGGTCACGCGACGAGGTGACCAACCGCAACCGGCGCGCGGTGCGCACCCTGAACGACCAGTTCGACCAGCGCTCCGAGGAGGAGCGCGCCGGATCCTCCCTCGACACGACGGCACGCGCGCTCGGCGAGTACCAGGCGGTGATGGACGCGGACGAGCTCGAGGTGGAGGTCGACGCCACCACCATGTTCACGGTCTCCGGCCACACCCCCGAGCAGGCGCTGGACGACGCCCGCGACCTGACCAAGTACTTCGCCGCCATGCAGTTCTCGCTGCGCACGGACCCCACGATCCAGCCGACGCTGTTCGACGCCACCCTGCCCGGCATGCCGACGCCGCGGGCGGTGCGGGAGTACTCGCAGATCACCACCGCGCGGGCCTTCTCGGCGGCGGTGCCGTTCGCCACGACGGAGCTCGGTGACACCTCCGGCGCGCTGTTCGCCCTGGAGATCTCGAACGGAGCAGCACGGCCCAACCCGGTGTTCGTGAACCTGGCGGGCGCTACCGACAAGCTCGACGTCGCGCTGGCGATGGGATTCGTCGGCGAGCTGGGCGCGGGCAAGTCGGTGAGCATGAAGACGGTGGCCATGGACAACGTCGACATGGGTGCCACGCTCATGGCGGTGGACCACACCGAGATGGGTGAGTGGGGTGTCGCCGTCTCGGAGATCCCGGGCTCCCAGGTGGTCGAGATCTCCGAGGACGCCACGGTCTCCATGGACCCGCTGCGGATCCTGCCACCCGCCCAGGCACCCCGTGTGGCGCGTGCCTTCATCACGGTACTGCTGTCGGTGCAGACCAAGTCCGAGCAGAACGTGCTGCTGTCCAAGGTGCTCCAGACCGAGTACATGTGGCGGAACGAGATCACGTCGCTCGGCTCGCTCGCCCGGCACCTCGAGCAGGACTGCGAGTACCCGGGCGCCCGGATGCTGGCCGACGAGATGCGCATCTTCTCGGAGCTGGACTTCGGGCGCGCCCTCTTCGACGACTCGCTGCCGCCGCTCGACCTGAGCTCGCCGGCGATAGTGCTGCACACCCACAAGATGCAGCTGCCCTCGAAGGCCGACATGGAGCACGGGCACCTGTTCGCGGAGCTCAAGGCCGAGAAGGTGTTCGGCCGGGCCACGTTCGCGCTGATCGCTGCCCTGGCCAGGTACCGCTGCTTCGCCGACCGCTCCCGGCTCGACATCTTCGCCGCCGACGAGGCGTCCAAGACGATGTCGTCGCCCGAGGCGGCCGAGGAGATCGGCATGTTCATCCGGGACGGCCGTAAGCACAAGGCCGCCCTCCTGCTCGGCAGCCACGACGCGGAGGAGGACTTCGGCAACGAGGTGGTCCGCGGGCTGATCCCGTTCCGCGTGCTGCTGCGCCACCGGGACGCCAACCTCGCACGCCGCGGGCTGCGCTGGCTCCACGGGCTGCCCGTGGGCGCCCCGGTGGACGAAGGACTCGTCAAGCTCGTCACCGAGGGCACCGCCCCGGTGACCGACGCCGCCGTCGGCGTGACGGAGGAGCGGCGGGGCGAGTGCCTCATCCGCGACTTCCAGGCCCGGTACGGCCGGGCCAAGGTCATGGCGCCGCTGGTGGAGTCACGTGCGCAGACCGTCAAGACCACGCCGACGAGCTCCACGGGCGCGGTGATCGGGTCATGACCCGGCTGGCGCCGCTCGCGGCAGCGGCTGATCCAGGCGGTGGGCTGAACCTGGAGGACACCCAGGGCGTGAACATCGACCGGTTCATGCTCCAGTGGGACACGGGTTCGCCGTGGAACCCGCTGAACGTCGACTCCGAGATCTTCTCGACCCTCGCCGGCATGTTCTGGGTCTGGTACCGGGACATGGTCGCCGTGCAGATCTGGGTGCTCGACTGGGTGCTGGGCATGGACTGGCTCGGCTACATCCTGGCGCCGCTCGCGGGGCTGAGCATCATCATCCAGGGCATGATCGCGCAGATCGGCCTGCTCAACCTGATGCTGATCATCCTGGCGTTCGTGGTGGGCTTCTGGCTGCTCAAGGGCCGGTACGCGGGCGGGTTCATGGAGCTGTTGATCGGCTGCCTGATCGCAGCCCTGGCCACGGGGTTCCTCGCCAACCCGATGGCGACCATCGGCGGCGAGCAGGGCGTCATCATGCAGTCGCGGAACGCCGGCATGGACATCGCCACCGGTTTCGCGACGGAGGGTGCCTCGTTCGAGCGCGACTCGACGGTGATCCGCGAGGGTCTCAAGGGTCAGCTCGTGGACACCCTGCTCCGCGCGCCGCACCAGATCATCAACTACGGCACGGTCATCGACGGCACGGGCTGCGAGGACACCTACACCGAGAACGTCGGCCGGGAGAACGCGGTCGAGGCGATCGGTGGCTGCGACGAGGCCTACCAGGAGGCGGCGTCCACCGTCGACGCCGGCACCGTCGTCTCGACGCTCAGCCTGCTCACCACCGGCTTCGTGTTCCTGCTGCTGTCCGTGGTGATCGTCGGCGGCACCATCTTCGCGGTGCTGCTGCTGGGCTGGTCTGCGATCAAGCTGCTGTGGCAGCTCCCCGTCGGCGTCATCTCCAGCGGGACCCGCGCCCAGCTGTTCCGCACGTTCGCGAGCGTGGCGTTCGGCGCGGTCCTCGTGGCCATGGCCACGATGTTCCTGGTCGCGTGGATGAGGATGCTGCTCGGCTTCTACGACGCCACGAGCGGCCTGCCGTTCCTGGTACGGCTGTACCTGTTCAACACGCTGGTCATCGCGGGCGCCGTCTTCTACGTGCTCATGGGTGCCAGCGTTCGCCAGGCCCTGCGCGGCCTCGCCGACAAGCTCGCGGCTGCCGGCGTCCCCTCCCAGGTGGGCGAGCCCGCCGCGATGCCGTGGGACGGCACCGCGAAATGGCGTGACCGGTACAACAAGGCGAGGGAGTGGGCGGGCGTCGGCATCGGGCCCGCTCCGGTCAAGCCGAACGGCGACGGCGTCAAGATCGACGGCAACGACATACAGGCCGCCGGCCCGGCCGCCATGGACGGTACTCCTGGTGGCGGACCGGTGGGCAGCTCGGCGGGCGGCGGCGGGGGCATGCCGAACGGCGCGCCGGGCGACGACAACCGCACGGTCCCCATCCCCGTGGGCGCCGCCGGACAACCCGTGGGCCCCGACGGCACCCCGGCCGACGGGGACGGCAGCGGCAACGCCTGGACCAGTGCCGCGCGCACCGCCCAGGACGGATCGCCCGACGGCGGACGCGCGGGCACCGAGCCGTTGCCGGAGGGGACGAACGCCGGTGAGAAGCCGTCGAACGAACCCAGCCCGCACCTGCCTCCGACGGCCGGCGAGCGCCTCAGCGACCGGCTGGGCAGCGCGCGCCGCACGGGGACGTCGGTGGCGCTGCAGGCGGGGGCGATGGTCGCGAGCGGTGGTACCTCCGGCGCAGCCGTCGGCGCCTCGAAGGCGCTCAGCGTGGTGCAGAAGGCTCGCCAGGCCAAGCAGGCGCTCGGCGCCGCGCGTGGTCTGGGCAAGCGGGGTGAGCGGTCGAAGAGCGCCGCCCGGCTGGCCCAGTCGTTCAACGCGGCACGTCAGGGTGGGGCGCCGCAGGCCGGCGGGCCGCAGCCGTCGGCGATCGTCCACAACCCCGGCCGCCGTCAGATGCGGGGGCTGGGCCGCTGATGAAACGTGTAGTCATCGTGGTGATCACCGTGGTCGCTCTCGCGATCGGGACCTGGATCGGCTGGCCGCGCGAAGGCGGCTTCGTCGACCCGACCGCGCAGGAGAGCGACGGTGTCGTCACGCCCAGGGGGCAGGACGACTTCGCGAACCCGGAGGGCTCGCCCGAGAACGACCCGGGCGAGGTGGCCGCCTCCGAGGAGGTCGAGGGCGAGCCGGCGGCCGGCGACCCCGCCGTCGAGGTGACGGCCGAGCCGGAGTTCGACGAGACGGCGCCCAGCGAGCCGGTCGAGGCGGTCTGGGACGAGACCGTCCGGACGGCGGCGCGTGAAGCGGCACTCGCGACGATCACCGCGTTCGCTGCGACCGACCAGGCCGCTGACTCCTGGTGGGCGGACCTGAAGCCGATGCTCACGCCGCAGGCCCGGCCCGTCTACCAGGACGTGGACCCCCGGCTCGTGCCGGTCACCGAGGTGACCGGCGACCCGGAGGTCACCGACGAGACGTCGACGCTGCTCGCCGAGGTCGCGGTACCGACGGACATCGGTCCCTACACGGTGCTCCTGACCCGGGCCGACGGCGCAGCGCCCTGGCTCGCCGAACAGATCAGGCCGCCGGAGGGATCGTGAACGGCCAGGCCGCCGCCGGGATCGCGACGCGTGCGGTGGCACAGGCGGTCCGGTCCGGAGGCGGACGTCCTGGCAGAGGCAGGAAGAAGGACGATCCGGCCAGGCGCGCGGTGCTGGTGCTTGCCGTGCTGGTCGCCGCGGTCATGGCGGTGCCCGCGGCGGTGATCGCGATGGTCGTGCTCGTCGGCGGCGCGGTGAGCGAGAACCAGTCGCAGAACGGCTGCAGCATGTCGGCCTCTGTCATACCCGCGGACGGCCAGGCGGCGTCGGCCGGGGGCTTCACGGGCGAGCAGCTGCAGAACGCGACGGTGATCCTGCAGGTGGGCCAGGACCGCGGGGTGCCTGCCCGCGCCCAGGCCATCGCGGTGATGACGGCGCTCGGCGAGTCCGGCATGCGCAACCTGTCCTACGGCGACGACCGGTTCGGGGTGCGCAACCCGGACGGCACGCTCACGTCGTCGATAGGCATGTTCCAGGAGCAGAAGTGGTACGGGACCGTCGAGGAGCGCCTCGACCCCGTGCAGTCCTCGGGCCGGTTCTACGACCGCCTGCTCGCGGTCACCGGCTGGGAGACGCTGGAGCCGACGCTCGCCGCGCACAAGGCGCAGCGTAACGCCGACCCGTACCACTACCAGAAGTACTGGGACCAGGCGCTCCAGGTGATCCAGCTCGTCAGCGGGGCGGACGAGCAGGATCTCGAGGCGCTCTCCCGGTCGATCCAGGGCGCGGCGGCCGGTGCGCCGTGCATGTCCGGCTCGGTCGGGCACGCCGCCGTCGGCGCCGGCGGGTGGGCCAACCCGGCGGTCGGCTCCAAGGCGTCGGGGTTCGGCCCGCGCAGCACGGGCATCGCCGGCGCGTCGACCTATCACCTGGGCCAGGACATCGCGGCGTCCTGCGGTACGCAGGTGTACGCGGCCGCGGCGGGACGCGTGGTGATCTCCGGAGCGACCGGTTGGGGCACCGGCAACACGATCCGCATCGAGCACGGCCTGGGCCTCGACTCGACGTACGGCCACCTGCTCACCGGCACCAACCTGGTGCGGGTCGGTGAGACGGTGCAGGCCGGGCAGCAGATCGCGTCGATGGGCGGCGACTCGCGCATCGACCCGGCGGGTGCGGGCACGTCGTCGGGCTGCCACCTGCACTACGAGGTGCGGGTCAACGGTCAGGCGGTGGACCCCGAGCCGTTCATGGCGGCGCAGGGCGTGACGCTCGGCGTCGCCGCACCGGTCACCGAGTCGGTGTCTCCGGGAGACGCGACGGACTCCCGGGAACCCGCGGACGCGGCGGGAAGCTGACCTCTCGGCGATCGAGCGAAAACGGCTACGCGTAGAACCGATGAGTTCTGCTGATGCCGGACGTCGGTAAAAAAGAGGTCGCGATCATCGGAGGGAATACCCGACGATGTTCCGGCGTCGTTTAGACGTAGGTCGCGTGCAATGTCGCTCTCGATCTCGGCCCGCGCGCACCGTACCGAGAGGGCAAGCCTATGAGTACCGACATCCTCGACACATCCGACCACCTGAACGAACCACCTGCCACCACGCCCGTCGCGGGCGACGACGTCGCACCGGCTCGCGCCGACAAGCTGGCTCCCGGCCACTTCCGTGTCATCGCACTGCTCATGGCGAGCGCGTTCACCGTGATCCTGAACGAGACCACCATGGGCGTGGCCCTGCCGCTCGTCATGGAGGACCTCGGTATCACCGCGACCGTCGGCCAGTGGCTGACGACCGCGTTCCTGCTCACCATGGCGGTTGTCATCCCGGCGACGGGCTTCCTCATCAACCGGCTGGGCACGCGATGGGCGTACCTGCTCGCGATGGCGCTGTTCAGCACGGGAACGCTGGTCGCGCTGGTGGCCCCGTCATTCGGTGTCCTCGTCACGGGGCGCGTGGTGCAGGCGACCGGGACCGCGATCATGATGCCGCTGCTCATGACGACGATCATGACGATCGTGCCGCCGCACCTGCGCGGCCGGATCATGGGCAACGTCACCCTGGTCATCGCCCTGGCCCCGGCCATGGGTCCGACCGTCTCCGGGATCATCGCCGATGCCCTGGGCTGGCGCTACGTGTTCGCGATCGTCCTGCCCATCGCCGTCGCGGCACTCGTCGCGGGGCTGCTGTGGATCAAGGACGTGTCCGAGAAGGAGAACCACGCGCTCGACCCGCTCTCCCTGCTCTTTGCGCTCGTCGCCTTCGGTGGCCTGGTGTGGGGCCTGTCCGAGCTCGGCGAGTCCGCGCGCGGCGAGACGGCGGTCAACCCGTGGCTGCCGCTGGGCGTCGGCGTGCTGGTCCTCGGGGTGTTCGTGTGGCGTCAGCTCGCCCGGCAGCGCACCGACTCCGCCCTGCTCGACCTGCGCACCTTCCGCTCGAGGAACTTCTCGCTGTCGATCGGGATCATGGCGATCGCGATGCTGGCGATGCTCGGCACCATGGTCATGCTCCCGCTGGTGCTGCAGGACGCCCTGGGCTACACGCCCACCCAGTCCGGCCTGGTCATCCTGCCCGGCGGGCTGGCGATGGGCCTGTCCGGTCCCGTCGTCGGGCGCCTGTACGACAAGTACGGCCCTCGGCCGCTCATGGTCCCCGGCCTGATCGCGGTCGTCGTCGGTACGGGCATGCTCGCGTTCATCAACCCGGCGATGCCCTGGTACCTGATCGTTGTCTCGCAGCTCCTGCTGATGCTCGGCCTGAGCTGCACGTTCACTCCGCTGTTCAGCGCGGCCATGGGTGAGCTCGAGCCGCACCTGTTCTCGCACGGCTCCGCGACGATCAACACGGTGCAGCAGGTGGCCGGTGCCGCCGGCACCGCGCTCTTCGTCGCACTGCTCACCATCCGCTCCACGTCGCTGACCGACGCCGGTGCGGGCGCCGCCGACGCCCTCACCGGCGGAGCCAGCCTCGCGTTCATCGTGGGCGCGAGCGTGCTGGTCGTCGCGGTCGGCCTCGCCCTGATGGTCAAGCGTCCGGAGACGAACGGCGAGTTCCAGGGCGGGCACTGAGCCCGTGCGTTGATGGCTCACGCGACTTCGGTCCGTTGGTGAGCGGCCCACGCGACTTCGGTCCGTTGCGCTGAGATCGGTCGGTTGATTGACCGATCTCAGCACAACGGACCGAAGTCGTTCTCGTCTGCCGGCAACCGACCGAAGCTGGTGGCTCCTGCGGCTCCGCCGGGCTACCGGCCGAAGATCCGCCCGAGCAGGCCCTCGCCCTTCTGGTCAGCGGGGCGGGTCAGCCGGGTGACCTCGATCGGCGGCAGGCCGCGCAGTCCGAGCAGCCGGTTCGCCACGAGGATCGCGTCGGGCAACGCCGGCGGGTGCGCCCGGTCGGGTACCAGGCCGGCGGCCTTGAGCGTTTCGGGCACCGTCCCCGCGTCGAGCCGCTCGAGCCAGGTGGCCGGGTCCAGGTTCAGAAACTCCGGCTCTTGCTGGTCGCGCTTGTCGAGACCCGGTTCAGCCGGGCTCGCCGCGCTCGCCGTCCGCGCGACGAGCAGCGCTGCCAGGCTCTCCGCCCGGTACACCGCCCCGGCGCGCATCTCGTGGTCGAGCAGCAGGATCTGCCCGACGTGCCCGTTCGCGCCCGGTGCGAGATCGGCGGCGTAGACGTTCCCGGCGCCGTCGGTCCCCACGGGGAACCAGAGCGGCGAGCCGATCACCGACTGCACCCTGCCCGACGGGTCCTCGGGTGCGAACGTACCGGCGTCGGCGGTCCAGGTGCTGAAGCGTGCGGCGGGCAGGAACGCCTCCCGGAGGAAGCTGCCGCTCAGCAGCACTATCTCGAACCCGCCGAACCGGTCCTCCTCGGGCGCGAGCTTCAGATTCCCCGAACCCGCCGACGCGTACAGCGCACGCACCTCGTCGGGCAGGTGCGATCCCGCGGGCAGCTTCGCCTCGGCGGCGGCCATCTCGTCGGGCGACGCGCCGACGGCGTCGGGCATCCGCTCGGTGATCACGCGCACCACGGCATCCGGATCGGCTGACGGCGCGACCGCGGCGTCCGACGGCGGCACTATCGTCGCGAGGTACTGCGCCGGGAGCGTTCCCGGCTCCAGCACGACCTCGAGGATCGGCGTGACCGGCCCCGGGACGACGGACGCCGGCAGCCCGATCAGTTCTACGACATCACCGTCGGGACGACCGGCGGCGACCACCCGCACCGGCTGCTCGGCGTCCGGACTGAGCTCGGCGAGCGCGCGAAGCGCGTCGTCGAGATCTGCCTTCGGAACACGGCCGCCGGTCCGGGCGGCCTCGCGCGCGAGCTTGCGGTAGTGGTCGCGGCGGAGGTCGGCGTCGCCGTCGTCCAGGTAGGTGCCCTGCCACGCGCCGCGGCCGACGGTGCCGACGAACTCGCTCACGTCCGTCCCGGGCGGTGCGGAGCGCCGCAGTGCGTCGACGAACGGTTCCCAGGTCTGCCAGTCGGTGAGGCTCACCAACCACATGATGCCGTCTTGCTGCTGGGCGCGTCGGCTCGACGTTCCGTAGACTTCCAGCCATGGCCGAGGTACGGGTCTTCGCAGGTACCGGGGGTCAGCGCTTCGCTCACGAGATGTGCGCTGATCTCGACGTCGCGCTGAGCCCGATCAACATCCAGCGCTTCGCCAACGACTGCCTGCAGGTCCAGCTCCTGGAGAACTGTCGCGAGCGCGACGTGTTCCTGGTGCAGCCCGTGGCGCGCCCCACGCAGGAGAACCTGATGGAGCTCCTGCTGATGATCGACGCCGCCAAGGGCGCGTCGGCCGCCCGGATCACCGCTGTCATGCCGCATTTCGCGTATGCGCGGTCGGACAAGAAGGATGCGCCGCGCATCTCGGTCGGCGGCCGTCTCGTCGCGGACCTGCTCGAGACGGCGGGCGTGGACCGCATCCTCACGATGACGCTGCACGCACCGCAGGTGCAGGCGTTCTTCCGGGTGCCGACCGATCAGCTCAACGCGCTCCGCGAGCTCGCGGCGCACTTTCTGCCGAGCGACCTCTCCAAGGCCACGGTGGTCTCCCCCGACCTCGGCAACGCGAAGAGCGCGTCTGCGTTCGCCAAGATGCTCGGTGTTCCCGTCGCGGCGGCCGCGAAGGAGCGGTTCGACGGCGACCGGGTCGAGATCACGTCCCTGATCGGCGACGTCACGGGCCGCGACATCATCGTGCTCGACGACGAGATCGCCAACGGGTCCACGATCATCGCCATCCTCGACCTGCTGCGTGAGCACGGCGCGCGCAGCGTGCGGATCGCCTGCACGCACGGGATCTTCGCCAACGACGCGGTCCACCGCATCGCTGCCGACCCCGACGTGGTCGAGATCGTCACCACCAACACGGTGCCGTCGACGGGTCTGCTCGTGCACGACAAGCTGACGGTGATCAGCGTCGCGCCGGCGTTCGCCGAAGCGGTGCGCCGCATCCACAGCGGCGAGTCGGTCAGCGCCCTCTTCGACCCGACCCACGTCTGACCGCTACCGCGACCCACTGGCGAACACCCGACCACCCGTTGGTCGAGCCTGTCGAGACCCCGGAAGTTATCCACAGATCCCTCGACCGCCGCCCAGCCTCCCGGTTCGTCTGTCACCGTCGAGGTGTGGCGTACATGTACATCCTCAGATGCGCCGACGGTTCGTTCTACGTCGGCAGCACGGTCGACCTCGAACGCCGTCTCGGCCAGCACGACGCAGGCCAGGGCGCCGCGTACACCCGGCGTCGTCGGCCGGTCCAACTCGTTTACTGCGAGGACTTTCCGCGGATTGACGACGCATATCTTCGAGAGAAGCAGGTCCAAGGCTGGTCACGCGCGAAACGGCTGGCGCTCGTCGAAGGGCGGCTCCACGACCTGCCGCGCCTGGCTCGATCGAGGACTGGCGGCTCTGGTGGCTGAGTCCCACGGGTAGAGCACAGGGTCTCGACAAGCTCGACCAGCGGTTGGGTCCGATCAGCGGTTGAAGCTCACCGCTCCGCCCACCACTTCTTCAGTTCTTCCGTCGCCGCTTCCTCGCCCAGCGGGCCGCGCTCCATGCGCAGGCCCAGCAGGTACTTGTACGCCTCGCCCACCTCACGCGACGGCGAGATCCCGAGGATCTCCATGATCTGCGTCCCGTCCAGGTCGGGGCGGATCGCGTCGATCTCCTCCTGCTCACGCAGCGCGGAGATCCGGTCCTCCAGGTCCGTGTAGGCGTCGGACAGCCGCTTGGCCTTCCGCTTGTTGCGTGTCGTCGAGTCGGCACGGGTGAGGCGGTGCAGCCGCTCGAGGAGCGGGCCGGCGTCGGTCACGTAGCGGCGGACGGCGGAGTCCGTCCACGCCCCCTCCCCGTAGCCGTGGAACCGCAGGTGCAGCTCTACGAGCCGCGACACGTCCTTGACCACCTGCTTCTCGAACTTGAGGGCCTTGAGCCGCTTGGCCGTGAGCTTGGCCCCGACGACCTCGTGGTGGTGAAAGCTGACTCCGCCGCCTGGCTCGAACCGGCGCGTGGCGGGCTTGCCGATGTCGTGCAGCAGCGAGGCCAGGCGCAGCACCAGGTCCGGGGCCGGCACGGCGCCGTCCGGGCCGGTCTCCTGGGCGATCGCCTGCTCCAGCACGGTGAGCGAGTGCTGGTAGACGTCCTTGTGCCGGTGGTGCTCGTCGATCTCGAGCTGCAGCGCGGGCAGCTCGGGCAGCACCTGCTCGGCAAGGCCGGTGTCGACGAGGACCTCGAGACCTGCCCGCGGGTTGTCGCTCAGCAGCAGCTTGGTGATCTCCGCCTGCACCCGCTCCGCCGACACGATCTCGATCCGCTCAGCCATCGCGACCAGCGCGGCGAGCGTCCCTGGTTCCACGTGAAACGAGAGCTGGGCCGCGAACCGGGCGGCCCGCATCATGCGCAGCGGGTCGTCGTCGAACGAGCGCTCGGGGGCGATGGGCGTGCGCAGCACCCCTGCCGCGAGGTCGCTCAGGCCGTTGAACGGATCCACGAACGTCAGGTCGGGTACGCGCACCGCCATCGCGTTGACGGTGAAGTCGCGGCGCGACAGGTCTCCGTCGAGCGAGTCCCCGAACTCGACCAGCGGCTTGCGCGACGCCGGGTCGTACTTGTCGGTCCGGTACGTCGTCACCTCGACGACGACGTCCCCGCGCCGCGCACCGATGGTGCCGAACTCACGACCGATGTCCCAGTTCGAGTCGCCCCAGCGCGCGAGGATCTTCTGCGTCTGGTTCGGCGAGGCCGACGTCGCGAAGTCCAGGTCGTTGCTCGCCCGACCCAGGAACGCGTCCCGGACCGGACCACCGACCAGCGAGAGCTCGTGCCCGGCGGCGCGGAACTGGTCGCCCAGCTCGAGCGCGGCGGGCGCCATCTCGGTCAGCACGCCGAGCGCGCGCCGCAACAGATCCTGCTCAGGGGTAGACACAGCCCAAGATTCTCCCAGACGCAGCCGGGCAACACTCACCGCAAGATCACCCGCGCCGGCACACCCCCACCGGCAGACATGGTCCTGGCGTCCGAACCCGTGCCCGAAACCGCCCGCGCCCCTGCTCCTGACCTGACCAACGGTGCTCAGTCGGTAGTGTTGGGGCATGTCCACCCCAGTTCCGGCGAGCGACCGTCCTGACGGTCGCCCGGAGGTGCCCCCGCCGCCCGGCGGAGCGCCCTTGCGGGTGAATCCTGCCCGGCGCGCAGCGGCGAACAGCCCGACGCACCTGCCCGTCGTCGACGAGACCTCCGCGGGTGGCCTCGTGCTGCGAGGCGGTTCCGAACGGCCCGAGGACTTCAGTGCGGCAGTCCTGCTGCGCCGGAACCGGACGGGACGCCTGGAATGGTGCCTGCCGAAGGGACATCTCGAGGGTCGTGAGACGCCGCAGGAGGCGGCGATCCGCGAGATTCGCGAGGAGACCGGGATCCGCGGCTCGATCCAGGCGGAGCTCGGCGTGATCGACTACTGGTTCACCGGTGAGGACCGGAGAGTCCACAAGGTGGTGCACCATTACCTCTTGCGCGCGGAAGGCGGTCGCCTGACCGTGGAGGACGATCCGGACGGCGAAGCCGAGGACGCCCTCTGGGTCAGGGTCGACGAGCTCGCTGCTCGCCTGTCGTACCCGAACGAGCAGCGACTGGCCGTCGCCGCCCTGGATCTCCTCGAGTCATCGAGCAGTCTCCGGGACGCGCTGCGTGCTGACGCCTTCCCCACGGAGCGCCCCGACCTGCCATGACGCAGCACCCCGACCTCGCACACAGTTCCGCCCTCCGCTGGGCGGCCCGCCACACCGGCAAGACAGGCGCCGTGCTCCTGGCGGCCATGCTCCTTGCCGGGTCTGCCATGGTTCCGGCTCACGCCACCGGTCCGACGTCGGGAGGTGCCGCCGTCGGCACAGCCCCGGCTCCCGTCTCCGACAGGGTCGCCGAGGAGCTCTCCGAGGCTGTCCCCGCCGCGCCGTCGGCCCAGGGCACGGTCGACGTCTCGATCACCGACGTCTCGCACCCGACCGCGAGGCCTGGCGACGTGGTGACCATCCGGGCAAGGATCACCAACCACACCGGTGCCGTCGTCTCCGGAGCCAACGTCAACTTCGCCCTCAACTATGTGGCGATCACGTCCCGCGCCGAGGTCAGCGAGTGGGTCTCTGCAGACCTGCTGGACCCGGTCAGGGGCGTGCCCACCACGAAGCCGCTCGGGCGGCTGAACGCAGGTGCGTCCAAGGACGTCTCGTTCACCTACAACCCCGGTGTCCAGTCCCTGCAAGGCTTCGGCCCCCGCCGCTTCGCGGTCAGCGTCGACGACGTCACGGGCCGGCTCGGCATCGCGCGCTCGTTCCTGCTCTACGACGCCGACGGCGCCGAGCGGGCGCCCATGCGGCTCAGTGTCCTCGCCGGGATCACCGGCCCGGCCACCGACCCGGCGGACCACAGCACGACCGACATCGAGCTGGCGCAGCTGGCCGCCGCGGGCCAGCGGCTCGACGGCGTGGTCGAGGTCGCGGAGCACAGCAAGCTGTCGCTCGCCGTCGATCCCGCGGTGATGGCCGTCGCCGCGGCGTCGAAGGACTCCGCACTCATCGCCTGGTCCGAACGTCTCCTCGACGCCGCGGGCAACACGACCACCTACACGCTCCCCGACCGCGACCCTGACCTCGCCGCGCTCGCGCACGCCAACGTGGGCACCATCGGCCCGCGCAGCTTCCTCCGCGCCCCCCGTCTGGACGACTGGCGTGTCCCGAAGAGCTGGCGCAAGGGCCTCGCCTGGCCGGCCGACGGCGCCGTGCCCGACATCGAGACCCTCGGGCTGGCCGTCGACGCCGGCCGGCCGAACGTTCTGGTCAGCGGCGGACTGTCCAGCGAGAGCGGCACGGTGACCGGTCGGGCGGAGGTCGCCACCCCGTCGGGCACGGCACATGCCGCAGTCACCGACCCCACGCTGACCAGCGCCTTTCTCTCGGCGACCGACCTGTCGCAGGTGGAGACCACCAACGCCGAGAGCGCCGCCGACACGGGCTCCACAGGCACCACGACCACGGCTGCCGAAGGAACGCAACGCCTCCTCGCGGAGACGGCAGCCATCGTGAACCAGTCACCGGAGCTGCCCCCGACCAAGTCCATCGTGATGCCGCGGACCTGGACCCCGGACGCCGCGGCCGCGACCTCCGTCCTGGAGGCGCTCGAGGACGCCGACTGGGTGGAGACGACGACCCTGGACGAGCTGTTCGCCGAGGATGCGCCGGACGTCGCACGCGAGCCGCTCCCGAACCGCAAGGTGCACAAGGCCGAGCTCTCCCCGGCAAGCGTCAAAGCCCTCGAGCGCGCTCGGGACGCGATCGTCACCTTCTCGTCCATCGCGGTCGACGACTCCGCCCCGCTCTGGCAGCCGGGAGTCGCCCGTCTCGCAGGGCCGCTGGCGGTCGCACAGCGCGCGGACCCCGGCATCCGGAACCTGCTCGCCAAGCGGGTGCTCGAAGCTGCCGACAAGGTCACGCACGAGTCCGTGACCGTCGTCCCCCGCCAGGACATCAACTTCATCACCGACGTCGGCAACATCCCGGTGCGCGTGCGCAACACGCTCGACGTGGACGCGACGGTGACCGTCGTGCTGCGCCCCGACCACCCACGGCTCACGGTCGGCGATCGCAGCACCACGACCGTCCCGGCCGGCCAGGAGCTCGACGTGCAGGTCCCGGTCCGCGCCATCGGTTCCGGCGACGTCGACGTCGCCGCAGAGCTCCTCACGCCGGACGGCGCCAAGTTCACCGACGACTCCGCGTTCCAGGTCCGCGTCCGCGCGGGCTGGGAAGAGGTCGGCACCTGGATCGCCGCGGGCCTCGTCGGGCTGCTGTTCCTTGCCGGAATCTGGCGTACGGTGCGGCGCGGCCGCTCGCCGTACCGCGCCACCCGCGAGGACGTCGAAGAGGCGACCGGGACGGCGGCCGAGGCGCCCGAGCCGACCACCGCGACGGCGACGGACTCCGTGGCCGTCCGGGCAGAGTAGTGTTTCGGCCGCCGCACACTTCGGCCGCGCAGCACCGGGCAAGGCCCCAGACCACGGGAGTAGTCGCTTGACCCAGGAGAGAGCCGTGACCGTACCGACCGACCCGGCATCGGACCCCAGCTCGGAGACCGCGAGCGGTCCGGGCGCGCCCGCCGCGGCGCCGCCGTCCCGCGGCCTGGGCCGCAACTCGATGGTGATGGCCGCGGGCACCGCCGCCTCCCGTCTCGGCGGCCTCGTGCGAAACCTGATGCTGGTGGCCGCCGTCGGCTCGGTCGGCACGGTCGCCAACGCGTTCGACGTCGCGAACAAGCTGCCCAACGTGATGTTCGCGATCCTCGCGGGTGGCATGCTGAACGCCGTCCTGGTGCCGCAGATCGTCAAGGCGTTCCGCGCGCACAACACGCAGGAACGGATCGACAAGCTGCTCACCATCTCGGCGGTGGGGATCCTTGCCATCACCGCGATCCTCACCGGCGCAGCGGCGTGGGTGGTGATGCTCTACACGGACGGCTGGACGGCGGAGCAGCTCGCGCTGGGCACCGTGTTCGCGTTCTGGTGCATCCCGCAGCTCTTCTTCTACGGCCTGTACACCCTGCTCGGCCAGGTGCTGAACGCGCGCGAGCAGTTCGGGCCGTTCATGTGGGCGCCGGTGGCCAACAACGTGGTCTCCGTCGTCGGCTTCGGCGTCTTCCTCCTGGTGTTCGGCACCTCGCCCGAGCTCGGCATCAACGACCTGTCGGAATGGGACACCCCGCGCACGATCCTGCTCGCGGGCACCGCCACCCTCGGCATCGCCACGCAGGCGCTGGTGCTGCTGGTCCCCCTGCTCCGCTCGGGCTTCCGCTGGCACTTCCGCCTGGGTCTGCGCGGCATCGGGCTGCGCTCGGCCGGATCGGTGGCCCTGTGGACCTTCGGCGCGGTGGTGCTGGAGCAGGCTGGCGTCCTGTACCTGACCCGGGTCTCGGCCGAGGCAGGCGCAGCGAGCACACCCCTGGTGGCGGTCGCCGGTAACGGCTCCTACGCGCAGGCACTGCTGATCTACCTGCTGCCCCACTCGCTCGTCACCGTCTCCATCGCGACCGCCCTGTTCACAGGTATCAGCAAGGCCGCACAGGAAGGCGACACGGACCGCGTCCGTGACGACCTGTCCACTGGTCTTCGCACGATCGGCGTCTTCACGGTGTTCGCCACCGCCGCGCTGACCGTGCTGGCCGCCCCGGCCACGGCGTTCATCGTCCCCACGGCGGGCGAGGAGGGCACCGCGCTCATCGCGCCGGTGCTGGTCGCGCTCTCGTTCGGCCTGGTGCCGCTCGGCGCGATGGCCCTCATGAAGTGGGTCTACTACGCCTACGAGGACGGACGTTCCGTCTTCTGGATCACCGTGCCGTCCACGCTCGTGCTGGTGGCCGGGCTGATCGCCGCGCAGATCTGGCTGCCGATCGAGACCTGGGTGATCGCCGCCGCCGGCGCCTATGCCCTGTCGAACTGGATCACGGTGCTCCTGCGCACCCGGGGCCTCAAGACCAAGCTCGGCGGGCGGCTCGACGGCGGCCGCGTGCTCACGCTCCACGCCAAGACGCTCCTCGCGGCCGTTGTCTCCGGATTGGCAGGATGGGGTGTGTACCGGCTGGTCGGCGGGTTCGAGGTGCTCTCGTTCGGCAACGGGTGGGTGCTGACGATGCTCAGCGGCCTGTGGGTGTCGGCGCTGTGCGGTCTGGTCATGGTCGTCATCTACGTGGTGCTGCTCCGCCTGCTCCGGGTCCAGGAGCTCGACCGCCTGCTCGGCCCGCTGCTCGCGCGGCTCAAGCGCTGACCCACTCCGTCGTCGTACCGAAAGCGCAGATCGTTGATCTGCGCTTTCGTTGCGTCTCTGCGACATTTCGACGGGCTGTCGGCGGTTCCGCGTAGCATGGCGACGGTGCCCGGCCCCTGTGGTCGCGCACCTGCTACTGTCCCCCGAGCGAGCGAGGAGGTCCGCGTGAGCACCGTCGAGCCAGGCATCGTGCTGGTCGAGAGATACAGGCTTAGCCAGCAGGTGTCGACCGACCTCGCCGCGGCAACCGCCTGGGAGGCACACGACCTGATCCTGGGCCGCGAGGTCCGCGTGACCCTCGTGACCGGGCCCTATTCCGGTGATGCCCTGGACTCCGCCCGACGCGCCGCGCTCGTCACGGACCCACGTCTGGTCCGGGTCCTCGACGCAGGGTCCGATGCCGACGGCCGCAAGTACGTCGTCACCGAACCGCACACCGGTTCAACGTTGACCGAGATCGTCTCGAGCGGTCTGGTGGACGAGCAGCAGGCCCGGGCGATCGTGGGCGAGGCGGCCGCCGCCCTCGGCGTGGCGCACGCACGCGGTGTGCACCACACCGCGCTGCGCCCCGAGGCCGTGCGGGTGGACGGTCACCAGGTCCGGATCACCGGCCTGGGGCTCGACGGCGGACTCGCTTCCGGTGCGACGCTCAACGTCCAGCCCGCGCAGCTCGACGCTCAAGGGCTGGTGGCCCTGCTCTACTACGCGATGACGGCGCGCTGGCCCGGCCAGGATCTCGAGGCCGACTGGATCGCCAAGGACACCCTGATCCCGCTGCCCGCACTGCTCGACGCTTCCGGCGCTGTGGCGCCGCTGTCCACGCTGGTTCCCCACGTGGACCCCGACATCGATGCTCTGGTGGGCCGGACGTTCGCCGCGCCCGGCAGCACCGACGGACCGATGAACCCCGACGACGTGACCACGGCTCTTCAGCCGTGGGGAGAGGTTTCCGTAGTGGCATCGCTGCCTGGATTCGTGCAGCCCGAGCCGGAGGGGCCGCGACGGCAGTCAATCGCCGACGCTTTCGGCGCCGAGGGCACACCGCCCGTTCGACGCCCGGTCACCGGCCGGATCGCACGTAACGACGAGACGATGGCGACGGGATCGGGCAACGTGCCCGCTGGTTATCCCGAGCCGCAGAACGACTACACCTATGAGCCGCAGGTGTTCGGTGGGCACGCCCCTGTGCCGCCCCCGCCTCCGGATGGTGGTGTACCGGTCGGCTATGACCAGTTCGGCCAGCCTGTCGGCCAGGTTCCGCCTGGTTACGACCAGGCGCAGTACGCGCAGGAGGGTGCACCCCAGCAGTACCCGCCGCAGTACGCCCCGGCCGGTTACGACCAGGGCGGCGGCTACTACGGCCAGGACGGCGGGTTCGCCACCCAGCCCGCACCCAAGCGTGGCGGCGTCAACCCGACGCCGATCGTGCTCGGGCTGGTCGGTGTCGCTGTGGTCGCCGGGCTGATCTGGGCCATCAACTCGGTGCTCTCGCCTTCTCCGGAGCTGATCGCCGATGCTTCACCGTCGCCTGAGGTGAGTTCCTCGGCCGGCGCCGGCGGTGAGGGCGAGGGTGAGGGCAGCTCGCCGCCCTCTCCCCCGGCGCAGACGGAGGCGCGGCCGGTGATCGACTCGGCCGCACTGCTCGGCACGCTCGACTGGAACGGCGAGACCATCGACCACCCCGAGAAGGTCGAGCTCGCCTACGACACCGATCCGGCCACGTTCTACTACACGACCACGTACCAGCAGGCCGCGTTCGGTGGTTACAAGGACTCGCTCGGCATGGAGCTCAAGCTCCGAGAGCCGGCCTCGGTCAGCAAGGTCGAGCTGCTGACCAACACCCCGGGTGGCAAGGTGCAGATCCTGAAGGGCGGCGCGGGCGGTGAGGTGCTCGCCGAGGGCACCTTCTCGGCCACCACCACGTTCGAGCTGACCGAACCCGTCGTGAGCGATTCGTTCACCATCTGGGTGACCGAGCTGCCGCAGGCCTCGAACGGTTTCCGGCTGGAGCTGAAAGAGGTGGTGCTGAGCTGACCTCGTCAGCCAGCAGAGCAGTCCAGAACGCCGGTGGGAACGAACACATGATGTCGATGGTTCGTTCTCCCGGCGTTCTGGGCGTCTGGGCACCGGAACCGACGGTCCATCGAAGAATGTCGATGCCGTGTGGCGAGGTTCACGCCCGCGATGGCGCCGTAGGTGACCTGGCCTGGAACACTAGGACACGGTCGCGTGTTATGGCGTGTGCCCATGGAACTCGAGGAGAACACCTTGACCGAACAGACCACCGCTCCGGCTGCCGGGACCACCGACGCCCCCGTGCTCGACGTCGTCATCGTGGGGTCCGGCCCCGCGGGATATACCGCAGCCATCTATGCGGCGCGCGCAGGCTTTGCGCCCGTCGTCATAGCGGGCTCGGTCACTGCCGGTGGCGCGCTCATGAACACCACCGAGGTCGAGAACTTCCCAGGCTTCCCCGCCGGGATCCAGGGTCCCGACATGATGGAAGCCATGCGCGAGCAGGCCGAGAAGTTCGGCGCCAAGGTCATCTGGGACGACGCGGAGCAGGTAGAGCTGTCCGGTGACGTCAAGACGATCGTGACCGGCGGCGGCGACACCTACCGAGCCCGCGCGGTCATCCTCGCCACCGGATCCGCGTACCGCGAGCTGGGCATCTCCGACGAGAAGCGCCTCTCCGGACGCGGCGTCTCGTGGTGCGCCACCTGCGACGGCTTCTTCTTCCGTGACCAGGACATCGCCGTGGTGGGTGGTGGCGACTCCGCGATGGAGGAGGCCACGTTCCTCACCCGGTTCGCGTCCAAGGTGACCGTCGTGCACCGTCGCGACGACCTGCGCGCCTCGAAGATCATGGCCGAGCGGGCCCTCGCGGACCCGAAGATCGAGTTCGCGTGGAACAGCGAGGTCGCCGGCATCTCCGGTGACAGCAAGGTCTCGGGTATCAGCCTGCGCGACACGGTCACCGGCGAGATCCGGGACCTGGACGCGACGGGCCTGTTCGTCGCGATCGGCCACGAGCCCCGCACCGACCTGGTCAAGGGCCAGGTCGACCTGGACGAGAACGGCTACATCCTCGTCGAGGGCCGGAGCACCCGGACCAACCTTCCCGGTGTCTTCGCCTGCGGCGACGCCGTCGACCACACCTACCGCCAGGCGATCACGGCCGCCGGTTCGGGCTGCTCCGCGGCGCTCGACGCCCAGGCCTTCCTCGACTCGCTGAACGACTGATCTCCCGGCCGGTTCCCACCGACCCCGCCCCTCTCGGCCCTTCTGGGGCCACGAACAAGGAGATGCTGGATGAGCACCATCAAGGTCACCGACGACACCTTCAAGACCGAGGTCCTCGACTCTGACATTCCCGTCTTCGTCGACTTCTGGGCGACCTGGTGCGGCCCGTGCCGCATGGTGGCACCGATCCTCGAGGAGCTGTCGGAGGAGTACGAGGGCAAGATCAAGATCGTCAAGATCGACACCGACGAGAACCGCCAGACCGCCATGGACTACGGCATCGTGTCGATCCCGACGCTGAACGTCTACAAGGGCGGTGAGGTCGTCAAGTCGATCATCGGCGCCCGCCCGAAGCGCGCGCTGACCGAGGAGATCGACGAGGTCCTCGCGGGCTGACCCCGCACGCACCGCTACGAAGAGCGCGTGTCCGTCTCACCTGATCTCGTCATCGGGTGGCTCGGGACACGCGCTCTTTGTCGTCACTGACCACGTAGTCTCACTGTTTCGCCACGAACGGATACTCTGCCGCACACTGCCCCCGTGCGAGACTGGGCCGCGTGAACGAGCTTCCCGAGACCGCCGGTAACCGCCTCGACCCATGGTTCGGCGCGTACGCGGCACGAGCGCACGGTATGCGCGCCTCGGAGATCCGGGCACTCTTCTCGGTCGCGAACCGTCCCGAGGTCGTGTCGCTCGCGGGTGGCATGCCGTACCTCGAGGGCCTCCCCCTCGATGTCATCGCGGACACCATGCAGCGGCTCATAGCCACCAAGGGGACCACCGCCCTGCAGTACGGCTCGGGTCAGGGCGAGGAGAGCCTGCGCGAGCACATCACGCAGGTCGTCGCGCTCGAAGGCGTCTCCGCTCATCCCGACGATGTCGTCGTCACCACCGGCTCGCAGTCCGCGCTCGACCTGGTGACCCGCATCTTCATCGACCCGGGTGACGTCGTCATCGCCGAGGCGCCGTCCTACGTCGGAGCGCTCGGCGTGTTCCGGTCCTACCAGGCCGACGTCGTCCAGGTGCCGCTCGATGCCGACGGCCTCGTCCCCGCGGAGCTCGACGCGACGCTGACCCGCCTCGCGGCCGAGGGTCGCCGCGTGAAGTTCCTCTACACGGTCCCGACGTTCCAGAACCCGGCGGGTGTCTCGCTCTCCGCCGAGCGCCGCCCGCAGCTGCTGGAGATCTGCCGCCGGCACGGCGTCCTCGTCGTCGAGGACAACCCGTACGGTCTGCTCGGCTTCGACGAGGAGCCCTTGCCCGCGCTGCGCTCCTACGACAGCGACGGCGTGCTGTACCTCGGCTCGTTCTCCAAGACGTTCGCCCCGGGATACCGGGTCGGCTTCGTGATCGCACCGCACGCGGTGCGCGACAAGCTGGTCCTGGCGAGCGAGTCGGCTGTCCTGTCGCCCTCCAACGCCTCACAGCTCGCCGTCGCGACCTACCTCGAGACGTGCGATTGGAAGGCGCAGATCAAGGCCTACCGCGAGCTGTATCGCGAGCGACGCGACGCCCTGGTGGGCGCGCTCGGCGAACACCTCCCGAGCGCTTCGTGGAACGTGCCGAAGGGCGGGTTCTTCGTGTGGGTGCGGCTGCCCAAGGGCCTCGACTCCCGCGCCATGCTCCCCCGAGCCGTCACCGCGCGCGTCGCGTACGTCCCCGGCACCGCCTTCTACTACGACGGCAGCGGCGCCGACCACATGCGGCTGTCCTTCTGCTTCCCCACGCCGGAGCGTATCCGCGAGGGTGTGCGCCGGCTGGCGGGCGTCGTCAACGGCGAGGCCGAGCTGGTGCAGATCTTCGGCACCGCAGGTCGGCCCGATCCCGATACGGACGACGTCGAGAGCCCCGCTCCGGACCTGGCATGACGTCGTGCGCCGCGCCGGAAGTCCGGGCCATCCAGGAAATCGAGCTGTCTGGCACGATGGCAGCTGACCCGTCGATCACAACCGAGTGAGTCCCTCGATGACCAGTTCTGCCCCTGCTCCGTCCGCTCCGGCGTCCGCCGGCGCCGCGGGCCTCCCCACGCGCCCTGACGGGCCCGATGCCACGGACGGCTCTCCCCTGGTGGTCATCCTCGCCGGTGGACTGTCCCACGAGCGCGACGTCTCGCTCCGGTCGGGACGTCGGGTCGCGGAGGCGCTGCGCTCCACCGGCCTCCAGGTCGTGCTGCACGACGTCGACGCCGACCTCCTGGCGTTCCTCCGTGACACCCGCCCGGACGTCGTCTGGCCGCTGCTGCACGGCACGTCCGGCGAGGACGGTTCGGTGCGCGACGTGCTCGACATGCTCGGCCTGCCGTACGTGGGCACCGGCCCGCGCGCCAGCCGCGCGGTCTGGAACAAGCCGATCTCGAAGGCGGCCCTGCTCGATGCGGGCCTCTCGACGCCCGACTACGTGACGCTCCCCCAGAGCCTCTTCCGGGACCTCGGGGCACAGCCGGTGCTCGACACGGTGGTGCGGCGGCTGGGGCTGCCCCTCGTGGTCAAGCCGACGGAGGGCGGCTCTGCCCTCGGCGTCTCCGTCGTGACCCGGGTGGAGGACCTGCCGCGGGCGATGGTGGAGTGCTTCGCCTACGGCGAGACGGCGCTCATCGAGCAGGCAGTCATCGGTACCGAACTGGCCGTCAGCGTGATCGACGGGCCCGATGGGCCGGAGGCGCTGCCCGCCGTGGAGATCGTCGCGGACGGCGGCTACGACTACGCCGCTCGCTACGTCGCCGGCGAGGCCGAGTTCTTCGCCCCCGCGCGCCTCACCCCGGACCAGGCCACGCTGGTGTCCGACGTCGCAGTCCGTGCCCACCGGGCTCTGCACCTGCGCCACCTGTCCCGTACCGACCTGATCCTCGACGCCTCGGGCACCGCCCAGATCCTCGAGGTCAGCGTCGCGCCGGGCATGACAGAGATGTCCGTCCTGCCCCAGGCGATCGCGGCGAGCGGTCGTGACCTCGCGGCGCTGTACCGCAAGATAGTCGACACGACGCTGGCCCTCGCGCGCTGACGCCGTCGCATACCGCTGAAGCGACGCTGGGCCGGCATCTCCCTTGACGGAGATGCCGGCCCAGCGTCTTTGTGTGCTCCTACCGCTTCCGCGCGGCTCCGCTGCGGCGGTTCAGGCGCCGGAGGGCGGCTTGAGGAGGCCGCGCTCCTCGGGAGCCATCACGTTGAGGATCCGGTTGAGGTCTTCGACCGAGGCGAACTCGACGGTCATGCGGCCCTTGGTCTTGCCGAGTGCCACCTTGACCCTGGTCTCGAACCGGTCAGAGAGCCGGGTCGCCAGCTCGTCCACCGCTTCGCTGCGGGTGCCGGCACGCGGCGCCTTCCGGGTCTTGCCGTTGCTTCCGTCGGACTCCGTCAGCATGACGATCTCCTCGGTGGCGCGTACCGAGAGTCCTTCCGACACGATGCGCTGAGCGAGTCGTTCGATCTCGGCGCCGTCGCTCAGTCCGAGGAGCGCGCGAGCGTGTCCGGCCGAGAGCACGCCTGCGGCGACACGTCGCTGAACCAGCGGAGGCAGCCTGAGCAGACGCAGCGTGTTCGAGATCTGGGGACGGCTGCGCGCGATCCGGTTCGCGAGCTCCTCGTGCGTGCAGCCGAAGTCGTCGAGCAGCTGCCGGTAGGCCGCGGCCTCCTCGAGCGGGTTCAGGTCCGAGCGGTGCAGGTTCTCCAGGAGCGCGTCGCGGAGCATGTCGCCGTCGTCCGTCTCCCGGACGATCGCCGGGATGGTCTCCAGCTGGGCTGCCTGCGTCGCGCGCCAGCGCCGCTCACCCATGATGAGCTCGTACTCACCAGGGTGTTCCTTGTCCGGGCGGACGACGATCGGCTGGAGCACGCCGATCTCCCTGATCGACTCGACCAGCTCGTCGAGGTCTCCTTCGTCGAAGACCGTGCGGGGCTGCCAGGTGTTCGGCCGGATCGCCGTGACGGGCAGCTCGGCGAAGCGTGCGCCCGGGACCGGAAGGAGGTCTCCTGTTTCACGTGAAACGGAGGATGTCTCGGTCTCCTCACGGCTGAAGAAGGTGTCGTCGAGCGCGGACGCACCGGCACCCTCGGCAGCTTCGTTCGCGACCGAGAGCCGGCCGCTGGCGATCGCGGAGTCCCACTTCACGGTGCTCGGACGAGGACCGTTCGTCTTGACTGCCTTCTTCTCCGTCACGGGCTCCGCTGAGGCGGTGTCCACAGAGATGGTGCTCACCGGCACCTCGTCCGTCGCGTCCAGCGCCGGTGACGGACGCTCCTCCACGACAGTCGCGACCGATCCGCCCAGTGCGTAGTCGGCGCCGTCAGACTCGCCGGATCCTGTTCCGGCACCGAGCTCATCCGGCTCGGGACCCGTCGGGATCAGGGCGCCCAGGCCCCGCCCGAGCCCGCGTCGCTTCGCACTCATCGTGTCTCCTCGTCGGTTCCGGTCTCGCGCCCAGCGCGGACAGGCTTCGTCTCCATCGCCACGGTCCGCGTCGCGTCCCGCGTTTCACTGCGCATCAGTCCTGCGCTCCGACCGGCTCCGCCTGCATCGCACGACGCGGGCTCGAACCACCCTGGCCGCGCTCGGCCAGTTCACGAGATGCCTGAAGGTACGCCAGCGCACCCGTAGATGTCGCGTCGTAGGTCATCACCGTCTGCCCGTAGCTCGGGGCCTCGGAGATGCGAACCGACCGCGGGATGGTCGTCTTGAATGTCTCCGCCGGGAAGTGCGAACGGACCTCGCCCGCAACCTGCTGCGCAAGGTTGGTGCGGCCGTCGTACATGGTCAGCAGTATCGACGAGACGCGCAACTCCGGGTTGAGGTGGGAGCGGATCAGGTCGATGGTCTTGAGCAGCTGGCTCAGGCCCTCGAGCGCGTAGTACTCGCACTGGATCGGGATGAAGACCTCGCGGCCGGCCACGAACGCGTTGACCGTGAGGAGTCCCAGGCTCGGCGGGCAGTCGATGAGGACGTAGTCGATCCTCTCCTCGCCGGCAGCGACACGATCGGCGAGGTACTTGTCGATCGCCTTCCGGAGCCGTGTTTCACGTGAAACGAGCGAGACGAGCTCGATCTCTGAACCCGAGAGGTCGATCGTCGCCGGAACACCCCAGAGGTTCGGGACGTCGGGGCACTGCTGGATCGTGCTGGCCAGCGACTCCCCCTCGACGAGGATCTCGTACACCGACGGTGTCCCGGCGCGGTGCTCGATGCCGAGCGCCGTGGAGGCGTTGCCCTGCGGATCGTTGTCGATAACCAGCACGTTCAGGCCGGACTGGGCGAGACCGGCGGCCACGTTCACCGTGGTCGTCGTCTTGCCCACGCCGCCCTTCTGGTTGGCCACCGTGATGATGCGCGTCTTCGGCGGGCGCGGGAACTTCCGCCCCTGGAGCTCGATGCGTCGGCGAGCGTCCATCGCCAGTTCTGCGGCGACAGGCGTCGTATCGTCAACGGCCGGAACGGTTGCGATGAGGGCTGACCGACGCTCGTCATCGCCACCGTGCGGGCCGCCCGTGGGCTGCTGCGTGCCATTGGGCGTCTGCGCCGACCCGGACGTTTCACGTGAAACACCGGGAGCGGAGAGGCCCTGCACAGGAATCGGATCCGTCACGCGGCCACTGTAATCGCTGGCCGCGTCTTCTGGCTCGGACTCCGGCTCTGTTTCTCCGTCGAAATGTGTGAATTCCGCGTCCACGAGAACCACCGACTCGTCGTCGTCGACTGGCGTGGGCGGTCCGAGGACTGCCGGCGCAGCGTTCACCGCTGCATCGAGAGCCTCGCTCGCCCGGCGGATCGCGTCTGCCGGGACGGGCCGATCTGACGGAAGTTCCTCCATCTGATCAGGATCGATGTCGGCAGATGTCGCGTCGCTCCCCCACTCGGCAGCCCCGCGGTCCGCAGCGGGCTCCAGTACTTCGGTCGGTTCGGCCGACTCCGTCACAACGGTCATCTCTGGTTCCTGATCTTCTGTCTCGGAAGCGGGCATCGTCACGGACTCGATCAGCTCGCTCAGCGCAGCGACGCTCTTACCCTCATCGCCAGGGCGGTCCTGGCCCCAGACCTGGTCCCGCGGCACGTTGCTCGCGATCACGGGCTGAGGCGGCGCCATGTCCTCGGAAGAGATGGGCGTCGCTTCGTGGCTCTCCGCGCAGGCGGTCGCCGTCGCGGCTGCCGGAGGTTCGTTTCCCTCCGGCTCGGCATCAGCCACACCGGGCTCCGGCGCACCGAGGCTTTCGGTACCGGGCGCTGCGGCATCGGCTCCAGTCTCGGCGGTGGTGGCTTCACCAGTGGAGGCGGCGTCATCGGCGTTGGCTATGGAGTCACTCTTCGAGTCGCCCTCCTGACCTTCCACGCGGGCGCCGGCGTCCTCGGACTGTCCCGCGCGCGCTTCTTGTGGTTGAGGCGTGTCGCCAGGACCGTCGGTCTGCGCCAGGTGGTCATCCGGAGATCGAGGAGATCCCGAGAGCGCCGCGTCGTCGACCAGAGCACCCGTCAGGTCTCCGTCCCGCACGGGCACGGCGTCGTCCTGCCCGCTGCCGGCGTCTGACTCCGGCCGGTCGGCGAGCACGGTGAAGCTCGCCGTCCGGGCTTGCGCCATAGCTGTCGACTGCGCTCCCTGTGTCGCGGGCTCCTCCAGAACGGAGGCCGGTTCGGAAGCGGACGAGTCGGGCGCCGTCGTGGAGGCAGCCGACGCCGCAACGGACTTGGCTGCCGCTACTCGCTTGGACTTTCGTCTGAAGAAGCACACGCGAGTAACGCTAAGGTCGGCGGCCTGATCAGCACCGTCGAAACGCCGACCTCAGGGTGATCGGATCCACTCTTCGTCGGTATTCAGGCCCGTCCAGCACGAGGCGGTGGCGCCGAGTCCGAAAGATGCCCGAAGTCCGCTCCGCTGCTGCTGAAGATCCTGGGGTCAGGTTTCACGTGAAACAGCCCGCCGAAGAGCTCCGGATCAACCTGCATCGCCGTCGACTGGACGCCCTCTCCCCCTACGCGCTAGCGACCATTGGCGATTGACGCTTGCCCGGCATCGAGGAAACCCTGTCCCCCTTTTCTTCCTCCGCGCCACTGGCCCCCGATCCTCGACTCCGGCCGGCTGCGAACCACCACTGACGTTGCTCCGGCGCCGAGCCCGTTTCACGTGAAACACGCTCCTCAGTGCTGAGCCAGTTCCGCGCAAGGCGGACCCCCATCCCACAACCAGAACGGGGGCGGCCACCCACAGGCGCCCGCCCCCGTTCCACGTGAAACATCTTCCTCGCGAGGACTACTTCCCTCGACGCACCCGCACGATCGTCGTGGACTCCACGCCCTCGACGGTGGAGCCCTCAAGAATGTCCGGATCCCCCGCTGCGTACTTCCGCAGGATCTTGCGCGCCGGCTCGACCTCCTCCGCGACACTGCGGCCCTTGAGGATCACCATCTCCCCGCCTACGCGAACGAGCGGCATGCTCAACCGGACGAGCTTCGACAATGCAGCCACCGCTCGGGACGTCACGGCGTCCACCTCGAACGCGCCGTGGTACTCCTCCGCCCGCCCGCGCTTCACCTCGACGTTCTCCAGGCCGAGCTCGGCCACCACCTCCGACAGCCATGTCGTCCGTCGCTCCATCGGCTCGACGAGGATCACCTCGAGCTGCGGGCGCATCACTGCCAGCACCACACCTGGCAGCCCTGCGCCCGATCCGATGTCGGCCACCGACCCCGAGGTCGGAAGGTACGGGACGACCGCAGCGGAGTTCAGGATGTGCCGCTCCCAGATGCGTGGCACCTCGCGAGGACCGATCAGGCCGCGGAGCTCGCCCTGGTCACGGAGCATCTCGGCGTAGTGGGCGACGCCGTCGTACGCATCGCCCAGGAACGCCTTGACGCTGTCGCTCGTGCCGAGCGTCTCGCCGTCGGGCACCGCAGTGTCTCCGCCTGGCATCTCCTGTGCCGCCACGTCCGAACCCTCCACGTCTCGTCCTCCAGTCGCTGTCGAAAGTAGCCAAACACACCGAGGGCCGGTGCACGTCCTCAGGGACGCACACCGGCCCTCGGCCGAGGCCGATAGTTCAGTCGGTGACCGCTGCCGGCGTCCCCGCCGGCTGGACCACTACATACCGCTCGGGCTCGACTCCACGGGAGTCGCTGACCAGCCCGGCAGCCGCCACCGCGTCGTGCACCACCTTGCGCTCGAAAGCATTGAGGGGCTCGAGCTCGACCTCCTCGCCAGAGCTGCGCACCTGCTCGACCGCAGCCTCCGCGACCCGCGTGAGGTCGACGCGGCGAGCGGCCCGGTAGCCGCCGATGTCGAGCATCAGCCGGCTGCGCTCCCCGGTACGGGTCTGCACCGCGAGGCGCGTGAGCTCCTGCATCGCGTCGAGCACCTCGCCCTCGCTGCCGATGAGGTGTGCCAGCGACTTGGGGTCGTCCGCCACCACCTCGACAGCGGCACGGTCGTGCTTGATGTCGAGGTCGATGTCGCCGTCGAGGTCGGCGATGTCGAGGAACTCCTCGAGGTAGTCGGCCGCGATCTCGCCCTCTTCTTCGAGGCGCTTGGTCCGGTCCTCGGGATCCACGACCGGAGCCTCGGGATCGGGTGCCGCCGTACCTGTGCTCGCGTTCATCGTGCCTTCCTCCTACTTCTTCTGCTTGCGCTTGCTCGACGCGGTCGGGGTGGACCCGGGCGCCGTGCCGGACGGCTTCGGCTTGGAGCCCGGCTGCTTCGCCGGCGTCGTGCCGGCCGGCTTGGGCTTCGAGCCGGACTGCTTCGCCGGGGCTGCCTCAGGTGTCGCCTCAGGGACGGCGTCCTGGGGTGCCGACTGCGCGACGGCGGGACGCGGAGGCACCGCGCCCTTCTGCCGGTCCTTGCGCTTCGGCTGCACGCGCTGACCGCTCTTGGGCTGTTCCACCACGGGAGTCGCGTCCTCGATGACCGCGCCGGACTTGGCGGCACGCTTGGCGGCCTTCGCTGCCTGGCGCTCCTTCATCTGCTTCTCCGCGATGGAGCCAGGCGTCGGCATGCGCTTGATCGTGTAGTACTGCTGACCCATGGACCAGAGGTTGGTCACCGTCCAGTAGATGAGGACACCCACCGGGAAGTTCACGCCCGAGATCGCGAAGACGATCGGCAGCATGTAGAGCATGAGCTTCTGCGTCTGCGCCATCGGGCCCTCGAGGGCCGACGGGGGCATGTTCTTCATCGTGAGCTGGCGCTGCGTGGTGAAGGTCGTGACGCTCATCGCGACGATCAGCGCGATGACGACGATGCGGGAGACCCACGAGTCGGTCTGCAGGAACACGTCGCTGAGCTGCGCGCCGAAGAGCGTGGACGACTCGATGTCACCGGCGACGTCCCGGGTGATCGGGCCGATCGGGTCAGCGGTTCCCTCGGAGATCTGCTTGAGGCTGTTCAGCACGCGGAAGAGCGCGAAGAAGATCGGCGACTGCAGCAGGATCGGCATGCAGGAGGCGAACGGGTTGGTCCCGTGCTTCCGGTACAGCTCCATGGTCTCTCGCGTCATGTTCTCGCGAGACGCCGGGTCGGTCTTGCCCTTGTACTTCTTCTGCACGGCCTGCAGCTCGGGCTGGATCATCTGCATCCCGCGCGAGGCCTTGATCTGCTTGAAGAAGAGCGGGATCAGCACGATACGGATGACGATCACGAGAGCGACGATCGACAGGACCCACGCCGTCCCGGGACCTGCCGACATGCCGAGCGTCGTGAAGAGCCAGTGGGACCCGTAGATGATCCAGGCCACGACCCATTCGATCGGGTAGAGGAAAGCGAAGAAGTCCATCGGTCAAGAAGCTCCAGAGTCGGTGACGCAAAGTCTGCGGTGGCTGCGGTGTCGTGCCGGCGCCAGTGGCCGGGGCAGATCAGCCCTCGGCGTGGGTGTGCGCGCCGCGCACGGGCGGCACGTCGTCGACACCACCGAGACTCCACGGGTTGCACCGCAGCAGGCGCCACAGCGCGAGACCCAGCCCGCGCACGGCACCGTGACGCCGGAGGGCGATCAGGGTGTACTGCGAGCAGGACGGGTAGTACTTGCAGCTCGGGGGGCTCATCGGGCTGATGAACGCCTGGTAGAAGCGCACCATCCCCACGAGGAGGGTCACCGGGAGCCTGCCGATGAACGAGGGCTCGCGCGGTGGTGCCTCACCCTCGGGTGCGGGGGCGGTGGTCATCTCTTCCCGTCTCCGGTGGCGCGTGCGACCGCACGGCGCAAGCAGGAGTCGAGATCGCGTTCAAGGTCCGCATACGTTGCGGCCGACGACGGCGGAAGTGCGCGCACGACAGCTCGGGCAGTGCTCGGCAGGACCGAGAGCTGCTCGGCCGCGGCTGCGCGGAGCCGACGCTTCACCAGATTGCGCTGCACGGAGTTGCCCACAGCCTTGGAAACGACAAAACCGACCTGTGGAGTTCCCGATCCTGGGTCCGAGACATTTTCGTCCGGTACCAGGAGGTGAACCACCACGGTCGATCGACCTGCACGCGTGCCGCGGCGCACCGTCCGCTCAAAGTCGACGGAACGGCGCAGTCGGTGCGCCGCGGGCAACATGGCTCAGGCTGAGAGCTCGGCGCGACCCTTGCGGCGGCGGTCCGCCAGGATGGCGCGGCCGGCGCGGGTGCGCATGCGCAGCCGGAAACCGTGGGTCTTTGCACGCCGGCGGGTGTTCGGCTGGAAGGTCCGCTTGCTCACGAGGTACTCCAAGAACGTCGGGGTAGGCACACCGTCTGTCCTCGACGATGCAGTGAAAGTTGGCCGATCAGTACAGCGATCGGCCTCACCGACCCGGGGGCCTGCTCCACTGGTCGTGGTCGACGTCGAAGGACGTGACCCGAATCCGTATGTGGGCGCGCAGAAGTACCAGGAACGGCTGTATGACGTTACGCCGCCGATGCCCTCCGGGTCAAACCAGAACGGCGAGATCATGCGTGTCGGACGCGCCACATCGGGCGTCTCGACGGGGCGCGCGGAGGGCTCCGTGACCTGCCCCTGTACCACCTGTCCAGCGGCGATCCTGGCAATCCACAACCTGTGGACAACTGTGTGGGCGGTGCTCCATCATGGCAGACTCCAAGACACCCCCAGCACTCGCAGGACCCCGCGCACGAGACGAAGGAAAGCCAGTGGCCAACCCGGACGAGAACATCGGCGACGTCTGGGCACAGACCCTGACGGCGCTCGAGGCCCGGCCCGATATGAGCCCCCGGCAGCTCGCCTTCATCCGCCTGGCCAAGCCGATGGCCGTGCTGGACGACATGGTCTTCATCGCCGTCCCCCACGAGCAGACACGTACCTATCTGGAGACCGCGGTCCGCGACGACCTCGTGTCCGCGATGTCTTCGGTCCTCGGCCGGGACGTGCGCTTCGGCATCACCGTGGATCCCGAGCTGAGCAGCCGTACGCTCGCCGGACCCTCACAGATCTCAGGTCCGGCCACTCTCTCGCTCGAGCACGAGCCGCCGGAGCCCGAGCAGGCGCAGATGCCTATCGCCCCGCAGCCTGCGCCCAAGCCGTCGGCCGAGCCCACCCGACTGAACCCGAAGTACATCTTCGAGACGTTCGTCATCGGTTCGTCCAACCGGTTCGCCCACGCGGCCGCCGTCGCCGTGGCCGAGGCACCCGCCAAGGCGTACAACCCGCTCTTCATCTACGGCGACTCGGGGCTGGGCAAGACACACCTGATGCACGCCATCGGGCACTACGTCCACAACCTGTACCCGCACATCCGCGTGCGGTACGTGAACTCCGAGGAGTTCACCAACGACTTCATCAACAGCATCGGTGAGGGCAAGGCGGGTGCGTTCCAGCGCCGGTACCGGGACGTCGACGTGCTCCTCATCGACGACATCCAGTTCCTGCAGGGCAAGGAACAGACGATGGAGGAGTTCTTCCACACCTTCAACGCGCTGCACAACGCCAACAAGCAGGTGGTGATCACGTCCGACGTCCCTCCGAAGCAGCTCAACGGCTTCGAGGACCGCCTGCGCTCCCGCTTCGAGTGGGGCCTCATCACCGACGTCCAGCCCCCTGACCTCGAGACCCGCATCGCGATCATGCGGAAGAAGGCAGCGAGCGAGCACCTGGACGTGCCGGCGGACGTCCTCTCCTACATCGGCTCGCGCATCTCGACGAACATCCGTGAGCTCGAGGGCGCCCTGATCCGCGTCACCGCGTTCGCGAACCTCAACCGGCAGCAGGTAGACCTGGCTCTCGCCGAGATAGTCCTCAAGGACCTGATCACCGACGACGACGACACCACGGAGATCACGCCGGCCGTCGTCATCGCACAGACCGCCGCGTACTTCGGCCTCACCATCGACGACCTGTGCGGCTCGTCCCGGTCCCGTGTGCTCGTGACGGCCCGGCAGATAGCCATGTACCTGTGCCGCGAGCTCACGGACCTGTCACTGCCGAAGATCGGCCAGCAGTTCGGCGGGCGCGACCACACCACCGTCATGCACGCGAACAAGAAGATCGCGGGCCAGATGGCGGAGCGCCGCTCGACCTACAACCAGGTCACCGAGCTCACGAGCCGGATCAAGCAGCAGCAGCGCGGCTGATCCGAGAGATCCCGCACGGCGTCCCGAAATCGGACGACGCAGCACTTTTCACACCTATCCCCACCCCTGTGCACAGCCGTACCGGTGCACGGGGGTGTTGCATATCTGCACCTCCACAGGTCTATCCACATGCGGAACGGCGGGTTGCCGCGGTTTCACTTGGCTCGTCCCCAGCCCTGTGCATGCCCGCTGTGCAGAACTCGGCTCAGGACCCTGACCTGCCAGTACACACCTGGGGACAAGCCTGTGGACGGCTGTGGACGACAGGCCATTTTCTGTGGGCGGGGACCCCCGAATCGGTGGACAGCCTGTGTGTACAAACTGGCCGTCCACAGGTGTCCCCAGTTAATGCACAGTTGGGCCCACAGCTCCTCCACAGGAGAAAAGGGCCTCTGACCTGCACGAAGACCTGATATCCCCAGTTTCCACAACCCCTACTACTACTACGACATCTATCTCTAAGGGGGAATCCACACGCCTTCATCAGGCGGTCCGAGCGCTCGGCGCACCTCTTCGAACATTAGTACTAAGCCCGGAAGAAGTCCATCCACAACCTGCGCCGCTCGAGTGCCACGTGGTCAGCAACTCGCGTAGGGTTTCCCTCGACAGTCCAGGAACAAGAGGAGATGCAACGGCATGAAGTTCAGGGTCGAGCGCGACGTCCTCGCCGATGCCGTGACGTGGACCGCTCGCACGCTCCCCACGCGCCCGCCGGCTCCCGTACTTGCCGGCGTCCGCATCGAGGCAGATGCTCAGGGCGTCATCAACCTGGCCAGCTTTGACTACGAGACGTCCGCGCGGTCCGAGATTCCCGCCGAGGTCGCAGAACCAGGCACCGTCCTGGTCTCGGGCCGACTCCTGGCCGAGATCTCGCGGGCACTGCCCAACAAGCCGGTGGATGTCGCGCTCGAGGGCAACAAGGTTGTCGTCACGTGCGGCGCGAGCCGATTCACGCTCCTCACCATGCCTGTGGACGAGTACCCCGCTCTGCCCGGTCTCCCCGAGGTCAGCGGGACGGTCTCGGGTGATGCGTTCACGCACGCCGTCGCCCAGGTGACCGTCGCCGCGAGCCGCGACGACACGCTGCCGCTGCTGACCGGTGTGCGCGTCGAGATCGAGGGCGAGCGCATCACGCTGCTCTCGACGGACCGCTATCGCCTCGCGCTCCGTGAGCTCACCTGGACCCCGGCCACCCCCGGCTTCTCCGCGGTGGCCCTCATCCGAGCCCGCACGCTGAACGACGTCGCGAAGTCGCTCGGCTCGGGCGGGCTCGTGAACGTCGGGTTGTCCACAGGCCAGGGTCTCGACCTTGTGGGTTTCGAGGCCGGCGGCCGCCAGACGACCTCACAGCTCGTCGAGGGCGACTACCCGGCCGTTCGCCGGCTGTTCCCGGACAGCACACCGATCCATGCCGTGGTCGCGACCGCGCCCCTGATCGAGGCCGCCAAGCGCGTGAGCCTGGTCGCTGAGCGCAACACGCCGATCCGTCTCTCGTTCAGTGACGGCCAGGTCGTGCTCGACGCCGGTCACGGTGACGACGCTCAGGCTTCCGAGGCGCTGGAGGCAGTGCTGGTGGGCGAGGACATCGCCGTGGCGTTCAACCCGCAGTTCCTGCTCGACGGGCTCGGTGCGCTGGGCACCGACTTCGTCCGGCTCTCGTTCACGCACCCCAACAAGCCGGTCGAGTTCACCGGTCAGGGCAGCCTGGACGGCGAGGACGACTCCGCCTACCGGTACCTGCTGGTCCCGATCCGCTTCACGGGCTGACGGCTCGGGGGCTCTCCAGCGGACTGTCCCCGGTATCCACAGCCCACAACCGTCAGACTGGACAGCCAGCCTGCACCAAGGACGGCCGCCACGAGCGAGCCCGTTGATCGACCCTGGAGGAATCACGCACATGGTCACCCACATCGGCCTGGTCGGCCTGGGCAAGATGGGCAACAACATGCGGTCCCGCCTGCGCAAGGGCGGCATCGAGGTCACCGGGTTCGACCCGCGTCCAGAGGTCTCGGACGTCCCGACGCTCGCAGATCTCGCGGCTGCTCTTCCGGCGGACAAGCGGGTCGTCTGGGTGATGGTTCCTGCCGGCGAGCCGACGCGCGGTGTGCTCGACCAGCTTGCTGAGATCCTCAACGAGGGCGACATCGTGATCGAGGGCGGTAACTCGCACTATGTCGAGGACCAGGAGCGTGCCGCCGAGCTCGCCAAGAACGGCATCGGCTACCTCGACGTCGGTGTGAGCGGCGGTGTCTGGGGGCTGGAGAACGGCTACGGCCTGATGGTCGGTGGCGCTGCCGCCGACGTCGAGTCCGTCATGCCGGTCTTCGACGCGCTGCGCCCGGAGGGCCCCCGTGAGGAGGGCTTCGTCCATGCGGGCGGCGTCGGCGCCGGCCACTACGCCAAGATGGTCCACAACGGCATCGAGTACGGCCTCATGCAGGCGTACGCCGAGGGTTACGAGCTGCTCGCGGCCAAGTCCGACATCATCACCGATGTGCACGGCACCATGAAGGCATGGAGCCGCGGCACCGTCGTGCGCTCCTGGCTTCTCGACCTCATGGTCAAGGCGCTCGAGCAGGACCCGAAGCTCGCCCTCCTGGACGACTGGGTCGACGACTCCGGTGAGGGCCGGTGGACCGTGGACGAGGGAATCGACCTGGCGGTTCCGCTGCCCGTCATCTCGGCCGCGCTGTTCGCCCGCTTCGCCTCCCGCCAGGAGCAGTCGCCTGCCATGAAGGCGGTCGCCGCGCTGCGTCAGCAGTTCGGTGGGCACGCGGTGAAGTCGGCCGAGTAGCGCGCGGGACGTACGATCTCCTACCGATGTACGTCTCCCACCTCTCCCTGCTGGACTTCCGGTCGTATGCCTCGGCCGACGTGGAGCTCGAACCCGGGGTCAACGCGTTCGTAGGGCGCAACGGCCGGGGCAAGACCAACCTTGTCGAGGCGATCGGCTATGTCGCGACGCTCGGTTCGCACCGAGTCGCCACCGACGCGCCGCTCATCCGGTCGGGGGCCGAGCGCGCCGTGGTGCGGACCCGGATCGTCCGCGGCGACCGGGCAAGCACCGTCGAGCTGGAGATCACCCAGGGCAAGGCGAACCGCGCACGTATCAACCGCGGCCAGGCGGTGCGGGCCCGGGACGTGCTGGGGGTGTTGCGCACGGTGCTCTTCGCACCCGAGGACCTCTCCTTGGTCAAGGGAGAGCCGGACGGCCGACGGCGGTTCATGGACCAGCTGCTGGTCCTGATGATGCCGAGGGTTTCCGCAGTGCTCTCGGACTACGAGCGCGTGCTCAGGCAGCGGTCCGCACTCCTCAAGTCGGCCCGGGCATCACGAAGGTCTGGTGGCTCTTCCCGAGCGGAGAGCGCTGCGGCGGAGCTTGCGACTCTCGACGTCTGGGACGCGCGGCTCGCCGAGCTGGGCGCGGAGATCCTGTCGCTGCGAATCCAGCTGGTCGAGGTGCTGCGCCCAGCGGTCGCCGCCGCGTACGAGCAGGTGAGCGACGCCGACGGGGATGCGGAGATCGCGTATCGGTCATCGCTTCCCGCCCTCTCGGCGGGTAATCCACCGGAGTTGTCCACAGGCCCTGGGGATAACTTTGCCGACGTGGGACAGCTGCGCGACATGCTGCTGGAGGCCCTGGTCACAGCGCGACCGCAGGAGCTGGAACGAGGAGTAAGCCTTGTCGGTCCGCACCGCGACGACCTCGTCCTGACGCTCGGCGGGTTGCCGGCCAAGGGCTATGCGAGCCACGGCGAGTCCTGGTCGTTCGCGCTCGCGCTGCGCCTTGCATCATTCCGACTCCTTGGCGGAGATCCGCAGAATTCGGCGGATTCACCCGCTTTCTGGGACCCGGAACTGGGTACCGATGCTGATCCTGTGCTGATCCTCGACGACGTGTTCGCGGAACTCGACGTCAGGCGCAGACAACGGCTCGCCGACCTGGTGCTACCGGCTCGTCAGGTGCTGGTGACGGCAGCCGTGGCCGAGGACATTCCCGTCGCCCTGGACGGCGTACGGTTTCACGTGGAACCCGGGACGGTGACTCGTGACTGACAACTCTCCACAGGGGCCTGTGGATAACTCTGAGCCCCCTTTGACGCCGCCCTCCGAGGTGGCGCGTGCCGCTCTGAACCGGGCCAAGGCCGCGGCTCGAGCACGTGGTCTGCGGCCCGGATCGCCGTCACGCAGGTCTCCCCTGGCTGAACCGCGGTCGAGCGGATCGGGTCCGGGCGCCCGTGACCCCCAGCTGCTCGGGGCGCTCGTCGGGCGGCTGCTGCGCGAGAAGGGCTGGACCGAGGACGTCTCGGTGGGCGGGGTGATGGGCCGTTGGCGCGAGGTGGTGGGTCCCGAGATCGCCGACCACTGCACACCGGAGACCTTCGAGGACAAGGTGCTCGTGGTCCGCGCGGACTCGACGGCCTGGGCGACCCAGCTCCGGCTGCTCGCACCCACGCTGCGCAGGCGCATGGCCGAGGAGATCGGTGAGGGTGTCGTCGAGGAGGTCACCGTGCTGGGCCCGGCCGGTCCCGGGTTCCGGAAGGGCCCCCGCTCCGTCCGTGGCCCGGGTCCACGGGACACCTGGGGCTGACGTCAGGCCCTGTCGCCAAGCGCCCACATCGGTGTGGTGCCCGGACGGCTCGCCCAGGACCTGATCGTCCTGGATCCGATCGTCCGGGGATGCAGGAAGGGCCCCCGGCAGAAGCCGGGGGCCCTACTTTGCTCAGCTGCGCCGAGGCGTCAGCCAGGTGCTACTGGATCAGGCGCTCTGCATGCGCTTGCGGGCCCAGACCAGGGCGACGCCACCAGCGGCGAGCAGCGCGGCGAACGCGATGGCGCCACCGACGGTCGCACCGGTCGCGGCGAGCACCGGGGGCTCCTCAGCGGCAGGGCTCGGTGAAGCCGACGGCTCGTCGGACGGCACGGGAGCCGGCGGGACGGATGCCTCGTCGGTCGGGGCGACGGAGGGCTCCTCCGAGGGCTCGGGCTCCGTGACCGGGGGCTCGCTCGGCGTCGGCTCCGGCGTCGGCACGGCCGTGACGCAGGGCTCGATGGTCCCGCCGAAGTCCTTCACGCCCTGGCCGTCAGGAGAGTCGTACGAGACGGTCCAGACGTGCGCCACCGTCGCGTCGAGGGTGTCCCACTTGTTCTCGTAGCTGTACTCGTACTGCGGCTGGCTGTTGCCGGACTGGTGGCCGACCTCTTCGAACGTACCGGACTCGACCTCGGCGCCGTCGATCGTGACGACGACGGAGGCACCGGCGGGGTACATGTTGGCGGTGGCAGAGACGAACGAGACGCCGGCTGCGGCGTCGCAGCCCGCTTCGGCCCCGGGGATGTGAGCGGACGCGGATGCCGCGCCGACGACGATGCCGCCGAGGGTGAGTGCGGCGAGGGCGCCGCCCGCGAGAAGTTTCTTCACTGTGAAGTCCTTCGAGAGAGACTGGGCGCAAGTTGCGCAAATGACCGGTCGGCGCTATTAGAGCAGAAAACGGCAAATCAACGAAATGTCACCCTCTGCCCGTAAATTGTCTAACCTTCGGCAGCCCCGGGCATGACGCTTCGCGGACGATCCTGAGGGTGAAGGCCGCCCATGGCGAACAGGTGTGCGGGTCACGGTCGAGATGCATCCGCGGACCCCGGCCTGAGGGTCGATCGCGGCCTTGCCAGAGCGCCTGGCGACCCTCCCGGGACCCCTCCGGGAGCGCAAAAATCACCCTGTGGAGAAAGGTTGTGGAGGAGTGGCTACAAACGGCCTCGGATCCCGGGTTTTCGCCGCTCAGAAGGTAGTATGAGGGGGTCAACCGCGCCGGGTCCCAGGATCGTCCTGAGGCCCGGAACGCTGAGCACCGACGAGCCGTCGGATCGTACGTCAGCACCCGAGCACGGCATGGACCCTTGTGGGTCCGAGCCGCTCGTGCAGCCGCTGGTACGTCCGTCGTCGTGCACATCGTGTGCCTGAAAGACGAGGAGCAACCCCGCCCGTGACAGAGCGAATCGACGGCGGCTACGACGCCGGGAACATCACAGTCCTGGAAGGTCTCGAGGCCGTTCGTAAGCGACCGGGCATGTATATCGGATCGACCGGTGAGCGTGGGCTCCACCACCTTGTGTACGAGATTGTGGATAACGCTGTGGACGAAGCCCTTGCGGGCCACGCCACCGAGATCGACGTGCGGCTCCTGGCCGACGGCGGTGTCCGCGTCACCGACGACGGCCGAGGCATCCCGGTCGCGATGCACCCGACCGAGGGCAAGCCCACGCTCGAGGTGGTCATGACGATCCTGCACGCCGGCGGCAAGTTCGGTGGCGGCGGCTACGCCGTCTCCGGCGGGCTGCACGGTGTGGGCATGTCCGTGGTCAACGCACTGAGCTACCGCTTCATCTCCGAGGTACGCCGCGACGGGTACAACTGGCGCCAGGAGTACGCCGACGGCGGCAACCCGGTCACGGGCGTCGACCGGCTGGAGCCGCTCGGTCCCGACGAGGGCACCGGGACCACCCAGACGTTCTGGGCCGACGGGACGATCTTCGAGACCACCGAGTACGACTTCGAGACGCTCCGCGCCCGGTTCCAGCAGTACGCGTTCCTCAACAAGGGCCTGAAGATCACGCTCACCGACGAGCGTGCAGGCCACTCCTCGGCCAGCGACGAGGTCACCGGAGCCGAGCGCGAGGCCGCTGCGGACGACGTGGTCACCGCCGAGAGCCGGCCGTCGTCCGACGGGCAGGAGCCCGGCACGGAGTCGGACGGCTGGCGCACCGTCACGTACAAGTACGAGAACGGCCTGATGGACTACGTGCACCACCTCAACTCCGCGAAGCGGGTGGAGCTCGTGCACCCGGACGTGATCTGGTTCGAGAGCGAGGACACGGAGCGCAAGATCGCCGTCGAGATCGCCCTGCAGTGGACCAGCGCCTACAGCGAGTCGGTGCACACGTTCGCGAACACGATCTCGACCACCGAGGGCGGGACGCACGAGGAGGGTTTCCGTGCGGCCATGACCACGCTGGTCAACAGCTACGCGCGGGACAAGAACATCATCAAGGAGAAGGACGAGAACCTCACGGGTGACGACATCCGCGAGGGCCTCACCGCCGTCATCTCCGTGAAGCTCGGCGAGCCGCAGTTCGAGGGGCAGACCAAGACGAAGCTCGGCAACACGGAGGCCAAGACCTTCGTGCAGCGCGTCGTGCGCGAGCAGCTCGTCGACTGGTTCGACGCCCACCCGAACGAGGCCCGCGACGTCATCCGCAAGGCGATCTCCGCCTCGCAGGCCCGCATCGCGGCGCGCAAGGCGCGCGAGGCGACCCGCCGCAAGGGTGTCCTGAACGGTGGCGGCATGCCGGGCAAGCTCAGGGACTGCCAGTCGCGCTTCCCCGACGAGTGCGAGATCTACGTCGTCGAGGGTGACTCGGCCGGCGGCTCCGCGGTGCGCGGGCGCAACCCGCACAACCAGGCGATCCTCCCGCTGCGCGGCAAGATCCTGAACGTGGAGCGCGCGCGGCTCGACAAGGCGCTGTCCAACGCCGAGGTACAGGCGCTGATCACCTCGTTCGGCACGGGTATCGGCGAGGACTTCGACATCACGAAGCTCAAGTACCACAAGATCGTGCTCATGGCCGACGCCGACGTCGACGGCCAGCACATCTGCACCCTGCTGCTCACCCTGCTGTTCCGCTACATGCGCCCGCTCATCGAGCACGGTCACGTGTACCTCGCGCAGCCGCCGCTGTACCGGATCAAGTGGAGCAACGCCCCGCACGACTACGTGTACTCGGACCGGGAGCGTGACGCGTTCCTCGAGGCCGGCGCCGCGCAGGGCAAGCGGATCCCGAAGGACAACGGCATCCAGCGCTACAAGGGCCTGGGTGAGATGGACTACTCCGAGCTCTGGGACACCACGATGGACCCGGACCACCGGACGCTGCTGCAGGTGACCATGGACGACGCGGCCGCGGCCGACGAGATCTTCTCGGTGCTCATGGGCGAGGACGTCGAGTCCCGCCGAACGTTCATCCAGCGCAATGCCAAGGACGTGCGGTTCCTCGACATCTGAGGAACGAGCGCGCGAGCCCCACCAGGTGGCTCGCGCGCCCCGGCGCGATCGCCCACCCGGGCGTGCGGCGTCGGACACGGACATGGCGGCCCAGGAGACGAAGTGACACGCCCACCGGCGTGGAAAGGAAGTACAGACGGTGACGGACGAGACCCCCGGCGTAGAGAACTCCGACGACGGCATTCCGATGGAGGACGCCCGAGTAGCGGTGCACCACGGCCGTGTCGAGCAGGTCGACCTTCAGCTCGAGATGCAGCGGTCGTACCTCGACTACGCCATGAGCGTGATCGTGGGCCGCGCGCTGCCCGACGTGCGGGACGGCCTCAAGCCGGTGCACCGCCGCGTCATCTACGCGATGTACGACGGCGGGTACCGCCCGGACCGCGCGTACTCCAAGTGCTCGCGTGTCGTGGGTGACGTCATGGGTAAGTACCACCCCCACGGCGACACCTCCATCTACGACACCCTGGTTCGCCTGGTCCAGGACTGGGTGCTGCGCTACCCGCTGGTCGCGGGCCAGGGCAACTTCGGCTCGCCGGGCAACGACCCGGCCGCCGCCCCGCGGTACACCGAGTGCAAGATGGCGCCGCTCGCCCTGGAGATGGTCCGCGACATCGAGAAGGGCACCGTCGACTTCCGGCCGAACTACGACGGGCGGACCCAGGAGCCGGTGGTCCTGCCGTCGCGCATCCCGAACCTCCTGGTCAACGGGTCGGCCGGCATCGCCGTCGGCATGGCGACGAACATCCCGCCGCACAACCTGCGCGAGGTCGTCGAAGGCGTGCGCTGGCACCTGGCCAACCCCGACGCCACCCGCGAGGAGCTGCTCGAGGCGCTCCTGGAGCGCATCAAGGGCCCGGACTTCCCGTCCGGCGCGCAGATCCTCGGTCACAAGGGCATCGAGGACGCCTACCGCACGGGTCGTGGCTCCATCACGATGCGTGCGGTCGTCAGCGTCGAGGAGATCCAGAACCGGATCTGCCTGGTCGTGACCGAGCTGCCGTACATGGTCAACCCGGACAACCTGGCGTCGAAGATCGCCGACCTCGTCAATGACGGCCGGATCAACGGCATCGCGGACATCCGCGACGAGACGTCCGGCCGCACGGGCCAGCGCCTCGTGATCGTCCTCAAGCGTGACGCGGTGGCGAAGGTGGTGCTGAACAACCTCTACAAGCACACGCCGCTGCAGGAGAACTTCAGCGCGAACATGCTCGCGCTGGTCGACGAGGTGCCCCGCACGCTCAGCATCGACGCGTTCGTGCGCCACTGGACCACGCACCAGATCGAGGTCGTGCGCCGGCGCACCGAGTACCTCCTCAAGGAGGCGCAGGACCAGATCCACATCTACGAGGGCTACCTCAAGGCCCTCGACGCGCTCGACGAGGTCATCGCGCTGATCCGCCGCTCCCCCGACGCGGACGAGGCGCGGACCGGCCTGATGGAGCTGCTCACGATCGACGAGCTGCAGGCGAACGCGATCCTGGCGCTGCAGCTGCGTCGCCTGGCGGCGCTCGAACGGCAGAAGATCCTCGACGAGCACGCCAAGCTGCGGCTCGCGATCGACGACTACCTGGACATCCTCGCCAAGCCGGAGCGCCAGCGGGCCATCGTGGGCGACGAGCTCAACGAGGTGACCGAGCGCTGGGGCGACGAGCGCCGCACCACGATCCTTCCGTACGACGGTGACATGTCGATGGAGGACCTCATCCCCGAGGAGGACGTGGTCGTCACCATCACGCGTGGCGGTTACGCCAAGCGGACCCGGACGGACAACTACCGCTCGCAGAAGCGCGGCGGTAAGGGTGTGCGCGGCGCGCAGCTCCGCGAGGACGACATCGTGGACCACTTCTTCACGACGACGACCCACCACTGGATGTTGTTCTTCACCAACCTGGGCCGGGTCTACCGGGCCAAGGGGTACGAGCTGCCCGAGGGCGGCCGTGACTCCAAGGGCCAGCACGTCGCGAACCTGCTGGCCTTCCAGCCCGGCGAGAAGATCGCCCAGGTCCTCGACATCCCCGACTACGAGGCTGCTGAGTACCTGGTCCTTGCCACGCGGCGCGGGCTCGTGAAGAAGACCCGCCTCAGCGAGTACAACTCGCCGCGGTCCGGCGGCCTCATCGCGATCAACCTGCGGGAGGACGAGGACGGCGCCGCGGACGAGCTGGTCTCGGCCCGTCTCGTGAACGCCGACGACGACCTGATCCTCGTCTCGCGCAAGGGCCAGTCGATCCGCTTCCACGCGGACGACGAGTCGATCCGCCCGCTGGGCCGTGCCACCTCGGGTGTCACGGGGATGAAGTTCCGGGAGGACGACGAGCTGCTCTCCGCCGCCGTGGTCATCGACGGCGCCGACCTCTTCGTGGTCACCGAGGGCGGTTTCGCGAAGCGCACCCGCATCTCGGAGTACCGGGTCCAGGGCCGTGGTGGTCTCGGTATCAAGGTCGCCAACCTCGTGGAGGCGCGCGGCGACCTCGTGGGCGCACTGGTCACGTACACCGACGACGAGGTGCTGGTCATCATGGAGCGCGGCAAGATCGTGCGTTCCGCGGTTGCCGAAGTTAACCTCACCGGCCGGAACACGCAGGGGGTAACCTTCGCAAAGCCGGACAAGGGCGACAGGATTATCGCCGTCGCGCGCAACGCGGAGCGTGAGGACGCGGGCGATGCGACAGGTGCTGTGGACGAGATCTCCGACGGCGACTCCGCCGAGCGGGTTACCGTGGAAGAGATTCCGACCCCTGATGAAGTTCCGAGCACCCCTGAGCAGACCAGCACCGGACGCGAGGACAGCTGATGACGAGTGACAAGAGCGGGCCCGTGCGCACGGCGTCGCCCGAGCTCGATGAGGACCTGGAGATCACCCGGGATCGCAAGGAAGTGAACGGGGAGCAGGCTCCGGCCGAGACCCCCGACCCGAAGCAGGCGGAGGAGACGTCGAGCAAGAGCTCGGCGTCGACGAAGGCTGACGCCGCCGAGTCCGGCGCCGCGACGAGCGGCTCCGGCGCTGCGGGCGAGAACGCCGACCTGCCGGTTCCCGCCCCGTCGACGAAGCGCCCCGGGTCTGGTGCGGCGACCCCGGCGCCGTCGGCACCGGAGGAGTCGAGCATCCCGACGACGGGCGGCGTCTGGCGTTCCGCGTACGAGGCGGGCCGCACGGGCAAGGATTCCAAGCCCGCCACGCCGGCGGCTCCGGCCGTGCCTGCAGCTCCGGCTGCACCGGCCACGCCGGCCTCTTCGAGCTCGGCCACGCCGCCCAAGCAGGCCACCCCGCCAGCACCCCCCGCTCCGGCCACGCCGACGAGCAGCGAGCCCGTAGCCGGGCCCGGTCCCGTCTCGCCCAAGTCCGACACCCCGGCTCCGGCGTCCGACGCCACCGCGAAGTCGTGGAACCGCGTCCCGGCACCGACAGCCCCGCCGGCACCGCCGACCGCTGCCCCGGAGGGCACGGACGGCGTTCGAGCCGGTGCGATGAAGGCCGCGCAGGCTGCTCTCGACGCGGCTCGCAGCGCAGCCAAGAAAGTGACGTCGATAATGCCCGACGACGACGCGCGGTCGGCAACGCCCGCGAACGAGACCACGGCCCGGCCGGAGATGCACTACACGGCAGCCGGAGTGCGCGGAACTGCCGCCCCGGCTCCGGCCCAGGCCGCAGGTACGGCGCCTCAGCCGTCGTCGGAGCCGACTCCCGAGGCACCTCGTTCCGCTCCGGCCGGACCGCGCCGGGTGCGCCTCGCCATCTCTCGTGTGGATCCCTGGTCCGTCATGAAGCTGGCGTTCCTGCTGGCCGTGGCGATCGCGATCATGACGGTGGTCGCCACCGCGGTGTTCTGGTCGGTGCTGAACAGCCTCGGCGTGTTCACCACCATCCAGGACTTCGTGAAGGACGCCGTCGGGCCGCAGAGCGACGTGAACCTCACGCAGTTCGTGGAGTTCCCCCGGGTCATCTCGCTGGCGACTCTGATCAGCATCTGTAACATTGTCTTGTTGACGGCGATCGCCACGATCATGGCTTTCCTCTACAACATCACTGCAGCACTCGTCGGCGGCGTGCACATGACGCTGACCGACGACTGACGCCTCTTCGGCGTCACCCAGAGCGTTCTCGTGCGCTGCTGCGCACGACTCGATGCACGTCACACCGCGAACCGCGTTTTCGGTTTGGGACATCGTCCCGACCTGGGGTAATCTCCAGTGTCGCGGCAGCGTGCGGAACGCTCGCCCGGGGCTATAGCTCAGACGGTTAGAGCGCTTCCCTGATAAGGAAGAGGTCGGAGGTTCAAGTCCTCCTAGCCCCACTCCCGGACCTGCAGAGGCTCCTCAGGAGGAACTCGTGAAGAAGCTGCTGATAGTGCTGCTCGCTGCTGGAGCCGGCTACGTTCTCTGGCGCAAGCTGAGCGAGGACGCCGCGGGACGCGACCTGTGGTCCGAGGTCACCGACTCGCTCGACTGAGCAGCTCGCAGAGGGGCCATGGCGCAATTGGTAGCGCACCTGCTTTGCAAGCAGGGGGTTGGGGGTTCGAGTCCCCCTGGCTCCACCGCGATGACCTGCGGCGATACTCTCGCCGCAGGTCATTTTTTTGTGCCCTGGTCCTGGGGCCGACGACAGCATTCGCTCGCTCCGGACATGACAGGAGGGCCTGGCCGCTCTGGCCAGGCCCTCCTGTCATGGGGAAGCGGAGGTCAGCCCTCCTGCTTGCCCTCCCCCGCGTGCTTGGGCTTCGCGGGCGGAACCTCGTCCACCAGGGGCAGGTCCTCCGCCGAGTCGGCCGGAACCGCCTCGTCGAGGAGCGGGCTCTCGGTGGTCGCAGCGGTCTCGCTGGACCCGAGGTCGGTCTCCCCCGACGCCGGCGCTGCGGGGTCGCTACCGCCGCGCTTCTGTGCGGCGGTGCTCGCCTTCTGCGCCGTCGCCCAGGCCGCGTCCAGGACCGGAGCGGCCTTCTCCTTCGCGGCGTCCAGCACCGGGGCCGCCTTCTCCAGCACCGGTGCGGCCTTCTCCTTGGCCGCCTCGAACGCGGGGCTCGCCGCCGAGTAGGCCCGGGCGCCGAGGTCCTTGGCCGTCTGCGCGGCCTTGGCCCCCGCCTCCTTGCCCTTGGCGACGGCGGAACCTGCCGCCGCACCGACGCCGGACGAGTGCCGAGCGGCGCCGTTCGAGTAGTCGGCACTCGCGCCCTGTTCCCAGGGTTCGGCCCACGGGTCGGTCTGGGGCTGCGCACGCTTCCAGAACACGTAGCCGGCCACGGCCGCGCCACCGGCCGCCAGCGCTACGAGCCAGCCCTTCTTGGAGCCCTTCTTGTTGGCCTCTTCCGCCGCCTTGGCGACGGAGTCTGCCAGCGCGGCCTTGTTCTGTGCGGTCGCGGCGTTGGCAGCCGCGCCGTTGAACGCGGCGACCATCTTCGGCAGCAGGTCGTCCACGAGCTTGTCGTGTGCGGAGTCGATGAGTGGCGCTGCCTTGCCTGCGGCCTTCTCGACCTGGGGGGCGGCAGCCTGGAGGCTGTCCTGCCACGCCTTCTCCGCACGCGGCGTCAGCCACGCGATGAAGTCGTTCACGCGAGGCTGGGCCCAGTCCTTGGCGTTCGAGGCCCGGTCCTTGGCCTGGGCCGCTACGACCCCAGCCTGTGTTGCGGCCTTGGAGCTGACGTCGGAAAGCAGAGCTGCGGCCTCCGCCGCCCTCTCCTTGACCTTCTCGGTGTCGATCTTGCTCGTGTCCACGTAGTCGGTCACCTTCTTGCGGGTCATGAAGCTCCCCTCGAACTGTTCAAATAGTCCTCAAGATGCCACTCTGCCACCGGACGGGCCCACTGGCGAGGGCGAGCGACGTCGGTGCAGCATCAGCGGGCCGCTCCGTGGGAGGATTGATACATGTTCGCAATCCTGCACACCACCTCCGGTGACATCCGTATCGAGCTCTTCCCGAACCACGCGCCCAAGACTGTCGAGAACTTCGTCGGCCTCGCGACCGGCGAGAAGGCCTGGACGGACCCGCGGACGGGCGAGGAGCGCAAGGACCCGTTCTACGACGGCCTGATCTTCCACCGTGTCATCGAAGACTTCATGATCCAGGGCGGTTGCCCGCTCGGGACGGGAACCGGCGGTCCCGGGTACACGTTCAACGACGAGATCCACCCCGAGCTCCAGTTCAACGAGAAGTACATCCTCGCGATGGCCAACGCCGGCAAGCGTCGCAACCCGGTGACGGGCGAGATCGAGGGCACCAACGGCTCGCAGTTCTTCCTCACCACCGCGGAGACCCCGTGGCTCAACGGCAAGCACACCATCTTCGGCAAGGTCGCGGACGACGCTTCGCGCACGGTCGTCGACGAGGTCGGCAAGACCCGCACGCGTCCCGGCGACCGCCCCGTCGACGACATCACGATCACGTCGGTCACCATCGAGCCCTGAGGGACGGCGGCGACCGCGCCGCTCCCGCAGGATCAGGCACGACCAGCGAGTACTTGAGGACCGAGGGGACTGAGGACGTATCGCGATGAACGACCCGGCCGCCGACGAGCCGACCGAGGCCGAGGCTCCCGTGTGCCCGCGCCACCCGGACCGGGTGGCCTACGTGCGTTGCCAGCGGTGCGGCCGGCCCGCGTGCCCCGAGTGTCAGCGGCCGGCGGCCGTCGGCGTGCAGTGCGTCGACTGCGTCCGGGACGCGAAGCGCTCTGCCCCGCGCGTCCGGACCGTCTTCGGCGGCTCCGCCGACAGCGCTGCGGTCAATGGCCGGCCGGTCGTCACGTTCACCATCATCGGGATCTGCGTCGTGAGCTGGCTGCTGCAGCTGGTGACGGCGGGGGAATGGACGCGGCTGCTGTGGTTCTGGCCCGCGGGTGGTGCGGCCGAGCCGTGGCGTTTCCTCACGGCCTCGTTCCTGCACTCCACGTCGCCGCTGCACATCCTGTTCAACATGTACGCCCTGTGGATAACCGGGCAGTTCCTCGAGCCGCTGCTCGGGCGGGTGCGCTTCGGCGTGCTGTGCCTGCTCTCCGCGGTGGGCGGGTCGGTCGGTGTGCTGCTCCTCGCGGGCGACCCGTTCACGTCGAACGCCTGGGGAACGCCGGTGGTCGGCGCGTCCGGCATGGTGTTCGGCCTGTTCGGGGCGATGCTTCCCGTCATGCGGCGACTGGGCCGGAGCATGGGCCAGGTGGTCGTCCTGCTCGTGATCAACGGTGCGATCGGCTTCGTCGTGCCGGGCATCTCCTGGCAGGCGCACCTGGGCGGGCTCGTCACAGGAGCGCTGGTGGCCGCCGCGTACGCCTACGCGCCGAAGGACCGCCGCGCCGTCGTCGCCTGGGCGGTGCCGCTCGCCGGCATCGCGCTCCTGGTAGTCCTGGCGGTGGTGCGGTACAGCTCGGTGGGTCTCCTGTGACCGGAGCGGCGACGCCCCCGGCCTGGGTTCAATACCCGTACGACACGAGCAACTGGGCCGTTTCCGACACCTGGCGGTGTGTCACCACTCTCTTTTCCCCAGCTTTACCCACAGCTGTGGATAAATAGGGATACAGTTCCGCGGCCGCCTCAGCGCGGCCGCGGAACGCTCACTTCCAGCGCGTGGTCAGGCCGAAACCGACGATGATCAGGCCGAAGCCGACCGCGAGGTTCCACTGACCGATCTGCGGGATCGGCAGGCCGAGGCCGGAGCTCGTGAGGTAGAACGTCACGATCCAGACGAGGCCGAGGATCATCAGGGTCAGCATCACCGGAGCGAGCCAGCGCGGGTTGGTCGCCTCTCCGGGCAGCGCGACCTTCGCCTCGGACTTCTCAGCCTTGGGCGTGACCTTCTTCTTGTTGCGGGACTTCGACTCGGGCACGAGGCGGGCTCCTGTCCTGGGGTGGTCTGCCCGACGGGTGTGCCGAGCCGACGTCTGCTTTCTCTTGGACTAGCGTAGTGCTCCACAGGCCGCAGGCGTGACCAGACGCGTCAGTGGGTTTGTCGATTGTTGCAGGAGGGACGCGGTGACCGGAGCCGAACCGACCCCCGCGCCGTCCGCGAAGGACAGTGCGACGGGCTTTTTCCGCGCCTCGACGCGCGCGGGATGGCGGTCCTGGTTGAGCGTGGGTGCCGTGGCGGTGCTGGCCGGACTCATGTTCAGTGCGAGCGCTCGCCTGGCCGACGGCGGTGGTGCCGACACCCGTGATCCACAGGACCTCGCCCAGCTCGTCGACGCCGAGACGGGCCGGGTCTCGGAGCTCACCGAGCGCGCTGGCGAGCTGGACCGGGAGATCGAGACGCTGAGCGCTCGCACCGGCACCACCGTCCCCCGGCTGGACGGCGACCTGGTCGAGCGCGAGGGCGTGGTGTCCGGCTCCGAGCCGGTCAGCGGTACCGGGCTCACGGTGACGCTCGACGACGCGCCGTCGACGTCGGTCGGCGCGGGGCCTGGCGGGGTGGAGCCGCAGCCCGACGACCTGGTGGTGCACCAGCAGGACCTGCAGCACGTGATCAACGCGCTGTGGGCCGGTGGGGCCGAGGCCATGACACTGCAGGGTGAGCGTGTGACCTCGACGTCTGCGTTCCGTTGCTCCGGGAACATCCTGTTGCTGCACGGCAAGGTGTTCTCACCCCCTTACAAGGTGACGGCGGTCGGTAACCCGGCGAAGATGGAGTCGTCGCTGATGAGCTCCGAGGGTGTGCAGACGTATCTCGAGTACGTCGACTGGGTGCACCTGGGCTGGGACGTGCGACGCAGCGACAACCTCGACCTCCCCGCGTACGACGGCGGAGGTCTGCAGTATGCGACGGTTCCCGACGGTACGGAGGTCTTTGGATGACCCACGCGCAGGCCGGCCACAACGTGCCGCTGCCACAGGAGGTCTTCCCCATCGCGTATGAGCGCGGCCCCTCCGGCATGGGTCCGCGCAACGCGCGGCGCCCGAGCGGGTCGGCGGCGCCCATGCGGCCGGTCGCCTGGCTGATCGGCGTCCTGGGCGAGCTCCTGGTGACCGCCGGTGTCGTGCTCGGTCTCTTCGTGGTGTGGCAGCTCTGGTGGACCGACGTCGAGGGCGAGCGGGCCCAGAGCGAGATCATCGCCGAGATGGACTGGGAGGGCGCCCAGACCGGTCCGGCGACCTCCGTCGAAAATCGCGACTCGCCGCCGGTCATGAAGGAGCCGCCGGAGGCCGGGACCCTCTTCGCGCAGATGTTCATCCCCCGGTTCGGGGACGACTACATCAAGCCCGTCGCCGAGGGCACGGACAAGGCGACGGTGCTCGACACCATCGGCATCGGGCACTACAACGGCACGGCGATGCCCGGCGGACTCGGCAACTTCGCCGTCGCCGCGCACCGCACCACCTACGGCAAGCCGTTCAACCAGATCGCGGAGCTCAAGGAGGGTGACGCCGTCGTGGTCCGTACCAAGGAGAACTGGTACGTCTACAAGGTGACCGAGTCGAAGATCGTCCTCCCGCAGAACGTGGAGGTGATCGCGCCGGTGCCCGGGGTGACCAAGGACCAGGACATGCCGAAGCTGACCAAGCGGTTCATCACGCTGACGTCCTGCCACCCGATGTTCTCCGCGACCGAGCGGTACATCGTGCACGGCGAGCTCGACTACTGGTCCCCTGTGGGCGAAGGCAAGCCGAAGGAGCTGATGGGCTGATGTACGGGCTGTTGTGGCGGGCCATCCCCGGCCCCGGCTGGTTCAAGTTCCTGGTGTGCCTCGTGCTCATCTTCGGCGTGGTCGCCGTGTGCTTCACCGAGTTCTTCCCGTGGCTCAGCGAGTACATGCCGTTCAACGACACGACGGTCGGCGCCTAGCGGTCCTCGCCGTAGCATTTGACCATGACGCGCATCCTCGTCGTCGACAACTACGACTCGTTCGTCTATACGATCGTCGGCTACCTCGACCAGATCGGCGCCCGGACCGTAGTCGTCCGGAACGACGCCGTGCCCTCCCCCGACGCCGACGGCCGCTACTGGTACGACGACGGCTCCGGCTCCCCCGAGCCCTACGACGGCGTGCTCGTGTCCCCCGGACCGGGCACCCCGGCGGAGGCCGGCGCTTCCGAGGACGTCATCCGTGCCTGCGCCCGGTCCCGCACCCCGATGCTCGGGGTCTGCCTCGGACACCAGGCCCTCGCCGAGGTGTACGGCGGCAAGGTGACCCACGCCCCGGAGCTCATGCACGGCAAGACGAGCCTCGTCGAGCACACCGGCCAGGGTGTCCTCAGCGGTCTGCCCATCCCGTTCACCGCTACGCGGTACCACTCGCTCGCCGTGACGCCGGACAGCGTGCCGGCGGAGCTCGAGGTCACGTGCACGACGGCGTCGGGCATCGTCATGGGCTTGCAGCACCGGGAGCTGCCGCTGCACGGCGTGCAGTTCCACCCGGAGTCCGTCCTCACCGAGGGTGGTCACCGGCTGCTCGCGAACTGGCTGGAGACCTGCGGGCTCGAGGGAGCGGTCGAGCGGGCAAAGGGAATGGCGCCGCTGGTCACCACGTGACCGACGGCGCCATGCCTGTCCTGCGCTGACCGGTACCAACCGGTCAGCGCAGTCGCGCTACGGGAAGACGGGCTCGCCGTCGCCCTCGCCCTCTCCCTCGCCGCCGCCCTCGGCGGGACCGGTCGAGATCACGAGGCCGATGTAGGCGCCCTCCTCGACGGTTGTGCCGGGCGGCGGGTCCGAGCTGATGACCTGTCCGGCGGCGATGATGTCCGAGGCCTCCTCGGACGTCTGGTCACAGGTGATCTTCGCACCGGTACAGGCGACCTGGGCCTCGTCGAGCGTCTTGCCGACGAGATCGTTGGGCACCTGCGTCTCCGTGGGCTCCGGCGCCACCGCGAGGAAGATGGTGACCGCCTGCCCCTGCGGCACGTCACCCGCCTCAGGGTCGGTGCGCACGACGGTACCCGGCGGGTACTCCTCGGACTCCTCCTCGTCCCACTCGATGGTGCCGAGGCCGAGGTTCGCGAGCTGGGCGGTGGCGCCTTCCTTGGTCTGGCCGACGACGTTCGGGAGCGTGGTGTTGCCCGTCGAGAGGTACAGGACGACCTCGTCGCCCTCCTGCGCGGGCTGGCCTGCACCCGGCTCGCTCTTGGTCACGTTGCCCTCTGCGATGTTCGGGCTGTTCTCTGTCTGGGAAGTGCCGACGGTGAGGTTGAGCTCCTCGAGCTCGGCACGAGCGTCGGCCTCGGACAGGTTCTTCAGCTCGGGGACCGTGACCTGGCCCGGCGCGCCGGCGACGTAGACGGTGACCGTCGAGTCGGGTTCGACCTTCGTGTTCGCTGCGGGGTCGGTCTCCCCGGTCGTCCGGCCCTCGTCGAGGTCGGAGTCCTGGTCGATGGCCTGCTCGAACGTCAGTCCGGCCGCCTCGATCTGGGCCCTTGCGTCCTCGGCGGTCAGGCCCTCCGCGATGGTCGGCACGGAGACCGTCGTCGGCGCGCGGTTGTTGTTCGCGTTCTCCACCGCCATCGCGATAGCGATGGCCGCGACCGCCGCCAGGGCGATCCCGAGCAGCCACCACATGAGGGCCTTGCTCTTCTTCTCGGGTTCCTGCTGATCGCGCGTCGGCTGGCCGGGGTATCCCCCGCCGGGCGTGACCGGGCTCTGCTGCGCCGTCGCCGGGCCCCAGCTCGGGGTCGGCGACATGACCTGCGTGGCGCCGTATGCGGGCTGGCCCGCGACCTGCGTCGCACCCATCATGGCGCCCACCATCGGCGCGCTGATCTGGCCGCCGCGCATCGCGGACTCCAGGTCGCGCCGGAACTCGGCGGCGGTGCTGTACCGCTGCTCGCGGTCCTTCGTCAGTGCCTTGAGCGTGATGCGGTCCAGCACGTCGGGGACGTCCGTGGCGACCTCGGACGGCCGCTGCGGCTCCTGGCCCACGTGCTGGTACGCGACGGCCACGGGCGAGTCGCCCTGGAACGGCGGACGGCCGGTGAGGAGCTCGAACAGCATGCAGCCGGTCGAGTACAGGTCGGAGCGCGTGTCGACCTGCTCGCCGCGGGCCTGCTCGGGGGAAAGGTACTGCGCGGTGCCGATGACGGCGTTCGTCTGCGTCATCGTCGCGGCGGAGTCGGCCATGGCCCGGGCGATGCCGAAGTCCATCACCTTGACCGCACCCGTGGGCGTGATCATGACGTTGGCGGGCTTGATGTCGCGGTGCACGATGCCCGCGTGGTGCGAGTACTCCAGCGCGCTCAGCACGCCGACGGTGATCTCGACGGCCTCCTCGATGGGCACCGCCGCGCCGTCGGTCAGGATGTCGCGGACCGTGTGGCCCTCCACGTACTCCATGACGATGAACGGGACGTGCACGTCCTCGCCGGCGGCGTTCTGGTGGATGTCCTCGCCCGTGTCGTACACGGCGACGACAGCAGGGTGGTTCAGCGCGGCGGCGGACTGCGCCTCGCGCCGGAAGCGCACCAGGAAGGACGGATCACGAGCGAGGTCGGAACGCAGCACCTTGATCGCGACGGTACGACCGAGACGGGTGTCGTGGCCGATGTGGACCTCGGCCATGCCGCCACGGCCGACAAGCTCGCCGACCTCGTAACGGCCGGCGAGTACGCGGGGCGTGTTCTCCACCACTCATACGTCCTTAGATGTCATGGCCGTCTGCCTCAGGGCGTACGACTCGTTGAAAAACATCATCCCAGAAGCGGCTGCTGAGGCGGCTACCGGGGGATTCAGCGTTTCGCCGTGGATTTCGGAGGAACCCGACGGCTCCTGCAGAGCGCTGTTGTCGCCGCCTCCGGAGACCAGCGTGATGATGAGGACCACCAGGAGCACTGCGACGAGTGCGACGAGCGGCCAGGATACGCGGACCCCTATGCGGTCCTCGATCCCGCCCAGCCACCGCTGGATGTCCGACGACAGACTTCGTCTCTTCCCAGGGTGCCCCCCGGACCGGCCCTGCTGGGGGACCCTCCGCCCGTCCTGGCGTGTCGAGTGCAGATCGCGACGTGACGGGTAGGACCGCCCGCCGTTCCCTGCGCCGTTGCCGATCGACGGCGGCGGGACGTAGCCCGAACCGTGTGGTCGACCGTAGGCGTCGGTCCCGTACGTGCCCGACGTGGTGCCGTAGCCCGCGGAGTCCGCGCCGTATCCGGCGGAGTCCGTGCCGTACTGCCCCGAGCCCGGGCCGCCGGCGGGAGTGCCCGGCGCGGGCGAGTAGGGGCGCCCGTAGGCGTCCGTCCCGTGCGTGCCCGACGTCGTGCCGTATCCGGCCGAGTCGGAACCGTGGGCTCCCGAACCGAAGGGACCTGAGCCGTAACCGCCCGCGGGCGTGCCCGAGCCGTATCCGCCGGCGGGGGTGCCACGGTCCGGGCTCGGCGGCGCGGACTGCGCGTTCGTGACCGTGGTGTGCCGACCGCCGCTGGTCTGGCCGAACGGTGTCTGCCTGCGCGCGTGGGACGGACCGGGCTGCGCGCCCGCGCCGCTACGGCTGTTGCCCGACCGCTGCGGGCCCGAAGCCTGTCCGTCGCGGCGGGCCCGGCGCGCGTAGCGCGAGCTGCCGAACGGGTCCTCCGCGATCTCGGCGGCGAGCACGTCGAGGTGCCGCGCGAGCTGGTCCGCGGAGGAGATGCGCTGCGCCGGATCCTTCTCCAGCATCTGCGTGATGGTCTCGGAGAGCCCGGGGTGGACCGACGTCGGCAGGAGCGGGACCGGCGCGTTGACGTGCGCGATGGCGATGTCGACGGGCGTCCGGCCGGTGAACGGACGACGGCCCGCCGTGGCCTCGTAGGCGACCACACCGAGCGCGTAGATGTCGGACGCGCCGGTGGCCGACTGCCCCACCGCCTGCTCGGGAGACAGATACTGCGCGGTGCCCATGACCATGCCGGTGGCAGTCATGGGCACCTGGTTCTGCGCCACGGAGACACCGAAGTCGGTGATCTTCACCGTGCCGGAATGCTCCAGCAGGATGTTGCCCGGTTTCACGTCGCGGTGGACCACGCCCGCGAGGTGGGCGGCGTGCAGGCCGCGGGCCGTCTGGGCCAGGATCGGCAGAAGTCTGGCGGGTGGGAGCACCGGTTCGCGTTCGAGCAGGTCGGCGAGCGGCTCGCCCAGGACCAGCTCCATGACGAGGTAGCCGGCGCCGTTCTCCTCGCCGTAGTCGAACATCTGCGCGATGTTGGGGTGAACGAGGGTCGACGAGTTCCGGGCCTCCGTGCGCAGGCGACGAAGAAAGTCCTCGTTGCCCGTGTACTCCTCGCGGAGCACCTTCACGGCGATCTCGCGCGCGAGCTTTTCGTCGCGCGCCACCCAGACCTCGCCCATACCGCCCATGGCGATGCGCCGTACGAGCGTGTAGCGCTCACCGAGCGTCAGACCCTCGACCGGTCTCATCTCGAGATCGCCGCCTGCATGATCTGTCGGGCGATCGGCGCAGCCAGAGCGCCACCGGTGGTCTCGTTGGTGGACTGGCCCCCGTTCTCCAGCACGACCGCTACCGCCACCTGCGGGTCGTCGGTCGGGGCGAACGACGTGAACCACAGCGTGGGCGACCGCGGGTTGTCCTCGGCGGTGCCGGTCTTGCCCGCCACCTGGACGCCCTGGATCTGCGCGCCCTCGCCGGAGCCGTCGTTGACGACCTCGACCATCATCTCGGTGAGCGCGTCCGCCGTGGACGACGAGAACGGGCTCTTGTAGCGGCTCGGCTTCGTCTGGCTGACCAGCTCCAGGTCGCTGTCCCGCACGCTCTGGATGAGGTACGGCTCCATGAGGTCGCCGTCGTTCGCGACGGCGGCCGAGATCATGGCGACCTGGAGCGGCGTCATGCGAACGCTGCCCTGGCCGATGCCGGACAGCGAGATGCGAGCGGCCGAGTCGTCGTCCTCGTCGCCGCCGATGAGGCCCGGGTACGCACCGATCGTGGTCGTCATCGGGACGTCGATCGACTCGTTGAACCCGAAGTCCTTGAACATCCGCTGCATCCCGTCCTTGCCGACCTCGTTGGCCAGGTCGAGGAACGCGGTGTTGCAGGAGATCGCCAGCGCCCTCTTGAGCGTCATCTTGCCCGAGGGGTCGCAGGTCTCACCGCCGAAGTTCCCCACCTGACCGTTGGGGCCGGTCGTGCCGGGGAGCTGGTAGACGACCTCCGCAGGGATCTCGGAGTCGGGGGTCACGCCGTTGTACTCGATCGCGGCGGCCGAGGTGAGCAGCTTGAACGCGGAGCCGGGCGGGTACGTGGCGTTGATGGTGCGGTTGATCGTCGGCCCGTAGGTGCTGCGGCGCACCTCGCCGTCCTCGGAGTTGACCCGCGGCTTCTGGTTCAGGAGCTCGTTGTAGGCAGCGGTCGCGTCACCGGCGCTGTGCACCGCGATGGAGTTCGGGTCGAACGACGGCTTGGAGACCATCGCGAGGATGGCGCCGGTCTTCGGGTCCAGGGCCACGGCCGCGCCGGTGTAGTCCCCGAGGGCGTCCCAGGCGGCCTGCTGGACCTTGGGGTCGATGGTGAGCTCGACGGAAGAACCCTGCGCCTCCTCACCGGTGATGAGGTTCTGCAGCCGGTCGAGCCAGAGCGAGTCGTCCTCGCCGCCGAGGTACCCGTTCGCGAAGCGCTCGAGCCCCGTGTAGGTGCCGGTGACCGCGAAGAAGCCGGTCAGCGGCGCGTAGACGCTGGCAGCGCCCGCGTCCCCGCCCGAGTAGACGCGCTGGTACTTGTAGTCGTCGTCGACCTCCTCGGACGTCACGATCGGCTCGCCGCCCACGACGATCGGCCCGCGGTCGCGGCCCAGCTCGCTGTAGATGTTGCGGAAGTTGCGCGGATCCTCGTTCAGCTCGCCGGCGGTGACGAACTGGATCCAGGTCGTCGAGACCATGAGGGCCAGGAACATGGCCATCGCGACGGTCGAGAGGCGACGCAGGGTCGTGTTCACCGCTCCACCCCCCGGACGATCTGGGTCGCGTCGTCGGGCGTCGCACCTCGGCCGGCGCCGGCCTCGGTGCCCGCCTGGACAGGGCCCACGCCGGGGCCGCCCACCTCGATGGCGTCGCCGCCCACCAGTGCGGGCACCGGGTCGGCCAGCGCGCCGCGGGTGGGCAGGGCCGAGGGGCGTCGAGCGGCGTCGGAGATGCGCAGCATGAGGGCGATGACTATCCAGTTCGCGAGCAGGGAGGATCCGCCCTGCGCCATGAACGGCAGGGTCAGGCCGGTGAGCGGGATGATGCGGGTGATGCCGCCCACCACCACGAAGAGCTGCAGCGCCATGACGAACGCGAGGCCGCCCGCGAGCAGCTTGCCGAATCCGTCGCGCACACCGACCGCGTGGCGCAGGCCGCGCTGGACGATGACCAGGTAGATCAGCAGGAGCGCCAGCAGCCCGGTGAGCCCGAGCTCCTCGCCGAGCGCCGCGTAGATGAAGTCGGAGAAGGCGAACGGCACCCGGTCCGAGTAGCCCTCGCCCCAGCCCGCTCCGAACATGCCGCCGTGTGCCATGCCGAACATGCCCTGGACGATCTGGTACGAGCTGCCGAACTTGCGGTCGTACAGCTCCGGGTTGAGCGGGTCGAGCCAGACGTCCACGCGGGCCTGTACGTGGCTGAAGAACGACCAGGCGACGAGGGCGCCCCCGGCGAACATGGTGAGGCCGATGACGATCCAGCCCACCCGGTCGGTGGCGAGGTACAGCATGCCGACGAACAGGCCGAAGAACAGGAGCGACGTCCCGAGGTCCTTCTCGCCGATGAGGACCGCGAGCGACACGGCCCAGACGATCAGGATCGGGCCCAGGTCGCGCAGCCGGGGCAGCTGCAGGCCCAGGAACTTCTTGCCGGCCAGGGCCAGGGTGTCCCTGTTCGCGACCAGATAGCCGGCAAAGAACACCGCGAAGGCGATCTTGGCGAACTCGGCAGGCTGCAGCGAGAACGGGCCGATGAAGATCCAGATCTGGGCGCCGTTGATCTCCTTGCCAAGCCCGGGGACCAGTGGGAGGACCACCAGGACGACGCCCACGACCATCGCGGTGTAGGTAAGGCGACGCAGGCTCCGGTGGTCCCGGATGACGAAGATGATGACGCAGGCGAGAAGAATGCCGATCGACGACCACATGATGTGGCGGGGTGCGTTGGCACCGACCATCATGGTCGCCGGCGACAGGTCCAGCCGCAGGACCATGGCCATGCTGACGCTGTTCAGCAGCACCACGGCCGGCAGGATCACCTGGTCCGCGTACGGTGCGCGCAGGCGCAGCACGATGTGCGTGGTGAACGCCAGCGCGGCCAGGACTATCGAGTAGGTCCAGAAACCCTCGGGCAGATCGTCCTCGAGCGCGTAGCCGACCATCCACATGCCGCCCATGCCGAGGGCCAGCGCGACGACGAGCAGGATCGCCTCCGCGATGCGGGTGGGCGCCTTCTCCTCGAGCTGGAGGCCGCTCATCCGTTCGCCTCCTGGTCGGAGTCGTTCTTGGTGGTCGACTTGGGCGTCGGTGAGGAGCTCGCGTCCGGCTCGTCGCTCGTCGAGGGGCTGGGTGACGGCGACGGAGACGGCTCGGTCTCCTCGGCGGCGTCCGCGATGAGGCGGTCGGCGCGTCCGCGGGCGTCCTCGAGCGACGTGGCCCGGATGGTCTCCTGCACCCGGTCGGCGATGAATCCGGGCAGCTCGTCGACGCGGGTGCCGGTGAGCTCGACCGGGGTCGAGAACGTCAGGGGACCTGCCGTCGCCGGGATGCCCCGGAACACGGCGACCTGGCCGTCGGACTCACCGACGTAGTACTGGGTCTGGGTCCAGCGGTAGCCGCCCCAGCCTGCCAGGGCGAGGCCCACGATCAGGAGCAGCGCTCCGAGCACGGTCAGCCAGACCCGCTTCCTCGGCGGGATCTCCTCCTCGCGGGCCTCTTCCTCGAGGTCCTCGTCGGGCTGGATGTCCGGCTGGTACTGCTCCTCGTCGGGGGCGCCGGCGATCATGGCCTGCTCGAGGGTGTCGGCGAGGTCGTCGCGCGCCGCGTCGTCGGGCAGGACACCGACGGAGATCGGCGCGGGTGCGGGCTGGCCGCCCGACGGGACCGTGGACCGGGTGAAGCTGGTCACCGTGTCGCCGTCGATGCCGGAGCCTGAGGCGGGCAGGGCGGTCGGGGACGCGGGGTCGCCCGCCGCGGTCACGCCGGCGAGCGCGGCCGAGCCGACGATCTCCGGTGTGACGGTGGCTGCGGTGGTGGCCGCCGCGGCGTCGTCCAGGACGTCGGCCACGACGACGGTGATGTTGTCGGTGCTGCCCGCGCGCATGGACATCGAGACGAGCCGCTCGACGGCGTCCTGCGGGGTGGCGACCGAGATGAGGACCTCGGCGATCTCGCTGTCGGGCACGAAGCCGGACAGGCCGTCGGAGCAGAGCATCCAGCGGTCGCCGGGCACCGCCTCGCGGATCGAGAGGTCGGGCGTGAGGTCGAGGTCGAAGTCGCCGAGCACCCGCATGACGACGTTGCGCTGCGGGTGGGTCTCGGCCTCGTCGGGCGTGATGCGGCCCGTGTCGACCAGGTGCTGCACGAACGTGTGGTCGACAGTGACCTGGGCCAGGGTGCCGTCGCGCAGCAGGTACGCACGCGAGTCGCCGAGGTGTGCCATGGCCAGCGTGTTGCCGGACTTCAGCAGCGCTGTGACGGTGGTGCCCATGCCGGCCAGGTCCGGGTCGGCCGTCGTCGCGTCGACGAGGTCCTGCCTGGCGCGGTCGATCGAGCGTTCCAGCTCGGACATCGACTGGTCGGAGCTGTGGTCGGGCCGGTCGAGGGCCACGAGGGCCGCGATGGTCAGCGCGGACGCGACGTCGCCGCCCGCGTGCCCGCCCATCCCGTCGGCCACGACGAGGAGGTTGGGGCCCGCGTAGGCGGAGTCCTGGTTGTTGGAGCGGACGAGGCCGACGTCGGAGCGCGCGGCATACCGCAAGGTCACGGTCACGTGATGGTCATCCCTGGAGCTCGACGACGGACTGTCCGATCTGCACACCCACACCGGGGGCGAGCGGCAGGACACCCTGCACCCGCTCCTCGCCGATGTACGTGCCGTTCGTGGAGCCGAGGTCCTCCACGAACCACTGGCCGCCCTGGGGGAAGATCCGTGCGTGACGGGACGACGAGTAGTCGTCGTCGAGCACGAGCGTGCAGCTCGGCGCGCGCCCGATCAGCACGCCGGACGAGGTGAGCGGGATGGTGGTCCCCGTGAGCGGGCCTGCCACCACGACGAGCCGCGAAGGGCCGCCGCGCTGAGGAGCGCGGGGCGCGCCACCGGCCGGGGTCGGCGTCGGGGCCGGCCCCGCGAGCTCCGGCCGGCGCCGTCGGCCGCTGGGCGTACGTGGTCCTGCCAGGTCGCGCCGGAGCACGGCGACGGCGGAGAGCACGAACACCCACAGCAGCACGAGGTAGCCCAGCCGAAGCAGGGTGAACGTCAGCTCGCTCATGTCGGGTTTTTCACCAGTCCTCGTTGTCTGCACCGGAAGCACTGCCGGTCCAGAACATGATGCGGGTACGGCCGATGGTCATGGTGTTGCCATCGAGCAGGGTCGCCGCCGGGACCTGGTGGCCCTCGACGTACAGGCCGTTGGTCGAGCCCATGTCGGTCGCGACGACGCCGTCCGGCGTCACGCGGATCTCGAGGTGACGGCGGGAGACTCCCGGGTCGTCCACGACGATGTCCGCCTCGGCGTCACGCCCGATCACGGTCACCGGTCCGGTGAGCAGGTACCGCTGACCATCGATGTCGATCAAGGGGTGCCGGCCGGTCGGCGCGCCGGACGTCGCCGGAGCGACGCTTCCCTGCACGCTGCGCGACCGCACTGTGAAGCGGCCGGGCACCAGCTCGTACTGCTCGTCGAACGTCACGCTCACGGGGCCCACGAACGCATAGTGCTGCGTCGCCGCGTACGCCGTGATGTTGGACGCGAGCTCGTCGGCGAGGGTCTGTGCACCCCACGCCTCGATCTGGGCGAAGTCGTCGGGAGCGAGCTCGATGGTGAACTCGTTCGGGGCAACGGTACGGTCACGTCCGACGACCGCGGCACGGTCGTCCAGCTCGCGACGAAGCCTGCTCGCCAGTTCGACGGGCTTCACCTCGCCACGTCCCACCTTGGCGAACGCGTTGTTCATCATGCGCTCCACGCTCTTCTCGAAGCGGTCCAGGGCGCCCATGCCACCTCCTTCCGGGTCTGCGCCGGGCAGACTACCTAGATCGTATAGACCGGTCGGTCCCCGCAGACTCCATTACTGTGGATGTCCTGCGGATCTTCTCCGATCTTCCCTCAGGTGGCGCGGTGAAGAGAGGCGTGGGCGGATCCGCACGCTACCGGACCTGCGGCAGGACGTGAACCACTTCACGCTTATTGGATTCGGAGACGACGTCCGTGCCGTGCTAGCCTCTCATCCAGCAGCGCGCGAGTGGCGGAATAGGCAGACGCGCACGGTTCAGGTCCGTGTGCCCGAAAGGGCGTGGGGGTTCAACTCCCCCCTCGCGCACGTTGTTACGAAAGGCCCCGACTCATCGAGTCGGGGCCTTCGTCATGCCCGGGCTTCGGTACCAAAAAGTGATCCGATATGGGCAGTTCTACCCGCAATGTCAGGTGGCTCGGCCGGGATGGACACGGCCGAGGCGGCGACATCCGGGGATGTCACCGCCTCGGAGAGCCCTGATCCGGGGTCAGCGGATCGTCGTCGTCCGGTAGCTCGCTGCCGACTTGGTCGTGTAGCCGGCCAGGGACCCGGTCACGGTGACCGTCAGCTGCTTGCCCCGCACCCGCGTCGGGACGACGAACCGGCTGCTCGTCCGCGTCGCGATCGTGACGCCGTCCGCCTTCCAGACGTACGTGACCGACGACGGCACGGGCGACCACGTCCCGCGGCTGACCGTCAGTGTCGACCCGACCCGCATCGTCCCGCTGATCGTGGGCCGTGGTGCCGTGAAGGTCCCCGCGGCGACGATCGACGTCGCAGGGCTCGTCACCGACTTCTTCGTGTACCCGGCGCGGGAGCCGACGACTGTGACGGTCAGACGCTTCCCCTTCGCCGAGGCCGGCACCACGAACGCGCTCGACGTCTGGGTCGAGATGGTCACCCCGTTCGCCTTCCACACGTATTCCACGGACGACGGCGTCGGCGACCACGTCCCGCGGGTCACCGTCAGCGTGCGGCCCACCTGTGCCGTGCCCTTGATCGCCGGCTGCGGAGCCGTGAAGGTCCCGGTCGCGACGGTGGGGGCGCTGGTGGCCGACGACTCGTAGTACTGCTTGAGGCCGGTGACCGTCACCGTGATCCCCTTGCCCCCCGCTGACGTCGGGACGGTGAACGTGCTCGACGTAGCGCCCGTGACGGCTACGCCGTCGACCTTCCACACGTAGCGGTAGCTGGTGGGCGTGGGCGACCAGGTGCCTGGTACCGCGGTCAGCGTCGAGCCGACCTTCGCGGTTCCGGTGATCGTCGGAGTGGCTGTCGTGAACGATGCCGGCTTGACGGTGACCGTCCGCTCGAGACGGGAGTCGAGGAAGCCTCCATCCGCCTGGAATTTCAGGACCATCGGATAGGTGCCGGGAACCAGCTCGTCCTCGTCGCCCGTCCTGATCCAGCCATGACCGGTCCCGTCGAGCCGCGCGCCGTATCCGAACGCGAAAGGCGCAAGGTCGTCGAGGTAGAGCCTGGCGACCCCCGCAGGGACGAGCGAGTCGGACCGCACGTCGACGCCGATGGAGTCAGGCATCTGTCCGTAGTGCCAGGACGACGGGAGGTCGCTCTCGACATGCGTCGCAGGCATGCCGAGGACAACGACCTCTCCGCTCCATGATGCCGAGTCGGCTTCGCCCCAGCCTTCAAAGGTGAACCGGCCTGTGTACGTTCCCGGCTCGAGCTCGAGCTCGAAGTCACGCATGCACGCCGTGATCAGCCTGCCGTTCTGGGAGGGAAGGTAGAAGTCGTGGGACTGGCCCGGATCGCCGTCCACGCTGATCGTGACTGAGTTATTCGCCTCCCACCAGAGGGGTGATCCGTCTTCCGTGACGAGCCTGAAACAGAGCGTGTCGTAAGAGCCCTGGCGCCAGGTGGTCGGACCCGAGATGGTCAGCACGACCGGGCTGGGTTCGGCGAAGTCGAGCAAGGTCTCGACGGTGGTCGTGACGTAGGGCGAGCTGACAAAGGCAACGGCCGCCGTGTGGGTTCCGATCTGCTCGTGCTCGTCCTGCATCCAGGTGATCACTGCGGAATCGGGCCACAGATTCTCCGGTTCGAGCGTGTGCTCCTGACCATCGGGTCCCCGCACCGTGGTCTCCGCTCGACCGCTGACCGGTGTCCCGTCCGTAAGAGTGGCGCTCACCTCGAGGTTGAGGTTATCCGTGACACGCAACGGACGGTCCGCTGGCAATGCCGGCTCCACGGACACCTCAACCGGGACAGGGTCACCGACCATGATCGCCCAGTGCGGTTCGCTGCTGTAGTGGCCGCTGGTGACGGCCGAGAAGACATCCCGGCCGGAAGGGAGCACAGGCGGTGCCGAGTCATCGCTGCTGAGACCCCAGCTGAGGACTGTTCCGTTGTCGAGGGCAGCGGCACCGTCGCCGTCGCCCATCGTGGTGAGTGAGATGATCGAGCGTCCCGTCGGCGCGACCGCGAGCTGCCCTGCTTCCATCGAGATCACCCGACCATCCGCAGTGGCGGCGATCGCCTCGCTCTGACCCATCTGGATGCCGACGAACCGCGTCCCGGCCGGTGGTTCGATCACCGTCGCACTGGACCCATCGACACCGGCTGCGCAATACACGAGCGCGCCGTCGCTCCGGAGCGCGACCCAGCGCGTGTAGCTGTCTCCGGCGGAGACAGCTGTGTAGCGCAACCCCGCACCCGGATCACGCGCCTCGGGGCATCTCACGTTCGTCGAGGAACTGAGCACACCGTCTGACCGTAGCGCGAGGTCAGAGGAGATGGCCGTGTACGTCAAGCCCTCGGGAGGCGTCATCACGATCCGGCCGGCCGAGTCGACTACGACTCCGTCCGAGCGGAGCACTCTCCCACTCCCGAACCCCGCTGTCGACACTGCCGTATACCTCGTGTTCGGTGGAGCAGGCAGGTGATGCGTCAATTCATCGGACCCGCTGTACCGATGCAAATCGACGTGGCCGTCGCTCCGGAGCACCAGAAGGGCAAAGGAGTCAGCAGCGATTGCCGTGGCATACACACCGTCCGGGAGCGCCCCAGGCGCGTTGCTGCCGCCGAGGTCGCCCCACCCGGCCACCTGCCCGCCGTGCGGGCTCGGCATCCCCTCCTGGATGAAGGTGGGGTCAAGGGTCTCGGCGGCAACCGCGGCCACCGGGCTCGCCGGCGCCGGCGCGGCCTGGGCAGGCGCGGCACCGGCGGTCGTCGCGGCGAGCCCGAACACGAGTCCGGAGGCCACCACCGATGCATAAGCCCGTCTGGCCGAGGGAAGGAACCGCCGAAAGTCTGAGGTCGACATCGAGCACTCCAGCAGTAGCCGCGCACCACGCGCGGAACGACAAGTCGCGCGACTCTATCCGGCGCAACACCCGCAATTCCGCCGAAATCTGGCCTCCCGCCGTTTATCACCCGGCGAGGCGCCAGCACGCCCGGCGGCATCAGCGAGCCTCGCGGCTCAGGCTGTTCGGGAGATCTCCAGCCGGACCGGTTGCCCGACGGCGGCGGCCCGTCCCGGCGGGAAGCGCCCGTCCACCCCCGAAATCACGGACCCCAGCACGCTCGGGTGCCGTGTGCCCGTCGCCCCCGGCAGCACCCCGGGCAGGCCGTACCAGGTGTGCCAGCCCAGCACCGCGAACGCCAGCGCCTCCTTCGCCTGGCTCGGCACACCCAGTTCGTCGGACGTGCGGACGGTGACGCCGGGCAGCTCCGCCCGGAGTGCGGCCATCAGAGCCGGGTTGCGGGTGCCGCCACCCGAAGCGACGACCTCGGTGGCGGTATGCCGGACGGCGTCCGCCACGGTGCGGGCGGTGAGCGCGACGAGGGTGGCGAGCAGGTCCTCCGGCGTCGGCGGTGTGGGGCCGAGGCGAGCCAGCAGGTAGTCGAGGTGGAACAGCTCCTTGCCCGTCGACTTCGGCGCCTGGCGCGCGTAGTAGGGCTCGTCGAGCAGGCGTGCGAGGAGGTCAGGGAGCACCTGCCCGCGGGCGGCGAGAGCGCCGTCGACGTCGAAGGTGAGGCGGCCGTTCGTGACGTGGCGCGTGGCGGCGTCCAGCAGGGCGCAGGCCGGGCCGGTGTCGAAGGTGTGGGTCTCGACAGGCTCGACCACCGGAGGGGCAGGTTCGACCACCGGAGGGGCAGGCTCGACCGGCGGGGGAGTCGGGGGCAGCACCGTCACGTTGGCGATGCCGCCCAGGTTGAGCGCGACCGGCGAACCCGGCCGACCCGCCAGCCACAGCGCGTCGAACAAGCCGACCAGGGGAGCGCCCTGCCCACCCGCTGCGACATCGCGCGTGCGGAGGCCCGAGACGACGGGCAGCCCCGTCGCCTCGGCGATCCAGGCGGCCTCGCCGATCTGCAGGGTGCCGAGCACGCCACCGCCGTCGGGCGCCCAGTGGAAGACGGTCTGCCCGTGCGACACGACAAGGTCCGCGAGACCGGCGCAGAGCTCGGCAACCGCACGCACGGCGACGTCGGCGAAGGCCTGCCCGATCCCCGTGTCCAGCCTGCACACGGTCTCCAGCGTGGTGCGGGCCGGGGGAAGCGCCGCCACCAGTTCGGGCCGGAGAGCCGGCGGGTAGGGCACCGAGAGGTGTCCGAGCGGCGTGAGCGTCAGCGTGTCGCCCGCGAGCCGGAGCTCGCACGCGGCGGCGTCCACCGCGTCGTGGGACGTGCCGGACATGAGTCCGACCACGCGCAGAGCAGTCGATGTATCCCCAGGTGAAAACTGGTTTTCAGGCAACGACTCCACCATCAGATCGACTCCTCCGGTCGGGTTTGCGCCAGTGTTAGCCCCTTGGTCCCACTTTGCGTCACAATCTCCACCATGCTTGACGTCTCGATCGCCCCAGCTCCGGCGCCGGACGCGCCGTTCGAGGACCACATCGAATGGGCGCGCAACGCCCCTGCGACTCCTTCGACCCCCGCGGCGCTGTTCACCGACGGGCTTGCCGAAACCCCCGTCGGCGACCGTCTCACGATCGACGCACCGGAGTGGGACTACCCTGCCCTCGCTCGCGAGGTCGTGCTCAGGTCCCGGGGTGCCGTGCTTGACATCGGCACCGGCAACGGCGACTTCTTCGCGGGCCTCGGCCCGCTTCCGAGGGGTTCGGCCGCCACGGAGACCGGCCCCGCCTTCCTCACCGCTCGACGCCGTCTGGAACCGCTCGGCGTCGACGTACGCCGGGCGGAGCCGTCCTGGAACGGCGACATGCTGCTGCCCTTCTTCGACGGCCAGTACAGCGTGGTGCTCAGCCGGTTCAGCACCATCGACCCCGACGAGGTGGGTCGTGTGCTGGAGCCCGGCGGTACGTTCCTCACCGAGCAGGTGGACACGCGCGACGGGATAGTCCTCAACCGGGCACTCGGCGTGCCGCTCGGCTGGGACCCGGACGCCGTCACCGTCGACGTGGTCTCGGACGGGCTCGTCGCCTCCGGGCTGGAGATCGTCGAGGCCAAGGAGTACGCCGGCACCCGCACGTTCACCGACCTGTCCTCCGTGCTCTGGTACCTGCGGAGCGCGGCGTGGCAGGTCCCGGACCTCGCCGCCCTCAGCGCGTCCGCCGTCGCGCGGCACGAGGCAGGGCTGCGTGCGCTGCACATGCACTTCGCGACGGGCAACGTGCTCGTCGACGAGGCCCCGCGCATCCTGGTCACGGCCCGCCGCCCGTTCTGACGCGGGACGCCGATCGAGCCGGCCGGGGCCCACGTCTCGGCCGGCCGTGGCTAGCCGTGACCGGCAGGGCAGCAGGTGAACCAGAGGGTGAACTCCGACGGAGTTCCGCCGATCTCCGGCAGATATTGCTTCTCGGCGGCACACGCGACGCGCTACGTTCGCGGCGCCCGGGACCGACGACGGATCCGGTGCCCCGTCCTGTCACAAGTCGCGAAGGACCCATGAACCCCACACCCCTCGGTGACACCCACCGTGCGCTCGCTGGATCCCCTCTGAGCATCGCTCGGCGATGGCGCGCCCAAGCCTCGCTAGCCGCAATCACCCTGGCCGCCACGTCCCTCGTCGCGGTGCCCGCGTCCGCCGCGGAGACGGCCGACGCGCCCGTCTTCACCGGGATCGCCAAGATCTACGGTCGCGGGGCGGTGGACACCGTGCTCACCTTCGACGAGAGGGCCGGTGCCTGGTCGCCCGAGCCCGAGAGCCGCGCCTACACGTGGCACCTCAGCGACGACGCGCTGCTCGATGCCTCCGACGTCCTCATCGAGGGCGCGACCGACGCGACCCTCACCCCGTTGCCCGAACACCTGGGCAAGTACGTGATCGGCACGGTCGTCGCGACCGCGGCCGGCGCCACGAGCGAGCCCGTCACTGCGGCCACCTTCGAACCCGTGACCCCTGGCCAGCTGGTCGCGGGTCATGTGCGCATCCTGGGCACGGTTCAGGTCGACTCCTTGCTCACCGCCGACCCAGGCACCTGGCCGGAGGGTACGGCCCTTGCCTACCGATGGGTCATCAACGACAGGGTGGTCGCCAGAACGCCCACGTTCACCCCGCTGGCGACCCAGGAGACGAAGCTCCTGCGACTCTCGGTGGAAGTGTCGAAGGAGGGTTACTACACGCAGACCGGCCAGAGCTCGATCGAGCAGATCGTGAAGGCCACCCTCACCACCACGACGCCCCAGATCGACGGCACGGTGGTTGTCGGCGGCCGCGTCAGCGCCACCACCGGCCACTTCTCCCCCGAGGCGACAACCCTGAAATACCAGTGGAGGGCGAACGGGGAGCTGATCCCTGGCGCGACCAGCCGCAGCTACCGGATCCAGCCCGGACTGCACGGTGACAAGCTCACGGTCACGGTGAAGGGCGACAGGCCCGGCTACAACCCGAAGAGCGTCATGTCGGCGGCCTCCGTCGTCGCTCGACCGTTCGGTCGGGCACCCCACCCGATCATCAGCGGCACGCCCCGCGTCGGGCAGACCCTGACCGCTCACCGCGGCACCTGGTCGCCCACCCCCTCCGTGACCACCTATCAGTGGCTGGCCGAGGGCCGGCCGATCACGGGCGCCACGAGCCGCACCTACCAGCTCACGCGTGCCGAGCACGGCAAGAACATCTCCGTCGAGATCGTCGGCAGCAGGTACGCGTACCTGCCGACCACGCGCCGTAGCGCCGCCACCACCACGGTGGGGTGGGCGGTCACCACCGCCGACCAGGCGCGGGCACAGCTCACCGACTGATGCCGAGCAGGCTCGTCACCGCCTCCGCCATCGCCTCCGGTGGCACGTCCGTCCCGTGCCCGGGCAGGGTCACCCGACGTGCCGCCGGCAGCACCGCCGCCAGCGACTGTGCGGCGCGCTTGACGGAGGCGGCGCTCGCGGCGCCGTCCACCACGAGGACCCGCTGGGTGACCTGGTGCCACCGGCCCATGAGGGCTCGGTGGCCCAGGGTGATGCCCGCGAGGATCCGGCCGTCATAGGCGATGGTCGGGGCGATCGCCTCGAGGCCGGCCCACGAGGGCGACTCCCGCATCCGTGGCACGAGCCCGCACGGCATGCCGACCACGTCGAGGAACAGCTCGACGGCGCTGCCGGGGTCGCCCACCTCGACGCAGATCTCGACCCCGGCGATCATCCGCGGGTCGGCGGGCGGCTCGCCGCTCGCGACGTCGTACGTCGGCTCGTAGCAGAGCACACCCGTGACGCCTGCCCCCAGGTCAGCCGCCGCGCGCAGCGCGAGGAACGCGCCGGAGGAGATACCGAGCAGCGCGGCCGGACCCGTGACCTCCAGCAGAGCGGCGATGTCGTCGATCTCCCGGTCCACGCTGTACGGGGGGGTGTCCCCGCTCCCCCCACGCCCGCGCCGGTCGTAGCGCAGCGTCGTCGCCCGGTCGCCCAGGACGGACGCCACGGCGAGCGAGATGGGCAGGCGGTGGGCGAGCACACCGTCGACCACCACTATCGCGGGCACCAGACCGGGGGTCGGTCCGGTCAGGTCGTACGCGATGCGGGTGCCGTCTGCCGACGTCGTGAAGGAGTCGACGGTGGTGGTCGTCATGCAGGGCAGACGGATCAGCGCCCCAAAAGTCGTCGCTCCGACGGATGCTCGAGGCTATCGATCTCACGCTGATTTTCGCCGCGAGGAAAAAACCTGGGCGCCCGCCGCCCCGAGGCGTAAGTTCGTGGGCACATGAGAAAAGGAGGTGATCCGAGCAGTGATTTCACATCGGACCCATGAGGTGGTCGCGCGCTAGTCGCGTGACGCGCAAGCGTTTCGCGCCGACGCCGGTCGGGGGCTCAGCACGGGGCCTTCCTGATCTGCCAGGCGCAACGGGACAAGGTGGCGAATTTCTCGCGACCACCGGAGCCCGCGGGTGCCGTGCCCTCGTCCAGCACGGCTGACGCAAGTCACCCCGCGGGCTTTCCCGCGCCTCCGGCCGGGGAGAATGCTCGCGTGACTGCCTACCGCGTGATGACTGTCTGCACGGGAAACATCTGCAGGTCCCCGATGGCCGAGATCGTGCTCCGTGATCGTTTCGAGGCCGCGGGCCTCGGTGACTCCGTGGTCGTCGACTCCTCCGGCGTGAGCGACGAGGAGCACGGCAACCCGGTGGACCGACGGGCCCGCACGGTCCTGGCCGAGCACGGCTACCTCACGGGCGACGGGCACCACGCGCGCCAGGTGACCGCCGCCGACGTCGCCTCGCGGGACCTGGTGCTCGCCATGACCACCCGGCACGCGCGCAGCCTGCGCGGCCTTACCGAGCAGGGCGACCCCGTGATCCGGATGTACCGCTCGTTCGACCCGGCAGCCCACGGGCTCTCGGAGAACGAGCTCGACATCGCCGACCCCTGGTACGGCGGTCCGCACGACTTCGAGGTCTGCCTCGCCCAGATCGAGGCGGCCGCGGACGGCGTCGTCGACTTCGTGCGGGCGGAGCTCGGTGTGTCGTCCGGCGCGTGACCGGCTGACGTTTCACCCCACCCCGTCCGGCCCGGTGCGGGTCTGGCGTCTACGGTGAGGGGATGACCTCCGCGTCGTCGGACCGGCTGGTCGTCCTCACCGGGGCCGACGGCCGCCTGGGTTCCAGGCTCGCCTTCCGCGTGGCAGCGGCGGGCGGTCGGCAGCGCCTGCTGGTCAGCGGCGAGGGTACGGCGCCCCGCCTGCCCGACGGCGCCCCGCTACCGGAGGCCGAGGTCGTCGCCGTCCCGTCCGACGTCGACTCCAGGATCCTGACCAGCGCGTTCGCTCACGCCTACGCAGTTTTCCTGGTGCCTGGGAAGGACCGTCCTGGGCGGGTCGGCAAGCATCGCGCGGCGATCGACGCGGCGGTGCTCGCCGGGGTTCGGCACGTGGTCTACGTGTCGTCCGTGGGCGCGAGGCCGGACGCCATCTCGTCGGCCGCCCGCGACGACTGGCTGACCGAGGAGTACCTGCGCGGCACGGACCTCAGGTGGACGATGCTGCGGATCGGCATGTTCCACCGCACCCTCACCCTCGCGGTCTACGACGAGTCGTACGGATCGACACGCAACACGGTGCTCCGGGCGCCGGCGGGAGACGGCCGGGTCGCCTCCGTGTCGCACGACGACGTGGCCGATGTCGCCACCGCGGTCCTCCTCGACGAGGACCCGAGCCACCACGCGGGCCGGATCTACCACGTGACGGGGCCGGAGGCGCTGAGTCTCGACGAGGTGGCCGGGGTGCTGTCGAGCGCCGTGGGCCGCACCGTCCGGTACGCGCCGCAGACCGTGGAACAGGCGCGTGCCCTGTTCTACCGGTCCACCGCCGGCGAGGTGGAGGACTGGATCTCGCAGTGCCAGGCGATCGAGGCGGGGGTTCTCGCGACGGTGAGCCCGGACGTCAGGCATCTGGCGGGGCGGGAGGCGCGGTCGCTCGAGGCATGGCTCGACGACTATCCGACGGAGTGGGCGCACCTGCGATTACCGTCGGTCAGATGACGGGATTACCGTCGGTGAGATGACGAGCCTCTCCCTGGGTGTGGAAGACGGAACGACGCCCGAGCAGGCGTGGGAGCCGGACGTGCTGCCGGGTTTCGAACGCCTGACGTTGCCCCTGCAGCCGGACGAGGACGAGCCCGAGGTCGTGGCGACGCTGGTGCGTCGTGCTCGGCCAGCGCCGTCCGAGTCACCGGAGGACCCGCACGGGGACGAGCCGCGCCGGGGCATCCACCGGGTAGGCGCCGACAATCCACAGGTGGCACGCCTCTGGGACGAGCTGTCCGAGCTCGGGCGGAGGCTGCACCTGGGTGGTGCGGGACGCGCACGCCCCGAAGCGCCGTCGGCGGCCGCCGACGAGCCACAGGCCGCCGTACCTGACGCCGGCGTGGACGTGCTGTACGTGCACGGCTGGCTCGACTACTTCTTCCAGACCCACCTCGCGGACTTCTGGGAGTCGCTCGGGGTCCGCTTTCATGCCCTTGACCTGCGGCGTTACGGGCGGAGCCTGCGCGAGGGACAGACCCCTGGGTACGTGCGCAGCCTGACCACCTACGACGAGGACATCGAGGCCGCGCTCACCGCCATGGGGCACGGCCGGGACGCGGCGCCCGAGCGCAAGCTGGTGCTCATGGGCCACTCCACCGGGGGTCTCACGGTCAGCCTGTGGACGGCGCACAACCAGGAGCGGGTGGCCGGGCTCGTGCTGAACTCGCCCTGGCTGGAGTTCCAGCCCCGCGAGGCGGTGCGCAAGATCATGGAGCCCGGTATCCGGGTGCAGTCCGCGCTCGTGCCGCGCAGCCAGCTCGTCAACCTGGATCGCGGCCTGTACGCCCGCGCCATCTCCGCACGGTTCGACGGGGAGTGGGACTACGACGTCGCCTGGCGACCCGACGCCGGCTGGCGCGCCACCCCGGCCTGGCTGGCGGCGATCTTCCGCGGCCAGGACCAGGTGGCGCGCGGGCTCGGCATCGAGGTGCCGGTCCTGGTGCTGCTCAGCACACGCAGCACCATCCCGACTCGGTGGAGCGAGGACATGAAGAGCACGGACTCGGTCCTGGACGTGATCGGGATCGCCCGCCGGGTGCCCGACGTCGGCTCCCTCGTCACCCTCGTCCGCATCGCCGGCGGGCTGCACGACGTGACCCTCTCCGCGGCGCCCGTACGCGAGCAGGTCTGGAGTGAGACGCGGCGCTGGTTCCGCGGCTATGTGACCGCCCGGGAATGACGTGAGGCCGCCTGTTCGTCCGGATCCTGCGGCGTCTGGCGAACGAGGAGCCGTGGTGGGACCCTGGAAAGCAGGTGCCCATACACCGCCGTCGGGCACGAGGGGCGATGCGCCATGACAACGCACCAGGAGACCCACCCCCGGGCTCGCCGGGGTGGGCCGTATCTCGTTCGCAGCGAGACCGCCGTCGGGATCGCTGCGCTGATCCTCGGGATGCTCATCTCGCAGGGAGCTGCCGAGGGGGTGACGATCGCGGGCGGTCTCGCCATGGCCGTCGGCGCGCTGTTCGGCAGGTTCGGCGCTCGCTGGGGGCGCATGGCCGTGGCGGCAGGGCTGGGCTTCGTTGCCGGTTCCGTGCCCTACTGGCTGGTGACCGCTGTGGTCATCGTGACCGCGTACGGCTTCTGACCGGTTAGCGGGCCGGTCACCAGAACTTCCACCACGGGCGGCCCTCCGACGTCGTCGGAGCGCGTCGCGGAGCTGGCGGCGGACCGGACGACGCCGTCCGCCGCGCCGCGCGTCGGGCCTGCCACCGCGCGACCTCCTCGTCCACGTCCCTGGTGGGCGTGACGACGGGCGGCCCGCCCTGGAGCTGACGCCGGGCGTCGACGACGCGCGCGTTGAAGTCCGTGACGATCTCCCGGACCCGGACCTCCATCGCCTCGAGGTCCAGCTTGTCGTCCAGCTCGGCGGCGTCCTTGCGCAGCTGGGCTGACGGCAGCAGGCCCGTGATGTTCTCGCGCTCGATCAGGCCCTTGATCCACCAGTCGGGGTCGTGCGTCCCGGTCAGGCCGGGGATCGGCTTGCCCTGCAGGGGCAGGTTGTCGAACTCGCCGCGGCGCATCGCCTGGTCGACCACCACGTCGACGTAGCGGGAGCGTTCCTCGACGGTCATGCTGCCAGGCGTCTTCTTGCCTTCGTCACCCTCGTCGGGGTCGGCGGTGCCGGGGGAGCCTGCCGGTTCCTCGGCGCTCCCGGACTCCCGGTCCACGCGGTACTGCGCGGCCCGGCGGAGAGGGTCGTTGTCTGCGTCACCGCGCGATCCCGGCGCCATGGCAGCATGTTACAACTTTCACAAGCGGCCGGGAAGAGAGACCGCGCGCCACCCGCCGAGCGGCTTCGTGGGCGATGATGGCCGCATGAAGGTCTCTCGCCGGTCTCACGTGCCCCCGTTCGCCGTCATGGAGGTGCTCGCCGCAGCGAACGCGCGACGTGCCACCGGGGCGGACGTGCTCAACCTCTGCGCGGGGGAGCCGTCCACCGGCGCGTCCGACGTCGTGCGGGACCGGGCCATCGCCATCCTGAAGGACGGCACCCTCGGTTACACCGAGGCGATGGGCGTCCCGGCCCTGCGTGCGGAGATCGCCGGCCACTACAAGCGCTGGTACGACGTCGACCTCGACCCTGCCCGCATCGCCGTCACCACGGGCTCGAGCGGCGGGTTCGTGCTCGCGTTCCTCGCGGCGTTCGACGTCGGCGACCGAGTGGCCCTCGCCCGGCCCGGCTACCCGGCCTACAAGAACATCCTCTCCGCTCTGGGCTGCGAGGTCGTGGAGCTCGACTGCGGCCCCGAGACCCGCTATCAGCCCACGGTGTCGCAGCTCAACGAGGCCTACTACGGCGGCGGGCTTGACGGCGTCATGGTCGCCTCGCCCGCGAACCCGACGGGCACGATGATCACGCCGGCCGAACTGGCTGCGATTGCCGAGTGGTGCGCCGACCACGACGTGCGGCTGATCAGCGACGAGATCTACCACGGCATCGCCTACTCGGACGAGGTGGCGCAGGCGACGGCGGCGACGTTCGTCGGCCAGGGCGCGATAGTCGTGAACTCGTTCTCGAAGTACTGGGCGATGACCGGCTGGCGGCTCGGCTGGCTGGTGCTGCCCGACGAGCTGGTCGGTCCGGTCGACGCGCTCGCGGGCAACGTCGCGCTCTCGCCGCCTGCGCTCGCGCAGCAGGCCGGTATCGCCGCGTTCACACCCGAGGGGTACGCGGCCGCGGCCGACAACGTGGCCCGGTACGCGGCGTCGCGCACCCTGCTCCTGGAGCGGCTGGGCGAGCTCGGCTGGCGCCCCGTCGCACCGGCTGACGGCGCGTTCTACCTGTACGGCAACATCGCGGAGTTCGGCCTGGACTCGGTCACCTACTGTGCTCGGCTGCTGGCCGAGGCCGACGTCGCCATTACGCCCGGTACCGACTTCGACGGGGTGCACGGCCACGAGTGGGTGCGGCTGTCGTTCGCGTCGTCGCTCGACACCGTTACCCGTGCGGTGGACCGGATCGTGGCCTGGCACAAGACGCTCTGAGCCCTGCGGCGGAATCACCCTGTGGATATCCGCCCGTCGACCGATCTGGCGCTCGCGGCCTGGCAGGATCAGCGCTGCCCGGGCTCTCCGGTGACGTCTCTTCCTTATTGTGAGGCCACGACAGTGCTGTCCTACGTACGACGCGCGCTCGGCGCGACGGTCGCATCGATGCTCCTGATCACCGGCGCGGGCGTCGCGCCTGCCACCGCTGTGACCCGCGAAGGGACGGTCACCGTTTCCTCGGGCGGGTACGAGGTCACGGCGCGCGTCGTCGTGAGCGACCGCGACACGGCCACTCCGTACGAGGTCCCGGTCGACATCTACCTCGAGCACGACGGGACGGCGATCTCGCTGGACCAGGGGTGGGTGGTCGTGACCGACTCCGCGGGACATCAACTCGGCGGGATCTCCGGCCTCACCGAGGTTGGCGAGGGGCACCTCCGCGCCGTGCCGCGGCTTCAGAACGGCGCGCCGATAGGCGACTACCGCGTTTCCTTCACCGCGTTCGTCGACGTCCAGGGCGGCGCAGCTCCCGCGCTCGTGCGGATCGAGGCGGTGGACCTCGTGACGTTCCAGGTCCGGTACCGGACGATGCTGGAGGCTACGGCACGGTCGGGCAATCAGCCGACCGGAACGGCCACGACCGTGGCGGGGTCGATGGGGTGGCTGGTCCGGAACGCTGTGGGCGACTACGACCCCGTCGCGGCGACCGGCGCGGCGGTCGACATCGCCTTCGACCCCGAAGGGTCGGCGCCGCGGACGAAGGTGGGCACTGCCACGGTGAGCAGCACGGGCTTCTTTCGGCTGGACACCCGGGTGACGGTCCCTGGCCGGTGGTACGTCTCGTACGCGGGGACCACCGAGCTGAGCCCGGCGACCGTGCGCCTCACGCAGTCGGCCCGTTCGCGCACGCGGCCGGTGCAACAGGGCACCGCTACGCAGACCTCGGGCAGCGCCACGGCAGGCATTCGCGTGACCGCGCCGGACGTAGTGACAACGCTCGAGTCACAGGCTGTCCGGGTGGACTTCGGCGTGACCTCGTTCGGCAGGATGCGCTCCATCGCCGGCGTGCACCTCGTCAGCCGGCGTAGCGAGGGTACCTACCCCAATGGCCACCATCTATGGCCGGAACACAAGCTCAGCGGTGACGGTACGGCGGGCTACATCACGGCAAGGATGGACGCTCTGACCCCGCCTGGGGTGTATGACGTGGGTGCCGACGTCGTGATTGGTACCTGCACGAGGTCGCCCTGGCTTGCTTACCCGTCCTCGGGTGACTGCGGGATGAAGGAGGTGCGGATCGACGACGACACCATCACGACCCTCACCGTGAAGAGGGCAACCATCACCACGATCTCGGCGTCGCCGAAGGTGCTCGACGAGCCCCGGTGGGTCACGCTCAAGGGCTCGGTGCGGAAGCTGCAGCTCGTCAGCAACACAGAGGCCGCGTACCGCTACTCCGCGGAGGCACCAGTCAGGCTCTACTGGGACCCTGCCGGCTCCGCTGCGCCGCAGTACGAGAAGACCGTCTACACGAACTCGAGGGGTGTCTGGGCGGCGAAGTTCCTCACGAGCGCGTCGGGCCGCTGGGTCGCCGAGTTCCCGGGGACGTCGTTGAACGCGGCGTCCAGCCGCACGGTCTGGATCGCCGTCGAGTAGTCCCGGGTGCTGCGCGGCGTCACTGGCGCCGGCGCAGCACCTCCGGCAGGACCACCCACACGATCGCCAGCACCACGAGCACGCTCGCGCCGACGACGATGCCCTCGGTCCGCCCGACGACGACGTCGAACACCAGCAGGCTCGCGCCGGTCATCACGAGGGCGAGCACGGCGAGCGCTACCCGCGTGAGCCGGTCGGCCAGCGTGACGATGTGCCGCTTCATCTGCTGACGGAACAGCGACCGGTGGACGCTGACCGGGGCGACGATGAGCGCCGTGGCGATCACCGAGGTCACGACCAGCGCCAGGTAGACCGTGCGCTGGTAGTCGTCGAGATCGGCGAACGTCGGCTGGAACGGAAGCGTGAGCAGAAACCCCGTGAGGATCTGCACGCCCGTCTGCATCACGCGTAGTTCCTGGAGCAGCTCGTTCCAGTTTCGATCAGCGCGTTCGTTCGGTGTTTCCTTGCGTCCGTCGGCTTCCACGACCCCATTGTCGCAACTGTCGGGTACGCGTGAGCGGATGAAAAAATTTCACCCCTTCACATCACTGTCTCCCGTTGGCCCTCGTGTTTCACCCGGGGGAACATGCGGCTGGGGCGGGACGCGTCCGCGTCCCCGGGATGAGGGGCGTGGACTGATGAGAACCAAGATGCGTGTGCCGCTGAGCATGGCGCTCAGCGCGGTACTGATGATGACTGGCGTAGCCGCATCGAGCGGGGCCGCGACACCTGACCGTGCGGCTTCGCCCGGACCTTCCGCGGGGCAGAGCCGGTCCATGACCATGCGGGTGGAGGACGTCGTCGTCACCGCCAAGATCTCCCTGCCGCCGGGTTCGGAGGTGCAGGGCTCCATCCTTGGAACGCTCAGCATCACGCACAACGGGACGTCCGCAGCGATGCGGTCGGGCCGCATGACGATGGTCGACCCGGACGGCCGGAGCCTCGTGGGCGCGCAGTTCGCCGCCACCAGCACTGCGAACACCTGGACGTCCAGGGTGCCGCTGTCCGCGGACGCGAAGTCGGGCGTCTATCAGGTCAGCGTGGCCGCGGAGATCGCGGTCACCACGTCCAACGGCGTGGTCAACGTGCCGATCCGCACCGAGAACCCGGCGCTGGTGCCGTTCCGGGCGCAGCGGAACATCCCAGCGATCTGGACGTCTCCGTCGAGCGCGCCCGCCGGCTCCACGCTCTCGGTCTCGGGCGCCGCGAACATGCGCAGCCTGGGAACCGGCGAGTACCAGCCGGCCACCGGTCAGGAGGTGAAGGTGTACTTCGACCCGACCGGCGACGCGCCGGAGACGCTGCAGGCGACCCTCACCACCGACTCCCGGGGCTTCTTCACGACGCGCCGGACGCCGGTCGGGTCCGGCAAGTGGCGGGCCGAGATGCCGATGACCGATGCGGGCGCGAAGACCGTGTGGACGATCACCTCCTCGGCGCGGGAGCGCACCACGACGCTGCGCCAGGGTCAGGTCAGCGCTACCGAGAACGGTTACACCGCGGGTGACCACCTGATGACGCACGACGTCGTCGTCGGCCTGGCCCCTGTGTCGCGTCGGGTCGACGTCGGCAGCCTCGGCTTCACCGTCGGCGGCAAGTCGGGCTTCGTCAGCGCCGACAGCCGTCGCGGCGAGGGCAGCTTCCCCGACGGGTACCACGTGGAGCGCGAGATGACGCACGCCGGTGTCGGCACGAGCGCCGTGAACCTTACCTTCAACCCGACCATGCCTGCCGGTATCTACGACATCGGCATCCGGGACGCGATGAAGGCCTGTTCCGCACCGGACTGGGACGCCAACGACGCCGCCAGCGGCATCAGCAACTGCACGCACGACGTCCTGGTTCAGGACGACACCGTCACCACCATCGTGGTGAAGCGGGCGAGCACCACCACCCTCGCGGCGTCGGAGACGTCGTTCACCGGGCCGAAGACCATCACGCTCAGCGGTGAGCTGCGCAAGGTGCAGCTCGTGAGCGGCGGCGGCGCTGCGGAGAAGCCGGCGGCCAACACGTCGGTCGGTCTGTACTTCGACCCGGCCGGCTCGGCGGGGGCGACCCTCCAGAAGACCGTCACCACCGGCACGAACGGGACGTACTCGACGACGGCACTGACGAGCAGCTCGGGCACGTGGATCGCGAAGTACGCGGGCACCACCCTGCAGGCTCCGTCGCAGGCGACGGTGGCCATCACGGTCAACTAGTCGTCCTCGGCCGACGGCGGACAGAGGTCCGCCTTCGCCAGATGGTCAGGCATGGGCTCTCACGCGAGTCCATGCCTGATCGTCTGGTGGGGGCGGACCTTTGTGCTGGAAGCAAGTTCACCCGCCTCTTTGTGCGTAATCGTGAATCTGGGAAACGCCGGTCCTGGCAGGATCTGTGCTTGCTCCCGGTTCCCGGGCCCCATTCTCCCCGCGAGGTATTCCATGGTCGTCGGTGCCCGAAAACTGTTCGCCTCCGCACTCGGGCTGGCGCTCGTCGGGAGCTTGCTGGGTGCGCCCACAGCAGCCGGAGCCCCGACGGGCGAGGCCCGGGCGGAACTGTCCACGTACGACTACAGTGACGTCGCCGTCGCTCCGGACCGAGCGCCGGCCGGCTCGTCCGTTCAGGTTCATGGCTACGTCGGTCACGGTTGGAGATCGCCCGCTGCCGGCGAAGCCGTCACGATCTACTTCGATCCAGCCGGTTCCGCACCCCGCGAGGCGGTTGCGACCGTGACGTCCGACGACAACGGCTGGTTCGCCGCGACCTTCCAGCCCCGGACCTCCGGTACCTATGACATCCTCCGACCAGGCGAGGACGAGGACCCGGCCCTGGGTGTGCGTACCGCGACGTTCACGAGCCGTGAGGCGGCGCTGCCCGTCCGGTCGGTGGTGACCTCGAACACGCGGAGTGGTTCCACGGCCAAGGTCCGGGTGACGGTCCAGGACGTCGTTACGAGGGTCGAGCCGCAGACGGTCCATGTCGACGCCGGGATCCTGACCCCAGGCTTCCCGGGCAACTTCCGCGTCGTCGAGACGGGCCCGTACCTGATCAATCGCCGCTCCGAGGGGCGATACGGAGTCGGCCACGTCACCAGCGCGACGCAGGAACCTTGGCGGACGCACTACAGCGCGACCCGGACCTACCGGCTCTCCGCGGTGCACCCGGCTGGCCTCTATGACGTCGTCTTCGTGGGCCCGGTCGCCGTCTACACGGATCCGTGGGACGCGGATCTGGACGGGAACCGCCAGGCTGTGCGTGTCCCCATCACCAGTGACCCCATCATCACCATCCGGGTCCGTCGTGCCAGCACCACCACGATCGCTGCGTCGTCAACGTCGTTCACCGGTGCCAGGAACATCGAGCTGCACGGATCGGTGCGCAAGGTGCAGCTTGTCGGCGACTACTCTGAGGCCGCGAACCTCCTGGCGCCGAACACGGCGCTCAGGCTGTACTTCGACCCGGCCGGTCCGGCCGGCCCGGTCTACAACAAGACTGTCCACACGAACTCGCGCGGGGCGTACCGGACCTCTGTCATGACGAGCAGGTCCGGCACGTGGATCGCCAAGTACGTGGGTACCAGCCTCCAGGCACCGTCGAAGGGCTCCGTGACGGTCACGGTCCGCTGACCGAGCAGTCCGCTGGCTCGAAGGTCCGCCTCCACCACACGATCACGCAGGCATTTTCCGTTGGGAGCATGCGCGATCGTGTGGTGGAGGCGGACCTCTTGTTGTCCGCTACTCGCGCAGTGTTCCGACATTGATCGTCACGGTGGACCTTTTGATCGTGCTCCAGGCGATGCGGTCACCGGCGAGGCCGACCATCACGTGTCCTCTCGGACCGCTCTGGCCGATTCGCACCAGGTCCGGGCTGGCAGCACGGCTCGTCGCGGTGTCCCGCAGCAGATACGCGACGGCCCCAGATACCCATGCGACCGTGTCGCCATCTGCGGAGAGGGTGGACATGGCGTCGCCCATGGCGCCGTCCGCCAGACGCACGGCAACTGCCTCGCCCCCCTCGACGTCGGCGACACCGTTCACTCTTGGCACGACGACGACGTCACCACCCAGCAGCGCATACGTGACGACGTCATCCGTGATGTCGACAAACTCAACGGTTGTTCCGTGAGGGTGCTCCAGCGTGAGGACAGTCGTCTCGCGCCCGTTATCCCCGAACGAGGTGAACGTCGTTGTCGATCTGCGTCCGGCGAGCTCGTCGAGCGTGGCCACGACGATCTCGTCGTCGTCCGCACCGATCGCGGTGGTGTGTACCCCCAGGCTCTCGGGCTTGCCCGAGTCGATGGATGTCACCCAGGCCGGCATCGTCAACCACTCCGGGGTCGTCAGGTCGCTTGTGGAACCTGACGGAGCGCCTTCCTGGCGCCACGCCACACGCTGAGCGGTCACGGCAAGCCTGTAGTGGTACTGGCCCTCGATCTCGGTGATGGACCGGGATTCGTACCCGTCGGCCGTCACTGCGCCGCTTCGGGTGCCGCCTGCGGCCAGGACGATCCGATGTGGAGTCGGGTCGGTACTCTCCCTCGTGATCTCGAACCATGCTGCCCGGTTCCCGTGCGCGGTGAGGCTCTCGACCGTGGTGACGTCGCCGATCGTGCTCTCGCGATCCGCAGGTGTCACCAGCGGGGCTGCCAAGAGGTCGGTCGCACCGTCGTCGAGCGGGTTGACGCGACGGAGGAAGCGCGCGACGTCGTCGCCCTGTCGTGGAGCTCTCCAGAGAGTGCCGTCGTCGGTCAGCGCCTCCGGCGACACTCCGTCGCCCGGTAGTACAGCGTCGATCCGGACGTCGAAGCAGCGCGAGATCGGCCGTGCGTCGGTCACGTGGAACGTCACCCCCGGTCGCAGGTTCGTATCCACCTCCACGGCGCCTCTCGGCACGGCAGGCTCCGGCGCCTCGCACCTCGATGAGTCCGCGATCCCGAGCAGCTCTCGCACCTGCTCGCTCCCAGGAAGAGTTACGGTGCCGAGCCCAGGCACGGGCACAGGCCCCGCCAGTGCAAGCGAGAAGGCGACCACGGCCGCCGTCGTGCAGGCGCCCACTGCCTGCCACGACCGCCGACGCCGCAGCGCGCGCCGGCTCCCGGCAAGCACCGCGTGCGCGTCGAACCGGTGCTCCTCGACGGTGTCGGCACCTGCCCGGAGGCGGGCCAGGACATCGGTGTCATGGTTGCTCATCGTGCGTCCTCCTCGAAGATGTCGCGCAGGCGGGCGATCCCGCGTGCGTTGGCGGACTTGACGGTGCCGACGGCGATACCGAGCTCACGCGCCGTCTGCTCCTCGGAGAGGTCGAGAAGGTGGCGCAGCACCACCACCCGGCGCTGCGTGAGCGGCAGCAGGGACAGTGCGCGCATCACCTCGTCGCGCACGGCGACGCCGTCGGCGGGTCCGACGACGGATCCGGGCGGGACGGCTTCGGCGACCACCTCGTGACGGGTCCGGCGCCAGCCGTCGATGCGCAGGTTGATCAGGATCCGACGGGCGTAGGCGCGGGGCTCACCGGCGCGTGCCTTGTGCCAGGACCGGTAGGAGCGTTCGAAGGTCGCCTGCACCAGCTCCTCGGCGCGGTCCGGGTCGCCGGACAGGAGGAGCGCCGTCTTGTACAGGTACGGCCCGACGTCCTGCACGAACGTCGTGAACTCCTGGTCCTTGGTCCTGGTGATGTCGACCCGGACCAGCAGGCTGTCGCTCACCTCGGCGGACATGTTCGCGTGCTCTCTCTCGTCATGTCCCCCACCACGCGGGGGACTGCGAGAAAGGTTCCACGTCGCAGGGTCGGAACGCAGTTCAGATGCACGATGATCGGTTGACCACACCCACGCGAGGCCAACCCCGGACGAAGGAGAACCCCGTGAGCACTGATGTCCCGCAGCCGTTCGTGCTCGACCTGGCGGACCCCGCAGCCACCGACCTCGCGACGACCGGCGGCAAGGGCTCGTCCCTGGCGCGCCTGGCAGCGGCCGGCCTGCCGGTTCCGGAGGGGTTCCACGTCACCACCGACGCCTACCGTGCGGCGTTGGCGGGCGCGCCGCAGCGGGCGATCGTCGAGGCCGCGGCGCAGGTGGACCCGGACCGGCCCGAGACCCACGAGGCCGCGGCGGCCCGCATCGCCGAGGTGTTCGCGGACCTGGAGATCCCGCCGGAGGTGGCCGACGCCGTCCGAGCCGGGTACTCGAGCCTGAGCGGCCCGGCCCTGAGCCGCGGCGCGAGCGACCCGGCTGTCGCCGTGCGCTCCTCGGCGACAGCCGAGGACCTGCCGGGTATGTCGTTCGCGGGCCAGCAGGACTCGTACCTCAACATCCGCGGCGAGGAGGCGCTGCTGCGCGCGGTCCGGGACTGCTGGGCCTCCCTGTGGACGGCGCGCGCCATCGGCTACCGCGCCAGGCATGGCATCCCTGCCGAGGACGTGAGCCTCGCGGTGGTGGTGCAGCAGATGGTCCCCGCCGACGCCGCGGGCATCCTGTTCACCGTCGACCCGATGACCGGTTCGCGCGACTGGGTGGTGATCAACGCGGCGTGGGGGCTGGGGGAGGCCGTCGTTGGCGGTCGGGTCAACCCCGACACGTTCCTGGTGGCGCGTGTGGGCTACGCCGTCCGGGTCACGGTGAGCGACAAGGAGGTGCGCACGGTGCGGACCGACGACGGCACCTGGGACGAGCCAGTTCCGGCCGAACTGCGGCGTCGTCCGTCGCTCACCGACGTGCAGGCCGCTCAACTCGCCGCGATCGGTGTCCGCATCGAGGAGCTGTACGAGGCGCCGGTTGACGTCGAGTGGGCGGTGCACGACGGCCGGCCGTTCATCCTGCAGGCGCGGCCCGTCACAGGCACCGCCACGAGCAGTCAGAACACCGGCTTGCCGCCGGTGACCCCGAGCACGGTCCCCGAGACGTAGGACGCCGTCACGGGCGACGCGAGGAACACGAACGCCGGCGCGACCTCCGCGGGCTGCCCGGCACGGCCCAGGGGAGTGTTCGAACCGAACGACTCCACCTTCTCCTCCGGCTGGGTCGCCGGCTGCAGCGGTGTCCAGATCGGTCCGGGTGCTACGGCGTTCACACGGATTCCACGGGGCCCCAGCTCGGCGGCGAGGTTGACCGTGACGTTGTTGATGGCCGCCTTCGTCGCCGCGTAGTCGAGCAGGGACGTGGACGGCTGGAACGCCTGGATCGAGGAGTTGTTGATGATCGCGCTCCCCTCGCCGAGGTGCGAGAGCGCCGACTGGGTGACCCAGAACAGCGCGTACAGGTTGGTCTTGAGCACGCGGTCGAGCTCGTCGGTCGTCAGGTCCTCGACGGACCCCCGGCGTGCCATCTGGTAGCCCGCGTTGTTCACCAGGACGTCGAGGCCGCCGAGCTCGCCCGCTGCCCGGTGCGCTACACCGCGTGCGGTCGCCTCGTCCTGGAGGTCGCCCGGCAGGAGCGCGCACGTGCGCCCTGCCTTCTGTACCCATTCCGCGGTCGTGCGCGCGTCCCGCTCCTCCTCGGGGAGGAAGGAGATGGCGACGTCCGCCCCCTCACGGGCGAACGCGATGGCCACCGCTCGCCCGATGCCTGAGTCGCCGCCGGTCACCAGGGCCTTGCGGCCGACGAGCTTCTCGCTGCCCACGTAGCTCGCCTCACCGTGATCCGGTGTGGGGACCATCTCGTCCGTCGTGCCGGGTGGGTTCTGCTGCTGCGGTGGGAAGGGCTGGTCCTGGCTCATCTTGTCCTCCATCGTCGTGTGACGTGTCCGACCGATGTGGTGGCCTCTGCTCGACCCTCAAACACGCTAGCCCGTGCGCTGAGGGGTCGCATATCCCGTACCCTCAGAGCACCGGTTCTGCGTACCTGTTCTGGAAGGAGTGTCGTGACCTCCCCAACGACTCCCGGCGAGCCACCGCTCGATGAAACACTGGAGCAAGTGCTCGCAGGGGGCGCTCGCCCGCCCGTCGGCCGATACCGGCTGGAGCTGGCGACCGGCCAGTGGGCGTGGTCCGACGAGGTGTACGTGATGCACGGGTTCGAGCCTGGCCAGATCGTGCCGACGACGCCGCTCATGCTGTCCCACAAGCACCCTGATGACCGGGCGCGGGTCGACGGCCTGCTGCGCCGAGCCGCTGAGACCGGGCAGCCGTTCAGCTCGGTGCACCGCATCCGCGACGCGCAGGGTGACACCCGCACGCTGGCCGTCACGGGCCAGGGGCGGCGCGACCCTGCGACGGGCCGGGTGACCGAGCTGTTCGGCTACTTCATCGACGTCACCGAGTCGCACCGTGAGGCGGCGGCACGTGACGCGACGGCCTCCATCCAGGCCTCCGCCGAGCGACGGGCGGTCATCGAGCAGGCCAAGGGCGTGCTCATGGTGGTCTACGGCATCGACGAGGAGGCTGCGTTCGACCTGCTGCGGCAGGCCTCGAACCTGGCGAACATCGCTGTGCGGGACATCGCCTACTCCCTGGTGCACCTGTTCTCCGGGCCCGGAGTCACGGCGTTCCCGACCCGCGAGGCGATCGACGAGTTCCTGGAGAAGCCGGTCCCGCCGGAGGATCTCTGACGTACGCCGGCCGGGGCGTCATGCCAACCGTGCGGTAGCGGCAGCGAGCTGGTTGGGCCCAAGATCGGGACGTGCGCATAGCCACGTTCAACGTCCAGCACGGTCTCGGCCCCGACGGTCGCGTCGACAACAGTCGGCTGGCCGACGCGGTCGCGGCGCTCGATGCCGACGTCGTCGGTCTGCAGGAGGTGGACCTGCGGCAGGCCCGGTCCGGGGGAGCGGACCAGGCGCGGCTCTGCGCGGAGGCGATGGGTGCGGCCGACCACCGGTTCCGGCCGGCGCTCGCGGGACCGTTCCGGTACCCCGGCGTCCGGCGTCGTGCCCGCCGCGCGGAACGGCCGGACGTTCCCGGCTACGGCATCGCGCTGCTCTCCCGGTACCCCGTGCGGAGCTGGCACACGGTGCTCCTGCCGCCCGCCACCCCGTGGGTATGGGGTCGGATCCAGCTCGGCACCGACGAGCCCCGGGTGGCGCTCGCCGCCGTGGTCGACGCGCCGTCGGGGCCGCTCACCGTCGTGTGCACCCACCTCAGCGTCTACCGGTTCCCCACGGTCACCTGGGCCGGCGGGATCGTGCGGCGCACGGCGGGATACCGTCGCGGCACGCCTGGGGAACGGCATGCGGAACGGCAGGTCGACCACCTCCGGCGTCGGCTCGCCGGACTGCCCCGGCCGCTGGTGCTGCTGGGGGACTTCAACCTTCGCGGGTCGGTGCCGGCCGATCGCACGGGCTGGCGTGAGCTCGCGACGGACGACACCTTCCCCCGGCACGATCCCCGGTTCCAGATCGACCACGTGCTGTGGGACGGCGGTGCGGACGCCGGTCCGCCCGCAGCCGTCGGCCGGGCGGTGAACACGGGTGTCTCGGACCACCGGGCGCTCCTGGTGGACCTGTCGTTCACACCGCCGGGCGGGTAGCGGGCGGTCGGGTCACCCGACGAAGATGCAGAGTGGGTGGCCCATCGGGTCCGCGAAGACGTAGAGCGGTTCGTCCGGGTCGTCGGTCCGGTCGAGGAGCAGGGTGGCCCCGAGCGCGAGGGCGCGGTCACGCGCCTCGGTGAGCGCGGCGACGTCGGGCACGGTGGTGTCCAGGTGGAGCTGCTGCGGGATCTCGGACTCCGGCCACGTCGACCTCGGCAGCTCGGCCACCTGCTGGAACGCGAGGGGAACGCCGTCGTCGTTCTGCAGGACCAGCCAGTCCTTGCCGTTCGGGTCCGGCTCGCCGACCGGCGGCGGCTCGTCGCCGGGGCGGTACGAGAGTCCGAACAGCTGCCGGTAGAACTCGGCGAGGGCACGGGTGTCGGTGGTGTCGAGCACCACCGTGTTGATGCGCGGGTTCATCACGACAGCGCACCACATGTGGCGCCACCCGCAAGACGTCGGGAGGCCCGGCGCACGCAGCGCCGGACCTCGCGGAGGATCCCAGGAGACGTGGACCGTCAGGCGGCCTCGGCGTACGCCCGGTGGCTGACGGCGGACTGCGCCGCGGGCTCCCGGTCGTCCTGCGCGAGGTCCTCGACGACCGCCAGGGTCGGTGCGCTCTGCGCCTTCCGCTTCTTCGCGCGGAGCACGGTCGTCACCGCGTGCACGCCGATCAGGATGGCGGCGATGTTCGCAGCGGCGGACGGCCAGACGCCGTTCGATGCGGCGACCGTCAGCATGGTCACGCCGGCCAGCATGTTGGTGCCCTGGAACGCGAGAGAGTCGGCGTTCCAACGCCCGCGGCTGACCATGGCATAGGCCACGAGGCCGGCGACTGCGCCAACCCAGCCGAGAGCGGTGGCAACCATCATGAGGGTCATGGCAAGTACTCCTGGAGCTTTGGATCCGTAGGGACCGAAACGATTCGATAGCATGAGGGTTCCGGATCACCGGAGTCCATCAGGGGGTGTGGCGCGGGGCCCGGGAGAGCTGGGCGCGACCGCCGCCATGACCAAGCATGAGCCAGATTTGCCTTCAGCACAATCGAACGTTCGTGACTCCGGGATGTAGCATTGCTACATGCCGACGGACCCGCGAAGACTCGCTTTTCTCCTCGCCGTGCACCGTGCGGGCGGAGTGCTCGCGGCCGCTGATCTCCTGCATGTCACGCCCTCCGCCGTCTCGCAGCAGATCTCCCGCCTGGAGGCCGAGGAGGGTATCGACGTGCTGGACCGTGGGCCGCGTGGCGTAACTCTCACACCGGCCGGCCGGGTGCTCGCCGATGCCGCGGAGAGCATCGAGGCGGAGATGGTCCAGGCCCGCCAGGCCATCGCGGCCCTGGGCGGAGAGCTCACGGGCCGGGTGTCCGTGGGTTCCATCCAGACCGCCATCCGCACGGTGGTCGCACCGATGCTCGTCTCGCTCGCCGAACGCCACCCGCACATCGAGGTGGACGTGCAGGAGTACGACCCGCCGGACGCGACCCGCCGCCTGCGTGCCGGCGACCTGGACGCGATAGTCCTGGAGCGCGACGTCGACGTCGACGCCCCGGCACCGCGCGGCGCCCATGACGTCCCGCTGCTCGACGAACCGTGGCGCATCGTCGTGCCGACCAGCCTGCCCGCCCCGGAACGCATCGACGACCTCGCGGGGCTCATGTGGGTGGGCCCGCAGGCCGGATCAGCCGCGGACCGTGCGCTCGGTCGTCTCGCCGCCCAGCTCGGCACGGCCTTCGAGACCCGGCACGCCTACAACGACTTCGACACGGCGATCTCGCTCGTCGCGGCGGGCCAGGGCGTCGCCATGCTGCCCGCGCTGGCCCTGCAGCAGGAGATACCCGACAGCGTCGCCGTGGTGGCGCTCCCCGGTCTCGGCTCGCGGCGCATGGTGGTGCGGCACCGCCAGAACCGGCACGAGCCCGGACCCGCGGTAGGGGCGGTCGTGGACGAGATGGTCGCGGCGGCCCGCGAGATCGATCTCGGGTAGTCGGAGGCTCACAGCCATGCGGCGTCGCGGTCGACCTCAGTTGACGTAGGGCTCGGTTGAGCTCAGTCCGTGGTCGATGCGTTGCCGGAGGGCTGGATGGATCGGGTACTCGTCAAGGTGTGCCGGGTCGATCCACCGCACTTCTGACGCTTCGGAGAGCTGTGGTGTGATCTGTCCGCCGATCAGCCGGGCGCGTAGCCAGATGTTGATCGGTTGGCGTACCTCGTCGACCGTGTCGCCGTGCAGGTAGACGATGACGTGGTCGGGGGTGGAGAACACGCCGACCAGCCCGGTGACCTCGACCTCGAGGCCGGTCTCCTCGAGGCATTCGCGCGTGCCCGCTTGTCCGACGGTCTCGCCCTTCTTGACTCCGCCGGTGGGGATCGTCCACAGGTCGTTGTCGACCCGCTTGAGCAGCAGCAGGTGCCCGTGGTCGTTGCGCACGAAGACCGAGGCGGAGGTCTTCCGGCTGGTGGGTTCGGGCGCAGCGGGGTCGCGCCAGTAGTCGATCCGACGAGTGGCTTCGCTCATGTGGGGTCCACCAGGGATTGGGCGGGTCGGGCGGAGGCCCAGACCCGTTCGTACGACTCGACGTAGGTGTTGACCATCATCTCGTCGTCGAACCGGTAGATGGCGTTGTACAGCGGGGTGTCATGGAACCGGATCTCGACCTGGTCGGGCATCTGCTGCTCGTAGTAGGCCTTCACGGCGGCATCGTCCTGCGTGACCTGCATGCGACAGCTCGTAGGACTCCAGCATCGGCAGGGGTCTCCAGGGCATCCGCCACGCCGCTACGATGAGCCCATAACTGAAGATCTTCAACGGTCCCGGGCCTCGACAAGCTCGATCACCAGGACCGTGCCGCCAGAACCGTGACGGGAGAGTCCGGCCGGGCGGGCGTCTCCGCCGTCGGGCAGAGACGCCTCCGGAGAACCGGCGCCGAAGGAGCAATTTCCTCCCCGGGAATCTCTCAGGCCCCCGTACCGCCACGGTGAGGCAACTCTGGAAAGCGAGCCGCTCCGCCGTCGGGCAGAGGGGCTCCACCGACGGTGCAAGCCGGCGCGTCCCGCCCTCCTCCCGGATTCCGGGCGGAGCACGACGGACCGGCAAAACTCTCAGGTAGACGCGCGCCCAGGTGGGCAGGGTGTCGGATGACAGAGCGGGGAGGGACCGCAGTCGTCCCCACGCCCTCGGACAGCCAGGAGCCCGCCGTGAGCACGCCTTACAACCCCGACGTCTTTGCCGACCGGCATCTCGGCCCCCGCGGCCGCGAGGTCAGCACCATGCTGGACCAGCTGGGCATCGACACCATGGACACCCTCGTCGACCGGGCCGTGCCCAAGGCGATCCGCAGCCAGGTACCGCTGAACCTGCCGGCCGCCCGCACGGAGCCCGAGGTGCTCGCCCACCTGCGTGAGCTCGCCGGCAAGAACCAGGTGAAGACCCAGATGATCGGCCAGGGCTTCTACGGAACGCACACGCCCGCCGTCATCCGCCGCAACGTGCTCGAGTCGCCCGCCTGGTACACGGCCTACACGCCGTACCAGCCGGAGATCAGCCAGGGCCGGCTCGAGGCGCTCCTCAACTTCCAGACCGCGGTCGAGGACCTCACCGGGCTCGAGATCGCGAACGCCTCCCTGCTCGACGAGGCGAGCGCCGTCGCCGAGGCCGTCGCCCTGATGTGGCGCGCGTCGCGGGCCAAGGAGGGGTACGTCGTCCTGGACGCCGACCTGTTCGGCCAGTCGCTCGCGGTGGCGCGCGGTCGTGCCGAGGCGATCGGTCTCCCGGTAGTGGTGGCCGACCTCACCGGTGGCCTGCACGCAGGACTTCCGGCAGAGCTGCCCGCCGGCCAGATGGTGGGCCTCGTGGTCCAGCAGTCGGGTGCGTCGGGCCGCGTGCTCGACGCGCGCGGCGTGATCGCCGAGGCCAAGGCGGCCGGCGCGCTCGTGACCGTCGCGACCGACCTGCTCGCCCTCACGCTGCTGGTCAGCCCGGGTGAGCTCGGCGCCGACATCTCGGTGGGCTCTGCGCAGCGCTTCGGCGTCCCGCTCTTCTACGGTGGCCCGCACGCCGCCTACATGGCGGTCAAGAAGGGTCTGGAGCGCCAGCTCCCCGGCCGCCTCGTGGGCGTCTCGATCGACGTCGACGGCGCCCCCGGCTACCGTCTCGCCCTGGCCACCCGCGAGCAGCACATCCGCCGCGAGAAGGCCACGAGCAACATCTGCACGGCCCAGGCCCTGCTGGCCATCGTGGCCAGCATGTACGCGGTCTACCACGGCCCGGACGGCCTGAAGGCGATAGCGACCCGCGTCCACCAGCACGCGGCCAGCCTGGCGGGAGCCCTGCGGTCAGCGGGCGTCGAGATCGAGCACGACACCTTCTTCGACACGGTCCGCGCCGTCGTCCCGGGCAAGGCCCAGGAGCTCGCGCGCGCAGCAGCCGAGGCGGGCTACAACCTCTTCGTCCCGGACGAGAACCACCTCCAGATCACCACGGACGAGACGACGACCGCTCAGGACGTCGCCGCCGTGGTGCAGCTGCTGGGTGGGGTCTCGACAGGCTCCACCACCGGGACCGGCTCGGACCTCCCCGCGGAGGTGACCCGGACGACCGAGTTCCTGCAGCACCCGATCTTCCAGCAGCACCGCTCCGAGACGAGCATGCTCCGCTACCTGCGCAAGCTCTCCGACAAGGACCTCGCGCTCGACCGCACGATGATCCCGCTGGGCTCCTGCACCATGAAGCTCAACGCCACCGCCGAGATGGAGGCCATCTCCTGGCCCGGCTTCGCGGACATCCACCCGTACGCACCCGTCGACCAGACGCAGGGCTACGAGGAGCTCGTCCACGCGCTGGAGCAGCAGCTCGCCGAGATCACCGGTTACGCGGCCGTCTCCCTCCAGCCCAACGCGGGCAGCCAGGGCGAGTTCGCGGGCCTGCTCGCGATCAAGGGCTACCACGCGTCGCGCGGCGAGGAGGGGCGCGACATCGTGCTGATCCCGGCGTCGGCCCACGGCACGAACGCCGCCTCGGCGGCGCTCGCGGGCCTGCGGGTAGTGGTGGTGTCGACGGCGGACGACGGCGAGATCCTGCTCGACGACCTGCGCGCCAAGCTGGACCAGCACGGCCCCCAGGTGGCGGGCATCATGATCACGTACCCGTCCACGCACGGCGTGTACGAGGAGCACGTGCGCGAGGTCTGCGACCTGGTGCACGACGCCGGCGGCCAGGTGTACATCGACGGCGCCAACCTCAACGCGCTGGTGGGGCTCGCCCGGCCGGGCGAGTTCGGCGGCGACGTCTCGCACCTGAACCTGCACAAGACGTTCTGCATCCCGCACGGCGGTGGCGGTCCGGGCGTCGGCCCGGTGGCGGTCGCGGAGCACCTGGTGCCGTTCCTTCCGGGGGACCCGACGCCGGGGGTCTCGACGAGCTCGACCAGCGAGACGGGCATCCCTGTGGCCTCGACGCGGTACGGCTCCGCGGGCATCCTCCCGATCTCGTACGCCTACGTGGCCCTGATGGGACCGGACGGGCTGACCGAGGCGACCAAGGCCGCCGTCCTCACCGCCAACTACGTGGCGAGCCGCCTGAACCCGTACTTCCCCGTGCTGTACACGGGCCCGAACGGGCTGGTGGCGCACGAGTGCATCCTCGACCTGCGCAAGATCACCGCCGAGACCGGCGTGACCGCCGAGGACGTCTCGAAGCGGCTCATGGACTACGGCTTCCACGCACCCACGCTGGCGTTCCCCGTGCCCGGCACGCTGATGGTGGAGCCGACCGAGTCGGAGGACCTGGCGGAGCTGGACCGCTTCATCGCCGCGATGATCGCCATCCGCGGCGAGATCGACGACGTGGCGGCCGGCCGCTGGAGCGCCGAGGACTCGCCGCTGCGCGGGGCGCCGCACACCGCGGCGTCGCTCATGACCGACGCGTGGGACAAGCAGTACTCGCGCGAGCTCGCGGCGTTCCCCGTGGCGAGCCTGCGCGCCGGCAAGTACTGGCCGCCGGTGCGCCGCATCGACGGCGCCAAGGGTGACCGCAACCTGGTCTGCTCGTGCCCGCCGGTCGAGGCGTTCGCCGAGTGAGCTGTCAGACGACCCCGCACGTGTCAGACGTACAGGTCACCCGGGTGACCTGTACGTCTGACAACTCGCCGACGAGAGGATTGATCCATGGGTGAGGACAAGACCACCCCGCTCCACCTCGAGCACGTGGCGCTCGGAGCCTCGATGACGCCGTTCGGCGGCTGGCTCATGCCGCTGCGGTACACGTCCGACCTGGCCGAGCACCGCGCCGTGCGCGAGGCCGCCGGCCTGTTCGACCTGTCGCACATGGGCAACATCAACGTGACCGGTCCGGACGCCGCCGCCTTCCTCGACCATGCGCTCGTCGGGTACATCTCGAAGGTCCGCGAGATGGGTGCGCGCTACTCGATGATCTGCGCCGACGACGGCAGCGTGCTCGACGACCTGATCGTCTACCACGTCGCTCCCGGCGAGTACTCGGTCATCGCGAACGCCTCCAACGCGGAGCTCGTCCTCGAGAAGCTGCAGGAGCGCACCACCGGCTTCGACGTGGCGCTCAAGGATGTCCAGGCAGGCCAGGCACTGATCGCCGTACAGGGCCCGCGGGCCGCCGAGATCATGCTCGCGACGGCGGGCCTCGCGGAGGACGCCGAGATCTCCGGCGGCACCGCGTTCGCCGTCCTCAAGTACTACGCCTGCATGCGGATGCGGTTCGAGGGCGTGCCCGTGCTCGTGGGCCGCACCGGGTACACGGGTGAGGACGGGTTCGAGATCTGGGTCCCGGCGGACCAGGCCGTCGCGCTCTGGCGCGCGCTGCTCGCGGCAGGCGAGCCGCTGGGCCTCGTCCCGGCGGGCCTGTCGGCGCGCGACTCGCTGCGTCTCGAGGCCGGCATGCCGCTCTACGGCCACGAGCTCGACACCACCACCACGCCCTTCGAGGCAGGGATGGGTCGCGTGGTGCGCCTCGACAAGGTGTCCGACGACGGCTCGCCGCTCCCCTTCGTTGGCCGCGACGCCCTGGCCGCGCGCAAGGAATCGGCGCCGGCCCGCGTGCTCGTCGGGCTGCGCGGTGAGGGCAAGCGCCCGGCACGCGCCGACTACGACGTCGTGCTGAGGGCCGAGGGCACCACGCCCGGAACGGTGGTCGGCAAGGTCACCTCCGGGGCGCCGTCACCCACGCTCGGCTACCCGGTCGCGATGGCGTACGTGACGCCGGAGGTCTCCGCGGAGGGCACGGAGCTCGCCGTCGACGTCCGCGGGCGGGCCGAACCGTTCGTGGTCGTGCCCATGCCGTTCTACCGTCGTCCTCAGAACTGAAACCCCCATCCCGCAAGGAGCTGTCATGGCCGACTTCCCCGAGAACCTGAAGTACACCACCGAGCACGAGTGGCTCGACGGTTCCACCCCCGCCGTCATCGGCGTGACCGACGTCGCGGCCGACGCGCTCGGTGACGTCGTCTACCTGGAGCTGCCCGAGGTGGGAGCCACCGTCGAGGCCGGCGCGGTGGTGGGCGAGATCGAGTCCACGAAGTCCGTGTCCGAGCTGTACTCGCCGGTCAGCGGAACCATCACCGAGGTCAACACCGAGGCCGTGGAGAACCCCGAGATCGTGAACAAGGACCCGTACGGCAAGGGCTGGCTCTTCAAGGTCGAGGTGACCGGAGCGGGCGAGCTGCTCACCGCCGCGGAGTACGCCGCGCACACCGGAAGCTGAGTTCCGCGGCCCGAGAGGCCGCCGTCGAACCGCCCCTCAGGTCACCCTTGTGTGCATCTGGGGGGCGGCTTGGGTATCGGAACGGTAACAGTCGAAAACTCGCGTCAGAACTGCGTCATGAACTCCATGCGGGGCACTTAACCCCATAGCAGCAACCGTAGGCCGGAACCCCAGAACCGGCCGCTGTGTGGAGGAAACCGATCATGAGCGTAATGACCCTTGACCACCGTGTGCCCAGCCTCACCCGTCGTGAGCGGGTAATCCTGGCGAACCTCACCGAGGACGCCACCCTCGAGCAGATCGCTCGACGCCTGTACGTCACCCGTAACACGGTGAAGACGCAGGTGCGTAGCGTCTACCGCAAGCTCGGCGTGTCCTCGCGTGCGGAGGCGATTGCCAAGGCGAACGAGTTCCAGCTCGCTGACTGACACACAGCACACCCGACGACGGCGCCACTCCCCAGAGGCGCCGTCGTCGTTCTTTGTCCGCCCCCGGGTGGGAGACTGCTCCGCATGCAGGAGCCCCTCATCAACGTTGTCGCCGCCGCGATCGTGGACGACCTGAACCGACCCACCCGGCTGCTCGCCGCCCGCCGCTCTGCTCCGGCGGCGCTCGCCGGCCGCTGGGAGTTCCCGGGCGGCAAGCTGGAGCCGGGCGAGGACCATCTCGCCGCGCTGCACCGTGAGCTCGACGAGGAGCTCGGCGTGACGGTGGCCGTCGGCGCCGAGCTTCCGGGGCCGGACGGCGGTGTGTGGCCGATCACCAGCAAGCACCGCATGCGGGTCTGGTTCGCGCAGCTGCAGGACGGCGCGCCCGAACCGCTCGAGGACCACGACGAGCTGCGCTGGCTGACGGCGGCCGAGCTGGACGACGTCCCGTGGCTGGACGGGGACGTCCAGATCGTCACGGCCCTGCACGAGCACCTCGGGCCGGACGGGTCAGTGCGCGCCGGCTGAGACGTTCCTGCGGTTACGAGCCGCCGCCACCCGGTGCCCGAGGGGTACGAACGCGCCGTCCATCAGCACCGGCACCACATCGGTGGCGTCGACCTCCGTGGCGATCGTGACGTCGTCGGCGAACCCGGAGTCGAGCAGCTCGCGACCGCTCGCGGTCCCGCCCACCGTGTCCATGGTGTCCTTGGTGCCCTTCCAGAGGGTGATGGTCGCCGCGGTCTCGGGCGAGATGCTGACCTTGGGCAGCATCGTCGTGAGCCGCGTCGCGACGGCGCCGACGGCCAGGTAGTCCTCGAGCGCGGGGCGCAGCGTGTCGTCGGGCCACCGTTCGCCCACGGGGACCAGCACGACGTCGTGCTTCTCCGACGCGTCGAGGTGCGCGGCCGCGAGGCCGGCCACCGCCTTCGCGTTGCGCAGGCTGCCGGCGACGATGAGGGCACCCCGGTTGGCGATGGTGTGGCAGATCTGCGCCGCGCTGGGCGAAGGGAGCACCAGGCGTTCGGCGTCGAGGTCCTGCAGCGACGCGGGGGAGATGCTGATGCCGTCCTCCCACCGCGGTCCGGCGAGGGCGGCGCGCATGGTGCGTGCGAGCCGGGCCGCGCCCGCGGGATCGTGGTACGGGAAGGGGTACACCCCGGCGCCCTGTTCGCAGGCGACGGTGACGGTGGTGGAGAAGGAGAGCACGTCCACGACGACCACGAGCGACGCGCGCGCGTCCGTGGCGGTGAGGGCGAGTGCACCAGAGATGCCCCAGTCCGTGCGCACACGGGCAGGACGCTGGTCGAAGGCGGGGGACGTGTTTGCCACGAACGCATCGTAGTGTCACCTGAACTCGCCCATGTTTCGCGCTGAGCGAACACCATTGCGATCCGGGCATTTTTCACACTCCGGCCGTCCGGTCAGCACCTCGCCGCGCAACTCTGCCGTTGGTCGCTCCCCCCGAGCCCTCCAGAAGCGCCGAGCATGCGACGAGTCCCTCCGCAGCGTTCCCGATGATGTTGCACGGAACCTTGACCAACGCACTGACCTGCGCAATCACGGCAGGCTTGGTGTCGCCTCCAGCAGCCGGCGCCGTTGCCGCGCCGTCGCCAGGACCTGAGGGCGTACCGCGCAGCGGTGCCGTGCTGACGGCTCCGGCGCCCTTCGTGAGCGGTCCGTCCTCCTCCAGGAAGCCCGTCGAGATCCCGGCAGATGTCACCCGTCCGGCTCTCGACGACACCGGCGACACGCGTCGTCGCGCGTCGCCACGAGCAGCGCATCACGCCCGGCCTGGCGCCGACCGTCGGCACGAGCCGACAGGGCGGTAGATTTGGCTCATGAGTGATTTCGAAGTGGCCCGTAGGCAGAAGCAGGAGCCCACGGCGACCCTGCTGGTACGCGCGATCCTGTGCTTCGCGCTCTTCCTCGGCGGGTTCGCGCTGATCGCCATCGGCGGGGCCGACCAGGGCGCGTCGGCGCCGTACCTGTTCGTCGCCGGCATCCTCGCCGTCGGGCTGTCGTTCGGCCTGCCGATGATCGGCGCCACCGAGCGGTAGCGCACGCCGCGAGCGACGGAACCGAAGAGCGCCTGCCCGTGGCCCGGGCAGGCGCTCTCGTGCGTCTGCGTGCCTCGCCGTCATCGTTTCGGTGCTGCCGCCCGTCCTCAGTGGTGAGCCCTGACGGCGAGCGACGTGCTCGCCGGGACAGGGCGCCATCGATCGGACAGGAACCGTGATGACGACTCCGCACAGCACGTCCCGTACTTCCATCCTTCGCCGGGGCCTGGTGGCCTTGGCTACCGCTGCCGGGCTGCTCGCCACCGGCCTCGTCGCCGCTCCGGCGGCGCAGGCGGCGCTCCCGCTCGTGGACGCCAGCGAGCGTGACGACACAGTGATCACGACCCGCATGGACGCGAACGGCCAGACGATCATGGCGACCAGCACCCGGATCGAGCCCGTGGAATTCAGGTACAGGCTCGACCTGCGCTGGACCGGTGGCCAGCTCCGTGCGTTCGACGGTGTGGTCACGCTCCAGGGCGTCGGCGAGACCCAGGTGCGCCGGTTCCCGGTCACCCTGGACGCCGACGGCGACGCGTCCGTGGAGGTCCCGCTCCCCGAGCGCATCAGGCCCGGGTTCCATCACGTGGGCATCGAGTACACGGCGGCGGTCAAGCGGCCCGACGGACGGCTGGTCCTGCACCACGTCGACGTCGACCAGGCCAAGAAGATCTCGCTCCGGCGTGACGTGCGCTTCCAGGGCGAGATCACGCATCCCACGGCGACCGACGGACGGCCGTCCCGGATCACTGCCCAGTTCACGTGGCTGCGCATCAGCAGCGACGGCGCCCCCTCGTGGAGTCCGGTGCGGAACACGACGGTGCGGCTCTACCACGACCCGGACGGCTCCCTCGAATGGGAGGAGAAGCCCGTGTTCGTGCGCACGCTCACCGTGGGCCCCGACGGCACCATCTCCACTGACGTGTCGGCCCGCGAGGGGGCGTGGGAGCTCCGGTACGCGGGGAGCGACCAGACCGTCAGGCGGTACGGCGCGATCGAGCAGGGCAGCAACGGCGGAGGGTGCGGCTGCTGACCGCACGAGGCCTCCGGCCGACTCCACCGTCGGGCCCCGGACGTGCCGAAAGAGGGTCGCAGCCATGTGCTGCGGCCCTCTTTTTGGCGTCTCCACTGGCCTCGCGGGCCGCCTCGGGACACGCTGTTACCCCTATGTCACAGGTTTGTTAGAACCCTTGACAGATTACGGGGCAAGTGAAAACGTGACCTGCACCACGAACGAGCAGGACAAGCCCAAGGAGTAGCAATGGCGCAGTACAGGAGGCTCGGCGGGATCCTCGTGATCACGCTCGCCACGACGACCGGCCTGACGGCCTGCGGGTTCGGCGGGTCCGGGTCGGACGACAGCGCGGACGGCGGTGCGACCACCCTCGACCTGCTGGTCCCCAGCTACTCCGACGCGTCCCAGGGCCTGTGGGAGGACGTGATCGCCGGGTTCGAGGAGACCAACCCGGACATCGACGTGAACCTGCAGGTCGAGTCGTGGGACAACCTCGAGTCCGTGATCGCCACCAAGATCCAGGGTGGCGAGGCGCCGGACATCTACAACGGCGGTCCCTTCGCCGGCTTCGCCGCGGACGAGCTGCTCTACCCGGTCGAGGACGTCACCTCTGACGAGACCTACGCCGACTTCCAGCCCACGTTCCTGGAGAACGCCGCGGTGGGCGACACCACGTACGGCCTGCCCTGGATCGCCTCGGCCCGTGCGCTGTTCGTCAACGACGCGCTCCTCGAGGAGGCGGGCGCCGAGGTCCCCGCCACGTGGGACGAGCTGCTCGACTCCGCCACGAAGGTCTCCGAGCTCGGCGGCGGCGTGGCCGGCTACGGCATGCCGCTCGGTTCCGAGGAGGCGCAGGCCGAGGCGGCCGTGTGGCTCTGGGGCGGCGGCGGCACCTTCGGTGACTCCGAGGCCATCACGATCGACACCCCGGAGAACGTGGCGGGCGCCGAGTTCATCAAGAAGATGATCGACGAGGGCGCCACCCAGGCCGACGCCGGTGCGACCGACCGCAGCCCGCTGTTCGACATCTTCGTCCAGGGCAAGATCGGCATGCAGATCGGTCTGCCGCCGAGCGTGGGCCAGATCGAGTCGGACAACCCGGACCTCGAGTACTCGATCCACCCCATCCCCACCGAGGACGGCAGCCCGTTCACGCTCGGTGTGGCCGACCACCTCATGGCGTTCCAGAACGACGGTGACAAGCAGGAGGCCATCACGGCCTTCTTCGACTACCTCTACACCGCCGACGTGTACGTCCCGTGGGTCCAGGGCGAGGGCTTCCTGCCCACCACCCTCTCGGGCTCCGAGCAGCTGGCCGACGACGAGGCGCTCGCCCCGTTCCTCGAGGTGCTGCCGGACGCGCAGTTCTACCCCAGCACCAACCCGGACTGGTCGGCGGCGGACTCCGCGTTCAAGGCCCTCTTCGGTCAGCTCGACAGCGACAAGTCCGCCGAGGACGTGCTCGCCGAGATCCAGGAACAGGTCGACGCCGGCTGACGCCTGGCGCTGACCGCTCCGAGCAAGCACGCGTCGACGACACTCGACGCTGAACGAAAGCACGAGGAACCCTGGTGAAGGACCTTTTGAAGGCCCTGCCATGGATCGGGCCCGCGGTCGCACTCATTGCGGCCGTGGTCCTGTTCCCGGTAGGCCTGATGTTCTGGAACTCGACCCGCGACATCAGTCAGAGCGGCGTGGACGACGGGGGCGTAGGCCTCGCGAACTTCGCGACGGTGGTCGGCTTCCAGTACTTCTGGCCGATCCTCGGGCGGACGGTGATCTGGGTGGTCGTCGTCGTGGGCCTCACCCTGCTCGGGTCGCTCGCCCTCGCGGCGCTGCTGAACAAGGCCTTCCCCGGGCGTCGCCTGGTGCGCATGGCCGTGATCGTGCCGTGGGCCGCCAGCGTGGTCATGACCACGCTGGTGGTGCACTACGGCCTGGAGCCGTACTTCGGCATCATCAACTCGTTCCTCGTGGACATCGGCCTGATCGACACCCCCGAGGGCTACGGCTGGACCCGGCACCCCGAGACCGCGTTCGCGTGGGCCATCGTGGTCGCCGTGTTCGTGTCGCTGCCGTTCACCACCTACACGATCCTGGCCGGCCTGCAGACGGTGCCCGGCGAGACCGTCGAGGCCGCGCGCCTCGACGGTGCCAGCGGCCTGCGGACCTACTTCAGCGTGGTGCTCCCGCAGCTGCGGGGTGCGGTGTCGGTGGCGGTGCTGATCAACATCATCAACGTGTTCAACTCGCTGCCGATCCTGCGCGTCATGACGGGGTCCATCCCCGGCTACGACGCCGACACCGTGATGACCATGATCTTCAAGTACATGCAGAACCAGCGGCAGATCGACCTGGCCAGCGCGCTGTCCGTCATCGCGTTCCTGGTCGTCATCGGGATCGTCGCCATCTACGTGCGGGTCGTCCGCCCCCTCGAGGAGGTCTGATGACCGTGACCACCGCCTCGGCGACCGCGCCGCGCAAGGCGACCCCGCCGCCGTCGGACAACCGGAAGCGCGTACGGAAGTACACAGCGGACCAGGTACCGATCGGGTCCCTGCTGCTGCGCATGTTCGCAGGCCTCGTGGTGCTGGTGGTGTTCATGCTGCCGTACCTGATCATGTTCTTCGGCTCGGTGAAGACCAAGGCCGAGATCAGGTCGGTCGATCCCACCTACTTCCCCACGGAGTGGCACTGGGAGAACTACGTCACGATGTGGGCGACGCCCGAGACGCCGCTGCTGCAGAACCTGATCTCCACCCTGGTGATCTCGCTGTGCGCGACGCTGCTCGTGCTCGCCGTGGCGCTGCCCGCCGCCTACTACACGGCGCGGTTCCGGTTCCCCGGCCGGCTCGTGTTCCTGTTCCTCGTGATCGTGACCCAGATGGTGCAGCCCGCTGTGCTGACGTCGGGCCTGTTCCGCCAGTTCATCGCCCTCGGGATCCTGGACACGTGGGCCGCGATGATCCTGGTCAACGCGGCGTTCAACCTGTCGTTCGCGGTCTGGATCATGCACAGCTTCTTCGCGAGCATCCCGAAGGAGGTCGACGAGGCCGCGCAGATCGACGGCGCCGGCACGTTCACCGTCCTGACGAAGATCAACCTGCCTCTGGTGTGGCCCGGGATCGTGACGGCCGTGGTGTTCACGTTCGTCGCGTCCTGGAACGAGTTCGCGGCGTCGCTCGTGCTGCTGTCGACGGCCGGCAACCAGCCGCTGTCCGTGGCGCTGACGAAGTTCGTGGGCCAGTACGAGACGTCGTGGCACTACGTGTTCGGGGTGTCCATCGTGGCGATCGTGCCCGTGGTCATCCTGTTCATGGCCATCGAGAAGCGGCTCGTGGGCGGCCTGGTGGCCGGCTCGGTGAAGTAGGCGAGCGTCTTCGGCGCCGCACGGTCGGTGAGCCAGGTCGTCTCGACCGTCGGACGAATTCTGTCCCAGTGGTGGACATTCGCTTAGCATGGTGGCGAACCCATCCAGAGCGGTCGAGAGTCCTGGCTCCCTGACACCGCAGCAACCTGCCGACTTCCTGCCTCGAGGCCGTGGCGTGAGGACGTAAGGTGCTCACGCCAGGTTCGATGGAGCAGCCATGGTCGCCGAGGTACACCCGCACCGCCCCACGGTGTCGTTCGAGCTCATGCCACCACGTCGGCCCGACGCCGCACCGAACTTCTGGGAGACGGCGCAGCGCCTCGTGGCGGCCCGCCCGGACTTCGTGTCCGTCACGTACGGCGCCGCGGGCGGCGACCGGGCGACGTCGCGCGAGGTGCTCGCCACGCTGCTCAGGGGCACGCCCGTGCTGCCGGTGGCCCACCTGACCTGCGTCGGCGCGTCCCGGGAGGACGTGTCCGAGGTGATCGACGAGTTCCTCGACGCCGGGGTGCGGTCGTTCCTCGCCCTGCGGGGGGACCCGCCGCGTGACGAGCCGGACTGGCGCCCCGCGGACGACGACGTGCGTTCCAGCATCGACCTGGTCCGGCTGCTGCGGCAGGTGGACGAACGTCGTTGTGCGGCGGACGCCAGCACCGCCCTGCGGTCCGCCGCCCGCCCGCTCACCATCGCCGTCGCGACGTTCCCGGACGGAAATCCCGGGGCCGGCACCACCCGCGAGCAGGAGGTGCGGCGGCTCCTGGAGAAGCAGGAGGCCGGCGCGAGCTTCGCGATCACCCAGTTCTTCTACCAGGTCGAGTCCTATACCGGGTTCGTCGAGTCGGCTCGCTCGGCGGGGGTGACCATCCCGATCCTCGCCGGGATCCTGCCCGCCACGGAGGCCCGTCGTCTGCGCCGCGTCGAGGAGCTCACGGGTGTGGCCGCGCCGGCCGGCCTCCTGCGGGAGCTGGACCGGCTCACGGGACCCGACGGCGCCGTCGACCCCGAGGCCCAGCACGAGCGCGGCCTCCAGTACTCCACGACGCTCGCGCGCGACGTGCTCGACGCCGGTGCCCCCGGCGTGCACGTCTACACGTTCAACAAGCACCGGCCGGCTCTGGACCTGCTCGAACGCGTGGGGCTGATCGGCCGCGCGGCGGCCTGACGGAGGCCGCTCCGGGCATGTTCGCCGGGAGCGATCGGGGGCGTTCCGGGGCTTGGCACTCTCAGAGTGAGAGTGCCAGAATTGACGTGTAGCCGGACGGCGGCCAGCCCCGTCGTCGATCGCTGCGGCCCTGGAGGGGCCAGGGCCGCACCGTTGTAGGAGGTGATGCGCGATGGCTACCTACTGGGACCCGTTCCAGGAGATGGACCGGTTGTTCAGCACGTTCGCCGGCAACGCGCGGCAGTCCGGTGGCATGCCGATGGACCTGTTCCGCACGGGTGACCACTACGTCCTGTCGATGGACCTGCCCGGCGTCGACCCCGGCACCATCGACGTGTCGGTGGAGGACCGGACGCTCACGATCCGCGCCGAGCGCACGCAGCGGTCCGACGGCGAAGCCCAGTGGCTGGTCCGCGAGCGGCCCGCGGGGACGTTCGCACGGCAGCTGACGGTGGGCCGCGGGCTCGCCCTCGACAGCATCTCGGCCTCGTACGCCGACGGCGTGCTGTCGCTGACGATCCCGGTCAGCGAGGACGCGAAGCCGCGCAAGGTCGAGGTGTCGCACACCGGCAGCGCGACGTCGATCGGCCAGGGCGCGTCGCAGACGATCGAGTCCTAAACCTCACCTGTCAGACGCCCAGGTCACTCCGGTGGCCTGGGCGTCTGACACGTCTGGGAGGCCGGGGACCGGGAGGCATCGCGTGCGGGGTATGGCCCTGATGTGATGTGTCGGGGGGATGTGCGGTGGCCGATACTACGGAGGAATTCGGCCCGTACCAGTGCGACCGACCCGTGGAGGCACCCGTGCACGAACACGTCCCCAGCTCCACCGACCACAGCCACGACAACCACGACAGCCGTGGCTCGCTCGACCGGCGCGATCTGCTGCGCGGCGCCGTCGTCCTCGGCATCGGTGCCGCGGGCGCGACCATGGCGGCACCCGCGAGTGCTGCTCCTGCTGGGGTCCCGGCGCCGCGGGCGTCCGACGCCTGGCAGTCCCTGGCGCCCGACCCGGAGGCGCCGGCCGACGCTCCCCGCGGGGCTCTAGCGGGCGTGGAGGTCGCCGCGCCGGTCATCGCGGGCTGTAGCACCTGGGGCGCGGCTGCCGCCCGGGGCACCATCGAGACGGTCTCGACCAACCCGAATAAGATCCTGATCCACCACACGGCATCGGCGAACGTCACCGACTACTCGCAGGCCGCCGGCTACCAGATCGCCCGCGACATCCAGCAGTGGCACTTCGACAACGGCTGGGTCGACACCGGCCAGCACCTCACGGTGAGCCGCGGCGGGTACGTGATGGAGGGCCGGCACGGTTCGCTCGCCCGGCTCCAGAGCGGCAGCGGAACGGTGGTGGGCGCGCACGCCCCCGGGCAGAACAGCCAGGCCATCGGCATCGAGAACCAGGGCACGTACACGAGCGCCACGCCGCCGGCGCAGCTGTGGAGCCGCCTGGTCGAGCTGTGCGCCTACATCTGCGACCAGTACGGGATCGCGCCGACGCAGATCTACGGGCACCGGGACTACACCGCGACGGCCTGCCCGGGCGACGTCCTGTACTCGATGCTGCCGCAGCTCCGGTCGGAGGTGGCGGCTGCCCTGGCGGGCTCCAGCTGGTCGGTCGTCGTCGACAACACGTCGGCGGGGTTCGCGGCGGGCGGGTCGTGGCTGACGTCGTCCTTCTCGGCCGAGCGCTACGGCGCGAGCTACCGCTACGCGACGCCTGCCGAGGTGAGCGACCTGGCGACGTTCTCGGCGACGATCCCGTCCGACGGTTCGTACCGTGTGGAGGCCTGGTTCCCGGGCATCGAGGGCTACAACACGTCCACGCCGTTCATCGTCTACACGGGGACCGGCTCGTCGACCGTCCGGGTGGACCAGTCCACGGGTGGCGGCGCCTGGCTCTCGCTCGGCACCTACGCGATGACAGCGGGCACCCGTCAGGTCGTGGCCGTCAGCCGCTGGACGCAGGGCACGGCGTACGTGGTCGCGGACGCCGTCCGCATCACGCGCCTCTGACCCGGTGTCAGACACACAGGTCGCCCGAGTGACCTGTGTGTCTGACAGGTCGGGCGGGTCAGTCGTCCGCGCGCTCCTGGCCGCTCATCGCCTGGATGGACTGCATGACCTGCTCCGTCAGCTCGCGGCGGGCCTGGGCGGGCTTGGTGCCCGCCGCGATCTGGCGGGACGGGTCGATCGGCACGCCGAAGTGCAGCTCCACCCGGGCGAACCGCGGCATCTTGCCGATGGGCTTCACCTTGTCCGTCCCGAGCAGGGCCACGGGCACGACGGGCGCCTTGCCGGTCAGGGCCAGCCAGGCGACGCCGGTGTGCCCCTTGTGCAGCTTGCCGTCGCGCGAGCGCGTGCCCTCGGGGTAGATGCCGAACGCACCTCCGCGCTGCAGCACGGCGAGCGCGTCCTCGAGGGAGCGCTGGCCGGCGCGCGGGTCGTCCCGCTGCACCGGGATGTCGCCCATCTTGGTGAAGAACCAGCGGGAGAAGCGCCCCTTGATCCCCTTGCCGGTCCAGTACTCGGCCTTGGCCAGGAACGCGACGTGGCGCGGCGCCATGATCGGGATGAGCAGCGAGTCGATGAACGACAGGTGGTTGCTCGCCAGGATCACGGCGCCGCGCTTCGGGATGTTCTGCAGGCCAGTGACGCGCGGGCGCAGAAGCACTAGCACGAGGAGCGAGAGGATGAGCTTGAGGAACCGGTACGTCACCGGCCTATTGTGCACCCCTCAAGCGAACCTGTGGACTGGGTGTTATGTGGTGAAAAAGACTAAAGAGACCCACAAGAACCCCGTCTCCCGCCCTCATCTCTAGCTGACTGTCACCTCCGCGTTCTCCGCCGCCTCCACGGCAGCGGTCCGTAGCTGGACCTCCCGCACACGGGCCACGTCGAGCTTTTCGCTGCGGTCGAACCGGTAGATCCCGTTCTCCTCCTGGAACACGTCGGTGAGCTGCGTGTAGCAGTAGGCGAACATGCGCGGGTCGCCGAGCAGCGCCTCCGTGAGCCCGCGGAACCGGGCGTGGAACTCCTCCTCGTCGGCCACGCGTTGGCCGTAGCCCCACGAGTCCGGAGAGTTGCCGGACGCCGTGGCGGCCACGTCCGGGTTCCACCAGATGCCGCCGTACTCGCTGACGAAGTACGGCTGCCCCCGGTACGGCACCGACATCTTGGTGCCGTCGTCACGCGTGTTCTCGTAGGGCTGCCCGTCGGCGAGCCCGCCCACGAGCTCCGTGAACTTCTCCGGCTCCTGCTCGTACAGGTGCGAGTCCCAGACATCGGTCTCGAGGACACGGTGCGAGTAGCCGCTGGCGTCCAGCACGGGCCGCGACGGGTCGGCCACCTTGGTGGCGAGCCACATCGCCCGGGTGACGTCGTCGAGCTGCGTCATGCGGTCGTGCAGGTCCTGGTGCGTCTCGTTGAGCGGGCACCAGCCGATGATCGACGGGTGGGAGTGGTCGCGCTGCAGCGCCTCCATCCACTCGGCGACGAACGACGTCGTCGGCCGCTGGCCGTCGGCGGGGGTGCCGTAGCCGCTGACGCCCCAGTCGCCGAACTCGCCCCACACGAGGTAGCCGAGCCGGTCGGCGTGGAACAGGTACCGCTCCTCGAAGACCTTCTGGTGCAGCCGCGCGCCGTTGAAGCCGGCCTCGAGGCCGAGCACGATGTCGCGCTCGAGCGCCGCGTCCGACGGCGCGGTCATGAGCGACTCGGGCCAGTAGCCCTGGTCGAGCACGAGCCGCTGGAACACCGCCTCGCCGTTGATCCGCACGGCCTGCCCGTCGATGGAGACGGAGCGCAGGCCGCCGTAGGAGCGCACGGAGTCGACGACGGCGCCGTCCGCGTCGCGCAGGTCGACGTCGATCCCGTACAGGTGCGGGTCGCCCGGCCCCCAGGTGCGCACGCGGTCCGCGGGGACGACGACGCGCAGCGCGGGCGCCAGGTCGAGGTCGGCGCGCGCGGTGGCGGTCGCGACCTCGCCGTCGGCGTCCGTCACGGTGACGGTGACGGTGTGGCCGCGGCGGTTCGCCGACAGCGGCACCACGACGTCGAACGCCGTGCTGGCCAGGTCGGGCGTGATGCGCGGCCGGCGCAGGTGCGCGGCTGGGACCGGCTCCAGCCACACCGTCTGCCAGATGCCCGTGGTGCGGGTGTAGTTGCACTCGAAGTTCGCGTAGCGGTTGCTCTGCTTGCCCCGGGCCTGCGGCCCGTGGCGCGTGTCGCGGGCCCGCACGACGACGGTGACCGTGTCCCCGGGGGCGGCGATCCCGTGGAGGTCGGCCGTGAACGGGGTGAACCCGCCGCGGTGCCGCACCACCTCGGTGCCCTCGACCCACACGGTGGTGTCGTGGTCGACGGCGCCGAAGTGCAGCAGCACGTGCGGGTCGTCGCCCACCGCTGCCCACTCCGCGGGCACGGTGACCTCGCGGCGGTACCAGACCGCCTCGAGGAAGTCGGTGTTCTCGATGCCGGAGAGCTGCGACTCGGGTGCGAACGGCACGACGATCTCGCCCTGGAGCGGGCGTTCGACGAGGCCGCGCTCCAGGCCGGAGTCGCCCGCGTCGACCTCGAACTGCCAGGTGCCGTTGAGGTTGAGCCAGCGGTCGCGGGCCATCTGCGGGCGGGGATACTCGGGGCGCGGTACGGCGGTGGCCGTCGGTTCGCCGGCGGGCGAGAAGCGGTCGAGGAAGGTCATCAGCTGCTCCGTTGCGTCTACGACAGGTGCGCGGTGATTCAACACCGCATCCGAGCGGAATGCAACGTTGTATCAGCCATGCGGCCCTCGCCGGACGCTCGCACGGCCCGGGCTCGGGCCGTGCGAGAGCCGCTGGGGGCTCAGCCGCGACTACTCTCCCGGACCAGCAGCCGGTGCGGCACCAGCGCGTCGACCGGCTCGACGGCGGCGTTCTCGAGCTGCGCGAGGATCCGGTCCACGGCGGTCTCGGCGATCGCGCGCAGGTCCGGTGCCACGGTCGTCAGCGACGGGTTCGAGTACCGGCCGTCCTCGGTGTTGTCCCAGCCCGTCACGGCGAGATCGTCAGGGACCCGCACCCCGTTACGCCGCAGCGCGTAGAGCGCGCCCAGGGCCAGCTCGTCGTTGGCGCACACCAGCCCGTCGATCTGGCCGATCCGGGGCAGCACCTGCTCGATGGTCTCAGCACCCGCCGGCCTCGAGAACTGAGGGCACTGGAGCACCCAGCGCTCGTCGACCTCGATGCCGGCGGTCGCGTGGGCGTCGAGGAAGCCCTGGACGCGCTGCGCGCCGGTGCGGCCGGCGCCGGGCGGCTCGGCGCCGAGGAACCCGAGCCTGCGCCGTCCCGAGTCCAGCAGGTGTGCGGTGACCTGGGCCGCGGCGTCCACGTTGTCGATGCTGACGTGGTCCGTCCGGCGTGCGCGGGCGGGGTCCGGGTCGGCTCGCTCACCCAGGAGCACGAGGGGTACGGAACCGCGCACCTCGTCGATCTCGGCGGGGGGCAGCTCCAGCGGCGAGAAGATGATGCCGTCGATCGCCTGGACGTCGAAGCCGCGTGCCACCTCGAGCTCGGTGTCGCGCGAGGACCTCGTCTCCTCGATGAGCACCCGGTACCCACGGGAGCTGCCGACCTCGATCACCTCGTGGGCGAGCACCGAGAAGTACGGCGCGTGCACCCACGGCACGGCGAGCGCGAGCGTGTTGGTGCGGCCCCGCCGCAGCTGGCGTCCGGCGAGGTTGGGCCGGTAGCCCAGCTCGGCGATCACGGCCTCCACCCGCGCCCGGGTCGCGTCACCGACGCGTCCCGTGTCGTTCACAACGTTGGAGACTGTTTTCCAGGAGACACCCGCAGCGGCTGCGACCTCCTTGATACCGACCCGGCGCCCCACTTGCTCCGACAACCCATCACTTCCTTCCACACCCGTTGCTCACCCGTGCCCCTTGACGGGACGCTCGGCCTAGTCCATCGTGATCCAACGTTGGATCGCAACGTTGCACCATTGGAGGTCGACGATGACCGTGCTACGAGGACGTGGCGCACCAGGGCAGGAAAGCGCCCCAGGGCGGGAAAACTCTGTGATCGCGTCAAGAACCCGCAGCCGTGCCGAGAGCTCCGGCGGCCTGAGCCGCCGTGACCTGCTCCGCGCGGCCCTGATCGGCGCCGGTGGAGTCGCGCTGGGCGGTGCGCTCGCGGGCTGCGCCGCACCAGGCGCCGTCGGCGCGGGCCGGACGCCGGTCATGATCTGGGACCTGTTCTCGGGTGGTGACGGCGCGCTCATGCAGGAGATGGTGGGCGCGGTCGCGTCGGCGAACCCGGACATCGCCGTCGAGTCGACGACGCTGGCCTGGGGGCCGCCGTACTACACCAAGCTGGCGATGGCGTCGTCCGGTGGGCGGCCGCCGGAGGCCGCCGTCATGCACATGTCCCGGCTGGCCGGGTACGCACCGGGCGGGCTCCTGGAGCCGTTCGACCTGGACGCGCTCGCCCAGCTCGGGGTGCGCGAGGAGCACTTCGCCCCCGCCGTCTGGCAGAAGGCCCAGTTCGACGGCCAGCTCTACGCGCTGCCGCTGGACACGCACCCGTACATCACGTTCCACAACCCGACGATCGTCAAGGACGCGGGCCTCGCGCGAGCGGACGGCAAGCTCGACCTGGACGCCGTCACCGGCGCGGACGCCTTCCTCGCGGCCGGCCGTGCGATGGCCGAGGTCACGGGCGAGACCGGCGTCGGCTGGGGCTACCAGCGTGACCCTGCCGGATGCTGGCGCATGTTCTGGGGCCTCTACTCGCAGAACGGCGGCGAGTACGAGCTCACGCCGGGCCGCCCCGCGTCGCTCGACGAGGAGGCCGCCGCGGAAGTCTTCGAGTTCCTGCAGGAGATGGTCGACGGCACGGTCGCCGCGAAGAACCAGGACGGCAACGCCGCGGCCGCCCGCTTCATGTCGCAGCGCACGGGCATGATGTTCGCCGGCGAGTGGGACCTGCCGATGTTCCGCGACGCGCTGCCCGACGTCGGAGCCACGCAGTTCCCGGCGATCTTCGACACACCGGCCAACTACGCCGACTCCCACGCGTTCGTGCTGCCCCGTCAGGGACAGCCCGACCCTGCCGGACGCGAGGCGACCTACCGCGTCCTCGCCGGCCTCCTCAAGGAGGGTCTGACCTGGGCCTCGGCGGGACACATCCCCGCCTACCAGCCCATCGTCGAGGAGCCCGCGTACCAGGAGCTCACACCGCAGCGCGACTACGCACCCGCCGCGGAGATCGCCGTCTTCGATCCCGACGCCTGGTTCACCGGCGGCGGCAGCGACTTCCAGAACCGCATGGCCGACGCGATGACGGACACCCTCGCGGGCAAGGCTCCCGGCCGCACGGCCGTGACCCGGATGCTGAGCGAGATGGACCGGTTCCTCGCCCTGCCCAACCCCGCCTGAACGAGAGGACGACGATGACTGTCTCGAATACCGGCGTCACCGCGCCCGCGGGGCCGGCCGTACCTGACCGAGCGACCCCGGCCGGACGCTCCGGCACGAGCGCCGGGGCACCCCGCAAGTCCATGCGCGAGCGGGACAGGTCCGGGTACCTGTTCGTCGCGCCGTTCGCCGTCGCCACCGGCCTCTTTCTCGTGGTGCCGACGCTCTACGGCCTGTGGATGAGCTTCACGAACCAGAGCCTCACCGGGGCCGGCAGCGAGTTCATCGGCTTCGCCAACTATCTGGAGGCGTTCAGCGACCCCCAGGTCTGGCAGACGCTGTGGCACACCGTGTGGTTCACGATCCTCAGCACCGTGCCCCTGGTGCTCGTGGCCCTCGTCATGGCGCTGCTCGTGCACACCGGCCTGCCCGGCCAGTGGGTGTGGCGCATGTCGTTCTTCGCGCCGTACCTGCTGACCAGCGCCGTGGTCTGGCACCTGAGCAACTGGATGTTCCAGCCCGACATCGGCCTGCTCGACACCTGGATCACCGGCCTGGGCCTGGGCCCCGTCGGCTGGCTCACCGACGAGAACGTCGCGATGTTCTCCATCGCCGGGGTCACCGTGTGGTGGACCGTCGGCTTCAACTTCCTGCTCTACCTGGCAGCGCTGCAGGGCATCCCGGCCCAGCAGTACGAGGCCGCGACCATCGACGGCGCAGGCGGCTGGCGGCGGCTCTTCTCCATCACGCTGCCCCAGCTCCGCACGATCACGGGCGTCATCGTCGTGCTGCAGCTCCTCGCCTCGCTCAAGGTGTTCGACCAGATCTACATGCTCACCGCGGGCGGGCCCAACGGCAGCACGCGGCCGATCCTGGAGTACATCTACGACACCGGCTTCACCAACTACCGGCTCGGCTACGCCTCCGCGATCTCCTACGTGTTCTTCGCCCTGATCCTTGTATTCACGCTGGTGCGGCTGCTGCCGGCCCGGAAGGAGGCCTGAGATGGCCGTCGCCGACATCACCGCCGTCCGCCGGACGAAGGCACTGCAGGAGCGGGCCGAGAACCAGGCGCTCACCAGGCTGACCATCGGCCCGTCGCCCTGGGCTCGCGCCGGGGCGCTCGCAGCGCTCGTCGTGCTCGCCGGGGCCTGGCTCGTGCCCATCGTCTGGGGCGCGGTCACCAGCTTCAAGCACGAGGCCGAGGCAGCGCTCCCCGCGTCGCTGCTGCCCACCATGGGCTGGACGTTCGACGCCTACCAGAAGGTGCTCGGCAACAGCGACCTGCTGCTGTGGATGTGGAACAGCCTGGTGGTCGCCGTTCTGGTCACGGCGCTGACCGTGCTCATCTCCGCGATGGCGGCCTTCGCGTTCTCGCAGACCCTCTTCAAGGGCCGGGCGCTCATGCAGTGGCTCACCCTCGCGGCGATCATGATGCCCGGCCAGATCCTCATCGTGCCGCTGTTCCGGGAGATGCAGGTCCTGGGGCTCGTGGACACGGTCGCCGGCATCGTGCTCCCGCAGGTGGTCGCCCCCGTGATGGTGTTCATCCTCAAGCGGTTCTTCGACGCGATCCCGCAGGAGCTGCTCGACGCCGCCCGGATCGACGGCGCTGGGTCGTGGCGGCTGTTCTGGACCATCGTGCTGCCGCTCTCGCGGTCGATCCTCGTGGCGGTGGCGATCTTCGTGTTCATCGGGGCGTGGAACAACTTCCTGTGGCCGTTCATCATCACCACCGACCCGCAGTTCATGACCCTGCCCGTGGGCCTGTCCACGGTGAAGGACGCGTACGGCGTGCAGTACGCGCAGAACATGGCCTCCGCGATGATCGCGGCGTTGCCGCTGCTCATCGTGTTCATGCTCTTCCAGCGCCGCATCGTGCAGGGTGTCGCGACCACGGGCATGGGTGGGCAGTAACAGGGGACAATCGGGTGTGGCCACTCCGACCCCGCACCCCTCACAGCGCCCGCACCTCGCCGCGGTGGTGGAGGACCACTTCTACGCCGCGGCGGGGTGGGTGCTTCGTCGCGCCGGCTGGCACCCCCGCCTCGAGACCTACAGCGGCTACGGCACACCGGACCAGGTACGGGTGCTCGCGCGCGTGCTGCTCTCCCGGCCGCGTCCTGCCGCCCCGGACCTCGAGGCGCTCCGCGCCGGGCGACGCGGGTTCCGCCACTTCCTCACGGTGCCGGTGCCGCACTGCCGCGTGCGGCTCCAGGTCGGTGACCACATCTCCGTCGTGACGAGCGACCGCGCGGGCTACATCGACGTCGAGCTGCCCACCGACGCCCCGCTGTCGGCCGGGTGGCACTCCGCGATCCTGACGGTGCTCGACGAGGCCGACCCGTGGGAGGCCGAGGCGTTGATCCGGGTGCTCGACGAACGGACCCAGTTCGGCGTCATCAGCGACATGGACGACACGACGATGGTGACCGCGGTGCCGCGGCCGCTGCTCGCGGCGTGGAACACGTTCGTGCGGCACTCCAGCGGACGGCGAGCCGTACCCGGCATGCCCGAGCTGTACCGGACCCTGCAGCAGGCGCACCCGGACGCCGGCTTCTTCTACCTGTCGACCGGCGCGTGGAACACCGCGAACACGCTGCGTGCCTTCCTCTCGCGGCACTCCTACCCGCGCGGGCCACTGCTCCTGACCGACTGGGGGCCGACCCTCACCGGATGGTTCCGCAGCGGACCGGCCCACAAGGAGGCGAGCCTCGAGCACCTGATGTCGTGGTTCCCGCACGTGCGGTGGCTGCTCATCGGCGACGACGGTCAGCACGACCCGCAGATCTACGCGAAGGCCGTGGACCGCCGTCCCGACCAGGTGCTCGCAGTCGCGATCCGGCAGCTCACGGGCGGACAGCACGTCCTCGCCGGGAGCATCCCGGACGGCGGCGCCGCGGCGGCCGACCTCGACGCGCGCCCGGTGCCGACCGTCCACGGGCGGGACGGCGGCGAGCTGACCCGTCAGCTCGCCGCGATCCCTGGGGTGCTCCGGCTCAGGCGGTGACGAGGTAGTCGTCCGCTTCGTCGTCCCAGGCCAGGGACACGGCGCCCGCGGCTTCCGCCGCCTTCGCGAACTGCAGGAACCCGCGGAAACCGAGTGCCTTCTCCGAGAAGTCGGGGCGCTTCTTGCGCACGGCGTTCTTCAGTCCGGACAGCGCGGCCGAGCCGCTCGACTCCCGAACCACGTCACGCAGCAGCACGAAGGCCGCGTCGGTGTCGCCCTGCTCGGGCAGCGAGACCTCGGGGTCGCCCGTCGACGGGCCCGCCGCGAGCTCGACGAACCCGCGGTCGGCGAGGAACCGCAGGAACTCGCCGAAGGTGCGGAACCCGTAGTCGGACTCGCTGAATGTCGGGTCCTTGCGCAGCAGCGTGCGCTTCAGTGCGGACGCCGTCACGGCGCCGCTCGTCGAGGACTGCAGGTCGGCGAGGGTCTGCGCCACACGCACCTCCATGGGCGCGTCGCTCGAGGCCGGGACCTCCTCCTCGTGCTCGCTCACGTCGATCTCCGCCTCGGCCTCGGGCGCGACCTCGACGGGTGCGGGCGCAGGATCGGCCTTCTTGCGGCGACGGGTGGCGGGCTTCGCCTCGGGCTCGGCGACGACGTCGGGTGCGGAGACGTCGGGTGCGGAAGCCTCGGCGACCGCCTCGGCAACGGCTTCGGCGGCCTTGGCGCGGCGCGAGGTCGTGGGGGCCTTCTGGGCGGTCGCGGTGGCAGCGGCTGCGCGGTCCGGCGCGGCCGGCCGGCGCGAGCGGGAGCCGCGCTTCGGCGCCGGGGCACCCTGGTCCTCGTCGGGCACCTCGACGCCCTCGAGGCGGTCGTAGAAGAGGAACTCGTCGCAGGCGGCGGGCAGCAGCCGCGACGTCGACTTCTCGACGCCGACGCCGATGACGCGCTTGTTCAGCTCACGCAGCTTGTGGACGAGCGGCGAGAAGTCGCTGTCACCCGTGCACATCACGAAGGTCGAGATGTAGTCGCGCTCGAAGGCCATCTCGATGGCGTCGACGACCATCTTGATGTCGGCCGCGTTCTTGCGGGAGGCGCCCATCCGCTGCGTCATCTCGATCAGCTCGACCTGGTGCCGGGTCAGCATGCGGCGGTCCTCGTCGAAGTAGGACCAGTCCGCGTAGGCCCGGCGCGCGACGACGCGGCCGCGCACGGCGAGGGCGTCGGCGATCGGGCCGAAGTCGAACTGCATCCCGCCCAGGTGCTCCCTGGCGCCCAGCGCCAGGTTCTCGTAGTCGATGAAGACTGCAAGGCGTTCTTCGAGATCCATGCTCGCCACTCTAGGGGGTTTCCAGGTCACCGAGCGAAAGGGTGAAATATGCCGTGTCGAGCGGCGCTGTCCCGGCCCTGGAGCCGCTTGTTCCTTACTATCGACCACATGGCCGAGGTAACCGCCGACTTCGAGGATCCGATCTCCAGCCGGAGTCGCATCATCGCCGCTGCGGTGCGCCTCACCTGTGCCGACGGCTGGTCGAAGGTGACGATGGGCCGTCTCGCGGGCGAGGCGGGCGTGAGCAGGCAGACCGTGTACAACGCGGTCGGCAGTCGCGAGAACCTGGCCGAGGCGATGGTGCTCACGGAGTCGGCGAAGTTCGTCTTCACGATCGTCGAGGGCTTCGAGAACCACCCGGACGACCTGCTGTCAGCGATCCACGCGGCCGTGGAGAACACGCTGGTGCTGGCCGAGGGGAACGCGTTGCTGCGCGCGGTGGTCTCGGCGACGCACGGCGCGGACACCGAGCTGCTGCCGTTGCTCACCACCCACTCGGAGCCGTTGCTCGGCACGCTGATGGTCGTGGTGCAGGACCGGGTCGACCGGTACGAGATCGACCTGGAGCCGGAGCAGATCACGGCGATCATCGACATGGTGGTGCGGTCCGCGCTGAGCCACGTCATGCAGCCGACGGCGACACCGCGCAAGACCGCCGACTCGATCACGTGGTTCGTCGCCCGGATCCTCGGGCGTGCCGGAGAGCTCACCGGCTCCCGCGCTTGACGTCGCGCGTCGGCGGAGGAGGATCGAGGCATGCGAATCGGCACCCACTTCATGCGTTTCGACTCGATGGAGCCTGCCCGGATGCGTACCGAGCTGGCGGACGCCGCCCGGTACGCGGACGACGGTGGCGTCACGTGGGTCTCCGTGATGGACCACTACTTCCAGATGGAGCACCAGGGTTTTCCGGCGTCGGACCCGATGCTGGAGGCGTACACGACACTCGGCTATCTCGCGGGGGTCACCGAGAAGGTGCAGCTCGGCGCACTGGTGACCGGCGTGACGTACCGCTACCCCGGCCTGCTGGCCAAGATCGTCGCGTCGCTCGACGTGGTCTCGGGCGGCCGCGCCACGTTCGGCATCGGCGCTGCCTGGTACGACAAGGAGCACGCGGCCCTCGGGGTCCCGTTCCCGCCGCTCAAGGACCGCTTCGAGATGCTCGAGGAGACGGTCCGGATCGCGCGCCAGATGTACGACCCGGACAACGACGGCCCGTTCGAGGGCAAGCACTACCAGCTCGCCGAGACGCTGTGCTCGCCGGCGCCGCTGTCGGGTCCGGAGATCATGATCGGCGGTTCCGGGGAGAAGCGGACGCTCCGGCTCGTCGCGCAGTACGCGGACGCGTGCAACCTGTTCGCCGAGACGCCCGAGCGGCTCCGCCACCTGCTGGACGTGCTGCACCGGCATTGCGACGACGTCGGCCGCGACCCTGCCGACATCCGCGTCACGATGCTGCACCGCGGTGCACCGATCGGTCCGGGTGACACCGCGGCGTTCGTCGAGGAGATGCGTGGCTTCGCCCAGCACGGGGTGGACACCGTGATCCTGCGGCCGCCGGCCACGTCCCTCGCCGAGTGGGTCCGCGACGCCGTGCTGCCGGTGGTGGAGCCGTGCGCCGAGCTGTGACGCTCAGGTAGCAGTACTCTGCTCGGTCGCGCCGGCCCGACCGAGCACCACCGGACAGGTGGCGAGGTGGTCGTCCACCAGGCCGCAGGCCTGCATCGCCGCGTAGGCGGTGGTGGGGCCGATGAACCGGAAGCCCTCCTTCTTCATCGCCTTGCTCATGGCCTTCGACCCGGGGGTCCACGCCGGGAGGTCCGCGAAGGTCGCCGCCCGCGGGCGGTCGACCGGTTCGGGGGCGAAGGACCAGAACAGCTCGTCGAGCGTGCGGCCGGAGTCGTGCAGCGCGACGACGGCCCGGGCGTTCTCGATGGTGGCCTCGATCTTCATGCGGTTACGGATGATGCGGGCGTCGGCGAGCAGCCGCTCGACGTCGTCCGAGCCGAACGCCGCCACCCGCTCCGGGTCGAAGCCCTCGAAGAGCTCCCGGAACGCCGGCCGCTTGCGCAGCACGGTGATCCAGGAGAGTCCCGACTGGAAGCCCTCCAGGGCGATGCGCTCGAGCAGGGCCGACTCGCCGTGCACGGGCACGCCCCACTCCTCGTCGTGGTAGGCCTCGTAGAGCGCGATGCCGTCGCCGAAGCACCGCAGGGCCGCGCTCGGTGCCGGTGCCGTCGTCGTGCCGTCTGTCATGGGATCATTTGTCACGGCACCACTCTGACGTACGCCACCGACGCTCTCCACACTCTGGCTGCCCGCCTGTGGACAACGTCCGAAAATCGCTGCCTGTGGTCACGCCAGAACCGTTGCGGTGACGGGCGAAGGGGCTCAGGACCCGTCGTCGGGCAGAGCGCCGCAACGCCGTAGGAACGCCTCGATACCGTCGAGCACCACAGCGATGCCGAAGGCGATGTCGTCCTCGGAGTGCGCGGTCATGGAGTTCTCCGGCCAGGTCGCGAACGACTCGAAGAGGTTCGGGTACACCGTGGGGTCGGCGTACGTGGAGAGCACGGTCTCGAAGTCGGCGTACGGGTTGGCCGCGTCGATCGCCGCGGGATCCAGCTCGGACTCGGGGGTCCCGTGGGGCAGCCCGGACTCCCGGACCACCTGCTGGACCGCCGCGCGCCGGGACTCGATATGAACGCGGGACTCGCCGAGGACGTGCTGCGCGAGCAGCCCGATGACCGCCAGCTTCGCGTCGGCCGGAAGCCCGACCGGGCGCAGGACCCCGAAGGCCTGGTCGATCCAGCGCACCCGGTTCGGCCCCGGCGGTGCGGCGGACAGCGGCAGCTCGAGCATCCACGGGCGGGCGATGCCCAGCTCGATCTGGGCACGCGTCCAGCGCTCGAGCCCCGCGCGCCAGCCGATGCCGGCGGGGATGTCGGGCAGCTCGGCGGCCACGGCGTCGGACATCAGGACCAGCAGCTCCTCCTTGCCGGAGACGTGCCGGTACAGGGCCATGGGCGTATAGCCGACGGCGTCCGCGATCCGGGCCATCGAGACGGCGGCCAGGCCTTCCGCATCGGCAAGGTCCAGCGCGGCCTGCACGATCTGCGCGGCGGACAGCGCGGGCCTGGGACCGCGCCGGCGGGGTGCCGCGGCGCCCCACAGCCGCTGCACGACAGCGGGCAGCTCGTGCGTCGCGCCTGTGCCGCCCGGCTGTCCGGGCGGTGCCGGCTGCTCGGCGGGTTCGGGCGTGGTGTCGGTGCTCATCGGATCCCATCCTGCCCTGATCAGCCGCACGAGCCGGTCCGAAACTCTCTTGACCACATACTGTTTACGCCCCACACTAAAACGCGTAGACCATACACAGTAACTGGCTGCCGCCAGGGGGAGAGAGAAGATGACAGCGATCGTGACGGCCGAAGGCCTGCACAAGTCCTTCGCCAGACGGGGCTCGTCGAGTCCGCCCGTGCTGGACGGGCTCGACCTGGAGCTCGAGGAGGGGCAGGTGCTCGCGCTGCTCGGCCCCAACGGTGCCGGCAAGACCACCACGGTCCGCATCCTGGCGACGCTGCTGCGACCCGATGCGGGCCGCGCGACGGTCGCCGGGTTCGACGTCGTCCGGGACGCGCGCCGGGTCCGCGAGGTCATCAGCCTCACGGGACAGCAGGTGGCCGTCGACGACAAGCAGTCGGGCGCCGAGAACCTCACGATGATGGGGCGCCTCGCGCATCTTCCGCGCCGGGTCGTACGGGACCGTGTGGCGGAGCTGCTCACGGCGTTCGACCTGTCGGACGCGGCGCACCGGCAGGTCGGCACCTGGTCCGGCGGCATGCGTCGTCGGCTCGACCTGGCGGCGGGTCTGCTGACCCGGCCCCGTGTCATGTTCCTCGACGAACCCACCACGGGCCTCGACCCGAGGTCACGACAGGCGCTGTGGGACGTCGTCCGCGACGTGGTCGACGAGGGCACCAGCGTGTTCCTCACCACCCAGTACCTGGAGGAGGCGGACCGGCTCGCGCAGCGGGTGGCGCTCGTCGACGGCGGCCGGATCGTCGCCGACGGCACTCCCGCCCAGCTCAAGGCCCAGGTCGGCGAGGCGGGCGTCGAGCTGACGTTCGCCACCCTGTCCGACGTCGGCCGGGTGGCCCCCGCGCTCGGGCTCGGGACCGTCGACGGCATGCGGGTACGCGTGCCCACCGACGGATCGGTCGGGCACGTGCGGACCGTGCTCGCCGCCGTCGAGGCCACGGGAGTGGCACCGGAGCACTGGGAGGTGCGGGTGCCCAGCCTCGACGACGTCTTCCTCACCCTGACCGGGCACGTCGGCAAGGAGAGCTCGGCACGAGCGGCGGGGGTGGCGGCATGACGCACCTGGTGAGCGACGTCTCCACCATGGCGACGCGCAGCCTGCGCCTCGTCTCGCGGGACGTGGACGCCATGATCACGGCGGTCGTGCTGCCCGTGATCATCCTGCTGATGTTCGTGCTCGTCTTCGGCGGCGCCGTCGACATCGGCACCGACTACATCAACTACGTGACGCCGGGCGTGATCCTGCTGGCGGCCGGGTTCGGCGCGGCGAACACCGCGCTGGCCGTGGAGAGCGACATGTCGAGCGGCATGGTGGACCGGCTCAGGTCGATGCCCATGACCGCCTGGACGGTGCTGTCGGGTCACGTGGTCGCGAGCCTCGTGAAGAACCTGGTCACCACAGCCATCGTGTTCGGGGTGTCGATGGCGCTGGGCTTCCGCCCCGAGGCCTCCGTCCTGGAATGGCTCGCCGCGGTGGGCATGATCCTGCTCTTCGTCGGCTGGATCACCTGGCTCGCCGCCCTCGTGGGCGTGCTCGTCCGGTCGCCCGACGCCGCCGGCGGCTTCTCGTTCTTCGTGATGTTCCTGCCCTACGTGTCGAGCGCCTTCGTTCCGGTCGACACGCTGCCGTCCTGGCTGCGCGGCTTCGCGGAGCACCAGCCGGTGACGCCGGTGATCGAGACGGTGCGCAACCTGCTCTCGGGCGACGTCGCGGCGACCGCGGACCCGACGGGCGTGGCGGTGCTCGCCGTCGCCTGGTGCCTGGGGCTCGGCCTGCTCTTCGCGGTCGCCGCCGGCCTGGCGTTCCGTGCCCGGCGCTGACGCGGCGCACGACCGACCTTCAGATCTTCCGACCTGACGAAAGCAGGTAAGACATGGCAACCGACACGACCACCGCACCGGCCCCGGCCCGCTCACCCCGGAAGGTCCGCTGGTGGCGCCGCCCCTGGATCGCGCCGCTGGCGATCATCACGGCGATCTTCCTCGCGACGGCCCTGCCGCGCTACGTGGGCCTGGACCCGACACAGTCCCTTGTCCCGACGGATCGAGGCCCAGCGTTCTACCCGGCGCTCGTGACCCACATCTTCACGGGATCGATCATGCTGAGCGCCGGGGTGCTGCAGCTCTGGCCGTGGCTGCGCGCGCACCACCCGCAGGTGCACCGCTGGAGCGGCCGGGTCTACGTCGCCTCCGCGATCCCGACCGCCGTCGCGGCACTCGTCGTCGCACAGTTCCCGAGCGCCGGCGTGGCGCAGCAGGTGGCGAACACGTTGATGGGCACCCTGCTCCTGACGTTCACCCTGCTCGGTTACCGCGCGGTACGACAGCGGCGCTTCGCCGATCACAGGGAGTGGATGGTCCGGAGCACGGCGCTGGCCTTCTCGATCGTGACCAACAGGTTCTGGTCCACCTTTCTCATCGCCGTCTACGTCCCGGGTGCGCTGACCGACCCGAACATCGGGTTCGGCTCGCCCGAGATCGAGGGAGCCGCGATCGCGTCGGCCTGGATATCGTTCATCGCGAACCTCCTGTTCGCCGAGTGGTGGCTGCACCGGAAGCCGAAGAAGCGCGCCCGGGCGCAAATGGTTGGGTGAGTGTCAGTGCCTGAGGACACACTGTCCCCATGGCGCAGACGACTGACAGTGTGACCGGCTCGGGTGAGCTCGAGCAGAAGCAGGTCCTGAAGAAGTACCTGCAGGAAACCCGCGAGGCCCTCCTGTGGAAGCTGGAGGGCCTCACGGAGAAGCAGGCGCGCTGGCCCCTGGTGCCCTCGGGGAACAACTTGCTGGGCCTCGTGAAGCACTGCGCCAACATCGAGATCGGCTACTTCGGGCCGACCTTCGGCAAGGAGTGGCCCACCCCGGAGGAGGTCGTCTCCGAGCAGAGGTGGGAGGAGGACCCGCAGGCCGACTGGTACGCGACCGCCGACGAGTCCGTCACGTCCGTCACCGACCTCTACCGCCGGGCCTGGGCGTTCGCCGACGAGACCATCGACACGCTCCCGCTGGACGCCCCGGGACGGGTGCCGTGGTGGACGAACAGCGAGGTCACGCTGTTCCGCATCATCATCCACGTGAGCGACGAGATCGCCCGGCACGCCGGCCACGCCGACATCCTGCGCGAGCTGACCGACAGGTCCGTCGGCCTCTACGCCGACAACACCAACATCCCGGACTGGGAGAAGAGCGATGTCGAGCTGTACGTCGAGAAGCTCAAGAACCTCGCGGAGCGCGCGGGGAATTAGCGTCCGCGCCGCAGATTCGCCAAACTTCGGGCCATGCCCCTCAACGCGGAGCCGCCCGCACCTGCCGGACCGCCACACGACCCCACCACCGTCGCGTCGGACCCGCCTCAGGGCACGACAGCCGAGGTACCGGACCAGGCGCAGCACCAACGCACGACGCCCGGCACGGGCCGGGGCCCGGCGGACGGCGGGTCGATGCGGCCACTGGTGGTCTTCCTGATCGCGGCGGCGGTCGCACTGGTGGGCAGCATCGTGTTCGCGTTCGTCCACGTCGGCAACGAGCGCGAGCAGGCGCAGCTGGCCGACGCGCGCGCCGACGTCGTCCAGGCGGTCGACGAAGGGCGCACGGCCCAGGAGGGCCTGGCCCAGCAGATCGCGACGGCCGAAAAGGTCCTCAAGGCCTCCGACGGCAAGGTGGTCGACGCCGCCGTCCGCGACGACCTCGTGGGCCACATCGCGGCAGCCAAGGAGCTCGGCGCGATGCGGCCGCCGGCCGTACCCGAGCCCGGCACCGCGGCTCTCGACACGACCGAGGACGTCGACGCGCTGGAGGCCGAGGCGACCGAGTGGGCGATCACCATGCGCACCACGGCGACCACCCTTGTCGCGGCCACCGAGGACGTGCAGGCGTCGAACCGGCAGTGGCAGCAGGACCGCAAGGACGCGCAGGCGAAGGCCACCGCGGCGGCGGAGCGCGAGAAGAAGGCCGCCGCTCAGCTCAAGACGGCGAAGACCACGCTCACCTCGGTCACCGCGCAGCTCAAGATCTCGGTGCGCGACTCCGAGTACACCCTGACCTGGTCCGCCGAGGCGGGCGCACCCGCCGACGTCCGCAAGGCCCTCATGACCCATCGCGCCGAGGGCAAGGCGGCGCTCGCGGCCGGGGCGAAGCCGAACAACCTGCGCTCCGTGCGGGCGCTGGGCGAGCGGCGCGAGGCGGCGCGAGTCGCGATCGAGGCGGCGGCGTGGGACGTGCGCGCGACGGTCGCCGACGGCTCCAACGGCCGGCTCGAGGTGGACGAGCTGTGCAAGGTCGGGATCGGGCCCGAGGGGCAGGACCAGTACCTGCGCTGCGACGCGGCCGAGGCCTGGAAGACGCTCGGCGCTCGGTTCAAGGCGGAGTTCGGCAAGCCGCTGCGCGTGGAGTACGGCTACCGGCCCTACGACTGGCAGCTCCAGGCGCTCGACGAGTTCGGCAGCGGGCAGGTCGCCGCGCCGGGAACCTCGAACCACGGCTTGGCGCTGGCGGTGGACGTGCCGGTGGACGACGGCTTCCGCTTCGGCCGGCCCGAGTACGCGTGGCTCGCCGCCAACGGGCCCGAGGTCGGCTGGCACCATCCGGAGTGGGCACGCGCGGGCGGTGGCCGTGAGGAGCCGTGGCACTTCGAGTACGCGGGCTGACGGCGGTGCGTCGGCACTGATCAGGGCGTTTGCGTAGGGGTTGGATAATGGAGGTGTGCAGTGCCCCCACTACGACGCCGGCCGCTGCCACTCCTGCACCCTCCTGGAGATCGACTACCCCACCCAGGTGCTCGACAAGGAGCGGCACGTCGCCGCGCTCCTCGCCCCCGTCCTGGACAGGTCCGTGGACACATCGGCAGACATGTCGACGGACTCGTCGATGGTTTTGTCCACAGACTTGTCCACAGGCCCGGAACTGACCTGGCTGCCCCCGGTCAGCAGCGCGGAGTCGGCCTTCCGTAACAAGGCCAAGATGGTGGTGAGCGGCACCGTGGCGGAGCCCGTCCTGGGCATCCTCGACCGAGCCGGCCACGGCGTCGACCTCACGGACTGCGGGCTCTACCCGGACGACCTGCAAGCCTCCTTCGCTCCGCTCGCGGCCTTCGTCACGCGCGCGAACCTGGAGCCGTACCAGGTGTCGGGCTTCGGCAAGCGCGCCCAGCAGCGGGGCGAGCTCAAGTACCTGCTGGTGACCCTGTCGCCCGACGGCGAGCTCATGGTCCGGTTCGTGCTGCGCTCCCAGGAGGCGATCGCGCGGATCCGCAAGCACCTCCCCTCGCTGCAGGCGGAGCTCCCGGCACTGGCCGTGGCCTCGGCGAACATCCAGCCGGCGCACGCCGCGGTGCTGGAGGGCGACCTCGAGATCCCGCTCACCGAGCGCACCACGCTCCCGATGCGCATCGACGACATCACGCTCGATCTGCGTCCGCAGAGCTTCTTCCAGACCAACACCGCGGTCGCGACCGAGCTCTACCGGCAGGCCAGTGCCTGGGTGGACGAGGTCGGTCCGGGCAGCCTCTGGGACCTGTACTGCGGTGTGGGCGGCTTCGCGCTGCACTGCGCCGCGCCTGGCCGCGCCGTCACGGGTATCGAGATCAGCGCGGAGGCGGTGGCCGCGGCGTCGGGCACCGTGGAGAAGCTGCGCGACGGCGCAGGGGCGGCGCGCTTCCGTGACGTCACGTTCGCCGCGGGGGACGCGACGGCGTTCGCGATCGGTCCGGATGCCCCCGAGCTGCCCGAGATGGTGATCGTCAACCCGCCGCGGCGCGGTATCGGCGCGGACCTGGCGCAGTGGCTGGAGACCTCGGGGATCGAGCACGTCCTGTACTCGAGCTGCAACGCGACGACGCTCGCCAAGGACCTCGCCGCGATGCCGTCGCTCCGGCCGGCGCGGGCACGTCTGCTCGACATGTTCCCGCAGACCTCGCACTACGAGGTGATGGTCCTCCTGGAACGGGCCTGATCGGTCGTCCCCCCTGCTCAGCCGGCCGAGGTGTCGTTCTTCTTGGCCTGGCCCGGTGGGACCTTGTCCTCCTTGGCTTGGCCCGGTGGGACCTCGTCCTTCTTGGCCTGGCCGGGCGGAGTCTCGTCCTTCTTCGCCTGCCCTGGCGGGACCTCGTCCTTCTTGGCCTGGCCCGGCGGGATCCCGCCCTTCTTCGCGAGCCCGGGTGGAGTCTTGTCGTTCCCGGTCCCGCTCGATGGGGTGGAGGTATCCGGCGTGCTCGGGCTGCCCGAGCTGTCGGGGTCGTCGGCCTGTCCGGGCGGAACGTCGTCCTGCTTCACGAGGCCCGGCGGTAGCTCGGACTTCTCCGTGAGGCCCGGGGGCAGGCCGCTGCCCTCCGCCAGGTCCGGCATGGCCGAACTGGTCGGCTCGGGAAGGTTCGCCGGGTCCGCCGCCCGGGAGGTCGGCGTCGCGCCCCGGACCGCTGCTCTCGCACCGTCCTCGGTCGAGACGGAGACGGTCCCGGTCTCGAGGAAAGCAGGCGAGCCTCCGAAGCCGCCGGTCACCCCCGTCGTGACGGCAGTGGTGAGGAAGAGTCCGCTGGCCACGGTCGCCGTCAGGCTCACCGGATCGGTCAGCGCGCTGCGGACGGTCAGGACCACACGGGTGCCCAGGGTGGCGAGCCCGCCGCCCAGCCCGGCACCGGTCACTCCCGCAGCCACCGCCGTGCCCGTCTCCGTCGCGGCCGCTGCGCCGAGCAGGAGAACGGGTGCGGCGGCGCGCAGCATCCAGTACGACTCCCGGACGTCGACGAAGGCTCTCGTACAGCCCGAGCACTGGACCATGTGGTCCTCGACCTTCTGCCGGCGGCCCGGCAGGAGGCGGTTGCGCACGAAGTCGTGCATCGAGGCCCTGGTGGACTCGCACTCGGCGTTGTCCGCCGTGCCGGTGTGCGTCTCGGCGAAGCTGCTCGCGAGCCGGTTCTCGGCACGACGGAGGCGGCGCTTGGCGGCATAGGGCAGCACGCCTATCTCGTCGGCTATCGCGGCGACCGGACGGGACGCCACGTGGTGGTCCCACAGGAGCTGCTGATCCCCGGCGGGCAGCCGCTCCATCGCCGTGGTCAGTACCTCGAAGTCCAGGGCGCGGCGGACCGGCGCGCTGAGGGCTTCCGCCCGCGAGGTCTGCTCGTCCGACGACGGGTCCTCGTGCGCCATCTCCTGCGCCGCGTCCACCGCCGCGGCGCTCCAGAAGGCGACGGGGTCGGAGATGCCGCCCTGTCTCATGAGCTCCACGCACAGCAGCTCGAGCCCGCGGCTCGCCGCCAGCTCCGGGTCGATGCCGGGTACACGTCGCGAGACCGTGAAGACGACAGCGCGACGGTGCGCTGCCCACTGGCTGAGGTCCGCGCTGGTGACCGTCACGCCGACTCCCTCCCGCACACGACAGCGCGCCGCGTGCCATCACGTTCCACGAAACCTCGGTCGTGCATGCTCGCAAAGAACGCGCGCGCATGGAAGGTGCGGACGGCGTCGGCCGTCGATCTTGGGCTGTCGCCCAGCAATGCTGTGCGTTCGCACAGCGCTGAGGCGATGCGGGCCAGGTGTGAGGCCCGCATCGTCATCAGTTCCCTGCTGCTGACTGAGCGTCGTCGACGGCCTGGCCGGCGTTTCCGGCGAGCGTGCCGAAGAACAGCGCCCAGATCTCGTCCAGCGTGGTCGTGGCGAGGTCGATGCCGGGCAGGTCGGAGAGACCCAGGCTGAGCAGCAGGGCGTCCAGTGCCGCGCCGGGGCCGGGGGTCTCCGGGTCCGGGGGGTCCGGCGGCTCGGGCGGGTCCGGCGGATCTGTGGGCTCGGGCGGGTTCGGCGGTTCGGTGGGTTCCGGCTCCGGCTCGGGCTGGGTCGGAGGCTTCACCGGGTCGGGCCGGTCCGCGCCGCCGCCCGGAGCCGGTTCGGCTGCCGGCGGGTTGTCGTCCGCGGGCTCAGGGTCGGCAACCTGCTGCTCGGGTGCCGGCGCCGGGGCGGCGTCTTCCTTGGGTGTCGTGGCCGGGCGCGGCTGAGGGTCGGCGGGCGGGATCGACGGCGGCCGCTCCTCCGTGGTTTCCTCAGGAGAGCTCGGCGCGCTGGCACCACCGCCACCGCCTGCACCACCACCGCCCGCACCGCCGCCAGCTCCGCCGCCACCTGCTCCGGCGGCATCCTCGATCGCCTGGATCGGCGGCTTGTCGGCCTGGCTCGCGATCATCGCCGCGGCGCCTCCGCCGATCGCCAGCGCGGCCAGGACGCCGGCGGCGACGGCGGTCTCCTTCTTGCCGAACGAGCGCGGGCGGGCGCCACCGGCACCGGCAGCGCCTGCCCCGGCGCCGACGACCGCGCCGCCGACCCAGCCGCCTGCGATGAGGTGCTGTCCGAGGTCACGGAGCATCCAGGACACCTCGCGGACGTCGACGAACGCCCGGGTGCACTCGGCGCACCCGTCCATGTGGACCTCCAGCCGCCGCTGGCGGCGCGGCAGGAGGCGTCCCTTGAGGTAGTCGTGCATGGCGGCGCGGGTGGTGCGGCACTCGGGTTCGTTGACGCCCTGGGCGTGGGCTGCGGCGAAGGCGCCGGCGAGGCGTTCCTCGGCGCGGCGCAGCCGCATCGTGACCGCGTGGGGCCGTACGCCGAGGTTGGTCGCGATGTCGGCGACGGCTCGGTCGTGGACGTGGCGTTCTAGCAGGATCTGTCGGTCGTCGTCGGCGAGGTCGGACAGTGCGGTGCGCAGCATGGAGACGTCGGCGTGGCGTTCGGCGTCGAGCTCTGCTCCGGCGACGGGCGGCGTCAGGCCGTCGAGGGTGTCGTCCTCGACGGGGTGGGCGCGACCGGCCTCACGGGTCATGGAGATCGCTTCGTTGACCGCCGCTCGTCGCCAGTACGGTGCGGGGTCGTCGATCGTGCCGCCGGTGGACACGATCCGGACCATCTTCTCCAGGGCCCGGCTGGCGGCTTCCTCGGCGTCGATCCCGGGCACGCGTGCGGCGACCGAGCGTACGACGTTGGGGCGATGCACCACCCAGTCGTCAATCCGCAGGTCACCAGTCGTGGTCACGCGGTCTTGCCCCCCTCTGCGCATACTGTCCGGATTTGTTGCGCTGGCCAATGATCGCACCACAACTCTGTTTCCGCGCAAGTGTTCGGGCTCTTCGGCTGCAGGCTCTGCCGTGTTCATCCGTGCTCACCTCCGGTTGGTCGCGAACGTGGTCGATACGACGTCGAGGCCCTGCGGCCCCGACGTCGCGTGGATGACCGCCAGAGCGACCTCGCAGGTCGCGGCGATCAGGTCGCTCGCCCCCCACGCGTCCGCGAGACGGTAGAGGTTGACGGCATCGCCCTCCGCGTACGCGCGCAGGTATTGGGCGCCCAGACGAACAAGTTCGGGGTGCTCGGTGTGTTCCATGCAGCCCAGACGCTCGAGATGCGGGGATGTCACAGCACTTCCGGGATTTTTCTTCGATTTCTCCCGAGACATCCGATTCGGCCCTGTCTGGGGCCGAATCGGACGCGCGAAACGGCGGTTCTGCGGGCAACCCGCGCACTACGCATCGCCGTCCGGCAGTGCTTGTGATCCAGACCACATGCGATCGCGTCCAGAAGTGCTGTGACTTCGGGGGCGTGTACGCGTCCTAGCTGTGACGCGGACGAAGTTCGGACCTCGCTGGGGGCGGGCCGAGCTACGGCGCGTCGGACGGGAGCCATGGTTCGGGGTGCGTGCGCCCCGCGCACCCCGAACCATGTGCTCTCGTCCAACGGCGCGAGCGCCGGCTCGGACCTCGCTGGCGGCGGACCGAACCGGCGCTCGCGCCTCTGCGTGACCAGGGGCGGCGTCCTGCCCTAAGTTCCTTTACCCGGCTCGACGGGTGCACGTATCGTTGCCGCATGCGCACCGCACGCTCGCTGCTTACCTAGCCGCACCGGACCAGCCCTCGATCGGGCACACCCGGTGCGGCCGCCCCTCCTCGCGAGGGGCTTTTTCGTGCCCGGACCCGATCGACGCACCGGAGAGCGACAGCGATGACCGCGACATACCCCACCCCCCGACCGGCCGACGAGGGCTCGGCGCAGGACCGCCTGTACGAGGCGTCCGACGACGGCGCCCGCCCTCGCCGGTACCTGCTGACGATGTTCCCGTACCCCTCGGGCGACCTGCACATGGGCCACGCCGAGGTGTTCGCGATCACCGACGTCGTGGCGCGGTACTGGCGGGCCAAGGGCTTCGACGTGCTCAACCCCGTCGGCTGGGACTCGTTCGGCCTGCCCGCCGAGAACGCGGCGATCCGCCGTGGCGAGCATCCGGCCGCGTACACGGAGGCGAACATCGCCACCCAGGCGGCATCGATCCGGCGCTACGGCGTCTCGTTCGACTGGTCGCGGCGCCTGCACACGCACGAGCCTGAGTACTACCGCTGGACCCAGTGGCTGTTCGCCCGGCTGCACGAGCGGGGTCTGGCCTACCGGGCGGCGGCGGAGGTGAACTGGTGCCCGAAGGACCGCACGGTGCTGGCCAACGAGCAGGTGGTCGACGGCACATGCGAGCGTTGCGGCACCGTCGTCGTCGCCCGCACGCTGACGCAGTGGTTCTTCCGGATCACGGCGTACGCGGACCGCCTGCTGGACGACATGGAGCTGCTGGAGCCGGGCTGGCCGCCGCACGTGCTGACCATGCAGCGCAACTGGATCGGCAGGCAGGACGGCCCGGACGGCACGACCTACCGCCTGCACGACTGGCTGGTGTCCCGGCAGCGCTACTGGGGCGCGCCCATCCCCGTGGTGCACTGCCCGGAGTGCGGTGAGGTGGTCGTGCCGGACGACCAGCTGCCGGTCGAGCTGCCCCACCTGGAGGGCGACGAGCTGGTCCCGGGCGACGTCTCGCCCCTGGCGGGAGCGCGCGACTGGGTACGGACGACGTGCCCGAGGTGCGGCGGCCCGGCCGAACGGGACACCGACACGATGGACACGTTCGTGGACTCGTCCTGGTACTTCCTGCGTTACCTGTCGCCCGGGTACGACGGCGGCCCGTTCCGCCCGGAGGACGCCGCGCGCTGGATGCCCGCCGCGCTGTACGTGGGCGGGGTGGAGCACGCGACGATGCACCTGCTGTACGCGCGGTTCGTCACCAAGGTGCTGTACGACATGGGTCTGGTGCCCTCGCCCGAGCCGTACGCGCGCCTGCTGAACCAGGGCCAGGTGGTCAACCACGGCAAGGCGATGAGCAAGTCGCTGGGCAACGGCGTGGACCTGGCGGCGGAGCTGGACCGGCACGGGGTGGACGCCGTCCGGCTGGCGATGCTGTTCTCGGGCCCGCCGGAGGACGACGTCGACTGGGCGGACGTCTCGCCGGAGGCGATGCGGAAGTTCCTGGCCCGGGTGCTGCGCCTGGACGATCGCCGGTCGAGCTCGTCGAGACCTGGGCCTCGACAGGCTCGACCAGCGGACGGCGGCGCCCTGCGCCGAGCGGTGCATCGCACCGTGCACGACGTCGACGGGCTGGTCGAGGCGGGGCGGTTCAACGTGGCGATCGCCCGGCTGATGGAGCTGGTGGGCGAGGTGCGGCGGGCGGCGTCGGACGGCGGGGCGGGTGGGCACCCGGAGACCTACCGCGAGGCGGTCGAGGCGGTGGCCGTGCTGCTGAACCTGTTCGCCCCGCACACCGCCCAGGAGCTGTGGGAACGGCTGGGGCGCACGACGCCGGTCGCGGCGCAGCCGTGGCCGGCGGTGGATCCGGCTCTGCTGGTGACGACAGAGGTGGAGGCGGTGGTCCAGGTGGACGGCAAGGTGCGCGACCGGCTGACGGTGCCCGCCGACGTCGCGGCGGCGGACCTGGAGCGGGCCGCCCTGGACCGGCCGGCCGTCGCCCGGGCAGTGGGCGACCGGGCGGTGCGGCGCGTGGTGGTGCGGCCGCCCCGCCTGGTCAACGTGGTGCTGGCCTAGGCGGTGCCGCCCTCGTCGAGCTTCGCGCGCAGGGAGCGGAGCTCGGCGAGGATCTCGCGGTTTTGCGCGGCCAGGTTGTCGAGGCGCTCGTCCTTCTGCTCGTCGTCCCTGCGTTCCTCTTCGGAGATCTCCTCCATGCCGTTGACGATGACTGCGATGAACAGGTTCAGCACCGCGAAGCTCACGACCAGGATGTAGAGCACGAAGAAGATCCACGCCCAAGGATGTGCCACCATCACTGCGCGGGCGATGTCAGGCCAGGCCTCGCCCGTCATCGCCTGGAACAGCGTGAACAGGGACGTCCAGAGGCTCCCGAAGTACTCCGGTGTGGCCTGGCCGAATAGGCCGGTCGCGATGACCGCCGACACGTACATGACCAGGACCAGCAGTGCGCCCACAGCGCCCATCCCCGGCACGGCCCGTAGCAGGCCGTCGACGACACGGCGCAGCGACGGCACTACCGTGATCACGCGGAGCACGCGGAGCACGCGCAGAGCACGCAGTGCGGACAGTGACGCGCCGTCCGGGACCATCGCGATGCCGACCACGACGAGGTCGAAAAGGTTCCACGGGTCCCGGAAGAACTGGCGGCCATGGGCGACGATCCGCAGGAGCAGCTCGAGCACGAAAAAGCCCAGCATGACGTAGTCGATGACGGTCAGGACATCGAGGGCTGCACCCGTCACCATGGTCTCTGCGCCCAGGATCAGGGCGTTCGCCAGGATCACCACGAGGACGAGGTTGACGAACCACCTCTGGTCGAGGAACGCACGGAGCCGCCCCCGCCAGGTGCGCGGTTCGATCCGTGGCTCGGCCGGTGTGCCGATCGCCTGGTTCATGCGGTCTCCCTTGCTGTCACGTGCCCGGAGTCCTTGCTCCGGTCCTGCCTCAGGCCCTTGCCCGGCCGAACTGTAGCGCGGGCGTCCGCCCAGGTTTTGCTGCGTGCAATGTCCCGATTTGGGACTGATTCGGCGGGTCCGGTGGCAAGTCGGCCCGAACAGTGCTGAGGTAGTCGCAAGCAAGCCACACCACTCTGGAGGAAACACATCATGGGTTTCTTTGCGTTTCTCATCCTTGGGCTGATCGCCGGCGTGATCGCCCGTATCGTCATCCCGGGCAAGCAGCCGGGTGGCTTCTGGCTCACGCTGCTCCTCGGTGTGCTCGGCGCCATGCTCGGCGGCTGGCTCGGCGGGCTCATCTTCAACGTCAGCCTGGACGAGTTCTGGTCGTGGGAGAGCTGGCTCTTCTCGGTGATCGGCGCGATCATCGTGATCCTGATCGTCCAGGCGATCTTCGGCCGCCGCAAGACCGCCTGATCGCAGCACACCGCGGCCGCGCCGCCATCCTCGTCCTTCTGACGTCGGTGGTCGGCGCGGCCGCGGTCGCGTGTACGGGCGGCGGCGCGCCGCCGTCCGCGAAGGGCCCGGTGCCCGACGACGTCGCCTCCCACCTCAGCGTCGAGGTGGCGCAGGGCCGTGAGCAGTACGCCAAACGGGAGATCCGGCTCGAGGTCACCAACGACTCCGGCGAGACGTTGACGCTCCTCTCCGGGGCCCTGCGGACCGAGCAGTTCGGGCCGTCACACCTCACCAAGGAGGGGCGCACCCTCGTGCTGCGGCCGGGCGCCACGCGCGCCGTCTTCGTGGGGCTGGGCCAGGCGAGGTGCGCGGACCTGGCGGTGGTTGAGGAGGCCGCTGCGCCGTCCGCCACGATCACGCTCGCCCTCGGCGAGGGCGACGACCTGGGCCCGGCGACCGACGTCGCCGTCGACGAGGTGGACGATCCCGTCGGGCACCTCGCCCGGAACCACGCGGTGGACTGCTCGGCAGCGGCGGTAGCGGCCGGAGCCGACCTCACCGTCGACGCCGACGTCCCCGTCGAGACCCGCGACGGTGAGCTGACCGCTCTGGTCACCCTGCGGATCGAGCGGGTCGACGGCGGCCCGGAGGTCACGCTCGACCGGATCGCCGGGACGACCCTGATGACGAATGCGGACCCAGGCGGCGACGCTTCGGGCTGGGTCGGCCCGGACCTGGCGGGACAGGGGGCCGGCGAGGTGGTCCTGGCCGTGGTGCCCGCCCGCTGCGACGTCCATGCGGTGGCCGAGGACAAGCGGGGCACGTTCCTGCCGGTCTCCGCGCGCGTCGGCGGCGTCCGGCAGGAGCCGGTCTACGTGCCGATGCCCGACACCGCGCGCTCCGACTTCTACGCCTTCGTCGCGGACTACTGCGACTGGCCGGAGTGAACGGTCCGGACACGCGAGAGGCGCCGCCTCCGGCGTCGGGCGGAAACCCGGCGCGGAGGCGACGCCTCGCGATGTACTGCGGTACCGCGGCCTCGGCTCAGGCTCTCCGGCTCAGACGACGCGGATGAACGTCGGGCTGTTCTGCCACATCTCGGTGTAGCGCACCGGCATGCCGGCGGCCCAGGCCTCGATGATCATGCCGTCGCCCGCGTACAGGGCCACGTGGCCCGGCGTCCAGACGATGTCGCCGGGCTCCGGGTAGGTGACCTGGTAGCCGGAGCTCAGCATCGCGCCGGACGAGTGCGGCAGGTTCACGCCGAGCTGCGCGTACACGTACTGGATGAGGCCGGAGCAGTCCATGCCCTCGGCCGGCGAGTTACCGCCCAGCACGTACGTGATGCCGAGGTAGTTGAAAGCGACGTTGATGGCCTGCTCGCCGACCGGGACCGGGTCCGGCGCGTCGACCGAGACCACGGCGGGGCCGTCGCCCTTCTTGCCGTCGGCGCCCGAGGAGGTGCCCAGGGCTTCCATCTCGATCGGCATCTTCGCGTCGGACGGGACCGTGACGGTGGGGGCCGCGGCGACTGCCTGCTTGGCCACCGCGGTGAGGGAGTGCAGGTCGACCGTGTTCAGCTTGGCGGACTTCACGTCGGTCTTCAGATCCATGGCGGGGGCCGCGTGGGCCGTCGTCGCGATGGTCGAGATCAGGACGCCACCGGCTGCTGCGGCGATGGCTCCTCGGCGGGCTACGGTGCCTGCGTTCTCTGTGGCGGTACGAGCAAGGATGCTCAGCGGTGTCATGGCCGGGCGGCTGTCACGATGCCGTCCGCGAAGGGAGTTCGTCACCTAAATGTCTCCTGTACCGCCTGCGAGGTCAGCTGTCGGGTTCGGGTAGGAGTACACACCCGGCCGCACGGCTACTGGGGGGTTCCGTCCGGCTTCACCCCGAGGGCGACGATGGTGCTGTCGCCCGGGAAGGTGGGTCCCCCGCTCCTGTCTCGAACGTCTGGTCATGAACCGGTGACAGGATTCGGCGTCCGGTTCACGGCCCCACCGATGTGGTGGGGCAGAAGTCAACGTACACACCTTCCCCAGAAAAGTCACGATCGGGTTACGCATTCCGGTCTCACCCGCCGAAGGCACAGATTTGCGCCGTTCCGGTCTTCATAGGCTATGACCGACATCACATACATCGGCTACCGTTCGGCGGCATGGGTGAAAGCGCATATCGCGTCTCCGCCTGGTGGGTGCTTCCCATCAGTGCCGTCGTCTGGTGGGTGTGCGGGTTTCTGCCCTGGCTCCTGCAGGCGTTGTACGAGGTCATAGGCCTTACTGAGGCTTCGACAGTGCGCTCAACCGCATTCCTGCCGCTCCCGTTCACCGCCGACGACGCAGTGGTCGGCCTGGTCGTCATGGCGCTGATCGGCGGTCTTCTCGGCGGCCTCACGGCGGGCATCCCGGCTTCGGCAAGGGCGGGTGCCGCTGCCGCGACGACGGGCACCCTGCTCGCCATGTCCGCGGCGGGCGGTGCCTCGTGCCTGCTCGCGATCCGCGGCAGTGCTCCCGGAGACGCCGCGCCGCTCGGGATGCTCGTCGTCACCGTCGCTGCCGGGGTCGTAGGGCTGGCGGCCGGCCTCCTGGTGGCCCTGGGCCCGGCCGTCCTGCGCGGGCCTGCCCTGGCCCTGCCCGTCGTGCTCCTGGACGGCTGGCTGTGGGGTCTGGTGCCGGGCAACCTGGTGTCCCCCACCGGAACGTGGTGGATCTTCGCGGTGGCGCTCGGCGTGGCGTTCGGCCTCGCGGTGGACAGCCGGCCGCTCGAGCTGCTCGGCTGGCTGCCGACCGCGGGCATCGTGTGGGTGCTGCAGGCCGCCGGGCCGGCCCTCCTGGCCGTGCAGGAGAACATCTGGCCGGGCTCCGCGCTCACGGAGAACCCGCTGTCCGCGGCGGCGATCGTGGCGCACGAGCTAGCCTCGGCGGCCATGGTGCCCGACGCGCACCAGCTCGGCGCCTGGGTGGTCGCCCTGCTGCTCGGTGCGGCGATCGCGGCGCTCCGGCTCTCCCGGGAGGCTGTGGACGAGGACGAGCTGTCCGAGGCCTGGGCCTGAGGCGGCAGCCCGCGACCCTGCTGATTGCGGGCGTGTAAATTTTCACCCGCTGTGCCTTGCTCGCCCTGTTCGGCGCGTGTCCGGTCCCCATAGGTTTGTCCGAGTTCGGGGGTATCCGGCCCACGAGCAGACACAGGGGGCACACATGAACAGGAAGTCACTCGTCGGCGCCGCCACCTCCGCGGCCCTCGCCGTGGCGGTGCTCGTCGCCGTGGCACCCGGTGCACAGGCCGCTACCAACGACCCCCTCCGGGACAAGCAGTGGGGCCTGGACCAGATCAACGCCGAGGCCGCCTGGTCGGCCGGCACGGGTGAGGGTGCGGTGGTGGCCGTCGTCGACACGGGCGTCGACTTCGACCAGCCGGACCTCGTCGGCCAGCTCCTGCCCGGTGCCACCTTCTCCGGCTGCGCGGACGTCCGTCCGTGCGGCGACGGGGACTTCAGGGGCCCCGACGGTCAGAACGACGGGGACGAGCACGGCACGCACGTGGCAGGCATCGTCGCCGCCGCGGCGGACAACGGCATAGGCGTCGCGGGTGTCGCCCCCGGCGCCAAGGTGCTCCCGGTCAAGGTCCTCGAGGCCGGCTCGGGCTCCTCGCAGGACATCGCGGACGGGATCCGGTGGGCCGCCGACAACGGCGCCGACGTCATCAACCTCTCCCTGGGCTCGGCCCCGGGCGGGCAGCTGCTGACGATCATCGGTCTCGACACCCTGATGCGCGACGCCATCGCGTACGCCCGTGAGCGGGGGGTGCTCACGGTCGCGGCGGCAGGCAACTCGTCGACGCCGCTGTGCACCGACCCGGCCTTCAACAGCTCCGCGATCTGCGTCGGGGCCACGGACTCGGCCCGCCTCCACGCCTACTACTCGGAGCTCCCGATCAAGCTCGACCTGAAGAGCGTCTCGGCGCCCGGCGGGGCGGGCGGCCTGAACGGGTGCGACGGCGACGTCTGGTCCACGGTGCCCGTGGGCACGGGCTCGGACACGTGCGCAGGCGGCAGCTACGACGCCTACGCGGGCACGTCGATGGCGACGCCGCACGTGGCCGGGGTCGCGGCGCTGCTCTACGGCCAGGGCCGGACGATGGCAGAGGTCGAGAGCGCGATCCTCGGCACCGCGCGCGACCCGCTCCTGGGCCTCGTCGGCGTGTGGACGCCGCTGTACGGGTACGGCATCGTCGACGCGGCCGCGGCGGTCGCGTACTGACCCGATCCGCGAAGTAGAGCGCCTGTCCGGCCTCCGCACGGTCTACCCCGCGCGGAAGCCGGACAGGCGCTCTACTTCGCGGATCGGGTCAGTAGGGGCGGATGTAGACCGCGTAGTCCTGCCACTGGGCCGTGTGGCGCACCGGGGTGCCGTAGTTGGCCGCCTCGACGACCATGCCGTCGCCCGCGTAGAGGGAGACGTGGCCCTGGGTCCACACGATGTCACCGGGGATGGGCGACGTGACCTGGTAGCCCGCTGCCACCATGGACGACGACGAGTGCGGCAGGTCGACGCCGAGCTGGGCGTACACGTACTTGATCAGCCCGGAGCAGTCGAAGCCCGACCCCGGCGACTCGCCGCCGTACGTGTAGGCGATGCCGATGTACTGCATGGCGATCGCGACGGCCTGTGCGCCGATGGAGCCGTCGGACGCGTAGTCCGGGGTGGCCGGCTCGACCTTCTCGGCCGCGGCCTCCGTCACCGTCTCGGTGGGGGCCTCCACGGCGGGTTCCGGCTCGGGAGCGGGGGTGACCTTGACGGCCTTGCTCTCGATCTTGAGCTTGGCGTCGGTCGCGACCTGCACGGCCGGCGCCGCCGCCAGCTCTTTGCTTGCCAGGCGGTTCGAACCGTCTCCCATGACGGCGTGTGCGCTGGGTGCGAACGCCGTCGCGAGAAGTCCGGACGATGCCGCGATCAGCGCACCCGAGCGGGCGGCACTACGGGTCACGGTCATCAGGGGAGTGCTAGGAGCGTGAACGGCGCGGTGTCGACCGCGTCGGACGGTGGTACTCACCGAAGTTCTCCAAGTCGCCGGTTTCGCGGGCCCGTACCGATCTGGGGAATGGGGCTCACGATTGTGCCTCCGGTGGCACAACGGATCTGACGCTACATACGGGTCATCACTCTGTCTCGATCAGATAACACATGTCGTGAAGTACCAAAGCGTCCGAAAAGCAGGTAACTTTTCGACAGCCGTCTTTTCCCAGCGTAAGGGCCATTCTTTTGACCGATATGGCCTTGAGGCGGCATGGAAAATCCGTGAGAGAAACAATGCGACACGCCGATCTGCGGTGGCGGGTCAGCCCTTTTCCAGGGCGCGACGCTCCGCCTCGGCCTTCAGGTCGGCCAGCTCGGCGTCCACGAGCTCCCGTGCACGCGAGCCGAGGGCGAGGTTGGTCAGCCCGGCAAGCATCCCGCTCTGCGCGACCGCCAGCGTGAGCTCGCACGCGACGTCGGACACCGGCGCGATCCGGTGTGCCACCCCCGACCGCACACCCGGGGTGCTGCTCGACCAGGAGAACCCGCTGGGCTCGGTGAGGCTGTCCACCTCCCAGACCGCGGGCGGGAGGCCGGGCTGCGTCAGCTCGACCCGGGAGCCGACGGCGATGGTCGTCTCGGCGCCAAGGATCGTCACGCTGGTCATGGAGCCGGTCCAGGTGGGCATGCGCTCGACGTCGGACAGCACCTGCCAGACGACGTCGGCGGGTGCCTCCACCCGGGTGCTGGTTCGGTAGGCGTGGGCCACGGGCCCCAGGCTACGCGGGGCTCGAGAGCATCCGGCGTGGCCTGGGGCCCGTGGCGCGCTGCCAGGTCAGGGGCTGGCGAGCAGGGTCAGGAACCCGTGGAGAGCGGGAGCGTCACCGGTGCTCCCCAGCTGACCAGAGCGCCGGCCTCCGGGTCGGACGAGATGATCGTCCCCTCCGGCACGGTGTCCGACTCGGTGTCCTCGAACGTGCAGGCGAGGTGCTTCGCCAGGCATGCGACCTCGGCGTCCTCGCGGGTCATCCCGGTGAAGTCCGGGATCTCGATGGCGCTGTCGGCGACCTCCTCGGGAAGGGGCACGAACTCCATCCGGAGGAACGTCCTGAGGGAATGCATCTTGCCGATCGACTCCTCCGACTCGAGCGGGAGGTTCCGCCCTTCGTCGTAGATCACCGTGGTGGTCCGGTCCCACAGCTCGAACGTCGCGGCGGTGCCCGTGCGGCCCTCCGAGTCCTCGACATTCTGCTCCACGTCGACGGCGGACAGGCTCGTGAGCAGCTCCCACGCCGCGGCGCGCACCTCGGGCGGGGCCGGCGCCTCGGTGATCAGCCTGGCCGTGCTGTTGAGCGCCGCATCCTCGGCCATGCCCCTGGGCTCGAACTTGTTGAGCAACGCGTCGTGCAGAGCCGCCGGCTCGGTGGGCAGCGCTGCGATCTCCGCCCAGGTGAAGCTGATGGGTTCCGCGCCTTCCATGCCGAGGTAGCTGCTCGCGTCACGCAGCGCCGGGCCGTAGCTGTGGAGCGAGAAGCCCACACCGTCGCCGTACCAGCGCTCGACGCCCATCGGCGTGTCATCGTCGGCCTCCTCGCCCTGCTTTGCCGATTCATTGCGGGTCACCACATGGAAGTACGTCGCGTCCCGCCAGCCGTCCGGCGGCACTATCGGGTACTCGACGGGTTCTCCCTCGTCGGTCAGCCGGTCACCCTCGCTCGACGTGATGGGTGGCCCGCTCGGCTCCGGCGACGGCTCCACCTCCATCGTCGTCGAACTGCCGGGCAGGGCGGTTCCCGGGGGCTCCATCGTGGTGGCTGCCCAGGCTCCGCCGCCCAGCGCCAGCCCAAGGGCCAGGGTGGCGCCGCCCACCCGCGCGGCCCGACGCCGTCGGGCCGCCGGGACGACTCGGGTGACATCGACGTCGATCCTCGGCGCGACCTGGGTCGCCTGAGTGCGCAGGCTCGCTGCGAACTGCTCGTCGTCGTTCATGACGCACTCCTCTCGTCCGTGGTGCTCGTGGTGGTTGCGGCGGTGCGTGCGACGTCTGCCAGGTTCTCCGCCTGGAGGAGCTCCCGGAGGCGCGCGAGGCCGCGTGACGCGGTGGACTTCACGGTGCCGACGGAGACGCCCGTCGCGTCGGCGACCTCACGCTCCGTCAGGCCGTCGAGGTGCCGGAGCACCACGATCCGGCGCTGCTTGGTCGGGAGCGTCAGCAGGGCACGGCTGAGGCGGTCCCGTTCGGCGTGCCGGTCGGCCGGGCCGGGGCCGCCGCCCGACCGGTCAGGCAGCGTGTCGGAGGCCATGAGGACCTCCCGCCGGTGCCTGCGCCACGTGTCTATCCGCGCGTTGGCCAGGATCCGGCGTGCGTACGCGAGGGGCTCGCCCCGCCGTGCCTTCGGCCAGGCCAGATACGTCTTCATGAGGGCCTGCTGCACCAGCTCCTCGGCGACGTGCGTGTCACCGCACAGCAGCCAGGCGGTGCGTGCGAGGGCCGGGGCGGACCGCGCCATGAAGTCCGCGAACTCGGCCTCCTTGTCCCCCACCACGACCACGTCGATCGCCTGAATCTTGTCGGGGCTCGAACGCCCCGCGACCATTGGCATGCTCATGCCTCCTTCACGGTCCAGCACCACGAAAGGTTGAGTCGGCCGCTCGGGAGATTGTCGGTGTCGTTCCGTATCCTCGCGGCATGGCCACACATCGGCTCACCGCGCAGCAGGGACGGCGCATCGCGTTGCGCGCTCAGCTGCTCGACGCCCGCCGGCCGGTCGACCTCGTGCACCTGGTGGAGGATCTGACGTTCCTCTCGGTGGACCCGACGTCGGCGGTGGCGCCCGCGGTGGACCTCGTCGCCTGGTCGCGGCTCGGCAACGAGTACTGGCAGGGCGCGGTCGACGACGCGATCTCCGACCGCATGCTGTTCCAGCTGCGTGGCACGGTGCGGTCGATGGTCGACCTGCCCCTGTACCTGGAGCAGATGGCCCGCTGGCCCCAGAACGAGACCATGCGGCAGTGGCTCGCCGACAACGCCGAGTTCGAGCGTGAGGTGCTGGCACTGGTGGAGGCGGACGGGCCGGTGCTCGCCAAGGACGTGCCGGACACCGCCCGCGTGCCGTACACGTGGGGCGCCGAGGGCTGGAGCAGCCGCCGCAGCGTGGCCGAGATGCTCGAGGCGCTGAACATGCAGGGCAAACTCGCGATGGTGGGGCGCCAGGGCAGGCAACGCCTGTGGGACCTGGCGGAGCGGGTTTATCCACAGGTCGACGCGGTGCCGTTGGAGGAGGCGGTCCAGGAGCGGGTGGCGCGACGCCTGGCGGCCGAGGGTATCTCCCGCAAGCGGGTGCAGGGCCGTTCGGGCGACGGCGGCTGGTGGGTGGACATGCCCGGCGAGGTGGTCGAGATCGAGGGGGTCGACGGCGAGTGGCGCGCCGATCCCGAGCTGCTCGAGCGGGCGGACGACGAGTTCGAGCCCCGGACCGCTCTGCTGTCCCCGTTCGACGCCATGGCCGCCGACCGGCCCCGGCTCCTCGACCTCTTCGGCTACGAGTACGCGCTCGAGATGTACAAGCCGAAGGGCAAACGCCGCTGGGGCTACTTCGCGCTGCCGATCCTGCACGGGGAACGGTTCGTGGGAAAGCTCGACGCGAAGGCCGATCGCAAGGCCGGCGTGCTGAACGTGTTCGCGGTGCACGAGGACCTGCCGTTCGACGGGGCCACGATGGACGCCGTGCATGCCGAGGTGGAGCTGCTCGCCTCGTGGCTGGGGCTGGGCCTGGTCGACTACGCCAGGGAGCCATAGGCGCCCTCCTGACCCGGAGTCAGGTGGTTGAAAGTTTCACCAATCCCATCAAGTCCGAAATGCGACTATCATCCGCGAGGTGACGTCGCAGATGATGGTCGACCTGGTTCCCGTGGACGAGGAAGTGCTCGAAGGCCTCCTGGCGCTGGCCGTTGCCGAGGCCCTACCCGGTGAGGTCATGCCGCCCGCCTCGGGCGAGTCGGCCACCGAACCCCGTATGACCTGGACCGACCTGCGCAAGGGCGCGTTCAGGGAGTACCACCGCCGGTGCCGCGTGAACCCGCACTCTCCGGTTCCCGAGGTGACCTGGGCGGTCAAGGCCAGAGGCAGGATCGTGGGGGCTGCGCGCCTGGCCCTGGTCGACGGCGACCCGGCCGCACGGGAGGTCGGCCTCTGGCTCGGTCAGTCGTACCGCGGTCAGGGCATCTCCGGCGAGGTGGCCTACTGGGCGTTCGCCGCGGCCCAGACCATGGACGCGAAGCGCCTGGTGGCGCGGACGACCGCGCGGTCGGCGATCGTGCGGAAGTCCCTGGAGCGCATCGGTTTCAAGGTGGTGGACAGCGGGGGTGTCCTGGTCGGCACCATCTCGCTGCCCTGACACGATCCTGCCCAGATGCGACCCTGCCCTGACGCGACGGAGCCGGCGGCTCAGTCCAGGGTGAGGGCCTCGAGCTCCGCGCGCGTGCCCGCGAACACGTTCATGTCGATGTACGGCTCGACGCCGTCGTAGCCGGGTAGCCGGTCGCGGTTCGAGTACTGCCAGACCGTCCACTCGCGACCGTCGGACAGCCCGGGTGCCCACGCGACCGACCGGATCCAGACGGGTAGGTCCGGGTAGCGGCCCGCCAGGTAGAGGTCGTAGGCCTCCTCCGTCGCGTACACGATCGGGTCGGCGCCGTAGTGCTCCCTGATCCCGGCGACCAGCGGGTCCAGGATCGCGTGCACCTCGTCGGGCGTCGGGTGGTCCTGGAAGTACGAGCCGTAGAACTCGAGGTCGATCACCGGCGGGAGGGTGCCCGGGGTCGCCGGGACCTCGGCGGCGAGCTGTGCGGCCTGGTCGGCCCCCGAGCTCTCGAAGCTCATGAAGTGGTACGCCCCGACGAGCAGGTCGGTCCGTGTCGCGGCCGCCCAGTTCTCGGCGAACCGCGGGTCGGTGTGCGAGGCGCCCTCGGTGGCCTTGATCCACGCGAAGTCGAGGTCCTGTGCGGCCAGCACGTCCCAGTCGATCTCCCCCTGGTAGTGCGCGACGTCCACCCCTCGCACGTCGTACCGGGCGGCGAGGATCCGGTTGGGCCAGACGACGCCGTTCGCCACGAGCACGCCAAGTATGGCGAGGACGGTGACGACCGCCGCCGCCGTCGTCCACAGAGCTGTGCGCTTGCTCATTCGCCGGTCGCACCGCCCGCCAGCTCGGCAGAGACGTCCAGGTGGCCAGCGTGGCGGGCGTACTCCTGCAGTACGTGAAAGCAGATCCAGGCGAGCGTCGGCGGGTCCTCGGTGAACCGGCCCCCGACCGCACCTCGCTCGTCCAGGGAGTGCGTCGCGAGCACATCGGTCGTCACCGCGCCGCCCGCGTGCAGCGCCTTCAGCAGCTCCTCCAGGCCGACGCCGTCGGGCACCGCCCACGGCCCGTCCGGGTCCTCGGCCGCGTGGTCACCCCACGGGTGGTCCACCGGCTCCGCCAGGAAGCCCCACCGGAACCAGCGCCGCTCCATGTGGACCAGGTGGATCAGCAGCTCGACCGGCGACCAGCCGGAGGGGAGCCGGGAGGCGCGCAGGTCGGCGTCGGACAGGCTGCGCAGCTTGCGGTCCACGGCGTGCCGGTAGTAGTCCAGGTAGGCGGTGAACAGGGCGGCCGGGTCGGCGGTGTCGAGGCGTGGCTCGCGGTCGGAGAGGGGCACGGGGCGAGGCTACTTCGAGGCACTGACAACCTGGTCGCGGAAGTGCTGTGACATCCGTGCCCCTGGTGCGTCTGTAGTGCATGAAGCAGACCAGGAGCAGGACCTACGGCCTCGCCTCGAACCCCTCGGAGTGGGCGGCGCACCGCCGCGCCGTCGTCTTCTCCGTGCGCCGGATGTACCCGGGCGTCGACGCGGAGCGGGCGGCGACCGAGGGCCTGGGCGAGCTGTGCCGCCAGATAGTGGTGCACGGGGCCGTCGACCGGCCGGCCGTCGTGTGGTGCGAGGCCGCGGTCGCGGCCGCCGCGCGCCTGCGGACCGGGGCCGGTTCGGCCGCATGAACCGGCGGTGGTGCGCCCCGGCGCCGTCCGAACGTCCGCATCCGCGCATGTCGGACGCACAGGCCTACGGGACCTGTGCGCCCGACGTCATCGTCAGCGCGTGCTGCCGACCTCTGCGACGAACCGTGCGGCCCGCTCGCGCAGACCCAGGATGCGCCGGTCGGTGATCAGCTCACGCATGGCCGGGTCGTTGCCCGCCTCGGTGAACGTCGGCATGCGCCGCACGTTGCGCGAGCAGCCGAACTCGGTGCAGATCAGCGTGCCTATCGTGTTCCCGTTGCGCCCCGAGGCGCCGCCCCTGCGGGCGACGTACAGGGAGACGTCGTCGGTGACGACGACGTCCTCGCACCAGGCGCACACGCCCTTGGTGCGCTTGCTCGACTTGGCCTCGGCAGAGCGCAGCAGCACGCCGGTCGGCGTGCCGTCGAGCTCGAGCACCACGTAGGCGGACAGCGGCGCCTTGCGGTCGTGCCACCCGAGGTAGTCGAGGCGCTCCCAGTCGAGCGTGTCGAGGTCGGGGAGGGTGGCCTGGGCGGCCTCCCGCTTGCTCGCGTTCAGGAAGGACGCGCGGATCTGCTTCTCGGTCAGGGGATTCATGGGGTATCGGCTTCCGGTCGTTCGGAGGCCACCGGCCGGTATCGGCCACGCGAGGAGCGCGGCAGTGCCTCGGTCACCGATTCGTTCGGTCACCGGGCCGGCAGGCGGCAGGGCAGGGGACGACGCCGCGCCCGCCCTCCGACGTCCGCCATGGCGTGCGACCGCCGAAGCGGTGTGCAGCCGTGGGTGTTCAGAGAGTCGTGACGCGGATCCGGGAACTGCCCGAGCAGGCCGCGACGGCCGCCCCGCATCCCGCGGTGAATACCCGCATCTCTCGCTCCTCGTGTGATCCCTGAGACCGGCCGGGCAAGATCGCCGCACAGCCGACCCGTCGATGCTACGACACGGACCCTGCGCGGTACACGTGCTTTTAGCCACAGGCTGACGGCCCGGCTCACGTCCAGGTGGCGGTCTCCGGGTCGACGCCGTGGGCCAGGGCGTTGGCGTTCACGACGTCGCGGAGCCATTCGGCGAGGCCCTGCTCGATGTCGTCGTAGAAGGAGCGGAAGCCTGGGTCCTCGGCGTAGGAGCGGGCGAGGCAGACCTGCATCGAGTGGGTGCAGTCGAAGTGGGCGCCCATCGACGCCCGATGCTGCTCGGCCAGGGCGTTCGCCCGGGCGCTTCCCGGCAGCACGCCGTCGCGGAGAGCCTTGGCCAGGTCGGTGTGCAGCACCTCGAGGTCCGCCATGATGCGACGCCAGTCCTCGGGGCTCCGGTCCGCCGCTCGTTCCGCGTACTGCGCCCACTGCTCGCTGTCGCCCCAGCGTTCCCTGGCCTCGAGCTGCCGGGACGGCTGCCAGGTCGTGCCGAAGATGGCCACCTGTTCGTCGTGCGGGAGCAGGATGCCGGAGCGGCGGGCCTCGATCAGCCGGTCCAGGGCGTCCGCCGACCGTTCCAGGCGCGCGATGTGCTCCCGCACCTGGTTCCGCTGCCTCGTCAGCGACTCCTCCGCGTCCTCGGTCGGCGCGTCGAGCAGCTCCGCGATGTCGGCGAGGGGGACACCGAGCTCGCGGTAGAGGCGGACCCGGTGGAGTCGGGCGACGTCGGCGGCGTCGTAGAGCCGGTGCCCACCGGACGTGCGCTGGGACGGGCCGGCCAGTCCGACCTCGTCCCAGTGGTGCAGCGTCCGGACGGTGACACCCACGACGGACGCGGCACCGCCGACCGTCAGCCCGTCCGGCGGCACCGCGTCAGCCCTGCTCCGGTGTGTCATCACGGTAAGTCTCGCAGCCGTCGTGGTCACCGGGACGGCCTCACGCCGAGGGGCCCTCGATGCCCAGCTCGTCGCGCAGGCTCCGGGCCTCTGCGCTGGCCGGGTCGTAGGGCCGGGCGGCGGTCATGATCACCCGCACGTTCTCCGGCGTGACCACTTCCAGGTCGATCGTGTTCCACGGCGTCTGACGCGGACCGCTGGTGCTCCCGGGCACCAGCTCCTCGCAGGCCGCCGCGATCTGGTCCACCTGGCTCAGCACGCACGAGAAGGTCACCGTCATCGCCGGAGGGCCGGCCAGGACACCCGCCGGGTCCTCCGTCGGGACGAGCAGCACGTCCTGGAACGCCCACCGACGCAGATGGGTGACCCGGCCCGGAGCCGCGAAGAACTCGAAGAAGCCGAGGCCGCGCGTCCAGAGCTCGACGGAAGCGGCCATGTCCAGGGTGGGCACGTTCACGAACATCGGCATGCCGTAGATGCCCCGGAACAGCTCGGCGGGCTCGGCGTCCAGCGCGGGAAGGGGCACGGGGCCCATGTCGAAAGCAGGATAGGTATCGGTCATGACGCCAGCGTCGCCCCTCACGTGGCGTGAGGTTCAAGCCCGTACGGAATCTCGGGTGAACCGCGTACCGGCGCGACCGGGACTACGGGGTGGGCTGCAGCTCGGCCGACGCCGGTGCCGCCGCCTCGCGGTCGGCCGGGTCGGCGAGGTAGCCGGTCCGCTTGAGCCACCACTCGGCGAGCAGGGTGGTCAGCGGCGGGACGGACGCGGCGAGGGCCACCAGCGTGCGGAACCAGCCCCAGCGCAGCTTGACCGCCATGAACAGCGTGACCCCGACGAACAGCACGAACGCGCCGCCATGGAGGCGGCCGAACAGCCACACCCCTGCCTCGGTGGTCTCCGTGACGTACTTGAGGAACATGCCGACCAGGAGCCCGGCCCAGGTGAACGCCTCGATCCAGGCGACGATGGCGAACAGGCGGCCGAGACGGGACATCGCGGGCATGCGGAACCTTCCGGGGTCGAGGCGGTGAGTCCCCCCAGTCTGCCCGACGGCGGACGCTGCCCCGTGCCGCCCGGCTACCGCAGCCGGGACCGGACGGCCGTGCCCGCGCACGCGATGACCGCCGCTCCGCCGAGCACGGTCGCCCAGGTCAGCTGCTCGTGCAGGAGCAGCGCGGCCCAGCAGATGCTGAGCACCGGCTGGACCAGCTGGACCTGGCTGACCTGCGCCATCGGGCCGATCGCGAGGCCCCGGTACCAGGCGACGAAGCCGAGGAACATGCTCACCACCCCGAGGTAGCCGAACAGTGCCCAGTCGAGCGGGGTTCCCGCCGGTGGGTCCTGCACCACCGAGACACCGGTGAGCAACGCCATCGGGACGGCGGCCAGCACGAGCGCCCACGAGATGGTCTGCCAGGCGCCGAGCTCGCGGGCGAGCAGCCCGCCCTCCGCGTAGCCGAAACCGCACGCGACGACCGCCCCGATCAGCAGCAGGTCCGCGCGGTGCAGCCCGCCGAGCCCGCCGCCCTGCACGGCGGCGAAACCGACCGCCGCTGTCGCGCCCAGCGTCGCCGTCACCCAGAACGACGCCCGTGGACGCTCGCGCACACGCAGCACCACCAGCACCGCGGTCACAGCCGGCAGCACCGCGATGACGACGACGCTGTGGCTCGCCGACGCCGTCGCGAGCGCGAACGAGGTGAGCACCGGGAAGCCGAACACGACGCCGCCCGCGACGATCGCGAGCCGCGCCCACTGCCCGCCCCTGGGTAGGCGCTGCCTGGTGACGCCCAGGGCGACTGCTGCGAGCGCCGCAGCGACGACGGCCCGGCCGCAGGACACGAACAGCGGTGACATGCCTCCGCCGCTGACCACCATGCGGGTGAAGGGGACGGTGAGCGAGAAGGCCGCGACCCCGAGGAGACCCCACCAGAGACCGGCTCGAACCGGGGGTAGCAGCAGTGTTGTTTGGAGAGTAGCGCTACTGTTGGCTGTCATGTATGACGATAGCAGTGCTCGTATTGTCGCCGGCCTGCACGAGTGGATCGCCCGTGCCGCCCCGGGCGCGCAGCTGCCGTCCAGCCGGGCACTCGTGACGCAGTACGGGGCGAGCCCCGTCACGGTGCAGAAGGCGCTGCGCACCCTTGCTTCGCAGGGTGTGGTGGAGACGCGGCCGGGCGTCGGTACGTTCGTCCGGGCGGTGCGCGTGCCGCGCCCCCACGACTACGGCTGGCAGACGGCGGCCCTCGGCCCGCGCACCAGACGCGTTCAGCAGCTCTCCCGGGCCCTGCACACCGCCCCGAACGACGTGGTAGCACTGCACTCCGGCTACCCGGACCGCGAGCTGCTGCCCGAGCGTCTCGTGCGGTCCGCGTTCACCAGGGCCGCCCGCAGCGACGCCGCCGTCACCAGCTCACCCGCCGCGGGGTTGCCCGAGCTGCAGGCGTGGTTCGCCGCCGAGCTGGGCGCTGCGGCACCCGCCGGGATCGCTCCGCCGACGCCCAGCGACGTCGTCGTCTTCCCCGGGAGCCAGTCCAGCCTCAGCACGGTGTTCCGCGCGCTCGCAGGCGCCGGCCGGCCGCTCCTCGTCGAGTCGCCGACCTACTGGGGTGCGATCCTCGCCGCCGAGCAGGTCGGCGTGCAGCTCGTCCCGGTGCCCAGCGGCCCGCACGGCCCGGACCCCGACGAGCTCGCACGCGCCTTCCACCGGACCGGGGCGCGCGCCTTCTACGCACAGCCGAGCTACGCCAACCCGACCGGCGCTCGCTGGTCGCCCGGCCTGTCCGACGAGGTGCTGCGCCTGGCCCGCGAGCACGGAGCCTTCGTGATCGAGGACGACTGGGCGCACGACTTCGGGATGACCCACGACGTGGTCCCCCTTGCCGCCCGTGACGACGGCGGGCACGTGGTCTACCTGCGCTCGCTGGCGAAGAGCGTGTCGCCGGCGGTGCGCGTCGCAGGGCTGGTCGCACGCGGTCCGGCCCGGGAACGCATCCTCGCGGACGCGCAGGCCGAGGCCATGTACGTGAGCGGCATGCTGCAGGCAGTAGCCCTGGACGTCGTGACCCAGCCCGCCTGGCGCACCCACCTGCGCGGCCTGCGCCAGCAGCTCACGGCCCGGCGGGACCTGTTGCTCGGTGCGCTCCGCGAGCACGTACCGGCCGCCCGGGTCGAGGCGGTGCCGCAGGGTGGCCTGAACCTGTGGGTGCGGCTCCCGGACACCACCGACGTCCCGCGCCTGGTCCGGGACTGCGAGACGGCCGGGGTGATAGTGGCCGCGGGCGACGAGTGGTTCCCCGCCGAACCGATTGGTGCCTACTTTCGACTCAACTATTCCGGGCCGAATCCCGGGGCCTTCCCGGAGGGCGCACGCGTCATCGGGGAGATGCTGGAGCGCCAGGGCTGAGCGCTCTACTTCGGCGGCAGCGAACCGGCGTGGTCCACGCCGCGTCGTACCCACGCGGCCAGCTCTTCCTCGGTTCCGAGACCGTCGGGCCCGATCGCCAGCCAGCCTGCCATGACGCGCGCGCCCATCACGGCGCGCGTTGCGGCGGTGGTCCGCTCCAGCTCCTCGGCGGCGTCGGGCCCGACGCGGACCAGGATCCCTTCGGAACCGCGCACGGCCACGGCGAGGTTGCCGTTCACCAGGAACGAGAGCCCGCCGAACATGCGCCGCTCGGTGACCTCGGGCACGCCGTCCAGCACGGTCCGGATCTCGTCCGCGAGTGCGAGGTCGTAGGCCATGGATCCGAGGTTATGTCCGCGGCGTCATTCCCGGGCGGTGCGCTCCTCGCGCGTCGCAGACTGGGCCGCCTCCAGCCGGAACAGCCGCACCACCCGCCCGGAGTCCCGTTCGTACCCGCGGTAGCCGGGCCACTGCCGCTCGATCTGCGCCCAGACGGCGTCCCGCTCGTCGTCCCCGATGAGGGTCGCGCGGACCGGGATCCGCCGTCCGGCCACGCTGATGCTCGCCTTCGGGTGCGCTTGCAGGTTGTACGTCCACGCGGGGTGCCGCCCCTGCGCGAACGCCGACCCGGCGACGATCGCCCGCCCGGGGCCGTCGGGCGTGTACATGAGGTAGGTGTCGCGCGGCTCTCCCGACCGCGCGCCCGTCGTGTGCAGCACGAGCGACGGCACCAGCAGGGCGCTGACCTGCAGCCGCCCCCGGGAGAGCCAGGCGAGCGCCCGTTCGGCAGGCGGCAGCAGGACGGGGCCGACGGCGCGGAACGCCCGCGTGCGCGTCAAGGGAGCGACCGCCGATCGGACAGCGTGCAGAAGACTGGCCATCTGTCCATCATCTGGCTCCGGGCACCCGTTGGCACGGTTTCGCGAGGTACCGTCTCGACCGGCGCTTTTGCTTGCCCGCTTCCCCACCCTCTCCGCCTGGAGGAGTCATGACCACCACCCACGAGTCCGTCGCTACGCCGGACGGTGTCGTCGCCCCACGATTCCGCCCGCCGGCCGGCGCCTCCAGCTCAGCGACGCTGTCGCTCGACGGGGAGTGGCGGTTCCGTCTGTTCCCGCATCCCGAGACGGGGGTGGACCGCGCCGAGCGTGGTGACGACTGGGACCGGCTGGCGGTGCCCGGGCACTGGCAGCTCGCCGAGGCTCCGCACGCGTGGCCCTACGGCGTGCCCGAGTACAACAACGTGCTCTACCCGTTCCCTGTCGACCCGCCGCACGTGCCCGACGACAACCCGACCGGCGAGTACCGCACCACGTTCCGGCTGCCCGCCGACTGGCCGGAGGACGGCCGGACCCTCCTGCGCTTCGAGGGCGTGGACTCCTGGTTCCAGGTGGCGCTCGACGGCGAGCTGCTGGCCACGTCGCACGGCTCCCGCCTGCCCACCGAGGTGGACCTGACCGACAAGCTGCGTGACGGCGGCGAGCACCTGCTCGCGGTCCGCGTCACCAAGTGGTCGGCGATGTCGTACGTCGAGGACCAGGACCAGTGGTGGCTCTCCGGGATCTTCCGCAGCGTCACGCTGGAGCACCGGCCGGACGGCGCGCTCGACGACGTCCGCGTGCACGCCGGCTACGACCACACGACCGGCGTCGGCACGCTGCGGGTGGACGCCGCGACAGTGGTGGCCGCCCCCGGCGCGGTCGCGGCACGGGTCGCGGTGCCCGAGCTCGGGATCGAGGGCGCTGCCGGCGAGGAGCTGCGGGTCGCCGTCGAGCCGTGGAGTGCCGAGCGGCCGCGGCTCTACGACGTCGTCGTCACTACGGACACCGAGACGGTGACGCTCGCCGTCGGCTTCCGTACCGTCTCCATCGAGGACGGCGTGTTCCTCGTCAACGGGCGGCCGATCAAGCTGCGCGGCGTCAACCGGCACGAGTTCGACCCGCTGCGCGGCCGCGCCGTGACGCCGGAGCGGATGCTCGAGGACGTGCTGCTCATGAAGCGGCACCACATCAACGCCGTCCGCACGAGCCACTATCCGCCGCACCCGCACTTCCTCGACCTGTGCGACCGGTACGGCCTCTACGTGATCGACGAGAACGACCTGGAGACGCACGGGTTCCTGGGCGAGAGCTGGGCCGGCAACCCCACGGACGACCCGGCCTGGACCGAGGTGCTGGTCGACCGTGTCACCAGGACCGTGCGCCGCGACGCGCACCACACGAGCATCATCATGTGGTCGCTGGGCAACGAGGCGGGCGGCGGGCGCAACGTCCGGGCGATGGCCGACGCCGTCCGGGCGCTCGACCCGAGCCGGCCGATCCACTACGAGGGCGACTACTCGAGCGACGACGTGGACGTGTACTCGCGGATGTACGCCGACAGCGCGGAGGTCGAGCTGATCGGCCAGGGCATCGAGCCGCCGCTGGAGCGCGCCGACGCAGACGCCCGCCGTCGGGCCATGCCGTTCGTGCTGTGCGAGTACGCGCACGCGATGGGCAACGGCCCGGGCGGCCTCGCCGACTACGACGCGGCCTTCGACCGGCACGCGCGCCTGCTCGGCGGGTTCATCTGGGAGTGGATCGACCACGGCCTGACCCGCGCCGACGCCGACGGGAACCTGTTCTCGGCGTACGGCGGCGACTTCGGCGAGCGGTTCCACGACGGGACCTTCATCGCCGACGGTCTGCTCCTGCCCGACCGCACGCCGTCGCCCGGGCTGCTGGAGACGGCGGCCGTGTTCGCGCCGATCCGGATCGACGCCCAGCCGGACGGCACGCTCCTGGTGCGTAACCGTTACGCGTTCCGCGACACGAGCCATGCGGAGATCGGCTGGACGCTGCACCGCGGTGCGGAGGTGCTCGCGACGGGCACCCTCGACCTGGTGCTGGAGGCCGGGACGCAGACGGTGGTGCGGCCGCCGTCCGACCTCGTGCTCCCGGAGCCGGGCGAGGCCCCGGTCTGGTGGACGGTGCGGGCCGTCCAGCACAAGGCCGAGGCGCTCGAGGAGGCGTGGCTCGAGCCCGGCTTCGAGCTCGGCGCGGGCCAGCTCCTCCTCGTCGAGCCGGCGTCGCTCACCGCCCCGGCGGGCCGGGTCTCCACGGAGGCCGACGGCGGGTTCCGCGCAGGCCCGGCCCGGTTCGACGGCCGTGGTGACCTCCGCGAGCTCGCCGGCCGGACGGTGCACGGCTTCCGGGTCGACGCCTGGCGCGCGCCCACCGACAACGACCGCCGCCCGGCGAAGTGGCAGGGGTCGGCCGACGAGGAGAAGTGGCGCGACGCGGGCCTGCACCTGCTCGCCGAGCGCAAGAACGGTGTCGGCGTCAGTGCCGACGGGGCGCTCGAGATCGACGCCAGGATCGCGGGCCCGGCGACCCGTGCGGGCTTCGCCACGCGCTACCGCTGGCAGCCCGTCACCGACGCACCGGACGCGGTCGACCTGCTCGTCGACATCCGGCCGGAGGGCCGCTGGCCCGAGAACGTGGCTCGCCTCGGCGTGGTGCTGGCGCTCGACGAGCCGACGGCCGCCGAGACCGGCGTCCGCTGGTCGGGCCTCGGGCCGGACGAGTCGTACGCCGACTCGAAGCAGGCGGCGCTCGGCGGTTCGTGGCAGCACACCGTCGCGGACTGGCAGACGCGGTACACCCACCCGCAGGAGAACGGCGCGCGCCGGGGCGTGACGAGCGCCGTCCTGTCCTTCACGGACGGGACCGGTCTGCGGATCGACGCCGGGGAGGTGACGGTCGGCGCCCGGTCGCAGCTCGGGATCGAGCTGTCGCTGCGTCCCTGGTCCGATGAGGCGCTGGATCGGGCGGCCCACCCGCACGAGCTCGTGCCCGACGGCAGGCTGTGGCTGCACCTCGACGCGGCACAGCACGGCGTCGGCAGCGCAGCGTGCGGCCCCGGCGTCCTGGCGAACGCTCAGCTCCACGCGGCGCCCGTCCGGATGCGGCTGCGCTTCACCACCCTGTGAACACGTGCCCGCCCCGCGCCGCGGGGCGGGCATGATGTATACAAGAGTGGACATACAAGGGCGACGACGAGGAGTGCGGCCGTGAAGATGGGCTTCCGCTGGTACGGCGAGGGCAACGACACAGTGACCCTGGATCATGTGCGTCAGATCCCTGGCGTGGAGACCATCGTGTGGAGCCTGCACCACAAGCAGGCCGGTGAGGTCTGGGAGCAGGCGGAGATCGACGCCGAGGTCGCCCGCATCACCGGCCTGTCGGACGAGGCCCGCGCCAAGGGCGTGACGCGGACGTTCGACGCCGAGGTGGTCGAGTCGGTCAACGTCCACGAGTCGATCAAGCTCGGCCGGACCGTTCTCGGGATGAGCCGCGACGAGGCGATCGCGAACTACGTCACGACGATCGAGCGGCTCGGCCGCGCCGGCGTGAAGGTCGTCTGCTACAACTTCATGCCCGTCTTCGACTGGCTGCGCACCGACCTGTGGCACCCGCTGCCCGACGGCTCGACCGCGCTGTACTACGAGAAGGCAGTGGTCGACAAGATGTCGCCCGAGAGCCTCATCGCCGACATGGAGGCGAACACCCACGGGCTGACCCTGCCCGGCTGGGAGCCGGAGCGGCTGGCTAGCTTCAGCGAGCTCAACGAGGCCTACGTGGGTGTCACCCACGACGACATGTACGCGAACTACCAGTACTTCCTCGAGGCGGTCATCCCCACGTGCGAGGAGTACGACGTCAAGCTCGGTGTCCACCCCGACGACCCGCCGTTCGACGTCTTCGGCTGGCCGCGCGTGGTCTCCAGCAAGGAAGGCCTCGCGCGGGTGCTCGACCTGCACCCCAGCCCGCACCACGGCCTGACGCTGTGTCTCGGCAGCTTCTCCGCCAACCCGGAGCACGACGCCGTCGACGCCGTGCGGACCTTCATGGACCGCATCCACTTCTCGCACGTGCGCAACATCAAGCACTTCGACAACGGCGACTTCACCGAGGTGGCCCACCGCGCCGTCGAGGGCAGCGTCGACACCACCGGGATCATGAAGGCGTACGCGGAGGCCGGCTACCAGGGCTACATCCGGCCCGACCACGGACGCCACCTCTGGGACGAGAACACCACGAACAAGCCCCGCCCCGGCTACGGCCTCTACGACCGGGCGCTCGGCATCCAGTACCTGCTCGGCGCGTGGGACGCGTTCCGCTACCAGGCCTGATCGGCGGCACGGGGCCGATTTTCCGTGGCGGTCTGCTCCGGCGTGGGTCCACGATGTTCGTATGGACCCACAGGAGCAGGCCGAAGAAGCCGTGACGACGCGCTGGACGCAGTCCACAGTCTTTCCCGACATGTGGGCCGACCCCGACGACGACCCGCGCGAGACCGAGACCCCGTCCGACGAGCGCGGCCTGCTGCTCGACTACCTCCGCTACTACCGCCTCACCCTGGAGATGAAGTGCGGGGGGCTCGACGCCGAGCAGATCGCCCGCCGGTCGGCCCCGCCGTCCACCATGTCGCTGCTCGGTCTGGTGCGGCACCTCGCCGACGGCGAGCGGCACCTGCGCCGGGTCATGGCGGGTGAGGACGCCCCCGACCTCTACCGCACCGCGGAGGACCGCGACGCGGAGTGGAACGGCGCAGTCGCCGACCCGGCGGTCGTCGAGGACGCCTGGCAGAGCTGGCACGCCGAGATGGACGCCACGGACCGCTACCTCGACGGCGTCACCGACCTCGGCACGTGGAACGCCGGCGCGTCCGACTTCGGACCAGAGGGCGCTGACCTGCAGCTTCGCGATGCGCTCGTGGGGCAGATCGTCGAGTACGCGCGGCACTGCGGCCACGCCGACATCCTGCGCGAGCGGATCGACGGTCGCGTCGGCCAGTGACCGGCGTGGCGATCCGAGGGTGATGTCTGGCCGACGGGGGCCGACTGCCTTGCGGTTCGGTCCCGCGGTGGGACTCTGGAAGTGACTGACGCCCCGTGGCGCGCCCTGCGGTGCGGTCACCGCCGGTCACGAGGGAGTGAGACAGCGATGGTCACTGTGCGCAGCGTGTATCCGAGCTTCTCGGCGAACGACATAGATGCGGTCCGCGCGTTCTACGCGGACACGCTGGGACTGCGGGTGACGGCCCAGCCCGAGGGTGCGGGCCTTGCGATCAATCTCGACGGCGGTACCACGGTGTTCGTGTACGCCAAGGAGAACCACACGCCGGCGTCGTTCACGGTCCTGCACCTCACCGTCGACGACGTCGACGAGGTGGTCGACGAGCTGATCGCCAAGGGTGTGGTCTTCGAGCGCTACGAGGGGTTCGAGCAGGACGAGAAGGGCATCGTGCGCGGGTTCATGGAAGGGGGCGACGGCGCCTGGTTCACCGATCCCGCGGGTAACGTCATCGGGCTCGCCGACGGCGAGGGCTTCGAGGCAGCCCTCAGCAGCTAGGCCGGGTGAGGGTGCCGGACTCGGTAACATCTGGCCCCATGTCCCCCACGTTCGTCCTGGTCCACGGCGCCTTCGCCAACTCGTTCTCGTTCGCGCCGCTCCAGGCCGAGCTCGCCCTGCTGGGCCACCGCTCGGCAGCGGTGGACCTGCCCGGGCACGGCTTCGCGGCGACCTACCCGGCCGCGTACCAGGCACCGCAGGACCTCGCGGGCCTGGCGACCGCGCCCGGCAGCATCAAGGGCGTCACCCTCGCCGACAACGCGGCCCGGGTCATCGAGGCTCTCGAGCGCGCCAAGGAGCACGGCCCGGTGATCCTGGTCGGTCACAGCCGGGGCGGCGCCACGCTGACCGCGGTCGGCAACGCCCGTCCGGACCTGATCGACCGCATCGTGTACGTCTCCGCGTGGGCCCCGGTGGACCTCGGAGTGGGCGAGTACTACGCCGAACCCGAGATGGCCTCCGTCGACGCCGGGGTCCTCGCCGGCGTGCTGGCGGCCGACCCGGCCGCCGTCGGCCTGCTGCGGGCCAACTTCCGCACCGCGGACCCGGCTGCGCTCGCGAGCCTCAAGGAGGCGTTCCTCGCCGACGGTACCGACGACGAGTTCTTCACCTTCCTCAACACCTTCCAGCCGGACGAGAACCTGGACGCGGGCACGTCGGCAGACCGCGTCCAGGCCGCGACGTGGGGCACCATCCCGCGGACCTACGTGCGGCTCAGTGCCGACACGAGCATCCCGGTAGCGATGCAGGACCGGATGATCCGCGAGGCAGACGCGCTCACCCCCGACAACCGGTACGACGTGCACACCCTCGAGTCCAGCCACCTGTTGTGGCTGGTCCGGCCGCGCCCGGCAGCGGAGCTGCTGGCGAGCCTGGCCGGCTAGCCGGCTGCCCGGCGGCGCGCTTTCGCGGGCGTCGCTGGGTCGTGCCGTGTGCGGAATGCGTATTGCGGTGAAATGCGCGAATCTGTAGGTAGCCGCGTTCCGTGCGGCTCGACGGAGGTACAGGTCCAATGTCCGAGAAAGCCATCCCTCCTTCAGCCGACGCCGCCGCGCGGCGAACCAAGAACAGCAGAGCCGTGCAGATCCTGGCCCGAGGCGGCTACATCGCCTCCGGCGTGCTGCACGTGCTGGTCGCCTGGCTGGCCGTCCAGCTCGCGCTCGGCCAGCCCGAGGGCCAGGCCGACGAGTCCGGCGCCTTCCGCACCCTCGCCCAGATGCCCGGCGGCGAGGTGGTGCTCTGGGCGGTCGCCGTGGGCTTCGCGGCGCTCGCCGTCTGGCAGCTCCTCACGGCCGCCGTCGGTGCGCCGAACGCCGGGAGCCAGGCGGGGGCGCGGGCCAAGAGCGCGGCCAAGGGTGTGCTCTACGCGGTGCTGGCGGTCTCCGGGGTCAGGGCCGCGCAGGGCACCGGTGGATCGGGCCGCAGCGAGGAGAGCATGACGGCACAGGTTCTGGAGATGCCGGGTGGCCCATGGCTCGTGGGCGCCGGTGGTCTGGCCATCGTCGGCGTCGGTGTCTACCACGTGGTCAAGGGCGCGCGGAAGAAGTTCCTGCGGGACCTCACGGGAACCGGCGGCGGTTCGGTCGGGCAGGTGGTGGTGCGGCTCGGACAGGTGGGTTACGTCGCCAAGGGCATCGCGCTCGGCGTCGTCGGTGGGCTGATCGTGGCCGCAGCGGTGACCACGGACGCCGCACAGGCCGGCGGCCTCGACGAGGCCCTGCGCACGATGCGCGACCAGCCGTTCGGCACGGCGCTGCTCATCGTGGTCGGGCTGGGGATCGGTGCGTTCGGTCTCTACTCCTTCGCGCGTGCCCGGTTCGCGCGGCTCTGATCCGGCTCGATCAGCCCCGCCGGAATGGGGCGAGCGTGGCGCGCACCTGTTCGGCCGCGCCCCAGTCGTCGTCGAACTGCGCGATGACCGCCAGGTGCTGGCGCAGCTGGAGGAGCTGCATGCGTTCCCGCCAGCCGGTATCGAGCGAGGTCAGCTCTGCGTACAGGTCGAAGAAGACATGCGCCTCGGGCGGCGGCGCCGTCGTCCACAGGTGAGCCAGATCGACCTCGGCCCACGTGTACGAGACCGCCGGGTCGATCAGAGCCGGCTGCCCGTCGGGTGCGGCCAGGACGTTCTGCGCCCACAGGTCACCGTGTGTGAGGCAGGCGGTCCTGGCCGGGAGCAGGTCGGGCAGCCGGGCGCACAGCCGCTCCAGCGCCGCCCGGTCCGCGGCGTCGAGCGCCGCCTGGACGCGGGGCTCGTCGAGCCAGCGCAGCAGCCGGTGCCGGGCGAAGAACTCGAAACCGTCGTCCGTCCAGGTGTTGACCTGCCGACGGCGACCCAGCCAGTTGTCGCGGTGCCAGCCGAACCGGTCGTGAGCGCTGCTCGTGTGCAGGCGGGCGAGCGTGTGCGCGAGCTGCTCCCAGAAGGCCTCGGAGCTCGGCCGGGGTCGCAGCACCGAGAGCACGAGCAGTTCACGGCTCGCAAGCAGCACCTCGGGCGTCATGACACCGCCAAGAGTGCGCAGCGCGTGCAGGCCCTCGGCTTCCGCTGCGAACGCGTCGTCCGACGGCGGTTCCGCGAACGCCTTGGCGAACAACGACGTGCCGTCCTGACGTCTCGCGAACCCTGCCGTCGCCGCGAGTCCGCCGGTCGCCGGCTCGACCGTGACGACGTCGGTGAACCCGGCCGCGTGGAGCCGGTCGAGCAGCAGCGCTGTCGGATCCAGCACGGGCGTGCTCCTCTCGTCGGCTCCGCCGCGAGTGGCGAAGCGTCCGCATTCAAGCACGTGGCATGCCGGGTGAGAGAAGGCCGCCGACCCGCTCCACTGGCGGGACGGCGGCCGTCGGCTCACCCTCTCAGGAGCTTGTGCACGTCAGACTGGGCGTCGGCGGCGTGCCGCTGCCGAGCAGGCCGAAGGTCGTGGTCCCACCGGCCGGGAGCCGGCCGTTCTCAGCCGCGTTCCGGACGACGACCTGGTCGCCCTGCGACGTCGCCGTCCCGTTCCACACCTGGTCCACGCGCTCACCGGACGAGCGCCAGCTGACGTTCCACGACGTCGTCGACGCCTCTCCGGCCCGGACGGTCACCTCGCCCTGGAAGCCGCCGGGCCAGGAGTTCACGGTGCGGTACGTCGCCGTGCAGTCACCGGTGGGCGTCGGTGTGGGCGTCGTCGACGTCAGGGACGTGAAGAACCGCCAGATCTCACCCGGCACGTGCGACTGCGACTGGCCGCGGTCCCGGGCGTCCCATTGGTGGTCGCTGTCGTTCGCGATCCACACGACCGGGTAGCCGTCGCGGCACGTGTAGCTGGTCTTGGTGTGGGTGCCGCTGCCCGCGGCGGGCTCCGGTGCCTGCTGGGCCTGGCACCCGTTGTTCTGCAGGAAGCGATCTCGCAGCGCACGGCCCTGCGAGATGTTCAGGACGCTGTCCGTGACACCGTGGGAGCCGAGGTAGGCGACGGGCTGGGTGCCGCCGGCGCAGCCGGACAGCTGGGCGCCGTTGAGGACCGCCACCGCGCGGAACACGTCAGCACGTGCGCAGGCCAGGGCGTTGCTCATGCCGCCGCCGTAGCTGAAGCCGGTAGCGAACCGCTGGCCCGTGTCGATGCAGAACGCGGAGTCGAGGGTGCGCAGCACGTCGTCCACGAACGTCACGTCTCGACCGTTGGTGTTGGGCCAGGCGTTGTCGATGCCCTGCGGGGCCACGAAGATCGTGCTGTTGCTCGCGAGCGGCTTCAGGCCGTAGAAGCCCTGGTTCACCACGTCCTGCGACGTGCCGTGCCACCAGTGCAGTCCCACGACCAGGCGGTACGGGCGGCTCGGGTCGTACCCGGCGGGCACGTCGAGGCGGAACGTGCGGGACTGCCCGCCGCTCGTGATGGTGTGGTTGCCGGTGCCCAGGCCCGCGGGCTGGCCGCAGCCGGCGGTGGCCGCCGCCGGAGCGGCCTCCTCGGGGAGTGCGGAGGCGGGTGCGTTGAGCCCGCCGAGGGCGAGCAGGACGGCCGAGGCCGCCAGCAGGACCCGCCATCCTCGGGACGGAGTGGGGTGTCGCATGGTGTCGCTCCCTTCACCAGGGTCCCCAGCCGCGCTGCCGAGGACGGAATCCGCGGACGAAGCCCGACGGTGCGGCGAATTTATCGTTAAAGGTGGGACGGGCTGAAGAAGGTTAAACGGTTCAAGCGCCAGTGCCTAGAGCTGCGGGAGCGATGATTCCCGCAGCGCTCCGCCGTCTACCGGTCATCGAGCTCTTCACTCACCCGAACCCGGAGAATCATGCGGCTGCTACTCACCTCCGCAGGCGTCAGGAACGCCGGCATCCACGACGCGCTGCTCGGCCTCCTGGGCCGGCCGGTCGCCGACTGCGACGCCCTCTGCATCCCCACCGCGCTGTACGGGCACCCGGCCGTCGGCCCGGGGCGGAACGCCAGGGACTTCATCACCGGAGAGTCCGACGACATGACCGGGCTCGGCTGGAAGTCGGTGGGCGTGCTCGAGCTGACCGCGCTGCCCACCATCGACGAGGAGCTCTGGGTCCCCAAGGTCCGGGACGCGGACGTCCTCCTGGTGGCTGGTGGTGACGCCCTCTACCTGAACCACTGGATGCGGGAGTCCGGGTTCGCGGACCTCCTCCCCTCCCTGACCGAGACGGTCTACGTGGGGATGAGCGCAGGCAGCATGGTGATGACCCCGCGCATCGGGGAGTGGTTCGTCGAGTGGACCCCGCCGTCGGGCGGCGACGCCACGCTCGGGATCGTCGACTTCTCGATCTTTCCGCACGTCGACCACCCGATGCTGCCGTACAACACGATGGCGGCCGCCGAGAGGTGGGCGGCCGGGATCGAGGGACCGGCGTACGCGATCGACGACGAGACCGCCCTCGTGGTGGCCGACGGGTCCGTCGAGGTCGTGTCCGAGGGCCACTGGAAGCTTCTTGACGGGTAACGGCCGGCCAGGCGAGGACTACCGCATGCTCTGCTACATCCGTGAGCTCTGAGGCCTGCGCGGGTCAGACGGTCTCGGAGCGCTTCTGCCGCGCGAACCGTGCGGGCAGGTCGGGCCCGTCCCACACCTGGATAGCGCGCCAGATCGACGCGGCGATCGGTACGGCGAGGACGGCGCCGGTGATGCCGACGAGCACCGTTCCCGCGGTCAGCGCGAACAGGATGACGAGCGGGTGCAGGCGCAGGGTCCGGCCCATGACGATCGGCTGGAGGAAGTCGCCCTCGAGCTGGTTCACGACGACGACGATCGCTACGACGATCAGTGCCTCGACCGGCCCGACCGCGACCAGCGTGACCAGCGCCGCGAGGATGCCGGCCACTGTCGCCCCGACCAGGGGGATGAAGGCGAGCAGGAAGACGAGCACGGACAGCGGGATGACGAGCGGGACGCCCACGATGGCGAGGCCGATCCCGATGCCGACCGCGTCGACGAAGGCCACGATCGCCGTCCCGCGCACGTAGCCGCCGAGCGTGCGGATGGTCGCGGCGCCGACGCGCTGCCCCCGCTCGTACCGGTGGCCCTCGAAGGGCCGCAGCAGGAACTCCCACATCGCCGGGCCGTCCTTCAGGAAGAAGAACAGCACGACGATCATGATGAAGAACCCGGCGACGAAGTCGGCGGTCTGGGAGACACCCGCGATGGCGCCCGAGCCGAAGGTGTCCGACTGCAGCAGGTTCATGGCGGACTCACGCACCGAGGCGATCTGCTCGGTGGAGATCTGGAACGGCAGATCCTGGATGTAGGTCTGCAGGGAGTCGAAACCGTCGAGCGCCTGGGTCTGGAGCTCGTCCCACTGGTCCACGACGGCCCGCACGACGAGCCACACGATCGCCGTCAGCAGCGCGACGAGGGCCAGCAGCGCGATCCACGTCGCGAGCAGCGACGGCAGACCGCGGCGGCGCAGCACCGAGACCAACGGGTAGATCGCCGCCGCCAGCACGAGCGCGATGAGGACGGGGATCACGACGAGGGTCAGGCGCGTGCCCACGAACCCGAAGACGGCGATGACCGCCACGACCGCGAGGATCTGCAACGAGCGTGTGCCGACACGACCGAAGCCGTCGGACCAGAGCCGGGACGCGCCGCTCTCGGCGGGCTTCAGGCGGCCGGCGGGCGGCTGGGCCTCGACGCTCGGGCGGGCGGGGCGCGGTGTGCGGCGGCCGAAGAGTCCCATCGCCTGTCCTCCTTGTGCGGGATCCGGCAGACGCCGGACGTGCCGACGCTATTGCGGTCCGGCCCGAGTCGCGCGGTGGCGTGCCCGCGTGTCGAGAGCGCGGTGCCGTGGAACTTCCCAGCGGTACGCCTGCTGGGCCACCAGCGAGCTACGGAGCCCGCTCGACGTCGTGCGTCAGACCTGCATGTCGACGAACCGCTGGTAGTGCCCCTGGAACGCCACGGTGATCACGTCGGTCGGGCCGTTACGGTGCTTGGCCACGATGAAGTCCGCCTCGCCAGCGCGTGGTGACTCCTTCTCGTAGGCGTCCTCACGGTGGAGCAGGATCACGACGTCGGCGTCCTGCTCGATCGAGCCCGACTCACGAAGGTCCGACATCTGCGGCTTCTTGTCGCTGCGCTGCTCGGCGCCACGGTTCAGCTGCGAGATGGCGATGACGGGCACCTCGAGCTCCTTCGCGAGCAGCTTGAGTGAACGCGAGAACTCGGAGACCTCCTGCTGACGCGACTCGACACGCTTGCCGGACGACATCAGCTGGAGGTAGTCGATGACCACGAGCTTGAGGTCGTGCTTCTGCTTGAGCCGCCGGCACTTCGCACGGATCTCCATCAGCGACATGTTCGGTGAGTCATCGATGAACAGTGGGGCGTCCGACACCTTGCCCATGGTGGCGGCGAGCTTCTGCCAGTCACCGTCGTCCATGTTGCCGCTACGCATCTTGGTCAGCGGGACCCGGGCCTCGGCCGCGAGCATACGCATGACGATCTCGTTGCGGCTCATCTCCAGGGAGAAGATGACGGCTGCCTGGTTGTGGTGGATGGCCGCATGAGAAGCGACGTTGATCCCCAGCACCGAATTGTGGGTAGGGATCAGCGACCGGCTCGCCAGGTACAGGTGCGACGGGTTCTCCACCTCGACGCAGCGCACGGGCACCGACTCGATCGCCCGAACTGAGGCGACTCCGAAGACGCGTGGCGCACCTTCATGTCCTGGGCCGATGGCCAGCTCGGTGCCACCACCAAGCTTTCCGGCCATCTCTTCGGTTGTCAGGATCTGGGCGTCCGCTGCCGCGCCGACGGCCCACTGGTGCTGAGCGTCCGCGACGATCACTGTGCCGTCGTCGAACTCCACCTCGTAGCACGGGCGACCTCGCATGACCTCGGTGGCTGCGACCACCCTGGTGGGGGTGCCGTCGGCAGCCAGGAGCATGTCGCCGACGGCGACCTCACCCATGGTCGTCCAACCGGACGGCGTCGGTAGCGGTGTATCGAGTGCCAGTGCCTTACCAACAGCAGGTCGGGCAGCCACGACGATCATCTGGCCGCCGTGCAGGCCGTTCGTCAGGCGGTCGAAGTCCGAGTACCCGGTGGGCACCCCGGTGAGCCCCTCGCCACGGCCCTGGGCCGCGTCGATCTCGTCGAAGGTCGGCCCGATGATGTCGGCCAGCGGCAGGTAGTCCTCCGACGCCCGGCGCTCGGTCACCGCGTAGACCTCGGCCTGCGCGTTGTTGACGACGTCGTCGACCTCGCCGCCGTCGGTGGCGTAACCCATCTGCACGATGCGCGTGCCGGCTTCGACGAGGCGGCGCATGATCGCGCGCTCGCGAACGATCCGCGCGTAGTAGCCCGCGTTCGCCGCTGTGGGCACGCCTGCCATGAGGTCGTGCAGGTACGGCGCACCACCGACGCGCGCATGCTCACCACGGCGCTGGAGCTCGGCGAGCACCGTGATGGCGTCGGCCGGCTCGCCACGACCGTAGAGGTCGATGATCGCGTCGTAGATCGCCTCGTGCGCCGGCCGGTAGAAGTCGTTGCCGCGGATCTGCTCGATCACGTCGGCGATCGCGTCCTTGGACAGCAGCATGCCGCCCAGCACGCTCATCTCCGCGGCGATGTCCTGCGGCGGGGTGCGATCGAGGCCCGGCCGTCCCGAATAGCTCGACTCCAGCTCCTCGACCGACATCCGCACCTCCTGCTTTCCACGTCTCATGACATCTTGGCGCACGCTGCGCGTCCGCTCGACCGACGTCCTACACCTGTTCTACTCCTCGCCACCCACACGCCCCGGGACTTCGGGGCCGACACGCCTTTGTGTCGTGTGCGACAGCCGCACCCCGGCTGGCCAGCGGGTGGGTCCCGCTGACGCTAAGCCCCTGCGGACCCGAACGCAATGAGACCTGTGGACGAGCCTGTGCACATCCATGTGGAAAGGTGGCCCAGGGCTGTGCACAGTGGGTGGACAACCCTGTCCCCAGTTGTGGATAACCCCTGTGTAAAACATCACCATCCCCTCTGACCTGCATCAACGTAACCCCCAGCCTGTGGAGGAAAGAAAGTTGGGCGAGCCGCGCCACACTCCGGGTTTTCGGCGGTCCATCGACCGGGAGATCCTCGCCCTCGCGGTACCCGCCCTCGGGGCGCTCGTCGCCGAACCCGTCTTCGTGCTTGTGGACAGCGCGGTGGTGGGGCATCTCGGCACGGCCCAGCTGGCAGGCCTCTCGCTCGCGAGCAACGTGCTCCTGACCCTCGTGGGGCTGTGCATCTTCCTCGCGTACACGACCACCGCGTCGGTGGCCCGGCTCACCGGTGCAGGCAAGGAGCGGGAGGCGCTGCAGTCCGGCATCGACGGGATGTGGCTCGCGCTCGGGATCGGCGCCGTCCTCGTCGCCGTCCTGCTGCTCGCCGCCCCGCTGACGGTGACCGCCCTGGGCGCGCACGGCGACGTCGCGCGGCATGCCGTGATCTACCTGCGCTGGTCGGCGCCCGGCCTCGCCGGGATGCTCGTGGTCCAGGCCGCGACCGGCGTCCTCCGCGGCCTGCGCGACACGCGCACCCCGCTGGTCGTCGCGGCCTCCGGCGCGCTGCTCAACGTGGGCCTGAACCTCGCGCTCGTCTACGGCGCGGGAATGGGGATCGCTGGCTCGGGCCTGGGGACGGCCGTCACCCAGATCCTCATGGCGGTGGTGCTCGGGGTGATCGTGGTGCGGGGCGCGCGAGCACGCGGTTCGAGCCTGCGTCCGCACCGCGCGGGCATCCTCTCGGGTGCCCGGGCCGGCGTGCCGCTGGTGATCCGCACCCTCAGCCTGCGCGCCGCCATCCTGCTCACCGTGGTCGTGGCGACCGATCTCGGCGCCGTCGCGCTGGCCGGGCACCAGGTCGTGAGCTCCCTGTGGGGCCTTGCCGCCTTCGCGCTCGACGCGCTCGCCATCGCGGCGCAGGCCCTCGTCGGCCACGGGCTCGGCGCCGGAGACGTGGGGCACGTGCGCCTGGTGCTGCGCCGCTGCCTGCAGTGGGGCGTCGGTGCCGGGGCGCTGATCGGCCTGGTCCTGGCCGTGACCGGGTGGTGGATCGCGCCACTGTTCTCGCCCGATCCCGACGTGCGCGTCGCGATCGCGCTCGGCATAGCCGTCTGCGGCGTGCTCATGCCGATGGCGGGCTGGGTCTTCGTGCTGGACGGCGTCCTCATCGGTGCGGGCGACGGCCGCTACCTCGCCTGGGCCGGCATGGCGACGCTGGTGGTCTACGTCCCGTTCGCGCTCGCGGTCTCCGCCTGGGCGCCCGACGGCGCGCGGGGTCTCGCCTGGCTCTGGCTCGCGTTCGCCGGCGTGTTCATGGCCGCACGCGCCGTCACGACCGGATGGCGTGCGCGGGGTGACCGCTGGCTGGTGACCGGGGCGTGACGACCATGCGCCCCGGCCTGCCTCCTAGACCCGCACCCTGAGCCGGTAGCCCACCCCGCGCACCGACGCGACCTCCACGTCGCGGACCGGCGCCAGCCGCTTGCGCAGCCGCTTCACCGCCGATGTCACCGGGTCGGAGTCGCCTAGGTACGGCAGCTGCCATACGCGTGCGGTGAGCTCGGCGAACGACCAGACCCGGCCCGCCTCCAGGGCGAGGGTCGCGAGCAGGTCGAACTCCCGCGCCGACAGATACACGCGCCGGCCCAGTGCGATGACCTCCCGGCCGGCCAGGTCCACGAGCAGCGGCCCGGCCACCAGTGGTTCCAGCGTCGGCGGGGCGGTCATCGGGATCGATCCGCTGACGGCGGGAGCGCCGCCGGTCCGGTCCCGTACGGCACCGGCACCGCTGTCCAGGGCGGGCTCGGGAACCGGGCCGGCGGCTCGCGCGGTGGCACGGGCCGCCGTGGCGGCTGCCGCGTACCCGGGCTCCGGCCGGAGCGGTGCCGGGACGGTCGTGCGCAGCACCGGCTGTGCCAGCACGCTGCCCGACGGCGGCCGGAACCGTCCGCGGCGTCCGGCCGCTCCGGCGTCGGACCCACCGGGCACCGGTGCGGGCAGGGCCGCGGACAGCGCTGTCGACCTGCGCTCCGCCGTGACGAGCAGCGGCGCCTCGGTGAGGTTGGTGCTCTCGGGGAAGCGGTCGGCCGGGTGCTCGGGGAGGTGTCGGCCGTAGGTCTGGTCCTCCGTCGGACCGGGGTTGTCGTATCGCTCGGGCTGCGCGCCGAGGACGCGCGTGGCGGTGTCGGCGGGATGCCTCGGTGCGGTCTGGTTGCCCAGGACGGCGCGGGCGCCCTCCGCGTCAGGTGTGGCGAGCACCGTCGCCCGGCCACGGAGCAGATGGGCGATCTCGATGATCTGGTCTGAAGGCAGGCCAACGCAGACGACGAGGCCGGGGGCAGAACCTGGTGCGAGGTCGAGCGTCACGTGCGTCACCCTCCGTGGATGGAGCCGTTCGGGTACTTACCGGGTGGAAACCGGCCAGCGCGCGCCAGTTTGTCCTCGGCCCGTACCAATGAGGTCAATTTTTCGTTACCTGCGCGTTGCGTGCCGGAAATGACACATTCCCGCCCAGGTGGCATTTTTACGCCACAGTTCACCCGCCGGGGGTGAATTTTCGCCAGAAACGGGTGAAATTCCACCAGGGTTGTTGACACGAGCGGCCACCCCACTCCCGACCGTGTTTTGACCGAGAAATGACCGACACCTGACCGTGAACGAACCTTGTTGCCCTGACCTGCGCAAACAACGGTTAGGGATGGCCCACGACCGTGGTCCGTCCAAGCGCATCCGGAGTCGTGGATGCGCCGGGTAATGGAGGGTTCATGCATCGTCGAACTGCTCTCGCACGGAGCTCGACAACCGCCACAGCGGTTCTCGCGCTCGTCGCGACATCAGCGCTGAGCGTCGCCCCGGTGGCGTTCGCAGGAACGTCCCCGGCCACAGCGGCGACAACCACGAAGGCCGTGGCGGCCGACCCCGAAGACAAGTTCACCGACTTCGCGAGGGAGATGCTGGCGGAGCGCAAGACCGCCGACTTCTGGGTCGAGATGGCCGACGAGGCGGACCTGACCGACGCCCGGGGCATCACGAACTGGGACGAGCGGGGGCAGCGGGTCTACGACGCTCTCACCAGCACCGCCGAGGCGTCCCAGGCGAGCCTGATCAAGCAGCTCGACGCCGCCGGCGCCGACTACGAGAGCTACTGGATCAGCAACCGGATCCTCGTCCAGGACGGCACGCTGGCGCTGGCCGACAAGCTCGCGAAGAGCGGCGAGGTCCAGCGGATCAGCGAGACGGTGCAGCTGAACCTGGTCGAGCCGGTCAAGCGGACCGACGTCAGCGACAAGGGCACCCTTGCCGTCGAGTGGGGCCTGGACGCCATCAACGCGCCCGAGGTCTGGGAGATGGGCTACACGGGTGAGGGCATCACCGTGTCGAACATCGACACCGGCGCGCAGTACGACCACCCGGCCCTGGCCGACCAGTACCGCGGCAAGCAGGCCGACGGCACGGTCGTGAACGACTACAACTGGCAGGACACCTCCGGCTCGGCCGAGCTGCCGTTCGACGACAACGGCCACGGCACGCACACCATCGGCACCATGGTCGGCGACGACGGCAACGGCAACCAGATCGGTGTCGCTCCCGGCGCCGAATGGATCGCCACGAACGGCTGCGACAGCTGCTCGGACGCCGCCCTGCTCTCGTCCGGGCAGTGGATAGTCGCCCCGACCAAGACGGACGGCAGCGACCCCGACCCGTCGAAGCGGCCCAACGTCGTCAACAACTCGTGGGGCCTCACCGCCGCGGGCAGCATCGACGACTGGTACACCGACACCACCGCGGCCTGGGAGGCCGCAGGCATCTTCGGCACCTGGTCCGCAGGCAACTCCGGCCCGGGCTGCACGACGACGTCGTCCCCCGGCGCCAACACCGGCTCCTACTCGGTCGGCGCGTTCGACGTGAACGGCGCCATCGCCGGCTTCTCGTCCCGCGGCGCCGGCGAGGACGGCCTGGTCAAGCCCAACATCGCGGCCCCCGGCGTGAACGTGCGCTCCTCGGTCCCCGGTGACGGCTACGCCGCCTTCAACGGCACGTCCATGGCTGCCCCGCACCTCGCGGGCGCGGTGGCGCTGCTGTGGAGCGCGGCCCCCGCCCTCATCGGTGACATCGAGGGCACGCAGGCCCTGCTCGACGAGTCCGCCGTCGACACGAACGACACCACCTGCGGCGGCACCGCCGACGACAACAACGTGTGGGGCGAGGGCAAGCTCGACGTCGCCGCACTCATCGACGCCGCCCCGATCGGCGCTACCGGCTACGTCAACGGCACCGTGACCGACGCCGACGGCACCCCGATCGCCGGGGCCGACGTCACGGTCGACGGCGAGCGCGACCGCACCGTCAGCACCGACGAGGACGGCACCTTCAGCGCGCGCGTCGCCACCGGTGACTACGCGGTGTCCGCGTCCGCCTTCGGGTTCCTGCCCTCGACGCCGGCCCCCGCGGCCGTCACCGAGGACGGCACCGTCGACGTGCCGATCACGCTCGAGGCCGCCCCGTCGCACGCCGTGACGGGTACCGTCACCTTCGCCGGGTCGGGCGACCCGGTCGTGGGCGCACCGGTCAGCCTCGGCAGCCACTTCGAGGACACCACCACCGGCGCGGACGGCACCTTCGCCTTCGCCGACGTCCCCGAGGGCACCTACCCGCTGACCGTCGAGATGGGCGGCTGCGCCTCCACCTACGAGGCCGACGTCGTGGTCGACGGCGCGAAGGACGTGCCCGTCGAGATCACCGCGGTGACCGACGACTTCGGCTACTCCTGCGCCACGTCGACCGGCGACTACCTGCAGGGCGACACCAAGTCCTCGCTCACCGGCGACGACGCGCAGATCTCGCTCGACCTGCCCTTCGCCTTCCCCTTCTACGGCGAGAGCTACGACACCGCGTTCATCACGTCCAACGGCCACCTGAACTTCCTGGCCGCCACGACGAGCTACGCGAACGGTCCCATCCCGAGCAGCGCGGCACCCAACGCCGCCCTGTACCCCTTCTGGGACGACCTGCTCATCGACGCCGACTCGGGCCTCTACACGGGCACGACGACGGTCGACGGCGAGGACGCGTTCGTCCTCGAGTGGCGCAACGTGCGCAAGTACAGCCCCGCCTCCGACCGGCTCAACTTCTCGGTCACCCTCGTCGCCGACGGCACCGCGATCTTCGGCTACGGCGACGTGACGGACACCGACACCGCCAAGGGCAACTCGGCGTCGATCGGTATCGAGAACGCCAACGGCACCGTCGGCATGCAGTACTCCAACAACACCGCCGCGATCTCCTCGGGGCTGACCATCACCTACACGGCGCCGGTCCTCGCGTTCCTCGAGGGCACCGTCACCGACCTCAACACGGGTGATCCCGTCGAGGACGCGACCGTCACGGCGACCGCCGAGGGCGTCACCCGCACCGCCACCACGGAGGAGGACGGCACCTACTCGGCCATCGCCCTGCCCGGCGACTACACCGTTGAGGTCACGGCACCGGACTACGAGTCCGAGTCGGGCACCGTCACCCTCGAACCGGAGGGCACCGGCACGTTCGACGCGGCGCTCGCCGCGGGCAAGCTCGCCGTGAGCACCGGTTCGATCAGCGCCACGCTCCCGCTGGGCAGCTCCACGACCAAGCGGTTCACGGTGAAGAACGAGGGCACCGCGCCGGCCGACGTCGAGCTGGTCGGCACCGGTGGCGGCTTCGACATCCTGGGTGCCGAGGGCGCCGCCGTCATCCAGCACCCGCAGGGCGAGGCGACCGTCGCCAAGTCCACGAAGCCGTCGGCCAAGGCCGGCGGGTCGCTCGGTACCTCGGGTACGCGGCTCCAGGCCGCGGGCAAGGGGACCACGGGCAAGGTCGTGACGCCGGAGTCCATCCCGGTTTCGCCGAACGCCACGACCATCACCCACTCGACGTCGCAGGAGATCGCCGAGCTCAGCTCGGCCTCGTGCGGTGGCCTGGCGGGGACGACGGAGAACCACTTCTTCCGGACGTTCACGCTGAGCGACTTCGGCATCGACGGTGACTTCGACGTCTCGGAGGTCTCCTTCGGGGTGGAGCAGGCGACGGCGCAGACCCTGACCGTCAAGCTCCACACCCTGGAGGGCGCCCTCACGTTCGCCAACCTGACGCAGATCGGGACGGCTGACATCGCCATCCCGGCCTCGACCCTGACGATGATCTCGGTGCCCGTGGAGGGCGAGGTGCCGGCCGGCTCCACGCTCGTCGTCGAGATCGTCTCGGCCAACCAGCAGGCCAACGGTGGTGTCTTCTACATCGGGTCCAACGGTGCGGGGCAGAGTGCGCCGTCGTACCTCTCGGCCACCGACTGCGCGCTCCCGGAGCCCGCGACGACGGACTCCATCGGCTGGCCCGACATGCACATCGTCATGAACGTCTCCGGTGACACCGCCGGCGGCGGCAGCATGGACTGGGTGACGACGACCCCTGCCGAGTTCACGCTCGCACCGGGCCAGAGCAAGACCATCACCGCGGCCCTGAACGGTGTGGTAGCCCAGCCGGGTACGTTCACCGGCTCGATCGTCGCCGACGCCGAGACGCCCTACGACGCCCCGTCGGTGGACGTGTCCATGAAGATCAACCCGCCGAAGAGCTGGGGCAAGCTCTCCGGCACCGTGGGCGGCTTCACGCCCGACGGCGTCGTGTCGCTCGGGGACTCGGTGGTCCAGCTCAACGGCCGCTTCTCGACGGTCACCCTGGTCACCGGGGCCGACGGCAAGTACGAGTACTGGTTCGACAAGTCTGAGCGCACCGCTCAGATCATCGCGACGGCCAACGGGTACGTCCCGCAGGTCGGCTCCGCGAAGGTGACGGCGGGCACGAACGTCGTGACCGACTTCGAGCTGGACCCGCTCAAGTAACCCAGGTCCGTGAAGTAGCGCGGATTGTTCTACCGGGTCAGCGTTCGATGTCGCCGCGGATGAAGGCCTCCAGCTGGGCGCGGCCGGCGGTGTCCTCCATCTGCACGGGCGGCGACTTCATGAAGTACGTGGCCGCGGACAGGATCGGGCCGCCGACGCCGCGGTCCTTCGCGATCTTCGCCGCGCGCACCGCGTCGATGATGATGCCCGCCGAGTTCGGGGAGTCCCACACCTCGAGCTTGTACTCCAGGCTGAGCGGCACCTCGCCGAACGCGCGGCCCTCGAGCCGCACGTACGCCCACTTGCGGTCGTCGAGCCACGCCACGTAGTCCGACGGACCGATGTGTACGTTCCGGTCCTCCTTCTTGCCGGCCAGCGCGCCCGTCAGGTTGGACGTCACGGCCTGCGTCTTGGAGAGCTTCTTCGACTCCAGACGGTCACGCTGCAGCATGTTCTTGAAGTCCATGTTGCCGCCGACGTTCAGCTGGTAGGTGCGGTCCAGGACGACGCCGCGGTCCTCGAACAGCTTGGCCAGCACGCGGTGCGTGATCGTCGCGCCGACCTGGGACTTGATGTCGTCGCCGACGATCGGCACGCCGGCGTCCTCGAACTTCTTGGCCCACGCGGGGTCGGACGCGATGAAGACCGGAAGGGCGTTCACGAAGGCGACGCCCGCGTCGATCGCGCACTGCGCGTAGAACTTGGCGGCCTCCTCAGAACCCACCGGCAGGTAGCAGACCAGCACGTCGACCCGCGCCTCGCGCAGCGTTGCCACGACGTCGACGGCGTCCTTCGTGGACTCGTCGATCGTGGCGCGGTAGTAGTCACCGAGGCCGTCGAGCGTGGGGCCACGCTGGACCGTCACGCCGGTGGGCGGTACGTCCGCGATCTTGATGGTGTTGTTCTCCGACGCGTTGATGGCCTCGGCCAGGTCGAAGCCGACCTTCTTCGCGTCGACGTCGAATGCCGCGACGAACTCGAGGTCCGACACGTGGTAGTCGCCGAACTGCACGTGCATGAGGCCCGGGACGGTACTCGCCGGGTCGGCGTCACGGTAGTAGTGCACGCCCTGGACCAGGGACGAGGCGCAGTTTCCTACGCCGACGATGCCCACGCGGATGGAGGTCATCCTCGCTCCTTCTTCGTTTGGTCTTGCTGCGATGGGCGGGGCGGCGCCGCAGCACGACCCCGTTCCGTGGAGATGAGGCTGTCGAGCCAGTGCACTTCGCGCTCGACCTTCTCGAGCCCGAACCGCTGGAGCTCGAGTGCGTATTCGTCGAGCCGCGAACGCGGGTGCGCCGCAGCCTGGCGGTACGCCTCCAGCCGCTCGGTCAGCCGGGTGCGCCGACCTTCGAGGACACGGAGGCGGGTCTCGGCGTCGGTCTGCGCGAAGAGCGCGAACCGAACGTCGAAGTTGTCGTCCTCCCAGGCCGCGGGGCCGGCGGTGGCCAGGACGGTCTGGAGGTGCTCCTTGCCCTCGGCGGTCAGCTCGTAGACGACGCGGCGCCGGCCGAGAGGTTTGGGCTTGGTGGTGCGGCCGGGTATCACCGGCTTGGTCCTGCGTGGTGGGGCCGGCGGCGGGTCGCTCTCCGTCGTCGCGATCAGACCGCGCGTGACCAGGGCCTTGAGGGCCGGGTAGAGCGTGCCGTAGGAGAAGGCGCGGAACGAGCCGAGCACAAGATTGAGGCGCTTACGGAGCTCGTACCCGTGCAGCGGGGACTCGTTGAGCAGGCCGAGGACCGCGGTCTCCAGCACGTCGGACCGACTGCGCACGGCGGCCTCCTTCCCGAGCTCGACCCGATCTTCCGGTCGGATCCACTTTCCGGTCGACGACTCGATGTATCGAGTCGATACATCGAGAGAATAAGCACGCGGATGGCGGTCCGCAATCCGCCGCTCCGGGGCCGCACCCCGCCGATTCGTTAGTGGATGAAATGTGAAGCAGGGGCAGACGGACTGGGCTGACCCTGGGGGAAGTGTCCGCGCGCGGGTCCGGGGAGCAGTTTCGGGCTATTAGGGCAGGCGGGTGATCCCCTATGGTTTCGGTTTGTCCGCCGTGGCAAGTGTCGATCGCAGGCGACGGGCGCAAGTCGAACCGAGGAAGAGGCTGACGTGTCCAACTGGAGTCCCCCTCCGATCTGGCCGCACACTCCCCGACGGCGGCAGGGAATCTGGAACTACCCCCGCCCTTACCGCACCGGGCTCCGCGCGTGGATCCCGTCGTGGCGGGTCGTCGTGGGCACCTTCCTGACGGGCACGTCGCTCGTGGCCGGCGTCCTCGTGGCTGGATGGCTCGGGTGGGAGGTGCCGGCCGAGAACCCGGACGTCGGGTCGGAGACCACCACCGTGTACTACTCCGACGGCACGCCCATCGGAAAGTTCGCGGCCCAGGACCGCACGATCCTGTCGCTGTCCGACCTCCCGCCGTACATCGGGCAGGCGGTGATCTCGTCGGAGGACTCGAAGTTCGAGAGCCACCCGGGTATCGACCTCTTGGGCATCGTCCGCGCGGCGGTCAACAACTTCACCGGCGGTGCGCGGCAGGGCGCCTCCACGCTGACGCAGCAGTACGTCGAGAACACCTACTACGTGGCCGGCCAGTCGAGCTACGCCGACAAGCTTCGCGAGCTGGTGCTGGCGCTGAAGGTTGACCGGGACAAGTCGAAGGACCAGATCCTCGAGGGGTATCTCAACACGATCTACCTGGGCAGAGGCGCCTACGGTGTCGAGGCGGCGTCCAAGGCGTACTTCGGGCACTCGGCCAAGGAGATGACCATCTCCCAGGCGGCCTTCCTCGCGGGCATCGTCCCGAACCCGACCTACTGGGATCCCCGTCAGGGTGAGGGCGCGCAGAAGCAGGCTGAGATCCGTTGGAACCGCACCCTGAACCTGATGCTGGAGAACGGTTACATCACCAAGGAGGAACGGAACAGCGCGCAGTTCCCGGAGCTCCAGGAGTACAAGCAGGGCTCGGGCGACAGCCGGACCGCCTACCTGCTGGAGCAGGTGGCGAGAGAGCTCGCCCAGCCGGCTCCCGTGGGCCCCGGCATCTCCGAGGACCAGCTGACGAAGCGCGGCTACGAGATCCACACGTCGATCGACCGCAAGATGCAGGCCGCCGCCTACGAGACGATGGAGCTGCCCGACGACGCGGACGACTCCACCCGTGCGTCACTGACGTCGATCGACCCGCAGACCGGCGAGATCAAGGCGATGTACGGCGGACCGAACTACTCGGACTACCCGACCAACGCCGCGACGTTCCGGGCGCAGGGCGCGTCGACCTTCAAGCCCTTCACGCTGATCGGCGCGCTGCGGGAGGACATCCCGCTCACCAAGAAGTACGACAGCACGGACGGCATGACCATCGAGGGCTGGAAGACCGAACCCGACGGCCCGGACGTCCCGCTGAGCAACTTCGACAACAAGTCGTACGGGTGGATCGACCTCGCGGACGCGACGGCGCAGTCGGTCAACGTGGTGTACGGCCAGCTCAACAAGGAGATCGGGCCGGACAAGACGGCTCAGGTCGCCTACGACCTGGGCATCCCACGACCCGACGACAACGAAGAGACGAACGACTGCTGCGTCATCAGGAACAACCTGGCGAACGTGCTCGGCACGGACTACGTCACCAACGTCGACCTCGCCCACGCCTACTCGACGATCGCCGCGCAGGGTTACCGCACCACGCCGCACCTGGTGACCGAGGTGAAAAGAGGCGACGAGGTCGTCGACAAGGGTGACAGCACCCGCGAGCAGGTGTTCGACGCAGACGTGATGGCCGCCACGACGTACGCGCTGGAGAAGGTGGTCGAGGAGGGGTCCGGCATAGAAGCGCAGAAGCTCGTAGGCCCCGACGGCGTGACCCGCCGCCCGGCGGCGGGCAAGACGGGCTCGTCGCAGCAGACCGAGTCGGCGTGGTTCGCCGGCTTCGTGCCGCAGCTCACCACGGTGGTCGGCCTGTACCAGTACGACATCGAGAAGAACACCTACGAGCAGGTCCAGCCGTTCGGCGGCTACGAGTGGATGACCGGTGGCTCCTGGCCCGCCAAGGCATGGACCGCCTACATGAACAAGGCGACCGCGGGCATGGAGATCGAGCCCTTCCCGGAGTACGTGCCGCCCGCCCCGGAACCGGAACCATCGCCGTCGTCCTCTCCCTCGGCCACCCAGTCGGAGGAGCCGGAGACAGAGATGGTCGTCGTACCCGACAACCTCGTCGGTGAGCAGTACCCCAACGCCGCCTCGGCGCTCGCCGGTCTGGAGCTCGTGCCCGCGCAGGTGGAGGTCGACAGCGACCAGCCGGCTGGCACCGTGCTCGCAGTGGCTCAGGCGGGTCAGGAGGTCGAGGTCGGCACGACCATCCAGGTCCAGGTCTCGAACGGGTCCGCCGCCGAGGAGGAGACCACCACGGTGCCCTTCGGCCTGACGGGCCAGAATCAGGGATCGGCAGAGGGACAGCTACGGGCTGCGGAGCTGACGCCGGTCGTCCAGGAGCAGCCGTCCGACACCGTGCCTGAGGGCCGGGTGATCTCGGTCAACCCCGAGGAGGGGGCGGAGGTGCCGGTGGGCAGCGAGGTGACGCTCGTCGTCTCGACCGGGCCTCCGGAGGGCGGCGGGGACCCGTCCGACGATCCGTCCAGCGGCGACGGAGGCGGGATCTTCGGGTAGCTCGCGACCTGTGGGGACGGGCTCGGCCGGCGCCGGCCGAGCCCGTCGTCGGACCGGGTGAAATGCGGTTGGTGCCACTGCTTGAACACGGTGCGCACACAGAGAAACCGCGTTTGTACTACTTGCCGCGAACATCGATCCTCTATCGTTTCCTCGGCCCAGTGCGATCACTGGACCGATACGAGGAACGAGGAAGACGTGGCGAACAGGAGTCCATCTCCGATCTGGCCGCAAACTCCCCGACGACGGCGAGGTGTCTGGAACTACCCGCGGCCGTACCGCACGGGGATCCGCGCCTGGGTCCCGTCGTGGCGAGTTGTGGTCGGCACCATGCTGACCGGTATATCGCTCGTGGTGGGCGTTTTCGTGGCCGGGTGGATCGGCACCCCGATCCCCGAGGAGAACGCCGCCATCGGTTCGGAGACCACTACCGTCTACTACGCGAACAACCGCGTGATGGGTACGTTCGCGGCGGTGGACCGCACGATCCGGACCCTCGACGAGCTGCCGCCGCACATACCCGCGGCAGTGCTCGCCTCGGAGGACCAGAACTTCAGGAACCACTTCGGCGTCGATCCCCTGGGCATCGTCCGTGCCTTCGTCAGCAACGTGACCGGCGGTACCCGGCAGGGCGCGTCGACGCTGACCCAGCAGTACGTGGAGAACACCTATTTCGAGCCCGGCCAGACCTCTTACGCGGACAAGTTCCGCGAGATCATCCTGGCCGTCAAGGTGGACCGGGAGAAGTCGAAGGACGAGATCCTCGAGGGCTACGTCAACAGCATCTATCTGGGCCGTGGTGCCTATGGGTTCGAGGCTGCCGCGAAGGCGTACTTCGACAAGCCTGCTGCGGAGCTGACCGTCTCGGAGACCGCGATGCTGGTGGGGATCATCCCGTCGCCGTCGTACTGGGACCCGCGTTTCGGCGAGGGGTCCCGCGCCGTCGCCGAGGAGAAGTGGGGTCGTGTCCTGCGGAACATGGCCGAGCAGGGCCTCATCACCCAGGAGGAGCGCAAGTCGGCCACGTTCCCCGAGCCGATCGAGTACAAGCCGGTGTCGCGCGCCGGACAGGTGGGGTACCTGCTCGAAGAGGTCCGCAAGGAGCTTGCCGCGAACTCGGACATCACCGAGGAAGATCTCATGAAGGGCGGCTATGAGATCCACACCACTATCAACTCGTACTGGCAGAAGGCCGCGGTCGAGACGGCGCGGACCATCCCGTACAAGGGCGAGGGCGCCGCATCGGATGAGCTCGGCGTCTCCATCGTGTCCGTCGACCCGAAGGACGGCGCCATCCGCGCCCTGTACGGCGGTGCGGACTATGCGGAGAAGCAGTTCAATGCCGCCACTGACGGCCTCGCGCAGGGCGGCTCCACGTTCAAGCCGTTCACCCTGATCGGCGCACTCGAGGACGGGCACGAGCTCAACGAGTACTACACGGGAAACAGCCCGATGCAGATCGAGGGCTGGACCGACAGTCCGGGTGAGCCCGAGAAGGAGCTCACCAACTTCGGCACCGAGCCGGGCGGCGAGTCGTTCGGCGACATCGACCTGATCGACGCGACCGCGAACTCCGTGAACACCGTCTACGCGCAGCTCAACGTGGAGATCGGGCCGAAGAAGTCGCAGGACGTCGCGATTCGGGCCGGCATCCCCAAGGACTCGACGAACGCCGAGCTGTCCAACGTGCTGGGCACCTCCACGGTGCGCGCCGTCGACCTGGCGGGGGCCTACGCCACGTTCGCTGCCATGGGCACCCGGTCGAAGCCGCACATGGTCAACTCCGTGAAGGACGGCGAGACGGTCCACTACAAGTGGACCGGCACGCCGGAGCCGAACATGATCGATCCCGAGGTGATGACCAAGGCCACCTACGCGCTGCAGAAGGTGGTCGAGGAGGGGTCCGGCAAGCCGGCGCAGGAGCTCCTCGGCCCGGACGGCAACCCGCGTCCGGTCGCCGGCAAGACCGGCTCCACCAACGGCAACATGTCCGCATGGTTCGCCGGCTACATCCCGCAGGTCTCGACGGTCGTCGGCCTCTACCAGTCGAAGCCGAACGATACGGGCCAGGCGCCGATCACCCCGTTCGGCGAGTGGGCGGGCGGCAGCCTGACCGGTGGCACGTGGCCCGTCTGGGCGTGGACCGAGTACATGAAGAAGATCACCGGGGACATGGAGGTAGTGCCCTTCCCGGACTACGTGCCGCCGCTCCCGTCCCCCTCGCCCACGCCGACGCCGTCGCCCACGCCGACGCCCACCCCGGACGACAAGGTGCAGGTGCCTGTCGGGCTCGTCGGGCAGCAGTACAACGGCGTCGCGGCGGTGCTGTCAGAGCTGGGCCTCAGCCCCCAACTGGTGGAGGTCGACAGCGACCAGCCCGCCGGGATGGTGCTCTCGGTGCAGCACGAGGGTCAGGAGGTCCGTCGTGGCACGGGCATCCGGGTCGAGGTCTCGAGGGGACCGGGTGAGGAGATGGCGAGGGTGCCGGGCGGTCTGGTCGGCGGCGACGAGAACAATGCCCGGAACCAGCTCCAGAACGCCGGGCTCCGGCCCGCCATCCAGCGTCAGGCGTCCGAGGACGTCGAGCAGGGCGTGGTCATGCAGGTCAACCCGACCGAGGGCACCGAGGTGCCCGCCGGTAGCCCGGTGCAGGTGATCGTCTCGTCCGGACCGGGCGACATCGGCTTCCCGACCGGCGAACCGACGGGTGGCGGCCCTGGCAACGGCGGCGGAGGAGGCGGTGGCGGCGGCTAGCGCTCGCCGTCCCGGGATCCCGTGACCGAGGGGCCGTCTCCTGCTGGAGGCGACCCCTCGGCCGTACCGAGATCGCAGAGATCCCGTGTGTGAGGGGACTCTCGGCCGTTCGATTCCGCCGTCGCCCACATGGCGGGTAGTCTTGGCCCTTGCTGTGAACCCTCCTGTCACGGAACGACCGTGACCGCTGAGACCAGAGGAGGTGGGTATACACATGCGTCAGTACGAAATGATGGTGATCCTTGACCCGGAGGTCGAGGAGCGCACCGTTGCCCCGTCGCTCGACAAGTACCTGTCGGTCATCACGACCGAGGGTGGCTCCGTCGACAAGGTGGACATCTGGGGGCGCCGCCGTCTGGCCTTCGAGATTCAGAAGAAGTCCGAGGGCATCTACGCCGTGGTCGACTTCACCGCGACGTCTGCCACCGCCAAGGAGCTGGACCGTCAGCTCGGCCTCAACGAGGTCGTGCTCCGGACCAAGATCCTGCGCACCGGCGACAAGTGAGTCGTCCGAACTGACCCCTCTTCGCCCGCGCGAGTGTCAGTGTCTCGTGGTTGCATTCACCGCGAGCCCGGACATCGCGTACGGAACGTCGACTGAATCGAGGAATTGGCATGGCTGGTGAAACTGTCATCACAGTGATCGGGAACCTTACCGGGGACCCTGAGCTGCGCTTCACCCCTTCAGGTGCTGCGGTCGCCAACTTCACGGTGGCGTCGACCCCGCGAACCTTCGACCGCCAGAGCAACGAGTGGAAGGACGGGGAAACCCTGTTCATGCGCTGCTCGATCTGGCGTGAGGCCGCGGAGAGCGTCGCGGAGTCGCTGACCAAGGGCACGCGCGTCATCGCGCAGGGTCGCCTGGTCCAGCGCTCCTACGACACCCGTGAGGGCGAGAAGCGAACCGTCGTCGAGCTGCAGGTGGACGAGATCGGTCCGTCCCTGCGCTACGCCACGGCCAAGGTCACCCGGGCCCAGCGGTCCGGTGGTGGCGGCGGTTTCGGTGGCGGTGGCGGCGGTGGCTTCAACGGTGGCGGTGCCCAGCAGGGTGGCGGCTCCGGTGGAGGATTCAGTTCTTCCGGTGGCGGTCAGAGCAATGACGACCCGTGGGCCACGGCAGGCCCGGCGTCGTCCGGTGGTTCGTTCTCGGACGACCCGCCGTTCTGATCGACATCCCCACGTTCATTCTTTTTGCTCGCACGGCCCGCCAGGCCGGGTGAGCAGCACCTGACAAAGGAGCAACACCATGGCAAAGCCTGTGGTGCGCAAGCCCAAGAAGAAGATCAACCCGCTCAAGTCGGCGAAGATCCACAACATCGACTACAAGGACACGGCGCTCCTGCGCAAGTTCATCTCTGACCGCGGAAAGATCCGTGCGCGTCGTGTCACTGGTGTCTCCGTGCAGGAGCAGCGTCAGATCGCGAAGGCCGTGAAGAACGCCCGCGAGATGGCCCTTCTCCCGTACACGTCGACGGCTCGCTGAGGAAGGGATCGAGAACAATGGCAAAGCTGATCCTGACCCACGAGGTGACCGGCCTGGGCGAGCCCGGCGACGTGGTCGAGGTGAAGGACGGGTACGCCCGTAACTTCCTCATCCCGCGTTCGCTGGCGACGCCTTGGACCAAGGGTGCCGAGTCCGACATCAACGCGATCCGTAAGGCCCGCAAGAGCCGCGAGATCGCATCGCTGGACGAGGCGAAGGCCCTGGCCTCCTCGCTGTCCGCGAAGCCTGTCGTCGTCGCGGCGAACGCCGGCCCTGGTGGCCGCCTGTTCGGTGCGGTGACCACGGCCGACATCGCCGGTGCGGTCTCCGCCGCCGGCGGCCCGTCCGTCGACAAGCGCAAGATCGAGATCGGTCAGTCCATCAAGACGACCGGCGACTACACCGTGTCGATCCGCCTGCACCCTGAGGTGTCGGCCAAGATCGGTGTGAAGGTCGTCGCCGACTGAGCTGACGCTCCGTCGACTGTCTGACCGCGCGATCGGAAGGCCCCGGTTCCCCTGTGGGGAGCCGGGGCCTTCCGCATGTGCGGCGCCGCCGGGCCGCATCGAGCGACATTTCACGGCAATTCCTTGAACATCTCTTGCCAATGGGTTAAACCTGGGTGCCAGGTCTACTCACTCGATGGCGAGGAGATGCCATGTTCCGGCAGAACCGGGCGGCTGCGGTCCGCCTGACGATCGCAGCTACCACGGCCGCCACCATGGCCCTGACGCTCGCCGCCTGCGGTAGCGGTGGCCCCGAGTCCGACGGCATGGTCACCGTCTGGACCGTCGAGACCCAGCCCGAACGCCTGGCGATCCAGGAGGAGGCGATGGCCGCCTGGTCCGAGCAGTCCGGCATCGAGACCGACCTGGTGCCGGTCGAGGAGGATCAGGTGTCGCAGCTCCTGTCCGCCGCGGCACTGTCCGGTGACGATATGCCGGACGTCGTCAACGCGATCAGCCCCGGGCTGGTCCGGGCCTTCGACCGCGACGGCTACCTCGACCGCGACGCCGCCGGCGAGGTGGTCGAGGCGCTCGGCGAGGAGACGTTCACGCCGTCGGCCCTCGAGCTGACCAGCGACGGCGACGAGCTGCTCGCCGTACCCTCGGACGCCTGGCCGATGCTGGTCTACTACCGCACCGACCTCTTCGAGGAGGCGGGCCTGGAGCCGCCCACCACGTACGACGACCTGCGGGCGGCGGCCGAGGAGCTCACGACGGAGGGCCGGCACGGCATCACGCTGGCCACCGACGCGGCCGACCCGTTCACGCAGCAGACGCTGGAGTTCCTGGCGCAGGGCAACGGCTGCGAGCTCGTCGACGACGCCGGCACGGCGACCCTCGACAGCCCGCAGTGCGCCGAGACGATAGAGCTCTACGCGGACCTGGCCGGCGACCTCTCGCCGGACGGCACCCAGGGCGTCGAGTCCTCCCGGTCCACCTACTTCGCCGGGCAGGCGGCGATGACCGTGTGGTCGTCGTTCCTGCTCGACGAGATGGCCGGGCTGCGGGAGGAGTTCACGCCGTCGTGCGACGAGTGCGGCGACGACCCGGGGTGGCTCGCCGAGAACACCGGAGTGGTTCCCGTGGTCGAGGGTCCGTCAGCGGGTGGCGAAGCCGCCGGGTACGTGGAGTTCGTGTCGTGGGGCATCACCGACGGCGCGGACCCCGAGACCGCCGACCTCGTCGAGTACATGATGTCCGACGCGTACGTGGACTGGCTGGCGATGGCGCCGGAGGGCAAGGTGCCCGTGCGGACCGGCACCGCGGACAACCCCACCGAGTACACGGACGCCTGGTCCGAGCTGGAGATCGGCGTCGACGCCAAGAAGACGTTCTCCGACGTCTGGCCGACTGAGGTGACCGACACGCTGGCCGCAGCACCCGAGTCCGCGGACCGCTGGGCGCTGCCACAGGGCCAGGGCGCGATCCTCGGCCCGATCACGAGCGAGCTGCCGCTCGCCAAGGCCGCGGCCGACCTCGGGTCGGGCACCACCGACGCCGCCGGGGCGCAGACGGCCATGCAGGACGCCGTGGCCGACATAGCGTCCCGCGACTAGGACCCATCGGAGGGGGCGGGATGGCGTCGAAGCTGCGGGGGTCCGAGAACCGGGACGGGATCGCGCTCGTCGTGCCCGTGGTCCTGGTGGTGGCCGCGATCATCGTCGTCCCCATCGTGTGGACGGTGGTGCTGTCCTTCCAGGACGCGCGTTACGTGGACGTGGCCCGCAACGGCCTGTTCAACGAGCTCACGCTCGACAACTACGTCGATGTCCTCGCGGCCCCGGCGTTCTGGCAGGCGCTGCTCACGACTGTCCAGTACTCGGTCGCGACCACCGCCGGGTCGATCACGGTGGGCCTGGTGGCTGCGCTCGCGTTCCGGGACCGGTTCCGTTTCCGGGCGCCGCTGCGTGCGGTGATGCTGCTGCCCTATGTCGCGCCGGTCGTGGCCACCACGTTCGTGTGGCAGGTGGCCCTGAACCCGCAGTACGGCGTGGTGAACGCGTTCGGCACCCAGGTGCTCGGGTGGGAGCACCCGGTCAACTTTCTCTCGTCCGCGCCCACCGCGCTCCTCACGGTCATCGTCTACGACATCTGGCGCTACTTCCCGTTCGCGTTCATGTTCCTCGGCGCGGCCCTGACCGGCCTCAGCCGCGAGATCGAGGAGGCCGCAGTGGTCGACGGCGCCACACCGCTGCAGAAGTTCTGGTTCGTGGTGCTGCCCCAGCTGCTGCCCACTGTCGCCCTGCTGGTGCTGTTCCGCATGGTCATGGCGTTCAACGAGTTCGACGACGTCTACCTGCTCACCGGCGGTGCGGCCGGCACGCAGGTGGCGTCCGTGCGGGTGTTCGAGCAGCTCACCGGATCGAGCGACATCGGGGGCGCCAGCGCCACCGCCGCGGTGATGGCCGTGTTCCTCGGCGTGGCGCTGGCGATCTACCTACGCCTGACGGCCAGGCAGAGGGAGGCGCGATGAGCGCGGTGACGGTCCAGACCAGGGTGCTGCGGGTACTACGGGTAGTAGTGATCGTCGGACTCGTCGTGGCCACCGTGGTGCCGTTCGTCTACATGCTCGCCCTGAGCTTCGTGCGCATCGACGACCTGCTGCGCGACCCGTTGCGCGTGCTGCCGGCGCTCGACCGGATCACCACCGAGACCTATCGCGAGGTCCTGGCCTCGGAGGAGGACGGCGGGTACGGGTTCGCGCGATTCATGCGCAACTCGGCGATCGTGGCGGTCGGGGCCTCTGCGCTGACCGTCGTGCTGGTGGTCCCGGCGTCGTACGCGCTGACGCGCCTGCGGTTCGCGGGACGCTCGCAGGTCTCGTGGCTGTTCCTTGCCGTCTACCTGTTCCCGACGATCATCATCGCGGTGCCGGTGTTCGTTGGGTTCCAGGTGCTGGGGCTGGGGTCGTCCCTGGTGGGGTTGGCGATCGCGTACGTCGCCCTGACAGTCCCGGTCTCCGTGCACATGCTGCGCAACTACCTCGTCGGCATCCCTGAGTCGATAGACGAGGCGGCGGTGATCGACGGCGCGTCGCGCCTCCAGATCCTGACGCGCATCACCGTGCCGCTGGCGATGCCCACGATCATGTCGACGGCGCTTTACTCGTTCATGATCGCCTGGAACGAGTTCCTGTTCGCGCTCCTGTTCCTGTCCGCCAAGCAGGACCTGTGGACGGTGTCGCTCGGGCTGACGCGGCTCGCCGACGGCCAGGAGGTGTCGAAGACGGTGCTCATGGCGGGCAGCGTGCTCCTCACGGTGCCGATCGTGATCCTGTACGGCGTGGCCGAGCGTGCCCTCACCGAAGGGCTGACAGCCGGCGCGGACAAGGGCTAGCGCCAGAGGCGACCGCGGGCGGGTCCGCGGGGCGCATCTGCGCTCGAATGCGCGGCTTGGTTGATGAGTTTCGCCGATCGGCGTCGGCGGGTGATCTTTCCCCGTTTTACTGAGTTGTGATCAATAGAGCGTTCCCCAGAGGGCCAACCGCCGGTACGTTCAGCCCAGATGCCCGAGATGACGGGCTTCGTGCTCGCCAACGGCGGCGAGCCCGGCGGTGGCGCCGGTTGGACAACTTTTTCGCGGGGCGACGGTGCCCGCGGAGCGAGAGGCGAACCGATGACGCAGTTGCACGCATCCCGACCAGCACAACCAGGGCCAGCACCAACGATCCTGATAGCGGTAGGTCTGGCCTTCCTGCTTGTCGGCGCGATCGTGGCCACGGCCTTCATGCTCCTGTTCCAGGGCCAGGTCGCGTCCGGCGCGAACCAGCTGGCTGACGGCGCGGGCGAGGTGAACGACGGCGTCCAGACCAGTCTGGTCTCCGGCGTCGACGAGCTCAGCGCTGGAGCCGTGGAGCTCAACGACGGCGTGCAGGACGAGGTCGTGCCGGGTGTCGAGAAGCTCGCTGACGGCGCCGGGCAGCTTGATGACGGGGCCGCCGAGCTGCGCGCGGGCGTGATCAAGCTGCACGACGGGTCGAAGAAGATCGCGGACGGTACCGCCGAGACGGCGGAGGACGTGTCCGAGCTTGCGGACGCGTCGCTGAAGCTGACGGCTGGCTCCACGAAGATCAGGGACGGGCTTGGCAGGCTGAACGACGGGGCACCCGAGCTCGCCGATGGAGCTGAGCGTCTTGCGGATGGGTCTCTCCTGGTCGCAGCCGGCGTCGCGACAGTCAGTGAGGGCGTCAGCCCGCTGGATGCGGGCGCGCGCCTGCTGGCTTCTGGTTCCGGCGCGCTTCGGGACGGCGTGGAGCAGGTCCGTGACGGTGTGACTCCGCTCGACGCGGGTGCTCGTCAGCTGGCGTCCGGGTCACAAGGTGTAGCAGCGGGGGCCGGGCTGGTCGATACAGCCGCCGGTCAGCTCGCCGACGGTTCCTCACGGGTCTTCGTCGGCAGCCAGACGCTGAACACCGGGCTGTCGCAGCTGGCCGCGAACAACAGCACCATCCTGGGTGGCGTGTCCGCGCTCCAGGGCGGTGCGGGCAACCTGGCATCTGGTGCCGCGGCACTGGACGCCGGAGCCGACAAGGTCGCCGGAGGCGCTCAGCAGCTCAACGCCGGCACCCCCGCCCTTGTTTCTGGTGCTGGTGCTGCGGCGGCCGGTGCCGATCAGGTCGCCGATGGTGCCGCCGCCGTGTCCGGCGGTGTCGGCGCCGCGAAGGACGGCGCGAACCAGTTGGCCGCCAGCATCGGAGGTCTGATCAGCGGGGCGCAGAACGTGCAGGGGGGCAACCAGGCACTTTCGGCACAGCTGAACCAGCTCGCCGATGCCACTGACGACGCGACGCTCAAGGGTCAGCTCCGGGCACTCGCGGACTCGGCGGGCAAGCTCGCCACCGGCGCCGGCCAGGTCAAGGACGGAGCGGCGCAGGCGCAGGGTGGGGCCTCCGGCCTCGGCTCCTCGCTGGGCGCGCTGTCGAAGGGAGCGTCCGACGTCTCCAACGGTGCATCAGCCGTGGCCGAGGGCACGGGGAAGGTCTCCACCGGGGTGAACCAGGTTGCCGCAGGGATCGGGCAGCTCTCGGCCGGTGCGAACGATGTGGCCGGCGGAGCGGAGCAGGTCAAGGACGGCAGCGCTTCCCTCCACGCCGGGTTCGGGCAGCTTGTGCCGGGCGTGGAGAAGTACGTGGCCGGCGTCGGCTCGGCATACGAGGGCAGCTCGACTCTCGTCGCGGGTAGCGGGCAGGTTGCCGGCGGCAACGCCCAGCTGGCGCAGAAGACTCCGGCCCTGGCCGCTGGCGCTTCGCAGGTCGCTAATGGCAATGCCAGCCTCGCTGTGGGGACCGGCCAGCTCAAGACTGGTCTGCCGGTGCTGCTCTCCGGTGCCGAACGGGTGGCAGAGGGCAACGCCGACCTCGCCGCCGGTACCGGCCAGCTCAAGGGTGGTCTGCCCGCACTGCTCTCGGGTGCGACCCAGGTCGCCGGCGGCAACGCCGGCCTGGCATCGAAGACACCGACGCTCGTCTCCGGCGTCGACCAGCTCTACGCCGGTTCCAGCAGGCTGACCGACGGCATCATCGAGGTACGCGACCGCGTGGTCCCGAAGGTCGCGAAGTCGCAGCGCCTCGCCGACGGGTCGGTCAAGGTCCGCGACGGACTGGAGGAGGCCCGGAAGGGCACCCGCACCCTCGTCGACGGCACAGGCGCCCTCGACGACGGCACGCAGACCCTGGCGGCCGGTGCCACCGATCTCGCGGCCGGGACGCAGCTGCTCGCTGACGGTTCCGGCAGGCTGGCCACGGGCACCACGGAGCTGGCGTCCGGGACGACGCGGCTGTCCGACGGCACCGGTGAGCTCCAGACCAAGGTCGGCGACGCGCCGGTGGGTGCGGTGGGCATCATCGTCATCATCGCCGCGGCGCTCGGTGTGCTGGCGGCCATCGCCGGTCTGATCCTGCAGAGCCGCCGTCGCGCCTGATCACCACCGATCACACAGATCACCGGGACGGAGCCAACAGCTCCGTCCCGGCGATCGTCATGTCGGACGTCGACTCACAGCTCGGCGAGCATGTCCGCCATCCGGTCGATCTCCGCCATCTGGTCGGCCGCGATGTTGGTCGCCAGCTCGAGGACCCGCTCCTCGCTGCCCGACCCGGCGACCTCCTCGCACATGGTGAGCGCACCCTCGTGATGCTTGATCATGCCGTCGAGGAACAGCCTGTCGAACTCGGTCCCGGACGCCCCCTCGAGCGCCGCCATCTCCGCGTCGGTCAGCATCCCGGGCATGTCGTCGGTGTCGTGCCCGTGCCCCGACGTCCGCGGGCCGGAGCCGTCGCCCGCCTCCGCGGTGAGCGGCACCGCGTAGTCGTTCTCCTCGAGCCAGCCGGACATGAGGTCGATCTCGCTGTCCTGCACGACGTCGATCCGGGCGGCGAACTTCTGCAGCTGCTCCGAGTCGCTCCGCTCCGGAACCAGCCCGGACATCTCGATCGCCTGCGTGTGGTGCACGATCATGTCGCTCAGGAAGTCGGCGTCGCCCTTCGAGAACTGAGCCTGGGCGGGTGCGCCCTTGTAGTCCTCGGGGGCGATCGTCTCGCTCTTCTCGCCGGGCTTACCCGGCTGCAGCACCACGGAGCTGGGCGTCGACACCGGTTCCGGCTCGTCGGCCGGCCCGGTGCAGCCGGCCAGGCCGAGGGTGAGCGGCATCAGCACGGCAAGGCCGGTAGCGACCGCGCGGAAGCGCGGCCGTCGTGCGGTACCTGTCAGCATCTCCACGGGGCGATCCTCTCGTACGTGCCGTCGCGTCCGGGTCTCCGGACTCCGACGGTTGGCGGCACGCGACGATCCTGCCAGGCAATTTGTCTCCGCTGTGTAAAAAAGGGCGCTTAGATTCGTGGTGCTGGCAGAACACTGTGGGTCAAACTGCCTATACCGACCTAGGAGGTGTGGCGCCCTTGCGTCGTCCAACCCTTACCCGATCGCACGTGCGGGGCGCCGCGGCCGCTGCCCTCGCGGCGGTGCTCACGGCGACAATGCTCGCCGGCGCGGCACCGAGCCTGGCCTCGCCCGGCGACGGTACGGCGGAGCAGTTCGCCGCCGGCACGGCCTCGACGTCCTCGGCCGCCCCGGACGTACCCCCGGGCAAGACCGAGTCCTCGAAGATCAAGCACCTGAGCAACCAGCCCAAGAACGGCGCACTGCGGGACACGGGCTCGGACCTCGCGTTCCAGGGCAAGTACGCGTTCGCCGGCAACTACGCCGGCTTCACCGTCTACGACCTCTCCGACCCGGAGAACCCCGAGCAGGTGGTCCAGGTCCGCTGTCCGGGCGGCCAGAACGACGTCTCGGTCTACAAGGACATCCTGATCCTGTCCACGGACGCGTCGCGCAGCGACGACTCGTGCAAGTCGAAGGGGCTCCCCGAGACCAAGAAGGCGGCCTGGGAAGGCATCAAGGTCTGGGACATCTCCAACCCGCGGAAGCCGAAGTACGTCCAGTCCGTCGAGACCGACTGCGGTTCGCACACGCACTCCCTGGCCCCGTCCGAGAACGGGCGTGACCTGTACGTGTACGTCTCCTCGTACTTCCCGGCCAAGGCGTTCCCGGACTGCCAGCCGCCGCACGACAAGATCTCGATCGTGAAGGTCCCGCTGAGCTCGCCGGAGTCGGCCCGCGTCGTCTCGACGCCGAACCTGTTCCCGGGCGGCGGTTACAAGGGCGACCCCAACGGCGAGGGCTGGGCGACCAGCGGCTGCCACGACATCACCACCTACGCCAAGTACGACCTGGCGGCCGGTGCGTGCATGGGTGACGGCATCCTGATGGACATCTCCGACCGAGAGCACCCCCGGGTGATCGACCGGGTCCGGGACACCGAGAACTTCGCGTTCTGGCACTCGGCCACCTTCAACGACGATGCCACCAAGGTCGTGTTCACGGACGAGCTGGGCGGTGGCGGTCTCGCGACCTGCACCAAGGAGTACGCGCCGGAGCTGGGCGCCAACGGCATCTACGACATCAAGCGCAAGGCGGGCGGCAAGAAGGACCTCGTCTTCAGGTCGTACTACAAGATCCCGCGCATCAACACGGAGAACGAGAACTGCGTCGCGCACAACGGCTCGCTCATCCCGGTGCCGGGCAAGGACGTGATGGTCCAGTCCTGGTACCAGGGCGGCGTCTCGGTGTTCGACTTCACGGACTCCCGCAACCCGCGTGAGCTCGCGTGGTTCGACCGCGGTGAGGGCGTGAGCAACGGCGGTACGTGGTCCACGTACTACTACAACGGCTACGCCTACTCGAACGACCTCGACATCGGCTTCGACACCTTCGAGATCGCCGACTCGATCGACGGGAAGGCCGAGAAGGTGCGGCTCCCGTCCCTGAACCCGCAGATGCAGGAGTCGTTCGACCGCTGACGCGTCCGCGTAGCGGCTCCTGCGCACCAGGCTGCCCGACGGCGACGGGGTGCCTTCCGTACGGAAGGTGCCCCGTCCGCCGTCGGGCAGCCTTGCGTCGCTTGGGGCAATTGTCACCACTGTGTAAAAAAACACCAAGAGTCCTGGTACTGAGAGGTTGCTGTGAGCGACACTGCCTCAACCGACCTAGGAGGTGTGACGCCCGTGCGTCGTCCAACCTTTACCCGATCTCGCGTCCGGGGTGCCACTGGCGTCGCCCTGACAGCGTTCTTCGCTGCGGCGACGGTGGCACTGGCAGGGCCCGTGGCTGCATCTGTCGCCGAGCCGGACGTGCCGCCGGGCGAGACGCAGTCCTCGAACATGACCCACCTCAGCAACCAGCCCAAGAACGGCGCGCTGCAGGGTACGGGTTCGGACATCGCGTTCCAGGGCAAGTACGCGTTCGCCGGCAACTACGACGGGTTCACCGTCTACGACCTGACGGACAAGGAGAATCCCGAGCAGGTCGTCCAGGTGTACTGCCCGGGCTCGCAGAACGACGTCTCGGTCTACAAGAACCTGCTGGTGCTGTCGACCGACTCGTCGCGCAGCGACGACTCGTGCGCGTCGACGTCGCTCCCCGCCACCGAGAAGGCGGCCTGGGAGGGCATCAAGATCTGGGACATCTCGAACCCGCTCGCCCCGGAGTACATCAAGTCGATCGAGACGGAGTGCGGCTCGCACACGCACTCGCTCGCTCCGGCCAAGGACGGCCGGAACCTCTACGCCTACGTTTCCTCGTACTCGCCGAACGCGACGTACCCGGACTGCCAGCCGCCGCACGACTTCGTCTCGATCGTGAAGATCCCGCTGAAGAACCCGACGTCGGCGAAGCTGGTCGCCACGCCGAACCTGTTCCCGGACGGCGGCTACGAGGGCGACCCCGCCCGCAGGGCCTCGACGACGAGCGGTTGCCACGACATCACCACCTACGCCAAGTACGACCTGGCGGCCGGCGCGTGCATGGGTGACGGCATCCTGATGGACATCAAGGACCGTGAGCGTCCCCGCGTGATCAGCCAGGTGCGGGACACGGTCAACTTCGCGTTCTGGCACTCGGCGACGTTCAACAACGACGCCACCAAGGTGGTCTTCACCGACGAGCTCGGCGGCGGCGGTCTCGCGACCTGCACCGACGAGTACGCGCCGGAGCTGGGCGCCAACGGCATCTACGACATCAAGCGCTCCTGGTACGGCAAGAAGGAGCTGGAGTTCGCGTCGTACTACAAGATCCCGCGGATCAACACGGCCGCGGAGAACTGCGTCGCGCACAACGGCTCGCTGATCCCGGTCAAGGGCAAGGACATCATGGTCCAGTCCTGGTACCAGGGCGGCGTCTCCGTCTTCGACTTCACCGACTCGGACAACCCGCGCGAGCTCGCGTGGTTCGACCGCGGTGAGGGCCTGAGCAGCGGCGGCACCTGGTCGACGTACTACTACAACGGGTACGCCTACTCGAACGACCTCGGCATCGGGTTCGACACGTTCGACATCGACGACTCGATCGACGGCCGGGCCGAGCGGGTCAAGCAGTACAGCCTGAACCCGCAGATGCAGGAGTCGTACGGCTACTGACGCCACACCGCTGACGTAGAACGAGGGCGAGGCGGTCTCGACAAGCTCGACCAGCGATGGTCGAGCTTGTCGAGACCACCTCGCCCTCGTCCTGTCTCGCCCTGGTTGTACCTCGGCGGAGGGGTCTGGGTCTCGTGTGAGGGTTTTCCGTGATGGCGCGACCAGGGCTTTGTATGGGAACCTCCCGGACATGACGCCCCAGGACTCGACGACCGAGGAGACCACCCCGCCGTCGGGCAGCGTGCCTGACGCGGAGAGGCCGACGCCGGAGTACGGGCTGCGCCGCCGCCTCCGGCTCATGGGGGCGGTGCTCGCCGGCGGGCTCGCCGTCGTGCTGGCCCTGCTGCTCTGGCTGGGCGTGCTGGTCCCGGCCAAGCAGAAGGCCGCCGGCTACTCGGACGCGGACGCCACCTACGCCGCCGTCGCGATCGAGCACAACGCGCAGGCGGTCCAGCTGACGGCGCTCGCCCCCGGCCGGTCCACCGACGACGACGTGCTCGCCCTCGCGGTCGAGGTGGGCGAGGCTTCGGCGGGCCGGGTCGAGGACCTCGCCGCATGGCTCCAGGCGCGGGACATCCCGGTGCCGGCGGCAGGCCGGGAGGCGCTCGCGCTCGCCGAGGACGGCCTGACGACCGAGCTGCCCGACGACGGCAGCGGCCCCCGCGCCGGCGCGACCGCACACTCGCACGAGGGCGGGAGCCACGGCATGCTCACCGACGAGCAGGTGAACGGGATCGCCGCGCTCCACGCGCAGGACTTCGACATCGCGCTGCTGGCCGCGCTCGTGGAGCACCACTACGGCGGGCTGCAGCCCGCCGACCAGGAGATCAGCGGGGGCGAGGACGCCGAGGCCAAGGCGCTGGCGCAGGCCGAGGCCGACGCCATCCGCGTCGAGGTGGAAGAGGTCCGCGACGCGCTCGCGTCCATCGGCGGGCCGGGCTCCAACGACGGGTCCGGCTCGTAGCCGAGCCGGACCGGGGCAGGGCGCGAAGGCCGCGCCCGGACGGTCAGGGCGCCGTGACGAAGATGTCGAACAGCTCCGGGTGGTGGCCGTGCACCAGGACGGCGAACACGACGGCGTCGAACAGCAGGTGGACCGCCACGACGTAGCTGAGCGACTTGAACTTCGCGAAGATCCAGCCCTGGACCAGGGCGAACGGCACGGTGAGCAGCGGTCCCCACTCGCGGTAGCCGAGCTCCCACAGGAACGACACGAAGATCATCGACTGCAGCAGGTTGGCCTGCCACATCGGGAAGTGCTTGCAGAGCAGGGCGAACACCACGCAGATGAAGAACAGCTCGTCCCAGATGCCGACGGCGTTCACGCCCACGAAGAGCCGCCAGATGTCCTGCGACCCGTCGAGGTCCGGCCAGTTGAGGTAGGCGCCGGAGCCGAGGAAGTAGAACGGCAGCAGCACGTACCCGAGCGCCACGACGGCGGCCAGGTAGACCCACTGCCCGCGGGTCCAGCGGCGCCCGGTCAGCACGGGGAACTGGATGGTGTCCTGCTTCAGTACGAACCGCGACAGCGCCCACGGCACCAGCACCGAACCGCCGAGCGCCAGGGTGAAGCGCAGCATCCCGGCGTCGGACAGGTCGGCCTCCAGCGAGATCGTCGAGATGATCCCGAGCCCCACGCCGATCAGCGCCAGGTCGCGGCCCAGTGCGCGGTCGGCCCACAGGCCCAGCGCTATGCCCAGCACCAGCGGCAGGTAAGCGATCGGTCGGATGTGGACGGCGAAGAGCAGGATCGCCGACGCCGAGACGAGGAAGGCGGCGGTGAGACGCGCCGGGCCGACCAGCGAGGTGGGCAGGGTGAGGGTCACGGGGACGAGGTTCCCACAAGAACGGGATGCGTTGTCGACGTCCGGCCTGGTTCTTCCCGTTCCGGGACAACTAGAGTCAGTGCGCAGTAACGATTTCATCCAGGTTCCGGCCCCCAGACGGGCCGGCCACCCCGGCAAGGAGGCCGTCGTGCGCTCACCCGAGCACGTTGAGCTGGTTCGGAACAATCCGGACCTCCCCCCGGTGGCGGTCATCGACCGCAGACCGATGACTCCCGGCAAGAAGCTGATCTTCGCGGTGATCGGGCTGGTCGCGGCGGTCGCGTGGGCCCTCGTCGCGTTCGTGCGCGGCGAAGCGGTCAACGGCGCCTACTTCGTCGTCGCCGCCGTCGGCACCTACGTCGTCGCCTACCGCTTCTACGCCCGGCTGATCGAGTACAAGGTCGTGCGCCCGCGGGACGACCGCGCGACGCCCGCCGAGCAGCACGAGAACGGCAGGGACTTCGCGCCCACGGACCGTCGGGTGCTGTTCGGCCACCACTTCGCCGCCATCGCCGGCGCGGGCCCGCTGGTCGGCCCGGTGCTCGCCGCGCAGATGGGCTACCTGCCCGGCACCCTCTGGATCATCATCGGTGCGGTCCTGGCGGGCTGCGTGCAGGACTACCTCGTCCTGTGGCTGTCCACGCGACGCCGCGGCCGCTCGCTCGGCCAGATGATCCGCGACGAGATGGGCCGCGTCGGTGGCGCCGCCGGCCTGATCGGTGTCTTCGTCATCATGATCATCATCCTGGCCGTCCTCGCCCTCGTGGTGGTCAACGCCCTGGCCGAGTCGCCGTGGGGCGTGTTCTCCGTCGGCATGACCATCCCGATCGCCCTCTTCATGGGCGTCTACCTCCGATACCTGCGCCCGGGCCGGGTGTCCGAGGTCTCGGTGATCGGCGTGGTGCTGCTGGTCCTCGCGATCGTGGCGGGCGGCTGGGTGGCCGACACCCCCTGGGGTGCCGAGACGTTCACGCTCGAGCCGGTGACCGTCGCCTGGCTCATCGTGGGCTACGGGTTCCTCGCATCGGTGCTGCCGGTGTGGCTGCTGCTCGCGCCGCGCGACTACCTGTCCACGTTCATGAAGGTGGGCACCATCGTGCTGCTCGCCATCGGCGTGCTCATCGCGCAGCCCGCGGTGCAGGCCCCCGCCGTGTCGAGCTTCGCGATAGAGGGCAACGGGCCCGCGTTCGCCGGATCCCTGTTCCCGTTCCTGTTCATCACCATCGCGTGCGGTGCGCTGTCCGGGTTCCACGCCCTGATCTCGTCCGGCACGAGCCCCAAGCTGGTCGAGAAGGAGAGCCAGCTCCGGCTCATCGGCTACGGCGGCATGCTCACCGAGTCGTTCGTGGCGATCATGGCCCTGGTCACCGCCATCTCCATCGACCAGCACCTGTACTTCACGATGAACGCCCCGGCCTCGCTCACGGGTGGTGAGCCGGCTGCCGCGGCGGACTACGTGAACGGCCTCGGCCTGGGCGGCACGCCCGCCACGGCGGCCGACATCCAGGGCGCCGCCGACGCCGTCGGCGAGGAGTCGATCGTCTCCCGCACCGGCGGTGCGCCGACGCTCGCGTTCGGCATGTCCCAGATCCTCGGCTCGTTCCTGGGTGGCGCCGGCATGCAGGCGTTCTGGTACCACTTCGCGATCATGTTCGAGGCGCTCTTCATCCTCACCACCGTCGACGCCGGTACGCGCGTCGCCCGCTTCATGCTGTCCGACACGCTCGGCAACCTCGGCGGTCCGCTGCGCAAGTTCCGCGACCCGTCCTGGCGGGTGGGCGCCTGGATCTGCTCGATAGTGGTGTGCGGCCTGTGGGGCGCGATCCTGCTCATGGGCGTGACCGACCCGCTGGGCGGCATCAACTCGCTGTTCCCGCTGTTCGGCATCGCGAACCAGCTGCTCGCCGCCATGGCGCTCGCCCTGGTCACGGTGGTGGTGGTCAAGAAGGGCTACCTCAAGTGGGCGTGGATCCCCGCCGTCCCGCTGGTGTGGGACCTCGCGGTGACCATGACGGCGTCGTACCAGAAGATCTTCTCCCCGGAGCCGACCCTCGGGTTCTGGGCGAACCACAACGCGTTCCGCGAGGCGCGGGCAGCGGGCGAGACGTCGTTCGGGACCGCCGCCGACCCGGCTGCGATGGACGCCGTCATCCGCAACACATTCCTGCAGGGCACGCTGTCCATCGTCTTCGCGCTGCTCGTGCTGACCGTGGCGCTGGTGGCGCTGTGGGTGTGCGTCAAGGCGATCCGGGCGGGCGGCCTGCCGACCAGCGAGGAGCCGGACTCGCAGTCGTCGACGTTCGCGCCGTCCGGCCTCGTGCCCACCGACGCCGAACGGGAGGTGGCAGCCCAGTGGACCGCCTACTACGAGGAGAACCCGGGCAAGCTCCGGACGGGGACGCACGCGTGAGCTCGCACCCGGTAGCGGGTCGGACGGCGGACGGCGGCGTGCTCGCCGTCGTCCGCCGGGGCTGGCGCGCGCTGGCCTGGTACGTCACCGGGGTGCTGGGCGAGAGCGACTACCCGCGGTACGTGGCGCACCTGCGCCGGGTGCACCCGGACGCCGCCGTGCCGACCGCGAGCGAGTACTGGCGGGACCGCTACGCGGCCCAGGACGCGACCCCAACCGCGCGCTGCTGCTGACCGCTCCGCAACGCTCCGCCGAAGTAGAGCGAGCGTCCGGACACCCGCTCTACTTCGGCGACCGGGCACTGGCGAGGTAGAGCGGGTGTCCGGACACCCGCTCTACTTCGGCGGAGCGTTGCGGGGCAGGTCGGCTAGGTCAGGTGGTCGAAGTCGCCGCGGGTCCAGGCCGCGTGGCGCTCCGCCGAGCGCAGCACGATCCCGCGCGCGTCGACGGGGATCACGCCCCGGAAGTTGTTGTAGAGCCTGTCGAACTCGAACCGTCCCACGTGGCGGGCAACCCGCTGGACCACGGGCCCCGAGAGCGGGATCCGGTTCGGGTAGCTGCGCATGAACGAGACCGACGTCCGGTCCGGGTTGGCGAAGATCGTGTCGCCGCTCAACAGCACACCCTTCCCTGACGCGCCCGCCGTCCAGTGCGCCACCGAGGAACCGGGGAAGTGCCCGCCCGGCTGGCTCAGCGTCACGCCGGGCAGGATCTCCCGGTCGCCCTTCCACAGCTCCACCGCGTCGTCGGTCCGGGCGAGCCAGCCGGCGTCGACCTCACTGACCAGGATCGGGACGCCGCCAAGCCGGCGGCTCCACTCGACCTGCACGCCGTACATGTGCGGATGGCTCGCCACGATGTACGCCAGCCCGCCGAGGCCGCGGACGGCGGCGACCGCGGCGTCGTCCACATAGCCCGGGACGTCGAACATGAGGTTCCCCCGCGCCGTCCGGACGACCTTCGCGGTGGGGCCGATGCCGACGTCAGGCACGGTGGTGAGGCCGAACAGGTCGGGTTCGAGCTCCTCGACGGCGATGCTCTGCCCTTCCGCCGCGAGCTCTTCCAGCGTGGTCCACTGCTGCCCGTCGGCAGGCACCCACTGGCGTTCGTCCGCGCAGACGGCGCACACCTCGGGCCGGGACTCGTGCTCCACGCCGCACGTGCGGCAGATCCAGAACGTCATCGTGAGGTCTCCTTCGTCGGGCTGGTGCTGCATCACTGCAGCGGCACTGCTCCGCCACGATGCGCCCGCGCAGTGGTCGTGTCCAGCAAACCCCGGTCGGTCGCGAAGATTTTCGGTCGCTCGTCCGGCGTGGCTCACCGGTGTGTCGAAAAGTGAATCGTTTCGGATCTTCGTGGGACCTGGTGCCGGAGGGGTGAAATCCATACGCTCGTGACCACGTGGGTCTACAACGTTGTAGGCCGTCGTTCTCAAGGAGGAGTGACCATGGCACCAACGTCACAGCGCCGCCCGCGGCTTCTCGCCGCGGGAGTCGCAGCACTGTCGGTAGTCGTCTCCCTGCTCGCCGCGCCGGGGGTCGCGGCCGCATCCACCGAAACTTCGGTCGGCACGGCAGCCGGCGGCACGACGGCGGTCGCGGCACCCGCTGCTGCCTGCGGCAACGGCGCGGACGCCCTCGTCACCGGAAGCCAGTCGTCCGGGTTCACCGCTACCTATCGCGGGCGGACCGTCTACCAGGGCCAGTACTACATCAACGCCATCTGGGAGGCGTTGGGGGCGCTCAGCCCGAACCGCACCAGCCAGGAGAAGGTGTCGGTGATGGCCAGCGCCTGGATCGGCAACAACACGATCAACCTGCCGAGCCACACGTCGTTCGAGGTCTGCGGAACGCTCGACACCGGCTACGTCGCCGGACGGGGCGCGATCCAGGCGGTGGGGGTCGAGGACGTGTCCATCCCCTACCTGAGGATGACCGGGGCGCCGTACTTCGGCCTCCGCTTCGCCGACGTGCACGGCCTGCACCTGGGCCAGATCGACATGCGGATGACCGGGGGTATCGGCATCCGCTTCGAGCGTGACCTGCCGGGCAGCACGAACGTCCGCATGGACTCGGTCTACGCCTCCGGCATGCCGGGCCACGCGATCGAGACCTGGCACATCAACGGCCTCACGATCGGCACCGTCACCGCGCGGAACGTCGGCGAGTCGGGGCTGCTGATCCAGGGCACGAGCAACGCCACCATCGGGACGGTCGACGGCGACAACGTGGCCACGGGCACCGGCTACGCCACCTTCCGCATGGCCAACGCCAACGGGCCGAACATCACGGTGAACCGCGTGAAGTCGCGCGGCGGCGGCCGGGGCGTGTTCTGCGTCTCGAACTCGCGGGGTGCGCGGATCAACTCCGTCGACCTCGCGAGCAACGGCAACAACTCGATCCTCATCGAGAACTGCTCCGACATCACGATCGCCGGCGGGACCGTGAACGGAGGCGGTGAGGTGCGGCTCGCCGCGCGTACGGAGTTCCCCAACAACCGGAACATCCACATCACGCTCCGCGTGGACAACACCTCGGTGCGGGAGTCGCCGTGCGGCGAGAACACGACGTGGACCCTCACCGGGAACGGCTCCCGCAACATCTGCTGACCCCGGATACGGGCGGGCCCTTCTCCGTCTTGAGAGGGAAGCGGTCATGCCCCCGGAGTTCCTACTCTGGGGGCATGGCCGATGCTCTGTCTCCCCCCGACGCCCGGCGTCCTGGCGTGCCGCGGTCCGACGCGCCCCGTGGCGACGAGGGCGTGGTCGCCCGCGCGCTCGACTGGTTCGGCGTCGACTCCGACTGGGAGCGGGTTCCCGCCGGCCGTGACGCCTACCGCAGGGACCTGCTGCTGGGTGCGGGGTTCGCGGTGCTCGCCGCGGTCTCGATCGAGCTGGGCCGCAGCATGGGCATCTTCGAGGAGGTATCGGAGCCGTTGTGGCTCGTCTACCTCCTCGGGGTGGTCAGCACCCTGCCGCTGGCGTGGCGCCGCCGCTACCCGCTGGTGTCGCTCGTGCTCGTGTACGGGTCCTTCCTCGGGATCGGTCTCACCATCCCGTCGATCACCGTGCTCATGCCGATGCAGGTCATGTACTTCGTCGCCCTGTTCACGGCGGTCGCCTGGGCGCGGGACCGGCGGGCGATGCTCGTGGTCGTCAGTGCCTGCGTCCTGGTGATGTTCACGTGGCTGGTCTGGATGTTCGCGGTGCAGCAGGGCATCGAGGTGCTCCTCGAGGAGTTCCCGACCCGTGCGGACTGGCCCGGCGTGATCGATCCGTACCTCGCGAACAGCGTCTACCAGTTCATCGTCAACATCGCGTTCTTCGGCGGCGCGGTGGTGGCGGGCCAGATGCAGTGGAACGCGGCGCGGCGTCGGCAGCAGCTCACCGACCAGTCGGTCACCATCGAGAAGCAGGCGGCGGCCCTCACCGACCAGGCGATAGTCGCCGAGCGGGTGCGGATCGCGCGCGAGCTGCACGACGTCGTCGCGCACCACGTGTCGGTGATCGGCATCCAGGCGGCCGCCGCCCGGCGGGTCCTGGACCGTGACCCGGCCCGCGCGGCGGAAGCACTCCTGACCATCGAGCGGGAGTCCCGCGAGGGCGTCGCCCAGATGCGGAACCTGGTCGGCACGCTCCGTTCGGTGCCCGACGCCAGTGGCGCAGGCCCGTCGTCCGGGCCGGACGGCGCAAGCTCCCGAGCACCCGAACCGGGCCTGGCCGACCTCCCGGCCCTGACCGCCGCCGACGACGACGGCCTGGACACCACGTTCCGGCAGGTCGAGGAGCCCGCGGGCGCCGCGGCTGACGTGCCGGACCCGATGGGGCTCAGCCTCTACCGAACCGCCCAGGAGGCGATGGCGAACGTGCGCAAGCATTCGACCGCCCGGTCCGCGACGGTCACGCTGCGCGTGGTCCGCCGCCCGGAGACGCACGCAGGGCCGCAGTTCGAGCACGGCTTCGCCGAGGTGGAGGTGCTGGACGACGGCCGCCCGCGCCACGGGACGTCCGGCTCCGGCCTGGGGCTGCTGGGCATCCGGGAGCGGGTCGCCACGCACCAGGGGATGGTCGAGATCGGGCCGCGGGCGACGGGCGGGTACCGCGTCCGGGTGCGGTTGCCGCTGCCCGCGCCGGGTCCCGGCGCGGCGCCGATGGCTCCCGCCACGCTCCCCGCGCGGCAGGCGGCGGCTCCGGCCGAAGCTCTGCCGGCGGCCCGGACGGAGGTCGTCGGATGACGCGCGTGCTGCTGGTCGACGACCAGGCGCTGGTGCGTTCCGGCTTCTCCCTCATCCTCTCGGTGGAGGACGACTTCGAGGTCGTCGGCGAGGCGGGCGACGGCGCCGCGGCGATCGAGCTGACCCGCGCCCTGCGGCCGGACATCGTGCTGATGGACGTCCAGATGCCCGTCATGGACGGTATCGAGGCCACGCGTCGGATCGTGGCGGAGGACCTCGCGAAGGTGCTGGTCCTGACGACGTTCGACCACGACGAGTACGTCTTCGACGGGCTGGCGGCGGGGGCCTCGGGGTTCCTGCTCAAGAACTCCGACGCGGAGCACCTGGTCGAGGCCGTGCGGACGGTGGCGGCCGGCCACGCGCTGCTCGCACCGCAGATCACGCGACGGGTGATCGAGCAGATGGTCGCGGGGGAGCGGCAGGCGCCGTCCGAGCGGAGACCGACGGGCGAGCCTGTCGGGACCCACGCCGCGAGGCAGCAGATGGCGGCCCCGGCCGGCCTCGCCCTCCTCACACCGCGCGAGCGCGAGGTGCTGGAGCTGGTGGGCACCGGGCTGTCGAACGCGGAGATCGCGTCGTCCCTGTACCTCGGCGAGGCGACGGTGAAGACCCACGTCTCGAACGTGCTCTCCAAGCTGCACGTGCGGGACCGGGTGCAGGCGGTCGTCCTGGCCCATCGGGTGGGCCTGGTCTGAGCGGGACGGGCCGGCTCTCGGCTACCTGAATGTCACCGATCGTCGACACTGTTCGCGGATGTCACCGATCGTCGACATCCGCTTTGATGAATCGGATATATATCCCTTTCCCGGCGGAATGCGGAAAGGGTCAGAGAAGCGAGGTCCTGGGGAAAGGGCCTCGCTTCTCTGCGTTGTGGGAAGCCGGCGAGTTTTCGGAGAACCGGACTATTCGGTCGGTTCCGTGGAAGGCTCAGGTGAAGGCTCTGTCGACGGGTCCGGAGAAGGCTCCGTCGAAGGCTCCGGCGACGGCTCGACGCTCGGCTCCGGGGAGGGCTCGGTTGTCGGCTCCGGGGTCGGCTCCTCGGACGGCGGGTCCGTGGGCTCCTCCGACGGCGGGTCGGTCGGCTCCGGTGTGGGAGTCGGCGTCGGCGTCGGTTCCGGGGTGGGGGTGGGCGTCGGCGTGGGCTCCGGGGTGGGCGTCGGAGTCGGTGTGGGGGTCGGCGTAGGCGTCGGAGTCGGCGTGGGCGACTGCGTCGGCGGCTTCGTCGTGGGCGGGCCCGAAGGGTTGCCGGGGTGCGTCGGCCGTGAGCCGTTGCCGAGGTCGATGCCGGGCAGCGGCGCCATCGTGAAGCCGCCGCTTGGCTGGTCAGGCGGTGAATCGGCCATGTGCCGGGGGACGTACGTCGACGCGGGAGGCGGCGTGTACGTGAACTGGTTCTGCCCGGGGCGCGCGCGCACGTCGACCGTGCCGTTCTCCCCCTGGTTGGACGTCGCCTCGCGCTTCACCATCATCGGCGGCAGGCCCTGCAGCACGTCGGGCACGGCAGGTGCGGCCGTCGTGTCCCGGTCCTTGTCCGGTCCCGGTGGCTGCACGGCTACGGCACCCATGATTCCCGCCGTCAGCACGAAGGCTGCGGTCGTTCCTGTGACGATCAATCGCTTGCGCACGCTCAGCTCCCCCTGCGGGTTCAGATACTGCGTTGTGCCCTCTGTCATGGCGGTCCGTTCCCTCTGTACCGGACCACAAGACGTCCTCCGGAGCGGAATGCTCATTCCTCCGTGGACGGGCTGAAGAACCATTCAGCGCCACTCTCGTTCTTATGGCGCTCCGGATGGGACAATACGTGGCAGAACGCCATCGGCAACCGGTACGTGTAATACCAGGTCAATGGGTATGTGGATGCAGGTGCACAGACCGTGGTCGGCAGAATGTCACGAGATCGGCAACTCGAAATGCCGATCTTCTGCCGCTTTGCCGACCACTCGACGGACGGCCCCCGCCGGGAGGCGGAGCGGGTTCCGCCTTGCGGTGGATCCCCCTCCCACGTCGCGGCTCTAGCGTGACTGCCATGAGCGATCTGGAGGTGCGGGACCTGACCCGCGTGTTCGTGTCGGGCGGAGCGCCCCGGCGAGCGGTGGACGGCGTCAGCTTCACGGCGCGGTCGGGCCTGCTCACGGGGTTCGTGGGGGCCAACGGTGCGGGCAAGACGACGACCATGCGGATGATCATGGGAGTGCTCGCGATCACGAGCGGTGAGGTGCGGTTCGGCGACGAACCGGTCACCCGGCACGACCGCCGCGAGTTCGGGTACATGCCCGAGGAACGCGGCCTCTACCCGAAGCAGCCCGTGCTCGACCAGCTCGTCTACCTGGCACGTCTGCGGGGCATCGCGGCACCCGTCGCGCGCCGCGAGGTGCTGGAGCACCTCGACCGGCTCGGGCTCGCGGACCGCGCGAAGGAGCACGTGGAGAAGCTGTCGCTCGGCAACCAGCAGCGCGTGCAGATCGTCGCGGCGATCATGGGGCAGCCCAAGGCGCTCGTCCTGGACGAGCCGTTCAGCGGCCTCGACCCGGGGGCCGTCGACGCCATGGTCGACCTGCTGCGCGAGCACACGCGGCGCGGGGTGCCCGTGCTGTTCAGCTCGCACCAGCTCGACCTCGTGGAGCGCCTCTGCGAGCGGCTCGTCATCCTCGGCGGGGGCAGGCTCCTCGCGGAGGGCACACCCGACGGCCTGCGCGCCCAGGGCGTGACCAGGCACCGGCTGGTCCTGTCGGGCGACGCCGGCTTCGTCCGGGGCGTGCCCGGCGTCCTGGCGGTGGACGTGGACGGTACGTCCGCGCTGGTCGAGGTGGACGACGACGCCGCGGCCACCCGCCTCCTGTCCGCCGCCCTGGAGCGGGGCGCCGTCCAGGAGTTCTCGCCCGTACGGCCGACCCTGGCCCAGATCTACCGTGAGGTGACCGCGTGAGGAACGCATGGATGCTGGTGGCGACCCGCGAGATCGTGGTGCGGGCGCTCAACAAGGGGTTCCTGATCGGCCTCGTGGTCAACGTCGTCATGATCGGCGGGCTGATCGGCTTCACGTCCTACATGGACGGCCGCACCGAGTCGTTCGACGTCGCGGTGGTCGCGGGGGACGAGCCCGCGGCGACCGCGCTGGAGTCCGCCGCAGGGACCGCGGCCTCGGACGACCAGGACATCGAGCTGAACGTGGTGCGCGTGGACTCCGCCGCGGCCGCAGAGGCGGCGCTCGAGGACGAGACCGCCGACGCCTGGCTCAGCTCCGGCGCCGGCGACGCGGGCGGCTGGACCCTGTCCGGGTGGCGGGAGCCCGACAACGACCTGGCCGCGCTGGTCGGGTCCACCGTGCGCGACCAGGTGATGGCCGGCCGGGCGGACGCCGCCGGGACCACCGTCGACGCGCTCACGGCCGGCAGCGACGTCGAGACCGAACGCCTCGACGGCAACCCGGTGGACCCGCAGATCGTGTTCGTGGCCGGGTTCGTGCTCGCGTTCCTGTTCTTCATGGGGGCCGTCGGGTCGGGCTCGATGATCGCGGGCAGCGTGATCGAGGAGAAGCAGTCCCGGCTGGTCGAGATCATCGCCACCGCCGTGCCGCTGCGCCAGCTGCTCGCGGGCAAGATCATCGGCAGCTCGGTCATCGCGCTGGCGCAGAACCTCCTGCTCGCCGGCGTGGGGCTCATCGGCGCCTCGTTCACCGATCTCTCGGCGATCCTGCCCGCGATGTCGGCCACGATGATCTGGTTCGTCGTCTTCTTCACCGTCGGGTTCGTCGCGGTGGCCGCCCTGTACGCGGTGGCGGGCTCGCTCGCGTCGCGCACCGAGGACCTCCAGTACACGACCAGCCCGCTGATGATGCTGATCCTCGCCGTGTACGTGGTGACCTTCTCGGCCGACGGCATGCTGGAGCGCGTCCTGTCGTACATCCCACCGGCGTCGATCGTCTCGATGCCGGTGCGGGTGCTCAACGGCGACGCGCTCTGGTGGGAGCCGCTCGTGTCGCTCCTCGTCCTCCTGCTGGCCACGCTCGGTGCGGTGCTCCTCAGCGAGCGGGCGTACCGCGGGGCACTCATGCAGACGGGCGGCCGGGTCAGCTGGAAGGCGGCCATCACCGCGGACCGGGGCACTACCCTCGGGGCGTGACCGAACGCACTCAGCAGGACGACACCGGGAACGGGACGCCCGATCCGTCGAAGGTGCAGACCTTCGAGCTCATCGACGAGGTCCCCGGTGCCTTCGGCGGCCCGGAGGCCGAGGGCGCGGACAGCGACGGCCCGGACAGCGACGGCCCGGACAGCGAGGGCTCGGACGGCGACGGTTCCGCCGCGACGGAGCCGGACGCCGGAGCCGGCGAGCCCGCTCCGCGCGAGCCCGGTCGGGCGACGCTCGCGCTGGCGAGCGCCCGGGCCGCCGTCGGCCGGAACGTGCGGCGTGGTGGGTCGGCCGTCCGGCGGCGGCTGCCCACCACCCGGCGCGGCAAGGTGCTGCTGGCCGGTGGCACGGTGTCCGTCGTCGTGCTGGCTGTCGCGGCCGGTGTGCTGGTGGACGCGCGGCTGCGTGAGCAGGCGCTCCTCGCGACCCCGGCGGGGGTGCGGAGCCTGGAGGTGAAGCCGACCGAGCAGTGGTCGATCGATCTCGAGAACCCGATCGCCTCGACGCTCGTCGAGATGCCGGGCGTGCTCGCGATCGCCGGTGACGGGAAGGTCCGTGGTGTGGACCCGGCGTCGGGCGAGGTGCTGTGGACGGTCGACCTCGAGGAGAACCTGAGCTGCGGTCCGTCGGCGCTCCTCGGCGTCGGCGAGCCGTCGATCCAGGAGCCGGCCGATCCGCTCGTCTGCGTCACGTCCTCCGGCGAGGACGACGAACGCGAGCAGAGCGTCACGGTCGTCGAGGCGGACGGCGCCACGCGGAGCCGGGAGCTCGACCCCGGGGCCGAGGTCGTCCCGGTCGCGGGCGGCGGTCTCCTCCACTTCGAGATCGCGGGCGGCAAGACGGAGCAGCGTCCTGTGGTGGTCGACAAGCTGGGCGTCCCCCACCTTCCGAAGGACTTCGTCGGACCGGATCTGACGGTCGGCGTGGAGGACGCGGCGACGGGTAAGCAGCGGTGGACCGACACGCTGACCTTCGGGGCCCCGCGGCCCGACAGCTGCATCACCTATGACGAGTCCGGCGCCCCGGTCCTCGACGTCGCGGGCGCGCTGGGCTGGGACCTGCACGGTGACGTGCTGGAGGTCCAGGGCTGCGGTGTCTCGGGGGCCTTCCGGCTCGACGGCACCCGGCTCGACGACCCGAAGGACACGGAGGACCCGCCTGCCGACGGCGTCGACACCGCGTCGTTCCTGTCCCTGCCGGACGGCGGCTGGGTCGGTCCCGACACGGCGGCCGCCGACGTCGCGGTGGCCACCGACGTGGTGCACCTGCCGGACGGCGGCACCGTCGGCCTCGACGGTAACGTGCTCGTGCCGTGGGCGACCGACGGCCGCGATCCGGGGCTCGTGCTGGAGCGGGTAGGCGTGCGCACGCAGGCCAGGTCCACCTCCGCCGACGACCCCGGGGCGCTGCTCTGGTCGGCGCCACAGCTCAGGGCCACGACGCTGCTGGCAGAGGTGTCCGGTACTGCCGTCGTCCTGGACGAACAGGGGGCGGTCCGTGCCATCGACCTCGGCACGGGCGCCGACCGGTGGACCCTCTCCCCGAAGACGCTCTCGTTCGGCGACCTGGCCTGGGCGGCGGAGTCGTCGATCTTCGGCGCCTACACGGACGGCGACACCCTGCTGCTGCCCGTGAGCGCGGACCCGAGCGGCGAGTCCTCCGGGCTGCGGCTGCTCGCGGTGGACCTCCGGGACGGGTCGGTGCGCTGGGAGCTCGAGCAGGAGACCCCGTACACGCAGCTCATCAGTGTCGACGGGTATCTGGCGCAGGTCACGCAGCACGGTGTGGTGGGTCTCGGCTGATCACGTACGGGATAGCTGGTCTCGCAGGTCACGCGGGTAGGCTCCGGCCATGCCACGGCCCGCCAAGCAGGAGTCCGTAGTCTTCGACCTGGTCGAGGAGAACGGGTCGGACGGGGACGCGTACGACGACGCGAACGGTACCGCGCACGAGGTCGGTGGGAGACCGGACGTCCCTGACGAGCCCCGGCCCCTGCTGCTGGTCCGGCTGTCGCGGTTGTCGCGGCGGACCTGGGTGCTCACCGCCGCGGTGGTCGCGATCGGCGTCGTGACGGTCGCCGCGGTCGACCTGGTGCGGGACCACCGGCGCGCGGAGCTGATGCGCACCTCGCCGGTGGGCGTTGCGTCTCTCGCGGACCCGCCGGCGGAGACCTGGGCGGTGCGGTTCGACACGCCCGTCGAACAGGGTCAGGACGCGTCCATGAACCAGCAGGTGGTGATCATGGACGGGCTGCTCGTGGTGCCCCCGACCACTGGGCGGAGCTACCGGGTGGACCCCGCGTCGGGGGTCGGCGAGCCGGTTCTGCCGGGTTTCGACGAGGTGGTGGCCATCGATCCGGCGGAGGGCGGGGTGGCCTGGCGGGTCCCGCTGGGCGAAGACCCCACCTGTGGGCCGACCGGCTACGACGCGTCGACGTCGACCGAGGTGCTGGTCTGCGTGCACGGTGCGGACGACGCGCGCGAGGTGGTGGCCATCGCCCCTGACGGCAGCACCCGGTCGCGGCCCGCGGAGCTGGCCGAGGGCGAGCACGTGTTCCCGGGGCCGGACGGCACGGCGGTGCGGACGGTGCGGACCGGAGATCCGGCAGGGGAGGTGGAGTGCGACGTGTCGGGCACCTGCTCGTCCGGGTACCTGGTCCCCGGCCGGGACGTGCGTGTGACCGCGGAGGACGCCGGGACCGGCGCGGAACGCTGGACGAGCACCGTCGAGTTCGACCCGATGAACTCGATGAACTGCCAGGGGACGCCCGACTCGGGCGACTGGCCGACTCCGGAGTCGGCGACGGACCCGGACGTGGTCACCGTGAGCGCCGGGTCCGAGACGGTGGTCGTCGACGGGTGCGGCGTGTCGGCGACGTTGTCCGCGTACGGAATACGGCTCGATCTGGTGGGCGACGCCAGCCTGACCGCGCCGGCCTGGGTCACCGAGCTCGGTTCCGGCCGCTTCGCGGTGCAGGGCGAGGGGCTGGGTACGACGGTCGTCGACCAGGCCGGCAACACCCTGTACACCCTGGACGGCTGGATACGGACCGACGCGACGTCGCCCGACGCGCCCGCCGACCTGTGGTTCGTCCAGACGGCCACCGACGCGTGGGGGTTCGAGGCGGTGCGCGAGGACGGGTCCGTCGCCTGGTCGGAGCGCTACGGCCAGAGCGTGCTGCTCGCGGGGCGGGACGTGGTGGTGGTGAACCGCGGGAACCGGGTGGTGGGCCTGGCGCGGACCACCGGCGCGGAGCTCTGGAGCTGGGGCAGCGACGACCTGACCGAGATGATCCGGTCCCGCGCCCTGACCGACGGCGAGACGGTGGCCCTGGAGTACCTGTCGCGGGACGGTTCCTCCGACGGACTGCTCGTCACCCTCGACCTGGACACCGGCAAGCAGCTCTGGCACATGCCGTTGACCGGCCCGGTGATCGCCGTCGGCGGGCACCTCGTGGAGTTCACCCGGGAGGGCGTGCGCGGCCTCGGGTGATCTCCGCCGGATCGGCTGGTCCGCGCGGCGCCCGGCGCTACGCTCGGCCGCATGGCGCGCGACCCGGACGAGGGTGATGCGTTCGTCTTCGAGCTGGTCGACGACGACGCGGCCGCCGGTGACGTGCCGACGGGTCCCGCCGGGCCGGACACGACAGCCGATGCGGAGCTCGCGGCGGCCGACCCCGCGGCGTCGGGCAGCCCAGGGCGCAGGCGGCGTGCCGCCGCGCAGGCCGCGGCAGTCCTGGCGATCGTGCTCGGGACGGGGCTCGCGGTCGACGGCATCCGCGACCACGCGCGTATGGAGCGGATGCGCGACATCCCGGGGGGCGTCGCCGACCTCTCGGCACCGCTGGAGGAGACCTGGGTGTGGGCCGGCGCGGTGGGTTCCGGCGAGAGCAGCACCGCCGACGTCGTGGTGCTCGGCGGAGTGCTGGCGTTCAGGTCCGACGACGGGCTGGTCGCGCTGGACCCGGCCACGGGCCAGGAAGCCTGGACCGTGCGGCTCCGCGCGAACGCGGACTGCGGTCCGACGGTCTCGCCGGCCCGGGCCGATCCGGCGTCGGAGGCGCTGGTGTGCCTGCAGCGGACCGGGGACGGCACCGAGCGCGAGGTGGTCGCCGTCGGGCCGGACGGCGCGACGTCGGCCCCGCGCGTCCTGGACGCCGCCGACACGCGCCGGTACGGCCTGCCGCACGTCGGGCCGGACGGCGCGGTGCTGCGTGCGAAGCGCGCGGGACCGGTCTCCGCGATAGACCTCGGGGACGCCGAGTGCACGGCGGCCGGCGAATGCTACGGAACCGTCGAGGCGGGCCGTGACCTGCTGCTCCGTGCCGAGGACGCGGCGACCGGCGCCGCACGCTGGACGGTGACCGTCCCGTTCCGGGCGGCGGACGCCGCGCTGTGCGCGCGCACCTTCGGCGGGTCCTGGGGCGGCTCGGACTCCCGGCTGGTGCTCAGCGGGCAGCTCACCCCTGACACCTTCGGCGCCCGGGTCACCTCGGGCCTCGTCGATCTGAACGGGTGCGGCGTCGAGGCCTCCGTCACGTCGGACGGGGTAGTGCTCGGCACGGAGATCGAACCGGGCAGGGGCGGCGTCATCAGGCTGGGTGCCATCAGGTACGCGGGGGTGACCTTCGCGGGTGTGGCACGCGCCCGTCTGTACGCGGCCGACGGCGACGTCGTCGGCGAGATCACCGGCTACCCGCTCAGCCCGGCGGCCACCGACGAGGTAGGGCCGGCGACGCTGCTCGCGGTCGACGAGCCCGCGCGCCGGCTGCGCGCCTACGAGCCGGACGGCACACCCCGCTGGGACATCGTCCTGCAGTCGGGCGGCCAGGAGTTCCTCGCCCAGGTGGGAGACACCGCCGTCGTCACGTCCGGAGCGGGGACCGTGCGGGGGCTGGATCTCGCCACGGGCACGGAGAGGTGGGCCTGGGACGGCTCCGCCCCGGTGTCGGCGGACGACGGCGGGTACTTCGGCAGCGCCCACGTGGTGCAGGCCTTCACCGACGGCGAGTCCGTGCTCCTGCTGACCGAACGCGAGGCAGGGGGCGGGACGCAGGGTCTGGTGGCGCTCGACGCGGCCTCCGGTGCGGTGCTCTGGGACCGGCCGGGCGGCGGGCCGCTGACCACGTTCGACCTGACGGACGGCGACACCGTCGAGCAGGGCGTGGTCGGTGACCTGATAGCGGTGGACGGCAACCTGCTGGAGGTCACCCCGCGTGGCGTGCGCGGCCTCGGGTGACAGCCTTGGGTGACAGCCTCGGGTGAGTCCTGGGTGAGACCGACCCGACCGGCATACGCTCGACCGCATGGCACGTGATCCGGAGCCGGGTGGTGCGTTCGTCTTCGACCTGGTCGACGACGGCGCGGCCGACCCCGCGAGCCCCCTCGCACTGCCTGCTGCGGCCGCCGGGGGCGAGCCGGACGGGGAACAGCCGGACGTGGACGGCGCCGTGCCTGGTGAGCCCCCGGCTGGGTCGGGTCGGATGCTCCGCGGCGTCGCGCCGGTCGCCGCGGTCCTGGCGATAGTGCTCGGCACGGGTCTCGGGATGGACGGCGTCCGGGACGCCGCGCGGTCGGAGCGGATGCGTGAGGTGCACGGGGGTGTGGTCGACGTGTCCGGACCGCTCACCGAGACGTGGGCCTGGGAGGGTGACGTCGGCTCCCGGACGGCGGTCGAGGAAGGGCTGGGCGTCGAGGTGGCGGTCCTCGGTGACGTGCTCGCGTTCGAGTCCGGCGGCGAGCTGGTCGCGCTCTCCGCTGCCACGGGCGCCGAGGCCTGGGCGGTCCCGCTCGGCGCCGACCCCGACTGCGGGCCCACCGGCTCGGCGGGCTGGGGACAGGTCACGACGTCGGCCCTGGTGTGCCTGGCCGGCCCGGACACGGACCGGGTGGTGACGGTGGTCGGGCCGGACGGTGCGGTCTCGGAGCCACGCGTCCTCGACCCTGCGGACATCCGCCGGTTCGGAGAGCCTCGGCCCGGGCCGGACGGCACGGTGGTGCGCGCCGAGCGGACCGGCCGGGCGCCGACGTCCGGCCTCGGCGACGGCCGGTGCACCGAGCTGGGGGAGTGCACGGGCACGGTGCGGGCAGGTCGGGACCTCACGGTCCGGGCCGAGGACGCCGTCACCGGTGAGGAGCGCTGGCACGTGACGGTCCCGTTCCGGCCCACGCCTGCCGACCAGTGCGCCAACTGGTACGGCACCTCCTGGGACGGGTCGGGCACCGCCGTGGACCTGAACAGCATGCTCGATCCCGGCGGCTTCGGCGCCCGGATCACCGACAGGCTGGTCCAGCTGTACGGGTGCGGTGTCGAGGCCGTCATCACCTCGGACGGCGTGCCGCTCGGTACCGAGATCGAGCCCGGTACCGGCAGCGTGGAAAGCTTCCGCAACGGCGGGTACACCAGCTACACCTACAGCGAGGAGGTGCGGACCGTCCTCTACGACTCGGCCGGCACCGTCGTCGGCGAGATCGACGGGTACGCCGCGGAGCCGGGTGCCGTGGACGGGTCCGGGCCCGACACCCTCCTCGGCGTCGGGGAGCCGGGAGCCCGGGTCACGGCCTACGAGCCGGACGGCACCCCACGCTGGGACGCCGAGGTGACCACTGATGCCCAGAGCTTCCTCGCGCAGGTCGCCGGGACAGCGGTGATCCTGACCGGCGGTGGGACGGTGCGCGCGCTGGACCTCGCGTCCGGCGAGGAACAGTGGGCATGGAGGAGTACGGACGCCGACGAGTACGGGGCGGACCTCTACGTCTCCCGTAGCTTCACCGACGGGCAGTTCGTGCTGCTGGTCGTCGAGAACGGGTACGGCAGCGCGGGTCTGGTGTCGCTCGACGTGGTCTCCGGCGAGGTGGTCTGGGAGCAGCACGGCGAGGAGGCCGTGCTCGACGGATCCGGCCAGATCGGGGGCAGCGGGCTGCTGGCGATCGACGGCAACCTCCTGGAGGTCATGCCGGACGGCGTCCGCGGGCTGGGCTGACGGTGCCGGCCGACGCCGTGTCGGTGAGCCGTCCTATGGTGGGGCCATGGTGAAGATCGGCGCGCACGTGGACCTGACCGACGCGATCGGTGCGGCGAAGACGCTCGGCGCGGACACGGTGCAGGTGTTCCTCAGCGACCCGCAGGCGTGGAAGGTCCCGGACCTCCCGTACGAGGGCGGTGCCGAGGCGCTCCGGGCCGACGCCGCCGCGGCCGACGTGGACCTGTACGTGCACGCGCCGTACGTGATCAACGTGGCGTCCACGAACAACCGGATCCGGATCCCGAGCCGCAAGCTGCTGCAGCAGATCATGAACGGCGCCTCCGCGATCGGTGCCAAGGGCGTGGTCGTGCACGGCGGGCACGTCACCGCGAACGACGAGCCGGCCAAGGGCTTCGACAACTGGCGCAAGGCGATCGACGCCCTGGAGACCGACGTCCCGGTGCTCATCGAGAACACGGCGGGCGGCGACTACTCCATGGCGCGCCGGCTGGAGCGGATCGAGGAGCTGTGGGCGGCCGTGACCACGGCGAACGGCGGCGACAACGTCGGGTTCACCCTCGACACCTGCCACGCCTGGGCCGGTGGGTTCGACCTCGCGACGGCCGTCGACCAGATCCGCGCGATCACCGGCCGCATCGACCTGGTGCACGCCAACGACTCGCGCGACGTCGCGGGGTCGGGTGCGGACCGGCACATCAACTTCGGCAAGGGGCTGATCCCCGAGGAGCTCCTGGTCGGGGTGGTCGCGGCGGCGGGCGCCCCCGTCATCTGCGAGACCAAGGGCGACATGGCACCCGACATCGCCTGGCTGCGCGAGCGGCTGGGCTGACCCACCCACCGCCGGTCGAGCTTGTCGAGACCACCTGGCAGGATCGGACGCATGGCAACGACGCAGCGGGTAGTGGTCACCGGCGCGAGCGGAAAGCTCGGCCAGTTCGTGGTGGAGCACCTGGTGGACTCGGGCTACCACGTGGTCTCGACCGACCGCGTGGCACCCCCGCCGGGCAGCCCCGGAGACTTCACCGTCGCGGACCTGACGGACCTCGGCCAGGTGATCGAGCTCCTGTCCGGCGTGGACGAGGGACGGGCCGCCGACGCCGTCGTGCACCTCTCCGCGATCCCGGCGCCCGGCCTGGCGACCAACGCCGCGACGTTCCGCAACAACGTGCCCAGCACGTACAACGTGCTGCGCGCCGCCCAGGTCGTCGGCATCCGGAACGTGGTGACCGCGTCGTCCGAGACCGTGCTCGGCCTCCCGTTCGACGTGCCGCCGCCGTACCTCCCGGTGGACGAGGAGTACGACGTCCTGCCGCAGTCCACGTACTCGCTCGGCAAGTCGCTCGAGGAGGAGATGGCCAAGCACTTCACGCGCTGGGACCCGGAGCTGAAGGTCGTCGCGCTCAGGTTCTCCAACGTGATGCGCCCCGAGGACTACGCCCGCTTCCCGTCCTGGCAGGACGACGCGCAGGCCCGGCGCTGGAACCTGTGGGGCTACATCGACGGCCGCGACGGGGCACAGGCGGTGCGCCGCGCGCTCGAGGCGGAGCTCACGGGGTTCGAGGCGTTCGTCATCGCCAACGAGGACACCGTGATGCGGCGCAGCTCGGCAGACCTGGCGGCGGAGGTCTTCCCCGACGTGCCGCTCCGCCGTCCGCTCGAGGGCCGGGAGACCCTCCTCAGCATCGACAAGGCCCGCCGCCTCCTGAACTACGCCCCGACCCACACCTGGCAGGACCACGCCTAGCCCGCTGAGTGCTGGGTATTTGTCGTGCTCAGCCCTCTTTTCGCGCAAATACCCAGCACTCAGCGGTCGGGGAGGGTGATCTGGTCTCGGGTTCGGATCTCCGACCAGGCTCGGGCGCGCGGGAGGCGGTGGATGGTGATGTCCGTCGGGCGGGTGCCCGACGGCGTCCGGGGCGGCTCCGCGAGCACGTCCGCCCCCGGGAGCGGGCCCAGACCCAGCCGGGTGAGCGCCGCGACGTCGGCCACCGGCACCTGGTAGGTCCGGAACGGGCCCAGCGGCGGGATGTCGTCCCGGGCCAGGGCCTGTGCGGTGATGGCGTGGAGCTGGGCGTCGTCGAGCTGTGGCGTCTGGTCCAGCACGAAACCGGTGGCCCGCAGCACGTCGCCCGGTCCCACCCAGGCCACCACCTTCCAGAACAGGCGCGGGATGCGGACGCCGCGGTAGAGCGGGTCGTCGGCGGCGAAGACCGGCCCGGTCTGCACCGCCAGGCGGTGGTCATGGGCCGCGGCATACGCGAGCACGTGGTCCTCGAGCCCGTTCCACAGCTCCTTCGACTGGTTGAACCTGTTCACCTGCGGCGCGGCGTTCGTGTAGATGAACGTGTCGTGGTTGGCCCGGGCGGCGGTCTCGGCGTCGCCCCACACGGGGTCGAGACGGCGGACCAGGTGGCCGCGGTCGAGCGGGTTGCCCGAGTACAGCTCGCTGCCCGACTGCTCCCCGGAAGCCACCCGGTGGTCCAGCCGCCACCGGCCGCTGCGGCGCAGGGCCAGCAACGATGCGCCGTCGACCATGCAGGCGGTGGCCGCGGCGAGCCGGCGCCGCGGATCGAGCAGCACCGAGAAGTGGGTGTAGTCCAGGACACGTACCTCGTCGGACGAGACCGGAAGCGGGACGGTGAAACCGAGGAACTCTGCGTCATAGCCGGTCACAGACAGACAGCCAACCAGAGTCGGGCAGGTCATGACCAGACCAACAATCGGACACGATGAACGGGCAATGGCAATCTGGTCCTAGGCTCTCACCCGTGAGTGAATCAACTCAGACCGTTCGCGGCAACGCCCGGCACGAGGTACCCGACCCGCTGCGCGAGGATGTACGCCTCCTCGGCGGACTTCTCGGCAGGATCCTCCGCGAGGACGGGGGCCAGGATCTGCTGGACGACGTCGAACGTCTCCGCGAGCTGACCATCCGCGCCTACGGCGACCCGTCGCCGCACGCGCTGGACGAGGCGGCGGACCTGGTCGCGTCGTTCTCGGTCGAGCGCGCCGAACAGGTCGCCCGCGCGTTCACCTGCTACTTCCACCTCGCGAACCTCGCCGAGGAGTACCACCGCGTCCGCGTGCTGCGCTCCCGCGAGGCCGAGACGACCACGGGTCCGGCGGTCCTCGAGGACACCATCCCCGCGGCGTTCGCCAGGCTCACCGAAGAGGTCGGGAGGGACGAGGCGCTGCGCAGGCTCGGCGAGCTCGAGTTCCGGCCGGTGCTGACGGCACACCCGACCGAGGCGCGCCGCCGGGCGATCAGCGGCACCATCCGCCGCCTCGCGGACCTCCTGGCCGAGCGGGACACGCGCCGCCCCGGCGGCGTGACGCTCGCCGAGAACGAGCGGCGCATGCTCGGCGAGATCGACACCATGTGGCGCACCGCACCCGTGCGGACCAGCAAGCCCTCGGTGATCGACGAGGTCAAGACTGTGATGGGCGTGTTCGACGCCGTCCTCGTGGACGTCTTCGGCGACGTGTACCGGCGGCTCGACGACTGGCTCCTGGCCGACGACGCCGGCCGCGCCACCCCCGTCGCCAAACCGTTCGTGAAGCTCGGGACCTGGATCGGCGGCGACCGCGACGGCAACCCCAACGTCACCGCGGAGATCACCCGGCAGGCCGCGGCCCTCGCCGCGGACCACGCGCTGGCGGCGCTGGAGCGGCTCGCCGTGGAGACCGGGCGCAAGCTGACGCTCGACGCCGAGGGCACCACCCCGTCGTCCGACCTCAACGCGCTCTGGCAGCGGATCCGCCAGATGTCCGAGGAGGTCGCCCGGCGGGCGCAGGAGGCCTCGCCGAACGAGCCCCACCGTGCGGTGATGCTGGCGCTCGCGGAGCGGATCTCCGCGACCCGAACCCGCGACGCCGACCTCGCGTACGCGAACGCGGAGCAGTTCGAGGCGGACCTGATAGTCGTGCAGGACTCGCTGGTGGCGGCCGGCGCGGCCCGCGCCGCGTACGGGGACCTGCAGCGCCTGGTCTGGCAGGTGCAGACCTTCGGGTTCCACCTGGCGGAGCTCGAGGTGCGGCAGCACTCCCAGGTGCACGCGGCGGCCCTCGCCGAGATCCGCGAGCTGGGGATCAACGGCGCGCTGAGCGACAAGACCCGCGAGGTGCTCGACACCTATCGCGCGCTCGGCGCCATCCAGCGCCGGTTCGGCGAGCGCGCCGCGCGCCGCTACATCGTGTCGTTCACGCAGGCTCCCGAGCACCTCGCCGCCGTCTACGAGCTGGCCGCGCACGCGTTCGCGGACGACCCCGAGGCCGGGCCCGTGATCGACGCGATCCCGCTGTTCGAGACCTTCGCGGACCTGCAGAACTCGGTGCCGATCCTGGACTCGATGCTCACGCTGCCCGCGGTGCAGAAGCGGCTGACCGAGAACGGCCGGCGCGTCGAGGTCATGCTCGGCTACTCGGACTCGTCCAAGGACGTCGGTCCCGTGGCGGCGACGCTCGCGCTGCACGACGCCCAGTCGCGGATCGCCGAGTGGGCCCGCAACAACGACCTCAAGCTCACGCTGTTCCACGGCCGCGGCGGCGCGCTCGGCCGCGGTGGTGGCCCCGCCAACCGGGCGGTGCTGGCCCAGCCGCCGCACTCGGTGGACGGGCGCTTCAAGCTGACCGAGCAGGGCGAGGTCATCCTCGCCCGGTACGGCGACCCCGTGATCGCGTCCCGGCACATCGAGCAGGTGGCCGCGGCGACGCTGCTGGCGTCCGCACCGTCGGTAGAGGCCGTCAACGAGAGCGCCGCCGCGAAGTTCGCTCCGCTCGCCAAGGCGCTCGACGCGACCTCCCGTGAGCGGTTCCACGAGCTCGTGAAGGCTGACGGGTTCCCGAAGTGGTTCGCGCAGGTCACGCCGCTCGAGGAGGTGGGGCTGCTGCCGATCGGTTCGCGTCCCGCCAAGCGCGGTCTCTCCGTCAACTCGCTCGACGACCTGCGTGCGATCCCCTGGGTCTTCTCCTGGTCGCAGGCCCGCATCAACCTGGCCGGCTGGTACGGCCTGGGCACGGCACTCGCCGCGGTCGGCGACGTCGAGCTGCTGAAGTCGGCGCGCGCCGAATGGCCGCTGTTCGCGACCATGCTCGACAACGTCGAGATGTCGCTCGCCAAGACCGACGAGCGGATCGCCGCGCAGTACCTCGCGCTGGGTTCGCGCGACGACCTCGCCGCGATGGTGCTCGACGAGCTCCGCCTCACGCGCGAGTGGGTGCTGAAGATCAGCGGCAACGAGTGGCCGCTGGCCTCCAAGCGGGTGCTCGGCCGCGCCGTGCAGCTGCGGTCGCCGTACGTCGACGCCCTCTCGTTGCTGCAGGTCCGCGCGCTGCGCGGCCTGCGCACCGGGTCCGACGGCGGCTCCGCGGTCGACGGCGACTACGCCGGACGGCTGCAGCACCTGCTGCTGCTCACCGTGAACGGTGTCTCGGCGGGCCTGCAGAACACGGGGTGAGCCGACCGGCGTCGAGATCGCAGAAGCCGGTGGACCGATGGGAGAGACGATGAGTGCGGTACTGGTCGGGACGTCCCACGGGACCGACGATCCTGCGGGACAGGCGGCGGTGCGCGCCCTGCTCGACGGCGTCCGTGCGGCGCGGCCCGAGCTCGACGTACGCGAGGCGTTCGTGGACGTGCAGCAGCCGGAGGTTGACGACGTGCTGGCGGGTGCCGTGCGGGACGCCGGCTCCGCCGTGGTCGTGCCGCTGCTGCTGTCCACGGGGTACCACGTGCGGCACGACATCGCGCAGGCCGTCGCCGCTGTCAACGCCTCCGGCGAGGGTGCTCCTGGCGAGCGTGTGGCGGTAGCCGCCGAGCCGCTCGGGCCGCACCCGCTGCTCGTCGACATCCTCGCCGACCGGTACGCCGCCGCCGAGGCGGCACACGGTCCGTTCCGGCCGGACGACGCGGTGGTGCTCGCGGCCGCCGGCTCCTCGGTGGCGGCGGCTGCCACCGCCGTCGAGGAGGTCACGAGCGCGTTGGCCCAGCGACTTGGGCGGCCCATCACACCGTCGTACGGAGCGGGGGCGGAGCCGCGCGTGCCTGCCGCGGTGGCCGCTGCCCGGGCCGCGGCGCCCGGGGGGTCCGGGACCGCCGGCTCCGCGGATACGTCCGCGCCGCGGGTGATCGTCGTGTCCTACCTGCTCGCGCCCGGGTACTTCCTGGACCGCGTGCTGGAGGCGGGCGCCGATGTGGTGACCGACCCGGTCGCGGGCCCGGCCCGAGCCGAGAAGGCGGACCCGCGCCTGGTCCAGGTCGTGCTGGACCGCTACGACGCGGCGATCGCGTCCTGAGACCGTTCGGCTGGGCTCACTCCCAGCCGAACGCCGTCCGCACCCGCCCCACGCTGGACTGCAGGCCCCACGTGGCGGTCAGCGCCGCCAGCGCGTCGGGGTCGGCGGGCGCCTTGGGCACCGCCGGGTCGAACGCCGGCAGCGGCGCGTCCCGTGCGACCTGGACGACGACGGGCGCGACCTGCAGGTAGGCGTCGGCCTCCTGCAGGCGGCGGCGCTGCGTGGTGGTCAGGCCCTTGTCGCCGGAGTCACGGGCGGCGAGGATCCCGGCCAGGTCGCCGTACTGCGCGAGCAGCTTGGCCGCCGTCTTCTCGCCGACCCCCGGCACGCCGGGCAGGCCGTCGCTCGGGTCGCCCCTGAGCGTCGCCATGTCCGCATAGGCCTGCCCGGACGCGACGCCGTACCGCTCGGCCAGCCGCTTCTCGTTCACCACGTCGGGGTCGCGGATGCCGCGCGCCGGGTACAGCACGCGCACCCCCGCGGCGTCGTCGACCAGCTGGAACAGGTCGCGGTCACCGGTGACGATGTCGACCGGGCCGGCGTTCTGCTCGACGGCACGAGCGGTCAGGGTGCCGATGACGTCGTCGGCCTCGTAGCCGGGCACACCGACGCGCGCGATGCCGAGCGCGGCGAGCACCTCGACGATGATCGGGACCTGGGCGAGCAGCACCTCGGGCACCTCCTCGATGCCGGTGGTGCCGGGCACCTCCTGCGCCACGCGGTGCGCCTTGTAGCTCGGGATCGCCTCCACACGGAACGCGGGGCGCCAGTCGTCGTCCCAGCACGCGACCAGGCGGTCGGGGCCGTGCGTCGTGGCGAGCCAGGCGACGGTGTCGAGCAGGCCACGGACGGCGTTCACGGGCGCACCGCTCGGTGCCCGCAGCGAGTCGGGGACGCCGAAGAAGGCGCGGAAGTACAGCGAGGCGGTGTCGAGGAGCATCAGGCTCATGCAGCGAAGCCTGCCACGGCACACCGACACGCGTACGTTGAGCGCGCTGTGGGCCTCGCAGGGCGCAGTACGGGAACAATTTGGGTGAAATAGCGGCCGAAGGCCGGTTCCGGTCTGGTGTGCCCGTAGTGTCCGAACATGGCAAGCAAAGTACAGCAGGTGACCGAGGTGATCGAGGGACTCGGCCTTGGTATGGCAGCTATCGGCGAGACGCGAGTTACGTCCGCCAAGGCAGATCTCGAGCGCGCGCTGAGCTACGCGTGGTCGAGCTGGGAACACACCAGCGACTACCCGTTGATCGAGCGGGTGCAGAAGCCGGAGAACGAGCTCCGGGCCGGGATCAGCGGATCCAGCCGGCGGACGAACGCCGCGGTGGTCTGGCGAGAGGGCGGCGACCAGTTCGTCGTCGACATCGCGCTGGTGAACCGGACACCTGAGGAAGCGGCGCGCTTCGTCGGCGACCGGCCGCTCAAGGAGTGGACGCTGCTCGCCGAGCTCTTCCTCGGCGCTCTGAACCCCGGCGAGGTGCCGGTCTAAGGCCGCCGAACGAGGCGCACCGCCGACGACGACCCGAGCGGCGTCGCGGGCCCGGGTCAGCCGTACGGTCCGCTCACCACCGTGCCCAGCCACATGCCCAGTCCGGCTGCCGTGACGGTGACCATCAGCGTGCCCAGAGAGTTCGCCAGCGCGAGCCGCATCCGGCCGGACTGGGCCAGCCGCACGGATTCCACAGTGCTTGTGGAGAACGTGGTGTACCCGCCGCACAGGCCGACGACGAGGGTGAGCTGCAGCAGCCGGGCGGTGTCGTGCGGCACCCCGAGGTAGGCGAGCGTGAAGAGCAGCGTCGTGAACAGACCGATGAGGAACGAGCCGGTCACGTTCACGACGAACGTGCCCCACGGGAACCCGCCGTTGTGGCGGGCCCGGATCTCGCCGTCGACCATGAACCGGGCGGCGGCGCCCAGGCCCCCGCCGACGGCCACCACGAACAGCTCGAACATCTAGGTCACCTGCGCTCTCGTCGTCGGTCGGCGCGTGCGGCCAGCGCGATCCCGCCGAGGCAGGCAGCGGTCCCGCCCGCGAGGGTGAGTAGCACGTAGAGCAGCGCGAGCCAGCCGAGCCCGTCGCCGAACAGCTGCTGCGTCTGCAACGCCAGCGCCGAGTACGTGGTGAAGCCACCGAGCACGCCGGTCCCGATCCCGATGCGGATCTTGCGGCGTCGCACGGTCTCGCGGCCGCGGCGGGTGAGGGCCTCCAGGAGATACCCCAGGGCGAGCGCGCCGACCACGTTGACCACGAGCGTCCCGATCGGGAAGAAGAGGATCGTCTCGCCCGCGCTCGGGAACAGGATGGTCAGCGGAGTCAGGAGGATTCCCGACCAGAAGGTCAGCAGGTGCCGGGCGACCGAGCCCGCGGCTCCGCCGAGCGCGACGAGACCGACGTACCGCCAGTCACGGTGCGGCGCTCGGGTCACCCGGTGTGCTCCTTCGTGAACGCTCGACAGGTTGTGGAAGAACCTATCGCTCACGACGTCGACGCCGCCCCCGGAAGGACCACCACGGGGCGCGGCTGGTTGTGGATGAGCCGGCCGGCGACCGTCCCGCCGACGATGTTGGTGGTCCAGCCGCGCAGGCCGGAGCGCCGAGCGCCGACGACGATCATCGCTGCCTCCACCTGGTCGGCCACCCGCCCCAGCTCGGCGGCCGGGTCACCGGCGCCGCGCAGGGCGCTCCACGGCAGGCCGACGTCGGCCATCGCCCTGTTCAGGCCCGCCAGGACGTCGGCCCCGTACGCGTCCGAGGACACGGCGATGTCCGGATCCACCGAGACGGTGAATCCCCGGGAGTCGGAGACGGCTGTCTCGTCGACCCACACGCATACGAGCTCGATCAGGCTCCCACCCAGGGACTGGACGAGCGACGCTGCCCGCCGAGCCAGGTCCGGATTCTTGTGGTCAACGCCGACCACCACGGATCGCACAGTCACCCTTGTGAGGGTATGGCCAAATGCCTACTCGAGGTGGTCCGGCAGGCCGAATCGGGGAAACCACTTCTCCGTGTCGATGAAGGTGGTGATGCCGGTGATGTGCTCACCGTCGTTCTCCAGCACCACGATGCCCCACGGGAAGTGGCCGCCCTTCGGGTCCGGGCGGTACTGCGCGAACCCCGGCGTGCCGTTGACATGGATCGGTACCAGGCGCGATCCCTCGCACCCGTTGCCCGGGCCGAGCATCCACGCCTGGATGTTCTCGATGCCCTCCAGCCACATCGCGTACGGCGGCATGTTCATGACCGCGTCCTCGCGCAGCAGGTTGGCCAGCGCCTGCATGTCGTACCGCTCGAACGCCGCGACGTACCGCTCCAGCAGCTCGGACTCGCCCGCCGACGGCGTTGCGGAAGCCTCCGACGTGCCCGACCTGTCCGGCGCCTTGTCCGCGAGCGTCGCGCGCGCCCGCTGCAGCGCACTGTTCACGGACGCCACCGACGTGTCGAGCAGCGTGGCGACCTCGGTCGCGGGCCAGCGCAGCACCTCGCGCAGGATGAGTACCGCGCGCTGCTTGGCCGGCAGGTGCTGCAGCGCGGCGACGAACGCCAGGCGCACCGACTCGCGCGCGATGGTCGTGTCCGCGGGGTCACCCGCGCCGGGGAGCACGTGCTCCGTCGGGACGGGTTCGACCCATGCGTACTCGGGCAGGACGTTCGCGAGGCTCTCCTCGACAGGGTCGACCGCGGCGCCGAGGCCCATGGGTCGCTCGCGCTTGGCCCGGCTCGAACCGAGCTGGTCGAAGCAGACGTTCGTGGCGATCCGGTACAACCAGGTGCGGAGCGAGGAACGCCCCTCGAACCGCTCGTAGGACCGCCACGCGCGCAGGAGGGTCTCCTGCACCGCGTCGTCGGCGTCGAACGCGCCGCCCAGCAGCCGATAGCAGTACCCGGTGAGCTCGCGGCGGTAGACCTCCAGCTGTGCGGAGAGCTCGTCCGCAGCCAGGTCCTCACCGGTGCTTTGCCTAGGATGTGACGCTGTCTGTGCCATGGATCACACGTTACGCGGCACCACTGACACGCTCCCCTGGATTCGATCCTGGCCGAAGCCAACGGCCCGACTTCACCCCGGCGTCAGCGCAGGTCGAGCTCGAACCAGACGGTCTTGCCGGTCCGTCGGCTCCCCCGCCGGCCCGTCCGGTGCTGCCCTTCGGCCGGCTCGCCGTGCCGGTCCACGCCCCAGCGGGACGCGAGCCGCTCGAGGAACTGCACGCCGCGCCCGCCGAACTCGGTGACCGTCGGGTCGCGCAGCTCGGGCTGCGCGGTCGACGAGTCCCGCACCCCTACCCGCAGGCGCTCCATGTCCACCTCGACGGTGGCGGTGAACGGCGCCTGCCCGTGGTCGACGGCGTTGGTCAGCACCTCGGACGTCAGCAGCATCACCGTCCGGCGCAGCGCCATCGGCACGGCGCAGCTCTCCAGGACGTCGTCGACCCAGATACGGGCCGGGCCGACGTCGCTCAGCGAGGGGGCGAGCTTCCGTTCCGCGGTGGCGGGCCGTCCCAGCGACGGCGGGCCCGACGGGGCCGCCGCCCGCACGCGGACGGCGAGCACCGCGACGTCGTCCCGCTGGTCGTCCGAGGCGAGGCGGCGCACGAGGGTCACGGGGAGCGCCGCGGTGGCCGTGTCGCCCAGCACGCCGAGCGTCTTCTGCAGGCGGTTCAGCCACTGGTCCGGTGTGGTGCCGCGCTGCTCGGCGAGGCCGTCCGTGTAGAGCAGGAGCGTGTCGCCGGGGTACAGCGTCGTGACGTGGTCGGTGCGTTTCGCCGTCGGCCGGACGCCGAGCATCATGTCCGGCAGCACCGAGAGGCGCTCGACCGTACCGTCCTCCCTGAGCACGAGGGGCGGCGGATGGCCGGCGGTCGACCACGTGAGCTGATAGGCGGCGCCGCCGGCCCGCTCCAGGCGGGCGACCACCGCGGTCCCGCTGGCGAGCAGCCCCAGGCCCGAGTTGGCCTTGTCGAGCAGGGACAACAGGGCCGACGGCGACTCGTCGTGGCTCCACGCGAACGCCCGCAGCAGGGACCTGAGCTGGCCCATCTTCGCCGCGGCGCGCATGTCGTGGCCGGTCACGTCGCCGATCATGAACATGGTGGCGTCGTCGTCCACCGCTACCGCGTCGTACCAGTCGCCGCCTATCTGGTCGGAGCGCGTGGCGGGGGAGTAGGTGGCCGCCATGTCGAGGTGCGGCACCTCGGGCAGCCGGCTGAGCATCGCCCGCTGCAGCGTCTTCGCGGACTCGCGGCGTTCTTCCAGGAGCCGTGCGCGCTCGAGGGCGTGACCCGTGTAGTGCGCGAGACCGGTCTGCAGCGCGTACGAGTCCTTGTCCGGCCCGCGGTCCCGGTCCCACGCCAGCCCGATGACGGCGACCACGGCGCCGGACGTCACCACCGGGAGGAAGGCGCGGGCGCCGATGTCCGGGTCGCAGAGGTCCTTGATGTCCGGGAAGGCCGAGAAGAGCTCGTCGCCCGACCGGAAGAACAGCGGACGGCCCGTGCGGGCGGCCTCGGCCAGCGGCCGCTGGTCGTCCAGCTTCGCCTGCCGCAGCCGCTGCGGGAACTGCGGCTCGGCGTGGACGAGCGAGCGATAGGTGATCCCCCGTCCGTCCGCGTCCATCAGGGCGAACGCGCAGTACCGCGCGCCGATACCGGCGGTACTGACCTCGACGATCACCTCTTCGACCTGGTCCATGGTGTTGGCGTTCGCGAACGCCTCGCTCAGCGAGAGCAGGAACCGGCTGCGGCGGTTGGCACGGACCGCCGTCTGCTGGATCCGGCGCGCGCGCTCCCGCTCCGCCCGTAGCCGCAGCTCAGCGGTGCAGGCCGCGGCGAGGTCGGCGAGGGACGCGCGGTCGTCCTCCGACCACTCGCGGGGCTCGTCCACGACCGCGCACAGGGCGCCGACGGCGCGGCCGCGCAGGTCGAACACCGGGTAACCGGCGACGGCGACCAGGCCCATCTCGCGGACGAGGTAGTTGTCGCGCAAGAGCGGGTCGAGGCGGGCGTCCGACGTGACGACCGGCTCGCCGCGCGTGGCGATCACGTTCGTGAGCGTCCCCGGGTACTGCAGCATGCGGTTCGACTGCATGGGTTCCGGCATCCCGGAGGAACCTGCCAGCACCTGCCCCTGCGGAACCACGAAGTACACGACGGCGGCCGGCACCTTCAGGTGACGCCGAACCAGGCGAGCAAATCGGTCAAAGGCCTCATCAGCAGTGGGAGCACCGAGACCGACGTGCTCAAGGTCTCGCAACGCCTGGAGGTCCGTCGGCATCTGCTCAGTATTGCGAGAGAAGGGCGCGTGCGCGACAGATGTACCGGATGTGTCCCTTTTGCGCCGGGCAGGTAGCCTGCCGCGTTCGGGTCATACCTCGAGCAGGCCGCGCTGGTGCGCGAGGCTCACCGCTTCCGCCCGCCCCGAGGCGCCGAGCTTGGCGAGCAGGTTGGACACGTGCACGCTCACCGTCTTGGTGGAGATGAAGAGCCGTTCGCCGATCTGCCGGTTCGAGAGGCCCTGCGCGACGAGGCCGAGCACCTCTTCCTCCCGGTCCGTCAGGGTCGACGCGGTGGCACGGCGTACACCCGGCAGGTCGAGCCGCGCCCGCCTGGCCAGCGCGCGGACGGCTTCGGTCAGGGGCTTCGCGCCCATGTCCTCCGCCTCCGAGAGCGCCTCGGCCGCCTCCACCTCGGCGGCCTCTCGCTCGCCGGTCCCCAGCAGTGCCTCGGCCCAGCGGTAGCGCGACCGCGCCACCTCGTAGCGGTAACCGAAGTCGAACGCGTTCACCGTCTCCTGCCACGCCTCGGCGGCCTCCCGCCACAGCCTGCCGGACGCCGATTCGTCGTTCTCGTCGCCCGCCGGTCCCTGGCCGTGCCCCACCACCGCGTGCAGACGGGCGTTCTCGGCGGCGGCCCGCTGCAGCCAGGCCCTGCCCTCGGGGCCGAGCACGCCGCCCCGGGGGCGGCCACGCTGGGCGGTCTCCCGTGCGATGGCGAGGAGGGAGTCACCGCTCTCGATCCGAGCGGCAGCGCGGGACTCCACCGCCGTCGCGGCGGCAGATCCCGGAGCGCCGACGCGCCCCGCCGAACGGTCGGCCTCGGCCGCGTCGGCCAGCGCGGCGATCGCCAGTGCGGACAGCCAGATCCGACCGAGGAACACCTCTGTCCACACCTCGCCGAGGTGGTCGGTGATCCGTACGGCCAGGGCCGCCGCGTCGTCGTACCGGCCTGCCCACGTCAGGGCGTCGACCATGCTGCCACCGCCGAGCAGGGCGATCTGGCCGTCGTTCTGCCAGTGGTCCAGCAGGGCCTCGCCGCGGGCGAGCACGTCGTCGTCGCCCCGGGCCACCGCCGCATACATCCGGCTCGCGTCCATGATGTGTTTGGACGTGGCAGGGACGCCCTCGGCGGCGCGCGCCGTCAGGTCGCCGCGGAAGTAGAGCATGACCTCCTGCAGGATCCGCAGGTTGACGGTGGGCGTGCTCCAGGCGAGGCCGAGCTCCTCGGCCCGGGCGAGCGCGTGTCGCACCCGCTGCTCCGCGGTGTCCAGCTCACCCGCGTAGAAGCGGTTGGCCGTGGCGTTGTACAGGGTGCGCATCTCGGTAAGCACGTCCCCTGCCTCGACAGCCGCCGAGCGCGCCTCGTCGAGGAGTGCCGCCGCCCGGTCGGGGTCGGCTACGTCGAGCACGGCGAGCGTGGAGAGCGCGGCGGCGAGCGCGCCGGGCTGGGCCGTGGCGCGCGCCTCCTCGATGGCGCAGGCGGCGTGCATGCGGGCGTCGTCGTCCTGGTCGACGATCATCGCGATCCGAGCGAGCAGAGCGTTGGTCCAGATCCGTTCCGGGCTGAGCTTCGGGAGGATCTCCAGGGCGGCCCGCAGGTCCGCGATCGCCGCTTCGACCTGACCCGGTGTCTCGTCCCAGGTCGGCAGGTCGACATAGCGGTGCACGAGCACGTGCTGCAGGCCGGCACGCCGCACGGGGTCGTCGACGCCTTCGACCGCGCGCCTGGTCAGCTTGACCGCGCGCATCGGGTCGCCCGCTCGTGCGGCCGCCTCGCCCGCCGACAGGGCGACGGAGACCCGGTCCTCGCCGATCCGTTCCTCGGCGTCCGGGACCGACTCCCACAGCGCCAGCACCTGCTCCCAGTGCTTCAGCTCTTCCTCGGGCGCGAGCAGCCGGCGGGCGCGCAGGGCGGCGTCACGCGACGCGCTCAGGGCCGCGGGCAGGTCGTGCCCCTCGAAGGCGTGGTGGGCGCGTTCGGCGGCGCTGCCGATCGGCATGCCGTCGGGCCCGTCCTGCTCGATCACCGCGAGGTAGGCGCGGTGCACCGCCGAGCGTTCGCCCGGGAGCAGGTCGGCGTACAGGGCCTCGGCCAGCAGCGCGTGCCGGAACTCCAGGCACGAGTCGCACACCACGAGCACCTGCTGGGTCACGGCCTCGCGCAGCGCGGCGTCGATGTCCGGAGCGCCCCAGCGCGCGGCGGCGGCCCGGAGCAGATCCTCTCGCACGCGGCGTCCGGCGACCGACGCGATGCGCAGCACCTGCTGCACCTCGGGGTCCAGCCGTTCGAGCCGGGTGCGCAGCACCTCGGTGAGGGTCCAGGGCAGGCTCGCCGAGTCCGGCCCGGCGTCCAGGAGCTCTTCCGCGAAGAATGCGTTGCCCTCCGACCGCTCCAGCACCTCGGCGAAACCCGCGGGCGCCAGTGGCCGGCCGGCCAGGGCAGTGGTGAACTCGCGCAGCTCGTCCTCGTTGAAGGGCTGCAGGTCCATCCGTTCGACGTGCTCCAGCCGAGACAGCTCGGCGAGCAGCGGGCGCAGCGGATGACGCCTGTCGACGTCGTCCGTCCGGTAGGTCACCACTATCAGTACGTTCTCTGAGCGGGCGCGGGCCGCGAGGAACCGCAGCACGTCGCGCGTCGACGCGTCGGCCCAGTGCGCGTCCTCGATCACCAGCACGAGGGGACGCTCGGGCACGCCGGAGAGGGCGAGGCTGCGCCCGATGCCCTCGAAGAGCTGAAGCCGCTCGTCGTGGTCGGCATCGCCGGTCCCACCGGGCTCCAGGAGGCGCCACAGCGCCGGCCGCTCGGCCACCAGCTCGGTGACCCGCGCCGCGGCCTCGGGCCCCGCGGCACCGGCCTGCAGCTGGGTCAGCGCCTCGGTGAACGGCAGGTACGGGATACCCACCTGGCCCAGGTCCACACAGTGCACCACCACGGCGCTCGCCCCTGCCTGCTCCGCCGCCTGGGCGACATGGGTGATCAGGCGCGTCTTGCCCACGCCGGCGTCACCGCCCGCGAGCACGAAGCCGGGACGACCCGCCGAGGCGCGCCCCACCGCCAGCAGGAGAGAGGAAACCTGCTCCTGCCGGGAGACCAGGGGGATCGTCGTGGAGCGTCGCACCTGCACATCGTGCCACCGCTCACCGACACTCCCCCCGGTCTCTTGCAGCCCGGCTCCCACCGTGATCACGCGAACAGGCCGCGACGGGTGGTGGTCGCCGCCGGACGCATGCCCGCGATGCCCTCCCTGATCTGCTCGACGCGGTCGGCCCGGCGCTCCGTCCGGCGCTCGGCCCGGTCGCCCTGGTCCGCACCGCTCGTCCCCTGGCGGCCCCAGGCCTTCCTGACCTCTGCCTGCCGGTACTCGATCTCCGCCTCGACGGCGGGTCCCCACAGCGACATGATTCCTCCGGATGTCCCCGGCGGGCCGTGTGCCCGTCCGGCTGATGAGGAAGACACTCGTCCTGAGGCCGGACCCCGCGGATCGGACGGTCGGGCAGTCCTGGCGGGCGGGGTACCTCAGACGGCCGGCCGATGCGCCTCTGAGGTACCCCTGAGGTGGGGCTGAGGTACCTCTGAGGTGGTCTGAGGTGCCACGGGGCGAGGCCCGCCGGCCCCCGGTGGCGCACGAGATTCAGGCAGTTCACGGGCTCTCTATTGCGATCTACGTCACACCAGACGCACACTGGAGCAAGCAGCGAACCCAATTCGGGGGTGGAATCGTGACCGGAACCGAAGCTGGAACGTACGACATCTTGCCCATGCTCGGCCGTGGAAAGCACCGCAACCCAAAGAAGGGCGCGTGCTTCATGGAGCTCGCATCCTTCCTCGCAGGCGAGAAGTGGAGCGATCACCCTGCCTGCACGCATCCGCTGATCGCGATGCTCGCCCGTGCGGTGAACGACCTGACGGCGGACCACTCGCGTCCGCAGCTCGCGCCGCTCATCCCGTCGGTCATCGGCCTGACCAGCACCGACCCGCGCTGGGACGTGCGCATCGCGCTGCGCGCCGCGCAGACGGCGCTGCCTGTCTCGCCCGCCGACCGGCAGCAGACGCTGGCCGTCGCGATCCTCGGCTCCGAGCGCATGCTCGACGTCCTGGACGACCGGCCCCCCGGCACCCTGGCGCCGGAGAGCAAGGACGCGCTCGCGGCCGTACCGAAGACCGCGGCCTGGGCCGAGCGGTTCTGCGCGGGCACCAGCGTGCGACCCAAGCGGTTCGTGCGCGACGCCGCACCGAGCGTGGTCTCCACCGCGGTGCAGGGCATCTCGGAGGCCTTCGTGCCCGACGTCGACGCGCGGCTGCGCGCCCTGCTCGAGGCGACGATCGCTGACGCGCGCCGCTGGGCCGGGAACGCGGACGACGACGCCCGCACGCTCGACCCGCTGGCATGGGGTCCGGTGGTGAAGTCAGCACCTGGCGCCTGACCCGTCGGGCTCCGATACCGCGGTCACAAGCCGCGAGACCGTGCCTCTCTATCGACGACGCGCGACGTCGCCGGGCGGGGCCGCAGATCCAGGGGGTTCGGCGGCCCCGCCCATCTCCTTCACCCAAGCCCGCCCGATTCCTCCCAAGAGATAACACGTGCGGATCATGGCCGGGCCCTTAGGCTCCTGGGCATGAGCGGATACCCTTCACCTCACCTGCCTGCGGACGGTCATGCGCCGGTCCCGCCTCCGCCAGGTGGGTATGCAGAGGTTCCGCCCCCTCCGGGTGGCTACGCACAGGTGCCGCCGCCGGGCGGCCCGCCGCCCGGCGCACCGGCTCCTCGCCGCAAGGGCCGGCTGGCGCTGATCATCGGCGTCGTCGTCGTCCTGCTCCTGGTGGTGGGGGTCGGTCTGTGGTTCCTCTTCCGTGAACCGCCGATCCCCGACCCGGAGCCGGCCGCCGAACAGCTCGCGGCAGCGCTCCAGGAGGGCAAGCCGGCGGGTGTCCCGCTCGTCATGGAGACGTCGGCCTCGCCGGACGAGCAGTACGCCCAGGTGTTCGAGCAGCTCCTGGCCACCGTCGGCGAGGACGCCGGGACCGTCCAGGTCAAGAGCGTCACGCCGGTCGAGGAGGGCGACAGGGGCACCGCTACGGCCACCGCGACGCTCGCCTGGTCCTGGCCCGTCGCGACCGAGCAGGCGTGGGAGTACGAGACCGTCGCGCAGCTCACCTACCCGGGCGCCACCGACGGCGAGGCCGGGCAGTGGGAGGCCGGCTGGAACACCGGCGTGCTGGTGCCGGGTCTGGAGGCGGGCGAGCGGCTCGCCGTCGAGCGCACCGAACCTGCGCGCGGCGACATCGTCACGCCGACCGGCGAGACGATCGTCGGCATGACGCCCGTGCATCGCGTGGGCATCGACAAGACCCGTCCGGGCTGGGAGACGGCCGCCGAGCAGCTCGGGAGCGTGCTGAAGTTCGACCAGGAGACCACCGACCGCATCGCCGCGCAGGTCGCCGCCGCGGGGGCCAAGGCGTTCATCGAGGTCATCACGATCCGCGACAACGACTCGGAGTACGACTTCGATGCCGCCATGGCGATCAACGGCGTGGTCGGGATCCCCGACGAGCTGTCGCTCGCGCGGGACCGGGACTTCGCGCGGCCGCTCCTCGGTACGGTCGGGGAGGCCACCGCGGAGATCGTCGAGGAGTCGAAGGGCGCCATCAAGCCCGGCGACATGGTCGGCCTGTCCGGTCTGCAGGCCGCACACGACGAGCAGCTTCGCGGAGTGCCCGGCCTGGCGGTGACCATCGAGCCCGCCGAACCGGCCGAGGGCGGAGAAGGCGGCGAGGGCCGCGAGGCGTTCACCATCGACAAGAAGGACGGCGAGCCGCTGACGATCTCGCTCGACCCCGCCACGCAGGTCCGGGCCGAGGCGGCACTGGCCGACCTCGACGACCTGGCGAGCGCCATCGTCGCGATCAAGCCGTCGACCGGCGAGGTGCTCGCGGCGGCGTCAGGTCCTGGTTCCGAGGGGTACAGCACGGCCACGCTGGGCCAGTACGCGCCGGGTTCCACGTTCAAGATCGCGACGTCCCTCGCGATGCTCCGTTCGGGGATCACGCCGGACAGCACGCTGCCCTGCACGGAGAGCATCGACGTCGAGGGTCGCACGTTCCAGAACGTTCCCGGCTACCCCGCGTCCGCGACGGGTGACGCCGTGCCGTTCCGGACGGTGTTCGCCAACTCGTGCAACACGGCCTTCATCTCGCAGCACCAGAAGATCTCGCAGCAGCAGCTGCACGACGCCGCGGCGGCGCTCGGCCTGGGCGTCGAGGCCAAGGCCTTCGGCGCCGGGGCCGCGATGGGCGACGTCCCGGCGGAGGCGGCGGCCACGGAGCACGCGGCGTCGATGATCGGCCAGGGCAAGGTGCTGGCGACGCCGCTCGCGATGGCGACCGTCGCGGCCAGCGTCTCCGCGGGCCACACCGTGTCGCCGTGGCTGGTGGAGCCGTCCGACGGGAAGGCCGCCGAGAAGGCGCCGGCGGGCGATCTGACCACCGAGGAGGCGGCCACCCTGCGCGGCCTGATGGGCGGCGTGGTGCAGGAAGGCTCCGCCACGGTGCTGCGGGACGTGCCTGGGATCGTCGGCGCGAAGACGGGAACGGCTCAGTTCGGTGACGGCAGCAAGGCCCACGTCTGGATGCTCGCCGTCACGAACGACCTGGCCGCCGTCGTGTTCATCGAGGAGGGTGAGCTGGGCTCGACCACGGCCGGCCCGGTGATGCACGAGTTCCTCACGGGCAACTGACCGGCGCGTCCCCGACCAGCAGGGCAGGCCCGGCGGGTCGAGCAGGCCCGGCGGGTCGAGCAGGCCCGGCTGGTCGAGCTTGTCGAGACCGACGAGCTCGACCAGCGGGCCGCTCGGATCAGCCCTTGAAGCCGCCTTCCTTGCATGCGGTCTCGTAGTTCTTGATAGCCGTGGCGACGGCCTTGGGACGGGCGATGGAGCCGTCGAGCGCCTGGTCGAACGGCGCGCGGACCGCCTCGAGATGGGCGATGCTCACCTCGTCCGCCAGACCGATCAGCTCGCCGATGGCCCTGCTGATGGAGAGGAAGGTGCCCGTGCGATCCTCGTCGAGCGGCGCCTGGACGGCGGGGGCGGCGGTGGTGATGTCCGAGTCGAGCCGGCCGCTGAAGAACGCGTTGCACGACTCGACGAGGTCGTACTCGCCGGTGCTGATCGGCGCCTTGGCGACGGGCGACGGCGCGATCGGCGTGACCTCTTCGCCGGAGGGCGCGAAGTCGCTGGCCATGCTCTCGAGGGCCGCGCATCCGGACAGCAGTAGTGCACAGGAGACCAGTGCGGCCGTCGCCCAGTTCTTGCTGGTGCTCACGATCTACTTCCCTCACGTCATCGGGTCTGAAAGGTGCGTTCGGTCGCACTCGCCCGCGAGTCTAGCGGCACCGCCGCAACAGAAGGCCAATCGTTGCCGTCGTGACGAGCGGGGTTCCGGCGCCCGGCGTCGCGCGGACCGCCCGCACACGCACCCGGCGCCCAGGTCACCGGAGTGGCCTGGGCGCCGAGGGGCGGGTGGGGCGGTTCGTCAGCGGTTGTCGTCGGCCGGCGGCTGGTCCTGGGGCGCGGGGGCCGCGGGACGCACATCGGCAGCCGTCGGTCCGGCGTTCGGCGCCGCGCTCGGCGGGGCCGTCGGGTACGGCTCCGCCGAGCGGAGCACGGTGAGCCGGGAGCGGTACTCGGCCTCGTCGATCTCCCCGCGAGCGAAGCGGGTACCCAGCAGCGTCACCGGGTCGGTGCCGGCCGCGGCGTGCGCCGCCCACGGACCGCCCCAGCCGCCGCGCGGGCCGCGCCGGGCACGCCGGGCGATCAGGAAGATCACCGTCGCGAACAGCAGGAACCACAGCAGCGGGAAGATGAAGAAGAACGGGCCGGGTCCGCCCCAGCCGTAGTGGGGCCCGTTGGCGAGGACCTCCGTCGTCGCGGTGAGCATGTCGACCTCCAGCATCTGGTTCGGCCGGTCGTTCCGGCCACAGCACCAGGCTGCCGCCGTCCGACGCCGGGGTCGTCAGCCCCGCGTACCTGCTCCCCTACACCCGTGGTGCCGTCGCAGCCCTGCGCCGTCGGCCCGTCGGTCCGGCACCCGTCAGCCGGCCCACCCGGGTCGCACGAGGCCCGCCTCGTACGCGAGCACCACGAGCTGCGCGCGGTCGCGCGAACGGGTCTTCATGAGCACCCGGGAGACGTGCGTCTTCACGGTCGACTCGGAGAGGTACAGCTTGCCCGCGATCTCGTCGTTCGCCAGCCCGCCGGCCACCTCGACGAGCACCTCGCGCTCACGCGGCGTGAGCTCCGCGAGCGCGGGCACCGGCCGCACGTCGCGCGTCGCCTCCGCGACCTTGGCCAGCAGCCGCCGCGTCACCGTCGGGGACAGGAGCGCGTTGCCCGACGCCGCCACGCGCACCGCCCGCACCAGCTCGGCCGGCTCGGTGTCCTTGACGAGGAACCCGGAGGCGCCGGCACGGATGGCCTCCGTGACGTACTCGTCGAGCTCGAACGTCGTCACGACCACCACGTGCACACCGGCCGCCCGCGGCTCGGCGATGATCCGCCGCGTCGCCTCGAGCCCGTCCAGGCCGGGCATCCGGATGTCCATGAGCACCACCTGGGGCAGGTGCTCGAGGGTGAGCGCCACCGCGGCGTCGCCGGTGGCCGCCTGCGCGACGACGCGCATGTCGTCCTCGGAGTCGATGAGCGCGCGGAACCCGCCGCGTACCAGTGCCTGGTCGTCGGCGAGCAGGACGTCGATCATGCGGTGTCTCCGGTCTCGGGTCTGTCTGATGCTTCCGTGGTCGAGCCGGCCTGCCCTGAGCCTGTCGAACGGGTCGAGGCCTGGGACGAGCCCTCGGATACGGGGAGCCTGGCACGAACTTCCCACCCGGCGCCGCCCCCACGGGGTCCGGCGGTGAGCGTCCCGCCCGCGCCCTCCACCCGTTCGCGCATCCCGAGGAGCCCGTAGCCGGGCTCGACCGGCCCTCCGGCGGGGACGCCGTCGTCGGCCACGACTACCTCGACGCCGTCGTGCCTGGTGACCCGCAGGGTCACCCGGCGGGCCGAGGGCGCGTGCCTGCGCACGTTGGTCAGCGACTCCTGCACCACACGGTGCACGACGCCGACGACGTGGTCGGGGAGGCCGCTCACGTCGGCGGCGAGCTCGACGGTGACGTCGAGACCCTCGGCCCTGGCCTGGTCGGCCAGGGCGTGCAGCCCGGTGAGGTCCCAGGTGGGGGTGAGCGGGGCCGCGCCGTCGTGCAGCGTGCCCTGGGCGGGCGGGGAGGTGCCCTCGCGGACTATGCCCAGCACCGTGCGGACCTCCGCGAGGGCGTCCTTGCTGGTGTCACGGATGTTGGACAACGCCTCCCTGGCCTGCCCGGGGTTCTTCTCGAGCAGGTGCAGGCCCACCCCGGCCTGGACGTTGATGGCCGACAGGGAGTGGGCGAGGACGTCGTGCAGCTCGCGCGCGATCCTGAGCCGCTCCGAGGCGACGGCGGTACGCTCCCGCTCCGCGGCGGTGGCCCGGGCCGCGGCTCGCGCCGCCACGCGTCGCGTGATCCGGTCCCGCGCGCCGCTCGCGACGAGCAGCACGACGGCCAGCCATGCGGCTGCCGCGATGAGCGACCCCGGGCTGAGCAACCAGCCGCCGTCGTCGGCGTTCCAGCCCGGGCCGTGACCAGGGCCCCACTCGCTGCGCGGAGGCCGCGGCTCGTCGGTCAGGGCCTGTTCGACGCGCGGCGCGATGAGCGAGGCGACGGCGCTGACGCCCCCGGCGAGCAGGGCTGCGCCGGACCACGCGATCAGGCGGGCCCGGCGTGCGTCGCCGCTGAGCATGATGCCCGCGAGCACGGCGACCGGCCCGAGGAAGACCGGCCCCCAGGGGTAGCCGAGCAGCAGGAACGTGACGGTCGCCGCGACGGACAGCACAGCGGCGACCGCGGGGCGCCGGGGCAGCAGGAACAGCAGCGCCGCCGGCGCGACCAGCAGCAGGAGGAACCCGACGAGGCCGGGTTCCGACGCCCAGGCCTGGCCGCGCGCGGCGCCGAGCGAACCCAGGTTGGCGGCGAACGCCACCGCGACCGCGACGAACACGCGTGGTCGCGTGCGGTCGAACGGTCCGGCGGCGTTCGGGTCCGGGAGGGGGTCGCTCGTGGGACGGGTGGTGCCCAGCATGCTCGCACGCTACGCCCGGGCAGGCCCTGACGCGTCCGACCGCGGTACCGGTGCGTGTGCTACCCGGGTGCCGGGTCAGGCGAAGCGGGCCGAGCGCTCGACCACGCGGCCTGCCCCGCGCCCGCCGTCGGCGGCCGGGTCCCAGGTGTAGACCTCGGTGCCGGTGATGAAGACGTGCTCGGCGCGGGAGTCGGTGTCGAGCGGGTCACCCGACCAGAGCACGACGTCGCCGTCGAGCCCCTCCTTGATGGCGCCCACCCGGTCGTCCAGGCCGAGGAACGACGCCGGGTTGGTCGTGATCGCCGCCAGGGCGGTCTCTCGCGGCAGCCCGTCGCGGGCCGCGAACGACGCCTGGTGCACCAGGAAGTTGATCGGGATGACGGGGTGGTCGGTGGTGATCGCGACGCGCACGCCGGCCGCCGCCATCACCGCGATGTTGCGGTTCGCGCGCTGCCGCACCTCGACCTTGGACCGCGAGACGAACATCGGGCCGTAGATCACCGGGATGTCCTTCTCGGCGAGGACGTCGGCGATGAGGTGGCCCTCGGTGCCGTGGTTGATGACGAGCCGGTAGCCGAACTCCTCCGAGAGGCGGATCGCCGTGGCGATGTCGTCGGCACGGTGCGTGTGCTGGTCCCAGGCGAGCTCGCCCGCCAGGACGCGTGCCAGCGTCTCCTTGCCCAGGTCCCGCTCGAACGGCTTGCCCTCCTCGGCCGCGGCGTCCCGCTTCGCCACGTAGTTCTGGGCGTCGACGAACGCAGCGCGGATCACGTTGGCGACGCCCAGGCGCGTGGACGGGAGCTGCTTCTTGTCCCCGTAGACCCGCTTCGGGTTCTCGCCGAGCGCGCTCTTGACCGACACGGAGTCGCTGATCACCTGCTCGTCCACGGTGCGGCCGCCCCAGGTCTTGATCGCGACGGTCTGCCCGCCGATCGGGTTGCCCGAGCCCGGCTTGATGACTGCCGTCGTCACGCCGCCGGCGAGCGCGTCGCGGAAGCCGTCCTCGTCCACCTGGATGGCGTCGAGCGCACGGAACGCGGACCCGTTCGGGTCCGTCATCTCGTTGGTGTCGTTGCCGGCCCAGCCCTCGCCCTCCTCGTGGATGCCGATGTGGCCGTGCCCCTCGACGAACCCGGGCAGGAGCCACCTGCCCTGGGCGTCGATCGTCCGGGTGCCCTCGGGTACTGCCACGTCCGGTCCGACAGCGGTGATGACGCCCTCCTCGATGAGGACCGTGCCGTTCTCGATGACGGCGGAGGCGACGGGGACGACGTGGGCGTTGACGATGGCGATGCTGGAGCGGGTTGTCATGGGTACATCATTACCCGGAGTAACGACGTCTCCGGACACGCCTGTCGCGGTGGGCGCCCGTTCCGGCCGGCGTCAGCCCGTGGTCGCCGGGTTGGTCGCCTTCCCGTCGAGCCAGAGCGTGTCGGACTCGTCGCTGTGCGAGCCGGAGGTGCCCACATGCTTTGTGCTGATCCGCGGCCCCTTGGTGATGACGTGGACGATGGCCATGCCATGCCCGCGGCCCAGGTCGTAGCCCTCCTTGAGCCACTCGAGGATCGGGGTCGCCTTGGTGGACGCGTCGAACCCGCGCTCCTCGGCAAGCTTGATGAGCTCCCGCGGGGTGTGCCCCGTCTTGGTCTCGACGGCGTCGAGGTAGGCCTGGAATGACATGGGAGGTCCTTTCGTACCGGGGTCGGCGCCGGTCGGCACCACGTTCTACCGGGACAGACGGGGCCGGCCGACGGAACTCATCGCTGGTCCGGCAGGCCGCCGCAGCGCGCTCGGCCGGCGGTTCAGGGTGAGGCCCAGCAGTAGACCCCGGCCCGCTCGGCGACGGCGGTGCGCGCGAGCCGGGCGAGGTCGTGCAGGAACGCGGCGAGCGGGGCCGGGTCCTCGGTGCGGAGCTCCTCGGTTCGCGACCCGGCGTCCGCCGCGTCGAGCAGCGCACCCTCGTCGGCTCCTGCGAGAGCGTCGACGAGGCTCGGCTGGACCCGTGCGACGACGGCGCCCGTGTCCATGGAGAAGGTCACGGTGACACTGTCGGCCGTCACCCCGGCAGAGGTCTGGTCAGTCAGAAACGTCGCGAGCGTGCCGAGCGCGACGTACGGGTCGACGCCCTTGGACTCGAGCACATGCCCCTCGGGCAGCCCCTGCCCGTGCACGCCGCCCTCGAGGTACCCGGCGGCCTCGGCGTCGGAGGCGGCGATGAAGTAGTCGGTGAGGATCCCCATGGCCCGAGAGCATGCCAGCCGCCTCTGACATCGACCGACGTCGGCGCCCCACGAACCTTGCCGACGTCGGGCAGCTTGCGCCCGCCTCCCTAGACTCGAACCGTGGACTTCTACAACGCCTATGCCCACGGGTTCGCCCGGGTGGCGGCCTGCACCATCCCGGTCGCCGTCGCCGACCCCGCCGCGAACGCCGCGATGGTCCTGGACCAGGCGCGGCAGCTCAACGACGACGGCGTAGCGGTAGCGGTGTTCCCCGAGCTCTGCCTGAGCGGCTACGCGATAGACGACCTGTTCATGCAGGACGTCCTCCTCGAGTCGGTGCTCGACGCGCTCGCCGGTATCCGGCAGGCCAGCCTCGAGCTCAGCACGATGCTCGTCGTCGGCGCGCCGCTGCTGGTCGGTAGCCGCCTGCTGAACACCGCCGTCGTCGTGCACAGGGGCCGGATCCTCGGCGTCGCGCCCAAGTCGTACCTGCCGAACTATCGCGAGTTCTACGAGAAGCGGCAGTTCGCGTCCGGCGACGAGCACCGCGGCACCCTCACCCTGCTCGGCGAGGAGGCGCCGATCGGCGCCGACCTGATCTTCCGCGCCGACGACGTCTCTGGCCTTGCCGTCCACGTCGAGGTCTGCGAGGACATGTGGGTACCCGTGCCGCCGAGTGCGCTGGCGGCGCTCGCGGGCGCGACGGTGCTGCTGAACCTGTCGGCGAGCCCCGTCACCGTGGCGCGCGCCGAGGACCGCCGGCTGGTCGTCCGCAGCGGGAGCTACCGCTGCAGCGCCGCCTACGTCTACACGGTCGCCGGCCAGGGCGAGTCCAGCACGGACCTGTCGTGGGACGGCCAGACGATGGTCTACGAGGCAGGGGACCTGCTCGGCGAGACCGAACGCTTCCCCGACGGCGCCCGTGCCACCGTGGTCGACGTCGACCTGGACCGCCTGCGCCAGGAACGGCTCCGGCAGGGCACGTTCGACGACAACCGGCGCGGCCTCGGGATGGTCGCGCCCGGGGCCTCGGCAGGCTCGACCGACGGGGGCGACGGACGGTTCCGGGAGATCTCGTTCAGCGTCCAGCCGCCGCAGGGCGACATCGGCCTGCGGCGCAAGGTCGACCGCTTCCCCTTCGTGCCCGACGACGCCGACCGCCTGGCCCAGGACTGCTACGAGGCCTACAACATCCAGGTCACAGGGCTCGAGCAGCGCCTGCGCGCCATCGGGCAGCCGAAGATCGTGATCGGCGTCAGCGGCGGGCTCGACTCCACGCACGCCCTGATCGTGGCGGCCAAGGCGATGGACCGGCTCGGCAGGCCGCGTACCGACATCCACGCCTTCACGATGCCCGGCTTCGCCACGGGCAAGGAGACCAAGGACCGCGCGATCCGGCTCGCCGAGTCCCTGGGCGTCACCTTCCAGGAGCTCGACATCCGGCCCGCCGCGGAGCAGATGCTGCGGGACCTGGACCACCCGTTCTCCGAGGGCGCCAAGCAGTACGACGTCACCTTCGAGAACGTCCAGGCAGGCCTGCGCACCGACTACCTGTTCCGGCTCGCGAACCACCGCGGCGGCATAGTGCTCGGCACGGGCGACCTCTCGGAGCTGGCGCTGGGCTGGTGCACGTACGGCGTGGGCGACCAGATGTCGCACTATGGCGTGAACGCGGGCGTGCCGAAGACGCTGATCCAGCACCTCATCCGCTGGACCGTCGACAGCGGCCAGTTCGCGCCGGACGCGAACAGCCCGGTCAACGCCGTCCTGACGGAGATCGTGGAGCAGGAGATCACCCCTGAGCTGATCCCCACCGAGGAGGGCGAGACGCCGCAGTCCACCGAGGCGACGGTCGGCCCGTACGCCCTCCAGGACTTCACGCTGTTCCACGTGCTGCGCTACGGCTTCCGCCCGTCGAAGATCGCGTTCCTGGCCTGGCACGCCTGGCACGCGGTGGACGACGGCGACTGGCCGCCCGGCTTCCCCGCCGCACAGCGCACCGCGTACGACCTGGCGACGATCCGGCGCTGGCTCGACGTGTTCGTGCGCCGGTTCTTCGCCTCGCAGTTCAAGCGGTCGGCCCTGCCGAACGGCCCGAAGGTGTCACCGGGCGGCACCATGTCGCCCCGCGGCGACTGGCGGATGCCCTCGGACGCTTCGGCGGCGGCCTGGCTGGCGGAGCTGGAGAGGAACGTCCCGGAGGCCTGATCTTCTGCTCTCGGCGTGAGCGTTGCGCCCCGAGCGGACGTGCCGTCACGACCGGTCCCGCGCACATCCGGGGCGGGTAGGGTGCCTCGTATGCCTGCTGTCCCCGTTGCCCTGGCCCGGCCTGGTAGCCGTCGCCTCGTCCGCGTGATCACCGTGTTCGCGGCGGTGCTCACCTTCGCGGCACTCCTGCTGGTGGCCGGTCCGGCGAGCGCTCACGACCAGCTCCTGTCGTCCGACCCGAAGGACGGCGCGACGCTCGACGAGCACCCGGCGAGCATCTCGCTCACCTTCAGCTCGGCGCCGCTCGACACGGGTATCGAGGTCGCCCTGGTCGGTCCGGACGGCGTCACCGCGCAGGGCCAGGACATCCAGGTCGACGACAAGGTCGTGACCGCGCAGCTCGCCGACGACCTGCCCGCCGGCCGGTACGACGTCGCCTGGCACGTCGTCTCCTCCGACGGCCACCCGATCGACGGCGAGTTCGGCTACACGGTCGAGACCGCCGCCGAGCCCACGGCGTCCCCGAGCGGCGAGGCGACCCAGGAGGCCGAGCCGACCGAGGACGCGACACCGGCCACCGAGGTCGAGCCGACCGAGCCGTCCGAGCTGGCCGGCGCCGGCAACGGCGCGGGTACCAGCGGGCTGGCCGTGACCGGCGGGATCGTCGCCGCGGTGCTCGTCGTGCTGGGCCTGGTGGTCATCATGCGGCGCAAGATCCTCGAGAACGACCGCCTGCGCGGGTCCGACGAGCACGACCCTGAAAACCCGGACACCGAGAAGCCCAACACCAACCCGGACGGCAAGCCCCGCATCTGACGGCGACTTGTCAGAACCTCAGGTCACCCGAGTGGCCTGAGGCTCTGACACGTGGGGGTGACTCACCAGGGCGACGGGGCCGGCGGGGCCACGACGGGCGGGGTGTCGTTGCAGCTGATGACGTTCGGCAGGTAGCGGGTCAGCCAGTTCGCGGGCCCGTCACCCCAGGGGGTGCTGGTCTGCCCGTCGTTGCCGCCCAGGTCGGCGAGCGTGAACTCCGAGCCGTTCTCGAAGTCCCAGTTGAACGCCCCGCAGTTGTTCACCCCGGCCCAGCCGACGTTGCGCACGTCGACGTTCTCGAACGACGCGGTCCCCGCCGTCCGGGCGCTGAGCACCGACGTCCCCGCGCCGTCGACCCGGACGTCGCGGACCTGCACGCCGTCGATCCGGTAGGCATCCTTCACGCCGAACTCCGTGACGAGCATGATCGCGTTGTAGGTGCTGTCGAGGTAGTGGTCGCCGGTGACGGTGATGTCCGCGTCGATGCTGCGGTCCAGCGCGTAGAACCAGAGCGAGCCGAGGCCGATCCGCCAGTTCAGGTCCAGGCCGCCCGCGCGAACGGTCGTGTTGTCACGGAACGTGAGCGCGCCCTCGAACGGCTCCGCGCCGAAGCGCGCGCCGGCGTGCAGCCCAGAACCCTCGCGCACCGGATCGGCGACGAGGTTGCCCTCGACGGTGATGTCACGGCCACCGTAGATCGCGATGCCGTTCGCCAGCACCGGCGTCTGCACGGTGTTCCGGGCGAACGTGTTGCCGCTGTTCTGGTCGGTCTGCGCCCACATCGCCAGCGCGTCGTCGCCCGTGTTCCGGAAGAAGCTGTTCGTCACCGACGAGCCGGTCACGCCGCGGTGGAAGTTCACGCCGTCGCCGATCTGGTCGGTGACCACCAGGTCGGAGACGTGCGTGTTCGACATCGGGCCGTCGAACCACAGGCCCACCTTCGTGCGGTGGATGTACAGGTCCGAGACGGTGGAGTCGCTCATGGCCCCGCCGATGCCGTTGACCTGGTCGGTGTCGATGCGCTCGCGGACGTCCCCGACGATCGCGAAGCCCGAGAGATGCACGTCGGCCGAGCCGCCGTCCTCGGCGTACTTCCCGTAGAAGCCGACGCCGGTGTGCACCGAACCGTCGGGCGCCGGCTCTGCCAGCTCGACCTCGCGGCCGCGGACTATCGAGTGCCAGCTCCCCGCGCCCCTGACGGTCACGTCGTCCACCACGATGTGCCGGTTGACCTGGAACGTGCCCGCCGGGATCCACAGGGTGCGGTCGTTGGCCGACGCCCAGTCGACAGCGCGCTGGAACGCGGCACCGGAGTCCCGGCGGCCCGTCGGGTCGGCGCCGAACCGCAGCACGCTCACCGCGCCGCGTGGACTGGCGTCCGGCCGTCCGACGAGCTCGGAGTCGAGCAGGTCGATCGTCGTGCGGTCCGCCGTGGCGCCGCGGGGGACCGACAGGCGGACTACGTCGCCCGCCCGGTAGGTCTTGCCGAGCAGGAGGCGCTGCTCGTCGTAGAAGTGGCTGGGCCGGAACGGCTTGACGAGCCAGTCGGGTGTGGCGGTGCCCGGCACGCAGGCGCACTCTGGGTACCACCAGTCGGGCTGCGTGAGGTCGGCCTGCGGATCGTTGGTGAACGGGTACGCGTTGTACAGCCAGGCGTACTCGGAGGTCAGCCGCAGCGTCCGGGCCGGTCCCGCGGGAGTGAGGTGGCCGCGGTGCGCCCGCAGCACCCGCACGTCGAGCGGCGACGTGATCCCGCCGCCCTCCGGTGCGTCGGGGATCGAGTAGCGCACCGTGATCGCGTCCGCGTCGGCGGGCAGGGTGAAGTCGACGTACTCGCCCTCGGTGAGCTGCACGGCCGAACGCCCCGACGCCTCTGCCGCGAGCGTGTAGGCGTCCCGGCTCGGGGCGAGCACGGTGCCGGTGGTGACGGCCTGCTCCGCCTCCTGCTCGAGGAACGGCACGTCCGCCCCGCGGCCGGCGACGAGCGCGGGGTCGAGCCCGGCGCGGGTAACGACCGGGCCGTCCGCGGGCCCGGGTTGCGCCGTGGCGGACGCCGTCGTCGTCGTGGCAGCGGTCGCCAGGAGGACGCCGGCGACCACCCACGCGGTGAGCCGCGCGTCGAGGGATCGTCGGGACCTGGCGGAAAGAGGTGGGGGAGCAAGGCGTGTCATCGTCGACTCGACTCTGTCAGGCCGGCCCAGGGCCGACTGGCTGGCGCCGGCTCACGGCCGGGCGGCTGCGTTGCCGCATGCCGAGCGTAGGTCTGGGAACGGCCCCGGACAACCACCTCTATCGAGATTCTTCAGTAATGCATCGAGTTCTTGCACTTAAGACGCAAGTGATTGCGTCGGCATGTCGCGGTGCCGCACCGCCAGGATCACCGTCACCACGGCAGGCAGCAGCAGGATGGCGCCCGCCGTGTTCACTGCCTGGAACCCGCCCCACGCGAGGAGTGGGCCGGCCAGCGCGGCGGCGCCCGCGCCGAAGTAGTTCATCAGCGCGTCGGTGGCACCCTGCAGTGGCAGCTTGACGTGCGGCTCCGCCACGGACGCCAGCACCGACGACGACGCGATGAGGCACGCCGACCAGCCGAGCCCGAGCAGCACCAGCGCCACCGCCGTGAGCACCTCGGTATCGAACGCCGGGGCCGCGGTGCCGTGTCCCGCGTGCGCGCCTGCGTGCCCGCCGGAACCGGCGTCGGCGTCGGACACCATCGCCGCGGCCAGGAAGCCGAGGACCACTGCCGCGCCCTGCAGCACCATCCCGCCGACGGCGACCCGCAGCGGGCCGAAGCGGTCGGACAGCCACCCGAACACCGGGCTGAACGCGAACATCCCCAGCACGTGCAGGCTGATCACTATGCCCACGAGCTGCAGCGACATCCCGCCGTGCTGCATGTGCACCGGCGTCATCACCATCACCATGATCATCACGCCGTGCGCGACGGCGGTGGTCACCACGGCGAACCGCGCCCGGGGGTGCGCCCAGGCCCACCGCAGCGCGGCGAGGGCCCCGGTCCGCCGGGGCTCGGCGCGCGAGGCGCCGTCGGCCCGCTTGCCGAGCCGCCCGACGGCGGTGGTGGCGGCCGCGACCGCGTTGCCCACCGCCGCGTTGCCCACCGGGTCCCGGTACAGGGCCGCGAGCACGAGCCCGGCCAGCAGGTACGCGACGATCGAGAAGAGGTACGGGCCGCCGAGGGCGGGCACGCCGAACCCGCTGCCCACCACGGCACCGGGGGCCGCGAGGTTGGGGCCCACGACGGAGCCGACGGTGGTGGACCACAGGACCACCGACATCGTCCGGGCGCGGGTACCCGAACCCACGTTGTCCGCTGCCGCGTACCGGGACTGCAGGTTGGTCGCGTTGGCCACGCCGTAGAGCGTGAGGCCCACGAGCAGCACGACGAGCTGCCCCACGACGGCCGCCGTGACGATGAGCAGCGCGCCCACCGTGGAGAGGGCATAGCCGAGGGACAGCGCCCAGCGGCGTCCGCGCACCTGGGCGAACGTCGCGAGCGGGATCGAGGCGACGGCGGCGGCGAGCACACCGACGGCCTGCGCGAGGCCGGCCATGGAGGTGCCGCCGAGGCTCTCGGCGAGCAGCGCGCCGACGGCGGCGCCGGAGGCGACCCCGACGCCGGCCAGGAGGTTGCTGAACACGAGCACGACCAGGTTGCGGCGTGCGTGCGGGGCGTCCGCGGGGGCTGGGGCGGAGGGCTCCGCGGCGTCCTCGGGGGTGGCACCGGAGGCGTCGTCGGAGGCGTCCTGAGAGGCGTTCACGACACCTTCGACGGTGGCTGGGAGCTCGTACGGCGGTTTCTCCACGATTTCCTCTCATTGGCGCGGGACTACTGGAACGGTAGACGGCTATGGGTTGCGGAAGTCATCGGATAGTGCGGGGTGACACTGCTCCGGGAGGCCCTTCACCGTCGTCGTCCACAGGCTCGTACACAGGTTCGCGTCCTCTGAGAGCAGAAAGTTACCCACGACTCGCCGTAGAAGTACCCGTTCTCCGCGAATTCCTGCCGATCTGCTGGCAGTATGGGGCCTCGTCGTCGGGCGGGTACCGCCGCACGACGTGACCGAAGAAGGGAACCGCATGTCGCTCAACAAGTCCGAGCTCGTCTCGGCCATCGCCAGCAAGGCCGAGATCAACAAGACCGAGGCCGAGGCCGCGCTCAACGCCTTCCAGGAGGTGCTGATCGAGTCGCTCGCCAAGGGCGAGGCCGTCAAGGTGACTGGCTTCCTCTCGGCCGAGCGCGTCGAGCGTGCCGCCCGCACGGGTCGCAACCCGCGCACCGGCGAGGAGATCCAGATCCCGGCGAACTTCGGTGTCAAGATCAGCGCCGGCTCGCTGCTGAAGAAGGCCGTCGCGAAGTGACGCTTCGCCGCTGATTTTTATAGCGAGGCGAAGGCCCGGCTCCCAGTACGGGGGTCGGGCCTTCGCATGTCCGGGGTGCGGCCGGCCGCACCCGCCGTCAGAGGTCGCCCTTGCGCTCCAGGTACTTCATCGCCACCCAGCCCATCGGCACGCGGCCCCAGTACGTGCACAGGCGGTACAGGATGGTCGCGGAGAAGGCGATGGTGGCCGGCACGCCTGCGGCCGTCAGACCGGCCGTCAGGGCGCCCTCGACACCGCCCAGGCCGCCGGGGGTCGGGATGAGCGCGCCGAGCGCGTTGCCGACGAGGTTGACCAGGGCGATGTCGACCAGCGAGAGCGACTGCCCGAACGCCGCGAGGCAGCACCACAGGGCGATGATGTAGCCCAGCGTCATGATCAGGTTCCCCGCAACGCCGAGCGCGAGCCGGCCGGGATGGCTCAGCATCTGGGCCAGCCGGGGCCACACCTGCCGCAGCCTCGGCCCGATGTAGCCCATGCCCCACCGCCGTACGGGCGGCACGAGCAGCGTCGCGACGACGACCACCGCGATGCCCGCCAGGGTGATCAGCACCGCGGGCGACGGCAGCTCCACGAGGGCACCGGACCCGGTGAAGATCGACAGGGCGACGAGCAGCAGCACCGTGACGACGAACTGCGACACCTGGACCAGCGCGACGGTGGCCACGGCCATCGACATAGACACCCCGCGCTGCGTGAGCAGCCGCAGGTTCAGCGCCGCCGGGCCGATGCCGGCGGGGGCCGCCAGAGCGACGAACGAGCCTGCCGCGGCAGTGCACGTGGCGCGCCCGATCGGCACGCGGACCGGTGAGAACGCGACCAGCGTGAGGCCGGCGCCGAACCAGGTCAGGACGGCGAGCGCGAACGCCACGGCGATCCACCACGGGTTGGCCTCGCGCACGGCCTGCGTGATCTCGTTGAAGTTGATCGTGGTCACGATCACCGCGACCGCGACGATCATCAGCGTCGTGGTGAGCACGGTGCGCGCGCTGAACCGGGAGATGCGCTGCGGCTGCACGCTCGCCTCGGGCAGGCGCTCCACCAGGGCGCCCCGCAGCTCGCCCAGGAGGCCCTTCGCCCGCCGCACCTCCTCGCGGGTGGTCCGGGGCAGGGCTATCGACTGGATCAGGGGCCCGATGGCGGCGATGTCGGCGTCGGGCAGCGCGCGGACCGCCGACGCGACGGCGCGCCGGGGACCGACCCGCAGCCCGATGAGCGCGAGCATCTGCACGAGGTCGAGGCGTCGCGAGAGCGGCGGCGAGGCGATGTCACCCTGCTCCCAGCCGGTGATCCACACGTGCGGGTCGCCGTCGGTGTCGCGGTGCGTGAGCAGGACGTCCTGCGTCAGCGCGCGGTGCGTGAGGCCCGCCGCGTGGGCCCGGCCGAGCTGCTCCCAGGCCTCGGCGATGACGTCGTCGTCCACCTCGTCGTCGGGCAGGTCGCGGAGCGACAGCGCCGGGGAGGCGTGCTCGAGGACGAGCGCTATCGAGTCGCCGAACTCGCCGATCCCCAGGAGCCGGGGGGTGCGGACGCCGGCGGCGGTCGCCGCGTAGGACAGGAGGGCGGTGCGCTCGGCGACGGCCTTGAGCGAGATGGCGGCCCGGCCCTCGATGCCGCGCAGGCGCAGGGCCCGCCACAGGCGCGTGATGAGCCCGACGACCTGGCGGTCGCCGTCGAGCACCACCACGTCGCGGCGGACGCCGTCGTCGCAGTAGAGGGCGTACACGCGGTTGCCGTCCCCGCGGCTCAGGGCGAGCGCCACCGGGTCGTCGGGCGTGGCGTCCGGCGTGCCGGTCCCGGTGGCCACGTCGCCGGTCTGTGCGGGCTGCGCCTGCACCCGGGCCAGCGACGTCGGCACGAAGCCGGCGCGGCGCACGGCGGTCACGAGGTCGGGGCCGTACGCGCGCTCGCTGCGCGTGCCCGACACGTACTGCACCGACGATCCGGCGAGCCGGCCGAGCAGCAGCGCGACGAGCACCCCGGGCAGCGAGACCTGGCCGGTGATCAGCACGATCAGCAGGGCCGCGAACATCAGGTTCCACGAGATGCGGACGGTCCGGCGTCGCGTGGCGGGTCCGGCGACCGTGAGCATCGCCGTCAGGGCGACGGCGTACTCCGGGATGGCCAGCACGTAGCCGGTGCCGCTCTCCCACACCGACATGCCGCGCACGAGCTCGTCCGAGCCGAGCTGGTGCAGCAGGACGGTCGTGAGGACGCCCAGCACCAGGCCGAGGGCTGCGCCGACTATCGACTCGATGATCTGCCTGCCCAGGCGGCGGACCGCCAGCTCGATCATCACGGCGACCGGGGCGAACATGCTGACCAGTCCCTGCAGCACCGCTACCGGGACGAACAGGATGTCGGCCAGCAGGTCGTTGAAGCTCCGGACGTCCTCGGTGACGCCCTCCGTGGTGCCGTGCGCGACCACCGAGAGGATCAGGACGCCCGCGACGCCCAGCGCGCACCCGATCATCCAGACCAGCGCGCGCGGGTGCCGGACACGCTCTTCGGGCGTGTCGACGACGTCGACCAGGTCGGACCCGGCCGGCGCGGTGCCCGGAACGTCGGACAGATCGGCACCGGCGCCAACACGGCCGGTGCTCGAGTTGGACATGTCTCGGATTCTAAGGGCGTTGGGCCGCACATGACCGGAGGAGCGGTGACGACACCCGTTCGTCCCAGGGCAGGTCAGGCGGCAGGCCGGGTCAGGTCGGCGAATTCCCTCGTACTGCCCTGCCCGGGATCAGCGGATCCCCAGGGCCTCGCGCCACTCCGCGGGCACGAGGGCGTAGCCGACGAACGCCACGACGTCGAGCAGCGTATGGGCGACGACCAGCGGGATCACGCGGCGCCGTCCGCCGGGCTGGAACCTCGGCGACGTGTAGAACCACGAGAACACGACGCCCATCACGACGTTCCCGATGAACGGTCCGATGCCCTGGTACAGGTGGTACGAGCCGCGCAGGAGCGAGCTGGCCACGATGAACTTCACCCGGTTCCAGCCGAGGTCCCGCGTCCGCTCGTAGAGGTAGCCGACGGCGATCACCTCCTCGAGCAGCCCGTTCTGGAACGCGCTGAGCAGCAGCACCGGGACGGTCCACCAGTGGGTGTCCAGGGCGCTGGCCTGCACCTCGACGGTGATGCCGAGCGCGCGTCCGAGGACGTAGAACGCGAGCCCCGGGATGCCTATCGCCGCGGCGAGGGCGACACCCCAGCCGAGGTCGCGGCCCGGACGGGACCGGTCGAGGCCGAGGCTGCGGACGGCGCTGCGGCCCGGTCCGCTGAGCAGGTACAGCGCCAGTGCTACCGGGACCAGCGCGAACCCGATGCTGAGCAGCTGGTAGACGAGGTCGAGGTAGGGACGCTCGGACTGGCTCGCGTTGAGTGTGGCGGTCTGCTCGGCGAGCGGCGTGCCGGCGGTGAGGCGGGCCGTGATGTTGACGAGTGCGTAGACCGCCGACTGGCCCAGGCTGAGCCCGAGCACTATCCACACCTCGGCGGCGACACGACGGTTGGAGGACACGGCCCGTTTATAGCAGCCGCCGCTGGGCGCGGGCCGTGCCCACGCCCGGCGGCGGCTGCCGTCGGGCCCCCTGGTCCGGCTCAGGCCCGGTTCGAGGCACGCCTGACGAAGTCCGCGAGGTCCGCCGCCTGCGCCACGCGGGACTCCTGGTGGATGTACATCATGTGGCCCGCGGGGTACACCCGGGTCTCGATGCGGTCGCGGTAGGACGCCGGGATCGCCATCTGGTCGAGGCTGTACTCGATGGCCTCGACCGGGACGCCGCCGTCGTACCGGCCCATGGCGATGTGCACCTGGAGGTGCGGGTTGATGATCATCGCGGTCGCGAGCTTGTCGGCGACGTCGACGGCCTGGCCCTCGAACTCCTTGTACGACCAGGGGTGCACCTGGCGGGACAGCACCTCGTAGATCGCGTCGTTCTCGTACTCGAGCTCGCCCCGCAGGTAGTGGTGCAGCGCCGCCGTGTACGGCCCGGACGTGGCGGACATGAACGGGTCGTACGGCATCTGCTCGTGGATGTAGTGGTCGGCCGGCCCGGTGAACCGGGTGTCGAGACGGCCGGTGACCAGGCGGCGCGAGCGCAGCAGCTCCGCGTAGACCCGGGTGTGCTCGAGCCGCAGGTTGGCGCGGTCGACGTAGTCCTCGCCGAGCCCGGTCAGAGAGGCGATCTTCGCGACGGCGGCGGCGCGCTCGTCGCCGGGCACGCGCGCCCCGCGGGCCAGGACCGAGGCGTACGTCTCCGCCCAGTCCCGCGCCTCGGCGACGACGTCGTCCGTCGTGCGGTCCCCGAGCAGGCCGTGGTACTGCGCCGTCGCGGCGTAGAGCGGCAGGAACAGGGGGTGCGGCAGGTTGGAGTGCTCGCCGTCGAACAGGGCCTCCAGGTTCAGCGCCGGAGCCACCAGCATGACGCCGTTGAAGAACATCCCGAAGCGCTGCTGCAGGTACTCGGCCAGCGCCGCCCCGCGGGTGCCGCCGTACGACTCGCCGATGAGGAACTTGGGGCTCATCCACCGGTCGTTGCGGCTCGTCCACAGCCGGATGATCTCGCCGACCGACTCGAGGTCGCCCGTGAACCCGTGGAACGGCTTGGCCTGCTCGCCCTCGGTCGCGCGCGAGTAGCCCGTGGAGACCGGGTCGATGAACACGAGGTCGGAGACGTGCAGCAGGGTCTCCAGGTTGTCGACCAGCCCGTACGGCGGCGGCGTCAGGTTGCCGACGTCGCCCGAGTCGACCCGGCGCGGGCCGAGCAGCCCCAGGTGCAGCCAGACGGACGACGAGCCGGGGCCGCCGTTGAACGCGAACGTCACGGGGCGGCGCGTCACGTCGGCCTCATCGAGCGTGTAGTACGTGATCGAGACCTCGGCCTTGGGCTTGCGGCCGTCGTACTTCTCGTCCTTGTGGACCTCCTGGCGCAGCACCACCCGGCCGGTCGTCGCGCTGTAGGCCAGGTCGCCCTGCGGGGTGTGCAGGGTGTGCCGCGTGGTGACGAGGTCGTCGGTGGGTTCGGGCTTCTTGGGCGAGTTTTCGGCGGACGTCGTCGTGGTCGCCTCGGACTGGTCGGTGCTGGTGCTCTTCTCGTCGGTCACGTGGGGAACATATCGCGCGTGTTGGTCGGTAACGGCAGGTATATGGCGCAGGCCCCTAAGGGCCGTTGCGTATACGCAACAAGTGCCTCCTACTGATGCCATCTGCCCGAAAAATTGACATTATTGAGGGCTGAAGGTCAGGTGATGTTGGCGATTTCCAACAGCGAGGGGTATGTTGAACGAGCATGGTGAGTACCGGGCGTCATCCGAAGAATCCGATCAACGCTGTCATCGGCGAACTGCCGCAGGGCATCGAGATGGTGCTGGTCCACAAGGGTCACCGCTGGGGCATGTTGGAATGCGTCGTGTGCGGCGCAACCGAGGCGATCTGGTCGACGCCTCGAGACGCCGACAACCACGCGCGACGTCTGCTCAAGTTCGTGGCGCGGCACTCGCACGATGAGGAGGGCTGATATGCCGGTGTACGAGTTCACGATGATCCTCGACAGGGACCTGTCGGACGACGATTACGACAGGCTGTTCGAAGCGGGGCTCGACGACAGCTCTCCAGGTTCCGAGAGCGGCCACGGGTACGTCGCGGTTGCCAGGGAGGCCCCGCGGCTCCTGGATGCGATCGTGTCCGCAGTCCATGACGCAGTCGGCGCCGGACTTCGTCCGGTCGCGATCGCGGACGAGGATCTGGTCACGCTCGGCCAGATCGCCGAGCGCTCTGGCCGAACCCACGAATCCGTCCGGCTGCTCGCCGCCGGACGCCGAGGGCCGGGCGGGTTCCCTGCCGCTGTTGGTTCTGGCAAGACATCCCTCTACTCCTGGGCCGCTGTGTCGGACTGGTTCGCCGAGAAGCTCGGCGTCGTCGTCCAGCCGCACGATGCTGACGCGCGCCTGCTTGCGGCCGCGTCCCACATCCTGCGCGCTCGCGCGCTTGCGCCTACTGAGGATCTCGCGTTGCTCGCCTCCGCCTGATCGGCCCGTTCGCGCTAACCCCTTGCGTCCCGTCTCCGACAACTGGCAAACTGGTTTGCAGTACAAACCAGTTTGAGAGGCGAGGAGCCGACCATGGCGAGCGACCCGACGTCGGGCAGACCTGAGGGCCAGGAAGAAGCGGCGGGCCTCGACCCCGCCGAGATGCTGCGGATGATCCGGCAGCAGCAGGAGGCGGCACGGGACGCGACCGAACCCGACGGTCGCCTGCTGTTCGGCGGCTGGGGCCTCGCGTGGCTGATCGGCTACCTGGCCATGTGGTCCACGGCCCGCGACACGGGCGTGCCCGCGGCCTGGGCCAGCTGGGTGCTCGCCGGGTGCATCGTCGGCGCGACGGCGCTCACCGTCGTGCACAGCGTCACCCGGACGTCCGGCACGCGCGGTGCGAGCGCCCGGGTCGGCGCGATGTACGGCTGGACCTGGTTCCTCGCGTTCGTGGCCTACGGCGTGCTGCTGGGCGCCATGGGCGACGCAGGCGCGTCCTTCGAGGTCCAGGCGATCGCCGGGAACGGTTTCGCGTGTGTGATCGTCGGCCTCCTGTACCTCGCGGGCGGAATGCTCTTCGAGGAGCTCCGGATGTACGCCATCGGCGGCTGGATGCTGGTCACAGCGGTGCTCGCCGCGTTCGCGGGGATGCCCAACACGTACCTCGTGATAGCGGTAGCGGGTGGCGGCGGGTTCCTGGCCATGGTCGCGGTGGAGCAGGTGATCCGCGCACGGCGTCGATCACCCGGGACCGGAGAGCGGACGGAGGGCGGTGGGCGGCGTGCCTGAGGAGCTCGACCCCGTCATCCACGCCCCCGCCCGCCTGCGCGTGGTCGCCTCGCTCGCGGCCCTCGGCCCCGGCGACGAGGTGGCCTTCCCGAAGCTGCGGAAGCTGCTCGACATGACCGCCGGGAACCTGTCGACCCACCTGCGCAAGCTGGAGGACGCCGGGTACGTGCGCGTCACCAAGACTCATGAGGGCAGGACGCCTGCGACCTACCTGGCCCTCACCCCGACCGGCCGCACCGCGTTCGCGGACTACCAGGCGGCACTGATGAACCTTCTGAAGGGAGCACAGGGATGAGTGCGGTAGAGGTGAGGGGAATGACACGGCGTTTCGGCGACGTCGTCGCCCTGGACGACGTATCGCTGGAGGTGGGGCGCGGCGAGCTGGTGGGCATGCTCGGCCCGAACGGGGCCGGCAAGTCCACGCTGCTCTCGCTGGTCAGCGGCCAGCGGCGGCCCGACGCCGGTGTGGTGCGCCTGGACGGCCGCGACCCGCGCGACGCCCGGGCGCGCACGGTGCTCGGCCTGACCCCGCAGGAGACGGGACTGCCCGCGACGCTGCGAGTGCGTGAGGTCGTCGACTTCGTCGGCGGCCACTACCCCGACCCCGTGCCGACGGACGAGCTGCTGGAGCAGTTCGGGCTCGCCGACCTGGGCAAGCGCCAGACCGGTTCGCTGTCCGGCGGGCAGAAGCGGCGGCTCGCCGTCGCCATGTCCCTGGTGGGCCGCCCGAGCGTCGTGCTGCTCGACGAGCCGACCACCGGGCTCGACGTCTCCGGTCGCACCGCGCTGTGGGACGCCATCCGGGAGTACCACGCGAACGGCGGGACGGTGCTGCTCACCTCGCACTACCTGGAGGAGGTGCAGGCCCTGGCCGAGCGGGTCGTCGTCATCGACCACGGCAAGGTGCTCGCCGACGACTCCCTCGGGACGATCCTCTCCCGGGTCGGCGCCCGCCGCGTGCAGTTCACCGACGCCGCCGGGGAGCGGCAGGAGCGCCTCGTCCCCGACTCGGACGTCTTCGTGCGCGAGCTCGTCACGTCCGGCGCGGAGTTCCGCGACCTGGAGATCCGGGGCGCGTCCCTGGAGGAAGCGTTCGGCCAGCTGGTCAACCACGAGGCGACAGAAGGAGCGGTGCGATGAGCGCGGTGGCGAGCACGACGACGTCGGGCGGCAGGACGGGCAGCGGGCACACCCAGCCGTTCCTGAAGCTGTCCTGGCTGCACCTGAAGTACCAGTTCCTGGAGACCGTCCGGATCCCCATCGCGGTGCTCGGGAACGTCCTGTTCCCGTCGCTGACCATGTTCTTCTTCGTCGTGCCGCAGACGGGGATCGCGGGCAACCCCGTGTTCGCGACGACCTCCATCTCCGGCCTCGCGCTGTTCGCGGTCTGCTCGGCGAGCCTGTTCACGTACGGCCTCGGCGTGGCCGAGGACCGGCAGCTGCCGTTCTACCCGTTCCTGCGGTCGCTGCCGACCGGCCCCGGGCCGCAGATGGTCGCCCGCGTGCTGAACGGCGGGATCTTCTCGCTGTTCGGCGTGCTGCCGCTGATCATCATCGGCTGGCTGTTCACGGCGGCCACCGTGACGCCCGGGCAGCTGCTGGTCGGGATCGGGACCATCCTCGCCGTGTCGGTGCCGTTCGTGCTGCTGGGCATGGCGATCGGATACTCGCTGTCGGCCAAGGCGGCACTGCCCGTCGTCCAGATCATCCTGTTCCCGCTGGCCTTCGCGGGCGGGCTGTTCCTGCCGCCCCAGATGTTCCCGGGCTGGCTCGACGCGATCTCGATGGCCACGCCCACCCGGGCCGGCCGTGACCTGCTGGTGCAGGCCACGACGGGCGCTGAGGCCTACTCCCTGGCGCTCCCCGTCCTGGCCGGGTGGACGCTGCTGTTCGTCGTGCTCGCGATCGTCGCCTACCGCAACGACGAGGGCCGCCGCTTCCGCTGAGCCGGTGGTCGCCTACTCCGCGCGGCGCAGCCGCAGGGAGTTCAGCACCACCAGCACCGAGCTCGCCGCCATCGCCCCGCCCGCGATCATCGGGCTGAGCAGGCCCGCCGCCGCCAGCGGGATCGCCGCGACGTTGTACGCGAACGCCCAGAACAGGTTCTGCTTGATGACCCGCAGAGTCTTCCGGGACAGGCGTACGGCGCTCGCGGCGGCCCGCAGGTCGCCGCGGACCAGCGTGATGTCGCTCGCCTCGATCGCGACGTCCGTACCGGTGCCCATCGCGAGACCGAGGTCGGCCGTGGCGAGTGCGGCGGCGTCGTTCACGCCGTCGCCCACCATCGCCACCGTGCGGCCCTCGGCCTGGAGCCGGGCCACCACCGTGGCCTTGTCCGCGGGCAGCACGCGGGCTATGACGTCAGCGTCGGGGATGCCGACGGCCCGCGCCGCGACGAGGGCGGCGCCCTCCGAGTCGCCGGTCAGCAGGTACGGTCGCAGGCCCAGCTCCTGGAGCTCGGCCACTGCCTGCGCCGACGTCGGCTTGGCCGGGTCGCGCAGCGCGATCACGCCGCGGGCGGCCCCGTTCCAGGCCACGGCCACCGCGGTGGCCCCCGCCTCCTCCTGCTGCCGGACGGCGGTACGGACCTCCGCCGGGACGGTCACCCCCTGCTCGACGAGCCAGGCGGGGCGGCCCACCAGGACGCGGCGGGTGTTCAGCGCCCCGCCGAGGGCCAGGCCGGAGTGCGCGCGTCGGACGAGGCCCTCGACACCGCCGCCCGCATGGGCGATGAAGCCCGTGACCTCGAGCGGCGTCCCGGTCTCGGGCTCGCCGGCCGCGCGTCCCGCGGCGGTGAGCGCCCGTGCGATGGGGTGCTCGCTCAGGGACTCGACGGCGGCCGCGTAGCGCAGCACGTCCGGGGCGTCGGTGAGGTGGTTGGCGTCGGTCTCGACGGGTGGGGTCTCGACAGGCTCGACCAGCGGGGCGGTCTCGACCTGCGGAGACCCGGCGCCCCACACGTCGACCACCCGCATGCGGCCCTCGGTGACGGTGCCGGTCTTGTCGAGCACCACCGTGTCCACGCGGCGCGTGCTCTCCAGGATCTCCGGCCCGCGGATCAGCACGCCGAGCTGTGCCCCGCGGCCGGTGCCGACCAGGATCGCCGTCGGCGTGGCCAGACCGAGGGCGCAGGGGCACGCGATGATCAGCACCGCGACGGCGGCGGTGAACGCCGCCTCGACGTCGCCGGTCACGGCCAGCCAGCCGACCAGCGTCAGCGCGGCCAGCACGAGCACGACCGGCACGAACACCGCGGAGATGCGGTCCGCGAGGCGCGCCACGGGGGCCTTGCCCGTCTGCGCCTGGGCCACGAGCCGCCCGATACGGGCAAGCATCGTGTCCTCGCCCACCCGGGTGGCACGTACGAGCAGGTGTCCCGAGGTGCTGACCGTCCCGCCGACGACGTCGTCGCCGGGCGTCACGTCGACAGGCACGGGTTCGCCGGTGACCAGGGAGGTGTCGAGCGCCGAGGCGCCCTCCACCACCGTCCCGTCCGTGGCGACCGTTCCGCCGGGACGGACCGCGAACACGTCCCCGACCTGCAGGGCGGCGACGGGCACGGCAGAGGTGCGCCAGCCGCCGTCGCCGAGACGCAGGGGCGTGCCGTCCGGGCCGAGCGTGATGCGCTCCGCGTCCTTGGCGCCCAGGCTCAGCAGGGCGCGCAGGGCGTCCCCGGCGCGGCGCCGCGACCGGTGCTCGGCGTACCGCCCGGCCAGGAGGAACGTGGTGACCACCGCGCCGACCTCGAAGTACAGGCCGGGGCCCATACCGTCGCCCGCGGGCCGGAACGCGTCGGCGACCAGCACCCACAGCGACCACAGGGTCGCCGCGAGCACCCCGATGGACACGAGCGTGTCCATGGTCGAGCTCGCGTGCCGGGCGGCTCGCACGGCGGCGGTGTGGAACGGCCAGGCGCCCCACGCGACCACGGGCAGCGCCAGGGCGGCGACCGCCCACTCGCTACCCGGGAACGCCAGCGCCGGCACCATCGACAGCAGCAGCACCGGGACCGTCAGCGCCGCCGAGACGCGCAGCCGGCGGAGCAGGTCGTCGCCCCGGTACTCGGTGCCGACCGCCGGGGTCGCGCCCGGCTCGGATCCGGCGCCCGGCTCGCCGCTGGTCCTCGTCGCCTCGGACGTGCTCGACCCGTTCGCCGCCCGCCGCCGCGTCACCTGCGCGCCGTACCCCGCCGACTCGACGGCGGCGACCAGGTCCTGGTCGGTGACTGCCTCCGATAGCACGACGTGGGCCGACTCCAGGGGCAGGTTCACGGTGGCGGCGACCCCGTCGAGCCGGTTGAGCTTGCGCTCGACCCGGGCCACGCACGAGGCGCAGGTCATCCCGGACACGGCGAGCTCGACCTCGCCGACGAGATGCGGCGCTTCAACGACAGTCACGGTTCTCCTGGGAATGGGGGTGTCGGACGCGGTCGTCCTCGAGGGCCCGGGCCACTCTGCTCTGAAACGGTTCAGTGGGGAGAAATCCGGGCCTCGAAAGGGGGTGACGGCCGGTCCGACGAACTTCGGAAACGGTCAGGACGAGATGATCGGCAGCGACCGGTTCGCCTGTCGGGCCGGGGCCTGTGCCGCCGACTCGGCGGCCACCGCGTTCTCGAGCACCTCGACGTCGGTCACGTCGTAGCCCGCCTCGTCCACGGCGTCCCGCAGCGGCGCCTCGGCCAGGGGCAGCTTGGAGATCACGCGCACCAGCGAGGTGTCGCCGGCGTGCAGCTCGACGCTGACGTCCTGGACGTCCGGGACGCCCTTGAGCTCGTTGGTCACGGCGGACACGCAGTGGCCGCAGGTCATACCGGTCACGGCGAGCTTGGTCACAGTGGTCATATCGTCTCCTCGGATGGCGGGCTGATCTGCACGCAGCTGATGGGTGTTCACATGCGGACGAGGCGAGCGATCGCCTCGGCGGCTTCCTTGACCTTGGCGGCGCCCTCGTCGTCGGACGCCTTGGCCGCGTCGACCACGCAGTGCCCCAGGTGATCCTCGACCAGCGCGAGGCTCACCGCCTGCAGGGCCTTCGTCACGGCGCTCACCTGGGTGAGCACGTCGATGCAGTACGTGTCCTCGTCGATCATGCGCGCGATGCCGCGCACCTGTCCCTCGATACGACGCATCCGCTTGAGGTAAGCGGGCTTGTCGGACGCGTAGCCGTGCGGCTCGTCGTGCGAACCGGCCAGGTCAGGGTCCGTGTCATGGTGATCATGCTGCCCGACGGCGACCACAGCCGCCTCGGTGGTCTCCGTCGCCTCGGTCATTCCTCAATCAGATACCCCGGCGGGGTAAAGAGTCAAACGCCCAGGCCAGCGGTGCATAAACGGCACTGACCCGCAGGTATATCGGCTATCTTTCGTCCTGGACACCCCAGGTTCTTGCACGAGAGGCACCCCACAGGCATGGCCGCCCCGATGACCCGTCGCTTCATGCTCGCCGCACTTGTCGCCGGCCCGCTCGCTCTCACGACGGCGAGCGCGGCACCCGCGGCCGCTCCCGCTCGTGAGCCGGCGATCCGCGCCGTCGCCCGGACAGCAAGGGAGCAGCACCCGCTCCGGATCCACATCGCCGGCGACTCGACCGCCGCGCAGAAGTACGCTCCCGCCGCCCCCGAGACCGGCTGGGGCATGGCGCTGCCCTGGTACGTCGCGGAGCGGACGGAGGTGCTCAACCACGCGATGAACGGGCGCAGCTCCCGGACCTTCGTCGAGGAGGGGCGTCTCGCCGCGATCCTGGCCGACCTCCGCCCCGGTGACGTGCTGCTCGTCCAGTTCGGGCACAACGACGAGAAGTCCGACCCGCTGGTCCGCACCGACCCGTGGACCGCCTACCAGTCCTTCCTGCGCCTCTACGTCGACGGCGCGCGGCAGCGGGGTGCCGTGCCGGTGCTGCTCACCCCCGCCGAACGGTGGCGGTTCGACGCCGACGGCAACGCGGTCGCGACCCACGGGCGCTACCCGGACGCGATGCGCGCGCTGGCCGCGGACGAGGGTGTTCCCCTCATCGACATCACCGCGCAGACCATCGCTCGGTGGCAGCAGCTCGGGCCCCAGCTCAGCCGGCTCAACTTCCTGCACACCGCGGAGGGCTTCGACGACAACACGCACTTCAACGCCACGGGCGCGGGTGTGGTGGGGCAGATGGTGGCACGAGGGCTGCTCGCCGCCGGGGTCCTCGCCGAGAACGCGCTGCGCCGTCTCGACGAGGACGTCCCGGCCTCGTGGATCACGTGGCCGGAGACGGCCTCCGCCGTGGCGTGACGGTCAGCGCGTCAGGTTGCCGATGACGATGGCGACGAGGGCCACGGCTGCCCAGAGCACCAGGCCCCACCGCCACCAGAGGTTCAGCGTGAGCTTGCTGGGCGCGTCGAGCTGCATGGCCTCCTCGTCCGAGAGCGGCCGCGTGGCCCACCCGGCCTCGGTGGCGGTCGCCAGGCTGTACTTCAGGCCCCACGAGACCCGGAGCAGCCAGAACAGGTGGAAGTACGAGTAGCGCAGCACCAGGGCTCGCCCCGCGTCGAGCGGCGCAGTCTTGCTCTTGCTGCCCCAGCCGAAGAAGACCATGTTTCGTTCCCTCATCTCGAACCCTGCGCACGGTGCGCAGGGCTCGCAGATTGTGACAGAACATGGCATTGCGGTCAGTGGGTAGACCTCCCCACAGACGGCCGGCCGCCGGGCGGGCCCAGGACGGGTCAGGCGGACGCCGCTGCCGCCGCGCGCGCTGCCGCCGGGAGGGCGTCGAGGATGCGTGACACCGCCGCGTCGTCGTGCGCGGCGGAGACGAACCAGGCCTCGAAGACCGACGGCGGCAGGTTGACCCCGGACTCCAGCATCGAGTGGAAGAACGGCGTGTACCGGTACGTCTCGGCGGCCTGCGCCTGCGCGTAGTCGCGCACGCCCGACGCAGCGGCCAGCGGGCCGAAGAACACCGAGAACAGGGAGCCGGCCCGCTGCACGCGGTGCTCCACCCCTGCGGCGGACAGCGCGTCGCCGACGGCGTCGGACAGCACCCGCGACACCTCGTTCACGCGGCCGTACACGGCGTCGTCGGCCAGCCGCAGGGTCGCCAGGCCAGAGGCGACCGCCACGGGGTTACCCGACAGCGTGCCCGCCTGGTAGACGGGCCCGAGGGGCGCCAGGTGGTCCATGATCGACGCCGGCCCGCCCAGCGCGGCCACCGGCATGCCGCCGCCGACCACCTTGCCGAACGTGAACAGGTCGGGCGTGTAGCCATCGCCCCCGGCGGCGCGGATGGCCTCGTTCTCGAGCCCCCACCAGCCGGACGGACCCACGCGGAACCCGGTGAGCACCTCGTCCATGATGAACAGCGCGCCGTGCGTCGCCGTGATCCGCCGCAGGCCCTCGTTGAACCCCTCGGCGGGCGGCACCACACCCATGTTCGCGGGCGACGCCTCGGTGATGACCGCGGCGATCTCCGAGCCGCGCTGCGCGAACGCCGCCTCGACGGCCGCGAGGTCGTTGTAGGGCAGCACCAGCGTCTCGGCGGCGGTCGCCTCGGTGACGCCCGCCGAACCCGGCAGTGCGAGCGTCGCGACGCCCGACCCGGCCTCGGCCAGCAGCGCGTCCATGTGCCCGTGGTAGCAGCCGGCGAACTTGACCACGAGCGGCCGGCCCGTGAACCCGCGGGCGAGGCGGATCGCCGTCATCGTCGCCTCCGTACCCGTGGAGACCAGACGGACGCGCTCGGCGGCGGGCACCCGGCGCCGGACCTCCTCCGCGAGGTCCACCTCGGCGACCGTCGGGGCGCCGAACGACAGGCCGCGCGCTGCGGCGTCCTGCACCGCGGCGACGACCTCGGGGTGCGCGTGCCCCAGCAGCGCCGGACCCCACGAGCAGACCAGGTCCACGTACTCGCGCCCCGCGACGTCCGTGACGTACGGGCCGCTCGCCGAGGCGAGGAACCGCGGGTCGCCGCCCACGCTGCCGTAGGCGCGCACGGGCGAGTTCACGCCGCCCGGGATCGCGCCCTGCGCACGCAGGAACGCCGCGTGGTTCGCCTCGGGCGCCCGACGCAGGGCCTGGGTCTCGATCGCCTCGGTCACTTGATCCACTCCGCAATCTCCAGGGCCCAGTACGTGAGGATCACGTTCGCGCCCGCTCGCTTGATGCTCGTCACCGACTCCAGGACGGCCCGGTCCCGGTCGATCCAGCCGTTCGCGCCGGCCGCCTCGATCATCGCGTACTCGCCCGACACCTGGTACGCCGCCACCGGCACGTCGCTCCGGTCGGCGACCGCGCGCAGCACGTCCAGGTACGACCCGGCAGGCTTCACCATGACGATGTCGGCGCCCTCGGCGAGGTCCAGGTCGGCCTCGCGCAGACCCTCGCGGGCGTTCGCGAAGTCCATCTGGTACGTCTTGCGGTCGCCCTTGAGCTCCGAGTCCACGGCCTCGCGGAACGGGCCGTAGTAGGCGCTCGCGTACTTGGCGCTGTAGGCCAGGATGCTCGTGTCGAGGAAGTCCGCGTCGTCCAGCGCGTCGCGGATCATCGCCACCTGGCCGTCCATCATGCCGGACGGCGAGATGACGTCCGCGCCCGCCCTCGCCTGCGCCACCGCCATGGAGGCGTAGCGGGCGAGCGTCGTGTCGTTGTCCACAGCCCCTGTGGACGTCAGGACGCCGCAGTGGCCGTGGTCGGTGAACTCGTCCAGGCAGGTGTCCGCCATGAGCACGGGGGTGGCCGTACCCGCCGGAACCTCGTCCAGCACCTTGCGCGACGCCCGCAGCGCCCGCTGCAGGATCCCGTCCTCTGCGTCGGCCTGCGATCCGGTCGCGTCCTTGACCGTCGGGATGCCGAACAGCATGACGCCGCCGAGTCCCGCGTCCCGTGCGGCCCGCACCGCGTCCACCAGGGACTCCTCGGTGTGCTGCACCTGCCCGGGCATGCTCGTCAGCGGCGCGGGCTCGGTCAGCCCCTCCTTGACGAAGAGGGGCAGCACCAGGTCGGCCGGGTGCAGCCGAGTCTCCGCGACCAGGCGGCGCATGCCGGGTGTGGCACGCAGGCGACGTGGTCGGTACACGATCCCGGTGGAGCTCAAGGTGTCCTACTTTCTGTTCGGCTCGTTGGTTGTCAGACGGCCAGGTCACCAGCGTGACCTGAGCCTCTGACAGGTGCATCAGGTTCTGACAAGTGCCTCGGCCACGGCATCGGCCAGGGCCTCGTCCGTGGGCTCGGCGGCGGTCGCGAGCACCGTGTGCCCGACGACTCGTGCCGTGCCGGCCGACGGCTCACCGATCGCGACCACCCGCTGCGGGCCCAGCTGGGCCGCGACCTGGCGGGCGGCCGAGCCCGAGGCGACCACGACGACGTCGTACGGCCGGCGGAGCTCCGGCGGGAGCTCGCGCGTGACCGTCCGGTACGCGGTCACGACGTCGACCGCCCAGCCCTTGGCCACGAGGCCGCTGCGCAGGGTGTCGGAGGCGAGGTCGCCGAGCGGGAGCAGCACGCGGGGCTCGTGGTCCAGGTCTCCCGCGTCCGCGGCGGGGAACACGTCGGCGAGCCCGGCACCGGTCGCGACGTCGGGCACCAGGTCGACGGCCAGCCCGTGCTCGGCCAGCGCCTGCCGCGTCGCCGGCCCGACGGCGGCCCACCGGACGGGCTCGCCAGTGACCCGGCCGGTCGGTGCCGGTACGTCTCCGGTCGCGGATCCGAGCAGCGCGTCCACCGCGTTCACGCTCGTGACCCCGACCCAGTCGTACGCGCCCCGGGCGAGACGCTCGCGGGCGGCGTCGAGCTCCGCCAGGTCCTCGACCGGTGCCCGCTCGATGACGGGCGCCGCCACGGCGCAGTGCCCTTGCTCGCGCAGCAGCGCGAGCAGCCCGGCGGCCCGCCCCGGCGCGCGCGCCACCAGCACCACCGGGTGTCCGGCGGAGTCGGCCGGCTCGATGGGGAGGACCGCCTCGGTCACGCCTTCTCCGGGACGGTCGCGCTCAGCGGTGCGAGCCGCTCCGCGCCGTCGGCCAGCAGGTGCTCGGCCACGGAGATGCCCAGCGCGCGGGCGGCGTCGTCGAGGTCCTCGGGGGCGACGTCCTGGGAGAGCCGCGTCTCGCCGCTGCGGGACATCTGCTCGGTGCCGTCCACGGCGGCGACCACGGACCGCAGCTGGAGCGCGGCCCCGGCCACGGTCGCGTAGGCCCCGACGGGCGCGGCGCAACCGGCCTCCAGCCGCGCCAGCACCGAACGCTCGGCGAGCACGGCCAGGCGGGTCGGGCGGTGGTCGAGCAGGTGGATCGCATCGGCGAGGCCCTGTCCAGCGGCGTCGGCGGGGGCCACGAGGTCGGCGGTGCGGACCTCGACGGCGAGCGCGCCCTGGCCGGGGGCCGGGGCCACGACGTCGACGTCGAGCACCTCGCTGATCACCTCGGTGCGGCCCAGCCGGGCCAGGCCCGCGTAGGCGAGGACGACGGCGTCGAGGTCGGCGTCAGGGCCGAGCGCCCGGTCGAGCCGGGTGCCGACGTTGCCGCGGATGTCGACGACCTCCAGGTCCGGCCGGGCGGCGCGGATCTGGGCTGCCCGGCGGGGCGAGCCGGTGCCCACGCGCCCCCCGCGGGGGAGCGTCGCGAGGGTGAGCCCGTCGCGCGCGCACAGGGCGTCGCGCGGGTCGGCACGCTCGGGCGTCACGTAGGTGAGGTCGGGCGCGGGGGTGGTCGGCAGGTCCTTGAGGGAGTGGACGGCGACGTCGCAGCGTCCGTCGAGCAGCGCCTCCCGCAGGGCCGTCACGAAGACCCCGGTGCCGCCCAGGCTGGCCAGGCTGCCGGTCTTCACGTCGCCCTCGGTCCGGATGTGCACCAGCTCGACCGGCCGGCCGGTCAGCTCCTCCAGGCGCTTGGCCACCAGACCGCTCTGGGTGGTGGCGAGGGCGCTCGCGCGCGTACCGAGACGGATCGGCGCGGCGTCTCCCGGGACGCTTCCTGGTGTGCTGACGGCGAGGGGGGTCGGGGTCACTATCCCAGTCTCCACCCGAACCCCCGCCTGGAGGAAACGCGGCGGCCTATCTCACATCCTTGCTGGCGGACTGTCAGAACGTTCTGTCAGAACGCGCCGTTCCGGGTCGTTCCGGGCTCGCCGAGCCGCTCCGCCGTGCGCCGCGCGTGTCCGACGATCGCCGCCAGACCCGTGCCCGCGATCCAGCCGCCCGTGGCGTCGAGGCCGGGCTCGGTCAGCACCGCCTGCTCGAACTCCCTGATCGCGGCCCGGTAGGCAGGTGTCGGCGGGGGGAGTGCGCCGTCCCAGTGCTGGTGCAGGACGTCCCGCACCCGGCCGGTCAGATCGACGCCGAGCAGCGCCGACGCGTCGCGGGCGGCCTCCTCGGCGGTGGGCTGCGGCGTCGGCTCGCCGATGCGGCCGTAGCTGAGGCGCACCACGTGCCGGCCGGGGCCGACTGCGTCGCGCATCCGGCGGGCCAGCCACGGCCACTTCGCCGTCGCATGGGTCAGGGCCTTGGCGCGGACGGCGCCCGGGGTGGTCCCGGGGGCCACGAGCATCCCGGAACCGCGTGGGGCGGCGTCCAGCTCGGGCGCCTCCAGCAGGAGCGTGACCAGGCGGATGTCGGCGCCGCATTCAGGGGCGGGCGGCAGGGCGAGCCCGCCGACCCGCGCCTCGTCGAGATCGGTCTCTTGTTGGGCGTGCGCTTCGAGTTCGGTCGGTTGCCTCGAGATCGGTCGTTTGATCGACCGATCTCGAGGCAACCGACCGATCTCAGCGACCGCCGTGGGCGAAGGACCGAAGTCGGGACGGGTCGCGAGCACCAGCCGCGGCGCGCGCAGCGCCTGGCCGTTCTCGGTGCGGACCAGCCAGTCGGCGTCCGCCCGCTCCACGCCGACCACCCGCGCCCCCAGCCGCACGTCCAGGCGCGCCACCAGAGCGTTCACCAGAGCGTGGACACCGCCGTCGATCCCGCGCACCGCCGAACCAGGGGGAGCCGCCGCCCGCAGCGACGCCACCGCCCGCGAGAGGGACCCCGTCCGGGCGTATGCGTCGAGCAGCCCGGGCGCGACGGCAGCGACGTCGAGCCGGTCGAGCGGCGCCGAGTGCACGCCGGCCGCGACGGGCGTGACCAGTCGATCCGCCACCCGGGACCCGAGCCGAGACCGCGCGAACGTCCCGAGGTCGGTCGTGTCCACGAACCGGGCGGGCAGCATCCGGTCCAGCGTCCCGCGCAGCGCGCCCGGCCAGCCGATCGCGCGCCGCACGTCCGCGGCCCACGGCCGCGAGGGGATCCCGAGCACCCCGGCGGCGGGCAGCGGGAACGCCCGCCCGGCGGCGTAGCCCCAGGCGGAGAGTGCGGCGGGCGCCTCGACGTCCAGCCCCAGCTCCTCCGCCAACTCGTCGACGATGCCGCCGCGCACGGCGAACGACTCCGCGCCGAGGTCCAGCGGGACGTCCGGCAGCGAGGCGAAGGCCCCGCCACGGATCGGTCCGCCGGCCTGGTCGGCCGCCTCCAGGACGACGACGCGCAGCCCGCGCGCCGCGAGCGTGTGCGCGGCGACGAGCCCGCCGATCCCGGCCCCGACGACCACGGCGTCGGCCATCTCGGGCGACTCGGTCATCTCGGGTGCCGAAGACCGAGGCTCGCGAGGGTCGTCCTCGTTGACCATGCAGTTGCTGCCAGTCGAGTCGCAATCTTGGCAGCAACTGCATGGTCAAAGATCACCGCCCCGGCCGCCCCCGTCCAGGCCCCGGCCAGCCCGGCCAGCCCGGCCAGCCCGGCCACCCCGGCCACCCCGGTCACAACGAGTGCACCAGCTCGACCACGCGGGTCAGCACCGTCGGGTCGGTCTCGGGCGGCACGCCGTGACCGAGGTTGACCACGTGCCCGGGCGCCGCCGTCCCGCGGGCGACCACGTCGCGCACGTGCGCCTCCAGCACGTCCCACGGCGCGGCCAGCAGCGCAGGGTCGATGTTGCCCTGCAGGGGCACGCCGGGCAGCAGGGCGGCTGCCTCGTCGAGCGGCGTCCGATAGTCGACGCCCACCGCGTGGTCCACCAGGCCCGCGGCGACCAGCACGTCCCGCATGGCGGGCAGCAGGTGCCCGGTGCCGGTGCCGAAGTGGATGGCGGGCACGCCGGCGTCCGCCACGTGGGCGAGCGCGCGAGTCGACGACGGGGCGACGCGCGACGTGTAGTCCGCGAGCGAGAGCGAGCCCGCCCAGGAGTCGAAGAGCTGCACGGCGCTCGCTCCGGCCTCGACCTGCGCCCGCAGGAACGCCCCGGTGAGGTCGGCGGTCCAGGTCACGAGCGCGTCCCAGGTCGCCGGGTCGGCGTGCATCAGGGTGCGCGCGGCCAGGTGGTCGCGCGACGGCCGGCCCTCGACGAGATACGCGGCGAGCGTGAACGGCGCCCCGCCGAACCCGAGGAGCGGCGTCGTGCCCAGCTCGGCGACGGTCAGCGCGACGGCCTCCCGGATCGGGTCCAGGGCCGCGTCGTCGAGCGTGCGGGAGGTGAGGCGGGCGACCTCGTCCGCCGTGCGGTAGGGCTGGTCCATGACGGGGCCCACCCCCGCCTTGATGTCCACGCCCACCCCGGCGAGCTTGAGCGGCACCACGATGTCGGAGAAGAAGACGGCGGCGTCCACCCCGTGCCTGCGGACGGGCTGCAGCGTGATCTCCGACGCGAGCTCCGGCCGCAGGCACGACTCGAGCATGCCCGTGCCCTTGCGCACCTCGCGGTACTCGGGGAGGGACCGGCCGGCCTGGCGCATGAACCAGACAGGCGTGCGGCCAGGACGATCACCCCGGAGGGCCTGCACCAGGGGTGCGGCAGAGGTCCGCCCGTCAGCGAGCGGATGAGCAGGGGCAATCGTGGTGGACTTCACGCTTACCGATTCTGCCCTGCCCCGCCGGGGTGCATAAAGTTGGAGCACTGTGGTTCTCCTCTCCCTCACCGCCAGCCACCGCGAGCTCGACCTCGACGCGCTGGAACGCCTGTCCACGGGTTCGTCGTCAGTGGGTCGCGTCGTCGTGGGCTCGTGCGGCCCCGTCGCGGGCGCCGTCGTGATCTCGACGTGCAACCGCTTCGAGCTCTACCTCGACGTCGACGCGCCGCTCAGCGGCGACAGCGTGCGGCACGCGACGCGGCACGTGGCCGAGCTGGTGGCGCGCTCCTCGGGTGTGACGGGCGACGTCGCCGCCCGCAGCTTCACGGTCCGCACCGGACCGGAGGTCACCGAGCACCTGTTCGCCGTGGCGGCGGGCCTGGACGCGATGGTCGTGGGCGAGCGGGAGATCGCCGGCCAGGTCAAGCGCTCCCTCGCGGAGGCCCGCGAGCAGGAGACCACGTCCAAGACCCTGGAGCTGCTCTTCCAGACGGCGTCGCGCACCTCCAAGCGGGTGGGCACCGACACCGAGCTGGGTGCGGCGGGCCGGTCCGTCGTCGCCCTCGCGCTGGATCTCGCCGAGCGCGAGCTGCCGCCGTGGGACGGCACGCGCGCCGTGCTGATCGGCACCGGCTCGTACGCGGGCGCGTCCGTCGCCGCCCTCCGGGCGCGCGGCTGCGACGACATCCGCGTCTACTCGCAGTCCGGCCGTGCCGAGGCCTTCGCCGAGTCGCACGGCGTGCAGCCGGTGGACTCGCTCATCGAGGCACTGGCCGACGCCGACCTCGTGGTCAGCTGCAGCGGCGCTCGCGGCCGCGCGGCCGCCGCGACCTCGCGGGTCGAGCCTGTCGGGACCGAGCAGGGCGAGCGGCTGAGCGCCATGGTGGCCGGGAACCTCGGCGGCTCGACGGAGCTCCCCGGCCTGGTGACCGAGAACGGCCCCGAGGCGAGCCTCGGTCACGTCTTGGACGCCGCCGCACTGGTCCGCGCGCGGGAGCGCGCCGCTGACCGCGCCGGCGACGAGCCGGAGCCCCGGCCGCTGGTCATCCTGGACCTCGCGCTGCACCGCGACGTCGACCCGGGCGTGGCCGACGTCGAGGGTGTGCTGCTCTTCGACCTCGCCACCCTGAAGGCCCACGCGCCCGCCGTGGCGCACGACGTCGTCGCGCACGCGCAGCGGATAGTGGACTCGGCCGCGCGACGCTTCGAGGAGACCCGGCTGGGCCGGGAGGCCGACGCCGCGGTGATCGCGCTCCTGGACGAGGCGGAGGTCCGGGTGGTCGCCGAGATCACCGAGTCCGTCGCCCGGCTCACCGCCGAGCTGGCCGCACACGGGGAGCCCGGCCCGGACGAGGCCGACGTCGACGTCATCGCCCGCGAGGTGCGCAAGCGCGTGCACGCCGAGCTGCACGACAAGATCGTCGACGTCCGGGCGAGGGCCACCGCGGAGGCACGGGCCGCCGAGGCCGCTCTGGTCCAGGGTGCGGAGGCGCTGACGATGGAAGCGTCCGCCCACCGAGACGCCGATTCCTCCCGCCGCCGATAACGCTTGACGCGATAACGCGCGGAACAAGCGGGACGGACCGGTTTCTAGGGTCCAATTCGGCCATCGTTACCAAACCGTAACAAGGGTGATTTTATTCACCCGGGGGTGAGGGCTAAGTTCGGTGGCTCAAGGACCGAACGCGCTCATGCGCAACGAGATGCTGGAGCAACTCTTGAAGCACGCAGCACACAAGAAGAAGACCGTATCGGCGGGTGCGCGGACCATCGCGACCGTCGCCATCGCAACGGCGGCCACGAGCATGGCCGCCCCGGCAATGGCCGCAGAGGCCTCGCCGCTCGACTCGCTCGGTGACCTCGGGACCACCACCGAGGGCCTCAAGTCGAACCTCCCCGCCCTCTCGTCGACGTCGATCGACCTGAGCGAGCTCACGAAGGCCGCGCCCGTGGCCGACGCCGTGGTCAAGGAGCTGCCCGCGTCGATCGCCCCCACCACGGCCCTCGCGCCGAACTACGAGCCGGCCCAGTTCGTGTCGGGTGCCCTCAAGGGCGCCGCACCCCAGGTCGTCTCGAGCGTCGTGGGCGGCGTGACCAACGGCTCCGCCGTCTCCGGCGTGACTGGCACCGCCCGGTCGGCTCTCTCGAACGTGCTCGGCGGCAACGTCGTCGGCACCGCTACGGGTGCCCTCGGCACCGCCACCGGCGTCGTCGGTGGGGTCGCGGGTGGCGCGCTGCAGGGTGACGTCGTGGGCGGCGTCGCGGGCACCGCCACCGGTGCGGCCGGCAGCGTGGTCAGCACCGCTACCGGTGTCGCCGGCGGGGCCGTCAACACCGCCACCAGCACGGTCGACGGCGTGCCGTCCACCGTCGCCGACGTGATCCGCAACCTGCCGAACGTCCTGGGCGGCGTGACCGCTCCGATCGCCGGCCTTACCGCCAACCTGCCGGGCGTGCTCGGTGGCGTGGGCGGCGTCGTGAACAGCGTCGTGTCGCAGGTTCCCGGCGTGGTCGCCGGCGTTCCGGGCGTCGTCGCCAAGGTCACCACCCCGGCCGCCGGTGTGGTCGAGAGCGTCGTGGGCGACGTGGCGGTCGACGGCGTCGTCAAGCCGGTCACCACCGAGGTCGTCCCGGGTGCGGTCGGTTCCGTGCAGGGCAGCGTCGTCCCGGGCGCCACCGCGGCCGTCGGCGACGTGGCGGGCTCCGTCGTCCCGGGTGCCGTCGGCACCGTGACGGGCGACGTGGTCCCGGGCGTCGTGAACGACGTCGCGAAGCCGGTCGTCGGGGACGTCGTCCTCGGCGGTGTGGTCAAGGACGTCGTCAAGGACGACGTGGTCGGCAACGTGGTGGAGCCCGTCGTCAAGGACACGGTCGTCGACGGCGTCGCCAAGCCGATCGTCAAGGACGTCGTCGTGGACGGCGTCGCCAAGCCCGTCGTGGACACCGTGGGCAGCGTCGCCAAGCCCGTCACGGACACCGTGAAGGGTGTCGCGGGCGGCGCCGTGACGGACACCGTCGGTGGCGTCACCGACACCGTGGACGGCCTGACCGGCGGTGCCGTGAGCGGCCTCACCGGTGGCCTGCTGGGAGGCCTCTCCTGAGCTGAGAACAAGAGGACCCCAGCCTCTTCGACCTTGACGTAGCAGGGTGGAGCGCCATTGGCGCTCCACCCTGTTTACGTTTTCCGGGGCTTTGTCAAGGTTCCATTCTTCTGTCCGTTGTTATCGGATCGTTACCTTGTCTACCGGTTTTTCCGATGCACCCCTTTTTCCTTCTATTCCCCATCCGGTAACGTCGTCGCGTCCCCGGGTCCCGGGCAGTTGTAGTCGACCAGCTGGAGCAGCTCTCATGAAGCACGCCGCCGTCAAGCCTTCGTCCGTCGCCAAGACCACGGCCTCCCGCGTCGTGGCGACGATCGCGCTCGCCACCGCGGCGACCGCCGTCGCCAGCCCGGCGATGGCGCACGACGGCGGTGGCCGCGACGGTCACCACGGCCACTCCGCGGACGACGGCCGTGGCTACGACGGGGGCCAGCACCGCGGCTACGACCGTGGCCACGGGCAGGACGCCGGAGCCCCGCGCTCGTACGAGCCCTCCACCTACTCGGAGCCGAACTACGACGTGCCGCAGTACGGCTCCCAGCGGGGCGACTGCGACCGCGGTGCCGAGACCACGAGCCAGACCGGGTCGCAGGACCAGGACGACTGGCAGGGCGGCTGGGACGAGCAGGACCGCGAGGAGGTGCGCGAGGCGATCCGGGAGCACCTGGAAGAGGCCGCGGAGGCCGCGCCGAAGCCCGTGGAGGCCGCACCGCGGCCCGCCGCCCCCGAGGCGGAGGCCGCACCCGTCGAGAAGGCGGAGCCGGTGGTGGCCAAGGCGGCCACCCCCGTGGCGGACGCCGCGCCCGACGTGTCCGCGAGCCTGGAGCCGGCGGCCGTCCAGGCCCCCGGACAGCAGTGGCAGGGCCGGCCGACGGCGGCGGACACCGCGGGGGCCCAGTTCACCGCCTACGTCCCGTCCGAGAGCACCGGCGGGCAGGAGGCGCCGACGCTCGCCGAGGTCACGCTGGACGCCCCGGCCCGGCTCTCCACCACGGGCGCGGAGGCGGCCGCGCTGACGGCCGCGGCCGGCGCCCTGGTGGTCGGTGGCGCGGGCTCGCTCCTGGTCGCGCGCCGCAGCCACGTGCGCGTCTGACCTGTTCTCTCGCCAGGGTTCTACCTCGCCAGGGTTCTACCTCGCCTGAGTTCTATCTCGGCGGCGTGGGGCGCCAGGTCGGGGCGTCGGTGCCCCACCGGTGTGCCGGGTGCGGGTAGTCGTCGTGCTCCGGGAGGGCCGGGCGCGCCGTGGTGACCCCGGCGTGGGTCACCGTCTCGCCGGCCGATGCCTTCACGGCGGCTGGGTGCAACGGATCTCGCCCCGGCAGGTCCAGCAGCCAGGCCGCGGTGCGTGCGAGCGACACCGAGACGTCGACGCCCGGTCCGTCGTCCGCGCCGGTGAGCGCGTCGACGATCCCCGCAGCGAGCAGGTAGCCGGAGGCGTGGTCGAGAGCCTGGGCGGGCAGCGCCCCCGGTACCCCGTCCCGGCCCTCCAGCAGGGCTATGCCGCACGCCGCCTGCACTATCGAGTCGAACCCCCGCCGGCCGGCCCACGGTCCGGTGTCGCCCCATGCGGAGACCCTGCCCGTCACGACGCCGCGCGGTGCCTCGAGCCCGAGCCCCTCGATCGCGCCCGGCCGATAGCCGGTGACCAGCACGTCGGCCGCGTCCAGCAGCTCCTGGGCGACACGGCGGTCGCTGCCGTCCCGGAGGTCCAGGACGGTGCTGCGCTTGCCCTGCCCCGAGTCGAGGTGCTGCCACTCGATCTCCGCGGGGGCCGGTGGGTCGACGCGCAGGACGTCGGCGCCGAGCAGGGCGAGCGTCCGCGTGGCGACGGGGCCCGCGACCACGCGGGTGAGGTCGAGCACCCGGACGCCGGCGAGGGGGTGCCGTGCCGGCCGGCGGGACCTCCGCCACGCGACGCCGTCGTGCACTTGTGGGTTCGGCCCGCTGCGCGGTCCGTACCAGGGGGGCCGGACGACGACGCGCATCCCGGCGCTGACGCCCGCCACTCCTGCTCGGTCCGCACGCGCGCCACGATCGCGCCGCCGCCCCGTTCCGAGCCCGCCACCGGCCCGGCCGCACGGTCCTCGAGCTCCTGCCCCGCGAGCTCGGTGAGCCGCTGGGCGAAGGCGGGGCGCCCGACGTCGTCGGGCAGGCCGACGAGGGCGGTCAGGCGCGACCGGTGGTGCGGATAGTTCGCGTGGGTGCGGACCCAGCCGTCCGAGGTGCGGAAGAAGCCGGAGAGCGGGGCGAACGCCTCCATGGGCCGCCCGTCGAGCGCGAAGACCCGGTCGGAGGCGAAGGCCGTGGCGACTCGTGCCGGATCGGGGTGGACAGGATCGGGGTGGGCGGCTCCGGGCGCGACCGGCCCGTCCGCCCGGCGTCCGGCCCGGGCGGACGCGCGCTGGACGGCTCGGACGGCGTCGAGCGCGAGATCGAGCACGGGCAGGTGCGCGGCGAGCCAGGGGTCCACCGCTCCATCATGAGCCGCGCCCGACCAGTTTCCGAAAACATCACCGGCCGGACAGAACTGGGAGCATGCGCGCGGATACACTCGCCGCATGGCCAAGAACCCCTCCTCCGACTTCGTGCTCCGGCCCTTCGAAGGTCTCCCCGGGGAGACCGACTGGGTGGCGATGCGTGAGATCGTCCCGTCAGCGACCGCGACGGCTCGCACCACCGCCGAGTACGGCTCGCGCGACGTCACGATCGTGACGCTGCTGCCGGGGGCGTGGACCGCTCTGCACCGTGCCGACGGCGCGATCCTGCTCGCCGTGCAGGGAATCCTGAGCACCGGCGACGTGAGCCGCGACCTCGCGGCGGCGCTCCTCGAGGCGCTGGAGCTGGAGCCGGGCACGGCGGTCGAGTCGGTCGAGCTGCCGGGTGAGGGCCCGCGCCTGCAGGACGTGCTCGACCTGAGCGTCCCGTTCGAGGTCACCGTGCACGAGACGTTCGACTTCTGGCTCGACCCGAGCGCCGAGATCACGCCGGAGCTCAAGGAGAGCCTGGAGGACGCCGCCGACGGCGCGATCCCCACCGTCAAGGTGTCCTCCGTCGAGTCGGCCTACTGGTGCAGCATGACGCGCGAGTTCCTGCGCTGGGCACGTCCCGAACCCGAGGACGACCTGATCGACGCGCTCTCCCGTCTGCACGCAAAGCGCGAGTCAGGGCTTGCGGGTGGGAATTTCGTGGGAGCGTTTCGGGCGTCGGGCCTGGTCGTACCCGTCTGGGAGCTGCCGAAGGGCACCGAGGCGGCCGATCTCGAGGGCCCCGCGACGGAGCTCGGCGAGAAGCTCGCGAAAGCACTTTCCATCAAGGAGCCACTTGATGCGAACGAGCGACGCGCCAGAGCAGGTATCGTCTCCCGGCAGGTCACCCTGCGTTAGTCCGGACCCCCTGGCCGGTCGTTCGCGAGCGGCCCGGAACGCGTCGGCAGTCACCGAGGATCGCCACGAGCGGTCCAGGTTTCGGCAACTAGCGGACCAAGGGAGTAGGATTCCAGGGGTAAACCTTTGCACTCACCAAGCAAAGGACTATCCGGTCACTCACCAAGGCAAATCGACGCTTCAGGCAGGACAGGTGTGAACGCTCTCCCGGTCGCGAAGACCACGCGTCCCGGCAATGCTCAGGCAGGCAAGAATGTCCAGCGGGTGGCGGCGGTCATCCCCGCCAAGGACGAGGCCGAGCGCATTGCCGCGACCGTGCGCTCTGCGCGCGCGATCCCTCATGTCGACCTCGTGCTCGTGGTCGACGACGGCTCCGAGGACGACACGCAGCACGTTGCGCGTGCCGCCGGTGCCGTCGTCGTGCGTCACTCGCACAATCGCGGCAAGGCCGCCGCGATGGAGACGGGTGCCGCGGTCGTCGCGATGCGCGACGCGGACGGTCGCCCGCCGCGCCTGCTCATGTTCATCGACGGCGACCTCGGCGACACCGCCGTGAACACGGCACCGCTCGTCCGTCCGGTCCGCGAGGGCGTGGCCGATCTCGCGATCGCCCTGCTGCCCAAGCAGGCCGGCGCGGGCGGACGCGGCATAGTCGTCGGCGCGGCCCGCCGGGCGATCGAGGCGATGACGGGCTGGAGCCCGTCGCAGCCGCTGTCCGGCATGCGCTGCCTCACCCGTGAGGCCTTCGAGGCGGCCACCCCGCTGGCGCGCGGCTGGGGTGTCGAGACGGGCATGACCATCGACCTGCTGCGCAAGGGGTACGTCGCCGTCGAGGTGCCCTGTGACCTCAAGCACCGCGCCTCGACGAACGACCTCAAGGGACAGATCCACCGGGCCGCGCAGTACCGCGACGTCCTGCTGGCCGTGAACGCGCGCAAGATGCGCGGCGCGGTGGACGCGGTGCGGCACGCGGGCTCGAACGTCCGCAGCTGATGCGCGGGCGCCCCCGCGCGTGCCCCGTACGCTGATCCCATGGGGTGGCAGGTCTGGCTAGGGATTGCCGCGATCAGCGTCGCCGTGCTGGCACTTGCCGTCGCCATCGGGGTCTGGACGCAGCAGGCACGGATGCGGCGCCGCGACCCGCACCGGGCGACGCCGCAGAGCGTGCAGGCCGCACCGCAGCTCGCGGTGATCGTGAACCCGTCCAAGCAGGGCGCGAGCGGCCTGGCACTCGAGGTCCGCGCCCACTGCAGGACCCACGGTCTCCCGGAACCGCTCTGGTACGAGACGACGGTGGAGGACCCGGGCAAGGGCCAGGCCCGGCAGGCGCTCGACGACGGCGCCGACATAGTCGTCGCCGCGGGCGGTGACGGGACGGTCCGGGCAGTCGCCGAGACCATGGTCGCCTCGGACAAGCCGATGGGCGTGCTGCCCGTGGGCACCGGCAACCTCCTGGCCCGGAACCTCGAGCTGCCGCTGACGAACGTGGACCACGCCCTCGACGTGATCGTGCACGGCCGCACGCGCCCCATCGACGTCGGCTGGCTGCGGGTGACCGAGTTCGCGGAGGCGCCGCGCAACGGGGACCATCCCAACCAGCCCGACCACGAGCCCGACACGGAGCGCGAGCACATCTTCCTGGTGATCGCCGGCCTGGGGTTCGACGCCGCGATGGTCGCCACCGCGGACGCGGACCTGAAGAAGCGGGTGGGCTGGGTCGCCTACTTCGTGGCCGGGCTCTCGCACCTGCAGGCCCGGCGGATGCGCGCCACCCTGCAGCTCGACGACAGCCCGCCGGTCGAGGCCCGCGCCCGGTCGATCATGGTCGGCAACTGCGGCCTGCTCCCCGGCGGCGTCACCCTGCTGCCGGACGCCGTGCTCGACGACGGGGTGCTCGACGTGGCTGCCGTCGACGTCCGTGGTGGGGTGTTCGGGTGGGCCCAGCTGACGTTCGAGATCGCCATGCAGGGCGTGGGGGTGCGCAACGACCTGCCGGAGAAGCTGGGCCGCATCGACCACACCAAGGCGCGCCGGGCGCGGATCCGGGTGCCGGCGGGCGAGGAGGCCCAGGTCGACGGCGACCCGCTCGGACGGGCGGTCGGGATCGACGTCCACGTCCAGCCGGGCGCCCTGCTGGTCCGGGCACCGTGACCGCTCGGGCCATCTACCCTGGGCGGGTGAATCCCAGTTCCACGCGAGCTCTGGCCGTGCCCGCAGTCCTGGTCATGCTCGTGGCGGTCCTGCTCGGCCTGCTGAGCCCGGCCACGGCCTCGGCCGCGTCGGGGACCGGCGTCCCTGGGACCGACGTCGCAGCGGAATCCGGGTCCGCCGCCGCCGCGGCCGGCACCCGGAAACCCGTCGCGCCGGTCGTGGTCGTCGGGGTGGCCGGCCTGCGCTGGACCGATGTGTCCCGCAGCACCACCCCGAACCTGTGGCACATGATCGGCGGCGGCTCGGTCGCCTCGATCAATGTCCGCACCGCGGACCCCGCGACGTGCCCGCTGGACGCGTGGCTCACCCTCTCCGCGGGCAGCCGCACGGTCTCGGCGGGCAGCGCGGAACGCGCGGAGGAGCCTCCCCGCGGGCAGGAGGACGGCCGGACGCCGGAGGCGCGCGGGGCGACGTCGTGCACCCCTGTACCGCAGGCCCGCGGCGGGGGCGGCGCCGAGCCGAGCGCCGCGACGGTCAACGGCTGGGACCGGCTTCCCGAGCAGGAGGAGGGCACCGACGAGGAGGAGGCCGCCGAGACCGCCGAGACGCCTGCGCCCGGCCTCCTCGGCGAGCTGCTCGCCGACGCGGACGCCTGCTCGACGGCGGTCGGACCGGGCGCCGCCGTGATGCTCGCCCGCGAGGACGGCCGGGTGAGCCGGTACGTCCCCTCGCTGGACGCGCTGTTCGCCGCGCCCTCGGATCCCGCCGCCGATACGGCGGAGCCGGGCACCGGGAACCCCGCCTGGAGCGACGTCCTCGCCGAGTGCCCGGTGACCGTCATCGACGCGGGCAGCCTGCCAGAGGGCCCCGAGCGGGCAGCCGCGCTCGACGAGCTGGACAACACGCTCAGCACGCTGCGGACCGGCCTGCCGACCGGTACGCGCGTGCTCGTGGCGGGTATCGCGGACACCCCGCTCACGCAGCAGGGGCTGCAGGTCGTCGTCGACTGGGTGGTCGACGTGCCCCGCGTGCGCTGGCTGACGTCGGACGCCTCGCGCAGCACCGGGTTCGTCCAGCTCACCGACCTGACGGCGACCGCGGCCGAGGCCGGCAACGCGCTCCCCGACCCCGAGGCGGAGCCCGCTCCGGGCCCGGCGGTCGAGGAGCCGGAGATCGACGGCATGCCCGTCGTGGTGGGGGAGCCGCGCCGCACCACCGTCGCCCGCACCGTGGAGAACCGGCAGTACATCAACGTGCTCGCGGACACGATCCCGGCGCAGGTGCCGGCGTTCGCGGGCGCGATAGTCCTGTTCCTGCTGATCGCCGTGCTGGTGCTGGTGCTGCCCCGCCGCACGGGACGGCCGCGCCGCGACCCCGGTCCCTACCGGCAGCGCCTCGCGCTCGGGGCCGTGCTGCTCGCCGTCTCCGCCCCGGCCGCCGCCGCGCTCGCGACCCTGACCCGCTGGTGGGTGTGGCCGGCGCCCGAGTTCGGCCTGGCCCTCTCGCTGACCGCGGCGACGGTCCTCGTGGCGCTCACGGTCCGCGGGGTGTCCCGCCTGCTCCCGCCCGCCCCGTGGCGGAACGCGGTCGCCGCGGCGGGGATCACCTGGCTGGTGCTCACCGTCGACGGCAGCACCGGCTTCACGCTGCTGCAGGGTTCGCTGCTCGGTTCGTCGCTCGCCACCGCCGACCGGTTCTACGGGTTCTCCGACGTGGCGTTCGTCGTCTACGCGGCGGCCGGCCTCGTGCTCGCCGCGGGCCTCGCGGCCTACGCCGTGCGCGGCCGCACGCGGCCGAGCGCCGAAGCGGTGCTGGGCGACGGCGTTCGTGGCCGCACCGGAGAACGGTCGTCCCGGCCGGCGTGGCGTGCGGTGGGCGCCGTGACCGTGGTCGCGCTCGTGACCGTCGGGGTCGACGCCGCCCCGTTCCTCGGCGACCGCCTGCGCGGGCTGCTCCTGTTCGTGCCGTTCGCGTTCGTCGCGCTGCTCGCCGTGCGGTCCGACCTGCTCACCCGGTTCCTCGACGCGCGCGGCTGGCTGCCCTCCGGCAGGCACACCGAGCCCGTGCGCGGCGTGCCGTCCGCGGTCCTCGGCCTGTCCGGCGCGCTGCTGCTCAGCCTGTTGTTCGCCGCGGCGGTGCTCCCGGTGCCCGGCGCCGACGCCGCGGGCGAGGAGTCCGGCTCGCTCAGCACCGCGGCGCCCGTCGTGCCGCCCGGCGGCAGCGTCGTCGTGATCGGCACGCAGGGCCTGCGCTGGACCGACGTCCAGCCGTCCCTGGACACCGGCCAGGCTCCCGCGCCCACCCTGTACGGCCTCCTGACCGACGGCGCGGACGCCGCGGGCCTCACCCTGCCCAACGGACGTGCGGCGCGCTGCCCGGACAGCGGCTGGCTCAGCCTCTCGGCGGGCCGGCTCGCCGAGGTCGCCGACGAGCGCGGCGCCGACAACCACTGGATCTGCGACGACGTCTCGGTGACCCCGGCGCAGGGCGACAGCCCGGCCGTCGTCGACCAGTGGGACCGGTTCCTGGAGCTGCAGCGCGGGTCCGGCTACGCCGCGCACCCCGGCACGCTCGGCGAGGCCCTGGCGGGCGAGTGCACGACGGCGGTCGGCACGGGTGCGGCGGTGGCGCTCGCCGAACGGGACGGCACCGTCGGCAGGTACTTCGACTTCGAGTCGGCGATGTCCGAGGGATCCGGTGCGTGGGACTGCCCGGTCACCTTCGTGGACGCCGGGTCCGCGCTGCTCGACGTCGAGCAGCGCGCGGAGCTGGAGCAGCAGCCGGACGGCCGCGAGCAGGTGGCGGCGCTCCGCGCCGGCCTCGTCTCCGACGTCGACCTCGCGGTGTGGCGCGTCCTCGACGCCGCTCCGGCGGACACGACGGTGCTGGTGATCGACGTCGCGACGGTGCCGGAGCACGCGCTGGAGCTCGGCCTGGCGATGATGCGCCCGTCCGCGTCGAACGAGGGCCTCCCGCGCTATCTGGCCAGCACGGCCACGCGTACGGAGGGCGTGGCGCGCCTGATGGACGTCCCGGCGGCGGTGCTCGGCGCCGTCGGTGTCGACCTGCCCGCCGACATCGACCCGACGCCGCTGCTGCGTGGGGGCGTGCGCCCCGCCTCGGCCTGGCTCACCGCCGACGAGCTGGCCGACATGACGGCCCGCGACCACGTGCGCCGCGACGCGTACATCTGGCTCGTGGACGTGCCGTTCTGGCTGGGCCTCGCGCTGGCCGGGGTGTGCTGGTGGGCGATGCGACGGCGTTCCGCTGCTCGGTCCGCGAAGGGGCTGCTGCGCGGGTCCGGCGCGGCCCCGGGCAGGGGGCAGCGTGCGGCCGAGGTCGCCGCGACCGCGCTGGCCGCCCTTCCGGCAGGTGGGTTCCTCGCCTCGCTGACGGGCTGGTGGCGGTTCGACCTGCCCGTGCTCGCGATAGTGGGCGCCACCGCGCTCGTGACGGCGGCAGTGGCCGGGCTCAGCCTGCTCGCCCCCCGCAGGCCGCTGTGGGCGGCCCCGGGGGTGGTCGCGGGCATCACCTTCCTCGCACTGACCGTGGACGCGCTGTTCGGCACGCCGCTGAACCGCGCGGCCCCGCTCGGCTCGGCCCCGACGTTCGGCGCGCGGTTCTACGGCTTCGGCAACCCCACGTTCTCCGTGTACGCCGTGGCGGCGATAGTGCTGGCGGCGGCGCTGGCCCAGCTGTTCGTCACCCGCGGACGGCGGGTCCTGGCCACCCTGGCCGTGACCGTCGTGGGAGTGATCGCGATGGCGGTCGACGTGTGGCCGACGCTCGGCGCGGACCTCGGCGGCGGGCTGGTGCTCGTCCCGGCGTTCGTGGTGATCGGCACCGCCGCCTCCGGGCTACGCCTCACCCTGTGGCGGTTCGTCTGGGTGGGCGCCGCGGGAGTCGGTGTGGTGGCGCTCGTCGGTCTGCTGGACTGGCTGCGGCCACCCGAGTCCCGTTCGCACCTCGGCAGGTTCGTGGGCCAGGTGCTCGACGGCGAGGCGGTCTCCACGGTGCTGCGCAAGGCTCTGTACGCGCTGGGCTCGGTCACCGGCGGGCCGGCGGTCTGGGTGACGGTGCTCGTGCTCGTGCTGGTCGGGCTCGCCCTGTACGGCCCGGCGGCATGGCGCAGACGGCTGACTCCCGCCTGGTTCGAGCACGCGCAGGAGCGCTGGGAGTTCCTGCGGCCCGCGCTCGTGGCGATGTGGGTGATGGCCGTGCTGGGCTCCCTGGTCAACGACTTCGGTCTCCGGATCGCGATGATCGCGCTCATCCCGGCCGTGCCGCTGCTCACGCTTGTCGCGCTGCGGACGAAATCGGCGGGACAGCCCCGATAGGCTCACCCCTGTGATCGATCTCCGACTTCTGCGCGACAACCCTGACGTAGTCCGCGCGAGCCAGGTGGCCCGCGGCGACGACCCCGACCTCGTGGACGTGGCGCTCGACGCCGACGCGCGCCGCCGCTCGTCCCTGTCGGAGTTCGAGAACCTGCGCGCCGAGCAGAAGTCCCTGGGCAAGCAGGTGGCCAAGGCGCAGGGCGACGAGAAGCAGGCCCTGCTGGCGCGCACCAAGCAGCTCGCCCAGGACGTCAAGCAGCACCAGGCGACGGCCACGGAGGCCGAGCAGGAGCTCGACCGCGTGCTGTACTCGATCGCCAACGTGATCGAGGGCGCGCCGGCCGGTGGCGAGGAGGACTACGTCGAGCTCAAGCAGGTGGGCCGGCGCCGCGACTTCGCGGCCGAGGGCTTCGAGCCCAAGGACCACCTGGAGCTGGGCGAGGGCCTGCGCGCGATCGACACCAAGCGCGGGGCCAAGGTGTCCGGTGCGCGGTTCTACTTCCTCACCGGCATCGGTGCGCGCCTGGAGCTGGCGCTGCTCAACATGGCGATGGACCAGGCGGTGCAGGAGGGCTTCACGCCCATGATCACGCCGACCCTCGTCAAGCCCGAGACCATGCAGGGCACGGGCTTCCTGGGCGCGCACGCCGACGAGATCTACCGCCTGGAGAAGGACGACCTGTACCTGGTCGGCACCTCGGAGGTGGCCCTCGCCGGCTACCACAGCGACGAGATCGTCGACCTGTCCGACGGGCCGATGCGGTACGCCGGCTGGAGCGCCTGCTACCGGCGCGAGGCGGGTTCTGCGGGCCGCGACACGCGCGGGATCATCCGCGTGCACCAGTTCCACAAGGTCGAGATGTTCAGCTACTGCGCCCCCGAGGACGCCGAGGCCGAGCACCAGCGCCTGCTGGGCTGGGAAGAGGCCATGATGGCCAAGGTCGAGCTGCCCTACCGCGTCATCGACACGGCGGCGGGCGACCTGGGCTCCTCGGCGGCCCGGAAGTTCGACTGCGAGGCGTGGCTGCCCACCCAGGAGCGCTGGCTGGAGCTCACCTCGACGTCCAACTGCACGACGTTCCAGGCCCGCCGCCTGGGCGTGCGCGAGCGCACCGAGGACGGCTCCACCCGGAACGTCGCGACGCTGAACGGCACGCTCGGCACCACGCGCTGGATAGTCGCCATCCTGGAGAACCACCAGCAGCCGGACGGCTCGGTCTACGTCCCGGAGGCCCTGCGTCCCTACCTGGGCGGCCTGGAGCTCCTGGAACCCACCAAGTAACCCACCGACCGACCAGAGAGGTCTTTCGTCTCTGGTCGGTTGGTGTTCACGTTCCGGTCGGTAGGCTGCGGGTGTGCCCAGCGACAGCGACCGAAAGCTCGTAGCCCTCGACATCGACGGCACGCTCGTCACCTATGACGAGGTGCTGTCCGACGCCGCGCGGGACGCCGTCGCGGCCGTGCGCGCGGCCGGGCACCACGTGGTGCTCGCCTCGGGACGGTCGCTCATCGCGATGACGCCCATCGCGGCGGAGCTGAAGATCGAGGAGTCCTGGATCGTCGCGTCGAACGGCGCCGTGACCGCGCGTCTCGACCCGTCCGCCGACATGGGCTACACCCTGGAACGGGTGGAGACGTTCGACCCGCAGCCGGTGCTCCGCATGCTCAAGGAGGAGCTCCCGCACGCCCGCTACGCGGTCGAGGACGTCGGCGTGGGCTTCCGGATGACCGAGCTCTTCCCCGACGGGGAGCTCAACGGTGAGCACCGCGTCGTCGACTTCGAGGAGCTCTGGGCCGGGCACGTCACCCGGGTGGTCGTGCGCAGTCCCGGAGAGACCAGTGCGGAGTTCCACGAGATCGCCGCGCGCCTCGGGTTCGACGACGTGACCTACGCCGTCGGCTGGTCCGCGTGGATGGACATCGCGCCCCAGGGGGTGACCAAGGCGTCCGCCCTGGAGCAGGTACGCAAGGAGCTCGGCGTGGCGGCCGAGAACACCGTCGCCGTCGGCGACGGGAGCAACGACATCGACATGCTGCGCTGGGCCGCTCGAGGCGTGGCCATGGGTCATGCGGCGGAAGCGGTCCGGGCAGCAGCGAACGAAGTGACGGCATCGATCGAGGACGACGGTGTTGTGAAAGTGCTCAGATCCCTACTTTGATGGTAAAAATAGCCAACTGCTCTTGCCACGGGTGAAAGGTATCCGTGCAAAGGTATGGATCACTGGCCGAAAGCCTGTACATTTGGGCGCGATCCGTCGATAGTGTGACGGCGCTCACGGTGCCATGGGGGTACGTGATGATCCTGGACGACCAGCCGGTGTCCATGCGAGTGCGCAACGACGCGCCTCACCTGGTCGCTCTCGACATCGACGGGACCCTGTTGGTCACCGGGCAGCGTGTTCCCGAGCCGACGGTTCTGGCCGTGCAGCTGGTGCGTGGCCGGAAGCATCACGTGGTCCTGGCGTCGGGCCGGTCGCTGACGGGGATCCTGCCCGTGGCCAAGCAGCTGGGGATCACCGACGGGTGGGTGGTCGCCTCCAACGGAGCCGTCACGGCACGCCTGTGCGGCACCTGCGCCGGTGGCTACATGCTCGAGGACGTCCTCACGTTCGACGTCGGACCGGTGGCGCAGATGGCGCTGAGCCGGTTCCCGGACGTGCAGATCGGCGTCGAGGAGATCGGCGTCGGCTACCGCGTCAACCGGACCTTCGAACCGCACGAGGTCAACGGCGCGCAGCGCGTGGTCCCGGTGGGCGAGCTGGGCGGGCTGCCCGCGTCACGCGCGATCCTGCGCGGCCCGGACGTGCTGGACCTGCTCGATCCGCTGCGCCGGCACGGCGTCACCGCCACGCAGGCCGGTCCGGACTGGATCGACGTGACACCTCGGCACCTGAGCAAGGCGACGTCGCTGGAGACCATCCGCGCCACGCTCGGCGTCCCGCAGCACAACACGTTCGCCGTCGGGGACGGCATCAACGACATCGAGATGCTGACCTGGGCCGCACGCGCCGTGGCGATGGGGCACGCGCCCGAAGCGGTGAAGGCGATCGCCCACGAGACGGTGGGCGACATCTCGCAGCACGGCGTGATCCAGGCCCTCAAGTCCCTGCTCTGACGCGCGTTCGGCGAAGTAGAGCGCCTGTCCGAGTCTCCCTGGTGACGCAGGGAGACTCGGACAGGCGCTCTACTTCGCCGAACGCGAGGTCAGTCGCGCGCGGTCAGGATCAGCGGGCCGTCCTCCGTGATCGCGATCGTGTGCTCCGAGTGCGCCCCGCGCGACCCGTCCTTCGACCGCAGCGTCCAGCCGTCCGGGTCGGTGAAGATCTCGTCGGTCGTCTCGAGGAACCACGGCTCGACGGCGATGACGAGGCCCGGCTTGAGCGGGAACCCCCGCCCGGCGCGTCCGTTGTTCGGCACGTGCGGGTCCCCGTGCATGGTGCGGCCCACGCCGTGCCCGCCGAAGTCGGTGTTGATCGAGTACCCGGCCGCGTGCGCGACCTCGGCGATCGCCGCGGAGATGTCGCCGATCTTCTTGCCCGGCTGCGCGGCGGCGATGCCAGCCTCCAGCGCGACCTCGGTGGTGCGGATCAGCTTCGAGTCGGCCTCGGCGCGGCCGGGGGCGGGCGTGCCCACGACGATCGACAGCGCGGAGTCGGAGACCCAGCCGTTCACGGACGCCGCGAAGTCGATGGACAGCAGGTCGCCGTCCTGGAGCCGGTAGTCGAACGGCAGGCCGTGCAGCACGGCGTCGTTCACGGAGGTGCAGATGGTCTTGCCGAACGGCATGGCGCCGAAGGACGGGTGGTAGTCGATGTAGCACGACTCCGCGCCCTGGTCGCGGATCATCTTGTGCGCGATCTCGTCCAGCTCGAGCAGGTTCACGCCCACTCCCGCGGCCTCGCGGACGGCGAGCAGCACGTCCGCGACGAAGCGTCCCGCCGGGCGCATCTCCTCGATCTCCCGCGGCGTCCTCAGCTCGATCATGTCCGTCCTTCCGTAGGTGCGCCAGGGATCTGGCGGCACAAGCCTACGTCCCGCCGGGAACGGCCGATCCGGCGAGCGGTTCGTCGCCTTGCGCGAAGGCGACCTCAGGTTTCACCCGCCTTGGGCCCAACGGGCGATTGCAACGGTTTCGTAATGCAAGGCGGTGCTGTATGGGCTTGCATTGGATCGTGAACCACGGTTGCGTGGAGGAAGGGCAACCTGGCAGTCTGCCTGGCCGTACCCGCACGTCAGAGGGTTCTCAGCCCACGAAGCAGTGGAGGAGCACGAGATGACCATCCGGATGGCTTCCAAGCGCCGAGCGGTCGCCCTAGCGGCGACCGGCGCGAGCCTGGCCCTGATCCTGTCGGCCTGTGCCGACACAGATGACGGTGGAGACGGTGGTGGCGGAGGCGAAGCGACGGCGGAGGCCATCGAGATCGACTGCGCCGCCTACGACGAGTTCGGCGACCTCGACGGCAAGACGGTCTCCGTCTACACCACGATCGTCGAGCCCGAGGCGGAGACCCAGACGGCGTCGTACGAGCCGTTCGAGGAGTGCACGGGCGTCACCATCGAGTACGAGGCGTCGCGCGAGATGGAGGCGCAGATCGCCACCCGCGTGCAGGCGGGCAACCCGCCGGACATCGCGATCCTGCCGCAGCCGGGTCTGCTCCAGACGCTGGTCAGGGACTACGACGCCGTCCTGCCGGCCCCCGAGCAGGTCGAGGCGAACGTCGACGAGGGCTGGGCCCCGGAGTGGAAGGAGTACGGCACCGTCGACGGCACGTTCTACGCCGCGCCGCTGGGCTCCAACGTGAAGTCGTTCGTCTGGTACTCGCCGTCCATGTTCGAGGAGGCCGGCTACGAGGTCCCCACGACCTGGGACGAGATGATGGACCTCACGGCCACTATCGCCGAGAACAACGAGGGCGCCACGCGCCCCTGGTGCGCCGGTGTCGAGTCCGGTGACGCCTCCGGCTGGCCGGGTACCGACTTCATCGAGGACGTCGTGCTCCGCTCGGCGGGCCCCGAGGTCTACGACCAGTGGTACACCCACGAGATCCCGTTCAACGACCCGCAGATCGTCGAGGCGTGGGACATCGCCGGGGACATCCTCAAGAACCCGGACTACGTGAACGGCGGCCTGGGCGGCGTCGACTCGATCGCGACGGCCACCTGGACGGACGCGGGCTACCCGATCCTGGACGGTAACTGCTGGATGCACCGCGCCGCGAACTTCTACGCGACGCAGTGGCCGGAGGGCACGGAGGTCGCGCCGGACGGCGACGTCTACGCGTTCTACCTCCCGGCGATCGAGGGCGACGAGAAGCCGACGCTGGTCGCCGGTGAGTTCATCGGCGCGTTCGCCGACCGTCCCGAGGTGCAGGCCTTCCAGACCTACCTGTCGAGCGCGGACTGGGCCAACGCCAAGGCTGCGGCCACGCCGGCCGGTGGCTGGGTGAGCGCCAACAACGGTCTCGACCCGGAGCTGCTGGCGACGGACTTCGACAAGCTGTCCGCCGAGATCCTGGCCGACCCGGCCACGGTCGCCCGGTTCGACGCGTCCGACCTGATGCCGTCCGCCGTCGGGACGGACTCGTTCTGGAACGGCATCATCGAGTGGTTCGCCAGCGACCAGAGCAGCGAGCAGGTCACCACCACCATCGAGAACTCCTGGCCGAGCAACTGACGTTCGGCCCTCGGGAATGACGCGCGGAGGCGTGGGACCCACAGTCCCACGCCTCCGCCGTCCTAGGCTGGGGGCCGGACCAGTCAAGGACGACCGGACCAGGACAGCGACAGGAGATAGCCATGGACTGGCTGCTGCATGCCGGGGACGACCCGGTGCACAAACTATTGCTGATGCTCATCGCAATCGTGCTGTTCGTCGCACTGATGGGCCTCATCCTCTTCGTGGTCGACCGGCCACGTAACCCGCCTCGCTGGTTCATCGCGGGCGGCTTCGTGGGCGCCGCACTGCTGCTGCTGACGCTGGGGCTGGTGTACCCGGCGATCCGTACCGTCATCAACTCGCTCATGAACCGCAACAGCACGACGTTCGTCGGGCTCGACAACTACGTACGCGCGTTCACCGAACCGCAGTTCCTCATCGTGCTGGGCAACACGGCGCTGTGGGTGCTGGTCGCTCCCCTCGTGGCCACGTTCGTCGGCCTCGCGTACGCCTACCTCGTCGACAAGAGCCGCTTCGAGGCCGTGGCCAAGGGGCTGGTGTTCCTCCCCATGGCCATCTCGATGGTGGGCGCCTCGATCATCTGGAAGTTCGTCTACGAGTTCAAGCCCGAGGGCGTGGAGCAGACCGGCCTGCTCAACCAGTTCATCGTCTGGCTGGGTGGCGAGCCGCAGCAGTTCCTGAGCAACCAGCCGCTGAACACGTTCCTGATCATGGTGGTGTTCATCTGGATCCAGGCGGGCTTCGCGATGACGCTGCTGTCGGCGTCGATCAAGGCGATCCCCGACGACATCATCGAGGCAGCACGGCTCGACGGCGTCTCCGGGTTCGGCATGTTCTGGCGCATCACGATCCCGAGCATCCGGCCCGCGCTGGTGGTGGTGCTCACCACGATCGCGATGACGACGCTCAAGACCTTCGACATCGTCCGGACGATGACGGCGGGCGACTTCAACACCTCGATCGTGGCCCTCGAGTTCTACAACCAGCGGTTCCGTCAGGGTGACGCCGGGTTGAGCGCCGCGCTGGCCGTGCTGCTGTTCGTCATCGTGATCCCGGTGATCGTCTACAACGTGCGCCAGCAGCGCCTTTCGGAGGATGTGCGATGAGCACCATAGAGGCAGCCACTCCGGCACCCGAGGTACCCCGGCCGCCGTCGACCATGAGCGACCGCGCACGGAAGGCGAAGAAGGCGCTGTCCAACCCGTGGGCGAGCACGCTCGCCGTGGTCATCGCCATCCTCTGGACGGTCCCGACGATCGGCCTGCTGGTCACCTCGTTCCGGCCGGAGCTGGACATCCGGCAGAGCGGCTGGTGGACGGTCTTCGGCGACGCGCTCGCCGGCGAGGGCGTGTTCTCGCTGCGCAACTACGAGACCGCGCTGTTCGACGGGTCCACCGACCTGGCGACCTACTTCGTCAACTCGTTCGTGGTGACGCTGCCCGCGGTGTTCATCCCGATCTGCATCGCGCTGCTGGCCGCCTACGGGTTCGCGTGGGTCGACTTCAAGGGGCGGGACTTCCTGTTCATCGCGGTGTTCGCGCTCCAGATCGTGCCGATCCAGATCACGCTGGTGCCGCTGCTGACGGCCTACGTGGACCTCGGCATCAACGGCACGTTCTGGACCATCTGGTTGTCGCACTCGGCGTTCGCCCTTCCGCTGGCGATCTTCCTGCTGCACAACTTCATGAAGGACATCCCGGCGTCCCTCGTCGAGGCGGCGCGCATGGACGGCGCCGGCCACGTGCAGGTCTTCTTCCGGGTGGTGCTCCCGCTGCTCACGCCGGCACTGGCGGCGTTCGCCATCTTCCAGTTCCTGTGGGTCTGGAACGACCTGCTGGTCGCCCTGATCATGGGCAACCTGAACACGTTCCCGCTCACCGTGCGCGTGGCCGAGCTCGCGGGCTCGCGTGGCGGTGACTGGCACGTCCTGTCGGCCGGTGCGTTCATCTCGATGATCGTGCCGCTGATCGTGTTCCTGTCGCTGCAGCGCTACTTCGTGCGCGGCCTGCTGGCAGGTTCGGTCAAGGGCTGACCCCGGGGTTCCGCGAAGTAGAGCGCCTGTCCGAAATTCCCTGGTGTCGCCAGGGGAGACCCGGACAGGCGCTCTACTTCGCGAATCTTTACTTCGCGGAACTGGTCTCGCGGGCCAGCAGGCTCTCCTTGATCGGGAGGCCGTAGCGGAACCCGCCGAGGGTGCCGTCGGTGCGCAGGATGCGGTGGCACGGCACGAAGAGGGCCGCCGCGTTCATCGCGCAGGCCCCGGCGGCCGCCCGCACCGCAGCGGGCCGACCCGCCCGGGCGGCGTACTCGGTGTAGGTCAGGCGTTCGCCCGCCTTCACCTCGCGCAGCACGTCCCACGCGTGCGTCCGGAACGGGCCGCTCGCCTGCCGCACGGGCACGCGGCCCGGTGCCCCGTGGTCGCCGTCGTAGTAGGCGCGGACGGAGTCCGCGGCCTCGGCGAGCACGCCGTCCGGCGACGACGGCCGGGCGAGCTGTCCTGGACCCGTGCCCAGCCGCAGGGTGGGGTGGACGAGGGCGAGCAGCGAGTCGACGTCGTCGGTCCAGCCGCCGGCGAGCACCGCCTCCTGAGCGGGGCCGGCTGCGGCGCCCGCCTCTCCGACGAGGATGCTGAACGGGCCGTCCGGCGTGGTCAGAGTGGTTGCGTACATGAGGTTCCTTCCGTGGGATGACATGTCAGGCGGAGCGCCAGAGGTGCATGGCGGCGTACGAGCGCCAGGGCGCCCACGCCGCGCCGCGCCGGGCGAGCTCCTTGAACTGGTGGGGCCGGGGCTCCTCCGCGGAGACCAGGCCGAGGTTGCGCGCCCCGGCGAGGAGCGCGACGTCGCCGTCCATGAGGACGTCCGGGTCGCCGAGCACCCGCAAGGCCACGTAGCCGGCCGTCCAGGGGCCGATACCGGGCCGGGCGACCAGGCGCCGGCGCAGGTCCTCGGGGTCGTCCCCGACGCTGAGGGCGAGCGTGCCATCCGCGAGGTCGCGGCCGGCGCCGACCACCGTCGCCAGGGTCCGGGCGGGCAGGCGGAGGTGCGCGGGGGCGCCGTCCGCCACCTGGGCGGGGCTAGGGAAGATGCGGGTGAGGCCCTCGAACGCGGAGGCGTACGGCGTGCCGACACCTCCCGCGAGGCGGGACAGGTGCGTGCGGGCCGCGGCGACACTGATCTGCTGGCCCACTATGGCGCGGACCAGCAGCTCGGCCGGGTCGAGGGTCCCGGGTACCCGGATGCCCGGGACCGCGGCGACGGACGGCGCGAGCACCGGGTCGGAGGCGAGCGCCAGGTCGACGGCGACCGGGTCGGCGTCGAGGTCCAGCAGGCGCCGCACGCGCGCGACGGCGACCGGTGCGTCGGCCAGGTCGGCGAGCTCGAGGTCCAGGTCTACCCGGCCGCTGCCGGGGCGCGGCACGCGCACCTCGAACGCACCGGGGCCGTGCGGCAGGGCGAAGGTCCTGGCGTACCGCAGGGCGCTGATGTCCGACGTCTCCACGCCCTCGATCGAGCGGACGGCGAGAAACTCCAGCACTCCCTGCGCGTCGAACGGTTCGCGGACGGGCAGGGTGAGCGAGATCCGTACGGGCTCGTCGGCGCTCTCCTGAGCTGAGTCCGCGAGGTCGGCACCGGGCACCGAGGTCGGCACAGGCCCGGACCGACCTCGGTGCGAGCTGCCGACCTCGGCGTCGGCCCGAGGGGAGCTGCTGACCTCGGCGCTACCCGGACGCGTGCGACCGGCGGTGCCCGCCGCGCCGCGCCCAGAGCGCCGGGCCCGCGCGCGCACCTCGGACGGCGTCGCGCCGAAGACCTCGGCGACCGTGTCGTTGAACTGCCGGATCGAGCCGAAGCCGGCGGCGAAGGCGACGTCGGCGAGCCGCAGGGACGTGCCGACCAGGAGCGCCCGCGCGGTCTGCGCGCGCTGGGCACGGGCCAGCGCCAGCGGCCCCGCCCCCAGCTCACCGACCAGGAGGCGGTGCAGCTGACGCTCGGAATACCCCAGCCGTGTCGCCAGTCCCGAGACTCCCTCGCGGTCCACGACGCCGTCGGCCACGAGGCGCATCGCGCGGCCCGTGAGGTCCCTGCGCAGGTCCCAGGCGGGTGTGCCGGGGGCGGCCTCCGGGAGGCAGCGCTTGCAGGCGCGGAACCCGGCCTCGTGCGCGGCGGCCGACGTCAGGTAGAACGCGACGTTCTCCGCCTTCGGCGTGCGCGCCGGGCAGGACGGCCGGCAGTAGATGCCCGTGGTGCGGACCGCCGTGTAGAACTGCCCGTCGAAGCGGGAGTCGCGCGCGGCGATGGCTCGGTAACGCTCGGTGAACGCTGGATCACGGAGCTCGACGTCGGTCATAGCCACCATCCTGCGTTGCGTCCGGACCTCCCGGCTAGCGGGTTTCGGACACCGCGGTGCTCGCACCCGAGCCCGCGCGGCCGTTGCCCCGGTCGACTCACCCTGTGGATAGATGGCGCGCTTGCGGACAACTCCGACAGGATGTCCGGCATGCCTCCGACCTGGGCCGGCGACGTCGTCGCCCGCCTCACCGACACCACGCGGTGTCCCTCCTGCGGGGAACACCTCGCATCCGTCGTCTGTGCTGCCTGCGGGCTGAACGTCTCGGGGAGGCAGGCGCAGGAGGTGTGGCGGCTGTCCGTCGCCGCGGCGGACAGCCTCCAGGACCGGGAGGCGGTGCTCGACGCGATGCGGCGGGCGCAGGGCATCACGACGGGCGGCGAGGTCGGCACTGACGCGCGGGCCGCGGACGGCGCGGCGCGTCAGGCGAACGTTGCCGGCACCGCTCCCGTCCCCGCGCCGACGGCGCCGACCGGGCCGTCAGCGATCCCGCCGTCGATGTTCGCACCCCCGGAGTCCGCGCCGCCGGCGCCCCGCGCGCCGGTGTCCGCCAAACCGCTGCCCGTGCCGCCCGCGCCGCCCGCACCGCCGGTGCAGTCCGTGCCGCCGGTGCACCAGGCGGAGGCAGCGCCTCCGGCGGCGACCAGCCCGCTACAGCCTGCAGCGACGCCCGTCGCCGCCGGCCGGGATGCGGCTCCGGCGCCGCGCCCGTCCGGCCCGGGCATCTCGCTGCAGCCGATCCTCGCCGGCGCGGGAGCGGCACTGCTCGCGGTCTCCGCGGTCGTCTTCGTGTTCTTCACGTTCGGCGACAACCTGCTGCTGCGGGCGGTCGTGACGGGGATCGTCACGGCCACCGCGGTCACGGTCGGCGCCCTGCTCCGCCGGGCCGGGCTGCGCACGACCAGTGAGGCGGTCGCCGCGCTCGCGGTGGTGCTCGCGTGGGTGGACGTCGAGCTGGGCATGCAGGCGGGCCTGCTCGGACAGGTCGATCCGGCGCTGGCCCGGGCCGCGGTGCTCGCGGTGCTGGCCCCTGGCTTCGTCGCGCTCGGCGCATGGCTGCGGGTGCGGTCGTGGGTGTCGGCCGGACTGGTCTCGGCTCCGGTGGTTCCGGTGCTGGTCGCCGTGGGACTGCCCTTCTCCCTGTGGTCGATGTGGTGGTGGGCGCTCGCGCTGCTGCTGGTCGGTGTCGTGGCGTGGGCGGCGATGCGCGTGGCGCCGCTGGCCGGCGAGCGGTCCGGCTCCCGGCTGGTCGCCGAGACGTGGGTGCTGCGGGTCGTCCGGGCGGCCGGTCCGCCGCTCGCCCTGCTGGCCGCCCTCGGGGCCCAGCTGGTGACGCCGGATGCCGTGACAGGTACGACGGCGATCCTGTGGTCCGGCGTCGTGCTGTTCTCCGTGGTGCTCGGTGCCTGGCTGCGGGTGCGCTCCTGGGCGTCGGTAGGTCTGCTGTCGGCGCCGCTCGTCCCGGTGCTGGTCCTGCTCGTCTTCCCCGGTCCGGAGGCGTCCGCGTGGGGTTGGGTGCTCGCGTTCGTCCTCGTCGCGGTGCTCGCCTGGTCGGCGATGCGGCAGCTCCCGAAGTTCGGCCGGCGGATCGGCGGTGCCGTCACGTTCGAGCTCGAGGAGGGCGTGCTGCGCATCCTCCGAGGTGCCGGTCCGCCGCTCGCCCTGCTTGCCGCGCGCGGGGCCGAGGCGTTGCCGCCGCTCACGGGGCCGGGCTCGACGGCCGTCCTGTGGTCCGCCGTGGTCGTCCTCTCCGCGGTGCTCGGGTACTGGCTGCGCGTCCGTTCCTGGACGACCACCGCACTGGTCGCCGCGCCGCTGGTGCCGGTGCTCGTGGCGCTGAGCCTGCCCGCCTCCGTGTGGTCGACGTGGTGGTGGGTGCTCGCCCTGGTGCTGGTCGGGCTCGTCGGCTGGGCGGCCGGCCGGGCGCTGCCGAGGCTCACGGCGCGCCATGGTGCGACCTTCGCCATCGAGGCGACGACGCTCCGGGTGATGCGCGCGGCGGCCTTCCCGCTCGCGCTGGCGGCGTCCTTCGCCGTGGAAGCCCTGCCGTCCCTGACGAGGCTGGGCGCGACCACCGTGTTGTGGTCCGGTGTGGTGCTGCTGGCGGTCGTGCTGGGCTACCGGCTCCGCGTCCGGTCCTGGCTGTCGACGGCGGTCCTCGCCGCGCCGGTGGTACCCGTGCTCGTGGTGCTGAGCCTGCCCGGTGATGCGGGGTCGGCGTGGTCGGTCTGGTGGTGGGTGCTCGCCCTGGTGCTGGTCGCCGTGGTCGCGTGGACGGCGATGCGCCTGCTTCCGGCGCTCGCCCGGCGCCTCGACGCCCGTGGCGGGTCGCTGTTCGCCGTGGAGACCGGGGTCCTGCGGGTGGTGCGCGCCGGCGGGCTGCCCGCCGCTCTCGTCGCGTCCCTCCTGGCAGTGTTCACGGTGCCGGTGGCGCCCCTGACAAGGCTCGGAACCACCGCGATCCTGTGGTCCGCGGTGGTCCTCACCGGAGCGGTGCTCGGCCATGCGCTCCGGGTCCGGGCATGGACGTCCGTCGGGGTCCTCGCGGCACCGGTCATCCCGCTGCTGCTGCTCGGCGCCGTCGACCCGGCCGACGGCTCGTGGCTGCCCGCGGTGGCCTTCCTCGCCGCCGTACTCATCACGCTCCTCGGGCGTGCCGCCCGCCGCGTCTCCGGGCCACGCATCGGGTCCCCGCTGCGGGCCGAGATCGTCGTGCTCGACGTCGGCGCGCTCGTGGCACTGCCGTTCGCCGTCCTGCTGTCGTTCTCCGTCGACCAGCCGGAGGCGCTGCCGGGCCTCGGCGGCACCGCGCTGCTCGTGGCCCTGGCGGCGGTGACCGTCGCGGTCATGCGGCGCGTCACCCACCACCGGCACTGGACGGTCCTCGGCGGGGTGCTCGCGGTCGCCGCGGGTGGCCTGCTGGGCGGGGTCGGCCAGTGGTCGGGAGCGGGCTGGGTCCCGTTCGGGGCGGCCTGCGTGTGGACGGCGCTCGCGCTCCTGACGGCACCGCGTCTGCTGAGGACGGCCGGTCTCGGCTCCGTCCGCGGGGCGCTGGCCCCGGCCACCCGGGACGACCTGCTGCTGAGCGGCTGGATCGTCACGGCGGCCGCTGCGGTTCCGGCCGTGGGGCTGGTCCTGGTCCGCGTGACGGACGCCTGGGTAGCGGCCTGGTCGGTGCGGGACACCAGCTGGTCGCTGCCCACCGGCGCACTGGTCCCCCCTGCATCGGCTGACCCGATCACCAGGGACGTCGAGACCCTCATGAGCCTGAACCTCCCGTGGGCCCACCTGGGGACCATCGCGCTCGCGGTCGTCACGCTGCTGGCCGCCAGGCTCGCGCCGCGTGGGCGGCGGGTCGAGGCAGTGGTCGCTCCGGTGGCCGTGCTGCTGGCCGCGTTCGGCCTCGCGCTCGACCCCCGGCTCGCCATCGCCTTCTCGCTCGGCGCCGTGGCGGTGCTCGCGTTCGCGCTCGTCGCGGCGACGGCCGACCGGTCGGCGGCCTGGCGCACGCTGCGCCCGGCCGTCGTCACGGTGCAGGGGGCGGTCCGGGCGCTGGTCCGCGCGTCGGGGCGGCTGCGTTCGATCGGCGGGACCGGCGTCACCGGCGCCGACCTGCGTCTCGCCCGGGCCACCGCACTCACCGGCGCGTTCGTCGCGACCGGCATGCTGCTCGCCTTCTCCTGGGCGTCGCGCCCGACGGCGGCCGCCGGCGCGCTCGTCGTCTGCGCGCTGCTGCTCTCCCTGCGCGCCGTGCTGCGGCCGACGACGCACCCGTGGCTGGTCGGTGCCGGATACGCGTACCCGCTGGCCGTGCTGGGCGTGGTGCTGAGCTGGCTCGAGCTGTCCACCGTCGCGGCGATCTGCACGGTCTCGGCGGTCGCCTCGCTGGTGACCATCGCGGTGACGCTCGGCGGACGCACCTCGCGCAACGAGTGGTACGTCGTGCTCGGCGTCACCGCCGGGCCGTTCGCGGCGGGCGTCGTCACGGTGGTGCTCGAACGCACCTGGTGGTCGGCCGGCGCGGCGGCGGCGATGCTGGCGCTCGAGTTCGTGCTGCTGCTCACCGCCCGTGTCGGGCTGGCGCACGTCGTGCGGGCCGGAGCCGCCTTCCTGCTGCTCCCCACGGCGTCCGTCATGGTCACCAGCGTCGGGGCGATGCTCCTGGAGGTCTCCGGGTCCCCGTACGTCCTGCCTGCCATCGCGCTGTTCGTGTCGGCGGTAGCGGGCGGGGCGGCTCGTATCGCGGAACGGATAGCCACCCGGGTGCCCGACGGCGGGCCGCTGCTCGCGGCCGCGGTACGCCGGAGCCTGGAGCGGTCGGTCCTTCTCACGGGCGCCATCACGATCTTCCTCGCCTATGCGCGGCCGGCGGCAGGGTCGGACGTCGCGGTCGCCGTGCTGCTGCTGCTCATGGCGGGCGCCGTGCTCGTGGCCCGTGAGCCGGGGCGGCGGCACGTCTGGCCGCTGGCCGGTGCGCTGGGGCTCGCCGCGCTCTGGACGGCGTTGGCCGGCGGCGAGGTGCGGCTGGTCGAGGCCTACACCCTCCCGCCGGCACTGGGTGCCGTGGCGGTCGGTGCGTTCGTCGCCTGGCGTACGGGGCGTTCCGAGCCTGGCGCCGAGCCCGATGCCGCGGGCACGGCGGCCGGCGCCGACGCCGTGGCCGGCACAGCGCCGGCCACTGCCGCGACGCATGCCTGGCGGCTCGCCGCCGTCGGAGCTGGGCTCGCCGTGGTGCCGAGCCTCGTGGTGCACCTGACCCGCACCGAGCCCGCCGACTGGCGGCCGTTCGCCCTGATGGGCGGCGCCGTGCTCGCCCTGGCGACGGCGTACGTCCTGGGCCTGCGGCCCGTACGCGAGCGGCTCGCCTTCCTGCGCGACTCGTGGACGCGTCCGGTGCGGCGCGGGCTGGTGGCCGTGGGCGCCCTGGCCGCGCTGAGCGGAGTGATCGAGTCGCTCCACGTCGCGGGCGAGCCGGTGTACTGGATCGGGTCCGCCGGGGGACCGCTGCTCGGTCTGCCACCGCTGACCTGGTACGACGGTTCCCCGTTCGGCACGCCGGTCGGGGCCGGCTGGGTGTTCGCCGCCGGTCTCGGGTGGGCGCTCCTGGCGGGCGCGCTCCTGGTCGCGGCGGCTGTCCTGGCTCGCCGGTCGGCACGCGACCGGACGGCGTCGTGGCTCGACCGCTGGGGCATGGCGCCGGGCCTGGTGCTCGGGACGCTCGGCGCGGTGGTGAACACCCGCCCGGTATGGGGCTCGATAGTGTCGCTGCTGGTGGTGGAGCTCGGGCTCCTCGCACTGCTCGTGCTGGTCACTCGGCGGGCGGGCCGACCGGGTGTCGGCGCTCCACCGTGGCTGGTCTGGCTGTGCGCCGTTGCGGTCGCGATCGCCGCCTGGGCGCCGCGCGAGCTGCGCGTCGAGGCGTTCTCGGTGATGCTGGGCGCCGGCCTGATCTGGTCGGGCGCGACGGCGCTGCGTCGCTGGGTGGCGGCGGGCGAACCGAGGGACATGTCGGTCAGCCTCATGAGCTGGCCGCTCGGTCACGGCGGTTCCTGGCGCACCATCGGCCTCGGCATCGCGGCCCTCGTCGGCCCGTCCGTGCTGTCCACCGCCACCGACCCGCTGACGATCCGGGCGTCCTGGGTGGTGCTGGCCGCCCTGGCCTCGGTCCTCGTCGGGTCGCGTCTGCGCCTGTCGGCACCGTTCTGGCTCGGCGTGTGGACGCTGGCCGTCGAGGTGGTCATCGTGTTCGCGAAGCTCGGCGTCGGCGTCTCACCGCTGCCGTGGATCCTCACCCTCGTCCCCGCCGCCGTCGTGCTGCTCATCATCGCGACGCTCGACGAGCGCAGGACGGCGGCCTCCGGAGGCACCGCGGCCTATCTGCGCGACTTGCGCTGACGCCGCCAGGTGTGGCCCCGCCGCCGTGCGCGGCGGCGGGGTCAGCGAGGCTCGGGCACCGCGGCGCCGGCCGTGAGTCGTGCCTCGAGGCGGTCGCAGACGTCCGGCCACTCCTCCGAGAGGATCGAGAAGTACAGCGTGTCGCCCACCGACCCGTCGGGCGCGATGCGGTGCGCGCGCAGCCTGCCCTCCTCCCGGGCGCCGAGCTTCAGGATCGCGGCCCGTGACCGGTCGTTCCGCGCGTCGCAGCGCAGGGCGACGCGGCGCAGCCCCAGCTCGTCGAAGGCGTGCCGCAGCAGCATCAGCTTGCACGCCGGGTTCGTCACCCCGGCCCACCAGACCCGGCCGTAGAACGTGGAGCCGATCTCGACCCGACGCTGCCCGGGGCTGAGCTCGTAGAACCGCGTCGAACCACGCACCTCGCCGTCGGGCCCGAGCACGGCGAAGGCGAGGTGGTCCTGCGCCGCGAGGGCGGCGTCGACGTACGCCTCCATCGCCGGGGTGGTGTCCGGGAGGGCGCTGGTCATACCTGCCCAGAGCTGCGCGTCGACGAGGCCGGCCAGGGCCGGGGCGTGGTCGTGGGACAGCGGTTCGAGGCGGACGCCGTACGCGGCGAGACGGAGATCGTGCTGCATGCGGTCATCCCACCACGAGCTCAGACCACCACGAGCTCAGACCGTCGCGTCGAGCCAGTCCAGGACGGTGGCCAGGTACTTCTCGCGGGCCGGCTTCGGAGACAGGACCAGGTCGTGGGCGCCGCCCTCGATGACGGCGACGTCCACCGTGGCCCCCAGCTTCGGGGCGCGAGCGTGCATGTGCGCGACGTCGAGGACCGCGTCGGTGCTGAGCAGCACGGCCGCCTCGCCGCCGTCGGGCCCGGTCGCGCCGCTGGTGCACACGAGCACCGGGCAGCGCACCGCCAGCCCCCGGCCGACCTGGCGGTGACCGCGCCGGATCGCGGCGCTCCAGCCCGCGTGGGCGGGAAACCCGCCGTGCGGCTTCCAGCGCAGGTCGTAGTCCCACTCGCCGTTCGTGGCCTGGTGCAGGGCCCGGCCGTAGTCCTCGCTCGGCTTCTTGTTCACGACGGTCCGGGGCGCGATCCGCCCGAGCACGTACACGGCCTGGGTGAGCAGCGTCCGGTCCGACCAGGTTCCCCGCAGGTCGAACCACGGGCTGTTCAGCACGAGGGCCGTCACCCGGTCGGGGCGCACGTCCGCGTACAGCGAGACGATCAGCCCGCCCGTCGAGTGCCCCAGGAGCACCAGCCCGGCGTGCCCGTCGGCGGCGATGACGTCCGCCGCCGCGTCCAGGTCCTGCTCGTAGAGCCGCAGGTCGTTCACCATGTTGGGGGCACCGCCCGCCGTCGTCCACGCGTCGATGGAGCGCCCGTGGGCGCGCAGGTCGATCGCGTAGAACGGGTAGCCCCGCCCGGCGACCGCCTCCGCGAGATTGCGCTGGAAGAAGTAGTCGGTGTAGCCGTGTACATACAGCACGGGCGCTCGCCCGACGCCCGGCCCGCCGTCCTCGGGCGTGTAGCGGACCAGCGTCGCCTCGGCGCCACCCGGCAGCCGTAGCGTGCGTGCCTCGAAGCCCTCGCCCAGCACGTCCTCTGTCCAGTCGTTCCCGCTGTCGTCCATGTCGCTCCTGTGCGTCATGCCTGCCTGGCCGGCTCACCGTGTGGTCCGCCGTGTGTGCTGCCGTCGGCTGACGATATAGGCAACCGAGCGGCGAGGGCCCGTTCCCGGCGCAGCGCGGGGAGGAAGCAGACCGCGCCGAGGGTACTGAACACGCCGCCGATCACCATGGCGGCCTGGACGGACAGGACTCCCGCCGCCCAGCCGAGCGCGGGGGCGCCCAGGGAGTAGGCCGCGAACGACACCATCGACGCCATTGAGAGCACCGTCGAACGGTTCCGGGACTCGGCCTCGCGGTGCAGCAGCGCCTGGTAGGCGGGCCCGTTCGCCCCGTGCAACCCGTAGGTCACGAGGTAGGCGGCGACCAGGCCGACCGGGCCGAGCGCAAGTCCCATCCAGACCGCCCCGAGCCCGTTGAGGACCCGCGCGATGATCGCCGTCCGCGTGACCCCGATGCGGGGCGTGGCGAGTCCGCTGAGCGCCGCCCCGCCGGCGAACACCGCCCATCCGGCCGCCGCGGCGGGGCCCGCCACCGCGGCGCCGGCGGCCGTTCCGCCGAGCAGCTCGGCCAGGCGGATGGGCTGGAACGTCTCGTACACCACCATCCCGACGCTCCAGAACACCTCGACCAGCAGCAGCCAGCGCAGCACCCGGTTGTCGCGCGCCAGTCGCAGGCCGTCGCGGATCACGCCGGGCGCCTGGCGCGCGGACGCCAGCACCCGGCCGGCCACACCAGCGGTCCGGCCGCCCGACGGCGTGACGGTGCGGGGCACCTCGCGGACCAGGATCGTGACGGCGACCAGGTGGACCGCCGAGAGCACCGCGTACACCGCATAGGGGAAGGCGAGCGCTGACCAGGCCTCGAACGGGTGCCACCAGACGAGCACGCCCGAGAGGAGGGCGCCTGCGGCGATCGAGGCACCCAGCACGGTGCTGTGCGCGGCCAGCGGCCGGTCGACGTCGGCCCCGGGCTCGGTGGCGTGCACCGTGTCGACGAACCACGCCTCCAGCGGACCGGAGTCGAGCGCCCGGAAGACGCCGGTGGCCGCCGCGGCCAGCGCGAACGCCCAGAACGTCTCCGCGGTGAGGAACAGGACGGCCGAGACGACCTGCAGCACCGCCGCCGCGATGAGCATCGGCCGGCGGCCGAGGGAGTCGGCGAGGCCGCTGGTCGGCAGCTCCAGCAGGAACACCGTGAACCCGGTGAGGGACAGCGCCGTGAGCGCCTCGGGCACGGAGAGGCCGCGTTCGAGGGGCAGCAGGGTGGTCACCGTGACGATCAGCCCGACGGGGAACCACCGGGTGAGGGTCAGCAGCAGGAACACCTGCCGCGCCCGGGCCGGCGTCAGCGGCGTCATGACGGCTCCGTCTCGTCGTCTTCGGTGGCGTCCCGCGCGCCGTCGGGAAGCTCGTCCGGATCCAGGGGGTAGGCCGCCTGCCAGAAGGTCACCCGGCGCGCGCCGGGGGCGGGCTCGGCTTCGCGGTACCGCTCGAAGACCGCGTCCAGCTCCCGCCGCAGCTTCCGGAGCTGTTCCGGGTTCACCGTGACCCACGTGTCGCCCATACCCGCCGCGTCCTGCCACTCGCCGGGCCACGCCTCGGCGACGTCGAGCCAGTGGCCGAAGTCGTTGCTGAACAGACGCAGGTAGTCCCGTTCCAGCCAGCCGAGCGCGGTGGCGGCGTCCTCGTCCTGGGCGAGCTCTGTGCGCTCCCAGCTGTGGGAGCTCGTGGCGGCACGCCAGAGGCGCTGCTTGCCCGCGCCCTCGCCCGTGTCCGCGACCAGGCCCACCGACTCGAGCTTGCGCAGGTGATAGCTGGTGGCGCCCGAGTTGGTGCTCAGCGTCGTCGCGAGCGTGGTCGCCGTCGCCGGACCGCCGCGCCGCAGGGTGCCGAGCAGGCGGGAGCGGAGCGGGTGGGCGAGCACCTTGACGGCCTCGGGGGTGAGGCGGAAGTCGTCCTGGTAAGCGGGCATGCGTGCACAATACCCATGCACAAACTCTGTGCACAAGACTCGTGCACAAAAATTGTGCACGGGCACGCCGAAGAGTCAGAAGCTCAGGTCACCGGGGTGACCTGAGCTTCTGACAAGTGTCGAGGGTGGTCAGAGCAGCATGACGACGGCGGTGACCACGCCCGCGATGACCACCAGGACGCGGAACACCATCGGCGGCATCTTGCGGCCGATGCGGGCACCGACGTACCCGCCCACCACGGAACCGGCGGCGAGCAGGCCGATCGCGAGCCAGTCGACGTCGGCGACGAACACGAAGATGAGGGTCGCCACGACGTTCGCAGCCAGCAGTGACACGGTCCGCAGTGCGTTCACGACGTGCACCGGCAGATCGGTGCCGAGACCGAGCACCGCGGCCATCATGACCCCGGCCCCCGCCCCGAAGTAGCCGCCGTACGCGCCCGTCAGCACCGAGAAGACGACGGTCGCCGGGGACATGTGGTGGCGCAGCCGGGTCGGCTCGTCCCGGGTGCGGCGCAGCCACCTGCTGATCCACGGCTGCGCGCCGACCAGCAGGCAGGAGATCAGGATCAGCCAGGGCACCACTGCCTCGAACACGCCCGGCGGGAGCGCGAGCAGCAGGACGGCCCCGCCCACCGAGCCGACCGCGCACGTCACGAGGACGGCGAGCGTGACGGCGGGATGCGCGCGCAGCTCCTGGCGGTAGCCGAACGAGCCGCTCACCCCCGCGGCCACCAGGCCCGCCGTGTTCGACGCGTTCGCGACGACGGGCGGGAGCCCGACGGCGAGCAGCACCGGGAAGCTCAGCAGCGAGGCCACGCCGACCGTCGAGGAGAGGATTCCCGCGCCGAGCCCGGCGCCGAGGACGGCGAGCTGTTCCCAGCCGGTCATCGGTCCCGGCTCTCGTCCCGCAGCAGGGCCACGTCGCTCACCATCTCGACGTGCGCGTGCATGGCGGCTGAGGCGGCCTCCGGGTCCTGGCCCCGGATGGCGTCCGCGATGGCCCGGTGCCCGTTGAGGGAGTTGCGCGGCCGGCCCGGCTGCGAGAGCGACTCGATGCGGCTCTCCCGGATCAGGCTCGCGATCTCCCGCATGGTCTGGGCGAGGAGGTCGGAGTGCGCGGCGGCGGTCACCGCCGCGTGGAAGTGCTCGTCGGCCTCGACGCCGCGGTCGCCGTGCGTGATGGCGTCCTCCATCATGTCCAGCGCCGCGTCGATCGCCACGAGGTCGTCCTCCGTGCGGCGCTGCGCGGCCAGCGCGGCGATCTTGGTCTCCAGCGCGTCCCGGATGTCGATGATCTCGGGCATCCGGTCGGCGTGCGCGCGGATGGCCTCGACGATGCGGCTCTCGGTGTGCTTGCCCGTCAGCACCGTCCCGTCCCCGTGCCGCACCACGACGACGCCGACCACCTCCATCGCGACCAGCGCCTGGCTGAGGGTCGCGCGGCTGACGCCGAGGCGCGCCGCGAGCTCCCGCTCGGGCGGCAGCCGGTCGCCGGCCTGCAGGCCGTTCTGTCGGATCCAGGCGGTGATCTGCTCCGCGACCTGCTCGTAGAGGCGGGTGCGGGCCAGCGGTGTCGGCAGTTCGGCGGAAGCCTTGGGGGTCACCAGCCGAGAATACTTGACAGAAGTCGCATTGGACTATTGGCTAGGCCACTGATCCATCGTGTCTCGTCGGTCAAAGGTGTCCGCCGCGATGGGAAGAGGAGTTGTCATGGGTCCTGAGTGGATCGCGATCATCGCGCTCGTCGCGTTGTTCGTCGCCGGGACGGTGCTGCCGATCAACATGGGCGCGCTGGCCTACGTCGCCGCCTGGTTCGTCGGCGTCTTCGCGCTGAACATGGACGAGAAGGAGGTGCTGGGCGGCATCAGCGCCGACCTCGTGCTCACCCTGATCGGCGTCACCTATCTGTTCTCCATCGCCAAGAACAACGGCACCGTCGACCTCATCGTCTCCAAGGCCGTCCAGGCGGTCGGGGGCCGGGTGGCGCTCATCCCGTGGGTCATGTTCGCCGTGACCGCCCTGCTCACGGCCATGGGCGCGGCCAGTCCCGCGGCCTGCGCCATCATCGGCCCGGTGGCCCTCGGCTTCGCCCGTCGCTACAAGATCAACCCGCTGATGATGGGCATGTTCGTGGTCCACGGCGCCCAGGGCGGCGGATTCTCGCCGATCAGCATCTACGGCACGATCACCAACTCGGTGATGACCGACGTCGGCTACGAGGGCACCGAGATCGCCGTCTTCGTCGCGTCGCTCGCCATCAACACGGCGATGGCCGTGATCCTGTTCCTCGCGCTCGGCGGCCGCCAGCTCATGCGCGAGCGGGTCGACCCGGCCGAGGCCGCGGGCCACATCGCCGACGACCTGCACGCCGGCGGCAAGTCCGTGACCGTCAGCGGCCAGGGCGCCGGCGTCTCGACCACGACCCAGGCGCTGGGCGTGCGCCGTGACCACGTGCTGACGCTCATCGCCTTCGCCGCGGTCGCCACGACCGCCCTCGCGTTCGACCAGAACATCGGCTTCGTCTCGATCACCGCCGCCGTCGTCCTCGCGATGCTGTCCCCGCAGCAGCACAAGGACGCCGTCAAGCAGATCGCCTGGCCCACCGTGCTGCTGGTGGCGGGCGTGAGCACCTACGCGACGATCCTCAACGAGGCCGGGTCGCCCGAGTACATCGGCACCTGGGCCGCGGGCCTGGGCATCGCCGCGATCGGCGCGCTCGTCCTCTGCTACGTCGGCGGCATCGTCTCGGCCTTCGCGTCGTCGACGGCGCTCCTGCCGGTCATCATCCCGATCGCCGTGCCCCTCATCGCGGCCGGCGGCGTGAGCCCGTGGGCGATGGCGGCGGCCCTCGCGGTCTCCTCGACCATCGTCGATGTCAGCCCCTTCTCCACGAACGGAGCCCTGATGCTCGCCAACCGTCCGGACACGATCTCGGAGCAGGCGTACTACAAGCAGATCCTCAACTACGCCATCATCGTCACCCTCGCGGGGCCGCTGCTCGTCTGGGCCATCCTCGTGCTGCCGGGCTGGTGAGCACCATGACCGGACCGCTGGACGACGTCGTCGTCGTCGACCTCTCCCGGGCCCTCGCCGGGCCGCACGCCACGATGATGCTCGGCGACCTGGGCGCCCGCGTCGTCAAGGTCGAGGTCCCCGAGCGGGGCGACGACACGCGCGGCTGGGGCCCGCCGTTCGTCGGCGAGGAGGGCGCGCGCGAGTCGACGTACTTCCTGTCCGCGAACCGCAACAAGGAGTCGATAGCGCTCGACCTCAAGGCCGACGAGGGCCGGGCCACCCTCCTCGCGCTCGTCGACCGGGCGGACGTGCTCGTGGAGAACTTCCGGCCCGGCGTGCTGGACCGGCTCGGGATCGGCGTCGACACGCTGCTCGAGCGCAACCCGCGCCTGGTGGTGCTCTCGATCACCGGCTTCGGGCACGATGGCCCCGAGGGCGGCCGCGCCGGGTACGACCAGATCGCGCAGGGCGAGGCCGGCCTGATGTCGCTGACGGGCTCGGGCCCGGACGACCCGCAGCGCGTCGGCGTCCCGATCGGTGACCTGCTCGCCGGGATCTACGGTGCGTACGGCGTGCTCGCTGCGCTGCACGAGCGGCACACCACCGGCGTCGGACAGGTGGTCCGGACGTCCCTGCTCGCGGCGGTCACGGGCGTGCACGCGTTCCAGGGCACGCGGTGGACCGTCGCCGGCGAGGTGGGGCACGCGCAGGGCAACCACCACCCTTCCATAGCGCCGTACGGCCTGTTCCGCTGCCGTGACGGCGCCGTCCAGATCGCGGTCGGGTCCGAGGTGCTGTGGCAGAAGTTCTGCCTGGCCTTCGGGCTCGACGCCGACGCCGAGGGCATGCGGAGCAACCCCGAGCGGGTCGCCCGCCGCGACGAGGTGATCGAGCTGGTCGAGACGGTGTTCGCCGACCTCGAGGCGGACCGGCTGCTGACCCGCCTGGCCGACGCCGGGATCCCGGCGGGCCGGGTGCGTACCCTCGACGAGGTGTACGCATGGGAGCAGACGGCGAGCCAGGGCCTGCTCGTCGACGTCGAGCACACGAGCCTCGGCACGGTGACGCTGCCCGGCCCGCCGCTGCGGTTCTTCGACCCCGACGGCGCCGAGGTGACCCGGCGGGACCACCAGGCGCCGCCGGTGCTCGACGAGCACGCCGCCGGGATCCGGGCCTGGCTCGACACGCCCGGGCCTGGGTCCGAGGCGGGCCGGTGACCCGCCGCTGGACGGCGCGCGAGCTGCTCGACCTGGTCCTCGACCCGGGCAGCTTCGAGTCCTGGGACGAGCCCGTCGACACGTCGGGGCACGCTGCCGAGTATCGCGCCGTCCTGGCGGCGGCCGCCGAGAAGGCGGGCACCGACGAGTCGGTCCTCACCGGCCGGGGCCAGGTCCGGGGGCGGCCGGTGGTCGTGGTGGTCAACGAGTTCCGGTTCCTGGGCGGTTCCATCGGCCGGGCCGCGGCCCAGCGGATCACCGCCGCGATCCGGCGCGCGACGGCGGAGCGGCTGCCCCTCCTGGCGACGACGGCGTCGGGCGGCACCCGGATGCAGGAGGGCACCCCCGCTTTCCTCCGGATGGTCGAGATCTCCCGCGCCGTCATGGACCACCGCGACGCCGGACTGCCGTACCTCGTGTACCTGCGGCACCCCACGACCGGCGGCGTCTACGCGTCATGGGGTTCGCTCGCGCACCTCACGGTCGCCGAGCCCGGTGCGCTCATCGGGTTCCTCGGGCCGCGTGTGGTCGAGGCCCTGACGGGCACGGCACTGCCTGACGGTGTCCAGTCCGCCGAGAACCTCGCCGCCAAGGGAGTGCTCGACGGCGTCGTCGCCCCCGAGAACCTGCCCGCGCTCGTGGAGCGGACGCTCGCGGTGCTGGTGGACCCGCCGTCGGCGCCGTCCCTGCCACGCCGTTCCGGGGAGCCTGCGGCGGACAGGTCCGCCTGGGACTCCGTGCTCCGGACCCGGGCCGACGACCGTGTAGGTGTGCGGGACCTGCTGCGCTACGGGGCCTCGGGGACCGTGCGGCTCTCCGGCACGGAGGAGGGCGAGCGCGACGAGTCGATGCTGGTGGCGCTGACCCGGCTGGACGGCCGGCCGTGCCTGGTCGTCGGCCAGGACCGGACCCGGCAGGCCGAGAGCACCCCGATGGGGCCCGCCGCGCTGCGCGTGGCGCGGCGCGCGATGGGGCTGGCCGAGGAGCTGCGGCTGCCGCTCGTCGCGGTGATCGACACCCCGGGCGCCGAGCTCTCGCAGGCCGCCGAGGAGGGGGCGCTCGCCGGCGAGATCGCGCGCTGCATGGCGGCGCTCACCCGGATGACGGTGCCGACGCTGTCGGTGATCCTCGGCCAGGGCTGCGGCGGCGGGGCGCTCGCGCTGCTGCCCGCGCAGGTGGTGATCGCCGCGGAGCACGCCTGGCTGTCGCCGCTGCCGCCCGAGGGGGCGAGCGTCATCGTGCACGGGGACACCACGCACGCGGAGCAGATGGCGGAGGCTCAGCACATCCGGGCCGTCGACCTGCTCACCGAGGGCGCCGTGCAGCGCGTGGTCCCGGAGCGGGAGGCGGACACCGCCCGCGACGTAGCGGTAGCGGTCGCCGCGGAGTGCGCAGCGGTGCTGCGGGAGCTGGACACCGACTCGGTGATCGGCAATCCGTCACGTGATCGGCAGTCCGAGTTGCCGATTACCTGACGGACTACCGATCACCCAGGCATCGGCCTCGCTGCTCAGTGCCGTGGCTTCTGGAGGGCCTTGCGGATCTGCTGGACCAAGGCGAAGACGAGGAGCGCGGCGAACGCGATCGACGCGACGTCGTCGGGCATGACCACCGACAGGCTCGCGCCGCCGAACGAGAAGCCCGATGCCACGAGGCCGATGAGCGCGGCCATCTTCAGGTGGACCAGCCGGTTGCGGGCATTGACCCAGGTGCCGGAGATCGCGGTCGGGATCATCGCGACCAGCGACGTGCCCTTGGCCAGCGCGGGTGCGAAGTCGAACAGTGCGGACAGGCCGGGGACGGCGAGCTGACCGCCGCCGATGCCGAGCAGGCCGGACGCGACGCCCATGACCAGGCCGAGCCCGATCATTCCCGCCCCGTCGAGCACGCTGGGCAGCCCCTCGGCGGTGTCGACGGACGGCGGTTCCCCGAACGCGTCCATCACGGACCGCACGATCCCCGCGACCAGCACCCCGACGAAGAGCCAGCGCAGCAGGGTTTCCGGCACGCGGGCGAGCAGCCGCGCGCCGACGACGGCGCCGATCACCGCGCCCACGACGAGCAGTCCGGCGGCGATCAGGTCGACGGCGTCGTGGGTCAGGTACGGGATGGACCCGACGATCGCCGCGGGCAGGATCGCCGCGAGCGAGTAGGCGCTGGCCCGGCGCTGCGTGAGGCCGCCGAGCGACGTCAGGAGCGGCACCATGACGATGCCGCCACCCAGACCGAACAGCCCGGAGAAGGTGCCGCCGACGACCCCGACGAGGACGGCGCGGGGAGGTGTCAGGGACTCGTCAGTCTGTTCGCTCACCCCGCGATGATCTCAGGTGTGCCGCGATGGTCCGTGCGCAGTCCATCGAGCTGGTGTGCGTGGTGTCGACCTCTAGGTCGTAGGTGACCCCCTCGTGGACGACGTCTGCCTGCTTCGCGGCCATGCCCGCGACGCGGTCGCCGCGGGCGGCCTCGCGCGCCTCCGCGACCGCCGCGTCGCAGCGCACGCCGACCCACAGGGTCGGGACGTCGCCCAGGGCATCGAGCCAGCGCCGCTGGGACGCGGCGCGCCCGAGGAACACGTCGTCGACCACGATGTGCGCCCCGGCGCGTGCCATGGCGACCAGCCCGGCGATCCAGGCGTCCTGCAGCGCCATGAACTCCTGCCCGACGTCGACGCCGCCGTCGTCCGCGAAACCGATCCCGTCGCCCCCGGTGGTCAGGCGGGCGGGCATCGCGTCGACGAGGGTGTCGATGCTGAGGGACAGCCAGGCATCGGGCAGGACGGTCTGCAGGCCGCGCGCTAGGCCGGACTTCCCGGAGCTCGAACCGCCGTTGAGGACGATCACCTGGGTGTTCATGCCGCAACGGTACGAGTGTGGGTGGCGCACGCTACAGTGAATTCCAGGGTTGAGCGGAGTAGACTCAACTTTGAACGCGGTCCTGCCGCGCAAGACTTCAGCACCATCCTGGGAGGCCTCATGGACACCAAGTTCACGACCATGTCGCAGCAGGCGATCGGCGACGCGATCCAGTCGGCGTCGGCTGCCGGCAACCCGCAGCTCGAGCCGGTCCACCTGCTGGCGTCGCTGCTCCAGCAGGAGCGCGGCGTCGCCGTCGGCCTGCTCGATGCGGTCGGGGCCAGTGCCCAGACCATCGGTCAGCGCGTGCGCGCGGCTCTGGTGGCGCTGCCCCAGGCCAGTGGCACGACCACCGCCCAGCCGAGCGCGAGCAGGGCCATGGCCACCGTCCTGGACCTGGCGTCCAAGGAAGCACAGGGGCTGGGTGACGAGTACGTCTCCACCGAGCACCTGCTCATCGCCGTCGCGGCAGGGCAGTCGCCCGCGGCCCAGATCCTGTCCGACGCCGGAGCCACTGCCGACGCCCTGCGCGCCGCGCTGCCCGCCGTCCGTGGGGCCGGCCGGGTCACGAGCCCCAATCCCGAGGGCACGTACAAGGCGCTCGAGCAGTACGGCACCGACCTGACGCAGCGCGCCCGCGACGGCAAGCTCGACCCGGTGATCGGCCGGGACTCGGAGATCCGTCGCGTGATCCAGGTGCTGAGCCGCCGCACCAAGAACAACCCGGTACTCATCGGTGAGCCGGGCGTCGGCAAGACGGCGGTCGTCGAAGGGCTGGCCCAGCGGGTCGTGGCCGGTGACGTGCCCGAGTCCCTCAAGGGCAAGCGCCTCGTCGCGCTCGACCTGGCCTCGATGGTGGCCGGGGCGAAGTACCGCGGCGAGTTCGAGGAGCGCCTCAAGGCGGTTCTGGAGGAGATCACGGCGTCCGACGGCGAGGTGGTCACCTTCATCGACGAGCTGCACACCGTGGTCGGCGCGGGCGCCGGAGGCGAGGGCGCGATGGACGCGGGCAACATGCTCAAGCCGATGCTCGCCCGCGGTGAGCTGCGCATGGTGGGCGCCACCACGCTCGACGAGTACCGCGAGCACATCGAGAAGGACCCGGCCCTGGAGCGGCGGTTCCAGCAGGTCTTCGTGGGTGAGCCCTCGGTGGAGGACACCGTGGCGATCCTGCGCGGGCTCAAGGAGCGCTACGAGGCGCACCACAAGGTGACGATCGCGGACTCCGCCCTCGTGGCCGCCGCATCGCTCTCCGACCGCTACATCTCCGGTCGGCAGCTGCCCGACAAGGCGATCGACCTGGTCGACGAGGCCGCGTCGCGGCTGCGCATGGAGCTCGACTCCTCCCCGGTGGAGGTCGACGAGCTGCAGCGTGCCGTCACGCGCCTCGAGATGGAGGAGGTGGTGCTGTCCGAGTCGGAGGACGCGGCCTCCAAGGAGCGCCTGCAGCGACTCCGCGCCGACCTGGCGGACCGTCGTGAGGCCCTCGCCGCGCTCACCGCGCGCTGGGAGTCGGAGAAGGCGGGCCACAACCGCGTCGGTGACCTGCGTGCCCGGCTCGACGAGCTGCGCACCGACGCGGAACGCAAGCTCCGTGAAGGTGACCTGGAGGGCGCCGCACGTATCCAGTACGGCGAGATCCCCGTGGTCGAGAGGGAGCTCGTCGCGGCCGAGGAGGCGGAGGCGACGAGCCAGGTCTCGACCACCGATGCGTCGCTGGCACCCGTCGAGGCCCCGATGATCGCCGACAAGGTGGGCGCCGACGAGATCGCCGAGGTGGTCGCGGCGTGGACCGGCATCCCCGCCGGGCGGCTGCTGCAGGGCGAGTCCGAGAAGCTCCTGCACATGGAGGACGTCCTCGGGAAGCGCCTCATCGGCCAGAAGGCTGCTGTGGCCGCGGTGTCCGACGCGGTGCGGCGGACCAGGGCGGGTGTCTCCGACCCCGACCGGCCGACCGGTTCCTTCCTGTTCCTCGGGCCCACGGGTGTCGGCAAGACCGAGCTCGCCAAGGCGTTGGCGGACTTCCTGTTCGACGACGAGCGCGCGATGGTGCGGATCGACATGTCCGAGTACGGCGAGAAGCACTCCGTGGCCCGGCTCGTCGGCGCGCCTCCGGGCTACGTCGGGTACGAGGAGGGCGGTCAGCTGACCGAGGCGGTCCGGCGGCGGCCCTATTCGGTGGTGCTGCTGGACGAGGTGGAGAAGGCGCACCCCGAGGTCTTCGACGTCCTGCTCCAGGTGCTCGACGACGGCCGGCTCACCGACGGCCAGGGTCGCACCGTCGACTTCCGCAACACGATCCTGGTGCTGACCTCGAACCTCGGCTCGCAGTTCCTCGTGGAACCGATGCTGTCGGACGAGGAGCGGCGCGAGTCCGTGATGACTGCCGTGCGTGCCTCGTTCAAGCCGGAGTTCCTCAACCGCCTGGACGACGTGGTGATCTTCGACGCGCTGACGCTGGCCGAGCTCGGCAGCATCGTGGAGCTGCAGGTAGGGGCCTTCGCGAAGCGGCTGGAGGACCGCAGGATCACGCTCGACGTGACCGAGGCGGCACGCGAGTGGCTCGCGCTGGAGGGGTTCGACCCGGCGTACGGCGCCCGGCCGTTGCGCCGCCTCGTGCAGCGAGAGATCGGCGACCGCTTGGCACGGCTGCTGCTCGCGGGCGAGGTGTCCGACGGCGACACGGTGGTCGTGGACCGCGCGGACGGCGAGGGCCTGACTCTCGACCGCAGGGTGCTGACTGCCTGACAGGACACCGTCTGACAGAACCAAGGGACCCCGTGTACGCCGATCTGCGTACATCGGACTACGACTATTTGTCGATGTGCGGGCAGCGCCCGCCTGCCATCCTGGTGCCAGGAGGAACGGCCGCGCGGTCTGTGCGGGCGGGCGGTGGGCGAGCGGTGTCCGAGCAGCGCCTTGTGTTGATGTTGTGAAGGTGGGTGCCCGCTCGCCCAGAACTTGGGTACTCGGACGTCCCTCTCTGCGCGGGGGTGAAAGACGTGCGCGGATCGCGACACATAGTCCCGCACGGTCAGGGCACGCGGGGGCGAGTCGGCGGGGGCCACGGGAGAGGGCAGACGGTCAGGGAGGCCTGGTGCTGCGGTTCCACTTCACTTCGGATGATCTAGCCCGGGTTCGGATCGCTCCGGGCCCGGACCCTATGTGGGAGGTGCTGCTCAGCGCACATGTGGTGAACCAGCCTTCGGGCACCGTGCTGTTCGGACGCTGGCGGCAGCGGGCACTTTCCGGCCTGCCGCCGGCAGCTCGCATGCTGTTGCGGCTGGCGCCGCCGCGGGGCTACTCGCCGGACTTCCTCACGCCGGTCACCGGCTCCGACAGCTTCGAGAGCGGGCTGGACGCGATGCTGTCCACTCCCAAGGTCCGGCTGCGCAACGACATCGAGCTGCTGGCGGGCGCGCACAGGCCGCACCTCTGGATGCGTGATCTCGCCGCCGGCTCCGCACCCGCCATGCGCGGGCTCGGCGTCGCCGTGCGCTCCTACTACGAGCATGCGGTGGGCCCCTACTGGAGCGGGATCCGGGCCGCCGTGGACGTCGACCGGGCCGCGCGCACCCGCGCCTGGGTGGAGGGCGGGACCGAGAACGCACTGCGGACGCTGCACCCGTCCGTGCGTTGGGAGCATCCGGTCCTGTCGGTGTCGACAGCAGCCGAACGGGACATCTACCTGGCCGGTCGTGGGCTGTTGATCGTTCCCTCGTACTTCTGCGTCCGGGCCCCGATCACGCTCGCGGACGCCGACCTGCCGCCGGTGCTGCTCTACCCGATCGTGCACGAGCCTGCCGGGCCGGACCGCGGCTTCGAGGTCCGGTCCGACAGCGGACGGCAGCTCACCGCGCTTCTCGGCCGGACCCGGGCGGCGGTGCTCCGAGTGCTCGGCACCGGGGCGACGACCAGCGAGATCGCGAATCGGCTCGCGATCTCCCCGGCGTCGGCGTCGGAGCATGCGACGGTGCTGCGCAATGCCGGCCTGATCGCCAGCGGGCGGGAGCGCAACACCGTGATCCACGCGCTGACCCCGCTGGGCCAGACCCTGCTCGACGGCTGCGCCGGACAGGGCCCGGCGGCGATACAGCCCGCTACTGCAGGAGATCCTGTGTGATCGGCTCGGCGGTGGTGGCGAGGCACAGGCCGACCCGGTCGCCGTCGCTCCACGACTCCTCGCTGGGGCCCCAGACCACATAGCGCACGGAGTTCGCGAGCTGGCTGGTCCGGGCGACCGGACCGAGCTGCTTGGTGCCGCACACGAGGGCCACGCGCTTGTCCACCTCGTCACGGCCCGGCCAGACGGCGGCGTCGGCGAAGTCCGTGCGACCCACGACCTGCGCGGTGTGCGAGGCGGTGCACGGAACGGCGAGCACCTCGGAGACCTCGCCGTCCTCGGGGACGGTCTCCACGCACGAACCGAGCACCAGCTGCAGCGGATGCACCTCACGCGGCTCCGCGATCATCGCCTCGATCGGCTCCCACTGCTGCTTGCTGACCATGTTCACGACGAGGACGATCACCGTCACCAGGGCGACGACTGCGACGGCGGCCCCACCGATCATCGCGAACCGGCGTCGCTTGGCGGCTTCGTCAGCCGCGGTCGGCGGCCGCCAGCCGGCATAGGAGGCCTCCGGCGCATACCCCTGTACGGCGGGGAACGGGTGTGCGGAACCGCCGCGCGGGGAGGGGAACGGCGACGGCGGCTGCTGCTGGCCGGCACCCTGGTCCTGGCGCGGGGCGCCTGGCTGGTGCTGCGGCGGAGCCGCGGGTGTCGGGAACGGGCTCGGCGGCGTGACGGCCGGCGGGATGCGCGTCGCGGGCGGTGCGAAGAGCTCCTCGGTCGGAGCGTCGTCCGCGGCAGCGGGCCGCTCGTCGGCGGGCGTCTCCGTCTCGCTGAGGGCCTCCTCCGGGTCCACGGCCGGCGCGTCGGCAGCGGCCTGGTCCGTGGTCTTCCGCTCCTCGGGTGCCCCGGCCTCCCCGGCGACGGTCCGCGGCCCGATCTCCTTCTTGTGCGCCGCGGCGATCGCGGCGAAGGAGAGCGCCTTGAAGTCGAAGGTCTCGTCCACGGTCGGCGCAGCCGCGCTGTCGGACGGCGTCCCGGGCTCGGCCTTGTCCGTACCGGCGGCCTTCGACGTGGTCGGCTTGTCGTCGTCCGCGGCGGGCGAGTCAGCGACAGCGGGCGAGTCGGCTGAGTCGGGAGCGCTCGCCGAGGCGGGCGCATCCGGCGCATCGGCCGAGTCGTCTGCGGCAGCATCCTCGCCAGACACGTCGGTGTCGACGCTCGTGCCGGTGTCGGTGTCAGCAGCGAGGCCGGTGCCTACGGCGGCACCAGCAGCGCTGTCACCCTCGGCATCGGCCGACTCCTCCGTCCGGGCAGCGGCCGCAGGATCCACGCTCTTGGAGGACGACGGCGTCGGCTCGACGGGGGGAGCCGCCGGTACCCGCTTCGGCAGGGCGTCGGCGGGCACGACGCTGATCTCCTCGGTGCGCGCCGCAGGCTTCGAACCGGTACCCGCCGCAGGCTTGACGTCCGCGACGGGCTCCTCCGGTGCGGCAGGCTCGGCCGCGTCGGCCGCGTCTCCGGCAGGCTCGACACTTCCGGCGGGCTCAGCGTCCGCAACGGGTTCACGATCCGCAACCTTCGCCGCAGGCTCGACATCCCCGACAGGTTCCACGTCCGCGACAGGCGCGGCCTCCGCGGCCGGCTCGACGTCGTCCGGTGTGCTCTCCGCACCGACCGGCGACTCCGCGTCCGGCGCGGCGACCGCCGTCGGCCCGTCGGTGGACTCCTCTGCGGTCTCAGCGCTCGCCGCGCTGGCCTCGGCACGCTCGGCATCCCCCGACTCGGCCGCTGCCACCCCGTCCTGGGCCCCGTCGCCCGCGGGCTCGCCGTTCGCGGTGGACGCACCAGCGGCGTCGGGACCGTCGTCGTCCGCCTGCTCGGGCGCCGCGTCGTCGTCCCCGGAACGGCTGTCGACGACCGTGCCGTTGCCCGCCGGATCCCGCTCCGCCTCGTCCGCGGAAGCCGTCCCGACAGGATCCGTGGCAGGCACCTTGGCGACTTCGGTGGCGGCCGGGAGGTGGTCGGGCGTCGACGTCATGCAGGTTAACTTACCGACATTCGACGAGGTCCTTGTCACCAGGACGATGCGCGCCTGGGGTGCACCCTCTTTATGGACAATTTCACCCGCTGATTTCCCCATCACCGGTGGAACCTCGGCGCCCCCTGCGCCGTGCGCGGGAGGGTCAGTCGGCCAGGTCGACGATCACCGGGACGTGGTCGGAGGCGCCCTTGCCCTTGCGCTCGTCCCGGTCGATGACGGCGCCCGACGCGCGGCCGGCGAGGGCGGGCGACGCCCAGCAGAAGTCGATCCGCAGCCCCTTGTTCCGCGGGAAGGCGAGCTGCTGATAGTCCCAGTAGGTGTACGCGTGCTCCTCGGGGATGAACTGCCGCGTCAGCTCCGTGTACCCGGCCTTGCCGAATGCCTCGAACGCCGCCCGCTCGGGCGGGGACACGTGGGTCTTCCCGGCGAAGTCCGCCACGTCGTACACGTCGGTGTCGAGCGGGATGACGTTCCAGTCGCCCATGAGCGCCACGGCGTCGCCGGCGTCGGCCCAGGCCTGCGCGGAGGTGTGCAGGGCCTCCAGCCACGCCAGCTTGTAGGTGTAGTGCGGGTCGCCGAGCGCGCGGCCGTGGGGCACGTACAGGCTCCACACGCGGACGCCGCCGCAGGTCGCCCCGATCGCTCGCGCCTCAAGGGGCGGGACGACGTCGAGCAGCGGGTCCGGGCCGTCCTCGATGATCGCCTTGGCGAAGCCCGGCTGCTCCGGGAACTGGGTGGCGACGTCGGTCAGGCCTACCCGCGACACGATCGCCACGCCGTTCCACTGCGACAGCCCGAAGTGCGCGACCTCGTAACCGGCGGCCTCGAACGCCGCGGTCGGGAACTGGTCGTCCCGGCACTTGGTCTCCTGGATGGCCAGGACGTCGGCCTGGGACCGGTCGAGGAAGGCGAGCACGCGGTCGACGCGCGTGCGGATGGAGTTGACGTTCCAGGTGACGAGGCGCACGGTCCCACCCTATGTTCACCCCACTACGCTGGTGACGTGCAGATCCTCACCAGGCGCCGCGCCGTCGGCTTCGTCGTCGCCCTGACCACCGCGACCCTGGTCGCGGCCTGCTCGGCCGGCTCCGGCGAGGGCACCGGGGGAGCACGCACGGACGTCGTCGTCGGCCTGACCGGGGAACCCACCAACCTCGACTTCACGACGACGTCGGGCTCGGCGATCCCGCAGCTGCTGATGAACAACGTGTACGAGGGCCTGGTGACGATCGACCAGGAGGGCGAGGTGCAGCCGCAGCTCGCCGAGTCGTGGGAGGTCAACGGGGACCGCACCGTCTACACGTTCACGCTGCACGAGGGCGTGCGGTTCTCCGACGGCTCGCCCTTCACCGCGGACGACGTCGTCTCCTCGATCGAGCGGGTCCAGGACGACTGGACGCTGAGCCTCAGGTCCAAGATGGACGTCGTGCGGAAGGCGGAGGCGACGAGCGACACCGAGGTCGCCGTCACCCTGAAGCACCCGAGCAACTCCTGGCTGTTCGACATGGGCACGTCGGTGGGCGCCATGTTCCCGGACGACCTGTCCGCCGACCTGGCGACGGAGACGGTCGGTACCGGCCCCTACACGGTCGAGGAGGTCGCCACCGGCGACCACATCACGCTCGCCGCGCGCGACGACTACTGGGGCGAGGCGCCGGCGATCCAGGACGTCATCGTCCGCTACTTCGCGGACGCGAACGCCCAGGCCAACGCCGTCCGCGCCGGTGACATCGACATGGCGTACAACATGCAGGCCCCTGACCTGCTGGCCGGCCTCGAGCGGGACGAGGACCTGCAGGTCATCGACGGCACGTCGACGGGCGAGGTCCTGCTCGCGCTGAACAACACCGAACCGCCCTTCGACGACCTGCGGGTACGCCGCGCGGTCATGTACGCGATCGACCGCAAGGCGGTGCTCGACACCGCGTGGGCGGGACACGGCGAGCTCATCGGCTCGATGGTGCCGCCCACCGACCCGTACTACCAGGACCTGACCGACGCCTACCCGTACGACCCGGAGCGCGCCAAGGAGCTCCTGGCCGAAGCCGGTGCCGAGGACCTGAGCATCACGTTCGACGTCCCGACCCGCCCCTACGCGGAGGCGGTCGCCCAGGTCGTGGTGTCACAGCTCAAGGACGTCGGCATCGACGCGAAGATCGTCCCCGCGGAGTTCCCCGCGGTCTGGCTGGACAAGGTGTTCACCGAGCACGACTACCAGATGTCCGTGATCCTCCACACCGAGGCCCGGGACATGCTGACGATCTTCGGCGACCCGGACTACTACATCGGCTACGACAACCCGCGGGTCACCGAGGTCGCGGAAGAGGCCGACCGGAGCAGCCCGGACCAGTACGTCGCGGGCATGCAGGAGGTCGCCCGGATGATCGTCGACGACGCCGCGAGCGACCCGCTGTTCCTCTTCCCCAACACCGTGGTGGCCGACGCCGGACTGGCGGGCATCGCCGCGAACGCGACCACCGAGTCGATGGACCTGACCGGCCTGCGCTGGTCCGACAGCTGACCCGGCCGACGCCGGACACCGCACGTGGCCAGACAACTCGCCTCGCACGTCACCCAGCTCCTCGCCACGCTCCTGGTGGCGACGGCAGCGATCTTCGTGCTGCTCCGGGTGCTGCCCGGTGACCCCGCCGTCGTCGCCCTCGGGATCGAGGCGTCCCCCGAGGCGCTCGCGGCCTGGCGGGCCGAGCACGGCACCGACGGGCCGCTCGTGTCCCAGTACCTGGAGTGGATGGGCGGCCTGCTCACGGGGAACCTCGGCACGAGCTACGTGACGTCGCAGGACCTCACGCCCCTGGTCGCGGACCGGGTGCAGGTGACGGGCATCCTCGTGCTGCTCGGCATGCTGATCGCCCTGGTGGTGGCGGTGCCGGTGGGCACGCTGGCCGCCGTCTGGCACCGGAACGCGGGCGGCGTGACGCTGTCCGCCGTGAGCCAGGTGGGCGTGGCGGTGCCGAACTTCCTGGTGGGCGTGCTGCTCGTGGCGCTGTTCGCGGTGCGGCTCGGCTGGCTGCCGTCGGGCGGGTGGACGGCGCCCGTGGACGGGTTCGGGGACTTCTGGCGGCACGTGCTGCTGCCCGCCGTCGCGCTGGGCTCCGTGCAGGCCGCGATCATCACGCGGTACGTACGCAGCGCCGTGCTGGAGATCATGCGCGAGGACTTCCTGCGGACCGCCCGTGCCAAGGGGCTCACCTTCACCGGCGCGCTGGTGCGGCACGGGCTGCGGAACGCCGGCGTGCCGATCGTGACCGTGGTGGGTGTGCAGATCGCGTCGATGCTGATCGGCGCCGTCGTGATTGAGCGGGTGTTCGCCGTACCCGGGCTCGGGAGCCTGCTGCTGGACTCGGTGGGCAACCGCGACCTGCTCGCCGTGCAGTCGATAGTGGCGGTGCTGGTCGTGCTGGTGGTGCTGCTGAACTTCCTGGTCGACCTCGCCTACACCCTGCTGGACCCCCGGCTCAGGAGGGCGACATGACCGGTCCGGCCCGCCGCGCACGCGTGCACCCCCAGCTCGTGATCGGCGCGGTGCTGGTCGGGCTGGTCGTCGTCACGGCCCTCGTCTCGCTCGTCTGGACGCCGTACGACCCTGAGCACGCGGGCGCCGAACGCCTCCTGCCACCCGGGGCCGAGCACTGGCTCGGTACCGACCGGTTCGGCCGCGACGTGCTCTCGCAGGTCATGGCCGGCGCGCAGATCACCCTGCTGGTCGGCCTGGTGGCGGTGGGCATAGCGGCGGTGGTCGGTGTGCCCCTCGGCGTGCTCGCGGGGATGCGCGGCGGACGGCTCGGCGCCCTCCTGATGCGGGGCAGCGACATCCTCCTCGCCTTCCCCGGGCTGCTGCTCGCGATAGTCCTCGGCGCCGTCTACGGCGCGGGCACGGTGACGGCGATGGTCGCGCTCGGCATCGGCTCGATCCCCGCCTTCGCCCGCGTCGCCCGCGGCGGGACGCTGCAGGTCGTGCGGTCCGACTACGTGCTCGCCGCCCGGGCCGCGAACCGTGGCGAGCTCGCGATCGCCGCACGGCACGTGCTGCCCAACATCGGCGGCATGGTGCTGGTGCAGTGCTCCGTGAACTTCGCGATCGCCGTCCTCGCCGAGGCCGGACTGTCCTTCCTCGGCCTGGGCACACCCCCGCCGACGCCGTCGTGGGGCCGCATGCTGCAGGAGTCGCAGCAGTTCCTCGGCGTCGCCGACCACCTCGCCATCGTGCCCGGCGTCGCGATAGCGGTGGCGGTGCTCGGGTTCAACCTGCTGGGCGACGGCCTGCGCGACGTCTTCGACCCCCGCCTCTCCGCCGTCGACCCCGGAACGTCGGTCGAGCCTGTCCGTCCGGCGGTCGAGCCCGGAACGCCGGTCGAGCCCGTCCGTCCGGTGGTCGAGCCTGTCGAGACCCACCAACCCACCGCCCTCGACATCCGCGACCTCACGGTCCGCACCAGCAGCGGCCGCCAGCTCCTGTCCGACGTCTCCCTCCGGATCGCCCCCGGCGAGCGCGTCGGCCTGATCGGCGAGTCGGGCTCGGGCAAGACGATGACGGCGCTCGCGGCCCTCGGCCTGCTGCCCGACGGCGTCGTGGCCACCGGCCAGGTGCGGCTCGCCGACGTGTCCGGGAACCTCCTGGACCGGGGCGAGCGAGCCATGGCCCGGCTGCGCGGCGAGGCGATGTCGATGGTCTTCCAGGAGCCGATGACAGCGCTGAACCCGTTGATGCGCGTGGGCCGCCAGGTCGCGGAGGCGATGACCCTGCACGGCACGACGGGCCGGACGGCGGCGCGGCGCGCCGCCGAGCTCCTGGCCGAGGTGGGCCTGCCGAGCGGCGCCGCCCGGCGCTACCCGCACGAGCTGTCCGGCGGGCAGCGCCAGCGGGTGGGGCTGGCGATGGCGCTGGCCAACGACCCGGCCGTGCTCGTGGCGGACGAGCCGACGACGGCCCTCGACGTCACCGTGCAGCGCCAGGTGCTGGACCTGATGGTGCGGCTCGTCGAGGACCGGGGTGCGGGGCTGCTGTTCATCACCCACGACCTGGCGGTGGTGTCCCAGGTGTGCGAGCGGGTGGTGGTGCTGCTCGAGGGTGTCGTGGTCGAGGAAGGCCCCGTCGCCGAGGTGTTCGCGCACCCCCGGCACGAGTACACGAAGCGGCTGCTGGCGGCGTCGACCCTGGAGCCGCGGCTGCCGGCCGCGCCTCGGGAGGTTCGGGAACCGCTGATCCAGGTCGCGGACCTGACCCGCACCTACCCGAGCCGCGGCGAGGTGGTGCACGCGCTGCGGGGCGTCTCGCTGGAGGTCCAGGAAGGGCAGCGGTTCGGGATAGTGGGCGAGTCCGGGTCGGGCAAGTCGACCCTGCTGCGGATCGTGGCGGGGCTGGACCGGCCGACGTCGGGGCACGTGACGAGCGCCGGGGTGCGGATCGGCGCGGACGGGGTCTCGACAGGCTCGACCAGCGGCGCAGGCTCGACCAGCGGTGCAGGCTCGACCAGCGGCGCGGGTGCGGCGGCCGGGCTCGGCGACCTGCGCTCGGCCCTGCAGGTCGTGTTCCAGGACCCGTACAGCTCGCTCGACCCCCGCATGACGGTGGGCGACATCGTGGCGGAGCCGCTCCTCAACCCCGCGAACGTCCGGGCCGGCGGCCCGCGGACGGCGACTGCCCGCCGGGACACGGTGCGGGAGATGCTGGACGCCGTCGGCCTGCCGCTCGACGCGACCGAGCGGTACCCGCACCAGTTCTCGGGCGGGCAGCGGCAGCGCATCGCCATCGCACGGGCTCTCGTGTGCAGGCCGCGCATCCTCGTGGCGGACGAGCCGGTCAGCGCGCTCGACGTCTCCGTCCGGCGGCAGGTGCTGGACCTGCTCGGGCGGCTCGCGGACGAACAGGCCCTGACGCTGCTGCTCGTGTCGCACGACCTGGGCGTGGTGCGGCACGTCTGCGACCACGTCGCGGTGATGCGCGACGGCCTGATCGTGGAGCAGGGCCCCACCGCCGACGTCTACGACACCCCGCAGCACGAGTACACGCGGCGCCTCCGCGACGCGACGCCGCTCCTCCTCCGCTGACCTGTCAGAAACCACCGGACCTGTCAGACCCACAGGTCACCCGAGTGACCTGTGGGTCTGACACGTCGGTGGTTTCTGACAGCTGGGCAGCCCCAACTGCTTGAGCTCTTCGTTCGTCTGCCCTCGTGCGGGCGGCACATGCCGCCCATTCCTCACGAAGGAGACAGTAGATGCGCGTCAGAGCAGGTGCAGCGGCGATGCTCGCCGCGGTCCTGGTGGGCGGGGGAACGGTGGCCTCGGCCGCTGGGCCCGGCGATCCGCCCGCCGCCACGACGTCCAGCACGACGTTCGGCACGGCCGCTGCCCAGTCCGGTGGCCCAGCAACCCCGACCTCGACCGTCACGCTGATCACGGGTGACCGGGTCACGGTCACGCAGTCGGACGGCCACCCCCGGATCCTCGGGATCGAGCCCGGCGAAGGACGCGACGGGGTCGGCTTCCTCCAGCAGATCGAGAACGACCGCCTGTACGTCATCCCGACGGACGTCGCCGGCCTGGTCCCCGACCGCCTCGACCGAGCCCTGTTCGACGTCGCAGGCCTCGCCGACGCCGGGTACGCCGAATCTCGCAAGAGCACCGTCCCCGTCATCGTGCAGGCGACCGCCGCCTCGGGTGGGAAGGCGACGAAGGGCGCGCGAGCGGCGTCGGCCGAGCCGGACTGGGCGAGCCTGGGCATCGAGCCCGAGCGGAGACTGGAGTCCGTCGACGCAGTCTCCGCGGACCTTGACCGTGCCGCGGCGTCCGACCTGCTGGCTGCCCTCCAGAGGCCGGCGACGAGGGCCCGGACGGCAACCGCCGCGCCGTCCGACCTCAAGGTCTGGCTCGACGCCCCGGTCGAGGCGCTCGACGTCGACTCGTCGCCGCAGATCGGCGCGCCCGCAGCCTGGGAGGCGGGATACACGGGTGAGGGCGTCACCGTCGCGGTCCTCGACACCGGCGTGGACACCACCCATCCCGACCTGGACGACGTGCTGGTGGGGTCGCGGGACTTCACCGGCATGGGTAGCACCACCGACCATCACGGGCACGGCACGCACGTCGCCTCCATCGCGCTCGGCTCGGGCGACGCGTCCGACGGCGTGAACCGCGGCGTCGCCCCCGGCGCGGACCTGCTGGTCGGCAAGGTCCTGGGCGAGGACGGCGGCGCGACCTCCTGGGTGATCGAGGGGATGGAGTGGGCGGCGTCGGAGGGCGCCGACGTCGTGAACATGAGCCTCGGCGAGCGCGGCAACTACAGCGACGGCACCGATCCGGGCTCCTTGGCCGTGAACGCACTGAGCGCGCAGTACGGCACCCTCTTCGTCATCTCGGCGGGCAACGAGGGGGGAGAACGGCAACGGGACGGTGGCCGCCCCCCGGGGCGGCCGACGCCGCTCTGACCGTTGGCGCGGTGAACGACGCCGACGAGGTCACCTGGTTCTCCAGCCGTGGCCCACGCGGCGGAGACAACGCCCTCAAGCCCGACGTGACGGCCCCCGGCGACGAGATAGTCGCGGCCCGCGGGGCCGGGACTGCGATGGGCACGGTGGTGGACGACCTCCACGTCGCCGCCTCCGGCACCTCGATGGCTGCCCCGCACGTCGCGGGCGCCGCTGCGGTGCTCAAGCAGGCCCGGCCGGAGCTCACCGGCCAGGAGCTCAAGGCGGTCCTCATGGGTTCCGCCCAGCACACCTCCGGGACGGTGTGGGACGAGGGCGCCGGGCGCATCTACCTGCCGGACGCTCTGAACCAGCAGATAGCGGCCACGCCGGCGTCGCTCTCGCTCGGCACCTTCCTGTTCCCGCAGACGGGCTCGGAGACCCGAACCCTCACCTACGAGAACCCGACGGACGCGGAGGTCACGCTCGACCTCGCGGTCGACGTGACCGGCCCGGACGGCGAACCGTTGCCGGCCGGTGCGGCCGCTCTCTCGGCGGCGTCGGTGACCGTGCCCGCACAGGGCAGCGCCACCGTGGACGTCACCGTGGCCCGCGCCACCGGTGACTTCGGGCGCTTCTCCGGAGCGGTGGTCGCCACCGCACCCGACGGCAGCGACCTCCGCACGACCCTCGGCTGGGCCAAGGAGTCCGAGCACTACGAGCTGACCGTCGAGGGCATCGGGCGGGACGGCGAGCGGCATGACGGCGGATCCCTCGTGCACGTGACGAACGTCGACGACGGGACCCGGTACAGCGAGTTCGTCGAGCTCGAGGACGGTACGTGGACCGGACGTGTCCCGGCCGGCACCTACTCGGTGAACGGCAAGCTGTGGGACGAGGACGCCGAGGGAGCGGTCACCGAGCTCACGGACGTCCTGGAACCGCAGATCGAGGTCACGGGGGAGACGACGGTGGTCCTCGACGCGACCGCGGGCGAGCCGGTCACGGTGACCACCGAGCGGCCGGCGGACCGGGAACGGGTCTTCCTCGACGTCCACCGGGTGGACGAGCCCCAGGAGTGGTTCAGCGGGTTCGGCGCTACCGTTTCCGGCGACGCCGACGTGTACGCGACGCCGACCGAGCCGGTCACCGAGGGCAGCTTCGGGCTCACCGCGGCGTTCAACCTGGCGGCGCCCACCAGCACCCCGGACGAGGCGCCCGAGTACACGTACGACCTCGCGTACCACCAGGACGAGGTAGTGGAGACGCTCGCGTTCGCTGCGACGCCCGAGAACACGACGGCGGTCGCCGTGGGCTACGCCGACCTCGGTCCCGGCGTCGACATGTCGAGCTCGCGGTGGGGCGTCCTGGTCGGCCAGGAGTGGATCCACCTGCGTGGATACTCCCGCCCGGTCGCTCCGGGTACCAGCCGCACCGAATATGTCACCGCGAACGACGTGACCTGGAGCAACACCGCGGTGCTCAGTGCGGGCGACGGCTCGGACGAGGTGTACATCAACGGCATCGACCAGGTCTATGCGCCGGGCGAAGCGGCGGACACGCTGGGCGGGGCGGTGATGACCACCAAGTTCTCGGAGTACAACCACCTCGGTACCTGGGGTGACCTGCTCCGCATGGGCCTCGATGCGTTCGTCGACTCGGACGGGCATCACATCAACTCGCTCGACAAGCCCGGAAAGCTCCGGGTGTGGCGGGACGGCACCGAGATCGAGGACGAGGAGGAGATCTTCTTCGGCGTCCCCATCCCCCCGGAGGGCGCCGACTACCGGGTGGTCCTCGACGCCGAACAGGCCGCGCCCTGGTGGAACCGGTCCACCAGGGAGAGCACGGAGTGGGCCTTCCACGCCGAACCCGGCGAGCCCGGCCCCGACGGCGAACCCCCGTTCGTCAGGCTGCCCGTGCTCGACGTCGCCTACGACGTCGCAGGCATGGACCTCGCCAACAAGGCGCCGCGGCGGACCACCGCCACGGTGACCGTGGGCCACCAGCCCGGCAGCACGGGCGGCACCGTCACCGGCGCCCGCCTCTCTTGGTCGCCCGACGACGGCGCCACCTGGCGCAAGGCCACGCTGCACAGGACCGGTGCTGGTGTCTACACCGCTGATCTCCGGGTGCCGAAGGGCACGGAGCACGTCTCGCTCCGCGTCGAGGCGAAGGACAAGGCGGGCACCACCGTCAAGCAGACGGTGATCCGGGCCTACGGGGTCCGCTGACACCTGACCCCCGGCAGGCGTGCCGCACGACCCCGGCGTCGTGCGGCATGCCTGCCGCCGTGGCCGCTCCCGTGACCCGTTGATGCGCTGAGCAGGCACGACGCCGAATCTTTCGCCCAACCATCTGCGCCCCTCGCGCGTTATCCCCCGTGAGGTGGCATTCATGCCGCCGGCTTCTCACGAAGGAGACAGCAGATGCGTGCCAGAAGAGGCGCGACAGCGGCGGCGTTCGCCGTAGCGATCGCGATGGGGGCGGGGGTGCCGGCGTGGACGCTCGGCGCCGTCGCGGCGGGAACGGACGGTGACGGCGCCGCCGTCGGGCCGGCGGCACTGACGGGACCGGGCACCCCGACGACCGCGTCCGTCACCCTGATCACCGGCGACCGGGTGACGCTCACCCGGCGTGCCGACGGGCGCAGCTCGGCGGCCGTCACGCCGGGCGCGGGACGCGAGGGCATGGCGTTCCAGCGGATCACGGAGGGCGACCGGCTGTACGTGATCCCCGCCGACGTCGCGGGCCTCGTGCCCGACCGGATGGACCGCGCGCTGTTCAACGTCTCGGGCCTGGTCGCGGCCGGGTACGACGACGCGCACCGGGACACCGTCCCGGTCATCGTGCAGGACGCCGCCGTGGCGCGCGAAGCAGTCGCGGGGCGCGACGCGTCCCTCGCGGGGGACCCGGAGTCGGGCGAGCGCAAGGCACAGGACCGGCCGCAGCCCGACTGGGCGGCTCTCGGCGTGGAGCCGGAGCGGACGCTCGAGTCGGCCGGGGCGATCTCGGCGGACCTGGACCGCGCGGCCGCGGCCGACCTGCTCGCCGGGCTGCGGCGCGACACGTCGGCGGCCCGCGCGGCCGCACCCGAGGTCAAGGTGTGGCTGGACGCACCCGTCCACGCGCTCGACGAGGACTCGATGCCCCAGATCGGCGCCCCCGCGGCCTGGGAGGCGGGCTACACCGGCGAGGGCGTGACGATGGCGGTGCTCGACTCGGGCCTCGACCGCACCCACCCGGACCTGGACGACGTGGTGGTCGGGTCCAAGGACTTCACCGGCTCCGGGAACACCGACGACCTCTACGGTCACGGCACGCACGTCGCGTCGATCGCGCTGGGCTCCGGAGACGCGTCCAACGGCACGAACCGCGGCGTCGCGCCGGGGGCCGACCTGCTCGTCGGCAAGGTGCTCGACGAGTTCGGCGGCGGCGAGATGTCGTCGGTCGTCGACGGCATGGAATGGGCCGCCGGCGAGGGCGCCGACGTCGTGAACATGAGCCTCGGCGAGTTCGAGAACTACACGGACGGCACCGACCCGACCTCGGTGGCCCTCGACACGCTGAGCGCCCGGCACGGGACCCTCTTCGTCGTCGCGGCGGGCAACGACGGCGAGTACGGGACGGTGGCCACCCCCGGGGCGGCGAGCTCCGCCCTGACGGTGGGCGCCGTGGACGACGCCGACGACGTCGCCACCTTCTCCAGCCGCGGCCCGCGAGCGCTCGACCAGGCGATCAAGCCGGACGTCACCGCGCCGGGGGTCGAGATCGTCGCGGCACGTGCCGTCGGCACGAAGCCGGAGTCGGGGACGGGCGAGTACGTCGCCTGGAGCGGCACCTCGATGGCCGCTCCGCACGTGGCGGGCGCGGCGGCGGTCCTCAAGCAGGCCCGCCCCGACCTGTCGGCGCAGCAGCTCAAGGCAGTGCTCATGGGCTCCGCCCAGCACACGAGCGGCGGCGTGTTCGACGAGGGCGCCGGGCGCATCTTCCTGCCCGCCGCGCTGGAGCTGCCGGTCATGGCGTCTCCCGCCTCGCTGTCGTTCGGCGGGCTGGAGTTTCCTCAGAAGGGCAGGGTGACGCGGACGCTCACCTACCAGAACGGCACGGACGCCGCGGTCACGCTCGACCTCGCGGTCACGGCGTCCCGCCAGGACGGCAAGCCTCTGCCGGCCCGGGCCGTGCGGCTCAGCGCGACCACGCTGACCGTCCCGGCGCAGGGCACCGCCACGGTCGACGTCCGGGTGGACACGACGGTCGGCGCCGTCGAGCGCCGCTACTCGGGCGCCGTCACCGCCACCGGACCGGACGGCCGGCAGATCCGTACCCCGCTCGGCTACTACAAGGAGCCCGACCTCGCCGATCTCAACATCGACGCGGTCGGGCGTGACGGCAAGCCGCACGCCGGCTCGTCCACCGTCCGGATCGTGAACGTCGACGACCCCGCCCTGTTCAGCGAGCACCTGGAGATCGGCGCGGAGGGCGTCGACCTGCGGGTCCCGCCGGGCAAGTACTCGGTCACGGGCTTCCTGTGGACGGCGGACGAGGAGTTCGTGGTGTCCGAGGCCACTGCCGTGCTGTACCCCGAGATCGAGGTGGCCGACGACACGGCGCTGGTCCTCGACGCGCGGAAGGCACGGGAGCTGACGGCGACCACCGAGCGGCCCGCGGACCTCACCTGGCTCGCGCTGGACGACAACCGGACCGCGGCCGACGGCGAACCCTACGGTTTCGGGATGGTGGTCACCGCCGGAGCGAAGGTCTACGCGACGCCCACCACGGCTGCGGTCACCACCGGCAAGCACGACCTGCAGACGCACTTCGTCCTGACCGGACCGTCGAGCGCGAGCCGTGCGCCGTCGTACACCTACGACCTCCTGTACGCACAGGAGGTGGTGGACACGTTCAAGTTCCGGGCGACGGAGCGGAACACCGCTGCGATCACCACCGGTTACGCGGCGCTCGGCGCGGACCACCGGAGCGCGAGCGCGCGGGTCGGCTTCGCGGCCGGTCATCTCTGGGGCTCGGCGGTGTCCAGCCCGGTCACGACACCTGGCCGGCGCACGGAGTACGTGAGCGCGAACGGCGTCGCATGGGGCCACGAGGTCTACGCGGGCGCGGAGGACGCCGACCAGGGTTACTTCAAGAGCGAGCCCCGGGAGTACGCGCCGCGGGAGAAGGCGCGGACGACCGTTGGCGGCGCAGTGCTGAGCACCCGGCTCGGCGAGGGCTCGATCACCGCCGCGGGGCGCACGCTCGATCTCGGCCTCGTCCGGTGGAGCGACGCGAGCAGGCATCCGTTCGAGCCGTTCGGCGGGGACACCACGCGGCTCCGCGTCTGGCGGGACGGCGCTGCCGTCGCCGACAACACGTACCCGTCGGCGGAGGCGCGCATCCCTGCCGGGGGTGCCGACTACCGTGTGGTGCTCGGCGCGGCGCAGGAAGGGTCCTGGTGGGACAGGTCCACGCAGGTGCGCACGGAGTGGAACTTCCATGCCGAGCCGGGCGGGTCCGCGGCCGAGCCCGTACAGCTGCCGGCCCTCGACGTCGCCTATGCGGTCAAGGGCATGGACCTGAGGAACGAGGCACCGCGTCGGACCACCGCCACGGTGACCGTCGGCCACCAGGCAGGCAGCACCGGTAGCCCCGTCACCGGGGCGAGCCTGTGGTGGTCGGCCGACGACGGCGCCACCTGGCACAAGGTCACGCTGCGCCGGACCGCCGAGGGCGTCTACACCGCGGGCCTCGACGTGCCGGCCGGCACCGAGCACGTCTCGGTCCGCGTCAGCGCGAAGGACAAGGCGGGCGGCACCGTCCAGCAGACGGTGATCCGGGCGTACGGCGTCCGCTGACACCGGCCTATATGTCAGACCCACAGGTCACTTCGGTGACCTGTGGGTCTGACAGGTAGCTGTGCCGTGTAGCCTCTGCGCGACATGAGCGAGCAGACGACCAGCGGCGACGGCGATCTCCCGGGGCTCGACGCCGCCGCCCGCCAGGTGATCGGGCGGACCGGGAAGGCGCCGATCCGCGTGATCTTCGTGCCCGGGCTCGGCGACCGGCTGCCGCCCCTGGTGCACCTCCAGCGCGAGGCGCTGCGCACCTGGCGCGCGCTCGGCGTGCGCACCACCATGTTCCGCGTCCGCTGGTCCTCGGACGCCTCGTTCCAGGACCGGCTCGACCGCCTTGACGAGATGATCGAGCGCTACGAGCAGCGCGGCGAGCGCGTGGCGCTCATGGGTGCGTCCGCCGGCGCGGGTGCGGTTCTCGCGGCCTATGCCCGACGGCGTTCGGTGGTCGCCGTCATCATCATCGCCGGCAAGTTCCTCGAACCCGAGGACATCATCAAGCCGGTCCTCCTGCGCAACGCGCCCTTCGCGCAGTCGCTGTCGACGGTGCCGAAGCTCCTGGAGGACCTGGGCCCGGACGACCGGGCGAAGATCCTCAGCCTGCGGTCGGCCAGGGACGGCGTGGTCGACGACGAGGACACGCTGCTGGAGGGCGCCGTCAACGAGACGATGCGCGTCGTCGGCCACGTGATCGCCATCGGTTACGCGTTGATGTTCCGGGCGCGCCGGGTCGTCCGGTTCCTCCGCGAGGCCATGACGGACTGACGCGTCACGGTCCGTGCCGTCCCCGCGGGCCGAGTGCTAATGTGTCTCACATCGTGAGCATCTTTACCTGTTCCTGCTGTCGCCGCTGAGCGGTTGCCGACGAGGCGACCCCCTGGCGCGATCCCTCGCGCCGCCGACAGCAGTCCGCGCTCACACCGCATCCACCTGCACGTGCCGACTCCGGCGTCCGCCTCCGCGGGCAGCCAGGAGGTCCGGGCGGAGCCATCGACGGATGCGTGGACCGCCGCCGTCGGCGCACCCACGCACCCTTCGAAAGGACCCTCCCATGCCCGGCATCCCCGTACTGGACCTCTCGCTGCTCGACGGCGACCCCGACGACCAGGCGCGCTTCCGCGACGAGCTGCGGCGCGCCACCCACGAGGTCGGCTTCTTCTCCCTGGTCGGACACGGCGTCCCGCGGGAGCTGATCGACCGCGCCTACGCCACGGCCGAGCAGTTCTTCGCGCTGCCCGAGGCGGAGAAGCGCGCGATCGAGAACGTCAACAGCCCGCACTTCCGCGGCTGGACCCGCATGGGCGGCGAGCGCACCCTCGGCCGCGTCGACCAGCGCGAGCAGATCGACATCGGCGCCGAGCGTCCCGCGGTCCCGGCCGGACCAGGGAAGCCCGACTACTGGGCCCTGGAGGGCCCGAACCTGTGGCCCGAGTCCCTGCCCGCGCTGCGCGAGGTCGCCGAGGAGTGGCTGAGCCGGCTCGACGGCGTCGCCACGCGGCTGCTGCGGGCGTGGGCGGAGGCGCTCGGGGCGCCGTCCGACACGTTCGACGCCGTGTTCGAGCGCCCCTCGCCCGCCCTGAAGATCGCCCGCTACCCGGGGGTCGAGGCGGAGGCGCCCGCGCAGGGCGTCGGCGCGCACAAGGACCTGGGCGTGCTCACCCTCCTCTCCGTCGAGGACGGCAAGGCAGGCCTGCAGGTGGAGAAGGACGGCGAGTGGCTCGACGTCGTCCCGCCCGCCGGCGCGTTCGTCGTGAACATCGGCGAGCTGCTCGAGATCGCCACCGACGGCTACCTGAAGGCGACCCTGCACCGGGTCGTCTCCCCGGCGCCGGGCACGGACCGGATCTCCATCCCGTACTTCCACGGCCCCGCGCTGGACGCGTCCATCCCGACGATCGACCTGCCACCCGCGCTCGCCGCCGACGCGCCCGGCGTGACCGCCGACCCGGCCAACCCGCTGCACGCGGTGTTCGGCGACAACTGGCTCAAGAGCCGGCTGCGCGCGCACCCGAACGTCGTGGAGGCGCAGCACCCGCACCTGCTGCAGAACGTCTGAACGGTGCGGATGTCGGGGTAGCGCGGCTTACGGATCCTTCAGAGACCGTGGGGGTCCGCCCTCTTGCCGCCGGTGCCCCGGCATCCGCACACTCTGGCTATGACGACCTCCCAGGACACCTCCGCCGCCGTCGCGCACTTCGCCGGACGCCTCGCCTTCGAGACCGACGTCGCCGACGTCCACACCGCGCTCGCGGGGCGGACCGCGGCGGACGCCCCGTTCACGCTGGTCGACGTCCGGTCCCAGGAGTCGTGGGACCAGGGCCACGTGCCCGGTGCGGTGCACCTGCCCGGCGGCAAGGTGCGCCTGCGGGCCGAGCAGACCATCGACCGCGACCGGCCCGTCGTGACCTACTGCTGGGGCCCCGGCTGCAACGCGGCGACCAAGGCGGCGCTCGAGCTCGCCAGGCTCGGCTACGAGGTCAAGGAGATGATCGGCGGCTTCGAGTACTGGGTCCGCGAGGGCTTCGCGTACGACACGGCGACCGGCCAGGTCCAGCCGGCCCCGGACCCGCTGGCCGCCCCGCTCTGACGGTTCGCCGGGGTCAGGCCGGGCGGTAGCGGTTCTCCGGGCGGCCCGTCGAGCCGTACCGGGGGCTGACCTGCGCGTGTCCCTCCGCGACCAGGTGCTCCAGGTAGCGACGGGCGCTGACCCGCGACATCCCTACCGACTCGGCGACCTCGGCCGCCGACGCGTCCTCCGCCCGGCCGTCCTCCGCGGTGCCGCACAGCCGGCTGAGAGCCTCCTGGACCAGGGTGCGGCTCCGCTCGGAGAGCCCCTTGGGCGGCAGGGTGCTCGCGGTCCGCGGCCCGGCCAGGAGCTGGTCCACCTCGTCCTGGTCGAGCGTGGTCTGGGCGCGGCGCACGTCCTCGCGCCGCTGCCACACCTCGTCGAGCCGCTCGCGCAGCGCGGCGGACGTGAACGGCTTGACCAGGTAGGCGACGACGCCCCCGGCCATCGCCTGCCGCACGCTCTCCAGCTCGCGTGCGGCGGTCGTGGCGACCACGTCGACGGGCGGGCCGGGCAGCAGCCGCAGCCGCCGGAGCACGTCGAGCCCGCCGATGTCCGGCAGGTGCAGGTCGAGCAGCACCAGGTCGGGCCGCAGGGCGGAGGCGAGCTGCAGCGCGTCGGCGCCGTTCCGGGCCTCGCCGACCACGACGAACCGCGGGTGGCTCTCCACGAACCCGCGGTGCACGACGGCGACCGCCGGGTCGTCCTCGACGACGAGCGTCCGCGCCTGCTCGGTCATGATCTCGTCTCCCTGGTTCCCGCGGCGGCCGGGGTGCGTTCGGCCGCCGCCGGCACCGACGCCGCCGGCACAGGCAACGGCAGCTCCACGGTGATCAGCGCCCCACCGAGGTCGCCGATGCCGATGACCGCCTCGCCGTCGCGCCGGTCCACCACGCGCCGGACCAGGGCCAGGCCGATGCCGCGGCTGTGCTCGCGGTCACCGGGCACCTTCGTGGAGAACCCTGCCTTGAACACCTGGTGGTGCAGGTTGGCGGGGATCCCGGGGCCGTCGTCGTCCACCCGGAGACGCAGGAGCTCGCCGTCGACCTGCAGCAGCACGCGGACGCGGCCCTCCGGGCCGACGGCGTCGACCGCGTTGTCGATGAGGTTCCCGAGCACGACGAGCGCGTCCGTGTGCAGGGACGAGGCCTCCGGCGTCGTGGGCCGGTCGAGCGCTGACGCGTCGTCGACGTCGAGGATCACTCCCCGCTCCCGTGCCGTGATCGTCTTGACCAGGAGCAGCGCCGCGAGCTCGGGGGACCGCACGCCCGGCGCCACGGCGGACGAGGTGAGCAGCCCGCCGTAGCCCGACCGCTCGATGAACGCGACCGCCTCCTCGGTGCGGCCCAGCTCCAGCAGGCCGGAGATCACGTGCACGGTGTTGGCGAACTCGTGCGACTGGGAACGCAGCGCGTCGGTGAGGCCGCGGGTCTCCAGGAGCCCCGCGATGTCCTCGGGCTCGAGCAGGTAGATCCGGCGCCGGACGAGGCGGGTCACCCAGGCCGCGCACAGCACGCCGACCGCCGCCGCGACGGCGAGCGCCCCGAGCAGCCAGCCGCGGTCGTCGGTCAGGTCGGCGCGCAGCTCGGACTCGAGGATGCCGACGCTGGCGGTGCCGATGACAGGGGCGGGGGCGGCGTCGTCGGCGGCGTGGCCGAAGACCGGCACCTTGACGCGCCAGGACGTGCCGAGCGTCCCGGTCTGGGTGCCCGTCCACACGTGCCCGGACAGCGGTACGGAGGGGTCGGTGGAGACGCGCCGCCCGATCTGCTCGGGGTCGGGGTGGGAGTAGCGGACGCCGTTCTCGTCGGTGACGACCACGTAGGTGACCTCGGAGGCCTCGCGGATCACCTCGGCGATCGGCTGGATCGTGGCGGACGGGTCCTCGTCGTCGTACGCCTCGAGGATGGCGGGCAGGCGCGCGACCGACTGCGCCACCCCGGTCATCCGGTCGACGTAGGCATCACGGAGCTGGCGCTCCTGCAGGGTGGACGCCACGAGACCGGTAGTGCAGACGAGCACGAGCACTATGACGACCTGCAGCATCAGCAGTTGTGCTCGGAGCGTCATCGCTCTTCTCACGGACGCCAGTGTGCACCGGCTGGCGGCAGATGCGGTAGCCGAGGGGTCGTGAACAAAACGACCACAACCTCCGTTGCGACCACAACCCGGCCCGTCGCGGGGGCGCTCCCTACGCTCACGCCGAGGTGGGCCGAGTACCGGCGACGTGGCCGAGCACAGGGCCCACCCTCTCGCGACTTTCAATCTGCCGCATCCGCTCAAAGGAGAAGACATGCGCGTCATACGAACCGGGGCTGCCTCGGTCGGGATAGTTCTGGCCCTGACCCTCACGGGCTGCTCGGCCCTGGAGGCAGGCGGCAGCGGTGGCGGCGACACGGCCATCGACGAGCTCAGCATCGTGGTCCCGGCGGGTCCGGGTGGCGGCTGGGACCAGACGGGCCGTGCCATGCAGGCCGACATGCAGGAGGAGGGTCTCGTCGGCAGTGCGACGGTGACCAACGTCGACGGTGCGGGCGGCACGGTGGGCCTGGCGAACATCGCCAACGCCACGGACCCGAACACCCTGCTCGTCATGGGCCTGGTCATGGTGGGCGCCGTCGAGACCAACGAGGCGCAGGCCCGGATCGAGCACACCACCCCGATCGCGCGCCTCACGGAGGAGCAGGAGGTCATCGTGGTCCCGGCGGAGTCGCCGTACGAGACCGTCGACGACCTCGTCGAGGACATCACGGAGAACGGCAAGGACGTGTCGATCACCGGCGGGTCCGCCGGCGGCACGGACCACATCCTCGCGGGGATGCTGCTCCAGGCCTCGGGCATGCCGTCGGAGCACATCCAGAACAAGCTGAACTACATCGCCTACTCGGGCGGCGGCGAGTCGCTGGCTGCGCTGCTGGGCAACAACGTGAGCGCGGGCATCTCCGGTGTCAGCGAGTACGCCGAGCAGGTTGCGGCCGGCGAGCTCCGTGCGCTCGCGGTGTCCGGCGAGGAGCGCGTCGACGCCCTGCCCGACACCCCGACCCTCACCGAGGCCGGGTATGACGTCGTCCTCACCAACTGGCGCGGCGTGGTCGCCCCGGGCAACCTCGAGGACGCCGACAAGGAGGCGCTGACCACTGCCGTCACCGAGCTCGCCGGGTCCGAGGCGTGGCAGGCCACCCTGGAGGAGAAGGGCTGGGACGACGCCTTCCTCGCGGGCGACGAGTTCGACACGTACCTTGAGGGCAACATCGCGGAGATCCAGGTGGTGCTCCAGGACATCGGTCTCATCCAGTGAGGCCCGACGACGCGGCGCCCTTCGCGCCCACAGCACCGGGTGAGCCGACGGCGGAGGCCGGCCCTCCGCCGTCGGACAGGCTCGAGCCGGGGGCCGCAGGGCCGCCGCGCCGTCGTTGGGGCGAGCTCGTCCTGGCCCTCGCCACGACCGTGCTCGGTGTGTACGTGCTGGTCGCCGCGGGCAGCATCACCGTGCCCAGCTCGACCAACACGCTGGGGCCGCGGGCCTTCCCCTACCTGGTGGGCGGGCTGCTCGCCGTCATCGGCGTGGTGCTGGTCCTCCTGGTCCTGAGCGGCCGGGGCGGCGAGGAGGAGGGTGGCGAGGACGTCGATCCCACCGTCCGCACCGACTGGCTGACGGTGGTCCTGCTCGTGGTCGCCCTGGTCGTCCACGTGTTCCTGATCAACGTCATCGGCTGGCCGTTCGCCGCGGCCGTCCTGTTCGCGGCCGCCGCGATGATCCTGGGCGCGCGCCCGTGGTGGCGCGCGGCCCTGACCGGGCTCGTGCTGGGCCTGATAGTTCAACTGATCTTCGGCGGGCTGCTGGGGCTGTCGCTCCCGCCGGGCCCGCTGCTCGAAGGGGTGCCGTTCCTCCATGGATAACTTCTCCGCGCTGCTCGAGGGGTTCACCACCGTCCTGCACCCGGTCTACCTGCTGTGGGCGCTGTTCGGCGTGTTCATCGGCACGGCGGTCGGCGTGCTGCCGGGCATCGGCCCGGCCATGGCCATCGCGCTGCTCCTCCCGCTGACCTACACGCTGGAGCCGACGGCGGCGATCATCGCCTTCGCCGGTATCTACTACGGCGGCATGTACGGCGGCTCGACGACGTCGATCCTGCTCAACACACCCGGCGAGTCCGCCTCGATAGTCACGGCGATCGAGGGCAACAAGATGGCCCGCGCCGGGCGCGGCGCCGCGGCGCTCGCCACCGCGGCCATCGGCTCGTTCGTCGCCGGCACCATCGCGACGGTCGCGCTCACGTTCCTGGCGCCGGTGATCGCCGACGTGGCGGTCCAGCTGGGCGATCCCGACTACTTCGCCCTCATGGTGGTCGCGTTCATCACCGTGGGCGCCCTGATCGGGTCCTCGGTCCCGCGCGGCCTCGCGTCGCTCGCGCTCGGCCTGTTCCTCGGGCTGGTCGGCACCGACACCCTGACGGGCCAGCAGCGCTTCACGTTCGGCGTGCCCAACCTGGCCGACGGGATCGACGTCGTGGTGGTCGCCGTCGGCCTGTTCGCCGTCGGAGAGGCCCTGTACGTGGGCTCGCGGATGCGGCACGGGCCGATCAAGGTCATCCCGATCGAGAAGGGCTGGCGCTCCTGGATGAAGCCGGACGACTGGCGTCGTTCCTGGAAGCCGTGGCTGCGTGGCGCCGCCATCGGCTTCCCGGTGGGCACCATCCCGGCGGGCGGGGCCGACGTCGCGACGTTCCTCTCCTACGCGTCCGAGAAGCGGCTCGCGAGCAAGGAGCGCCGCAAGGAGTTCGGCAAGGGCGCCATCGAGGGCGTGGCAGGTCCGGAAGCGGCGAACAACGCCGCCTCGGCGGGTGTGCTGGTCCCGCTGCTCACGCTCGGCCTGCCCACGACGGCGACCGCTGCCATCATCGTCGTCGCGTTCCAGTCCTACGGCATCCAGCCGGGCCCGCAGCTCATGCTGAACGAGTCCGGGCTGGTGTGGGCGCTGATCGCGAGCCTGTACATCGGCAACCTCATGCTCGTCGTGCTGAACCTGCCGCTCGTGGGCATGTGGGTGAAGGTGCTGCGCATCCCGCGGCACTACCTCTACGCGGGCATCCTCATGTTCGGTGCGCTCGGCTCGTACGCGCTGAACTTCTCGCCGGTCGACGTGCTGCTCCTGGTGCTCATCGGCGCGGCAGGGTTCTTCATGCGGCGCTACGGGTACCCCGTGGCACCGCTGGTGGTCGGCATGATCCTCGGCCCGATGGCGGAGGACCGGCTGCGCCGTTCCCTCGCGATCAGCCAGGGCGACCTGAGCTACCTGGTCGCGAGCCCGTTCGCCGCCTCGGCGTACGTGGCGATCATCGTGCTGGTGGTCGTGGGTATCTGGCTGAAGCGCCGGGAACGCGCTCAGGCCTAGGCTGCGGACATGGGTACAGCACTGATCACCGGCGGGTCCGCCGGCCTCGGACTCGAGTTCGCACGGCAGCTCGCGGCGGCGGGACACGGCCTGGCGCTCGTGGCCCGCGACGAGGAGCGGCTGAACCAGGTCGCCGCGGAGCTCCGCGCCGCCCACGGTGTGGCGGTCGAGGTGCTCCGGGCGGACCTGTCGGTGCCCGACGACGTCGCGCGGGTCGCACAGCGGCTCGCCGTCGTCGGCGGCAGGCCCGAGGACGGCGACCTGCCGCCCGTGGGGCTGCTCGTCAACAACGCGGGCTTCGCCACGAGCGCGAGCTTCGCGAAGGGGCGCGTCAGCACCGAGCGCCGCGGGATCGACGTCATGGTGAAGGCGGTCGTGGAGCTGAGCCACGCCGCCGTCGGGCAGATGCTCGAACGGGACCGGGGTGCGATCCTCAACGTCGGCTCGGTGGCGGCCCTCACCGCCGGCGGCACCTATGCGGCGGCCAAGGCGTACGTGCGGACCTTCACCGAGTCGCTCGCGGTCGAGCTCAAGGGCACGGGCGTCACCGCGACCCTGCTGTCCCCTGGCTTCACGCACACGGAGTTCCACGAGCGGGCTGGCATCCCCGAGTCGGCGATCCCGGAGTGGGGCTGGCTCGACGCCTCCGACGTCGTCCGGGTGGCGCTGGAGGACGTGCGCCGCGGCGTCGTCCTGTCCACACCCTCGGTGCGCTACAAGGTGGCCGCCGCCCTGCTGCGGGCGGCGCCGCGCTGGGCTGTCCGCGCCGTCGGCAAGTACCGCTGACCGACGACGTGGCCCGGCCGGCCGGGCGGTCCCGGCGCCCCCTGGCGCCGGGCCGTCAGAGCCAGCCGACCTTCTTGAAGATCCAGTAGAAGATCCCGCCCAGGCCGAGCATGCCGGTGAGCGCGAGCGGGTACCCCAGCGCCCAGTGCAGCTCGGGCATGTAGTCGAAGTTCATGCCGTAGATGGTGCCGATCAGCGTCGGCGCGAAGAGGATCGCGGCCCAGGCGGAGATCTTCTTGGTCTGCTCGCTCTGCTGGAGGCTGATCTCCGACATGCGGCGCATCTCCTCGTTCTGCTCCTGGGTCACCAGGGTGGAGTGCACGTTGAGCGCGTTCGTCAGCAGCGCGCGGAACGTGCCCGACGTCTCCGCGTGCTTGACGGCGTGGTCCAGCACGTTGCGGAGGCTGCGCAGCAGCTCGACCCAGAGCGGGTCGTGCGGGAGGTCGGCCTCCGCGTGCTCCGTGCCGGGCTCCCCGCCGACGTACCGCTGCTTGGCGTCGTGCAGCTCCTGGAGCATGTCCACCAGGGGGCCGGTGGCACGCTGCAGGCTGATCACCTCGCGGGTCGCCTCGTAGATGCGGAGCGACACCTCCGGGTCGCGCGAGAACAGCTGGTCCTCGATCTGGTCGATGTCACCGCGCAGCCGCGCGACGACGGGGCGATAGGTGTCCACGACCTCGTCCAGGAGCGCCGCGAGGATCGCGACCGGCCCCAGGCGCAGCAGGTCGGGCTCCTGCTCCAGCCGGCTCCGCATGGCGCCCAGGTCCGGTGCGGCGGACCGCCGGATGGTGACCACGAAGTCGGGCCCCACCCAGGCGTGCACCTCGCCGAACTCGACCCGGTCGATGTGCCCGTCGCCGTCGTCGTCCACGCTGCGCGCCGGATGTAGCACCACGAACAGCACGTCGTCGTAGTGCTCGATCTTCGGGCGCTGGTGCGCGTGGATGGCGTCCTCGACGGCGAGGTGGTGCAGGGAGAACTCCTCGGCCACCGCCCGGATCTCGTCGGGTTCGGGCCAGGCCAGGTCGACCCAGGCGGTACCGCCCCGCTCGCGGGTGACCTCGCAGGTCTCCTCGATGCTCGCCGGGTTCGCCGTGCGCTTTCCGTCCACGTACACCGCGTTGTCCATGATGCTCACAGCAGAACCCTCCCAGAGGTCCACGGCAACCCGGACCGGCGTCCGCCGCGACGTACCCTTGCACCGTGAACGCTGACTTCTCCCCGACCCCGCGCGAGCAGCTGGCAGAGCTCATCAAGGAGCTCGCCGTGGTGCACGGCAAGGTGACCCTGTCCTCCGGCAAGGAGGCCGACTACTACGTCGACCTGCGCCGGATCACGCTGCACCACCGGGCGGCCCCGCTCGTCGGGCACGTGCTCCTGGACCACCTCGAGGAGGTAGGGCTGGGCACCGCCGAGATCGACGCGGTGGGCGGGCTCACCCTCGGCGCCGACCCCATCGCGGACGCCCTGCTGCACGCCGCGGCCTCCCGCGGCCAGGACCTGGACGCGTTCGTGGTGCGCAAGGCCGCGAAGGCGCACGGCATGCAGCGCCAGATCGAAGGGCCGGACATCGCCGGGCGCAAGGTCGTCGTGGTCGAGGACACCACCACCACCGGCGGCTCGCCGATCGCCGCGATCGAGGCGGCGCGCGCGGCCGGCGCTGAGGTGCTGGGCGTGGCCACCATCGTCGACCGGGCCACCGGGGCAGGCGAGAAGATCGAGGCGCTCGGCGTGCCGTACCACTACCTGTACGGCCTGCAGGACCTCGGCCTCTCCTGAGCTGGTCAATACCGTAATCCGGTCGTCTCGATATCACTTGCCGTGAAGACTTTTGCCTAGCCCTACTGTATCTTTAGATTCATGGGGCCATTTGTCGCTTTAGTCCTGCTCGTCATCGGTCTGGTGGTGTTCACCATCGCCGCGGTGCGGGTGATGAAGCGCGGGCGCTCGCAGGATGTCGAGCAGTGGGCCGAGGCGAACGGGTGGGAGTACATCGGCAAGGATCCGATGCTCGCCCAGCGCTGGAGCGGACGGCCGTTCGGCATGGGCCTGGACCGTGAGGCTCGTGACGTGATGCGGGGGCACGTCGACGGCCACGACATCGTCTCCTTCACGTACACGTGGCGCTCGGGCTCGCCCGACGCCGACACGCGCCGCGCGGGTCTGCGCCGCATGGCGCACGTCGTGGCGCTCGACGCGCTGCCGGGCGAGCCGGTCGTGGACCTGTCGCCGGAGGGCATCCGCGAGAAGTGGCAGAAGCTCTTCGGTGCGCAGGACGTCCAGATCGACAACCCCGCGTTCGACGGCCAGTGGCTCGTGCGCACCTCGGACGAGTACTTCGCGCGCCGGGCTCTCGACGCACGCCTCGCGAACATCGTGATGCTGCCCGACTTCCACGGCTCGCGGCTCCGGATCGAGGGGCCGTCGATCATGCTGTGGCGGCCCGGCCGCACCGACGTGACGACCCTGACCGAGCGGGCCAAGCGTGTCGCGGAGGTCGCACGGATCGTGCTGCCCATGGAGAAGGGCGGGCCGCGCTTCGAGTCGGGCGGGACGATCAACGGCTTCGGGATCCCCGGGCTGACCTGACCTGGCCCGACCCCCGTCAACGAACCACGGCACGGGCGTCTGCGACCCGACCGCTAGGCTGGCGGCCATGATCGAGCGGACCACCGAAGCCTGGCTGACGGACATGGACGGCGTGCTGGTGCACGAGGGCACCGCCCTCCCCGGCGGCCCCGAGTTCATCAAGGCGTTGCGGGACAAGGAGCTGCCGTTCCTCGTCCTGACGAACAACTCGATCTTCACGCCACGCGACCTGCGCGCCCGGCTCGCCTACAGCGGCATCGACGTGCCGGAGGAGAACATCTGGACGTCGGCCCTGGCCACCGCCCAGTTCGTGGCCGACCAGATCCCGAACGGCAGCGCGTACGCGATCGGTGAGGCGGGTCTGACGACGGCGCTGCACCAGGCGGGCTACACGCTCACCGAGTCGGACCCGGACTACGTCGTGCTCGGCGAGACGCGCACCTACTCGTTCGAGGCCATCACCAAGGCGATCCGGCTCATCACCGGTGGTGCGCGGTTCATCTGCACCAACCCGGACGTGACGGGGCCGTCGCAGGAGGGCCTGCTGCCCGCCGCCGGGTCGGTGGCCGCGATGATCACCGCGGCGACGGGCCGCCAGCCCTACTACGTGGGCAAGCCCAACCCGGTGCTGTTCCGGTCGGCGCTCAACCTGATCGGCGCGCACTCGGAGTCGACGACGATGATCGGGGACCGCATGGACACGGACATCCTGGGCGGCATGGAGGCCGGCCTGGAGACGTTCCTGGTGCTCACGGGGTCGACGTCGGCCGAAGAGGTCGAGACGTACCCGTTCCGCCCGAGCCACGTGGTGAACTCCATAGCGGACATCGTCGACCTGGTCTGATGGGCACGACGACGGATACAGCCGGCCCCGAGCCCGAGGTCGGCGTCGGCCCCTGGTCCGGACCGCTGCCCGACGACCCGCGCTACGACCCGGAGCTCCTCGCCGACGGCGACCGCCGGAACGTCGCCGACCACTACCGGTACTGGTCCGTGGAGGCGATAGTCGCCGACCTGGACACGCGCAGGCACCCGTTCCACGTGGCCATCGAGAACTGGGCGCACGACCTCAACATCGGTTCGGTGGTCCGCACCGCCAACGCGTTCAACGCGGCGGGCGTGCACATCGTGGGCAGACGCCGGTGGAACCGCCGCGGCGCGATGGTGACCGACCGGTACCTGCACGTGACGCACCACCCGGACGCCGAGGCGCTGGCCGAGTGGGCACGAACGCTGAGCCCCGGCGGGCTGCCGATCGTCGGCATCGACAACGTGCCGGGCTCCGTGCCGATCGAGGGGTACGCGCTCCCGCGGGAGTGCGTCCTGCTGTTCGGCCAGGAGTCCACCGGCCTGACGGCGGAGGCGCAGGCCGCCTGCGACGTCGTCCTGCACATCACGCAGTACGGCTCGACACGGTCGATCAACGCGGGAGCCGCCGCCGCCATCGCGATGCACGCCTGGGCGACGCAGCACGCCTCGTAGGCCGTCGTACCAGGGCGAGCACGGGACGCCGTCGGCCCCGGGAAACATCGTTGCCTCCGGGTGAGGACTGGGCCAGGATCGTCCGGTGGGCCGGAACGACGAATGAGCAACGAGTCCCTGACCCGGGACCGGAACTTCGTGGTCTTCTGGGGTACCCAGACGCTCTCTGTGCTGGGCGACTCGTTCTCGATGATCGCCTTCCCGCTGCTCATGCTGGAGGCCACCGGCTCGCTGGTGCAGATGGGCCTGCTGACGAGCGTCATGGCGGTCGGTTCGCTCTCGATGGGCCTCGTCGGCGGGGCAGTGGTCGACCGGTTCGACCGGCGCAGGCTCCTGATCGCCTGCGACGTGGCCCGCCTGCTGCTGTTCGCCGCGGTACCCGTCTGCTGGGCGTTCGAGCCCCAGGTGTGGCTGCTGTTCGTCGTCGCGGGTGTCGCGTCGGTGTTCGGGCAGCTGTTCCAGATCACCTACATCACGGCGGTGCCCACCATCGTCGGCCGGGAACGCGTGGCCGAGGCCAACAGCAGGCTCCAGGCCACCGCCTCGCTGGCCAGCATCGGCGGGCCGGCGCTCGCCGGCCTGATCGCCGCGACGGCGGGCGTCACGGCGGCGATCGCCATGGACGCGGCCACCTTCGGCGTCTCGGCGCTCGGGCTGCTCGCCGTCCGACTCTCACGGGTGGCGCCCGCCGCGTCGGTGGAGCGTCCCGGTCTCGGACGCGACCTCCGGACGGGCTTCGTCACCGGCGCGCGGTTCCTGTGGCGCCACCCGGTGCTGCGCGTGCTGACCATCTCCCTGACGATCACCACCTTCGTCACGTACGGCCTGACCGACGTGATCATCTACCAGGTCCGTCACGGCCTCGGGGAGAGCGAGAACGTCGTCGGCTACGTTATGGCCGCGGCAGGGGCCGGGACATGCCTGGCAGCGGTCCTGTCCGCCCGCCTGCGCCGGACGCTCGGCTTCGGGGCCTGCTGGATCAGCGCCATGACCCTGTGCGGCCTGGCAGGCGTGGCGCTCGCGCTGAGCCGCGACGCGGTGGTCATGGGAGCGGCGGTCTTCGTGTTCTGGTTCGGGCTCATGCTCGCGGCGGTCTGCTCGATGTCGCTGCGCCAGCTCGTCACGCCCGACGCCCTGCTCGGGCGGGTCACCGCGGCGTTCTGGACCATCCACTACAGCCTGGCGCCGCTCGGCGCGGCAGTGCTCACGGCGGCCGCCGACCGCTTCGGCGCGTCCGGGCCGCTGCTCGCGGTGGCGGTCATCTATCTGACCGTGGTCAGCGCGGCGGTCTTCACCCCGATCCGCGAACGCAACCCGGAGGACCGCCCCGTCAGCTGAGGTCAGAGGGTCTTCGAGGGCGTCCGAAGGCGACGGACAGACGAAAACCACAGTGTTTCGGCCGTTCGACTGTCGAACGACCGCACACAGCTGCCTGTGGATCGTGGCAAGATCGAAGGTGCATACCCGGGCGGCCTTGGACAATCATTGCGACCGCCCATCTCACCAGTCATTTGGAGTTTCGCAGATGCCCATCGCAACCCCTGAGGTCTACGCCGAGATGATCGACCGGGCGAAGGCCGGCAAGTTCGCCTACCCCGCCGTCAACATCACCTCGTCGCAGACCATCACTGCCGCACTTCAGGGCTTTGCCGAGGCGGAGTCCGACGGCATCATCCAGGTTTCCGTGGGCGGCGGCGAGTACGCGTCGGGCTCGACGGTGAAGGACCGCGTCTCGGGCTCGCTCGCGCTCGCTGCCTACGCGACCGAGGTCGCCAAGGGCTACGGCGTCAACATCGCCATCCACACGGACCACTGCACGGCCGACAAGCTCGACTCCTGGGTCAAGCCGCTGCTCGCGATCGAGGCGGAGCAGGTCAAGAACGGCGGCCTGCCGACGTTCCAGTCGCACATGTTCGACGGTTCCACCGTGCCGATCGAGGAGAACCTCGTGATCGCGGCCGAGCTGCTCGAGCTGTCGCAGGCGGCGCGCACGATCCTCGAGATCGAGATCGGCGTCGTCGGTGGCGAGGAGGACGGCCACATGGCCGAGATCAACGACAAGCTGTACACGACGGTCGAGGACGGCCTGGCCACGGTCAAGGCGCTCGGCTCGGGCGAGAAGGGCCGCTACCTGACGGCCCTCACCTTCGGCAACGTGCACGGCGTGTACAAGCCGGGTGCCGTCAAGCTCCGCCCGGAGATCCTGCTCGACATCCAGAAGGCCGTCGGCGCGGAGATCGGCAAGGAGAACCCGTTCGACCTCGTGTTCCACGGTGGTTCGGGCTCGACGGCGGAGGAGATCTCCGCGGCCGTCGACAACGGCGTCATCAAGATGAACATCGACACCGACACGCAGTACGCGTACACGCGCCCTGTCGTCGAGCACATGTTCAAGAACTACGACGGCGTCCTGAAGGTCGACGGCGAGGTCGGCAACAAGAAGGCCTACGACCCGCGCGCGTGGGGCAAGGCAGCGGAGGCCGGTATGGCCGCCCGCATCGTCGAGGCCTGCCAGCAGCTCCGTTCGGCCGGCCACAAGATGTGAAGTAGGTCCGCGAAGTAGAGCGCCTGTCCGAGTCTCCCTGGTGAAACAGGGGAGACTCGGACAGGCGCTCTACTTCGCGGACCTACTTCGGCGCTACGAGGCGGGCGGGCCGCCCACACCTGCCGGGGCCGGCGTGTCGCCGGACGGCGGCGGGCCGGACGGGCCGTCGTCGTCCAGCTCGAAGCCCGGGTCCTCGTCCACGATGTCGAGGAGGTCGCCGATCCGGGTCACCTCCAGCAGGAAGCGCACCGTCGGCGGTGCACGCAGCACGCGTACCCGGTGCGGGCTGCGGCTCGCGAGGCGCGCGAGGAACGCGACGCCTGAGGAGTCCATGAAGGTCACGTGGTGCGCGTCGATCTCGACCGGGAGGCGTGACTCCTCGGCCGCGGCAGTGGCCTCGTGCAGATCGCCGCCGATATCGGCGTCGATCTCCCCGGAGAGGACGATCCGCGCACGCGAGCGGCCCACTATGACGTGGATACTGGCGGGGTCGCCGATCTCGGGGGTCTTGTGGCCGGGGTCCTGGGGGCTCCCGCCCTGCGGACCGCGCGGGGGGTCGTAAGTTCCGTCCTGCACGGTTCTCCTTCCGGGAGCAGTGGTCGTGGCGCTGTGTCGGTCCGATGATAGAGGTTGAGGTTCAGATCTCGGACCGTCCCAATCTACGGTTGAATGTCCTGCTGGAACAGCACCTCGAGCAAGAGATACCGTTGGGAGGGCATTTTGACCGATTCATCCGGTCTAACACCGTCCTCTCCGCCGCCGCGGCACCCCGGCCTTTCCGTATTCGGCCTCGGTCCGACTCAGGACGGGACAACGAACGGTAGAACCGACGGCGTGTCGAACGGAACGTCTGACGGAAACGGCTTGGACGCCGGCCCGCCCGCGATTCCCGCCGCCGCGAGCGTGCCCCCGAGCGTTCCGTCGAACCCGCCGTTCGGCGCCTACCGGACGTCCGGCGCGGAGCCGCGCAGGCACGCACCTAGCACCGGCATCCCGCGCACCCTGCCGCCGTCGATCGGCGACGTGGTCCTGCGCGCCGCGGTCAACGTGGGTATCCCCGTGTTCCTCACCGGGCCCACCGAGGACGGCATGCCGATGCTGTGGGCGAACAGCGCCTTCGAGCACTACGCCGGCGTGCGGTTCACCGACTTCGCGGGGTACACGGTGCGCCGCCTGGGCGAGATGCTCGTCGAGCCGCAGGACCTCGAGCGCATGACCGAGCTGGTGAACGCGGGCCAGGAGGTGCACGCGACCGTGAAGTCCCACCTGCGTGGCGGCACGCACGGCTGGGCCCAGCTGACGCTCACCCCTGCCCGAGCCGGCCACAGCGACCGCATCACCCACTGGATCGGGTTCAGCGTGGACGTCTCCGACCACATGGAGCAGCACGCGGCCCAGCTCGCGAGCCTCGAGGTCGAGCGGCAGCAGCGCGAGGACCTCGACCTCATCGCGCAGACCACCGAGATCCTCACCGACCTCGAGTACCCGTACGCCCTGCGCGACATCGCGGAGCTGCTCCAGTCGATGGTGCGCTGGGCGGGCTTCTACGTGAACGACGACGGCCTCAAGCACGCCGCCGGCATCGACGTCGCGGCGCCTCCCAGCGGCCGCGGACGCCGTCATGCGCGGTACATCGAGGGCGACAACATCGCGGACAAGTCCCTGCGCCGACGCCCGTCCGTCGACGCCCTCGGCGACTCCGTGACCACCGGGCCGATGCCCATCCTGGAGGTCGTCGACTCGGTCCAGGACGTGCTCGACGGCGTGCTCGACGGCCCCGTCCTGCTGCACCTCGACATCCCGCACGCGCCGCACTCGGCGTCGGGCTGGCTGCAGCGCGACCTCACGCTGCGCCTCGCCGACGAGCTCGGCAAGGCACCCGACTCGGTGGTGGTGCACCCCGTCGCCGGACGGCGGGACGTGCTCGGGCTGGTCGTGATCGTCCCGGACGAGGACGAGCCCGGCGACTACGTCGAGGCCGACGAGCCGGACACGCTGCGCACCGTCGTGGAGGTCGTGGCCCGCCGTGCGGGCAGCGCCATCGACAACGCGCGCATGTACGCACGGGAGCACCGCCTCGCCGAGACCCTGCAGCGCGCCATGCTCCCGGAGCAGGCGGACGTCGCCGGGCTCGACGTGTGGACCTACTACGCCCCCAACGCGGAGCACGCGCAGGTGGGCGGCGACTGGTACGACGTGCTGCAGATCTCGCCCGAGCTCGTCGGCCTGGTGATCGGCGACGTCGTGGGGCACGACGTCGAGGCGGCCGCGACCATGGGCCAGCTGCGTTCCGTGGTGCGCTCGTACGCCTTCGAGCTGTCGACGCCGAGCCGCGTGCTCGAACGTGTGGACCAGCTCGTGGCGGGCATGGGCATACCGCGCTCGGCAAGCATGGTGTACGCCTCCCTGAAGCGCGAGGACGAGCCGGACGTCTGGACCATCGGCTACTCGCGTGCGGGGCACCTGCCGCCCCTCCTGCTGCGTGCCGGCCAGGTGATCAAGCTGGACGAGGGCGGCGGCGCGCTCGTCGGCTTCGGGTCGCGCGAGCGGACGACGGGCGAGGCGCGCCTCCAGCCCGGCGACACGCTGTTGTTCTACACGGACGGCCTCATCGAGCGGCGCGACCGGTCCCTGCGGCTGGGGCTGGAGGCCCTGCTGGAGACGGCGTCGGCCATCACGGCGCGCGACGCCGCGGGCGTGGGCGAGGAGCTGCTGTCCCGCCTGGCCGACGCGCCGGAGGACGACGTCGCGATCGTCGTGGTGCGGATCCCCGACCCGACCGGCGACGCCGGCGAGACGGCCCTGTCGCCGCGGTGGCGGCGCTGGATGCTCCCGAGCGAGCCCTCCTCCATCGGACGGGCCCGGCACGCTGTGCTGCGCACCTGCCAGGCGTGGGGTATCGAGGAGTCGGCGCAGGCCGAGCTGGTCGTGTCGGAGCTGGTGGCGAACGGCGTGCTGCACGGCTGGGGGCACATCGCGCTGCGTCTGTACGACACGGGCGACGGCCTGCGGATCGAGGTCGAGGACAACAACCCGGCGCCGCCCGTGGCGACCGACGGGCACCCGAACCGCCTGGGCGGGTTCGGCATGCAGATCGTCGACCGCCTCGCGGAGTGGGGCTGGCGCCCCTCAGGCAGCGGCAAGCTGGTGTGGGCGAAGCTCCGCCGCCAACCCACCCCGCCCAAGTAACCCACCCCACCGAAGTAACCCACCCCACCGGTGATCTGTCGAAGTAGAGCGCCTGTCCGAGAAACGCGGGACTTACCCCCGCATTTCTCGGACAGGCGCTCTACTTCGACAGATCACCGGTGCCAGGCCAGGTGGATAACGTTTTACGCAGTTGACACGTCGCGGTGGGACAACGGGGAGCCGTCGTCGTCCCGCGATGTCATCACCGCGAACCCCGAGTCGGGAGCCGAGGGCTCGCACGAGTGCTCGTCGTCGATCCGGAAGAGCTCCATCGCCCCGCACACCTCGAGCACGAACAGGTCGCGCTCGTCGGCCCCGCGGATCACCGTGGCGCCGCCGCGCTTGCGGCCGGCGTCGGCCAGCGAGATGAGGAACGCGGCGCCTGTCGAGTCCATGAACGTGACCCGGCACATGTCGATCACGAGCAGCTGTCGGCGCAGGCCGACCACGCGCGCTGCGATCTCCGGGAACTGGTCTCGTTCGGCGAGGTCCAGGTCGCCGGCGATCACGAGCGTCGTCGTCGTGGGAGACGTCGCGATCTCGATCATGTGTCGAGCGTAACGACTGTTGCCCGATCGCACCGGATGAAAGGCAAAATTCACCGTCCTGGGCGCTGTCGCGGGCAATCCGGTGCGGCCTGGTTTGTCCATCCGCGCCCCGGAAGGGTCCGGAAGTGTGAGGATCTGAGCATGAGCACCCACGACAACCTCCTGCAGGGCCCGGCCCCCACCCTGCTTCCCGACGATTTCCCGGCCGCCCGTGAGCGCCTGACCAGCGGTGACGACCCCGTGGACGTGGCAGCGGAGGCCCCGGCGTCGTCCCTCGTCTGGGCAGTCCTGGCCGAGGGCGCGCTCGCGACGGGCAGCGCCCCCGGCGACGTCGAGGCCTACGCCTACGCCCGGACCGGCTACCACCGCGGCCTCGACGTGCTGCGCCGTGCCGGCTGGCGCGGGCAGGGCCCGATCCCGGCGAGCCACGTGCCGAACCAGGGCTTCCTCCGCGCGCTTCTCGCGCTCTCCGAGGCGGCCCACCGCATCGGCGAGGAGGACGAGGCGGAGCGCTGCGCGAAGTTCCTGGTGGACTCCGGCACGTCCGTGGACGAGGTACGCGCCCTCACGCCCACCACGAAGTAGACTCGGGCGCGGCCCGCGGGCGCCATCGTGCGCACGACGCGGGCAACCCGAGCAATCCGAGAAGGTGGAGATCCATGCCAGGCGTCGTGCTCGTCGGGGCCCAGTGGGGCGATGAGGGCAAGGGAAAGGCGACGGACCTCCTGGGCTCCCGCGTCGATTACGTGGTCAAGTTCAACGGTGGGAACAACGCGGGGCACACGGTCGTCATCGACGACGAGAAGTACGCGCTGCACCTCCTGCCGTCCGGGATCCTGTCGCTGGGCGTCGTGCCGGTCATCGCCAACGGCGTGGTGGTCGACATCGAGGTCCTGTTCCAGGAGCTCGACGCGCTGATCGCGCGCGGCGTGGACGTGTCCAGGCTGCTCGTGTCGGGCAGCGCGCACATCATCGCGCCCTACCACCGCACCATCGACAAGGTGACCGAGCGGTTCCTCGGCAAGCGCCGCATCGGCACCACCGGCCGGGGGATCGGTCCGGCGTACGCCGACAAGATCAACCGCGTCGGCATCCGCATGTGGGACCTGTTCGACGAGAAGATCCTGCGCGCCAAGATCGAGGGCTCGCTCGACCAGAAGAACCACCTGCTCGTGAAGATCTACAACCGGCGCGCCATCACGGTGGACGAGACGCTCGACGAGCTGCTCCAGTACGCCGAGCGCCTGCGGCCCATGGTCACGGACACCGCCGTCGAGCTGGACAAGGCCATCCAGGCGGGCAAGACCGTCCTGTTCGAGGCCGGGCAGGCGACCATGCTCGACATCGACCACGGCACCTACCCGTTCGTGACGTCGTCCAGCGCGACGGCGGGCGGCGCGGTGACCGGCTCCGGCGTCGGGCCCACCCGGATCGACTCCGTCATCGGCGTCATCAAGGCCTACACGACCCGCGTCGGCGAGGGCCCGTTCCCCACGGAGCTGTTCGACGACAAGGGCGAGTTCCTGCGCAAGACCGGCGGCGAGTACGGCGTCACCACGGGCCGTGCGCGCCGCACCGGCTGGTACGACGCCGTCATCGCCCGCTATGCGACCCGCATCAACGGGCTCACCGACATCGTGCTCACCAAGCTCGACGTGCTCACCGGCATGGAGAAGGTGCCCGTCTGCGTGGCGTACGACGTCGACGGCGTCCGCCACGACGAGATGCCCACGGACCAGACGGCGTTCCACCACGCGAAGCCGATCTACGAGGAGTTCGACGGCTGGTGGGAGGACATCTCCAAGGCCCGCTCCTTCGAGGACCTGCCGCCCAACGCCCAGGCCTACGTGAAGGCGCTCGAGGAGATGTCGGGTACCCGGATCTCCGCGATCGGCGTCGGCCCCAAGCGCGACGAGATCATCCCCGTGCACGACCTCATCCACAGCCGCTGAGTCCGTACCCGCTCAGAGAACCCACCAGAGAGCACGCCGCCACAGTGAAGATCCTCGTCATCGGGACCGGTGCCCGCGAGCACGCCATCATCCACTCCCTGCACCGGGAGACCGCGTCCGGGTCCGCCGCCCACGAGCTGCACGCGGCGCCCGGCAACCCGGGTATCGCCGGGCTGGCCACGCTGCACAAGGTCGACCCGCTGGACGGGACGGCCGTGACGGCGCTCGCCGAGCAGGTGGGCGCGGAGCTGGTCGTCGTCGGTCCCGAGGCGCCGCTGGTCGCGGGGGTCGCGGACTCCGTGCGGGCGGCCGGCATCCCGGTGTTCGGGCCGTCCGGCGAGGCCGCCCGGCTCGAGGGCTCGAAGTCGTTCGCCAAGGAGGTCATGGCCGCCGCGGGCGTGCCGACCGCCATGGCGCACGTGTGCACCGACGTCACGGAGCTCGCCGCCGCGCTGGACGCGTTCGGCGCCCCGCACGTGGTCAAGGACGACGGCCTGGCGGCCGGCAAGGGCGTGGTGGTCACGGACGACCGCGCGGCCGCGCTGGCCCACGGCGAGGCCTGCCTCGCGGGCGGGGGCACGGTAGTGGTCGAGGAGTACCTCGACGGACCCGAGGTCTCCCTGTTCTGCATCTCGGACGGCGCGAAGGTGGTCCCCCTGGTCCCCGCGCAGGACTTCAAGCGCGTCGGGAACGACGACGAAGGTCCCAACACCGGCGGCATGGGCGCCTACAGCCCGCTGGACTGGGCGCCGCAGGGCCTCGTGGACGAGGTGATGGCGCGCGTCGCCCAGCCGACCGTCGACGAGATGGCCCGGCGCGGCACGCCGTTCTCCGGCGTCCTGTACGTGGGGCTCGCGCTCACCAGCCGGGGCACGCGCGTGGTCGAGTTCAACGCGCGCTTCGGCGACCCGGAGACCCAGTCCGTGCTGGCCCGGCTCCTGACGCCGCTCTCGGAGGTCATGCTCGCGGCGGCCCTCGGCAAGCTCGCCGAGCTGGAGCCGCTCCGCTGGCGCCGGGAGGCCTCGGTGACGGTCGTCGTCGCGTCCGAGGGTTACCCCGAGCTGGCCCGGTCGGGTGACCAGATCACGGGCATCGAGGACGCCGAGGCGCTCCCCGGCGTGCACGTGCTGCACGCAGGTACGGGCCTCTCCGAGACCGGCGAGCTGGTCAGCGCCGGCGGCCGCGTGCTGTCCGTCGTGGCCCTGGGCACCGATCTGGCCGACGCCCGGCGCCGGGCCTACGAGGGTGTCGCGAGGATCGACCTCAAGGGCTCGCACCACCGCACGGACATCGCGCTGAAGGCCGAGCGCGGCGAGGTCACGGTTCCGTAGCAGCAGGGTCGCGGGACCGGGCGGGCAGCCGCACCGGAGGTCCGGTGCGGCCGCCCGCGTCAGGCTCCGCTAGGCCGTGCGCCGCCACTGCTGGGTGGCGGCCGCGGCGTCACAGGTCGCGAGCGCGAGGTCCCAGGAGTCCGCCGGGGTGGCGAGGCACAGGGTCGGGTCGACGACGCTGCTGATCGTCGCGTCGGCGTTGAGCTCCCACTGCTGCTCGGGCGTGCCCGTGCAGTCGGCGATGGCGAGCTTGCCGCCGACGGCGAGCGCACCGCTCGGCGCGACGCACATGTCGCCGTAGACCGTGAGCTGCCGGCCCGCACTCCAGTCGAACGACTGGTTGCCGCCCCCGTTGCAGTGCCACAGGCCGAGCTGCGTGCCGGCCGTCGTCGAGAAGCCCGGCACGTCGACGCACACGCCGTGCTGGACGCTGACGAGCGGCTCACCCGGCGGCGCGGGCGGCAGGTCGTTCAGGGCCTCCTTCTTGAGCAGGCGCCAGCCCCACTGGATCTGGGCCAGCCCCGAGGCGTTGGTGACCTCGAGGTCGCCGTCGCCGACGACCTCCGTCAGCGTGTAGGCGTCGCCCGTCCGCAGGCCGGGCCAGTAGACGATCCCGATGCCCTGGTCCCGTGCGACCTCCGTCAGCGCGCCGAGGTACGAGGTGTAGACGTCGCCCTCGTGGTTGCCGTAGTTGAGGCCTGTCGTCATCGGTGAGCCGGCCTCGCTGACGACCGTGCGCCACCCGTACCCGCCGAGGCGCGGGAGCAGGTTCGCCTTCCACTCGTCCTCGGTCGTGTGGTCCGCCCAGAACCCGTAGAAGTGCAGCGAGAGCAGCGTCCCCTTCAGCTCCCTGGCCGCGCCGACACCGGTGACGTCGTCGTTGTAGCCGGTCCCCGAGACGATCACGCGACCGCGGGGCACGTCGTCGTGGTCGTCCAGCCAGCCGGCGGTCAGGTCCACCCACTCGTCGAGGGTGTAGCCGAACGGCTCGTTCATGGGCTCGAAGTACACCTTCGGGTTGCGGCGGTACTCCGCCACGACCGTGTCCCACATCGCGTCGAAGGCGGCGGGGTCGTCGGCCAGTCCGTCCTTGGCGCTGTCCGCCTCCCAGTAGCTGAGGATGACCTTGAACCCGTGGTCCGTGGCGGAGTCGACGGCGCCCTGGTACGAGTCCCACCACTCGGTGCCGACGCTCGAGGGGTTGATCGGCAGCCGTACCGTGTTGGCGCGCGTCTCGAGCCGGAACTCCGAGAGGATGTCGGTCGCCTTGGCGTACGTCGTGGCGTAGTCGTCCTCCGTGCTCAGGCCGGAGGGCACGACCTCGTCGTCCGCGTAGTTGTCGCGGGGGTCCGCCCAGTTGACCCCGCGGAACTCGCTGGTGCCGGACGGCCCGACCGAGGGGGCGGCGACAGCGGTGCTGGGAACCACCGCCACCGCCGCTATGAGGAGGCCGGCGACCGCAAGGGCGCCGGTCCGGACTGCTCGTGTCATGGGGGGCTCCGATCTGGGGGCGCTTCGCTGCGCCGCCGTCCGAGGCCTCGAGGCGACTGTGCCGGCCCGATGCCTATGTTGGCGCAAACATTGCACGTCCGTCCGCAGTTGCGCAAGGTCCTGCTTCCTTCCCGGTTCCCTTGCGCGGCAACTCCCCAGGTCGTGCGGCCCTAGCGCGTCACCCCCCGGCGTTCCCGCACCGGCATGCCCGTCACGTCCATCAGGACGCCGATCATGCGCGCGCGGATGCCCGCGTCGTCGGTGACCGTGGTGGCGCGGCAGCGCACCCACATCTCACGGCCGTCGGCGGCGAGCAGCCGGTGCTCCAGGTCGAGCGGCTCGGCGGCCCCGGCGAGCTGCCGGGCGATCGCCGTCTGGACGGTCCGCACGTCCTGGGGGTGCACCCGCCCGGTCCACTCCTCGATGCCCGTGCACGTGGCGTCGTCCGGCAGGCCGACCAGGGCACGCCAGGTGCGGGAGTAGAAGACCTGGCCCGTGGCGATGTCCCAGTCCCAGGTGCCCTCCAGCGCCACGTCCTGGACCAGGGCGTTGCGCTCGACCTCGGTGCGCAGGTCGAGCACGAGCGCCCGTTCCCGGTACGCGGCCTCCGCGAGCGCCGCCTGCTGCCGCTGCAGGGAGGTGAGGCGGTCCTCCCGGTCGAGCGCGACGGCGACCATGGCTGCCCAGTGGTCGTACTTGTCGCGGGAGCTGGTGGCATGGATGTCCACGCCGCCGCCGATCGCGAGCATTCCCCAGTCGCTCTGGTCGAAGGTCACGGGCACGACGAACACGACGCCCTCGCCGGCCAGCGCGGGGGGCGGGAACTTGCTCACCGGCACGTGGGTGCCCACCAGGGCGGTCGCCTTGCGGGAGACCGCGGTGGTGCCGACGATCTCGAGCGTCCGTGCCCCGTTCACGGGGCCGGACGCCGGAGACGCGCCGGGGGCAGGCGCACCCTCGGGGCTCGTCCACAGGGCGAGCGTGGCGGGGCCGGGATGCCCGCGCGGGAGCCAGGTGAGGGCTCGGATCGCCCGGCCGTCGGCGTGCAGCAGGTCGAGGTCGAGCTCGTACTGCTCGGTGATCGTGCGTTCGAGCCGGCCGGACCGGGCCAGCAGCGTCTGCGTGCATCCGGCACTGAGGGCGACGAGCACGTCGGTGGCGGTCTGCGTGACCGCGCGGGACCGGGCGGCACGGCTGGGGGCGCGGGGTGCCTTCGGCGCGGGGTCGCCGCTCCCGCCGACGGGGCTCGGCCGCTCGCCGGGGGCCGTCGGCACCTGTCCCCGTCTGACCTGCTGGTGAAACTCCTCCTCCACCGACCGCAGCGCGGGGATGAGCTGCTCGATCGCCTCGGGGTGGGGTCGTAGCGCTCGTGTGCTCTCGGCGAGGCTGGTGAGCGTGGCCTGGGTGGGCGGCTGGCCCAGGGCTGCGGCGCTGCGGAACACGCGCTGCACGCCGCGCAGCCACGAGTCGAGGTCGGCGCCGGGTCCGAGGCGGGCCTCCGCCCCGTCGAAGGTCGCGCGTGCCACCTCGCCGAGCCGCCGCCACGCCGACGAACCCTCCTGGGTGGGCGGTCCCTCGACGAGCGCACCCGTACGCGCATCGAGGCAGCCGCACGACTCGCGCGTCACCAGGGTCGAGCGCGACAGGTGCTGGCCCACGACGCGCTCGCCCCGGATCCGGGCGAGCAGCAGCGAGACGGCGAGCTCCCCGACCTGGTCGTGGTGCGGGTCCACCGACGCGAGGCGGGGCCGCACGCGGGCGCCCGCCTCGGAGTGGTCGAACCCGACGATCGCCTGGTCACCAGGGAGCGACAGGCCCTGGGCCTGCAGCGCGCGGGAGAACCCGATCGCGTTGCGGTCCGTCGCGGCGAACGTCGCAGTGGTCGGCAGTCCGGGACCGCCCACGACGGCCTGCGCGACGGTGGCGGCGCTCGCCTCCTGGTTGTCGGCGGTGCGGTAGAGCCACTCGGGCCGGGGCGTGATGCCGTGCGCGAGCAGCGTGGCGCGGTAGGCCTCGTGGCGCTGGACGATGTCGGCCTGCCGCAGGCTGCCGAGGAACCCGATCTGCCGGTGCCCGTGCGCGATGAGGTGCTCGACGGCGGCCCGTGTGCCGCCCTCGTTGTCCGGGGTGATCACCGGGGCGTCGATGCTGGTGGTGCGCCCGCTGATCAGCACGACCGGCGTTCCCTCCTCCTCGATCCGGAGCAGCGTCGCCTCGTTCACGGCCGAGGTGATGACGATGACGCCGTCGACCTGGCCGAGGCTCACGGACGCCGTGCCCGGTGGCCGGTCCGGGAACTGCTCCCGCTCCAGGTCCGCCGGGTAGGTCTGCACCGCGACCACGCGATGCCCGTCCGGCCGGACGGTGCGTGCGATCCCGGCGAGCACCCGACCGAAGTAGTAGCCGCCGACCACCGGGGACAGCACCCCGATCACATACCTGCGCTTTCCGATAAACATGCAAATACACCCGTCTTCGTTGACGTTGTGCAAAATTCACCCGAGGGTGCATGCTACGTGGTTATGGTCCCAACGTCGCGACCGAATGATCCTGAACTGTCAGAATTTTCGACTCATCGGCGCCGACCGACGATTGTTGACGTCGCCAGAGCCGCCGGCGTGTCCACGGCGGTCGTCTCGTACACCCTGAACGGGCGCAGCGGGGTCTCGCCGACGACCCGTGAACGGGTGCTCCGGGTCGCGGACGAGCTCGGCTGGCGCCCCGCCACGGCCGCCCGGTCGCTCCGTAGCGGCCCGGCGGCGGCCGCCCTCGTCGTCGTGCACGACCAGCCTTTCGGCACCCGTGCGGCGTTCCCGCTCGACCTCGTGTCGGGCGCGCTCCAGACCCTCGGCCCGGACACGCTCACGCTCGCCGTGCACGTCGCGGGGTCGCCGGCGGACGCCGCCCAGCTCATGGACCGCTGGTGGACCGAGCGCCGCTACGCGGCCTTCGTCGTCACCGGTGTCCGGCGGGACGACGCCCGGCTCGCCGCCCTGCGCACCCTCCCCGCGCCGACGGTGGTGGTGGGCGCTGTCTCCGACGGCGCCCCCGCCACCTGGCAGCACGTGGTGCTGGACGACGGCGACGCCTTCGCGCAGGTGGGCGTCTTCCTCGCCGAGCTGGGGCACCGCCGGATCGCGATGGTCGCCGGGTCGGAGCACCTCCTCGCGCCGGTCCGCCGCGCCGCCGCGCTCGAGGCGTCCCTCGTGCGGTACGGCATCGAGCTGCGCACGGTCGCGGGCGACGGCCCCGAGCGCGCGGCGGCGGCGCTGCGCCCGCTGCTCTCGGCGAGCGACCGCCCCACGGCGATCGTGACCGACGACGACGCCACCGCCGGGCTGGTGCTGGACGTCGCCCGGCGGCTGGGCCTCGGCGTGCCGTGGGACCTGTCGGTGGTGGCCGGGACCGACTCGCCGGCGTGCTACCTGACGACGCCGTCGCTCACCGCGGTGCCGTACCCCGTCGAGGAGCTCGGCCGGGCCACCGGCTGGGCCCTGCGCGCGGCGCTCGGCACTGCCGTGTCCCGGCGTGCGGTGGGGGTGGACCCGACGGAGGGCGAGGCGCCGCCGTCGGGCACCGTGCCGGTGGGCAGGCTCGTCGTCCGTGGCTCGACCGCGCCCCCGGTCGGTGACTAATCGTTTAAGGCGGTTCTGCGGGAGCCAAACGGTAGGCAAAGTAGCGACATGCCACGGCGGAACGAGCCGCCGCGGTGCGCGTGTCGCCATCCGGCCTCCTGTGCCGGCGCGGGACGCGCTCGGTACGGCCAACGGAGGTCACCGTGTCTACAGCACAACGCCGCACGCGCGGCACATCCCCACTCAGGTCCCGCCCACGCAGGTCCCGCACCGTGGTGGCGGCAGCAGTGGGTGCACTCCTCGCAGCCCCCGCACTGGTCGCCGGGAGTGCGCCGGCCGTCGCGCTCGAGGACAACCCGTTCGTCGGGGCCGGGCAGTACGTCAACCCGGACTGGGCGGACCTGGTCGAGACGGCCGCCGGTGAGGTCGGCAACGCGGGCGTCGCCGCCGACATGCTGGCGATCGCCGACGAGCCGACGTCGGTCTGGATGGACCGGATAGCGGCGATCGCGGGCACCGAACGCCAGCACGGCCTGGAGTGGCACCTCGACCAGGCAGACGCCCAGTCCGGTGGCGCGCCCTTCGTGTTCAACGTGGTCATCTACGACCTGCCGGGCCGCGACTGCCACGCCCTCGCCTCGAACGGTGAGCTGCCGGCCACCGCGGCGGGGATGCAGCGGTACAAGACCGAGTACATCGACCCGATCGCCGCGCTGCTGAACCAGCCGGAGTACGAGAACCTGCGGATCGTCGCCACGATCGAGCCGGACTCGCTGCCCAACCTCGTGACCAACCAGTCCGACGCCGACTGCGCCGCCTCGGCGCCGTACTACCGCGAGGGGGTGCAGTACGCGCTGACCGAGCTGTACGAGGTCGGCAACGTGTACTCCTACATCGACGCCGGCCACTCGGGCTGGCTCGGCTGGCCGAACAACTCCAGCGGCGCCGCGCAGGAGTTCGCCAACGTCATCGAGGGCGGCACCTACGGGTGGTCCGCGGTGTCCGGCTTCATCACCAACACGGCGAACACCACGCCGCTCGAGGAGACGTACCTGCCCAACCCCGAGCTCCAGGTCGGCGGCAGCCCGCTCAAGTCGGCCGGCTGGTTCGAGTGGAACCCGGACTTCGACGAGGTCGACTGGACCGCGCACCTCTACGACCTGATGGTCGCGCAGGGCGCACCGTCGAGCATCGGCATGCTCATCGATACCGGCCGCAACGGCTGGGGCGGCTCTGCCCGTCCGACGGCGGCCAGCACGTCCACGGACCTGAACACCTACGTGAATCAGTCCAAGGTGGACCGCCGCAACCACCGCGGCGCCTGGTGCAACCCGTCGGGCGCGGGGATCGGCGAGCGGCCGACCGTCACGCCGTCGGGTCACCCCGAGTCCCACCTGGACGCCTACGTCTGGGTGAAGCCCCCGGGTGAGTCGGACGGCGCCTCGACCGAGATCCCGAACGACGAGGGCAAGCGCCTCGACCGGATGTGCGACCCGACGTACCAGTCCAGCGAGCTGGGCGGGAAGCTCACGGGCGCTCTGCCGGGTGCGCCGCTGTCGGGCCACTGGTTCCAGGCGCAGTTCGAGATGCTGGTCGCCAACGCGTACCCGGCCATCAGCCCGACCGATCCCACGGACCCGACGGACCCCACGGACCCGACGGACCCGACCGACCCGACCGACCCGCCGGTCGAGGAGTGCACCGCGGCGGCCTGGAGCGCTTCGGCCATCTACGTGGGCGGGAACACCGTGTCGCACAACGGCCACGAGTGGCGCGCCAAGTGGTGGACGCAGAACCAGGCGCCCGCGCCGTCCGAGTGGGGGGTGTGGCAGGACCTGGGCGCCTGCTGACGCGGGGTCTCGACAGGCTCGACTGACGCAACAGACGGTCTCGGCAGGCTCGGCCAACGGTGGTCGAGCCTGCCGAGACCGTCTCGCTGCGTGTCGGCGTCATCTCCACGAACTCGGGTGACGTTAATATCGCCGCCTGCCGACAGGGGAGTTGTCGTGGCTGAGCGCGTCACGTTCGAGAGCACCACGGGGCCTCGCCTCGCGGGCATCGTCGATCTGCCCGAGGGCGAGGTGCGCGGCTGGGGGGTGTTCTCCCACGGGTTCACGCTGGGCAAGGACTCGCCGGCCGCCGCCCGGATCTGCAAGCAGCTCGCGGTCGAGGGCATCGGGATGCTCCGGTTCGACAACCTCGGCCTCGGCGACTCCGAGGGCGACTGGGGCGACGGTTCCTTCACGCACAAGGTCGCCGACACCGTGCAGGCGTGCCGGTTCATGGCCGACCAGGGGCGTCCGGTCCACCTCCTGGTCGGACACTCGTTCGGCGGCGCGGCGGTGATCGCGGCCGCCGGGGAGGTCCCGGGCGTGCAGGCGGTCGCGACGATCGGCGCACCGGTCCAGCCGCGGCACGCCGAGCACAACTACGACGCCGTCCTGGGCCGGGTCTTCGACGACGGGCACGCTCCGTGGATGGTGGGCGGGCGTGCGCTGACGCTCAAGCGGCACTTCGTGGAGGACGTCCGGCGGGCCGAGCTGCGCTCGAAGATCCGCGAGATGGGCTCACCGCTGCTGGTCATGCACTCGCCCACCGACAGCACCGTCGACATCTCGAACGCGGGAGAGATCTTCCGCGAGGCGCGGCACCCGCGCTCGTTCGTGTCGCTGGAGGGCGCGGACCACCTGCTCACAGCGCCGGGTCAGGCCAAGCGCGCGGCCCGCATCATCAGCGCCTGGGCGGACCAGTACCTGACGGTCTGACGGCGCGGCGCAGGTCACTGCTCCTGGGCAGCGGGGCGCCCTGGCGCACAAGTAGACTCTCCCCGGAATCCCCATCGCCTTTCGCCAGTCAGCTAGGAGCTTTCGTGGGACGCGTTGTCGTCGAGGTCATGCCCAAGCCCGAGATCCTGGACCCCCAGGGCAAGGCTGTGGTCGGAGCGCTGCCGCGCCTCGGCTTCACCCAGTTCTCCGGTGTGCGTCAGGGCAAGCGGTTCGAGCTCGAGGTGGACGGTGAGGTGACGCCCGAGATCCTCGCGGCCGCCCAGGAAGCCGCAGCCACCCTGCTGTCCAACCCGGTGATCGAGGACGTGGTCTCCGTCACCGAGGCCACGGAGGACGCCGACGTCGCCGGTGAGGCGAGCGGCGCGCCGGTGAACGCCTGATGTCGGCCACCGAGCCGACGTCGGCCGCCACGCCGATGCCCGGGATCGAGGACGCCCGCATCGGCGTCATCACGTTCCCCGGCACGCTCGACGACCGTGACGCGGCGCGCGCCATCCGCCTGGCCGGTGCCGAGGCGGTGTCCCTGTGGCACGCGGACGCGTCGCTGCAGGACGTCGACGCCGTGGTGCTGCCCGGCGGCTTCTCCTACGGCGACTACCTGCGCGCGGGTGCGATCAGCCGGTTCGCGCCGGCGATGGCCGCGGTGGTCGACGCCGCCAACGGCGGCATGCCGGTGCTCGGCATCTGCAACGGCTTCCAGGTCCTGACCGAGGCGCACCTGCTGCCGGGCTCGATGGTCAAGAACGACCACCTGCACTTCGTGTGCCGGGAGCAGTCGCTGGTCGTCGAGAACGCGCGCACGGCCTGGACCAACGAGTTCCGCCGCGGGCAGCAGATCAAGATCCCGCTGAAGAACCAGGACGGCCAGTTCGTCGCGGACGAGCGCACGCTCGACGAGCTCGAGGGTGAGGGCCGCGTCGTGTTCCGTTACGACGGCTGGAACCCGAACGGCTCCCGCCGCGACATCGCGGGCATCACCAACGACCGCGGCAACGTGGTGGGGCTCATGCCGCACCCCGAGCACGCGGTCGAGGCGGGCTTCGGTCCGGCGTCCGCCGAGGGGCCGCGCGCCGGCGTCGACGGGCTGACGTTCTTCACGTCGGTGCTGTCCTCGCTGGTCCACGCGTGACCTTCGGTCCGGTCCGGGCAGGCGTGCATGGCCGCTGAGGTTCTCGCCGGGATCAGCATCGAGAACGTCGGCTGGGAGCACGGCGAGGCCGTCCGGCTGCGTGCCGAGCAGCAGCGTGAGATCGACGCACGGTACGCGCAGCCGGGCGTGCCTCCGGTGACGTCCGGGCCGGACCCGCGCGACCAGGTGGATCCCTCGATCGTGTTCGCGACCCTGCTGCTGCGCGTCGACGGCGAGCCCGCCGGGCATGCCGCGATGCGCGACCTGTCGGGCCGCGACGACCACCAGGGCGGCCTGCACCCCGACGGGACCGCCGAGGTCAAGCGTGTGTACGTGGCGCCGGGCTTCCGCGGTCGTGGGCTGTCCCGCACCCTGATGAACGCGGCGGAGGACGTGGCCCGCGCCGCGGGCGTGCGGCACCTGATCCTGGAGAGCGGGCTCATGCAGCCCGAGTCGCTGGGGCTGTACCTGCGGCTGGGCTACGACCCGGTCGAGCCGTTCGGCGTGTTCGCGGACGAGCCCGACTCGCGGTGCTTCGGCAAGTGGCTGGGGTCCGGGTCTCGACAGGCTCGACCAACGGAAGACGTCGAGCCGCGCCCGCTGGTCGAGCCTGTGTCGGTGGTCGAGCCTGTCGAGACCCCGCAGATCCACGAGGTGTCCTGGGACGACCCCGCCGCCGCAGCGCTGCGCCGCGGCATGTGGGCCTTTCACCAGGAGCGCTACCCCGAGCTCGTGCGCGACGTCGAGGCGCGCGGCGGGTACGACGTCTTTGACGCCGAACGCGGCCGCGACGCGCGGGCGACCTTCCTTGCGACGCTCGACGGGCAGCCGGTGGGCTGCGCGACGCTCGCGGCGGCGCAGGTCGGACCGGCGCACCTCACGGCGGACCCGCTGACCGGCTATGCCGGGCTCGCGCGGCCGGGCGTCGGCCTCGGCGCCGAGGACCCTCGCGGCTTCGAGATGCGGAGCGTGTTCGTCGACCCGTCCGCCAGGCGGGCGGGCGTCGCGAAGGCGCTGGTCCGGCAGATCGAGGAGAGTGCCCGACGCCGGGGCGGGCTCGCGCTGTACCTCGTGACGGGCGTCCGGCAGCCCGAGGCGCTGCGCCTCTACGTGCGGCTCGGCTACCGGCCGGTGCTGCCGTTCCCGCCGCACGCCGCCGCGGACGACCCGCTGCTCCTCTTCCTGGGCAAGGCCCTCTGACCCTGCGCTCTCGGGGCGGGGCTCACCGCCCCCGGAGATACTCCAGCTGCGCCCGCACCGACGAGCGGGCCGCGATCAGCACGGACGCGTCGACGTCGGCGTAGACGGCGCCGGTGACCGCGTCCAGGAGCGTGTCCGGGAGCGGCGACGCGACGTCGGGCAGCTCCGCCCCGAGACCCGTGAGCGCCGCACGTACCTGCTCCAGCCGCTCCAGGCGGTGCTGGCGGTACGCGTGCACCGCCGAGCCGAGGTCCTGGATCACCGGCCCGTGCCCGGGCAGACCGAGGACGGGACCCGGCAGGCCCAGCGCGCTCAGCCGGTCGAGCGAGGCCAGGTAGTCGCGCAACGATCCGTCCGGCTCGGCCAGCACGGTGGTCCCGCGGCCCAGCACCGTATCGCCGGTGAGCACGACTGACGACGACCCGTCTGACACCACGAGGCACACCGAGTCGGCGGTATGCCCGGGTGTGGCCAGCGCCTCTATGCGCAGGCCGGCGACCTCCAGCACCTCGCCGTCGGCCAGCGAGTCGACGCCCGCACCGCGGCTACCAACGCTGAACTCGGGCAGCCCACCTCGCGAGGGCGCCCCGGTCAGTTCCCGGAACCTGGCCAGTCCGCCCGTGTGATCCGGATGCCGGTGGGTCACGAGCGCGAGCTCCACCGGGCCGGCTCCGGCCAGCTCGGTGAGGTGCGGTTCCAGCGCCGGGCCCGGGTCCACCACCACACAGCCCGACGAGCCGGGCGCGCGCAGCACGTACGACCGGGTGCCGTCGAGGGTCATCGGGCCGGGGTTGTCGGCGCGCAGCATCCGCGCGTTGGGGGCAACGGAGTCCACCGCATCACCCTATCCAGTGGTCAACAGGGCTTGTGCGAGTACGAACTCCGGTGTGAGATCGGTAAATCACCTCCCAAGGTCGAGAGGAACTCCAGGATGTCTGCCATCCATGGCGCAGCGCAGCACCCCCGCGCCCGCACGACCGTCCTCCGCGCAGCAGCGGCACTCCTCGCCGCGACCGCACTCGCCGTGACTCCCCTGCTCGTCCCGGGTGCGGCACCGGCCGCCGCGAACGCCGAGGTGGTAGTGAGTGCGGGCCCGGTCGTGTTCGTGGAGGACGGCGACACCGCGACCGTCACGGTCACCGTCCAGGCAGACAGCGCGGTCCTCGCCGAACCGGTCCGCGTCGACTGGCGCACGGGTTCCGGCACTGCCACCGCTGACACGGACTACGAGGCAGGTTCGGGCACCCTCGAGTTCACGGCGGGTACGCCGTCGGGCACCGAACGCACGATCACCGTCCGGACCAGGGTGTCGGAGGCGGGGGAGACGGCGGAGACCGTCCCCCTGGCGCTGGCATCCCGCGACGCGGAGGTCGCTGCCGACCCCACCGTCGTCGTCCGGGCGCACGGCCTGCCCTACCTGGACGAGCGCCTGCCCGTCGAGGAGCGCGTCGCCGACCTCGTGAGCCGGATGACGCTCAAGGAGAAGGTCGGGCAGATGACGCAGGCGGAGCGCGGCAACGTGGCCGGCTCCCCGGCGGTGATCACGGAGCTCGGCCTGGGCTCGATCCTGAGCGGCGGTGGCTCCACGCCCGCCGACAACACCCCGGAGGGCTGGGCCGACGCGATCGACGGCTTCCAGGGGCGTGCGCTCGCCACCCGCCTGCAGATCCCGCTGCTCTACGGCGTCGACTCGGTGCACGGGCACGGCAACCTGGCCGGCGCGACGATCCTGCCGCACAACATCGGGCTCGGCGCCACGCGCGACCCGCTGCTCGTCGCCAGGGCCGAGCGCATGGTCGCCACCGAGACCCGGGCGACGGGCATCCCGTGGACGTTCGCACCCTGCCTGTGCGTGGTGCGCGACGACCGCTGGGGCCGGACCTACGAGTCGTTCGGGGAGCACCCGGCGCTGGCGAGCGTGCTCGGCGCGGCCGCGGTGCTCGGGTTCCAGGGCTCGCGCCTGGACAGCAGCAGGTCCGTCCTCGCGACGGCCAAGCACTTCGTGGCCGACGGCGACACCGCCTACGGCACCGGCGAGGGCGACTACACGGTGGACCAGGGCATCACCGAGCAGAGCCGCAGGCACGTCGAGTCCGTGGACCTGCCGCCGTACGCCGCGGCGATCGTGGCCGGCGTCGGCTCTGTCATGCCCAGCTACTCCAGCATGGACTGGACCGACGACGGTCTCGGCAACCCCGTGAAGATGCACGCCCACGACGAGCTGATCAACGGGTGGCTCAAGCGGGACCACGGCTTCGACGGGTTCGTCATCAGCGACTACCAGGGCATCCACCAGATCCCGCCGCTCGCGGCCGACTCGCCCACCACCCAGCAGATCGTCACCAGCGTGAACGCGGGCGTGGACATGTTCATGGAGCCGTCGCAGTTCGAGCGGTTCCACACGCGGCTGGTGGCGGCGGTGCAGGACGGCGCGGTGACGCCGGAGCGCATCGACGACGCCGTGTCCCGCATCCTCACTGCTAAGTTCGAGCTGGGGCTGTTCGAGGAGCCCTTCGCCGACCGGTCCCACGCGGACGACATCGGCTCGGCGGCGCACCGGGAGATCGCCCGCACGGCGGTCGCGGAGTCGCAGGTGCTGCTCAAGAACAGCCGGCGCGCGCTGCCCGTGGACGACGACGACAGCATCTACGTGGCCGGCCGCAACGCGGACGACCTCGGCAACCAGGCCGGCGGCTGGACCGGCACCTGGCAGGGCTTCTCGGGCGACGTCACCGAGGGCACCACGATCCTGGAGGGCATCGAGGCCGCCGCCGACGACGTGACGTTCAGCGAGGACGCGTCCGCCCCGACCGACGGGGCCGACGTCGGCGTCGTCGTGGTAGGCGAGACCCCGTACGCCGAGGGCTTCGGCGACGTGGGCGGACCGGAGTGGGCCTGGGACCCGGCCGACGGCGGCATTCCCCGCGAGGAGAAGTCGATGTCCCTCCAGCCCGGCGACGCGGAGGTCGTCGAGAAGGTCTGCGCCGAGATCGAGACCTGCGTGGTCCTGATCGTGTCGGGAAGGCCGCAGGTGATCACCGAACAGCTCGGCTCGATCGACGCCCTGGTCGCCTCCTGGCTGCCAGGCACGGAGGGCGCCGGAGTAGCCGACGTCCTGTTCGGCGACCGCCGCTTCACGGGCAAGCTCCCGCTCTCCTGGCCCCGCTCAGCAGACGACCCGGTGGTCAACGTCGGCGACAAGAACTACAACCCGCTGTTCCCCTTCGGTTGGGGCCTGTCCACAGGCGGCCGCACGTCAACCCTGGACGACCACCGCCTAGACCTCCAGGACACCGTCCTGGACGAGACCACCGGCGTCCCACCGCAGGCCGCACAGGCGATAGCCAAGTCCGACGTGGCCCTCCTGGAAGGCAAGAAGGCCCAAGCCCTCCGCCTCCTGAAAGCAGCCACCACCACCCCGCCGAGATAGAACTGCAGCGAAGTAGAACTCCGGCCCGCCAGGGTTCTACTTCGCTGCAGTTCTACTTCATCACGGTTCTACTTCGCGGAGGCGAGAGCCTGTTCTACGTCCTCGATCAGGTCCCGCGTGTCCTCCAGGCCGATCGACAGCCGCACCGTGGTCTCCGCGATGCCGACGGCGGCCCGCCCCACCGCACCGAGCTTTCGGTGCGTGGTCGTCGCCGGATGCGTGATGAGCGACTTCGCGTCCCCGAGGTTGTTCGAGATGTCGATCACCTGGAGCGCGTCGAGGAACCCGAAGGTCCGCTTCTTCGCGGTCTCGGCGTCCGTGCCCTTCGGCACCGCGAGGTCGAACGTGACCACCGTGCCGCCGCCGCTCATCTGCGCACGCGCCAGCTCGGCCTGCGGGTGCGAGTCGAGGAACGGGTAGCGCACGGCGCCCACCCCGGGCAGCTCCTCCAGGGCGTGCGCGACGGCGAGCGCGCCCGCGCCCTGCGCCGCGAGCCGCACCGGCAGCGTCTCCAGCCCCTTGATCAGCGTCCACGCGTTGAAGGGCGAGAGCGACGGCCCGGTGTTGCGGATGAACGTCTGCACGGGCCCGGTCACGTACTCGGTCGTGCCGAGGATGGCCCCGCCCAGCACGCGCCCCTGCCCGTCGATGTGCTTGGTCGCGGAGTAGACGACGACGTCCGCGCCCAGCTCCAGCGGCCGCTGCAGCAGCGGAGTGGCGAACACGTTGTCGAGCACGACGGTCGCCCCGGCGGCGTGCGCGAGGTCGGCGACGGCGCGCACGTCCACGATGTCCTGCATCGGGTTGGAGGGCGTCTCGAAGAACACGACGTCGGCCGGCGTCGAGAGCGCCTCCTCCCACTGGGCGAGCACGTGCCCGTCCACGTAGTCGGTGCGCACGCCCCACTTCTTGAAGATCTCCTCGAAGATCACGACGCTGGACCCGAACAGGGCCCGGGCCGCGACGATCCGCGATCCGGACTGCACGAGCGCGGCGAGCGACGTGAACACCGCGGACATCCCGGTCGCCGTCGCGTAGCAGGCCTCGGCGCCCTCCAGCAGGCGCAGGCGCTCCTCGAACGTGTGGACCGTCGGGTTGCCGTAGCGCGAGTAGACGAACCGGTCGATGTCACCGGCGAACGCGGCCTCGGCCTCGGCCGCCGAGTCGTAGACGTAGCCCTGGGTGAGGAACAGCGCCTCGCCCGTCTCCTGGAACTCGGTCCGCTGGTGCCCGCCGCGCACGGCGAGCGTCGCGGGGCGGACGTTCCGGGGCAGCGGCTTGCGGCCGGACCCGCCGGGGGTCGCGTCGGGCGGGAACGCCCCGGTGACCGTCACTGAGCGCCCTCCGTCCAGGGCAGCCCGGCGACCTTCCAGCCCTGCTGGTCGCGGACGCCGTCGGCTCCGGGCGCGCCCTCGAAACCCTCCAGCACGTTGTACGACGGCGCGATGCCAGCCGCCGTGGCGAGCCGCGCCGCGCCGATCGAACGCTGGCCGGAGCGGCACAGGAAGACGACCGGGCCATCCGTGACACCCGCGGCCTTGAGCTCCTCCAGGAACTGCTGGTTGGGGCGGCCACCGGCCCGCACCCACTCGCTGAACACCGGCTGCTTCTCGAGAGACGCCGTGTCGGGGATGCCTATCGCGCGCCACTCACCCTCGGTGCGGACGTCCACGAGGGTGGCGGCCGGGTCGGCGGCGAGCAGGTCCCAGGCCTGCTGGGGCGTGATGTCGCCGGCGTAGCCGTCGGCGGGGCGGGCTTCGATGTGCGCGGGGACGCTCATGTGCTCCTCCATCGGTCGTGGCGGTAGCACCCTCGTCCGTCCTCGCCAGGGGCGGGAACGCTGGGTTGCTGCGGCGTCGTCGTGCCACGTCACTCGGCCGCTCGGGATGGTCGCTGTGATCCTACGACACGACGTCCGGCAGGTGGGATGCCGTCTCGCTCACTGGTCGGGACTACGGTCGGAGTGTGGATGACACTGTGGACAAACCTGTGGAAGCTGTGGATGACGCTGTGGACCACGTTGTGGACGAGCAGGAGCTGACCGGCGGCAACACCACCGGCGTCGTACGGATCGGCGACACCGTCCACCGCGCGGCGGGCCCCTGGACGCCCACCGTCCAACGGCTGCTCGCCCACGTCCGCGCCGCCGGGGTGACCGAGCTCCCCGCACCGCTCGGCCTCGACGACCAGGGCCGGGAGATCGTCTCGTACCTGCCCGGCGACGTCCCCGGCTGGCCCGCTCCGGCGTGGCTCTGGTCCGAGGACGTCCTGGCCGAGGCGGGCCGCCTCCTGCGGCGCTTCCACGACGCGACCGCCGGGTTCCCCCGGTCGGACGCCGTATGGCGCCTCCCGGCCACCGAACCGGCCGAGGTGATCTGCCACAACGACGCCGCGCCGTACAACATGGTCTTCCGCGACGGCCGCCTCGCGGGCCTGTTCGACCTCGACACCGCCTCGCCCGGTCCGCGGGTCCGCGACCTGGCGTACCTCGCCTACCGGATCGCGCCGTTCTCCTCGGACGCCTTCGCGGGTGCCACCTACGACGTCGCGCACCTGGATCCGACGGCGCGGCTCGACAGGCTGACCGAGGCGTACGGAGCGGAGTTCCGGCGCGCGGAGGTGCTGGACGCGATGGCCGACAAGCTCCGCGACCTGGCCGCCTGGTCGGCGGCCCGGGCGGACGGCGACGGGCCGGCCGAGCTGCGTGAGCACGCCGCGATGTACCGGGCCGACGCCGACCGGATCGCCGCGCTCGTCTCACAGCCGGAGCGACCGGATCGTGAGACCAATATCTGAGACGAGCGTTGACAGGAATTTTGCCGCAGCACAGGATGACGTCAGGTCATGAGTGCCAGCGTCAAGCCCCGGCTCGCTGGTCGGCAACCCTCCTACCGCGGTGGGGTGCCCCGGGTGACGACCTGGCCGCGCGCAGCCGCGCGTGGCAAGCGCGGGGGAACCTCCCCCAGGACTGTGCTGGAGGACGTCATGTCTGCAACCACCCTCGCCCACAACGACGCGGTCGCCGACGTCGCCCCGCTGCGGCCCGTCGTCGGCGGCGCGACCCTCGTCCCGCTGGTGGACGGCAGCCGGGTCCCGTACGCGAACCTCGACGTCGCCGCGTCGGCGCCTGCCCTGCAGGCCGTGGCCGACCGCGTCACCCAGGTGCTGCCCCTGTACGCCAGCGTGCACCGCGGCGCCGGGTACCTCTCCCAGGTGAGCACCGCGCTCTACGAGACCGCCCGTCGCACCATCGGAGCGTTCGTGGGCGCCCGCGACGACGACCTGACGATCATCACGCGAAACACCACCGACTCCCTGAACCTGCTCGCGGGCTGCGTCCCGGCGCAGCCCGACGGCGAGCCCGGCCGCGTGCTCGTCCTCGACGTCGAGCACCACGCGAACCTGCTGCCCTGGCAGCGCGGCACCGACGCGACCGTGCTGACCGGTGGCGCGACGGTCGCCGAGACGCTCGACCAGATCCGCGAGGAGCTTATCGACGCCGCCGCCGCGGAACGCCCGTTCGCCCTCCTGGCCCTCACCGGCGCCTCGAACGTGACGGGGGAGTCGCTCCCGGTCGACAAGATCGTCGCGATCGCCCACGAGTACGGCGCCCGCGTGGTGCTCGACGGCGCCCAGCTCGTACCCCACCGCCGCATCTCCCTGGAGACCACCGGCGTCGACTACCTCGCCTTCTCCGGGCACAAGACCTACGCCCCGTTCGGCGCGGGCGCCCTGGTGGGCCGCCGTGACTGGCTCGACGCCGGCACGCCCTACCTCGCAGGTGGCGGCGCCGTGCGGCGCGTGCGCGTAGCGGGCACCGAGTGGCACGAGGGCCCCGCCCGGCACGAGGCTGGATCGCCCAACGTCATCGGTGCCGTGGCCCTCGCCGCGGCGTGCGAGGAGCTCGCCGCGCTCGCCCCCGCCGACGTCGCGGCGCACGAGAACGCGCTCCGCCGTCGTCTCGTGTCGGGGCTCGAGGCGATCGACCGCGTCGAGGTCGTGCGCGTGTGGGCCGACGCCGTCGACCCGGTGGGCGTCGTGACGTTCACCGTGACGGGCTACGACCCGGGCCTCGTGGCCGCGTACCTGTCCGCAGAGCACGGGATCGGCGTGCGCGACGGCCGGTTCTGCGCCCACCCGCTGCTCGGCCGCCTCGGGTTCGACGCCGGCGCGGTGCGTGCCTCGGTCGGCGTCGGCACCGCGGGCGAGGAGGTCGAGCGCCTGATCGCCGCGGTGGGCCGCCTGGTGGCCGACGGCCCGCAGGCCGGGTACGACGTCGTCGACGGGCTCTGGGTAGTGACCGACGACCCGCGCCCCGTCCCGGAGGGCTCAGGGCTCGCGGGCCTGCTGGCGACCGCGGCCCTGGGCTTCGACGAGGACTTCGGCTGCCTCCCGGACGAGGACTAACCGGTGTCAGACGCGCAGGTCACGCGAGTGACCTGCGCGTCTGACACGTCAGAGAGGGAACATCCGCGGGCGGGGGAGCTCCGCCTCCAGCTGGGCCGCCAGCGCCAGCAGCGTGAGCTCCCCGCCCGGCCTGCCGATGATCTGCACGCCCATCGGCAGCCCCGCGGGTGCGTCCGCGGTGGCCTCGGTCCAGTGCGTCGGCACGGTGATCGCAGGCAGCCCCGCGACGTTGAGCATCGACGTGAACGGCGTGTACTGGCACTGCTGCTCGAAGTTCCGCTCGGGGTCCTCGGCGTCGTACCAGCCGATGGGCCGGGGCGTGAGGGCGAGCGCGGGCGTGAGCACGGCGTCGTACGCGCTGACCTGCGCCACCAGGGACCGCTCGAAGGCGGTGAGCGTGCGCACCGCCTCGGCGAGCTGCCGCGCGGGCACCTCGCGACCCGACCGGATCAGCCACTGCGTCAGCGGCTCCAGCCTGCCGAGCGTCTCCGGGTCGTCGATCGGCACCGCTGAGGCGCCGCCCATCCACAGCGTCCGGAACGCCGGCGCGTACTCGGGGGCCGCGGCCAGCGCGGTCTCCTCGACGTCGTGCCCGAGCCCGGACAGCGCCCGCACGCCGGCCTCCAGCGCGACGCGCGCCTCGGGTGACACCCCGATGTCGTAGAAACCGTCCCAGGCCGACGAGGTGGTCACGCCGATGCGTGCGCGGCTGCCTCCCGGCCCGCGTCCGCCCGTTCCCGGCGCGGGCAGCGCAGCGCGCTGGGCCGTCGCCAGGTAGGCCCCCGCCTCGTACGACGGTGCCCGCAGCGAGTACGGGTGCGCGACGTCGCCCCCGGCGCGCCTCGGGAGCATCGCCTCGAGCAGGAGAGCGGTGTCCGCGACGGTGCGCGCGATCGGTCCGTTCACGACCAGCCCGCCCAGCGAGTCGACGCCACTGCCCGCGGGCAGCAGCCCCCGCGTCGGCTTGAGCCCGACGACGCCGCAGGCCGCCGCCGGGATCCGGATCGATCCGCCGCCGTCGGACCCGGGGGCGAACGGCAGCATGCCGGCCGCCACCGCCGCGGCCGCCCCGCCGCTCGAACCGCCGGCGCCGCGGGTCAGGTCCCACGGCGTGCGCGCGGGCGGGGTGTGGACCGGCTCGGTGTAGGCGGGGAAACCGAGCTCGGGCGCCGCGGTCTTGCCGAGGCTGACGATGCCGGCGTCGTCGAGGATCCGGACTATCTCGTCGCTCTCCTGGGCCGGCGGCAGGTCCGCGAACGCGCGCGACCCGAATCCGGTGGGCACACCTGCGCGGTTCCACAGGTCCTTGTCGCCCGTGGGCAGCCCCCACAGGCTGCCCGGCGCCGGGGTCGCGGCCCGGCCCGGCCCGTCGTCGTCCCGCTGGAGCGCTGCCGCCCGCTCCCTGGCGAGCTCCGGCGTGACCGTGGCGAAGGCCCCGACGCCGGGGTTCAACCGCTCCACCCGCTCGAGGAAGTGGTCGGTGACCTCGGCCGGCGTGAGCTCTCCGGAGGCGAGGAGGTCGCGGAGCTCGACGGCGGTCCGCTCATGCAGGGCATCCATCCGGCCAGGCTATGTGTTCCGCCACCGTCGGCCGGGCGCTCGGCCGGGGTCGGAGAAAGATCCCGAATGTCTTAAAGGCGCGCCGAGACGGCAAATCCCGTCGCGCAGAATGTGCTTCTGCGGCATATGTTCGTGGAGTGCTGTCACCTTTTTAGGCGCACCACAGAGGTGTGCCAGAGGTGACGAGAAAGATCTCGAAGGGGGAGAGAACTATGCCATTCCTGAATACAGGTCTCGTTGTGCCGGGCGCGGTCGACTGGTTGGAGCCGCTCACGAGCGCTCTCGGTGCGATCGCAAGCTTCATCCCGAAGCTGCTCGTGTTCCTGATCGTTTTCCTCATCGGGTACTTCATCGCCAAGGCGGTCGCCCGGTTCGTCGGGATGATCCTGACGCGGATCGGCTTCAACAGGGTGCTGGAGAAGGCAGGGGCCAACAGGCTGCTCGCCGGCTCGGGCATCGAGCCGATCTCGCTGCTCACGAAGATCATCTACTACTTCATCCTGCTGATCACGCTGCAGCTCGCGCTGAGCGCGTTCGGGCCCACCAACCCGGTGAGCGCGATCGTGAACGACATAGTCGCCTGGCTCCCGAGCCTCGTCGTCGCAATCGTGATAGTGGTGATCGCCGGTGCGATCGCCAATGCGGTGAAGGACCTCATTCTCAACTCGATGGGCGGCGTTTCCTACGGCCCGCTCGTTGCGAAGGTGGTCTCGTTCTTCATCATCGCGCTCGGTGTTATCGCCGCGGTGAACCAGATCGGCATCGGTACCACTGTGACAATGCCGGTGCTCGTGGCATTCCTGGCTACCGTGGCGGGAATTCTGATCGTCGGTGTCGGCGGTGCGCTGATCAGCCCGATGCGTTCGCGTGTCGAAGGCGTCCTCGACAACCTGTCGGGTGCCGGCGCCGCAGCCGCACCTGTCGCCCAGCCCGTTGCCACCCCGGGTGCCGCTCCCGACGGAGCCCCCGGTACGGCGGGTTCGTTCGCGCCGCCGCCGCGCGACGTCTGATCGTCTGACCGGCCGGCACACCACGACGCCGGGGTCGCACCGTCCTGGACGGTACGACCCCGGCGTCGCGTCGTGTGCGACTCAGAAGTCGCGGTTGTCCCCGAACTCCCGGTTGTCCGGCACCGACGTCACGCGCGTGCCATCGGCCCCGAAGTCCCGGTTATCGGCCATGTCCCGGTTGTCGGCCGTGGCCGACGCAGCACCCAGGATGCCGATGGCCGCGGTGAGGACGGCTGCGGCGCCCGCGGCAGCGATTCGTGCGGACTTCTTCATGGTGCGCCTCCTTTGTCGCCGGAAGGGCGGTCCCCCGGCGCGACCACGTTGAGGCAAGGCGCCCGGCGACTCAACGACTTTTGGCTGACGCCGAATGTGCGGGCCCCGACGGCGGCGGTGTGCTATCCGTTGCTCAGCAGCTTCTGGGCCGCGCCCACCACCTCGACGAACCGCTCCATGTCCGGCTCGTCCTCCGTCGGCTGGAGGGCCACGGTGCTCGCGCCCGCCTCGCCGTACCGCCGCACGCCGTCGGCCAGCGCCTGGGCGTCGCCCCACAGGGCGTAGGAGCCGAGGGCGTCGTCGTCGGCCACGTCCATGCCCCAGGCGGTGAGCTCGGCGCGCAGGCGGGTGGCCGCGTCGGGGCCGGTCGCGGCGGACACGTTCTGGATGACCGGGAACGGCGCGGCGGCGTCGTGGCCCGCGGCCGCCCGGCCCTCGGCGATCCGCTCGAGCACGGCGGGCAGCCCGGCCAGACCGACGGAGCCCTCGAGGACCACGCCGTCGCCGATCTCGCCGGCCAGGCGCAGCGACTTCGGTCCGGTGGCCGCGACCGGGACGGGCACGGGCCGCGCGGGCGGCCAGTCGAGCGCGACGTCGTCGAGGGACACGTACCGGCCCGACGTCGTGACCCGCTCACCGGCGAGCAGCGCGCGCAGCGCCGTCGAGTACTCCCGCATGAGGGTCAGGGGCGACGCGGCCCTGGCGCCGACCTGCGCCATCCACGACTGCACGCCGTGCCCGATACCCGGGACGAGCCGGCCCGGGAACATCGCCTCGACGGTCGCGACCTCCATCGCGGTGAGCGCCACGTTCCGCAGGGGCGTCGGCATGACGCCGATCCCGACGCGGACGTGGTCGGTGGCGGACAGGATCGCGCTGGCAGCGGAGATACCACCGGTCTGGAAGCAGTCCTCCCACAGCCAGATCTCCTCGATGCCCGCCGACTCGACGGCGCGGGCGAGCGGGATGATGCGGGACGGCAGGGTCGACGGTCGGATGATGCACGCCAGTGTGGTCATGGACTCACGCTGTCACGGAGCGGGCCGTCAGATCCAGCCCTTACGTGCGGCGTGCCAGCCGAGCTGGATGCGGGTCGAGACGCCGGCCACGCCCATCAGCACCTTGACCCGACGCTGCACGGTGCGCAGGGAGAGCCCGAGCTGGTTGGCCACCGACTGGTCGGTAAGACCGGCCAGCATGAGCGCGAGGATCCGGCTGTCCTCCTCGTCGAGCTCCGAGGTCTCGGCGCGTTCACCCGGCGGTGCGAAGGGCGTCGCGTCGCGCCACACGCTCTCGAACAGGGCGATCAGGGCGTCCAGCAGCCCGGACGGATGGATGATCAGCGCGCCCACCAGGTCGGGGGCCAGGTCGGAACCCTCGGTACCCGCCTCGACGACGGTCTGGATCGGCACGAAGGCGAGCCGGCGGTCGATGAGGAACAGCTTGATCGGCACCCGCTCCGAGAACCGCACGTCCTCGCCGTTCTCGATGGCCTCGGCGATGTCGTCCACCCGCAGCACGCCGGTGTCGAGGAAGACGCGGTCGACGACCACCCGGTACCGCACGCCGCGCGCGACCGCCTGGTCCTCGGCGGTGTTCTCGTCGGCGGGCATCACGAACACCGGCGGCTTGGTGAACGACTCGACGGTCTCGCGCGCGCCGAGCTGCAGCTGGATGATGCGCTGCTTCACGGCGTCCGCCCCTCGGACCACGTCGACGACGTCGGTCGCCGGCCGAAGCGCGGACGAGCGCCGGAACTCCTCCTCGAGCTCGATCAGCTCGACCTGCGCGGCACGGATCTCGTCCTTGCGCCGGGCGAGCAGCGCGCCCAGCGCGATCTCGGGCGGCGCGGCCTGGAAGCGGGAGTCGTCGGCGCTCTGCCGGGTCGCCAGGCCGTGGCTCTCCAGCGCGCGGAGCACGTCCAGCGCGTCGCCGGGGTCGCAGTCGAGGCGGCGACCGAGCTCCGCCGCGTCGAGGGACGGGGAAGCCACGAGGTCGCGGTACGCGAGGGACTGGGACTTCGTCAGGCCGAGCACGTCGCCGAGCATGGGGTCCTCCCGCCGGATGAAGTTCGCAGCGCCCTGGCGAGGATACGGGATACCCTCCGGCACGTGAGCACCGAGGACGTGAGGCTTTCCGCTGACGACGGCGAGTCGGTCGCCGCCCGCTGGTTCCTGCCGGACGGCGACCCGGTGGGCGTCGTGGCGATCGCGCCCGCGATGGCCATGCCGATGCGGTTCTACCGGCACCTCGCGGCCTGGCTCGCGGAACGCGGCTTCGCGGTGCTCACCTTCTCGTACCGCGGTTCGGAGCCCGAGCTCTACGGCCCGATGCGGGACTCGTCGGCGACCGCCCTGGACTGGTACCACGACGCGGAGCTCGCTGCCGGGCACGCCCACGCCCGGGCTGCCGCCGCCGGCGTCCCGCTCACCTGGGTGGGGCACTCGTTCGGCGGCCAGAGCCTGGGCTTCCTGTCCGACGTCGGCGTGGACAGCTGCGTCATGGTCGCCTCGGGGACGGGCTGGCGGGGCAAGGCCGTGCCGATGATCAAGCGCTGGTCGCCGCTCCTGTGGCGAGCCATAGCGCCCGTGGCGATCGCCGCCGTCGGCTACTACCCGGGCCGTCGTCTCCGGATCCTGGACGACCTGCCGGCCGGGGTCATGCGCCAGTGGGGGCGCTGGTGCCTGCACCGGGACTACCTGTTCAGCGAGCACCCCGAGCTGCGGGACCGGTTCGCGAAGGTGCAGACGCCGGTCACCGCCCTCTGGACCGCCGACGACGAGCTCATCTCCCCGGAGTCGATCCGGTACTGGAGCAAGGAGTTCCCGAACGCGCCGATCGAGTTCGTCGAGCTGCGTGCCGCCGACCACGGCCTGAGCCGGATCGGCCACTCGGGCTTCTTCCGCCCCAAACGTGCGATCCTCTGGGAACAGGTCCTCCTCCCCGTCCTCCCCACCTCCTCCGCGAAGTAGAGCGCTTGTCCGGACGCCCGCTCTACCTCGCGCGCCGTGCTGCGCCGAGATAGAGCGGGCGTCCGGACAAGCGCTCTACTTCGCGGATCCTTGGGGTGGTCAGAGGGGGGTGACGGTGCCTCGGAAGTGGCGGGTGTTCCTGCCCGAGCGCCAGCCCTCGTAGACGAAGCCCCGCCCGCCGGTCGGGCCCGCCCCGTCGGTCGAGCCTGTCGAGACCTCGTTCGCGTAGCGGATCGAGACGTCCACCGTGCTCGGGAGCAGGACCGGCTTGAAGAACTCGACCGTCCACTCGTACGTCTCGCCCCGCCGTGCGGGCCCCACCTCGGCCAGCGCCCGTGCCGCGGTGTACATCCCGTGCGCGATCGCCCGGGGGAACCCGAACGCCTTGGCGCCCAGGCCCGACGTGTGGATCGGGTTCTGGTCGCCGGAGATCGCTCCGTAGGCCCGGCCCGTGCCCGCGCCGAGCTTCCAGCGTGCGGTCGGCAGGGGCGCCGTCCACTCCTCGCGGGGTGCCTCGGCCGCGTCCTCGCTGCTGCCGGGGGCCGTGACGCCCTTGGCGAGGTACGTCGACACGCTCTGGTAGGCGAGCTCGCCGCCGACCAGCACCTCGGCGACCAGGTCCACCTGGACGCCGCGGCGGTGGGGCCGGGCGTCCTGCGCCCAGGCCCGCACCGTCAGCGCGTCGCCGAGCCGTACCGGCCGGAGCACCCGTGCGGTGTTGCGCAGGTGCACCATGCCGAGCAGCGGCAGCGGGAAGTCGCCGCGCACCATGACGGCGGTCGCCAGCGGGAACGCGAGCACGTGCAGGAACCCGGCAGGCAGCACCTCGGACGACGGCTCACCGAGCAGCCGCTGGTACGCCGCGAGGTGCCCCGCCTCGCCCGCGGTGCCGACGTCCGCCACCTGGTACGCCAGCCTGGGCAGCTGCACAGCGCCCTTCGGGCGCTTGCTCGCGGAGCCGGCGAGGCCCTTGGCGAACAGGCCGCCCAGCCTCGGCAGCTGGGCGAGCTCTGTCACGTCGTACGACGCCGGTGCTCCCGGCACTGTCAGCTCTGTCATTTGCCCAGCATGGACTGGCCGCAGACGCGCAGCACCTGTCCGTTCACGCCGCGGGCGACCGGCGACGACAGGAAGGCGATGGCCTCCGCGACGTCGATCGGCAGACCGCCCTGCTGGAGCGACGGGATGATGCGCCGGCCCACCTCGCGCGTCGCGAAGGGGATCGACCGGGTCATCTCCGTCTCGATGAAGCCCGGCGCCACCGCGTTGGCCGTGCCGCCCAGCTCCGCCACGAGCGGCGCGGTGGCGGCCGTGTGGCCGATCACGCCGGACTTCGAGTACGCGTAGTTGGTCTGGCCCTTGTTGCCCGCGATGCCCGACGTCGAGGCGAGCGACACGATGCGCAGCCCCTCCACCCCGGCGGCCAGCAGCTGCTCGTTGATCCGCAGCTGCGAGGCGAGGTTCACCGCGATGACGGCGTCCCACTGGGCGGGCTTCATGTTCGCGAGCAGCTTGTCGCGCAGGATGCCCGCGTTGTGCACCAGGATGTCGAGGCCGCCGAGGTGCCGCGTCGCCTCCAGGATCTTGGTGCCCGCGTCGGCGGCGGTCACGTCGAGCTGCACCGCGGTGCCCTTGATCTCGTTCGCGACGGCGGCCAGCGACTCACCGGCGGCCGGCACGTCGACGACCACTACCTTGGCGCCGTCCCGGGCCAGGGTGCGTGCGATCGCCGCGCCGATACCGCGCGCGGCACCGGTGACGACGGCAACCTTGCCCGCCAGGGGCTGCTGCCAGTCGACGTCGTCGAGGTCGTCCGCCGGACCGACGGGCAGCACCTGGCCGTCGACGTACGCCGACTTGGCGGACAGGAAGAAGCGGAGCGTGCCGAGCACGGAGGTCGAGTCGACGGCGGCGCCACCGGTGAGCTGCACGCCGTTCGCCGTGGCGCCGGCCCGCAGCTCCTTGCCGACCGAACGCGTGAAGCCCTCGAAGCCGGCCCGGGTGGCGGCCACGGCCGGCGAGTCGCCGGCCTCCGGCGCGCGCGAGACGACCACTACCCGGCCGTTGCCCGCGAGCCTGCGGAGCGTGCCGCCGAGGGTGAGCACCGCCTCCGAGACGGCCTCGGGGGACTCGGCGGCCGTGCCGACCAGCACGACGCCGCCCCAGCGGACGTCGTCGGCGCCCTCGGTCGAGCGACGCACGTCGACGTCCCACGACCCGAGGGCCTTGGCGATCGCGTCGGCGTCGCCGGCCGAGGCGCCGTCCGACACGACGAGCACCGGACCCACCGTGAGGGGGGCGTCGGCCGCGTAGCGGCGCAGGATCGCCGGGCGCGGGAGGCCCAGCTTCTTGGCGATGGTCTTGGTGAAGCCGCGGTTCACGGCCACCGTGTACTTGTCTGACGGGGCGGACTGGACAGCCACGAAATTCCTTCCGGTTCTAGGGAGAGGCTCAGACGGACTCGACGACGGCGACGGCGCCGAGGCCACCCGCCGCGCAGACCGAGATGAGCGCACGTGCCGGACGGCCGGTCTCGGCGGCCTTGGCGGCCACCAGCTTCGCGGCGGTGGCGATGATGCGTCCGCCGGTCGCCGCGAACGGGTGACCTGCCGCGAGCGAGGAGCCGTTCACGTTGAGCTTGCTGCGGTCGATCTTGCCGAGCGCGCCGTCGAGACCGAGCTCGGTACGGCAGTACTCCTCGTCCTCCCACGCGGCGAGCGTGGTCAGCACGGTGGAGGCGAACGCCTCGTGGATCTCGAAGAAGTCGATGTCCTCGAGGGTCAGGCCGTTGCGGGCCAGCAGACGCGGCACGGCGGCGGCGGGCGCCATGAGGAGCCCCTCGTGGCCGTGCACGAAGTCGACGGCGGCCGTCTCGGCGTCCACGAACTTCGCGAGGATCGGGAGGTCGCGCTCCTCTGCCCACTCGCGCGAGGAGAACAGGACGGCGGAGGCGCCGTCGGTCAGCGGCGTGGAGTTGCCTGCCGTCATGCTCGCCGGCTCGGCGAGCTTGGTGCCGAACACCGGCTTGAGCTTCGCCAGCTTCTCGAGCGACGTGTCGGGACGCAGGTTGTCGTCGCGGGTCAGGCCCTTGTACGGGGTGACCAGGTCGTCGAAGAAGCCGGACTCCCAGGCGCGGGCCAGGTTCTGGTGCGAGTTGAACGCGATCTCGTCCTGCGCCTCGCGCGAGACGCCCCACTTGGCGGTGGTGATCGCCTGGTGCTCGCCCATGGAGAGGTGCGTGCGCGGCTCGCCGGTGCCGGGGGTGGCCGGGGCCAGATCCTTGGGGCGGACCTTGAGCAGCGCCTTGATCTTCGCGCTGGTCGTCCTGGCGTGGTTCGCGTCCAGGAGCGCGGCCCGCAGGCGGTCGCTGACGACGATCGGCGCGTCCGACACGGTGTCCGTGCCGCCGGCGATCGCGGACTCGATCTGGCCCAGCTTGATCTTGTTGGTCACGGCGATCGCGGCCTCGAGACCGGTGGCGCACGCCTGCTGCACGTCGTAGGCGGGCGTCGTGGGCGCCAGCGAGGAGCCCAGCACCGACTCACGGATCAGGTTGAAGTTCTTGCTGTGCTTGAGGACGGCTCCACCGGCGACCTCGCCCAGGCGCTCGCCCTGCAGGCCGAACCGGGCGACCAGGCCCTCCAGCGCCGCGGTGAACATGTCCTGGTTGCTGGTCCGGACGTACTTCTTGCCGGCGCGGGAGAACGGGATGCGGTTGCCGCCGATGATCACGGCTTCGCGCGTGGACGGGACGGGGGAGGGGGTAGTGGACACGTCGCTGTTCCTTCTCACTTCGTCGTCGGGCAAGTGGCTTCGTAGATCGAGCCTCGTCGAGGCCAGGACAGGCCGCTACCCGGTTCGCACCCGGGGTGGTGCCCAGGACTCACAGTACCTGATACTCTCAGTCTCGTGAGACGAATCACAAGACCTCTAGCGAGTCACGGTGGGGAGGCGGACCGATGAGCATCGGAGTCGACGGTCGTTCGACCCGCTGGGACGACCACCGCACGGCACGCCGGGCGGAGCTCGTCCGGGCCGCGCGCAAGGCTGTGCACCGCCTCGGACCTGCGGTCTCGATGGACGAGATCGCCGCCGCGGCGGGTACGTCGAAGTCAATCGTCTACCGGTACTTCGACGACAAGGCGGGCCTGCGGCTCGCCGTCGCCGAGACCGTGGTGATGCAGATGCACGACGCGCTGCGCGCCGCCGCGCAGCGCGCGGACAACCCCGAGATGGCGCTGCGCGAGATGGTACGGGTCTACCTCGAGATGATCGAGAGCTCGCCCAACGTCTACTGGTTCGTCACCCGCACCGCCATCGGCGGCAACGAGCCGGCGCCGGTCGAGAGCGGACGCCGTGGCCGTCGCGCCACTGCCGCCGAGGAGGCGGCGGACGCCGCCGTCCCGACTACGCCGGTCGACCTGCACCCGCTGGGTGCCTACCTCGACTCGGTCATCGAGCTCGTCGCCGAGCCGTTCGCACGTGCCACCGACGTCCCCCAGGCCGATGCTGCCGCCTGGGCCGCCGGCGCCGTCGGCTTCGTGCGGGGCTCCGGCGAGTGGTGGCTCGGCCACCGCAACGTCGAGTCCAGCCCGCTGACCCGGGAAGAGCTCACCGAGCGCGTGACGCTCTGGCTCTGGACCGGTCCGGTGGGCGTGCTGCACCACAACCGCCCTGGTCCCGCACCAGTCACCGCCTGACCCGCCCGCCCCCGAAAGCTCTTCGACCCACCCTCCCGAACCCAGTACCTGGCCTGCCGGCCGAAAGACCGAGGAGAACCCGATGACGACCACCTCCGAGTCCGTGACGACCCCCACGGCCACCGAGGCCGCTGGGCCCGCACCCGCGGCGCCCCGGCCGGCGTCGGGCGTCCGCGTGGACGTGCCCGCCCTGGAGCAGATGCTGCTCGGCCGCTGGGCCGAGGAGCGTGCCGAGGCTCGTCACATGGTCGCCACGCACCCCGAGCTCTGGAAGCGGGAGGGGATCACCAAGGAGGAGCACCGGGAGATCGCCCTCGCCCAGATGAAGCAGATGGTGCCCTACGGCCACGTCCTGCGGGCGTTCCCGGAGCGCCTCGGCGGCCGCGCGCAGGCGGGCGCCAACCTCGTGGGGTTCGAGGAGCTGGTCGCCGCCGACCCGTCGCTGCAGATCAAGGCGGGCGTGCAGTGGGGTCTGTTCGGCTCCGCCATCCTGCACCTCGGTACCGAGGAGCAGCAGGACCGGCTGCTTCCCGGCGCGATGGACCTGAGCGTGCCCGGCGCGTTCGCGATGACGGAGACCGGCCACGGCTCCGACGTCGCCTCGATCGGCACGACCGCCACGTACGACCCCGAGACCGAGGAGTTCGTGCTCAACACCCCGTTCCGCGGGGCGTGGAAGCAGTACCTCGGCAACGCGGCCAAGCACGGCGTCGCCGCGACGGTGTTCGCCCAGCTGATCACCAACGGCGTCGACCACGGTGTGCACTGCTTCTACGTGCCGATCCGCGACCCGCAGACCATGGAGTTCCTGCCCGGCGTCGGCGGCGAGGACGACGGCCAGAAGGGCGGCCTCAACGGCATCGACAACGGCAAGCTGCACTTCACGAACGTACGCGTGCCGCGGCAGGACCTGCTCGCCCGCTACGGCCAGGTGGCCCCCGACGGTACCTACACGTCCACCATCGACAGCCCCGGCCGCCGGTTCTTCACCATGCTGGGCGCCCTCGTGCAGGGCCGCGTCTCGCTCGACGGCGCGGCGATCTCCGCGGCGAAGATCGGTCTGGCGATCGCCACGAAGTACGCCGACCAGCGGCGCCAGTTCTCGCCGTCCGCGGGTGCCGACGAGCTGACCCTGCTCGACTACGCCACGCACCGTCGCCGCCTCTTCCCGCGTATCGCCGAGGCGTACGCGATGCACTTCGCGCACGACGAGCTGCTCGACATGTTCGACGCCGTGTTCTCCGGCCGCGAGGACACCCCGGCGATGCGCGAGGACCTCGAGACGACGGCCGCCGCGCTCAAGGCGACCTCCACCTGGTACTCGCTGGACACGCTGCAGGAGTGCCGCGAGGCCTGCGGTGGCGCCGGCTTCCTCTCGGAGAACCGCTTCACCAGCCTGCGTGCCGACCTCGACATCTACACCACGTTCGAGGGCGACAACCACGTGCTGCTGCAGCTCGCCGCCAAGCGCCTCGTGGGCGACTACGGCAAGCGGATGGCCGAGGCGGCGAAGTCGCCGGGCGGCATGGCGGGCATCGTGGCCGGGCAGGCCAAGGACGCGGTGCTGCACAAGCTGCCGCTGAAGCGGCTCGGCCAGACCGTGGCCGACGGCGGCCGTGCGCGCTCCGCGGGCCGTCTGCTGGACGCGGAGGTGCAGCGCGAGCTGATCGCCGGACGCTTCGAGGGCATGGTCGCCTCGACCGCGATGGGCATGCGCCCCGCGCTCAAGGCCGACTCGATCCGCGCGCAGGAGATCTTCGACGACAACCAGGTGAACCTCATCGGGTCCGCCGCCGCGTGGGCGGAGCTGGTGCGCTGGGACGCGTTCACGAAGGCCATCGGCAAGGTGTCCGACGCCGGCACCCGCAAGGTCCTCACCCTGCTCCGCGACATCTACGGGCTCACGACCATCGAGCGTCACCTCGACTGGCACCTGACCAACGGTCGCCTCTCGACGGGCCGCGCGAGGGCGGTGACCTCGACGATCGACCGGATGCTCAAGGAGCTTCGTCCGCACGTGCTCGACGTCATCGACGCCTGGGGCTTCACGCAGGAGCACCTGCGCGCCCCGATCGCCGACGGCTCCGAGAAGGTCCGTCAGGACGAGGCGGCCGCGTACTACCGCCAGCTGCGCGCGAGCGGCACGGCACCGGTCAGCGAGAAGGAGCTGCGCAAGCGGGACGCGAAGAGCGCCTGACGACGGCACCGCAGCAGCAGACGAGGGGTCTCGACGGGCTCGACCACCGGTGGTCGAGCCCGTCGAGACCCTCGTCATGTACCGGGCAGGGTCACGCGGCGTCGGGTACCGCCGCCACGACGGGAACCGGGAGCTGCTGCACGGGAACCTGGACGGGCTCGTCCGAGGGCTCCTCGTCCTCGGCCCCGCGCGCGAGCGGCCCGCCGAGCGTCACGGGCTCGCCCGGCTCCGTCGTCGGCTCAGGCGTCGCCCGCACGGCGAAAAAGGTGCCCGCCAGCCCCAGGAGGGCGGCGAGCACGGCGAGCGGTACGAGCTGGTACGCGACGGTGAATCCGAGCAGTGCGCCGCAGCCGACCGCCACGGCTGATCCACGGACTAGTACACGGGTCATCAGGAGCCTCCCTGCCAAGGTATCTCCGAGGAGCAATGCCTGACCCCAGGGGACTCCCATGGATCGCTGGGCGCCTGCGGACGGTCGTCGGGCGCCTGGTGCACGCGACCACATGAGCGGGGGTCCGGCTGAGCTGGGGCTCATCAGATTGTGTGGCGAGCCTGCCTCGCCTCGTTTCCAGGAAACCTCAAGCCGGGCACCTTCGCACGCCGAACCGCGGCCCCGATGGTCACGAACAGGTCACGGGCGCGGGTCGCCCGGGCTGGTCGCCGTCGAGATCACACGGGGTTGCACTGGGCGGTGGCGGTGAGGATCAGCCCGACGTCGGGCCGCCATGGCTCAAGGTTCCACGTGGACTTGTCGGGTGCGCCCACCGCGTGACACACGAGCTGGTCGCCCATCGTCGAGGTGTCCGCTTCCGGCTCGGCGGCCACCAGCTGGGTTCGGATCAGGTCCAGCCCCGCCTGGCCGGCGTACCGCGCCCAGTCCGTCGGGTCGACGGCGAGCGAGCGTCCGCCCTCGTTCTCGCCCCAGGTCGCGCTCTCGATCGCCTCTGTGCCGACCACGAACGTGACGGGCAGCAGCTCGGTCCGGTCCGTGGGCGTGGGGGACTCCGACCCCGCGGCCGGCTGGACCGGTTCGACCTCCACCAGGGCGTGGGTGGCGTCGACGTCGGTGACGTCGATGCGGGGCGCTTCGTCCTCGGTGTCCGACGGCGGCGCGGGCGGGCCGATCGCCGCGACGGGGTCATCGTTTCCGTCCAGCACGGTGATGCTGCCGTCCGTGTCGACGTCGAGCGCGCCGGGGGACGCGAGCGCGAGACGTGCCGAGCGCCCGGGGGCGAGCGTGAGGGTGACCGTCCGGGTGCCCGGTCCGTCCTCGTCCGCCCGTACGTCGGCGGCCTTCAGGGTCACGATCTCGAGGACCACGTCGCCCAGGGTGACCGTGCTGGTGCGCTGCTCGGGTCGACCGCCGCCGGGGGTCTGCGACTCTCCGGGTGGCTGCGCCGCCGCGGTGGGTGTCGGTTCCGCGTCCGCTCCCCGCGCGCCTTCTGCCCGGTCGGTCAGGCCACAGCCGCTCAGGGCCAGGAGAGTGGCCAGTGCGACGCACACGGCGAGGGACGACTGGGCGGCTCGTCGGATCGGCACCACCCCATTGTGCGGGCAATCGGCATCGTGCGGGTGATCGACACGGACGGCGCGCTGGGTGGCGCGTGTCGGCGTCAGCCCCTATCTTTAGAACATGCGTTCGAACAAGGTGCTGGTGACTCGTGGTCCCGCCGATGTGCCGGGCCAGTCTCCGCGTGGTGCTGCTGCACCGCGCGAGTCAGGGTTCGCGAACGGATTCGCGGATCTTACGGAGGCGGTCGACGCCGTGGCTGCGGTCGACGCGCTCCTTGCCTCGCTCGCTGCCTCACGGGCGGTCCTCATGGAGTCCGTCCGGGAGTGGGTGGCCGACCAGCCCGAGCTGTTCGACGCTCCCGAGGCGGATGCGGAGGAGCCGGCCGGGCTGGCACCCGAGCTCGTCGAGCGGCTGGCCAAGGTCCTGCGGATGCCGGAGAGCTCGGCGATCGCGCTCGTCGAGGAGTCCCGTGCGCTGGTGCACGAGCATCCCCGCACGCTTGCCGCGCTGCGCGGCGGGCACATCACCCACGCGCACGCGCAGACCATCCTCGGCTACACGGACGGGCTGGGGCGGAGCAACCGGGTGGCGCTGGAGACCCGCCTGCTGAAGAGCGCGCGCAGCACCACCCCGGGCGAGCTGAGCCTTGTCGCGCGGGTCGAGCGCGAGCGTCGACTCCGCCCGGAACGGCCGACGGCGGCACCGGTGGTACGTCAGGCGGCGGCCGCCCGGCGGCAGCGGCTCAGCGCTTCCCCCACAGGTCGTCCCACGCGGTGAACGGGTCGTCGGTCCGTGGCGCCTGCTGCGGGCTGCCGCCGGCCGCCACGGCCGGTGCCTGGTTGTCCCACGCCGAGCCGGCCCACGTCGAGCTGCCCCAGCCGGGGCTGTTCCACGTGGGGCCGGCCTGGTCGTAGGGATCCTGGCCGCCACTGCCCTGGTCGTTGTTGTGGGGGAGCCAGTCCTGGGGTGCGCCGGACCCGCCGGCCCACTGATCGCCCGGTCCCGTTCCGTACTGCTCGGCGGCATACGCGGTGGGGTACGAGGGGTCGTACTGCGCCGTGTACCCGTCGACCGGCGTCGCGAGCTCGTGCGCCTGGCTCGGCTCCGGCCACTGCTGCGCCGTCTCGGTCTGCCCTGACCAGGCGGTGGACTCGCTCTGCCGCGACCAGGACGGCGCGGGCGGGGAAGGGACCGGTGCCGGCTGCTCCGGCTCGGTGACCGGCGCCGCGTGCCGCTTGGCCTTGTAGGGCCGGATGTCGGCGGTCCGGGTGCCGGCGCTCTGGCCTGGCGCGGCGACCGCTGCGAAGGTGGTGGTGGCGAGGTACTGCTCGAACGGCACGTCGAAGGTCTCGTCCTCCGCCCACGCGCCGTCCCAGGCCGCGGTGGACCGGGACGCGCCGGTGCGGCGGCCGTCGTCGGGCATCGGGGGGAGGCGGATCTCGCCCGGGCTGTGCAGCAGCTGGTCGTGCATCTGCCCGACCCAGTTGACCGCCAGCTCGAAACGCATGGCGCTGAGCCCGTTCACGCCGAGCTCACCGCCGAGCGCAGGGTGCGGGTTGAAGGCGTAGACGTCCTCCTCGCCGAGGTGGATGCCGCGGCTCCGGGCGTCGCGGACCAGGTCGTCCATGAGGTAGGTGGCGCGACCCTCTGCCGACTCGAGCTCGGCGTACATGGTGACTGCCGACGCCCAGCGGAGTTCGAGCGTGCCCTCGACCGTGTCCAGGAACCACCATCCGTCCAGCGACTCGAGGAAGATGTCGCCGAAACAGGTCGCGAAGCGCGGGGTCTGCTCGCGAAGCCCCAACCACTGCCATGAGGAGAGCCCGAACTCGAAGGAAACCTTCGGAAAAGTTCGAAGCAGCTTCATGACCGAATGAAACCACTGTCGGGTAAACGCCGGGAACCCCCCGGTGACATCTTTGTTACGAGCCTACTCAATAGTGGCGCGGTCGCGGTGCGAGGGCGCCGCACCGGAGATGCGGCGCCGGGCGCCCAGGGCCGGGGAGCCGGGACCGCGCCGTCGGTCCGGCCACCGCAGCAGCCCCGACGTGATCGCCACACCCAGCAGGAGGAGCAGGCCGCCGCCCGCCTCGGCGAGGTTCGGCACCTCGCCCAGCGCCAGCCAGGCGACGCTCATGCCCACCACCGGGACCAGCATCGTGAACGGCACCACGGCGCTCGCCCGGTACCGGTCCAGCAGCGTGTTCCAGATGCCGTAGCCGACCAGGCTCGCGAGCCACGCGGTGTAGAGCGTGGACAGCACGGCGGCCCACGTGGGGTGCGTGAGGGCGTGGCCGACGGCGGCCGGCCCGTCCAGCACCAGCGAGAGGGCGAACATCGGCACCGGCACCACGAGCGCCGACCACACGGTCATGGACAGACCGGCCAGCGGGCTCTGCCTGCCTCCCGCAGCCTGCGTCGCCGAGCCCAGCCGGCGCACGATCACGTTGCCGGTCGCCCACGACGCCGCGGCCGCGAGCGTGAGCAGGAACGCGAGGCCCGGCGTCGCCGCCGAACGCCCGACACCGACGATCACCAGGCCCACCGCACCCAGCAGCACGCCGACGAGCTGTGGCGCGGTCGGGCGCTCGCGGAGCGCCACCGACGCGAACAGCACCGTGAGGACCACCTGCGCCTGCAGCACGAGCGAGGCGAGGCCGGGCGGCATGTCGAGCCAGATCGCCGTGTACATCAGGGCGAACTGGCCGAGGCTGAGGAACAGGCCCACCACCAGCACGTCCTTGAGGGCGGCCGCCGGCCGCGGGACCAGGAAGATCGCCGGGATCAGCACCACGACGAAGCGGATCGCCACGAACAGCACGGGGGGCACGTCGTCGACGCCGACGTCGATCGCCAGGAAGTTGGTACCCCAGATGATCATGACGAGCACGGCGAGGAGCGAGTGGCGCAGGGGCATGCGGTCATCGTCGTTCGGAGCAACCGTGCACGTCCATCGCATATCACTGGCTGACCGTTCAGCGGGACTGAAGTGTCAACGGCGGCTCGGCTACGTGTTTTCACCATCTTGTCCCACCGACCGGGTGAAAAGTAGCGTCGCCCCACCATGCCGGTGCGATCGGCCGCATGTCCGTCCCGCCCACGTGTGGGGAAACACATCTTCGCGAAGGAGCGTCCGATGCGTAGCACGAGACACCGCACCATCCGCACCACGGCCACGGCCGCCGCTGCCATGACGTTGGTCCTGTCGGCCTCGCTCGTGGCCTCCGCCACCGCGCCCAAGGCGCCCGACGCCGGTTCGGCGTCCGCGGCCACGCCCGCCGCCGTCGGCGCGCTGAGCTGGTCCGACGAGTTCGACGGCGCCGCCGGCAGCGCCCCGAACCCCGCCAACTGGAACCTGGAGACGGGTGCGGGCGGCTGGGGCAACAACGAGCTGCAGAACTACACCAGCTCCCGCGAGAACTCCGCGCTGGACGGCAACGGGAACCTCGTCATCACCGCTCGCCGGGACGGCAACGGCGGCTACACCTCGGCCCGGCTGACCACGCAGGGCAAGGTGCAGCCGAAGTTCGGGCACCTCGAGGCCCGGATCAAGATCCCGCGCGGTCAGGGCATCTGGCCGGCGTTCTGGATGCTCGGTGGCCAGATCGGCAACGGCGTCCCGTGGCCCGACTCGGGCGAGATCGACATCATGGAGAACGTCGGCTTCGAGCCCCACATGGTGCACGGCACCCTGCACGGGCCCGGCTACTCGGGTGGTGCGGGCATCGGAGCCGCGTACACGCACCCGCAGGGCTGGTCGTTCGCCGACGACTTCCACACCTTCGCCATCGACTGGGCGCCCGGCCGGATCAGCTGGTCGGTGGACGGCAACGTCTACCAGACCCGCACGACCGCCGACGTCGGCGGCAACCCATGGGTCTACGACCAGCCGTTCTTCTTCCTGCTGAACGTCGCGGTGGGTGGCAACTGGCCCGGATATCCCGACGGGACCACGCAGCTCCCGCAGCAGATGGTCGTCGACTACGTCCGCGTCTACGACTCCCAGCTCTGACCGCACCGGCGCGTGGCGCGTCGTAGACTGGCGGGGCGCTCCGGCGCCAAGAAACCTACCCCGCACGCGAGGAACTACATGACCGCGCCCGCGTCCCAGGCACCCTCCCGCACGACTCCCGCCGTCCCGAGACTGGACACGGTGGAGACCGCCGCGGCCACCCCTGATGAGGTGCAGCCGTACGGAGAGCTCGGCCTCAAGGAGGACGAGTACCAGCGCATCAAGGACATCCTGGGCCGCCGCCCCACCGCGGCCGAGCTCGCGATGTACTCGGTGATGTGGAGCGAACACTGCTCCTACAAGTCGTCGAAGGTGCACCTGAGCAAGTTCGGCGAGAAGGTGACCGACGAGATGAAGGAGCACCTCCTCGTCGGCATCGGTGAGAACGCCGGCGTCGTCGACATCGGCGACGGCTGGGCAGTCACCTTCAAGGTCGAGTCGCACAACCACCCGTCGTTCGTGGAGCCCTACCAGGGCGCCGCGACCGGTGTGGGCGGCATCGTCCGCGACATCATCTCGATGGGCGCGCGCCCCGTGGCGGTCATGGACCAGCTGCGGTTCGGCGACGTCAACCACCCCGACACGGCGCGCGTCGTGCACGGCGTCGTCTCCGGCGTCGGCGGCTACGGCAACTCCCTCGGCCTGCCGAACATCGGCGGCGAGCTCGTCTTCGACGGCTCCTACCAGGGCAACCCCCTGGTCAACGCCCTCTGCCTCGGCGTGCTGCGGCACGAGGACATCCACCTCGCCAACGCCACCGGCCTCGGCAACAAGGTGGTGCTGTTCGGCGCCCGCACCGGCGGCGACGGCATCGGCGGCGCCTCGATCCTGGCCTCGGAGACGTTCGAGGACGGCGTCCCCGCCAAGCGCCCGAGCGTGCAGGTGGGCGACCCCTTCATGGAGAAGGTGCTCATCGAGTGCTGCCTCGAGCTCTTCCAGGCCAAGGTCGTGGAGGGCATCCAGGACCTCGGCGCCGCGGGCATCTCCTGCGCCACCTCGGAGCTCGCCTCCAACGGTGACGGCGGCATGCACGTCGACCTCGACGACGTCCTGCTGCGCGACCCCACGCTGAACGCCGGCGAGATCCTCATGTCGGAGTCGCAGGAGCGCATGATGGCCGTCGTGCGGCCGGACCAGCTCGACGCGTTCCTCGCGATCACCGGCAAGTGGGAGGTCGAGACCGCCGTCATCGGCGAGGTCAACGACTCCGGCCGCCTCACCATCGACCACCACGGCCAGCGCATCGTGGACGTCGACCCGAAGACGGTGGCGCACGAGGGGCCCGTGTACCACCGGCCCTACGCGCGTCCGGAGTGGCAGGACGCGCTCCAGGCCGACTCGACGGCGGCGGCGGGCCTCGCCCGTCCGGCGTCCGGCGAGGAGCTGCGGGAGACCGCGCTGACGCTCCTGGCCTCGCCCAACCTCGCCTCCAAGGCGTGGGTGACCGACCAGTACGACCGGTTCGTCCAGGGCAACACGGCGCTCGCCCAGCCCGACGACAGCGGCGTCATCCGTGTCGACGAGACCACCGGGCTCGGTGTCGCGCTCGCGACCGACGCCAACGGCCGCTACGGCAAGCTCGACCCCCGTACGGGTGCCGCGCTGGCCCTCGCGGAGGCGTACCGCAACGTCGCCACGTCAGGCGCCGAGCCGCTCGCGGTGACGGACTGCCTCAACTTCGGCTCGCCGGAGCATCCCGACTCCATGTGGCAGCTCGTCGAGGCGATCGAGGGCCTCGCTGACGCCTGCCAGGAGCTCGGCGTCCCGGTGACCGGTGGCAACGTCTCGCTCTACAACGGCACGGGCGAGCCCGGCCAGATCGACTCGTCGATCCACCCCACCCCCGTGGTGGGCGTGCTCGGCGTGCTCGACGACGTCAGCACTTCGCTCTCGTCCGGCTGGCGGACCGAGGGGCTGTCGCTCCTCCTGCTCGGCACGACCCGGGACGAGCTCGACGGCTCGGCCTGGGCCGACGTCGTGCACTCCCACCTCGGCGGCCTGCCGCCGCGCGTGGACCTGGCGGCCGAGAAGGCGCTGGCCTCCGCGCTCGTGGAGGCGCGGAAGACCGGCCTCGCCGCCGCCGCGCACGACCTGTCCGAGGGCGGCCTGGTCCAGGCGCTGCTCGAGGCGTCGCTGCGCTTCGGCGTCGGCGCGTCGGTCGCGCTCGAGGGCGTGACCGGCCGCGACAAGGTGGACCCGTTCGTGGCGCTGTTCGCCGAGTCGACGGGCCGCGTGATCGTCGCGGTCGACCCCGAGCACGAGGGCGAGCTGACGCACCTTGCCGAGGACGCCGGTGTGCCGGTGCTCCGTCTCGGCACCACCGGCGGCGACGCCGTGGTGATCGAGGGCCAGTTCGAGATCCCGCTGTCGGAGGCCCGCGAGGCGCACGAGGCCACCCTCCCGCGCATCTTCGGCATATGCCGGTAAGGTCCGGGAGTGCGATTTGTCCACGGCTTCATCTCGTCAGTGCTCTGGATCGTCGCGATCCCCCCTGCTCCTCATAGCCGTCGCCCGGCTCCTGCCGTTCGACGGCGTGATCCCGCTGCCGCACCTCGTGGCGTTCACGCCATGGGCGACGCTGGCGACGTTGCCGTTGCTGATCGTCGCGCTCTTCGCCCGGCGCAAGGTGCTGGCGGTGCTGCTCGCGGCCGCGCTGGCCGGCTACGTGTACTGGCTGGCGCCCTTCTTCGTGCCGCCGGGCACGTCGTCGCCGGCCGACCCGGCCGACGCCGGCACGCTCCGGGTCATGACCGTCAACGTCCTGTACGGGCAGGCCGACGCCGAGACCGTCGTCGGCCTCGTGGAGTCCCAGCACGTCGAGGTGCTCGCGGTCCAGGAGCTGACGCCCGCCTTCGAGCAGGCGCTGACGGACGCAGGCCTCGACGTGCTGCTGCCGCACAGCTTCACGGTGCCCGCCGACGACAGCCCCGCGGGGAGCGGCCTCTGGTCGTCCACGCCGCTGGCGGAGGAGGAAGAGCTGCCCGGCACGAGCTTCGCGATGCCGTCGGCGCTCGTCGGCGTGGGCGGCACCGACGTGCGCGTCACGGTCGTGCACCCGCACCCGCCGATGCCCACGGACATCACTGCCTGGCGTACCGAGCTGGCCCGGCTCACCGAGCACGCCCACGCGGACGACGCGCGGCAGATCCTGGCCGGCGACTTCAACGCCACCTACGACCACGCCGGATTCCGTGACCTGCTCGGCTCGCGCTTCTCCGACGCCACGCGCGAGTGGGGCGCCGGACCCGCCGTGACCTGGCCGGAGGGCAGCCAGGTGCCCCCGCTGTTCGCCCTGGACCACGTTGTGGTGGAGCGGGACATGCCGGTCTCCGACGTCGTCACGATGCAGGTGCCGGGCACCGACCACCGGGCGGTCCTCGCCACCGTCGTCGTCGAGTAGCAGGGCCGCCCGCGCGGCCGATAGCAGGGCCGGCAACACAGCGACACCGCGCGGAGAGGGCGAAACCGGCTTATGTTCGCAGTTGTGCCCACTCGTCAGATGCGCCTCGCGCCCGCCGCCCCCGACGACGTGAGCAGTGCCCTCGCGGCGCTCCGCGCCGAGGTCGGCCTGCCCGCGATGTTCCCGCAGGACGTCCTCGAGGAGGCTCGGGCCGCAGCCGACCGGGACCTCTCCGTCGGCCGGAACGACCGCCGCGACATCGAGTTCGTGACCATCGACCCGCCCGGCTCCAAGGACCTGGACCAGGCGGTGCAGGTGGAGCAGTCGGGCGAGGGTTACGTGGTGCACTACGCGATCGCGGACCTGGGCGCCTTCGTGACGCCCGGCGGCGCGCTCGACATGGAGGTGCGCAAGCGGGGCATGACCGTCTACGGGCCGGACGCCCGGACACCGCTGCACCCGAAGATCCTGTCGGAGGGCGCGGCGAGCCTGCTGCCCGAGGAGGACCGCCCGGCCGTGCTGTGGACGGTCACGCTGGACGCGCGCGGCATCATCACCGGCGCCTCGCTGGAGCGGGTGCTGGTGCGCAGCCGCGAACGGCTCACGTACGCCGAGGTCCAGTCGGCCCTCGACGCGGGCACGGCGAGCGAGTCCCTGCAGCTGCTGGCCGACGTCGGGCGCCTGCGCCAGTCGCTGGAGGCCGCGCGCGGCGGCGTCTCGCTGGAGGTGCCCGAGCAGGAGGTGGAGCGGCGGGAGGACGGCACGTACACGCTCTCGTTCCGGCGCAACCTGCCGGTCGAGGAGTGGAACGCGCAGATCTCCCTGCTCACGGGCATCGCGGCGGCCCATCTCATGCGGGAGGCGGGCGTCGGCATCCTGCGCACCCTCCCCGAGGCCGACCCCCGCGACCTGGCCCGCCTGCACCGCACCGCCCGCGCGCTCGGGATCGACTGGGCGGACAGCGTCCCGTACGCGCGCCTCGTCCCGACGCTCGTCTCGCGGGTCCCGGAGCACGCCGCGTTCCTGAACGAGGCGACGACCCTGTTCCGTGGTGCCGGCTACGTCGCGTTCGGCATGCCGGGGCCCGACGGCGCCCCCGTCCCGCCGCCCGAGAACACGCGCCACGCCGCCATCGCGGCCGACTACGCGCACGTCACCGCGCCGTTGCGGCGCCTGGTGGACCGCTACGCGACGGAGGTCTGCCTCGCGGTCTCCGCGGGTACCGCCGTCCCCCGGTGGGTGCTCGACGCCTTGCCGCACCTGCCTGCCGTGATGGCCGAGACCGGCCGTCGGACCGCGTCGTTCGAGCGTGAGTGCGTCGACATCGTCGAGGCGTCCCTCCTCGCCGACCGGCTCGGCGAGGAGTTCGACGGCGTGGTGGTCGACGTCGAGGACGACACCAAGGACATGCAGCGCGGCCTGGTGGTGCTGCGCGACCCCGCCGTACGCGCCCGTGTGACGGGTCCGCGGCTCCCGCTGGGCGACGAGGTGCGGGTCAAGCTCGCCGAGGCGGACGTCTCCGAGCGCCGAGTGATGTTCACGCTGCTCGGTGACGGCGCGGTCGACCAGGGAACGGACGCCGGGACCGCAGCACACCGGGCCGACACGTGGGACGGCGGCGGACGACGCTCCACCACCGGCCCGCGCTCGGCCGCCGGTGTGGCGCGACGTGCGGCAGATCCCGCGGCCTTCTCAATCCCCGTCGCCGACGGTCCGGTGCCCGCCCACGGGAGAGTCCTGCGGTCCACCGTCGAGCCCGCGTTCGCGACCGGCCCCGAGCCGGCCCCGCAGCCGAGCCCGAGCCCCGGGCCACGTCCGGTTCCCCGGCCCCGACCGGTTCCGCAGCGGCCTCAGCCGACCCCGCAGCCGCGGCCGGACGGCGAGGAGGCGGCGGCTCCGCGTCACCCGGGTCACGGCATCAGCTACCCGCCCATGCGGCGGCCCGTGCGCCCTCAGGTCCGCGACGAGATGCCGCTGTCCGAGCCCTGGCCGCGGCACGCGCCGCAGAGCGGGTCGCCCCGGCGGCTCGCGGCGCCGTCGCAGCCCGTACCCGCGGTACGCGGCGACGCGTTCCCGGGCGTGACGCACGTGGACTACCCGTCGGTGGCCTCGCTCGAGCTGCCGATGGTCGTGGCGGCGGACCTGCTCGCCGTCGAGGGCCCGGGCTCGGACGTCTACCGCTACTGACACCGCGGTCCGCGATACTGGCCCTATGAAGCACGCAGCTCCCGCCGCTGCCGCCCGGATGCGGCTCGGCGACCTACCGGCGGTGCGGTAGTGCCCCCGCGGCGCCGGACCGACCCGGCGGCCGGGCGTGCCGCCGTCGTCGCATGGGCCCGTGGCGAGGCGGACCGGCGTGACGTGACGACCGCCGTCCGGTTCACGCTGGAGGAGCTGGCCGACACCGCGCCCGGAAATTCTGTGGAGGTGCGCGTGCCGCCCGCCGGTGCGGTGCAGGCCGTGGCCGGGCCACGGCACACGCGCGGCACGCCGCCGAACGTGGTCGAGACCGATCCGGCCACCTGGCTCGGCCTTGCCACAGGCACCGTGACCTGGGCGGACGCCGTCGCGGACGGCCGCGTGCACGCCTCGGGCGAGCGCTCCGACATCTCCGACCTGCTGCCGCTGACGGTCGGGCGCCGGGCGGTGTCCGGGGTGGGCGGCGACCCGGAGTCCTCGGTCGCCCCAGGGTGAACCGGGGCGCGCGGGGTAACGGATGTCGGTAACACCCGTTAACCTCGGCGTCGATCTCGTACATCGGCCGCGGCAGGTTCACCCGGTGCTGGAACAGCAGTTTTCCCGGCGGGTGCCCAGTTGTAACCGCTGGTTCACGAGGCAGTGATTGGTTTGGTGACACTCGTGCCGGACCGCCTGCGCAACTGATGCGCGCCCGGCCACGGCGATGCCGCCGAACAAGACGTCCAGCAGCAGTGCACTCCCAGCCCGGCCTTCGGTCGGCTATTGCAGAAGGAGTCAGCGTGAGACCCACCACGCTCCGGTCCCCGCGACCGCAACCCCACCACCGTGGAAGGGCCGCCGTCGCAGTGGCCCTCTCCGCAGCGCTCGTCGTGCCCGCGACGGCGGCTTTCGCCGCGCCCGCGGCCGGCGCCGACGGCCCGGACTCCGGGCACGTCGTCATCAGCGAGGCCTACCTCGTCGGTGGCAGCACCGGCCAGCCGTACCGGAACAAGTTCGTCGAGCTGCACAACCCCACCGATCAGCCAGTCAGCGTCGACGGCTGGTCGGTCCAGTACAAGTCCGCGACGGGCGCGACGTTCTCCGGCGTCACCGCGCTGAGCGGCACCATCGCCGCCGGTGGCCACTACCTCGTGCAGGGCGCCTCGAACGCGGCGAACGGCGAGCCGCTCCCCACGCCCGACGCCGTCGGCACGCTCAACCCGAGCGGCACGGCCGGCGTGGTGGCGCTCGCGTCGCAGGCCACCGCGGTCACGCCCGCGAAGGGTGCCGTGCCGGCCGAGGGCGCCGCGGGCGTCGTCGACCTGCTCGGCTACGGCACCGCCGACACGTTCGAGACCGCTCAGGGTCCGGCCGGCCAGGGCACCGGCGTGGTCGGGTCCTTGGAGCGCACCGGCGACGCCGGTGACAACTCGGCGGACTTCGTGTTCTCCACCGAGGTGACCCCCGTCAACGGCGCGGGGTCCGAGCCCGAGCCCAGCCCCACCCCGTCGCCGTCGGTGCCGACCGAGCCCGGCGAGGTCACCCCCATCGCCGAGATCCAGGGCACCGGTGACGCCTCGCCGCTCGCGGGCACGACGGTGACGACCCGTGGCGTCGTCACCGCCGTCTACCCGACCGGTGGGTTCAACGGCCTGTACCTGCAGACCGCCGGCACGGGTGGCAGCCAGGACCCGACGCCCGGCGCGTCGGACGGCATCTTCGTGTTCTCCGCGGCGGCAGCCGCCGACCTCTCGGCCGGCGACCACGTGGAGGTGACCGGCGCGGTCTCCGAGCACAACGGGCTGACCGAGATCACCCCGTCGTCGGGCGGCTGGGCGGTGCTGAACGAGCCCGCGACCGTCGAGCCGACGGCGACCGCCTGGCCGGCTGCCGCCGCCGAGCGCGAGGCCTTCGAGGGCATGCTCCTCGCCCCGCAGGGCTCCTTCACGGTGACGGACAACTACGACACCAACTACTACGGCGTGATCGGCCTGGCGGCCGGTGAGAGCCCCCTCGTGCAGCCCACGACGGCGGGCCGGCCGGGGTCGGCGGAGTACGACGCACAGATCGCGGACAACGCGGCCCGCGCCGTGCTCCTCGACGACGGCTCGTCGGTGAACTACAACTCGACCGCCAACAAGTCGAAGCCGCTGCCCTACCTGACCGGCGGTGCGCCGCTGCGCGTGGGCGCAGGGGTCACGTTCACGCGTCCTGTCGTGCTCGACTACCGGTTCGACGCGTGGGGCTTCCAGCCGACGTCCCAGCTGACGCCCGACGTCGCCGACGCCGTGCAGCCCGCGACGTTCGAGGACACGCGTGAGGACGCGCCCGCCGAGGTGGGCGGCAACCTCCAGGTCGGGACGTTCAACGTCCTGAACTACTTCAGCACCACGGGCGACGAGCTCACGGGTTGCACCTACTACACGGACCGCGCGGGTGACCCGGTCACCGTCTCGGGCGGCTGCGACGTCCGCGGCGCGGCCGAGGAGGAGGACTTCCAGCGGCAGCAGACCAAGATCGTCGCGGCGATCAACGCGCTCGGCGCCGACGTCGTCTCGCTGCTCGAGGTCGAGAACTCGCGCTACTTCCTGGGCAAGTCCCGGGACCAGGCGGTCTCCGACCTGGTGGACGCGCTCAACGCCGCCGCGGGTGCCGGGACGTGGGCCTACGTGGCCTCGCCCGCCGAGGTGCCGGCCGACGAGGACGTGATCCGTAACGCCTTCATCTACCGCACGGCCTCTGCCGAGCCGGTCGGCGAGTCGCACATCCTGCTGACGGGCGACGCCTTCGACAACGCCCGGCGTCCGCTGGCCCAGGCCTTCCAGCCCGCGGGCGGTGCGGCCGACGCCGGCGACGACATCCTCGTGGTGTCGAACCACTTCAAGTCGAAGGGCTCGGCGGGCCCGTGGCCGGGCGACGCGGACCAGGGCGACGGCCAGGGTGCCTCGAACGAGTCGCGCGTGCGTCAGGCGAACGACCTCGTCGCCTTCGCGGACGCCCAGGCGCAGGCCGCCGGGACGGACAAGGTCCTGCTGGTGGGCGACTTCAACGCCTACGAGCACGAGGACCCGATCCACGTCCTGGCCGAGGCCGGCTACGTCGACCTCGCCGCCGAGACCGGTGAGTACTCCTACAACTTCGGTGGCATGGTCGGCTCGCTCGACCACGAGCTGGCCTCGCCCGCGGCGGCGGAGCTGGTCACCGGCGTGGACATCTGGAACATCAACGCGTACGAGCCGGTGGCGAACGAGTACAGCCGCTACAACTACAACGCGTCGATCCTCTACGACGAGACGCCGTTCCGGTCCTCGGACCACGACCCGGCGATCGTCGGGCTCGACCTGGGCGCCTCCGAGCCTGGCTCGGTCGACCTGGACCTCGTCGCCATCAACGACTTCCACGGCCGCATCGACGCCAACACGGTCAACTTCGCGGGCACCGTGGAGCAGATCCGGGCGCAGAACCCCGACGGGACCGCGTTCGTCTCCGCGGGTGACAACATCGGCGCCTCGCTGTTCGCCTCCGCGCTGCAGCAGGACCAGCCCACCATCGACGTGCTGAACGCGCTGGGCCTGAAGACCTCCGCGGTCGGCAACCACGAGTTCGACCAGGGCATGACGGACCTGACCGACCGCGTCATTCCGGCCTCGGACTTCAGCTTCCTCGGTGCCAACGTCTACGACGAGGCGACGGGCGAGCCCGCGCTGCCGGAGTACGACGTGATCTCGGTCAACGGGGTCGACGTCGGTTTCGTCGGCGTGGTCACGGAGGAGACGCCCACGCTGGTCACGCCCGCGGGCATCGAGGGCCTGGCCTTCGGCGACCCGGTCGAGGCGATCAACCGCGTCACGGACGAGCTGCTCGACGGTGACGCCGCGAACGGCGAGGCCGACGTGGTCGTGGCCCTTGCGCACGACGGCGCGAGCGCGGGCACGCCGGACGGCGCCACGCTGGAGGAGGAGATCGCCGCAGGCGGTCCCTTCGCCGAGCTGGTGCAGAACACCGACCCACGCGTCGCGGCCATCTTCACGGGTCACACGCACAAGCAGTATGCGTGGGACGCGCCGGTCCCGGGCGCGGAGGGCAAGACCCGTCCGATCGTCCAGACCGGCAACTACGGTGAGTTCCTGGGTCACGTCTCCCTCACGGTGGACACGGAGACGTTCGACGTCACCGACTACACCGCCGAGAACGTGGCGCGCACGACCACCCCGGCCGCCGAGCTGATCGCGGCGTACCCGGCGGTCGCCGAGGTCGACTCGATCGTCGACGCCGCGCTGGCCGAGGCCCAGGAGATCGGCACACAGCCGGTCGGCGAGGTCACCGCGGACGTCACGACGGCGTTCTCGGGTGGCTCCTACACGGACGGCGTCTACACGGGCGGCAACCGTGACGACCGCGCGTCGGAGTCGGCGCTCGGCAACCTGGTGGCGAACTCGCTGCGCGAGTCGCTCGCCGCCGAGGAGCGGGGCGGCGCCGACATCGGCGTCGTGAACCCGGGCGGCCTGCGCAACGAGCTCTACTTCGGCGAGGACGGCGTGATCACCTACGCCGAGGCCAACGCGGTGCTGCCGTTCGTCAACAACCTGTGGACAACCACGCTCACGGGCGCGCAGCTCGACACGCTGCTCGAGCAGCAGTGGCAGACGGACGCCAACGGCAACCGCCCCTCGCGCCCGTTCCTGGCGCTGGGGCTGTCGGACAACGTCTCGTACACCGTCAAGACGGCAGACCCGAACGCGACACCGGGCGACAACGTCTCGTCGATCACCATCGACGGCGTGCCCGTCGACCCGGCCGCGGAGTACCGCGTCGGGACGTTCTCCTTCCTGATCTCGGGAGGCGACAACTTCCGGGCCTTCACCGAGGGTGCGGAGAGCCGCGACTCGGGCCTGGTCGACCGTGAGGCCTGGATCTCGTACCTGAAGAGCTCCTCGCCGGTCACGCCGAGCTTCGCCCGCACCCGTACGGTCACCCCGGCTCTGCCGGGCACGGTCAAGGCCGGTGCCTCGACCGACGTCAGTCTGTCCGGTCTGGACCTGACCTCGCGCGGCGCGCCGCAGAACACCGCCGTCGAGACCTTCCTGGTCCCGTCGGGCGGCGCGGCGGCCGACGGCGTCTCCCTCGGTACCAGCCCGGTCACCGGCGGCGCCACGTCGGCGACGGTCACCGTGCCGGCAGGCACGGCACCCGGGGCGTACCAGCTCCTGGTGCAGGCAGCGCCGTCCGGCACCACCGCCCGCCTGCCGCTGACCGTCGAGGCAGCGGATCCGGTGGAGCCCGAGGCGCCCGCCTGGCGGCCGTTCAAGCTCTACTGGTGGGGCGACCTGGTGACCTACAAGGGCCTGGTCTACGAGGCGACCCGCCCGACGATCCTCCAGATCCCGGGCGTCGGAAAGCGCAGCCCCTGGCAGCTGGTCGACTGACCCGCCCGAGGACCGCGAAGTAGAGCGCCTGTCCGAGTCTCCCTGGTCTCACCAGGGAGACTCGGACAGGCGCTCTACTTCGCGGTCCCCAGCGGTCGGGTTTCCGGGTGCCCCTTCCGGGGCGCGTACCCTGGTTTCGTGAGTGAAACCCAGGCACCGAGCGACTCCGCCGACGACGTGGAGGTGCGCGACGTCATCGACCCGGCCAGCGTGCGCCGGGCTCCGCGGTACAAGGCGTTCTTCTGGACCGGCGCGCTGATCGGGATAGTTCTCGGGCTGAGCCTGTCCCTCTACCTGGTGAACTCGCCCTCCGGCGCGGCCATGATGAAGCCCGGCGTGTACGTCACGGTGCTGACGGCCTTCGTCACGATGGTGACCACGCTGCTGGCCGGCCTGTTCGCCGTGATCGCCGACCGCCGGAGCCTGCGCGGTCGCTGACCCGGCGGGCCGCTGACACGGAGGTCACAGGTCGGGCAGACGACTTCGATCCGACCGCATGGGATACTCGGGGCATGCCTCTGCGCGGAGATGGCCGACTCAACCACGACCTCATGCCCGGCGAGAAGGGCCCCCAGGACGCATGTGGCGTCTTCGGGGTCTGGGCACCCGGCGAGGAGGTCGCCAAGCTCGCGTACTTCGGTCTGTACGCCTTGCAGCACCGCGGACAGGAGTCCGCGGGCATCGCCACCAGCAACGGTGAGCAGATCCTCGTCTACAAGGACATGGGACTCGTCTCCCAGGTCTTCGACGAGACAGCCCTGAACGCCCTGACCGGCCACATCGCCGTCGGGCACTGCCGTTACTCCACCACTGGTGGCGTGACCTGGGAGAACGCCCAGCCCACGCTCGGCGCCACGGCGTCCGGCACGGTGGCCCTCGGCCACAACGGCAACCTGACCAACTCGGCGGACCTCGTCAACCTCGTGGCCGAGCGCTACGGCGCGCAGCGCCGCGGCGAGCTCGCCCGCGGCAACACGACCGACACCGCGCTCATCACGGCACTGTTCGCCGGCGACGCGGACCGCACCCTGGAGGCCACGGCGCTGGAGGTGCTCCCGCGTCTGCGCGGCGCCTTCTCCCTCGTCTTCATGGACGAGAACACCCTGTACGCGGCACGCGACCCGCAGGGTGTGCGCCCGCTCGTCCTCGGTCGTCTCGACCGCGGCTGGGTGGTCGCCAGCGAGACCCCTGCCCTCGACATCGTGGGCGCCTCCTTCGTGCGCGAGGTCGAGCCGGGCGAGCTCATCTGCATCGACGCCGACGGCATGCGCTCAGAGCGCTTCGCCCCGGCCGAGCGGGCCGCCTGCGTCTTCGAGTACGTCTACCTGGCTCGTCCCGACAACACCATCAACGGCCGCTCGGTGCACGCCGCGCGCGTCGAGATGGGACGCCAGCTGGCCCGCGAGCACCCCGTCGACGCCGACCTCGTCATCCCGACGCCGGAGTCCGGCACGCCGGCCGCCGTCGGCTACGCGGCGGAGTCCGGCATCCCGTTCGGGCAGGGCCTCACGAAGAACGCCTACGTGGGCCGTACGTTCATCCAGCCGTCCGACACGCTGCGGCAGCTCGGCATCCGCCTGAAGCTCAACCCGCTGCGCGAGGTCATCAAGGGCAAGCGCCTGGTGGTCGTGGACGACTCGATCGTGCGCGGCAACACCCAGCGGGCCCTGATCCGCATGCTGCGGGAGGCGGGCGCCGCCGAGGTGCACGTGCGCATCTCGTCGCCGCCGGTGAAGTGGCCGTGCTTCTACGGCATCGACTTCGCGTCGCGCGCGGAGCTCATCGCCAACGGGCTGGCCGTCGACGAGATCGGCCAGTCGCTGGGCGCCGACAGCCTGGGCTACATCACCACCGAGGGCATGATCGCCGCGACGGAGCAGCCCAGCTCGCAGCTCTGCGCCGCATGCTTCACCGGCAAGTACCCGATCGAGCTGCCGCCGGACGACCAGCTCGGCAAGCACCTGCTCGAGCAGGCGGAGCTGCCGCTCGGTCCGCCCGAGGACGGGCTCAAGCAGCTCGCCGTGAGCAGGGGCGGTTCGACCGCGCTCGAACACCCGTGACCACACCGCTTCACCAGCACACCGCTTCACCCGCCACGACCACTTTCATGGAGCACCAGTGACATCCGAAGGCCTGACGTACGCCGCCGCCGGCGTCGACACCGAGGCGGGCGACAAGGCCGTCGAACTCATGAAGGACGCCGTGCGCCGCACGCAGGGTCCGGCCGTGCTCGGCGGCGTGGGCGGCTTCGCCGGCCTCTACGACCTGTCGGCGTTCAAGGGCTACCGCGCACCGCTGCTGGCGACGTCCACCGACGGCGTCGGCACCAAGGTCGCGATCGCACAGGCGATGGACAAGCACGACACCATCGGGTTCGACCTGGTGGGCATGGTCGTGGACGACATCGTCGTGATCGGCGCCAAGCCCTTGTTCATGACCGACTACATCGCGACGGGCAAGGTGGTCCCGGAGCGGATCGCGGACATCGTCCGCGGCATCGCGCAAGCCTGCGAGGTGGCCGACACCGCGCTGGTCGGTGGCGAGACCGCCGAGCACCCCGGCCTGCTGAAGCCGGACGAGTACGACGTCGCGGGTGCCGCCACGGGCATCGTCGAGGCCGACAAGGTCCTCGGCCCGGACCGGGTCCAGCCCGGCGACGTGCTGATCGGTATGGCGTCCAGCGGTCTGCACTCCAACGGGTACTCGCTGGTACGCGCGGTGATCAAGCACGCCGGCTGGTCCCTCGACCGGCACGTGGACGACCTCGGCCGGGCACTGGGCGAAGAGCTCCTGGAGCCGACGCGTGTCTACGCGACGGACTGCCTGGCCCTCGCCGCGGACGAGGCGGCACAGGTCCACGCGTTCACGCACGTGACCGGTGGCGGCCTTGCCGCGAACCTGGCGCGTGTGCTGCCCGCAGGGCTGGTCGCCACGGTCGACCGTGCGTCGTGGGACGTGCCGGCGGTGTTCCGCATGGTGCGCGATCTCGGCGGCGTGCCGAACCGCGACCTGGAGAACACCCTCAACCTGGGCGTGGGCATGGTGGCGGTAGTGGGCGCTGACGGCGCCGCCGCGGCCCTCTCCCGCCTGTCCACGCTGGGCGTGCCCGCGTGGACGCTCGGGAGCGTCGATACCCTGGATGCCTCTGCGGCGCAGGAAGACCTGGTCGCAGGGACAAAGGGTGTGTCCGGCGGCGCTGTCAGGCTCGTGAACGACTACCGCTGATGATGCGGAGCCGAGACCTGATCAGGAGCTGAGCGCGGTGCCGGCGCTAAGGCGCCGGCACCTTTTAACGCGCGTTGCCGTCCTGCTCTACCCAGTCGGAGTACCTATTGTCGTACTCCTCGTCCTCCGGGGCGTCCCACCGCGACTGTGTCGCAACATCCGTGCGGGAGCTTCCGCTGAGCTCCTGCTCGAGGGCGTGATAATTGGTGTCCGGGCTGTAGTACTTCAGCTCGCGAGCAACCTTGGTCTGCTTAGCCTTCTGACGGCCGCGGCCCATGGCTCCGACCCCCCTCAACGTAGGAGCGGGGCGGCACCGTGCATGGACGTGCGGCCCCGTAGCGTTTCGTCTGTCCAGGTTCCAACGTTACATGCTGGTACGGCGTTTCTTCCAGTCCGTGGACGTGATTCGTCCGATCGCCTGATGTGACATTCGGATCACCCGGTCTCGCACGTCCTGCTCGGGCGTGGCCCGTCCCTTGACGGGCACATGGCTATCACGAGATCCACGCATTACCATGGCTGCCAGTTGGTCGGCGCCGGTGCCACGCGCCAGCGGATTCCCGCTCGTGTGCCCGGGGCGTCTTTCCCTGATGCTTTGCCGACTCCTGGTTGATGCACGGATGTCGACCGGTTCCACCCCTGCGGTCGTCCGTACGCGGCGACGAGGTGCGGTCGGATAGTGCCATTGGCGTGTCGCACGTGTCCGAGACACGCCCGAAACGGGCGCGCGTGGCGAGGCCTGGAGAAAGTGAGGAAATAAACCGCTCCCCCAAGTCGCCTAAATCCCGTTTGCTGCTAACAATGGTGCAAGAGCGGGTGTCGTCAACCGCCTGGTACGGCCAGGCCGACACCGTTCCGGAGGAGGTGCGGGGATGTCCATCCACGGAGAATCCGAGGTCCTGCTCACGCCCGCCGAGGTAGCGAGCTTGTTCCGTGTTGACCCCAAGACAGTAACGCGTTGGGCAAAAGCGGGAAAGCTCTCGTCGATCCGGACACTTGGCGGTCACCGCCGCTACAAGGAGTCCGAGGTACGGGCGCTGCTCGGTGCGGCAGCGGACAGCTCGGGCGACTCTGACAACTAGTCAGGCGTCGTTGACGGATTGGTCGGCAAGCAGAAACGAAGGCGCGCCGGGTGCTGCCCCCCAGCTCAGCCCCGCGCGCGCCTGAGTACAGCGGTCACGGCAACTGCCGTGCCTACGACTACCACTAGCGTGGCTCCGATCAGGAGCTTGGCGTTGCGGGCCCGGCGCGGATCTTGCGCCGGGCCGTTTTTGTTGCCGAACGCGCCGGTGGCCATCGCGCCGGCGTCGCTGGCGGCCTGCTTGGCCTCGCGCGCGATGCGAGAGGCCTGATAGCTGGGGCTCAGGCGCGTGGTCAGCTCGTCGATGGCCGCAGCGAGCTCCGCACGGGTGCGGAGAACCTCGGCCTCGAGCTCACGGCTGCTGGACGGCGGTGTTGTCGGAGTGCTCATCGGTGCATCCCCTCCTTGATCGACGCGATGTCGTCCTTCACCCGCTGGACGCTCTCCGGCGGGGTGGTGCCCTTCTTCAGGAGCTGCACGCCCACCAGTGCCAGGACGGCCGTGACGAGCAGCATGAAGCCGCCTATGGCGAGCGCGGACAGCCACAGCGGCCACACGGTCCCCAGGCCGTACACGGCGGCCAGGAGCAGCACGCCCACGGTGTAGACGAGGATCAGCAGAGCGAAGACCAGCAGCCCGATACCGATGCCGGACTTCTTCGCCTTCTCGGCCAGCTCCGCCTTGGCGAGCGCGATCTCCGCGCGTACGAGCCGGGACGCCTGGTCGGAGATCTGCTCGACGAGCTTCCCCAGCGATGCGGGTCGCTCGGGTTCCGGCGTACCTGTCGGGGCGCCGCCTGCTGCCCCCGTGTGGCTGTCGATCTTCACGTTCTCGATCATCTGCCCTCCCGTGCCGCCGTTTTCGTAACTGCGCCGCTGAAGACAACTCAACAGGTCAAGTGCGCATGGGGCAATTCCTGGCGCGGCGTGGCTCCGAGGAAAAGAGATGAAGGGAACTGTGCGCGAATGAAAATTCGCTGAAAGGAATTTCCTTGAAGTCGCCTGAGAGCGATCACCGCTTCTGTGCGGCACCGGTTAGCCGGACGGACAGGCCAGGCGCGGAAACGCCGATGGGCCGCACTTCCGAAGAAGTGCGGCCCATCGAGATCGCTGGATCCTGCGATCCTTTGGCTGTGGCTCCGACCGGCGTCGATCCGGTGACCTTTCGATTTTCAGGCGCATCCGGCCGGTTGTGGCGACTGCACCGTGGGTCTGATGCCGCGTCGCCCTGTCCACAGGCGTCTACTGCTGACCGCTCGTGGCGGTCGGCGTTGTCATGCAATTTGTCATGCAGCAGGTCCGCTGACAGGTCTAACCGTCGCGGAGCCGCCGGGCCCGTTCGCGCAGCGAGGTTAGGGGCAGTCGTCGGCGTCGTCTGCGGACGGCTGTGCGACGTAGGTGCCCTTGCCCTGCACGGTAGAGACCAGGCCACGCTCACGCAGGAGTTGCACGGCTGAGCGGGCGGTGGGCCGCGCGACGCTGAACTCTTCGCAGATGGCCGCCTCGGAGGGGATGCGGCGTCGCGGCGGATACGTGCCGTCGGCGATGCGGGCAGCGAGCACGGCAGCGATCTGCTCGTACAGCGGCTCTGGCCCGTCAAGATCCAACGTCATGTATCGACGGTAAATGTCTTACAACAATGCTTCTCGACACGTGACGACACCTGTCATCACATGACAAGTGCAGTACGTTCCACGCATGAGGACTTCTCAGGGGATGCCGCCCGAGGGCACCGAGGCCAGGTGCGAGTTCTGCCGCGGGGTCGTGATGCTGGTTCCTGTACCGGCGCGACAGTGGCACTGGGTGCATGAAGGCGACCCGATAGACGGACAGCGCCACTGCCTCGGTGGCGTCCGTGACGGGCTGCGCACGCTCCACAAGCCCAGGGATCTCGCCTGGATGTACGACGAGGACGGCTACCCGCTGTCGCCTACGGGCCAGCCGCTGCCGCGCGGGCACTGACCTCCCATGGAAACGACAGAAGCGTGGAAGACCGTCCTGGTCTTCCACGCTTCGTCCATCTCAGGACGTTTGCCCTGGTCGAGCACGCTCCCGCGCGGCCCTGCGTGCCTACGGGGAGTCGGCGACGATGTCCAGCCATTCGCGCGCCGAGGTTCGAACCGTGCGGTAGTCGCCGGTTGCCATGCTGTCGCCGACGAGGTCGGAGCCGACGCCGAGGGCGACCGCTCCGGCGTCGAGCCAGGCGCGGGCATTCTCTCGGGTGATCGTGCCGGTAGGCATGATCCCGGCATCCGGCAGTGGCGGTAGGAGTTGCCGGATGAACTTCGGCGTGTGCGAGCTGGCCGGGAAGAGCTTGACCACTTCGGCGCCTGATTGGGTGGCTGCGTCGATCTCGCTCGGCGTGAAGACGCCGGGCACGAAGCCGATGCCGCGTTCCCGGGCGTACTCGACCACCGGCATGGACATGCTTGGTGCCACGAGGAAGCCCGCGCCCGCATCGATGGCGCGCCGCGCGTCGGCGACGTTCCGCACCGTGCCTGCGCCGACATACGCGGTGTCGCCGAGACGCGCGGCAACCTTGGTGACCACGGACAGAACCTCTGGGCCGGCTATGGGGAACTCAAGTGCCCGGATGCCCTCGGACACCAACACCTCGGCGACGTCGGCGAGGCGTTCGACGTCCGCGCCACGCAGAATCGCGAGGAGCCGCGCGTCACGGATCGCTTGGGCTGCGCTCGATGGTCGCGTGGTCATGCTGCCTCCGTCACCGTGGTGAGCATTTTGGTCGCCTGGCTTTGCAGCGGCTCACTGGATGCGGAGTTGTTGATGACGACGTGGTCTGCCTCGGGCCGGAAGTCGAGGTCGATTCCCGCGACGTAGTCGTTCCAGTCCACGAGCTTGCCCGTGTCGCGGGCAGCTCCGCGACGCTTGAGGTAGGTGTGCATGGTGCTGGCGTCGCAGCGGACCCACACGAGGGTGAGGCCGACACCTGCGGCGTTCAGGCGAGTGCTGACGCGGTCGATCCATGCGCTGTCCTGGAACTCCCGGATGAACGGCGCCGTGGCGATCACCCCGACGCCGACCTCGGCGTTCTCTTGGATGGTTGCTAGCAGGGCCTCGTACTCGTGCGGGCGAACCTGCTCAAGATATGTCTGAGACTCGCGGTCGTGGGCTGGCCGCCCCAGGTCCTCAAGAAGCCGCTCGACCACGGGGCGCGTGATCGTGTCCTTGTCGATGATCGCGGCCCCGGTCAGGCGCGAGAGCACCCGGGCAAGCTCGGACTTGCCGCTACCGGCATAGCCACCAATCAGGAACACGTGCGGCTTGCGCGGCTCGCCGCTCGACGACGGCGGCGTGATGCCACTGCGGACGATGCGGCGCGAGCGGGAGACGTTCTCGACGAGGCCATCTGCGGCAAGGTGCTCCATCGCCTTGTTGACGGTCCACGCGCTCACTCCCATCTGTTCGGCGAGAGCGCGGGTGGAGGGCAGTGCTTCGCCGTCGCGGAGCCTGCCCGCTTCGATGTCGTTCCTCAGGATTCGTTCGACTCGTTCGAGCTTCTGGCCGCCCACATCCTCGGCGCTGTACTGCGACATGTGACCTACCTCACATTGGGATCTAACAGCTGACTGGATTTGGCCTAACAACTGGTCTGTCACCGATCATCCCCGGCTAACCGCCATCTGCCAAGTCCTGCCTCGTCGCACCAAACAGTTGACAGGGTTGCCTCTCACGTTGTTAGGTCGCCATACAACAGAACTGTGACCGGCGACATAGAGCCGGATCACAGGGGCCCGAGCCGATGGGCGGCCCGGGACTGAGGCACTGAGGAGTCGAGCAATGACGCAGAGAACCGTGGATCTCAGGGCCGCTAGGCGGGTCCTGCTTTCCGTGTCCGTGGGTCTGAAGGACGCCGCCGTCTTGCTGATCGCGAGCGGTCTGGGCGACGACGGCCGGACCGCATCGCGCATGGGCGACGAGGTCGTGGCGATGCGGAAGCGGGTCCGCAAGGCCCACAACACCGCCATCAACGCCGAGCGCAACGAGCCGACGGGGGAGACCCGATGAGCACCTACACCGCCCTTGCCGCCGCGTTCGACGACGAGCCGACGCCGAGTGAGCTCGCGGCCATCGTCGACGAGGAAGTCGCCATCGACGCCGGGGTCGACCTGGTGGACGCCGAGTGCGCCCTGGTCACGTCGCCCAACGAGCTCACGATCCGCCGCCACCGCCGCGCCGTCGTCGCCTACGGCGTCGCGCTGCGTACGGCCGCCGAGACCAGCACCAACCGCACCAACCGCGCCACGTCCACGGCTCCGATGTACACCGCCGGTAGCCAGCTCTCGACGGCCCGCCGGGTCGTCATCCGTCCCGCCACCCGCACCGCCTGATTAAGGAGTAACCGCCATGGTCACCATGCCCCTGTTCTTCATCCTGGGCGTCATCGTCGTCGCAGGTGTCGCGCTCAAGAAGACCGGCAACGGGTCCCTCATCCTGGGCATCCTGTTCGGCCTGGCCCTGGGCACCACGGTGTTCGGGGCCCCGATCCTGGAAGCGGCCGGGTCTTTCCTCGACGGTCTCGTGTCCGGCGTCTCGTCTGTGGCGGGTGCCTGATGACGACGCCCAACGACGAGACGACGCCGGGCAGCAACGTGCCCGATGACGCCGAGCTGGCCGAGCTCGAAGCCATGTTCAACCGGCCCGGCGCGGACGTCGCGGTCCGTGCCGGGCTGGACCAGAGCCCCGTGCCGGCGGACGAGGACAACTCGCTTTCGGGCGAGGTCATCGACGCCCCGGCCGCTCCGGAGCCCGAGCTCGCGGAGCGTGCGCCGCGTGTGGTCGAGCACCGCGGCGACCATGAGCCGCTGACGATCCTGCCCGAGTGGGCCAAGTCGCCCGAGGTGTTCCTCGCCGCCGCCTACCGCGAGGCCAAGTTCGTGGCCTCCTGGTCCGCTCACCACGGCATCCGGCTGCCGTTCGTGTACCTGCCCAAGTTCCTGGTCCGGGCCGGTGTCGGGCTCGGCCTCTGTGTGCGTGGCCTGGCCCGGTGGGTGACCGACGCCGACAACCGCACCACCCGCGCCGCGCTCATGCTCGGCGTCAAGGGCACAGCCGAGTGGAAGACGCTCCGCAAGGAGCACGCCGACGGCGTCCGCGCCCGGCTCGGTGGCCTGGCCGCAGCCGGGTTCACCTCCGGTGTCGCCGGGGTCACCCTGCACGCCTACACCGGCCCCGAGGGCCTGACGGCCGCCGCCATCGCCACGGGCGCGGCAGCGCTCACCGCGTTCGGCGTCGTCGGCACCCGCCACGCGGCCACGCCGATTGCCGAGTCTCACAAGAGCGACGTCCCCAAGCTCACGGTGGACGTCGTCACGGACGCGCTGCTCACGCTCGGTCTGGGTTCGATGGGGGAGGCCAAGCGCGGCAACGCCGAGGTCAAGGTCCTGCGGATCTTCCCGACCACGGGCGGCGTCGAGATTCACGTTGACCTGCCGCCGGGCGCGACCGCTGCGGACGTGATCGAGCGCAAGGACCGGCTGGCGTCGGCGCTGCGTCGCCCGATCGACACGGTATGGCCTGAGGGCAACCCCAAGGCTCACCCGTCGCGGCTGAACCTGTTCATCGCGGACAAGGGCCTCTCACAGCGCGCCGTGGGCGCCTGGAAGTACCGCAACAAGGGCGCCGTGAACGTGTTCGAGTCGTTCGTCATCGGCGAGGACCAGCGCGGCCGCCCCGTCACCACGTCCCTCATGTACAACAACGGCGTCATTGGTGGCCTGCCAGGCATGGGCAAGACGTTCCTGCTCCGCGTGCTCATCCTGGGCGCGGCCCTGGACCCGCGCACCGAGCTGCACATTCACGAGCTCAAGGGCACCGGTGACCTGCTGCCGTTCGCCCCCATCGCGCACGTGTGCCGCTCCGGTGACGACCCGGAAGACCTCAAGGCCCTGCTCGCCGACCTGAGCGCGGTGCAGAAGGAGATGCGCCGCCGGGCGCGGATCCTGCGCGGGATGCCGCGTGACGTGGCACCGGAGTCCAAGGTCACCGACGAGCTCGCCGCCGTGGGTAACCCGTACGGGTTCAAGCCGCTGCTGTTCGTCATCGACGAGTCGCAGCTCGGGTTCGGTGACCGCACCCTCGGTGCGGAGATCTCCGACCTCGTCGAGGACATCACCCGCCGTGGTCGCGCGCTCGGGATCATGATGTGGCTCGCCACGCAGCGCCCGAACAAGGACGCCATCCCGACCGGCATCTCAGCGCTGTTGTCGCTGCGGATCTGCCTGCGGGTGGGGGACCAGACGACCAATGACATGGTCCTGGGAACGTCCATGTACCGGGCGGGGCACCGGGCGACGATCTTCTCTCAGGAGGACAAGGGCGTCGCGCTGCTGGCCGGTGAGAAGTCCGACCCGCTGCTGGTGCGTGGCGCGTTCATCGACGGGGCCGCGTCGGACCAGATCGTCGAGCGCGCCCGTGCCATCCGCGAGGCCAAGGGCCTGCTTACCGGGATGGCGGCCGGGGACGAGGCCGCCGACCTGGACCACTCCACGATCCTGGACCACCTGCTCGCAGTGTGGCCCGCCGAGGACCCGCAGTGGCCCAACGGGAAGATCTGGTCCGACGTCCTGGCCGAGCGCCTGGCCGAGTCCAAGCCCGCCCTCTATGAGGGCTGGGACGCCGCACAGGTCAACGCCGCCGCCAAGCGCCACGGCGTCACCTCGAAGAACGTCAAGCGCGGCACCAACGTCCGCAAGGGCCTCGTGCGCGCCGACGTCATCGCCGCCGCTGGCGACGTCATCGCGCTGCCCGACACCACCACCGAGGAGGACTGACCCATGAGCACGCTCCGCAAGGGCACCAAGGTCCGCGTCACCAGCGGCCCCAGCAAGGGGCAGACCGGCCGGATCGTCGACGCCGACGCCGCCGACCCCACCTACCTGGTCCACATCCGCCGAGGCGACCGCCTCGTTGAGATCCCCCGCGCCAGCCTCAAGACCACCTGGTGAACACCACACACCCGCTGCACCACCCGGAAGGAGCACCGATCATGAGCACCACACACTCCACCACCGATGCACCGCGGCGAGGCTCGCGCCGCCTGGTCCTGGGCGGAGCTATCTCCGTCGCCCTCATCTCCACCGGCTCCGCCTACCTCGCGATGGTCTCGTTCGGCATCGACGTCCTCGGGATGAACCAGGGCACCGCCTACACCACGGCAGGGGTGTTTGAGCTCTCGCTCATCACCGTGGCTCTGCTGGCTCGTGAGGCGGCGCGGGACAACCGGCCCGGCGGGACCCTGCTCACGCTCACGTGGGCGCTGTCGTCCGCGTCCGGTGTGTTCGCCGCGTGGCACGAGCTCTACATGGGCCACCCGCTCGGCGCGGTTCTGTTCCGGTTCATCGTGCCGCTACTGGCCGCCCTCATGTGGCACCTGGCGCTGATCGGTGACCGCCACCTCGCGTCCGGAGCGACCTGGTCCGGCATCCGGCAGTCCATGCGGATGCACGCCCTGTTCCTCACCACCGAGGACGCTGTCCGGGCACACGCCGCCGACGACGGCACGCCGTCCGCCCGCCGTGCGGTCGAGCGGGCTGAGGCTCGCCGCCGGGCTGCCCGGGCGGTTGCGCTCAAGTCGGTTCCCCCGGCCGAGATGCGGACCCGGACCGCTGAGTGGCTGGACTCGCTGTCCGCCGTGGCGGACGCCGTGACCGACGTCGCCCGCCTGCACGTCGAGGCCAACAACCGCGTCGCTGGGCTCGCGTCCGCCCCGGTCATGTCCGGGCCGGACTACACCGAGCGCGTTGACGACGCTGTCCGGGCTGAACTGGCGGACATGGCCGGACTGTCCGCCACCCCGGCGGCCGGACAGAGCACGCCCACTGTCCGGGCCGCTGTCCGGCCCGCGCCGCGCCGGACTGTCCGCCCGGTGTCGAACGGTGACCGGGCTGTCCGCCTGGACATCGTGTCCGGGCTGCTGTCCGCCAACCCGGACGCCACCGCCCGCGACGCCCTGTCCGCTCTGGCCGACGCCGGGCACATCGTGACCGACCGGACCGCGCGCCGCCTGCTGTCCGAGGCACGCCCGGCGCCCACCGACACCGCCACCGCGACGGACGCCGAGGCTGACGCCGCATAGCTCACCAAGCACACCACCGCCCGCCCCGCCCGTCGACCGCAGGAGGAACCGTGAACCGCAACGACAACCTCAGCTCCGCCGAGTACGCCGAGCTCGTGCACGCGGCCCGCAAGCTCGTCGCCGCCGTCGAGCGCGCAATCCACCGCAGCGAAGTCGTGTTCGCCGTCGCAATGGGCCTGACCATCGCCGCGTCGCTGCTCGGTCTGGACCTGGTCGCCACGATCACCTCCGTGATCGCCGTCGGCGCGCTGGGTGGTGGCTTGATCCTGCTCATGGCCCGCCTCGCCCTCGGTCCCGCACCCGCCGAGGTAGCCATCACCACCACCCCCACCGAGCTCGTCGAGCACCCGGCGAACGGTAGCGCAGGACCCGCTACCGGTAGCGGCCCCGCTACCGCCACAAACCGCAGGATTCTGCGGAAGTAGCGGGGTAGCGCCCCCTCGCGGCGCACCCCAGAACCCCTACCTCACGCACTGCTGAGGGCACGGCGGGCCGCTACCGCTACCCGCCGTGTCCCTACCCCGCTCATGCCAAAAACAGGCCGCAGAACAGGAACGGAGACCCGCCATGACCAGCACACCGCCCGCCGGTCGCGCCTACTCCCGTCAGGTCATCGCCGCGTGGCTGCACGGCTACACCACCGGCCACGCCGTCGGTCGTCACGACGGCCGTGTCGTCGGGTTCGTCGAGGGGTACGACGTCGGGCACGCCGACGGCATCCCCGAGGGCCGCCGCCTGGCCGATGACGAGGCATCCGAGAAGTGGCGCGCGTACCGCGCCATGTCCGACGCGGTCCGCCCGAACAGGGCCCGCCCCGGGGCTGCGTGGGGCGAGGCCAAGCCGCTCCCGACGCCTGCCGAGTGCCTGGCCACCTGGCCTGCCACGCCCGCTCTGTACTCCGTCCGCGACGCCGCCTGACCCCGAGGGAGACACGACCATGAAGCACACCACCCGTCACCTGACCGCTGTGCCGGCCAAGCCCGCCCACCACGTCGAGGCGTTCGTTCTCGACGTCCACCGCACCCACACGAGCTGGTGCTACTGGCCCGCCCAGCCCGGACAGCACCGGCGGCTCGAGTACTCCGAGGCGCAGGCCGGAACCTACCCCGTACGCGTCGAGACCAGCCCCGTAGGCGACCTGCTCGCGGTGGTGGACCTGGACACGTTCGTCATGCGCCGCGTCACCTGGCGGTGGATCTTCCCGACGGTTGAGCGGCTCTACGTCCGGACGGTGTCTGACGTCGCGTGGCTCACCGACGAGGTGACTGACGGCGTCGCGGCGATGACCGACACCGACGGCACGCCGCTCGCGACCTGGCGTCGCCTGCCCACCGAGGAGGTCGCCCGATGACCGCCACGACGCCCGAGCTCCACACCGGAACTGAGGACCTGGACCCCGAGTCCGTGTTCTGGGAAGCACGCCCCGAGCTCGCCGCCGTGCGTCAGTACGCCCGCGCCGCGATGGCCTCACCCTGGGCAGTGCTCGGCTGCACCCTGGCCCGCGTCGCACTGTCGGTGCCGCCCGTCGTCGTCCTGCCGCCGCTGGGCAACGACGCCTCCGCCGTCGCGTCGCTCAACCTGTTCGTCGGGCTCGTCGCACCGTCCGGCGTCGGTAAGGGCGTCGCCACCCGTGCCGCCGAGGGGTTCCTCAGCATCCCGCCCGGCGGCGGGCGCCTGATCGTCGAGCGCCCCCTCGGTTCCGGCGAGGGCATGGCGCACGTGTTCACCGACACCGACGACGACGGCGAAGACACCCCCGCCGTCCACTCCGTGTGGTTCGACGTCCCCGAGGTAGACACCCTCACCGCGCTCGTCGGTCGCAAGGCATCCACCCTCGCGTCCGAGGTCCGCAAGATGTTCACGGGGGAGGGCCTGGGCTTCCAGAACGCCGACGCCACCCGCCGCAAGATCGTCCCCGCGCACTCCTACCGGGCCGCACTCGTCGCCGGTGTCCAGCCACGCAAGGCGGGACCGCTGCTCGACGACGCCGCCGGCGGAACACCGCAGCGGTTCCTGTGGATGCCCGCCACCGACCCCGGCGCACCCGACGAGCTCCCGCCCGCACCGGACCCGCTGACCTGGACCTCGCCCGTGCTGTGCACGGAGCAGCGGCGCGTGCACCTGAACGTGGCCGCACCGATCAAGGCCCGGCTCCAGGCCGAGCGCCGTGCCCGGCTGCGCGAGGAGCTGACCGACGACAACGGACAACAGTCGCTCGTGCGGCTCAAGGTCGCAGCCCTGCTCGCGCTGCTGGCCCGCCGCACCGACGTCACAGAAAGTGACTGGAGCCTGGCCGACTACGTCATGGGCGTCTCTGACCACACCCGCAACCGGATGCGGGAGGCCCTGCGCGCCGACGCCGCCCACGCCGTGCGCGAGCGGGCCGAGGCACGGGCCGCGTTCGACGAGCATCAGGACGACGCCGTCGTCCGACGCACGGCCGAGAAGATCCTCGCCCGGCTCTCCACCGACGCGGTCCCGTCGAGCACCGTCCGTTCGGGTCTGGGTAAGAACCTCCGTGAGTACTTCGAGGCCGCTGCCGATGCGCTCATCGCCCGGGGACTCGTCGAGCGGGCAGACGACGAGTACCGGGGACAGCCCCGAACGATGCTCCGGCTGCGCCACTGACCCACAGCCCTGGCATCTGCCATGCCTGCCAGGGCTGCATATGCCAGGCATGAAACAGCAGGTCAGCACCGCTTTTCATGCCTGGCAGGTCAGCCCTGGCGTTTGCCAGGGCTGACCCCCTCGAACCACCACCCGCACCACCCCGCGAACTGCCCGGAAGGAGACGTGCCATGGCAACCTCAACCCCGCCTGTCTACGTCGAGACCGCGCCCACCATCACCGCCGTCGTCCCCCTGCTGTACCGCGTCGAGGAAGCCGCTGAAGCGCTCCGGCTCTCCCGCGCCATGGTCTACGAAATCATCCGCTCCGGTGAGCTCCGCACGGTCAAGATCGGCACCCGCCGACTGGTGCCCGTCGCCGCCCTGGGCGAGTACATCGACACCCTCGGGAGTGCAGCATGAGCGAGAGCAAGCGGACCACCCGGACGAAGCTGCCGCACGGTGAGGGGAGTGTCTACCCGAACCCCCGTAGTGATGGGTACATCGCGGAAGTGACCGTCGCGTTCGATGCACGCGGCAAGCGCGTCGTGCGACGCGGCTATGGCAAGAGCGAGACTGCGGCCATCAAGGAGCTGCGCCGCAAGGTCAAGGAGTACGAAGACGGGCTGACTGTCGAGGCCGCCCGATACAAGGTCGAGGACGCGGTGCGGGACTGGCTCAGGTACGGGCAGGGCAAGACCGCCGACAACACGTGGGAGGGGTACCGGTTCAACTGTGAGCGACACCTGATCCCGGCCCTCGGTAAGCGCCGTCTGCGGGACTTGACCGCGACCGAGGTCGAGGAGTGGTTGGCCTCGCTGACGACGGTTCTCGGCACGTCGATGCTCAAGCAGCTCCACTCGGACCTGAACCGCTCGGTGAAGCGCGCCATGGCACGAGGCATGGCGGCCCGGAACGTGGTTGAGCTGTGCACAGTTCCCGAGGGCCGTGAGGGTCGGGCGTCGCGGTCGATGACAGAGGCACAGGTCCGCTCTGTGCTGGAGCACTGCAAGAGCGACCCCATCTATCCCTACATCGTCCTGTCGATCTTGACCGGGCTGCGTACCGAGGAGGTCCGCGCGCTCAAGTGGGACCGCGTCGACCTGGACGGCGCCCCGGAGACGGGCCGTCCGCCGAGCGTCATGGTGTGGCGCTCTGCTCGCCGGAAGGGCGACACCAAGACCAAGCTGTCTCGCCGCACACTCGCCCTGCCCGCCGTCGTTGTGGCGTCGCTGCGACTCCACAGGACTCGGCAGATCGAGCGGGACATGAAACTCGGTAGGGAGTGGGACCCGAACGGCTTCGTGTTCGGCACCCGCAACGGAACCATGATGAGTTCCCGGAACGTCGCCCGCGACGTTCGTCGAGCGCTCGCCAAGGTGCCGGGAATCGTCCCCGACGAGTGGACGCCGCGCGACTGGCGGCACACTTACACGTCGGTGATGTCGGCCGGAGAGGTGCCGCTGGAAGAGGTGTCCCGGACCCTTGGGCACAGCAGCACCGTCGTCACCGAACAGGTCTACCGGCACGAGCTGCGGCCGGTGATCCAGACGGCGGGGGCAAAGATGGATGACCTCTTCCCGGTAAACGAGGTGGGCGTGGGCTGGCACATGGAACCGCTGTTTGGCCCAGCAGAGGCGGAGGGGCGAGAGGGCTTTTAGTCGGCCCTTTCGGAACCTGGGTCGGTGGCTGACACCTTCAGCACTCTCGGGTGCGGGGTGCGGCCGCCGGCCCCCAAATACTGGTAGCCCTACGCTGACTGCACGTCGTCTGTATCTGCCTTTTCCCTGCTGTCTAGTCTGCGCATGAGGTCTCGGACGGATATACCCATTTGCCTTGCCGTCTGCATCCAGAGAAACTTCTGCCCAAGTCGCATCTCGCGCGCAAACCCGAGAGGGCCGCCCCGTATGCGGTGTCCTTCGTCGTCAATCGCCCAGTAATTGCTTGCTGCGTCCTTGAAGACAATGTGCATTCGCTGATCGACGCCGGTGATCCCTGGGGGTATCGGACTCGTCAGGACTTCTCCTGGCTCGACGTACTGAGCAGCCGGGTCCTCACCTCTCTCGAACCCCCACTGCCACGTCCCGACGCTGCGTGAACGAAAAAATCGTCGGCCGCCGCGCAACCGCCGCACCGTGCGAACGGGGTGACGAATCCAGAACCAGATCTGTTCGGGGATCGTCCAGGGGCGAAAGTACACGCGGGGCATTGCGATCGGGGCCGAGCTCAGATTGCGAATCTTCGCATACTCTTGGTCGGTCACCTCGACCCAGAAGTGGATCCCTTTGGCTTGCTCGCGTTTTCGATTTCGGCGATCGAGCATGAGGATGGAGAGTGCGACGAACAGTGATCCCACAGTTCCGACCGCTTCGAGCCAATCAGTGAACGACGGCGGTTGCTCAGGCATGACCGGAATCTACGACGACTTCCCGCCCGATGGAACGGCGCCACCAATGGCGGAGGCGGAATCACCCGCTGATCCTCTCTGTGTTGCGCACAGCCGCTCCGGAGGAGTCAGGGATCGATGCCACCGCCGATGCCAATCCGTCAGGGTGATCTGGCCTGCCGGAGCCTGCGCCAGTCCGCCGAGCTCCACGGGTGCTGGCCAGATGCGGCTGACGGTTCGCCTCAAGTCGTGGCTGAGGAGGACGGCGCCAAGGAGGATGTCATGCAATTTGTCATGCAAGATCAAAACGAAGCGGCCCGCACACTCCGAGAGTGTGCGGGCCGCTTCGTTTCCGCAGGTCATGCGGTGTTTTTGAGGTGGCTCCGACCGGCGTCGATCCGGTGACCTTTCGATTTTCAGTCGAACGCTCTACCAACTGAGCTACAGAGCCCTAGCGCGAACGCCCGGATAGTCGAGACTACCGACAACCCGGGCGTACCTCGCGCGACCCTGACGGGACTTGAACCCGCGACCTCCGCCGTGACAGGGCGGCGCGCTAACCAGCTGCGCTACAGGGCCTTGGATGCTTACCCGCATCCGGGGGGCTCTTTTCGAACCGTGAGAACCTTAACCCATCCCGGGGCCGAACCTGAAATCAGATTCGGGCCCCGACAGGATGACCTGCCTCACAACGCTCAAAACCTGGCTCTGACGAGCCCCTTCGTACCCCCAACGGGATTCGAACCCGTGCTACCGCCGTGAAAGGGCGGGGTCCTAGGCCGCTAGACGATGGGGGCTGGGACCTGGCAAGTCTACAGTCGGTCGGCGGTCCCGCTGCACAGTCCACGAGATGGTCCCGCGCGGGCTCCTGTCAGGGATGATGGGTGCGTGGTGGAGATGACGCGAGAGGACTTCGAGGCAGCGGTCAGCGAGGGGCTGGACCTCGTTCCGCCGGATCTCGCGGCGCAGATGGACAACGTGGTGGTGCTCGTCGAGGACGACGCGCCCGCCGACGATCCGGACCTGCTGGGCCTCTACGAGGGAGTGCCGCTCACGGAACGCGATCACATGTGGGCCGCCGGCGCGCTCCCCGACCGCATCACCATCTTCCGTAACCCGACGCTCGCGTTCTGCGAGACACGTGAGGACGTCGTCGAGGAGGTGGCGGTGACGGTGGTCCACGAGATCGCCCACCACTTCGGGATCGACGACGAACGGCTCCACGAGCTCGGCTGGGCATGACGAAGCCGGCCTCACGAGGCTGAGCCTCGCGGGGCCGGCTTCGTGGCACCGGTCAGTACGAGGTGCCGTACTCCCAGTGCCAGGCTTCCGGCTTGCTGCCGCCCGCCTGGGCCCAGGCGGGGTGCTTCCAGCCGTACTCCCCGGCGTTGGCGACCATCCAGGCGTGTTCCGCGGTGCCGAACGACTCGATGCCGCCGGACAGGTCTACCGCCTGCCCCCAACCGTGGTTGGAGGTACCGGGCACTGCCGCGAGGCCGCCCTTCGACGCCGCTACCGACAGCTGCTCCGCGTAGGAGCGGTACCCGTCGGTCACGTCCAGGTTCCGGCCGAACTCCGCGCGGAAGGCGTCGTTCAGGTTCTCCAGCTCGACCGCGGCGTCGCACCGCAGCAGCTGGTCCGGCGCCCAGCCCAGGTCGCAGAGCACGCTCGACGGGATCTGCCCGTTGCCGTAGCCCTGCGCGGCCTTCGCCATCTCCTTGGCCTCGGCGACCCGAGCGGCAGCTGCCGCCCGTGCCTTGGCGGCCTCGCGCTCGGCGGCACGTGCCGCACGGGCCTCGCGCCGCTCCTCGGCGGCCTTCTTCGCGGCGGCGATCTCCTCCGGCGTCGGGCCCGCCTTGACGGACACGACCGCGTCGCCGTCGGCCTTCGTGATGAGCCGCTGGAGCGAAGCCGTCTCCTTCTCGATGCGGGTGGCCGACGGCGCCGCCGGGTCGGCGGTCTTCCCGGCGCCGTTCCCGGCGTCCGCCTGCTGCGGCCGGGTGGCCAGGTCGACCGAGGCCGCGAGCGGGGTCTCGAGGACGGGGCGGCCAGCGGCCCCCTGCTCGGCGAGCGGGGCGACACCCGTGACGGTGCCGGCCAGGTTGGTCGGCTCGGTGGCTGCCGGGCTCGGGGAGGCGTCCGCCTTGGCGGCGGAGGCGTCCGCCGCACGTTCGGCGAGCGACGCCCGCTCGCCGTCCCGGGAGGCGGCAGCGGCCTGCCGGGCGCCGGCGACGCCGGTACCCGAGCTGTCACTGGCCTGCTCCAGCATGGACCGCAGGTTCCGGGCGGCCGCCCGGAGCTGCTTGCGCTCCTTGCGGTCGAGGTCGCCCTCGCGGGTCACGTAGTCGGCGTCGCTCAGGACGGCGGTCGCCTTCTCGGAGGCGGACCGCAACGCCGGGTCGGTGACGATCGCGCTGCCGACGACGACAGGGCCGGTCTGTGCGGCGCGCTCAGCGGCTGCCGCGCTGCCCGGGGAGCCGACGGCGCTGCCGTCGTTCCCGGTGAGGCTGACCGCCGCTGTGGTGGTCAGGGCGACCGAGGTGAGTGCGGCGGCTATCGCGAACGACGAGCGGCGCACCAGGGGGTGGCCCGAGGCCACCGCGGCATGTGCTCCGCTGGCGCCCGGGCGTCGCGTACGACGGGGAACGAGTGCGTGGTCGCCGTGCGTCAAGGACGATCCTGACACTCGGGGACAGGGACAAGGCGCGCCGTGCGGGGCGCGACGGGGTTCGGCGTCTGGGGCACGCTGAGCTTCCGTTCTGCGGCTGGGCACGCTGACACCGTGAGGGGCTGATCCCTCTGGCGGACGGTGACGGGTGCGCCTGCTGCTGTCTGGCCACGGCGCGCGACGGGTCGCGGAGGTCATGGCGGTCGCCGCGTGGAACCGGGCCGGGAGGCCCAGGGGGGGTTGGTTCCATGCGGCGACATTCAATGCTGGACGACTGTCCAAGAGTTATGGAACCCCCTCCGCGGAGGCGTGCCTCACAAAAACTGGGGGCAGATGGTGGTGCGAACGTGAAGGGCCGACAACCTGGGGTGTGCGCGCTCACATTGAAGGGCGCGGGGCCATACGTGACACTTCGAGCATGGCCCATCACGACCAGGCCGCGAACGGATCCGTGCCCATCCCCGCCGGACAACCCGTCACCGTGTCCATCCACCGCATCGTCAACCCCGACCACGTCCCCGAGGTCACCCGCTGGGTGCAGTCGGGCGTCAACCTCGCCAACCGGTGGGACGGCTTTCTCGGCTCGGGCTGGATCCGCGCCGCCGAGGGCTCCCGCGACTGGCACATGCTCTACCGCTTCGCCGACGCCGACCGGCTCGCCGCCTGGGAGCAGTCCGCCGAACGGCGGGACTGGCTGGCGCAGGGCACGGGCCTCGTCGAGGAGCTGCGCTACCAGCAGCGGACGGGCATCGAGGGCTGGTTCGAGGACCCGACACGCACCGACGAGCCGGCCGACGTCGCAGCCGTCGTCGTGCCGCCCCGGTGGAAGCAGGCGACGAGCATCTGGCTCGGGTTCTTCCCGGTGAACCTGCTGTTCACGGCCCTGTTCACCTACCTGGTGCCCGGCTGGGACGACGTCGCGCTGGTGCTCAAGGTGCTGATCTCGACGCTGATCCTGACGCCGATCATGGCGTACTGGGTGCTTCCGTGGGTGACCCGCAGCCTGCACGGCTGGCTGCACCGGGCGTAGCCCGCACGCCGCCGCATCCGACAGGCGTCAGGCGGTACCCGCCACCACCCGTTGCGCAGGGACGCGCCGCCGCCGCAACCGGATCCCGCCTCGGCCCGGCAGCGACGGCGCGGCCTGCTGGTCGTTCCGCCCGGCGAGCCGCCCGGCGATCCAGCCGGCGAACCGCTCCGGCCGGTCGGTGATGACGCCGTCGACGCCCGCGCCGTCGTCGGTGTCGACGAGCGTCGTCCACGCGGCGGGGTCGTTCGCCGTCCAGGACATGACCCGCAGGCCGGCGGCGTGCAGGCGGGACACCAGGCGCGGGCTGCCCGCGACCGTCGCGACCGACGGGTTGCAGGCGACCACACGAAGGCGCTCGCAGAGGCGCAGCAGCCCGGGCGGGTCGAACGAGACGAGCAGGCCGCCCGGCAGGTGCGGCGCGACGTCGCGCACCGTGGCCACGGTGCCCGGCCAGAAGCTCTGCACGAGGACGCGGTGGTCGAACCCGGCCTCGGCGATCGTGGCGGCGACGCGTTCGACCTGGTCAGTGGTCCACGAGCCCTTGAGCTCCAGCAGCAGGTCGGTGTCCGGGTGCCGCGCGAGCACGCCCAGCACGTCGGCGAGCGTGGGCACGCGCTGTCCCCTGAACGCGGGGGAGAAGCGTGCGCCGGCGTCGAGCCCGAGCACCTCGTGCGAGGTCAGGGTGGAGACCTTGCCTGTGCCGTCGGTGGTGGCGTCGACGGTCTCGTCGTGGATCACGGCGCCCACGCCGTCGGCGGTGGGCTGAAGATCGATCTCGACGGCGTTCGCGCCCGCGCGGCACGCGGCCTCGACGGCGGCGAGCGTGTTCTGCGGGGCTACCGCGGAGTACCCGCGATGGGCGATGACTGCGGGACTGGCGACGGCCATGCTGACCTCCGGGTCTGCGGTTCACTCACCACGCTAGGCCGCTCTCGCGTGGCTTCCCAGCGGGAGGCGGGCGAATTCCGGGAGTGTTCCGGGACCGTTCACCGCCCGGCCCTGAGGCAGCCGTGTCGGCCACCCGGCCGAAACCCGCCGGATGCGCGAATTCCCAGCGCCTGGTGGTTTCATGTCCGCCATGGTCCGACCTGTCATCACCGCCCCGGCCGGCTTCCGGGCCCGCGGGGCCCTCGTCGCAGCTGCCACGCTCGTCCTGCTCGCCGGCTGCTCGGCCGGCGCCGACGCCGACGCCGGGGCGAGCGCGTCGCCGTCCGGCAGCACGAGCGCAGCACCCTCCGCGAAGCCCGACCCGGACGCGCCGCTGGACGCGAACCAGGCCTGCGCCGCGATGTACGTGGACAACGACAAGACGCTCGAGGAGCGCATCGGCACCGCACTCGTCGGCGCGAGCGACGGGCTCGACGGCCAGGCGGCCGACCAGATGCACGCGACCGCGGTGGAGCTCGGCCGGCTCGAGGCGCGGGTGCCCGAGGAGTTCAGGGGCCCGGTGGAGAAGATCCGGGTGCCGTTCCTGCAGCTGCAGAAGTCGCTCGACCTGGCGCAGGGCGAACAGCTGGAGCTCGACGTCGCCTCGACGGTCGAGGGTCTCAAGGAGTACCAGGAGCTCTGCTGACGTCCTCGAAGATGCCCTGACCGGGCGTGAGCACCTGGCGGGGGTCGTACCGCTCCTTGGCGCTGCGCACGGCGGGCCAGCGCTCTCCATAGTGGGTGCGCCAGTCGGCGGGGGTCAGGCGCAGGGCGTTGACCGGGTAGTTGGTGCCGCCGACGGCACGGACCTTGGCGTACAGCACGTCGTTCTCGGCGATGAGGCGTTCCGCCTCGGCGTCGTCGGGCGGGCTCACCGCGCGGAGCAGCGCGAGCAGGAAGAACACCGGGCCCTCGGGGACCATCACCTGCGGGCGGCTGATCAGCGACCGGTTGGTCGGGTAGAGCAGGGCGACGCCGCCGGCGTCGGCGGGGGTGAGGGTGGTCAGGAGCTCGGTGACCACGTCGTCCGTCGCCGCGTCCGGGACGAGCACGTTGAGCCACGGCCCGGGCAGTCGGAGCGCCTCGATCTGCTCGACGGTCTCGTAGATCCGGTTCAGCCACTCGAAGTACGGCAGGTCCGCGACGTCGACACCGGAGGGGGCGAGGCCGGCGAGCAGGGCGTCGTCGTCGGGCGGCTCGCTGGTGAACCAGGCCCCGCCCTCCAGGACGAACGCGAAGCCGTCGTCGTCGGTGGGGACGAGCTGACCCTCCAGGTAGTCGAAGCGGCCGTCGGCCAGAGCCGTGCGCTGGGCGGCCGTCAGGTCGGTGACCTTCGGATACGTCAGCGTGTAGACGCGGGCCATGGCCGGTGCCGGCACGAGCCGGACCGTCGCGCGCACGATGACGGCGAACTGGCCGAGCCCGCCGAGCACCGCCTCGAACAGCTCGCGCTCGTGATCGGCGGAGCACGTGACGAGCCGGCCGTCGCCCGTGACCACCTCGAGCTCGAACGTGTTGTCCACGAGCAGCCCGAAGTGCTGCGAGGCGCCACCGATCCCGCCGACGCACAGCGTGCCGCCGACCGAGAGGCCGAGGTAGTCGGTGGTGACCGGCGGCGCGACGCCGACGGTCAGGGCCGCGCGGACCAGGTCCAGCCACTGCACGCCGGCGTCGACCACCGCCCGGTCGGGCGTGATCTCGTGGATCGTGGCGAGCGTGCGGGAGTCGATGACGATGCCGCAGTCGGCCTGCGCCTGGCCGAACGTCGAGTGGCCCTGCCCGCGGACGGCGACCGTGATGCCGTGCTCGTTCGCGAAACGCACCACGGTGACGACGTCGCTGACCGATCCCGGCCGCAGCACCGCACGCGGGCGCCGGTGGACCAGGTGCCCGTAGTCGGTGGCGGCCTCGGTGAGGGATGCGTCGTCCGTGACGAGCTCGCCGTCGAGGCGAGGACTCGGGACCGCTCCGGTGTTCTCCGCGAAGCTGGTGAGCCACTGTGACGTCATCGGATCGAACGCGACGACGGCAGCGCCTGCCAGAGTTGTGCGGCGGTCGAGCTGTGTCATGTGAGCCCCTCAGCATCGGGTGGGCGACCACGGTACCGGTCGCGGAGCGCACGGTGGTGCGCATTCCGTGGACGACCTGTCACGACAGGCCCGCGAGCCGGTAGACGACGAGGCTCCCCGCGACCGCTACGTTCAGGCTCGCACCCCAGCCGGTCATCGGGATCTCGACACACTCGTCGACGTCCGCGAGCACGTCGTCCGGCACGCCCTGGTGCTCGTGCCCGAGCAGGAGGACCGTGGGGCTCCGGGCGGGTTCGAGGCGCGGCAGGGGAGTCGCGCCGTCGGCCAGCTCGACGGCGACGAGCCGGAAGCCGCCGTCCCGCTGCTCGTCGAGCCAGCGTTCCTTCGACGGCGCCACCCAGTGGATGCAGGGCCGCCGCCCGCGCAGGGTGTCGCCCCTGGCCAGCGCCTCCTTGTAGTGCGGCGTGCGGGGGACGGCCAGGCAGGCGCCGACGGCGTCGCACGTGCGCAGCAGGGTCCCGAGGTTCGCTTCGTACGCGACCCAGAGCGGAGCGACGACGAGATGGCCCCAGCAGCCGTGCTGCCTGGTGCGTCGTCGTCGGCGGAGCTCGGTCGGCTTCGACTTGGACCCGCTCACCTGATCGTGGCGGTGTCTCCCGGACGAATGAACATGAGGGGGTGCCTTTCAGCGGCGGCACCGGTCCATCGACGGCGGCGAGGTGTTCGCCGCGGGATCGCCGACGCTACACCGCGGGAGCGGTGCTGACCAGGCGCGCGAGCTGGTCGGTGGTCGAGCCCCAGCCCTCGGTGAAGCCCAGCTCGGCGTGCCGGACGCGGTCGGCGGGATCGCCGTGGCGCACGACGACCCGGTAGTCGGTGCCGTCCGGGTGGTCCCGCAGCACTACCTCCGCGGTCATCGGGACCGGCGCCGGGCTCGTCGGGCGCCACTCGCTGTTGATCGCGTTGGTGAAGACGATGCGCTCGTACTCGTCGACGGCGAGGAAGCAGGCGTCCAGGTGCGGGACGAACGCCTCGCCGTCGTCGCTCATCAGCGTGACGAAGCCGCCCCCGGCGCGGACGTCGAGGCGCTCGACGCGGCACCGGGTAGGGGCGGGGATCCACCACTGCGCCAGCTTGGCCGGCTGGGTCCAGGCGTCCCACACCTGCTTGCGGGGCGCGCGGATGATGCGGTCGATGCTGAGGTCGAGCTCGGGGTTCATGCGTTCTCCTCGGTGACGAACTGCTCCAGGCGGTCGGTGCGGCCTGTCCAGATGCTGCGCTGCTCGGCGAGCCAGTCCTCGACGAGCGCGAACTGCTCCTTGTTGAGCTCGCAGGTGCGCACCCGGCCCGACTTCGCGGTGCGGATCAGGCCGTTCGACTCGAGCACCCGCACGTGCTTCATGAACGACGGCAACGTCATCGGGGCGTCCTTGGCGAGGTCGCCGACACTTGCCGGCCCGCGGCCGAGCCGCCGGACCACCGCGCGCCGGGTCGGGTCCGCGAGGGCCACGAAGACGCCGTCGAGCACTGCTGAATGCTGAGCCATGAGGCTAAGTATTAGCGCGGAGAACACTTAGCGCAAGGGCTAAGTGTTTTGGCCCGGGCCGGCGCTCGCCGTGGCGTGCCGAGGAAGGGAAGGGCTGCTCGCGATCGTGATGGTGGGCCCCCCGGGGATCGAACCCGGAACCCGCGGATTAAAAGTCCGCTGCTCTGCCAGTTGAGCTAGAGGCCCGCGTGCCCGGCATCCGGGCGGCGCGAGTAGAAAGCCTACCGGTCAGGTGCGGTGAGGTCGTAGACGCGGCCGAGCGGGGCACCGTACGTCTTCGAGTGGCCTCTGTCACCCGCTGTCTCACTCACCGGGAGATATCGGGTTAAATGCGTCTCACGCTTGCGCTGTGCCGGTGGGCTTGGTTCGGTGGTCGGGACCGCGGAGAACCAATCTGAGGAGCTCAACGTGCTCACCGTGACCGACAATGCCCGTACGGCCGTCCAGGACCTCGCTCAGCAGGCTGGTGTGCCGGTCGAAGGCGGGCTGCGCATCGCGCAGGCGTCCGGCCAGCCCGGCAACTTCGAGCTCGCGCTGGTTCCGGCCCCGCAGCCCGACGACCAGGTCGTCGACGCCTCGGGTGCCACCAACGTGTTCGTCGAGGCGGAGGCTGCTCCTGCTCTGGACACGCTGACCCTGGACACCGACCCAGGTGCTGAGGGTCCGGGATTCGTGCTCACGCCCACGGCGTGATCCCTGGCGCCCGCTCGGGCGCCGAACTGCCGAAGTAGAGCGCGACCCCGAGGATCCACGCGCCGCCGAGCGTCAGCGCCCCCAGGGTGACGAGCAGGAACATCGCCACCCAGAACAGACCGCCGACGCCGGTCAGGCGGGCGAGCATGTCGGCGTCCGACGTCCGGGCCTGGCCGCGGGAGCGCTGGATCTGGAGCTCGAACACGGGGCGCACCGCGCCCAGCAGGAGGAACCACGTCACCGCGTAGGCGACGGCGCTCTGCACCTCGGGCTCCAGGAACCAGGTCACGAACACGAGCGCGGTGCCGCTGACGAGGATCGACCAGAGCCCGAACCAGTTACGGATCTGCAGGAGCAGCAGCGCGAGGAGCGCCACGAGCAGCCACAGCAGCCCGACGGCGTAACCGAGCTTGAGCAGCCACGCGGCCCCGAGGCCGATGAGGCCCGGCCCCACGTAGCCGGCGAACGCGGTGATGACCATGCCCGGTCCGCGGGGCTTGCCGCGCGACACGGTCAGGCCGGAGGTGTCGGAGTGCAGCCGGATGCCTTCGAGCTTGCGGCCCGTGAGCAAGGCGCCGAGGCCGTGCGACGCCTCGTGGGCGATGGTGATGACGTGCCGCGTCACGTGCCACAAGGGCCGGTACAGGACGACGATCAGCGCGACCGCGCACATGCCGATCACCATCAGGTTCGACGGCGGGTCCACCGGGGTGACCGCGTTTGTCCAGATGGTGCCGAGCACGTCACCGATGGCGGCGAACGGTCCGGCCGAGCTGGTCGCTGCGGGAATCATGCGCCACATAGAACCACACGGAACGTGACGTTCTCCGCAGCCACCGGTCACGATGACGTGAGATAGTGGGTGGTCGTGGGCGGCTCCATCCGCCCGACGTCGTGGCCCCGGCCCGGGTTAGCACCCCGCCGCCCGGTGTGAGAGCACGGCGGACAACCGGCGCGATCCGCGCCGCCACCGAGCCCGAGAGGCCCATCTCCTTTGACTACGTTTGCCGACCTCGGTCTGCCCGCGCCCGTTGTGCGCGTCCTGACAGACCGCGGCATCACTTCGCCGTTCCCCATCCAGACGGCATCCCTGCCGGACTCCCTCGCCGGCCGCGACGTGCTCGGCCGCGGCCGCACCGGCTCCGGCAAGACCCTCGCGTTCGCCCTCCCGGTCGTGACGCGTCTCGCGACGTCCGGCGCCCGTTCGGCCGCCGCGGGACAGACCCGTCGCGCGTCGGGTCGCCCCCGCGCACTGATCCTGGCCCCCACGCGTGAGCTCGCGAACCAGATCGACGAGTCGATCGCGCCGCTGGCGCAGGCCCTGGGCCTGAAGACCACCACCATCTTCGGCGGCGTGGCGCAGTCGCGTCAGGTCACCGCGCTCAACGCCGGCGTCGACATCGTCATCGCCTGCCCCGGCCGGCTCGAGGACCTGCTCGGCCAGCGGCACCTCACGCTCGAGGACGTCGAGATCACCGTGCTCGACGAGGCCGACCACATGGCCGACCTCGGGTTCCTGCCCGGCGTGAAGCGCATCCTGGACCGGACGTCCGCGAAGACCCAGCGCCTGCTGTTCTCGGCCACGCTGGACAACGGCGTGGACGTGCTGGTCAAGCGGTACCTGAACCAGCCGGTCACCCACTCCGTGGACGACGCCGCCGCGCCGCCCCCGCAGATGACGCACCACATCCTCGCCGTGTCCGACAAGGACGCGAAGAAGAACGTGGTGCACCAGCTCGCGCAGGGCACCGGCCGCCGCGTCCTCTTCATGCGGACCAAGCACCAGGCCAAGAAGCTCGCCAAGCAGCTCACCGCAGCGGGCGTGCCCGCCGTCGACCTGCACGGCAACCTCGGCCAGGGTGCGCGCGAGCGCAACCTCGCCGCGTTCTCGTCCGGTGAGGTCCGGGTGCTCGTCGCGACGGACATCGCCGCGCGTGGCATCCACGTGGACGACGTCGAGCTCGTGGTGCACGTGGACCCGCCCGCAGAGCACAAGGCGTACCTCCACCGCTCGGGGCGGACGGCGCGTGCCGGTTCCGGCGGCGACGTCGTGACCATCATGCTGCCCGAGGAGCGCGGCGACGTGCGTGACCTGACCCGCAAGGCGAAGATCACCGCCCGTCCCCAGGACGTCCGTCCCGGCGACGCGACGGTGACCAGCCTGGTCGGCGAGGTCGCGCCGTACGTCGAGTACGTGCCGCCGGCCCCGCAGCCGGTCCGCCAGAGCCAGCCGCGCAAGCAGGGTGGACGCTCACGCTCCGGCGCGCAGACCACGGGTCAGACCGGTGGCCAGGCCGGCGGGCAGGGTGGCGGCCGGCAGAGCCAGCCGCGCAGCCAGGGCGCCGGCCAGTCGACCGGCCAGCGCAGTGCGGGTCGTCCGGCGTCGGGCGGCGGACGTACCGCGGCCGACCACTTCCCGCGGACGGACGCCGCGGGTGCTCCCCGCCGTCGTCGGCGTGGCGGCCGTGGCCGCGGGGCGAGCACCCCGAACGCCTGACCTCAGCACCGCGAAGTAGAGCGTGTGTCCGGTCTCCACTGGGTATCCACCAGGGGAGACCGGACACACGCTCTACTTCGTGGTCAGGTGGGAACAGCGGGTACCGACCAGGAGTTGCACAGCGCGGAGGTGTCGAGATGACCTACAAGATTTCGAAGTCCGACCAGGAGTGGCGCGAGCAGCTCTCGTCCCAGGAGTACGCGGTGCTGCGCCAGGCGGGCACCGAACGGGCGTGGACGGGCGAGCTGCTCGACGAGAAGCGCACGGGTGTCTACCGGTGTCGCGCGTGTGACGCCGAGCTGTTCCGCTCGGACACCAAGTTCGACTCGCACTGCGGCTGGCCGTCGTTCTACAGCCCTCTCGCGGGGGACTCGGTCGAGCTGATCGAGGACCGTTCGCTCGGCATGGTCCGCACCGAGGTGCGCTGCGCCACGTGCGGCTCCCACCTGGGGCACGTCTTCGACGACGCGCCGCAGACGCCGACCGGCGACCGGTTCTGCATGAACTCGGTGAGCCTCACGTTCGAGGAGAGCTGACCACCGGCGGACCCGTCAGTGGCTCTGCTTCCACGCGACGATGTCCGCCGAGTAGCGGTTGAGGAGCCTGGCCAGCTGGCTGACCTCTTCGGTCTCCCAGGTGGCCAGCGCCCCCTCCAGCATCGCCACCCGGCTGGAGCGGGCCCGGTCCAGCCGGGCGGCGCCGTCGGGCGTGAGGGTGATGCGCTGTCCGCGGCTGTCGTCCGGGTCGACGGTGCGTTCGACGAGGCCGAGCTCGGCCAGGCGGCTGAGCTGCCGCGACACGGTGGCGCGACCGACACCGAAGAAGGTGGCGAGGTCGGAGCCGCGCGCGCCCGGCCGTTCGGCGACGTGCGCCAGGAGCGGGTACGCGCTGGCGTCCAGCTCCGGATGGACCCGGCGCGCGATCGACGTCCCTGAGGACTGCGCGCGGCGGATCAGCAGGCGGATCTCCCGCTCCAGACCCTCGAACGGTCCCAGGTCGGTCCCGTCGTCAGCGACCGCGCCGTCGACGACCGTGTCGTCGGCATCATTGCCGGCGGCGACCTGGTCGTCGGAAGCGTCCGTGCCGGACCTGTCTGTGCTCGGGAACATGCGCCCATGATGACGTGTCGGGCCTTCTGAGCACAGTCCGTGGGCACGAAATCCCCCGACGATGCCGAAGTAGAGCGTCTGTCCGGGTCTCCCTGGTGATGGTGGGGAGACTCGGACAGGCGCTCTACTTCGGCGACCGGGGGCGCCGCCTAGCTTGCGGCCGGTTCCAGGTCCTTGAGCTGGTCGATGCCCGAGCGGTGGCCCAGCGGCACCTCCTTGATGAGGGAGACGCAGAGCAGCGCGATCAGGGCCAGCGGCACGGCGGCGAGGAAGATGTCCGCGATGCCGTTCGCGTAGGCCTTCTCGACGACCTCCACCAGGATGTGCGGCAGCGTCGCCAGGTCGGGCAGTGTGCCGCCCCCGGAGGCGAGGGCTGACGGGTCGATGCCCTGCTTCGCCAGCTCCGGGGCGATCTCGGTGATGCCGTCCTGGAGGCTGGTCTTCACGCTGTGCCCCAGGATCGCGCCGAGCGCCGAGACGCCGATGGCCCCGCCGAGCGAGCGGAAGAACGTCACGGTGGACGTACCCGAGCCCGAGTCCTTGATGTGCAGCGTGTTCTGCGTGGCCAGCACCATGTTCTGCATGAGCATGCCGACACCCGCACCGAGCACGAACAGGTAGATCGACACCAGCACGAACGAGGTGTGGTAGTCGAGCGTCGACAGGAGCAGCAGGCCGGCCGTCAGCAGCACGCCGCCCGTGACCATGTACGGCTTGTACCGCCCGGTCTTGGAGATGAGCTGCCCGCTCACCGTCGACGACAGGAACAGGCCGACGACCATCGGGATCGTGTACAGGCCCGACTCGGTCGGCGTCATGCCGCGCGAGAGCTGCATGTACTGGCTGAGGAACACCGACGAGCCGAACATCGCGACACCCACGGCGACCGAGCCGATGACGGCGAGCACCAGGGTGCGGTTCTTGAACAGGTACATCGGGATGAGCGGGTTCTTGACCCGCAGCTCCACGAGCACGGCGATCGCCAGGACCAGCAGGGAGCCGCCGACCATGGCCGCCGTCTGCCAGGACATCCAGTCGAACTCGGTGCCCGCGAAGGTGATCCACAGGAGCAGCGTGGCGATGCCGGCCGAGATCAGCGTGGCGCCGATGACGTCGATGCGGGCGGAGCCGCGCGGTCGCTTCGGGAGCTTGAGCGTCATCTGGAGCACGATGATCGAGGCCACCGCGAACGGCAGGCCCACGAAGAAGTTCCAGCGCCAGCTGATGGCGTCGGTGAGGAAGCCGCCGAGGATCGGGCCGCCGACCATGCCGATGCCCATGATCGAGCCCATGAGGCCCATGTACCGGCCGCGCTGACGCGGGCTGATGATGTCGGCGATGAGCACGGCGGAGAGGGACTGCAGGCCGCCGGCGCCGATTCCCTGGAACGCCCGGAAGGCGATGAGCTGGCCGGTGTCCTGCGCGAACCCGGCGGCGGCCGCGGACAGCACGGAGATGATCAGCGCTATCTGGATCAGCGTCTTGCGGTTCGTGAGGTCGGCGAGCTTGCCCCAGATCGGGGTGGAGATCGTCGAGGTCAGCAGGGTGGCGGTGACCACCCAGGTGAAGGCCGACTGGTTGCCCTCGAGGTCGGTGATGATCTTCGGCAGCGACGACGAGACCACCGACATCGCCAGGACCGAGACGAACATGCCCAGCAGGATCCCGGACAGGGCCCGGAGAACCTCGCTGTGCGTCATGGCGGGTGGTTCGCCCTGGAGGTGGTCGGTCTCGACCACGGTGGACTGGGTGGTGGGGCTGGTCATGCAAACTCCTGCTGGTTCTGGGGTGATCTCCGGTGCGCCGTGTCCGCACTGATGGTGTCGACGAGGCGGTGCAGCGTGCGGGTCGCCTCGGCGAGGTCTTCGGGCGACCAGGCGGCGAACGCCCGGTCGATCAGGTTCGTGTACTGCTGGGCGGCCTCGGACGCCAGGGCTCGCCCGGCGTCGGTCAGCTCCACCGTGCGGACCCGGCGGTCCTCGGTGTCGACCGTGCGGACGACGTAGCCGGCGTCGGCCAGCGTGCTGACCTGACGGCTCGCGACCGAGAGGTCGACGCGCAGGTGCGCCGCGAGATCGGTCAGGGAGGTCGGGCCGCACTTGGCGAGCAGGTGCAGCACGGCGACGCCGGACCGGGGCCAGTCGAGCTCGTGAGCGATCCGCGCCGCCGCTTCCCGCTGGGCGCGCGAAAGGCTCTGGAGCGCGGAGATCAGGGTGACGGCCGGAGCTTCGGTGCCGGACGGCGTCCGGCTGGGTGGGGAAGTCATCGGTGCCTCACAATTGATTGCTTAGAGCAACTATATGAATAATGGTTGCTCGGCGCAAGTGTTCTGCGGGCGTCGGTCGGCCGGTACCTATGTGACCTGCGCGACACGCCGTCCGAGAGGCAGCCCGGAGCACCAGAACGGCGCCGCCCCCTGGTGGGGGACGGCGCCGTCGTCGGTCGGTCGGGTGGTGCGCCCGGGTCAGGCCTTGGTGCGGCTCTGCTCGACCATGTCCTCGAGCTCCATACCCTTGGTCTCGGGCACCTTGGTGAGCACGAAGAAGAAGCTCAGTGCCGCGAAGGCCGCGTACATCAGGTACGGCACGCTGGCGCCGAAGGCGGCGAGCATCGGCGGGAACGTCAGCGTGATGGCGAAGTTGGCGATCCACTGCATGGCCGCTGCGACGCCCAGGGCGGCGGCCCGGATGCGGTTGGGGAACATCTCGCCGAGCAGCACCCAGACGAGGGGCCCCCACGAGGCGCCGAAGAAGACGACGAACGCGTTGGCGCAGATCAGGGCGATGACCCCCCAGGGGCCGCTGAGCGAGATGTCGTCGCCCGAGCCGGTCGCCTGGGTGAACGCGACGGCCATGAGGCCCAGCGACACCGCCATGCCGGCCGAGCCGATGAGCAGCAGCGGGCGGCGGCCCACCTTGTCGATGAGGGCGATGGCGATGAACGTGACCGCGACGTTGGTGACCGACGTGATGGTGGAGACCAGGAAAGCCTGGCTCTCGTCGAACCCGACGGCCTGCCACAGCGTGCTCGAGTAGTAGAAGATCACGTTGATGCCGACGAACTGCTGGAACACCGACAGCAGGATGCCCACCCAGACGATCGGCTTGAGGCCCAGGGCGCTGCCCCGGAGCGATGCCTGGTTGGTGTTGGCCTCGTCGACCGCGATGCTGTGGTGGATCTGGGCGAGGCGGTCGTCGACGTCCTCGTCGGGGCCGAGCACGCTGGCCAGGACGGCCCGCGCGTCGTCGTCGCGCCCCTTGGCGGCGAGGTAGCGCGGCGACTCCGGGATACGCAGGGCGAGGATGCCGTAGACGGCGGCGGGGACCACGGCCACCAGGAACATCCAGCGCCAGGCCTCCCAGCCGAGCCAGAGCACGTTGGCGGCGCCGCCGGCCGACTCGGCCAGGATCTGGTCCGAGAGCAGGGCGGCGAAGATACCGATGGTGATCGCGAGCTGCTGCAGCGAGCCCAGCCGGCCGCGCATGGCCGCGGGCGCGATCTCCGCGATGTACGCGGGCGCGATCACTGACGCGATGCCGATTCCGACGCCGGCCATGAAGCGCCAGACGGCCAGGTCCCACGCGGAGAACGCGATGGCCGACAGGATCGACGACACGAAGAACAGGATCGCGCCGATCACCATGACGTGGGTGCGGCCCCAGCGGTCGGCCAGGCGGCCGCCGGCCCACGCGCCGAGCGCGCAGCCGAGCAGGGCGATGGCGACGACGATCCCGGTGACCGACGGGTCCAGGGCGAACTGGCCCTCGATGGCGTTCACCGCCCCGTTGATCACGGAGCTGTCGAAGCCGAACAAGAAGCCGCCCACCGCTGCGGCGAAGGCGAGGGCCGTTGCTTTGCGATGGGCTGATCTGGCGCCCGCAGTCGGGGCCGTGGAGGCGGTGCTCATACGATCGATGCTAGATCTCACCCGGTGCAAGTCGCGCGGGGAGCGTTCCTGACCAGGTCAGGTCCGGTCGGGTCCGGTCCGGTCAGGTCAGGTCAGGAACGGGAAGAGCGCCCACGTCGCGAGCGCTGCCACGAGGGCGGCGGCCGGGATGGTGAGGACCCATGCGACGGCGATGTTCTTGGCGACGCCCCAGCGCACGGCGGAGAGCCGGCGGGTGGCGCCGACGCCCATGATCGCCGAGGTGATCGTGTGCGTGGTGGAGACCGGGGCGTGCAGGGCGAACGCGTTGACGTACAGCACGAGCGCCGAGACGGACTCGGCCACGAAGCCGCGGGCCGGGTCGAGCTCGATGATCCTGCGGCCGAGCGTGCGCATGATCCGCCAGCCGCCCGAGTAGGTGCCCGCGGAGATGGCGGCCGCCGCGGAGAGCTTGACCCACAGGGGGATGCCCTGGTCCACGTTGGCCCAGCCCACGGTCAGCAGGGCCAGGTAGATGACGCCCATCGTCTTCTGCGCGTCCTGCAGGCCGTGGCCGAGCGCCATGGCGGCGGCCGACGCCGTCTGCGCGATCCGGAAGCGGCGGTTCGTCCTGGCCGGCGCCGCGTAGCGGAAGATCCACATGACCGCGACCATCACGGCGAAGGCGAGGCCGAAGCCCACCAGCGGCGAGATGACCATGGGCAGGACCACCTTGTCCACGATCGCGGACCAGTAGACGCTCATGCCGCCCGCGATACCCGCGCCGACGAGCCCGCCGATCAGGGCGTGCGTGGACGACGACGGCAGGCCGAACCACCAGGTGATCAGGTTCCACACGATCGCCCCGAGCAGCGCGCACAGCACGACGGCGAGCTCGGCGTGCGTGCCGGCGCCCTCGAGGTTGACGATCGACGTCGCGATCGTCTCCGCGACCTCGGTGCCCAGCAGCGCTCCGGCGAAGTTCATGGCGGCCGCCATGACGAGAGCGACCCGCGGGGTCAGCGCCCGCGTCGACACCGACGTCGCGATGGCGTTGGCGGCGTCGTGGAAGCCGTTGGTGAAGTCGAAGCTCAGGGCGAGCGCCACCACGAGGACGACGAGAGCGACCTCCAACTCAGGACTCCTTGAGGGCGATGGTCTCGACCATGTTCGCGACCTTCTCGAAGCTGTCCGCGGCGTTCTCGAGAACCTCCACGATCTCCTTCAGCTTCATCAGGAGGACGGGGTCGCCGGCGAAGTCGTCGAAGAGCTGGGCGAGCAGCTTGCGGTGCAGCTTGTCCGCCTGGTTCTCGAGGCGGTTCACCTCTACCCAGTAGTCGGCGAGCTTGTCCATCGAGCGCAGGCGCGGCATGGCCTCCGCCGTGAGCTCCGCGCACCGCTGGAGCACCTGGACCTGCTCGGACACGCGGTCGGGCAGACCCTCGACCTTGTACAGGACGATGAGCTCAGCAGCCTCGTCCATCTCGTCCATGCAGTCGTCGAGCGCCGAGGCGAGACCGGAGATGTCCTCGCGGTCGAACGGCGTGACGAAGGTCTGGTTGAGGCGGCGCATGATCGAGTGCGTGGCGTCGTCGGCGAGATGCTCGACCTCGTGCATCTCGTCGGCGAGCTTCTCCCGTCCGGCCCGGTCCGCACCGAGCAGCTCCGCCAGGAGGGACGAGCCCCGGACCAGATGCTGGGCCAGGTCGGCAAGAAGATCGAAGTACTTGGTGTCGCGCGGAGTAAGGCGCACGAGGGCTCCCGTTCTAAGGGCTCTGGAACAGGTTCAGCGTAGAGCGCTTGCCGACTATCGCCAATTTGCAAGGTTGCGCTTTGGTAACCCGTGACAAAGGGCACGGGTGCACGGGGCAAGGTTCCGCCGACGGTGTCGTCGGCCGTGCGAGGAAGTTGGAGCGACGCCGAACCGGGAGCGCCTCTCGGCGCGGGGCCGCTCGTAGCGGCTTGAGGTGGAGCCCGGGGCATCCGCAGCCCGGCGTCGCTTGCACCATCCTAATCGTGTGCGGGGATCTGCCAAGGGGGTCCGACGTCACAGCGCTATGGGCGAACGCCACTTGACAGGTTGTCGGCCTACTCGAGAGAGCCGGTGCGCCACAGGCCTCCGGCCCGTTCCAGCTCCTCCGCGGTGCGCAGCAGGGAGCTCGCGCTGCGGGTCATCCGGGTGGCGCCGGTGGGGTCGGCCACCTCGCGGGAGTCCGCGTCGAACGCGGCTCCGGTCGACAGGATGCGGCAGAACGCGCCGGCCCGTTCGAGGGCGACGGCGAGGTCGCCGGTGAAGACGCCGGAGAGCACCGCGTCGGCGAGGATCTGCAGGTCTCCCGGTTCCGGAGGGCTCGGGACGCCCGCGACGGCCTCCTGCACCGGGGCGGCTTCCACACCGAGTCGATACCGGAGCATGACGGTAGGCATGTCGCGGCGCACCCACTCACGCAGCACGTACAGCCGCCAGAGCGCCCCGGGCAGCGAGACGGCGGCGGCGTCCGCCCACAGGCCCGCCACGGTGTCGAGGCCCTCGTTCTCGACCAGGTGGATGAGCCGTTCCACGACAGCCGGATCCTCGGTGGTGCGTGCCCGGTCCACCAGCGCGCGTGCGGTCGCGTGCGCGACCTCGTCGCGCATCGCGGGGTCCACCTCCCCGGGAAGCGCGTCGGCGTCCCGGGGGTCCAGCATGGCCGGCCGTCTCGGCGGTCGTTGGTCGCTGCTCATGGTGACCGATAGTGCGCCGAAGTAGCGCGTGTGTCTACCACCGCGGTCACCAGACCAGCGGACTCACCTTCTCGGTGGCCACCACCAGGGGTCCCGAGGTGGTGTCGGCGACGTGCGCCACCAGCAGCTCGCCCGGCTCGAGGAACGGGTCGATCGACGGCAGCCCCTCCGCCACCGCGCGCGACGCGTGCCTGCCCAGCACGTCGAGCACCGTCGGGAGGACCGGGCGGTGGGTGCAGATCACCGACGACTCGGTGGTCTCCTCCAGGAGGTCGCGCACGGTGGCCGCGACGCGTGACGGCGACCGCTCGTGCTGGGCCTCGGTGAGGTACTCGCTGTAGCTCGGCCGCAGGCTCGCGGCCCTGACGTACGGGTCGATCGTGGTGGCGCACCGCTCCCACCGGGAGCTGATCACGTGCTCGACGCCGTAGGCCGCCAGCACCGGGACCAGCGCCGCCGCCTGGCCGTGCCCGAGCGGGGTGAGCGGGCGGTCCCGCTCCGCGCCGTGCCAGGCCGTGCGCGGCACGGCACGGCCGTGCCGCGCGATCACGAGCGTCCGGGTCTGCAGCACACCCTCGGCCTCGGCGGCCACCAGGGCGTTCAGCGGCCCCCGGTCCGACGTCCGGGTGAGGCGCTGCTCGGCCTCGTCCACGTCGAACCACTCGGCGCGGTCGACCTCGTCCCGGTCGACCGGTGCCAGGGGAGCGCGCGCCGTGAGCGCCGCGCTGTCGTGGCCCTTGCGCGCGCGGCGCGCAGCCCAGTAGTGCACACGCTTCACCGTGCCGTCGGGGGTCAGGTACTGCAGACCCGGCAGAGGCCTGCCGAGCACTATCTCCTTGCCCGTCTCCTCGCCGACCTCGCGGATCGCGGCACCCTGGAAGGACTCCCCGACCTCGAGCTTGCCCTTGGGCCACGACCAGTCGTCGTACCGGGGGCGGTGCACCAGCTGCACCTGGAGCGCGCCGGAGCGACGGCGCCAGACGAGCCCCCCCGGCGGTCATGACGACCGGGGTGTGCAGACCCGCGGCGGGGGGAGGCCGCCGTCGTCGGACCGGTGCCTACCACCGACCGCCGTCCCGTCACCGGACCGGCTCGAGCCGACGGCGCTGCCGCTGGATCAGGACCGCCTGCAGGTCGCGGAGGCCGTTGCTCTCCGCACCCGCGTTCGGACGCTCCCAGCTGCCGTCGGGCAGGAGGTGCCACGACGCCGTCGTGTCGGCCATGGACTCGTCCAGCAGGCCGAGGATCTCGCCCACGTGGTTCGGGTCGGAGATCCGGATGAGCGTCTCGACCCGGCGGTCGAGGTTGCGGTGCATCAGGTCGGCCGAGCCGATGAACACCTCGGGACCGGACTCCGGCCCCTCGGCGAGCGCGGGGCCCACGGAGTTGGCGAACGCGAAGAGGCGCGAGTGCTCGAGGAAGCGGCCCAGGATGGACCGCACCCGGATGTTCTCGCTCAGCCCGGGCACGCCCACGCGGACGGCGCAGATGCCGCGCACGACGAGGTCGACCTGCACCCCCGCCTGGGAGGCGCGGTAGAGGGCGTCGATCACGGTCTCGTCGACGACCGAGTTGATCTTCATCTTGACCCAGGCCTCGTGGCCGGCCCGGGCCGCGGTCGCCTCGCGCTCGATGCGCTCCACCAGGCCCGAGCGGACGGCGCGGGGCGCCACGAGCAGGCGGTGGAACGTCGACTTCGGTGCGTACCCGGAGAGCTGGTTGAAGAGCCGGGTCAGGTCCTGGCCGACGTCCGAGTTGCACGTCAGCAGGCCGTGGTCGGTGTAGAGGCGCGCCGTCTTGGGGTGGTAGTTGCCCGTGCCGACGTGGCAGTAGCGCAGCAGCGAGCCGTCCGGCTCCTGGCGCACGACGAGCGACAGCTTGCAGTGCGTCTTGAGGCCCACGATGCCGTAGACGACGTGGACGCCCGCCTCCTCGAGCTTGCGGGCCCAGGAGATGTTGGCCTCCTCGTCGAACCGGGCCTTGATCTCGACCAGGGCCAGGACCTGCTTGCCGGCCTCGGCGGCGTCGATCAGGGCGTCGACGATCGGCGAGTCGCCCGACGTCCGGTACAGGGTCTGCTTGATCGCCAGCACGTGCGGGTCGGCGGCCGCCTGCTCGAGGAACGTCTGCACGCTCGTCGAGAAGCTGTCGTACGGGTGGTGCAGCAGGATGTCCCGCCGGCGGATCGCGGCGAACACGTCGGTCGGCTTGGAGCTCTCGACCTCCGCGAGGTGACGGTGCGTCGAGGGCACGAACGGCGGGTAGTGCAGCGACGTCAGGTCGAGGTCGGCGATGAGGTTGAGGCCCGTCAGGTCCAGCAGCGCGGGCAGCTCGTAGACCTCCTCGTCCTTGACCCCGAGCTCGCGGACGATCAGGTCGCGGATGCGCGGGCTGATGTCCTTCGCGATCTCCAGGCGCACGGGCGGCCCGAACCGGCGCCGGAGCAGCTCCTTCTCCATGGCCTGGAGCAGGTTCTCGGCGTCGTCCTCCTCGACGTCCACGTCCTCGTTGCGGGTGACGCGGAAGGTGTGGTTCTCGCGCACCTCCATACCGGGGAACAGGTAGTCGAGGTGCTGCGCGATGACCTCCTCGAGCGGCACGAACGAGAGCGGCCCGCGCTGCGGGTCGGCCTTCTTGGTGCCGGGACGGCGCGGCTTGCCCGACGCGTCCACCGCGATGAAGCGGGGCAGCAGCGGCGGCACCTTGACGCGCGCGAAGTGCTCCTTGCCCGTCGCCGGGTTCGCGACCACCACCGCGAGGTTCAGGCTCAGCCCGGAGATGTAGGGGAACGGGTGGGCCGGGTCGACCGCGAGCGGGGTGAGCACCGGGAAGATCTGCTTGCGGAAGAACTTGTGCAGGCGCTCCTGCTCCTTGGTGTCGAGCTCGCCCCAGTGCACCAGCGTGATGCCCTCGCCGGCCAGCGCGGGCTGCACCTCGTTCTCGAACACGCGCGCGTGCCGCTCCATGAGCTTGTGCGCCTCGTCCGAGATACGGGACAGCGCCTGGCGCGGGCCGAGACCGGAAGCGCTCGTGACGGCGATGCCGGTCGCGATGCGGCGCTTCAGGCCGGCCACGCGCACCATGAAGAACTCGTCCAGGTTGGACGCGAAGATCGCCAGGAAGCGGACGCGCTCCAGCAGCGGGATCCGGGGATCCTCCGCGAGCTCCAGCACGCGCTGGTTGAAGGCGAGCCAGCTCAGCTCCCGGTCCGCGAACCGGTCGACGGGCAGCGGCCCGCCGAGCACCGGGTCCAGCAGGCTGGTGCCCTCCGGGCTCTCCGCGATGTGCTCGGCGATGTGCGCGGCCAGGCTCGCGTCCAGGGAGTGCGGGTCCATGATGTCGTCCGCAGAGGCGCCCTCCGGAACGGGCACGGGCGCCGGTGCCGGCACCGGCGTGGGCGACGGACCGGCGGCCTGCTTGGTCTTCTCCGCCACCTCGGCGGCCGCCAGTCTGTCCGCGGTCTTCCCGGGGCGGTCCCGGTGTCCGTCGGGCCCGCCGTTCATGCTCTCGGTGCTTGTCGTACGAGGGCTCTGCTTCATGAATCGGCCGTTCTTGTCCCTGGTCCTGGCGGAGGTGTTCCCAGCACTGTCCTTCATGTCGTTCATGGTGTCACCGTTCGGTACACAGTGGGTGACGCTCTCGCAGAGCGTTCGTCACGGGCGGGCATACTGAACGTGTACTGCGGCCCGGGTGAACCCGGACCGCTCGTACGTCGCGAGAGCTGGCGCGTTGTCCCCCTCGACGTACAGCACGGCGCGCGTAGCGCCGGTCCGTGCGAGGTGCGTCAGCCCGACATCCGTCATCAGCCGGCCCAGGCCCTTGCCCTGATGATCGGGGTCCACACCGAGGACGTAGATCTCGCCGTCGCGGGCGCCGTCCGGCTTGCCCGGCTCGACCTTGGTCCACTGGAACGCCACGGGATCGGCGTCTGCCGTTCCCTCGGCGGCATCCTCGCCCGTGCCCTCGGGCACGAGCAGGAAGAAACCCTCGGGGTCGAACCACTCCTCGGCCTGGCGTGCGCGCAGGTCGTCGAGGGTCATCCGGCCCTGCTCCGGATGGGTCGCGAACGCGCGGGCGTTGACGCGGAGCCACGCGTCGTCGTCCACTCCGGGGCGGAACGTGCGCAGGCGATAGCCGGCGGGCGCGGTGGGTAGCTCCGGCGCTGCGGACCGCTCGAGGGGACGGGCCAGGAAGAGGAGCTCACGCACCGGGCGCAGGCCCGTCGCCCGGGCGAAGCCGCGGGCTGCCTCCAGGTCGCCGTGCGCCCAGACCCGCAGCTGCTTGCCGTGCTGGCCCGGCTCGCCCGAGCGGGACGGGAGCGTCGCGTCACGTTCCGCGGTCTTCAGGAGCATGCGCCCTCGGCCACCCAGACGGTGGTCCGGATGGATCACCAGCTCAGCGCTCGCGGTCTCGCCCGAGCGGTCGACCTGGACGTAGCCGATGGTGCTGCCCGACGTGGTGTGGGCCACGACGTGCGTGATCCACTCCGCGTCCGTCCCCAGGTTGAGCAGCGGCTGCTCGGAGAGCGGCGCTACGCCGTCGTGGGACTCGGCTGCGGCCGCCAGGTCTCGGACGGCCTGCTGGGCGTCGGCGTCGAGCGGGCCGATCTCGATGGGGGCAGCGATACGCATACGCCCATCTTCTCCCGATGGTCGAGCTTGTCGAGACCGCGGCCTCGACAAGCCCGACCGGCGGAAGGGGTCAGTCCTCCGAGGCGGCCGACGGCGCGGCCAGGCCCGCCGTGATCAGGTCCATCACCGAGGAGTCGGCGAGGGTGGTGGCGTCGCCCACCGCCCGGTCCTCGGCGACGTCGCGCAGCAGGCGGCGCATGATCTTGCCGGACCGGGTCTTGGGCAGCTCCTGCACCACGAGGATCTTCTTGGGCTTCGCGATGGGGCCGATCTCCTTGCCCACGTGGTCGCGCAGCTCCTTCTGCACCTCGGCGGCGCCCTCCTGCGTCGACGCCCGGCTCGCGTGGGTGCCGCGCAGGATCACGAACGCGACGACGGCCTGTCCGGTCGTCTCGTCGTTCGCGCCGACGACGGCTGCCTCCGCCACGATCGGGTTCGACACGAGCGCCGACTCGATCTCCGTGGTGGACAGGCGGTGGCCGGACACGTTCATGACGTCGTCCACGCGGCCCAGCAGCCAGATGTCGCCGTCCTCGTCCTTCTTGGCGCCGTCGCCGGCGAAGTACAGGTTCTCGAACCGCGACCAGTACGTCTCCTTGTAGCGCTCCAGGTCGCCCCAGATGCCGCGGAGCATGGACGGCCACGGCTCGGACAGCACGAGGTAGCCCCCGCCGCCGTCCGGCACGGGCTTGGCCTCGTCGTCGACGACCGTCGCGACGATGCCGGGCAGCGGGACCTGGGCCGAGCCGGGCTTGGCCGCGGTGACGCCCGGGAGCGGGCTGATCATGATGGCGCCGGTCTCGGTCTGCCACCAGGTGTCGACGATCGGTGTCCGGTCGCCGCCGATGACGCGGCGGTACCACATCCACGCCTCGGGGTTGATGGGCTCGCCCACCGAACCGAGGACGCGCAGGGAGGAGAGGTCGAACCCGCCGGGGATGTCGTCGCCCCACTTCATGCAGGTACGGATCGCCGTCGGTGCGGTGTACAGGATCGAGACCTTGTACTTCTCGATGAGCTCCCACCAGCGGCCGCGGTGCGGGGTGTCGGGCGTGCCCTCGTACAGGACCTGGGTCGCGCCGTTCACGAGCGGCCCGTAGACCACGTAGGAGTGGCCGGTGACCCAGCCGACGTCAGCGGTGCACCAGTAGACGTCGGTCTCCGGCTTGAGGTCGAAGACGTTCTTGTGGGTGTAGGCGGCCTGCGTGAGGTAGCCGCCCGTGGTGTGCAGGATGCCCTTCGGCTTCCCGGTGGTGCCGCTCGTGTACAGGATGAACAGCGGGTGCTCGGCCTCGACGGCCACGGGCTCGTGCACCGGGTCCGCGGCGGCCAGCGCCTCGTGCCACCACACGTCGCGGCCCTCTACCCAGTCGACGTCCTGCTTGGTGCGCTGGACGACGAGCACCTTCTGGACGGTTGTCGCCTCGGCGCCGTCCTTGGGCGCGAGGGCCTCGTCGACGGCCGGCTTGAGGGCCGACGGCGCGCCGCGTCGGAAACCGCCGTCGGCGGTGATCACCAGCGTGGCCTCCGCGTCGGCGATCCGGCTGCGGAGGGCGTCCGCCGAGAAGCCACCGAACACCACGGAGTGCGCGGCACCGATGCGGGCGCAGGCCAGCATGGCCACCACGGACTCGACGAGCATCGGCAGGTAGATGACCACGCGGTCGCCGGTCCGCACGCCGAGCGTGGTCAGGGCGTTCGCCGCACGGGACACCTCCTGCTGCAGGTCGGCGTACGTGACCGTGCGGGTGTCACCGGGCTCGCCCTCGAAGTGGATGGCGACGCGGTCGCCGTTGCCCGCCTCGACGTGGCGGTCCACCGCGTTGTACGCGGCGTTCAGCGTGCCGTCCGCGAACCAGCGTGCGACGGGGGCGCCGCTCCAGTCGAGGGTCTCGGTGAACGGCGTCTTCCAGGACACGAGCTCCCGGGCCTGCTCGGCCCAGAACCCGAGGCGGTCCGCCGACGCCTTCTCGTACAGGTCGGCCTTCGCGTTCGCCTGAGCCGCGAACTCCTCGCTGGGCGGGAAGCTCCGGGTCTCGTGCAGCAGGTTCTCGAGGCTGGGGCTGGATGCCGAGCCCGACGTCGGGTTGGTGTCTGTCACGGTGACCTCCGGTGCGCGTCTTCGCGTTCGTCTCAGGCAGGTGCTTGGTACTGCCTTGACGTCTCTCTGGTCGGTGAGTGTAGTCCCGGACGGTGACAGTCCTCACAATCCCGTGTCACCACCTGAGACGCCGGCCGGCCACCCGGAATTGCCCGGGGAGCGGCCACGTTGGGGGCTGGCGTGAGTCTCCTCTTCGAACCGATCACCCTCCGCGAGCTGTCGCTCCCCAACCGGGTCTGGCTGTCGCCGATGTGCGAGTACTCCGCGTCGGACGGCATGCCGAACGACTGGCACCTCGTGCACCTGGGTTCGCGCGCCGTCGGTGGGTTCGGGCTCGTGCTGACCGAGGCGACCGCCGTCGTCCCGGAGGGCCGGATCTCGCCTCAGGACACGGGCATCTGGAACGACGAGCAGGTGGTCGCCTGGAAGCGCATAGTCGACTTCGTGCACGAACGCGGGGGCCGCATCGGCATCCAGCTCGCGCACGCGGGGCGCAAGGCGTCCACCTTCCGTCCCTGGTCCCCGCTGCAGGGCACCGTCCCGGCGCCCGACGGCGGCTGGCCGACCCTCGGCCCGTCGCCCACCCCGTTCCCGGGGCTCGACACCCCGGCGGAGATGTCCGCAGAGCAGGTGGCCGACATCCCGGAGCAGTTCGCCGCGGCCGCCCGCCGCGCCCGCGAGGCGGGTTTCGACACCGTAGAGGTGCACGCGGCGCACGGATACCTGCTCCACCAGTTCCTGTCGCCGCTCGCGAACTCCCGTACCGACGAGTACGGCGGGTCGCCGGACGGGCGCTCGCGGCTCGTCGAGGAGACGGTCGGCGCGGTGCGGTCCGTCTGGCCGGACGAGCTGCCGGTGCTCGTGCGGCTGTCCGCTACCGACTGGCGCGACGACGGCCTCGGGGTCGACGACGTCGCGGCGGTCGCCGGTCGCCTGGGCACGCTGGGTGCGGACCTGATCGACGTGTCGACGGGCGGCGCGGCGCCGGCGAAGATCGCCGTCGGGCCGGGTTACCAGGTCCCGTACGCGCGCCGCGTACGGGAGGCCACCGGGCTGCCGGTGAGCGCCGTGGGGCTCATCAGCGAGCCGGCCCGGGCCGAGCAGATCCTCGTGGAGGGTTCGGCGGACGCCGTCATGCTCGGTCGCGAGGCGCTGCGTGATCCGTACTGGCCGCTGCGAGCGGCGCACACGCTCGGGGAGAAGATCGGGACTCAGCCCGTGGAGTCCGGGGCGGGAACGCAGCCGCAGTATGCGCGCGCGCAGTGGCGGTGACCTGCTGCGGGGCTGTGGGCTGAACGCGATTCCTGTGCCTGCGGCGTTTTCAACGCCGGGAGGAATACGAGCGTGGTGATTCTTTTCCAGCGAGTGTGCATTCCGCGAAACGATTCGCCGTGCGGCCGGGCTCCTCGCAATTTCCGTTCGCGATCCGGAAGTGCGAGGGCCCGGCCACTGCGGTGGCGAGATCTCGGTCTACGAGTACGACGTCCGGGAGCATCCTCAAGCCGGATGTCGCTCTCACCAGCTGGGCGGGGTGACCGTGCGCTTCGCTTGCTGTCCGATCAGGTCAACACCCTTTCGGTACCCAGAGCACGGTCCCTTCCGCCCTGAATGCTTGCTGTGAACACAATCACACTGCCTTCAGCTAACAAAAGCAACTGGAGCGGACGCATCTTCACAATTGCCAATTCCTGTCATGTTGGCAATTGGCTGCGAAAATATTTGGCCTTACCTTGGCTTGACCTGATGGGGTGGTCCCGGCGACCTTGACCCGTGAAGCGTGGGGACCGGGTGATGTGTACGCCTCGGTGGTCAGCTGCGACGCGAGCGGCGTCGGGCCGCACGCCAGATCAGCCAGGCGGCGACACCCACTGCTGCCAGGCCGATCACCGCGATGACAGGGACCGGCTCGATGCGAGGGCGCAGCGCGATCGGCCGGGTGAACGCGAGGACGCCCCAGCCGGACTGGGCCGCCCGCCGCTTCAGGACGCGGTCCGGGTTGACCACGTAGGCGTGGCCGACGGCGGCCAGCATCGGGGCGTCCGTGATGGAGTCGGAGTAGGCGAAGCTGCCGGCGAGGTCGTACCGCTCCTGCACGGCGAGCCGGCGAATGCCCACCGCCTTGTTGGCGCCGTAGTTGTAGAAGTCGATCTTGCCGGTGAATCGCCCGTCCGCGACGCTCATCTGGGTGGAGAGCACGTGGTCCGCGCCGAGCGCGGCGGCGATGGGCTCGACCAGCACGGCGGCCGACGCCGACACCACGACCACGTCCCTGCCCGCCGCGTGATGCTCGGCGATGAGCTCGACCGCCTCCGCGTAGACGTACGGGTCGATGAGCTCGTGCACCGTCTCGGTGACGATCTGCCGGACCTTCTCCACGTCCCAGCCCGTCACGAGCGACGACAGATGTGCGCGCATCCGCTCGGTCTGGTCGGCGTCGGCGTTGCCGATCATGAAGACGAAGTGGGCGTAGGCGCTGCGCAGCACGTCGGCGTGCGAGAGCAGCCCGCCCGCCAGGAACGGCTTGGAGAACGCCGCCGACGAGCTCGTGGCGATGATCGTCTTGTCGAGATCGAAGAACGCGGCCGTGCGCGGGGCGTGCGACGTCGGTCGAGTGGCGATCTGGGGAACCTGCTCGGTCACGCGACGAGCCTAACGGCGCCGCCCGTCCAGGGAGTTCACCAGCGGGGTGTGCCGCAGCTCGGATGAAACCCGTCAGCCCGTTCCGCAGACCCTGGTCACGACGGGACGGGGGAGCGAGCCCGACCACAAGCAGCAGTTCCCACGATCTGTGCACAGCGAAGCAGCCCGGGGCATCCCGGCCCTGCGCCGAACGCCCAACCTGGTTCCGGAGCCCGGCAGACAGCCCGGGACGGTCCGGACGATGGAGGCGGCGATGGTCAGCACAGTGGGCGGCGGGGTACCGGAGCCGGGGCGGGTGATCGGCGTGGTCGGCGCGTGCGGCGGAGCGGGCACGTCAGTGGTGGCCGCATGCGTGGCCCACGGCTTGCGCCGGGGCGGGGAACGAGCAACGCTCGTCGACCTCGACGCGCACGGACCGGGCACGGACCTACTTCTGGGGGCTGACGGCGGGCGCGGCGCCCGCTGGCCGGACCTGGTCGAGGCGCGTGGCGAGGTCGAGGGCGCCGGGGTGGTGGCCGCGCTGCCTCGCTGGGGCAGGGTGCCGGTGCTGAGCGGTACGGCGTCGGGTGCGCCACCCGAGGACGACGTGGTGCTCGACGTCTGCCGCGGGTTGGTACGGGCGGGCGAGTCCCTGGTGCTCGACCTGCCGCGGCCGGGTGCCTGGGCCTCGGTCACCCGGCGGGGCAGGGGCGCCGCCGCCGAGGCGCCGGGCAGCGACGGTCTCGCCGTGCGCACCCTGCTGGCCGGCTGCGACACGGCACTGCTCGTGGTGCCGCTGACGCTGCCCGCGATCATGGGTGCGGGGCGGGTGCGCGACACGCTGCGGGGTGCGGGCGTACCGGACGTGCGGTTGGTGGTGCGGGGTCCGGCGCCTGGCTCGGTCGACGAGGAAGACGTGTCGGCCGCGCTGGGGCTGCCGGTGGCGGCGGTGATGGGTCGCGACGCGGGGTTGGCCCAGGCGATCGAACGGGGCGAGGGGCCGGCGATGTCGCGCCGGGCCAACCTCGGCAAGTTCGCTGCCGACGTGTCGGGCGCGCTGTGAGCGCGCCGGTCGGTGAGCTCTCCCTGCTCGACGACGTCCGCGCGCGCCTCGCGACCGGCCGCACCGGCGCGGGAGCTGCTGTCCGCGACGCCGTGCGGGACTCCGGGCGGGTGCTGGGGTCCGATGCGCTCCGGGACCTGGAGGACGCCGCCCGCGCCGAGCTCACCGGCGCCGGCCCGCTGCAGGCGCTCCTCGACGCACCCGACGTCACCGACGTGCTCGTCAACGGACCGGACGACGTGTGGATCGACAGGGGCGCAGGGCTCGAGCGGGTCCCCATGAACCTCGGTACGGCTGCCGAGGTGCGAGGGCTGGCGGTCCGGCTCGCCGCCCTCGGCGGCCAGCGGCTCGACGACGCCTGCCCGACCGTCGACGCGCGTCTGCCGGACGGCACCCGCCTGCACGCGGTGCTGGAACCGCTCGCCGAGGCCGGTGCGGTGATCTCCTTGCGAGTGCTGCGCACCCGCGCGTTCACGCTCGACGAGCTGGTGACCGCCGGTGCGCTGCCGGGCCGGTGGGCGGGCCTGCTGCGCGCCCTGGTGCTGCGGCGAGCGAACATCCTGATCAGCGGCGGCACGGGCACGGGAAAGACCACGCTGCTCGCCGCTCTGCTCTCCCTGGTGCCTCACGACGAGCGCGTGGTGACCGTCGAGGAGGCCCGCGAGCTGCGGCCGACGCACCCGCACGTGGTGCACCTTGCCGCTCGTCGCGCCAACGTCGAGGGGGCAGGAATCGTGAGCCTCGCCGACCTCGTGCGGAACGCGCTGCGCATGCGGCCGGACCGCATAGTGCTCGGCGAGTGCCGCGGAGCCGAGGTCCGCGAGGTCCTCATGGCCATGAACACGGGGCACGACGGCGGCTTCGCGACCCTGCACGCCAACGCCGTGGCAGTGGTGCCCGCCCGGCTGGAGGCGCTCGCGGGTCTGGCGGGGATGACCCGCGAGGCGGTGGCCGCGCAGGCCGCCGGCGCCCTGGACGTGGTGCTGCACCTCCGCCGGTCGAACGGCGCTCGATACCTGGCGGAGATCGGTCTGGTGGGTCGCGGGCCTGGCGGCGAGCTGGAGGTCCGCACGGTCGCTCGGTGGGACGGCGGAGACGGCGGCGCGATCGAGCCGGACGCGTGGCGCGAGCTGGTGGGCAGGTACGGGCCGTGGTGAGCGTCGTGGAGTCGTACGGCGTGGGGCTGCTCGTCGCACTCGGTGCCTGGCTGGTGCTGGCACGTGGCGGCCGCCGGTTGCGGGAGGTCCTCGTACCGCCGGCCTCAGGAGCTGAACCGGGCACCGGTGGCCGCACCGGCACGCTCGCCGGCGTCGCGCCCGGGCCGGACTCGACCTCCGCGGCGCGACAGGGCCGTCGGTTCCGGGCCGAACGCGGCCCGGGCGGCGACGTCCGGGTGGTCGTGATGCAGGTGGTGGCGCTGCTCAGGGCGGGATCGTCGCCGGGGGCGTCGTGGTCGCGCGCGGTAGGCGTGGGCGTGGACCTCACGGGTGTGCCCGACGTCGACGGCCTCACGCGGGTGCTCGGCGCGCGGCACGCGGAGGCAGTGGTCGCGGCCACCCGGCTCGCGCTCGACGTCGGCGCGCCGCTCGGCCGGGTCCTCGAACAGGTCGCCGGGACGCTCGTCGCGGAGGCAGAGTCGAGAGCTGAGCGGGAGGCGGCCCTCGCCGGGCCCCGGACGACGGGGCGGCTGCTCATGTGGCTGCCGATCGTCGGCGGGCTGCTCGGATGGGCGCTCGGCGCGGACCCCGTGGGTACGGCCACGGACGGCGGCATCGGCAGCCTGGCCGTGGGGGCGGGGCTGATGCTGCTCGTGGCCGGCCGGGTCTGGTCGGACCGGCTGGTGGCCGCTGCAGGCGGCGCCGACCGGCCAGGCGTGGACGTCCAGGTGGTGCTGGAGCTGGTGGCCGCCGCGCTGCGGTCCGGTGCCGGTGTCCCACGAGCGCTGAAAGCCACCGGCGCGGCTGTCGGTGGAGCCGACGGGGTGGTGCTCACCAGGGCGGGGCACGCCCTCGTGCTCGGGGCGGCCTGGGAGCGCGCCTGGACCGGTGTCTCCGGGGAGCTGGACCCGATGGTCCGGGCCCTGCGCGGTGCCTGGCTGGACGGCGCCGCACCGGGCGAGGCGCTCCGGGCTGCCGGCGAGGAGGTGCGGCACGAGCGGAGGGCCGGCGCGCGGACCGCTGCCGCTCGGCTCGGAGTGCGGCTCGTGCTCCCGCTGGGTACCTGCTACCTCCCCGCGTTCGTGCTGGTCGGCCTCGTGCCCGTGCTGCTGGCGCTCGGCATCGACCTGCTCGCCGGCTGAGCCGACGTCGGGCAGGGATCAAAAAGCTTCGGCGCGCTCAGGCGCCGGCGCCGTCCGCCACATGGCGGACGGGACCCGCTGTGCGGGTCATGAGAAGACGGCCCGCTGTGCGGGCTAGGTTGCCCGGAAACGGGCGGAGACGGAGAAGACATGACAACGACGAAGACCGCTGTGGCCTGCCCCGAACCGGACGACGGGCCGCAGGCGGAGGCCGACGACCGCTGGTCGGAGCGAGGGCTGGCTACCGCCGAGTACGCCATCGCGACGATCGCGGCCGCCGGGTTCGCGGGAGTCCTGATGGTCATCCTGCGGGGCGGAGACGTGAAGTCGATGCTCACGTCGCTGGTCCAGTCGGCGCTCTCGATCGGCTGACTCATGACGGAGCGTGGGTCGGAACGGGGCACGGTGACGGCGGAGCTGGCCATCGGGCTGCCCGTCGTGGTGCTCGTGCTCGTCGCCGTGCTCACCCTCGCGGCCGCGTCCACGGCGCAGATGCGCGCCATGGACGCGGCCCGCGCGGGAGCGCGGGCACTGGCGATCGGGGAGCAGGGGCCGGCGGTGAGCGCGGTGGTGGCCAGGGTCGGCGGTCCTGAGGCGGAGCTGGCGCTCGCGCACGAGGGCGGATGGGTACGCGTGACGGTGACGAGGCCGGTGGCAGGCGGCTGGTTGTCGGGGACGCTGCGGGCCACGGGCGCGGCGACGGCATGGGTGGAGCCGTGAGCACCGAGCGATGCTCCGAGCGGTCCCCCGAGCGATCCGAGCGTGGAGCCGGAACGGTGCTCGTGCTCGGAGTCATCGCCGCGATCCTGGTGCTCGCGTTCGGGATCGCCGCTCTCGGCGCTGCCCAGAACGCGCGCGGGGCGGCGCAGACCGCGGCGGATCTCGGCGCGCTCGCCGGCGCGACCGCGCTGCGGGACGGCTTCGATCCGTGCGGGACGGCAAGGACCGCCGTGGCGCGCAACGGCGCGACGGTCGCCGCCTGCGAGGAGCTCGGCGGAGGCGTGGTGCGGGTGGTCGCGACACGGGTCGCGGCAGGTCCGGGTGGTGCCCTCGGCGAGGCGCGGGCGAGTGCGCGGGCCGGACCCCGAGCGGGTGATCCTGGCGAACCCGGTGCAGAAAGGGAGTGACATGCGTTCAGTACGACTCGTAGTATTCCTGCTATGAGAAGTACGGAAGATGCGATGAGCGCGCGGAACGCACCTCCGCCGTCGGGCGATGTGGCGCTCGACGTGCGCGACCTACGAATGCGATACGGGACGAAAGACGTGCTCACGGGGGTCTCGTTCGAGGCGTACCGGGGAGAGGTCCTCGCCCTGCTCGGCCCCAACGGGGCCGGCAAGACCACCACCATCGAGATCCTTGAGGGCTTCCGCATGCGGTCGGCCGGCGAGGTGTCGGTGCTCGGACAGGATCCGGCGCACGCTGACGAGGCATGGCGCGCGCGGCTGGGTGTGGTGCTCCAGTCGTGGCGGGACCACGGCCGCTGGCGGGTCCGGGACCTGCTCGGGTATCTCGCGCGGTTCTACGGCCCGTACTCGACCCCCGAGGTCAAGCGGCCATGGGACGTCGAGGAACTGATCGGTGTGGTCGGCCTCGCGGAGCACGCCAATGTGAAGGTGCAGAAGCTGTCCGGAGGGCAGCGCCGCCGCCTGGACGTGGCGATCGGCATCGTCGGGCGGCCTGAGCTCGTCTTCCTCGACGAGCCGACGGCGGGCTTCGACCCGCACGCCCGCCGGGAGTTCCACGACCTGGTGCACCGCCTTGCCGACTTCGAGAACACGACGGTCCTGCTCACCACGCACGACCTGGACGAGGCAGAGAAGCTGGCCGACCGGATCCTCGTGCTCGACGAGGGCACGATCGTCGCCAACGGGTCCGCGGAGCAGCTCGCCCGCGAGCTGACCACTCAGGCGGAGGTCCGCTGGATGTCCGAAGGACGCCGGCACGTGCACGCCGTGACCGAGGGCGACCCGACCCAGTTCGTCCGTGAGCTCCTGACGCACGATCCGGGGGCCACCGAGCTCGAGGTCAAGCGAGCGAGCCTCGAGGACACGTACATGTCGCTCGTCCACCGGGCCGAGAGCGACCCTGTCCGCCGGACCGAGCGGACAGGAGCGGCAGAGACAGAGCAGACCGAGCAGACCGAGGAGGCGCAGTCATGACCACGCCAACGTCCACCCCGACCGACGTGCGATGGGCGGCCGTGCGGGCAGGGCTCTCCCGCGGCTGGCTCGAGACCAAGTACTCGCTCCAGGAGCCGGGCGACGTCATCTGGATCATCGCCTTCCCGGTGATCTACGCGGTCGTGCTGCTGTTCATGCGCGGCAGCACCGTGCCCGGAACCGACTTCGCGCTGGGCGCCATGGTGCTGCCCAGCCTGGTCGGCATGTCGATCGCGTTCGGTGGACTGACCGGACCCGCCAGCACCATCGCGGTCGACCGCGAGGACGGGACGCTGCTGCGCGCGAAGGCCACACCCAACGGGATGATCGGCTACCTCGTCGGCAAGATCCTGCTGTTCGCGCTGACCACGCTCGTGAGCCTCGTCGCGCTGGTGATCCCGGCCTTCACGGTCGCGGGCGACCTGCGGCTGGATGCCCGTACCGGCGTCCTGCTGGTGCTGATCTTCGTGGTGGGGATGGTCGCGACGGTCCCGATCAGCGTGGCGCTCGGGTCACTGTTCAAGACGGCGTCCCAGACCGGGCTGCTGTTCCTCGGGTCGATGCTCCTGATCGTGCCGTCGGGGATCTTCTACCCGATCACGGCGCTGCCCGAGTGGCTGCAGTGGGTGGGGCAGGCGTTCCCGTACTACTGGCTCGGGCTCGGTGCCCGGTCGGCGATGCTCCCGGAGGCCATGGTCACGGCGGAGATCGGGGAGTCGTGGCGCACGGTCGAGATGTTCGCGGTGCTCGGGGTCTGGGCGGTCGTGGGTATGGTGCTCGCGCCGATCGTGCTCCGCAGGATGGCCAGGCGCGAGTCGGGCTCCACGGTCGCGGCGGCACGAGAGCGCTACATGACCAAGGGGTACTGAGTGGTGGCAGAGCAGACCGACGTCGTCCATAACCGCATAGCGATGCTGCGTGCCGAGCGGGGCATCTCGCGGCGTGAGCTGGCGGAGGCGCTCGGGGTGCACTACCAGACGGTCGGGTACCTGGAGCGGGGTGAGTACAGCCCGTCGCTGTTCCTCGCGCTGCGCATCGCCGAGTACTTCGACGTCGCCGTCGAGGTGGTGTTCTCGACGTCCCCGTTCAAGCGCCTGGGCGAGTAGGACTCAGCGGGCCTCGGCGAGGGTGGCGCGGGGGTCGTGCGAAAGCACGGCGTCGAGGAGCCGCACGGCCGCGGCCTTGTCCAGCGGCGCGTTGTAGGAGCCGCACTTCGGCGACTGGACACATGCCGGGCACCCGTCGGCGCAGGGGCAGGCCGCAATCGCGTCACGGGTCGCCTGGAGCCACGTCGCACCCAGGTCGTAGGCCCGCTCCGCGAAGCCGGCGCCACCTGGATAGGCGTCGTAGACGAACACCGTCGCCTCGCCCGTGTCAGGGTGCAGCTCCGTCGACACCCCGCCGAGGTCCCACCGGTCGCACGTCGCGAGCAGCGGTAGCAGGCCGATCGAGGCGTGCTCGGCGGCATGCAGCGCACCCGGCGCCTGCTCGGGCGTGATGTCGGCGGCCCGCAGCACGAACTCGGGCACCGACCACCAGACGGCGACCGTGCCGAGGGTGTGCTCGGGCAGCTCCAGCTGCTCGGTCCCCAGCACCTGCATGTCCGGGACCCGACGCCGCTGGAAGCTCACCACCTGCGACGTCACCTCGACCGGGCCGAGACCCCAGGTGATCGGTCCCCACTCCCGGGTGACCAGGTCATGGCCGGGGCCGTCCGCGCGCCCGGCCTCGGCGCCCGGGTCGCCGGACGCCTCCGCGTCCCAGCCCTCGATGGCCACCGACATCACGGAACGCGACCACGTGCCGTAGTCCAGCTTGCGCCGCTGCACGACGGCGGTGTGGTCCGTCAGGTCGAGGTGCGACACCACGTAGGTGGTGCCCTGGTGCACGTAGACGGCGCCGTCGTGCACCTGGCCGTCCGCCGACGCCGCGTCGACCGTGCCGAGCATGCGGCCGGTGCCCTGCTCCACGACGCGCACCGGCGTGCCGCCCGCCCCACGCAGGTCGGTGAGGCCCGCGGCACCCTGGGCGTGCGTCCAATACCACCCGGACGTCCGACGCCGGAGCGCGCCCCGGGCGACCAGCACGTCCAGGATCCCGCGGACGTGGTCGGGGTGCCCGAAGGTGGCGAGGTCCTCGGTCCGGAGCGGTGCCTCCTGGGCCGCCGCGCACAGGTGCGGCGCGAGCACGTGCGGGTTGGCGGGGTCGAACACCGTTGCCTCGAGCGGGGCGTCGAACACCGCCTCGGGATGGGTCACGAGGTAGGTGTCCAGCGGGTCCTCGCGCGCGACGAACGCGACAAGGCCGTCGGCGCCCGCCCTCCCGGCGCGGCCCGCCTGCTGCCAGAGCGACATGCGGGTGCCAGGCCAGCCGGCGATCAGCACCGCGTCCAGGCCGGAGATGTCCACGCCGAGCTCGAGCGCGTTGGTCGTCGCGAGGCCGAGCAGATCGCCGGTGCGCAGGGCCTGCTCCAGCTCGCGGCGCTCCTCGGGGAGGTATCCGCCGCGGTACGCCGCGATCCTGCGGGCGGCGTCCGGGGCCGCGTGCCGCAGGTGGTCGCGGGCCTGCTGGGCGACGGACTCCGCGCCGCGCCGGGACCGCGTGAACGCGAGGGTGCGGGCGCCGGCCGCGGACAGGTCGGCGAGCAGGTCGGCGACCTCCGCGGTCGCGGACCTGCGCGGATGCTCGGGCGGTGCCTCGGTCGCTACCGGCTCGGCCTCCGGATCGGGCTCCGAGGCGGGCGTCGAATCGGGCCCGGCGGGAGGCAATGCCCAGGGGTCGGGTTCGGCGACGGCGACCCGGCGCATCGACGTCTGCTCGTCGACGGACAGCTCGCGCGGGGATGCGCCGGCGTCCGCCCCTGTGCCGTCCGCGCCGTCGCCGGCAGGTGGCCGCCAGCCGACGATCTCCGGCGGCTGCCAGAGCACGACCGTGCGGCGTCCGGAGGGCGAGGCATCCTCGGTGACGGCGGTGACGTCATCGGGCGCGACGCCGATGAGGCGGGCCGCGCTGACCGCCGGCTGCGCCGTCGTGGCCGAGGCGACGACGAACGTGGGCGAACCCTCCCCGTAGCGCGCCGCGAGGCGCGCGAGCCGCCGCAGCACCAGCGAGACGTGCGCGCCGAAGACGCCGCGATAGGCGTGCCCCTCGTCGACCACCACGTACCGCAGGCCTTTCAGCAGCCGCGACCAGCGGCGATGGTTCGGGAGGAGGGCGTAGTGGAGAAAGTCGGGGTTCGTCAGGACGACGTCGGCGTGGTCCTGCACCCAGGAGCGTTCCTCGCGCGAGGTGTCGCCGTCGCACGTCGCGACGCGGACGTCGCGCGTGCCCGCCGCGTCGAGGATGCGCTCGAGCGCGTTCAGCTGGTCAGCGGCCAGGGCCTTCGTGGGGCTGAGGTAGATCGTCGTGGGCCGGACGTGCGCCGACTCGATGTTTCCGGGATCGAGCGTGGCGGCAGCGGCGGCGGTCCGGACGGCGGACAGCGCGGGGAGCCAGAACGCGAGCGACTTGCCCGACCCCGTCGAGGTGGCCAGGGCGGTGTGCCGACCCTGGTGGACGAGGTCGGCGGCGACGGCCTGGTGCGTCCACGGCCGCTCGACGCCGAGCTTCCGGTACCCCTGCACCACCGTGGCGTCGGCCCAGCGGGGCCAGTCGGCGTGCTCGGCGGTGCGCTCCGGGAAGATGCGCGACGCCGTCAGCCGCTCGGCGCGCGCGCCACCGGCGAGCAGCACGTCGAGGAGGGGATGCGTGGAGGCGTCGGACACGGTGCACAGTCTCGCACCGGGGCGTCCCTCAAGACGTGGTCAGGATGTCCGACGTGACCGGTAGGGACTTGCTCAAGTCCGAATAGTTCACCCGTTAAATGGCTAAATCGTGCGCCTTGGCGCAGGTAGGTTCGCGCGGTCACACCGGTCCACGTAATAGCCGCAGGAGGACATGATGAAACGCTCCCTGATTGCCGGAGCAGCAGCGGTCGGGTTGGTGCTCGCGGCGTTTGCCACGCCCGCCACGGTCGCGGCGTCCGCTGAAGTCTCGGCCGCACCCGCAGTCGCGTGCGATGGCGCCGCTGAAGACGAGACGGCGGCGGTGGCGCTCGCCGCCGCGTGCGCCGAAGACGTCAGGGTGCTCAGCGCTAGCGGGGACGGGGCGGCGCTGTTCGCCGAGCCTGATGGTTCGATGCGGCTCGAGGCATCGGCGGTTGACCCCTCCGTCTCCAGGAAGCACACAGCGCGCACCGTTCTCAGGCCGGCCGGGCCCTCGGGCTACGGCTGGCCCGGCACCCAGTGGGTCGGCTACTGCGATCCCGCCGAGTACGCCGAGGGCTGTGCTGCCGCAGGCGTTCAACGACTTGTCTGGCAGTTCGACGGCATCGAGGTGCTCGCTGATCTGGAACCGGAGGACATCACGTCGGCCGAGTTTTTCGCGAACAGTGCCGTCGCGTGGCTCGACGACGTGAACTGCACGCCGAGCCGCTTGGACCTCTACGACGTTCCGCGGATCTCGGCCGGCACCGACTGGGCGAGCACCGCGGCGTGGACGGAAGAACGACGGGTCGGCGGCAGCGCGTTCTACTGGCCGGCGTGTGAGCAGACCCCCGGATACACGGGCTTCTTCGACTTCGATGCGACGCAGCTTGCGGTCAATGCCGCGCGTGCCGACCGCTCGTCCGTGACCGTTGGTGTTCGGGCCGCGGACGAGACGTGCATGACGTGCGGCTGGACCTCGTTCAAGCCGGACGTGACCCTGATCGTCCGATTCAACAGGACACCGTTCGCGCCCACCGACCTGCAGGTCGGCGGCAGCCAGGGGTCGCTGCAGGCGTGCACCGTCGAGCGTGCGCTGCGCACCACGTCGCCGTACCTGTCCGCGGACGTCCGGGACCCTGACCCGGACAACGTGGGCCCCACCAGAGCGACGTTCAGCATCGCACGAGCGGACGCGCCTGACGTCGTGCTGTGGCAAGTATCCCCGTCGAGCTCGGTCGACCACAGGTACACCGTCTCGGTGGGCTCCGAGATCCTGGAAGACGGCGGTCGGTACGTCTGGTCGGTGTTCGGTACGGACGCAGGCGGCCTGGTCGGACCCGCTGCCTCATGCACGTTCTCGGTCGACATCGAGGCACCCGCTGCCCCCGTGGTCACGCCTCTCGTCGGAGCCGACACCGTCTACCCCGAGAACGTAGCGCGTGGGGGCCTGGGAATGGCGGGGTCGTTCCGCATCGCCAGTACCTCGGACGATGTTGCGACCTATCGCTACTCGATGAACTCCGGATCGCAGATCACGGTGCCGGCCACTGAGCACACGGTCATCACCGTCGCGCCGACGTGGCACGGCTTCAACACGCTCACGGTGGAGGCACTGGACCACGCGGGCAACCGCAGTCGGAAGGACTACGAGATCTACGCCGGCGGCGCCGATGCGACACCGACACCGCCCGCGATCACGGTGACTGGTCCGACGTCGTACACGTTCGGGGACGTACCTACGGCCTCTGTGACCCTCAGCGAGGACGCCGTTACCCCGTACGGGACGGTGACAGTCAAGTCCGGCTCGACCACTGTCGGGAGTGCGGTCTTCGACGAGCGCACCGAGCTGCTGGAGCTCGACGGCCCGGCGCTGGGCACGGGAACCAAGACGCTGACGTTCACGTACCGCGCGTACCCGAACGCGCCGACCTGGAGCACGCAGCGGACGGTGACGATCAAACCCCTGGCGTTCTCGACCTCCATCTCGCCCTCGGTCTCCGGCACTCCCCGGGTCGGTAGGACGCTGACCGCGACGCGAGGTCCCTGGACACCGGAGCCGACGACGGTCAAGTACCAGTGGCGCCTGGACGGGCGATCTGTCTCCGGGGCGACGGCGTACAACTGGAAGCTCCCGGCGTCGGCCAAGGGAAGGACGGTCTCGGTCGCGATCACCGGTTCCAAGACCGGCTACACGACGAAGACCCTGGTGAGTCCCGCGACGACCACGGTGAAGGCAGGGGTGTTCGTCGCACCGACGCCTACGATCGCGGGTTCCGCCACGGTCGGTTCGACGCTCCAGGTGTATCGCGGGACGTGGACGCCGCTGCCGTCGACCGTGACGCACCAGTGGAAGATCGACGGGAGGTCGGTCGAGGGTGCGACACGCTCCACGTTCAGGGTGCCGACGTCGGCCAGGGGTAAGCGGGTCTCGGTCGTGGTGACGGGATCGCTCGCCGGCTACACGACCAAGTCCGTGTCCAAGTCGACCGGTCTGATCCGCTGAGCGCAGGCGGGGCGGGTGCCCGAGGGCTCCCTTGAGAAACCTCGAGCGGCTGGCGCGCCATCGGCGCACCAGCCGCTCGACCTATGTCAGGACCCCGCCGGCCACACCACGCGGGCCGATCCACCGCCGAGCCTGGTCGGCTCGGCGACGGCGGTGAGACGGCCGCCCGGGCCGATCTCGATGGCGGTCGCGGCCCCGATGGCGTTGGTCGTCGGCCGGAGCGTGTGCCCGTACCCGGTCAGCGCCGTGCCGTAGCTGTCGACGAACGCCTGCTCGGCAGTCGTGCGCACCGAGTTCTGCGGCGCGGCCCGCGGGGCGGCGATCGCTTCCTCGATGGTCATGCCCAGGTCGATCCGGTTGATCAGCATCTGCGTGACCGTGTTGATGATCTGCGACCCGCCCGGCGAACCGAGCGCGAGCACCGGGCGCCCGTCCTCCAGGACGATCGTCGGTGCCATGGACGAGCGCGGGCGCTTGCCGGCCTCGAGCCGATTCGGGTCGGTGGCGCTGTACTCGATGCTGAAGTCCGTGAGCTCGTTGTTCAGGATGAACCCGCGTCCCGGCACGACGATCCCCGAACCGCCGATCTGCTCCAGCGTCAGCGTGTACTCGACCACGTTGCCCCACCGGTCGACCGCCGTCAGGTTCGTGGTCGACGGGCTCTCGGTGTCCTCGGGGACGACGCCCTCCGCGCCGGGGGTGGCGCATACGCCGTCGTACGACCTGGCGTCACCTGCCGTCACGGGCTTGGCGGCCGCCGTCGTGGGGTCGAGCAGGCAGGCCCGCTCCTTGGCGAAGGTGTCGTCCAGCAGCCCGGCCACCGGGACGTCGACGAAGTCGCCGTCGCCCAGGTAGGCGGCGCGGTCCGCGAACGCCAGGGCGCTCGCCTCGATGTAGTGGTGCAGCACGGCCGGGTCGTCCTGCGAGCCCAGGTCGAACTGCTCGAGGATGTTGAGCGTCTCGCCGACGGTGGTCCCGCCGGACGCCGGCGGCGCCATCCCGAAGATGTCGTAGCCGCGGTACGAGACGGAGACCGGGTCCCGGTCCACGACCTCGTACGCCGCGAGGTCCTCGGCGGTCATCGATCCCGCCGGCACCGGGAGCGTGGTCCCGGCCGCGACGGGCGGAGCCTGCACCGCGGCCGCGATGTCCTGCGCGAGTGCTCCCTCGTAGAACGCCTCGACGCCGCCGTCGGCGATCGTCCGGTAGGTCTCCGCCAGGTCCGGGTTGCGGAACACGGAGCCGATCGCCGGGGCCTGTCCACCCGGCAGGAACAGGTCGCTGGTGGAGGTCAGGGCCTGGAACCGCGCCTGGTTCAGCAGTGTCTGGTCGTAGAAGAGCTTGTCGACGACGAAGCCCTCCTCCGCCACCTTCGTCGCCGGGCGCAGCGTCTCGCTCAGGGACCTGGTGCCCCACCGGTCCAGCGCGCGCTCCCACGTCGCGGGAGTTCCGGGCACGCCGACGCTGACACCGCCGGTGACCAGGTCCGGGTAGAACGGGTACGACTTGCCGGTCGCCGGGTCGATGAAGGCGTCGTGCTCGATCGCCGCCGGCGCCGTCTCGCGTCCGTCGATGGTCTCGACCTGACCTGACGCGGCGTCGTAGTGGACGAAGAACCCGCCGCCGCCGATCCCGGCGCTGTACGGGTCGGTCACGCCGATCGCCGCGGCCATCGCGACGGCGGCGTCGGTGGCGTTGCCACCGCGGCGGAGCATCTGCAGACCTATCTCGGAGACGACCGGGTCGAGCGAGCTCACGGCGCCGCCGTACCCGGTAGAGGTCGGCACCTTCGGCGGCTCGGGCTTCGTCTCGGTGGACGCAGCAGCGAGCGGGCCTGCCGAGATGGCACCGGCCAGCAGCAGGGCGAGTGCGCCCGTGGCTGCCGATGAACGAACGGGGAATTTCTTGCGCATAGGGTTTCCGGGCTCCTGAGGTGTGCGGATAGCGGGGACGGCACCGACTAAGACGCACAGTGTGCCCGAAAAGTTGTGGGGTGGATGAAATTGGTGGGCCGGATGAAATCCGGTCGAATCGGATCAGAGATCGAAGAGCGTGGGCTGCTCCAGGTAAACGCCTTCCGTCTCCAGCATCCGCACCTTGGTGCGCGGCCCGCCACGCGCCGAGAACCCGCCGACGCGGCGGCCCGCTGCCAGCACGCGATGGCACGGCACGATGGGCGGGAACGGGTTGCGGCCCATGGCCTGCCCGACGGCCTGGGCCGCTCCGGGCGCGCCCAGCTCGGCCGCGACCTCGCCGTACGTGCGGGTCTCACCCGGAGGGATCGCGCGCACCACCTCGTAGACGCGACGGTCGAAGTCCGGCACGGCGCTCATGTCCAGGGGGACCTCCGCGAGATCCCCGACGCCGTCGCCGAGCAGCCGGACGAGTGCCGCGGCGGCAGCTTCCACCGCGGCGGGCGAGGCCTCGACGGCGCCTGGGTACCAGCTGCGCACGGCGCCCCGCACCTGCTCGGCGCCACCGTGGGGCAGTGCCGAGCCGACGATCTCCGCATCCTCGTTCCAGACGAGCGCGCACTCGCCGATCGCGGTCGGGATCACCGCGAACTCGAGCCTGTTCCGGTCCATGCGCCACACGATATGCGGGCACACTGACATGCGGCCCGCAACGCTGCGCGGCCCGCAGGATCACTGGTGTTCCCGACCGGCACATGACGCCGGATGCGCGAGCGGAACCGTGATATCCCGCGTCCGGGCCGCCCACCTAATCTCAGCGCATGACGCAGCACAGCGCGGTGTTCCGTGTACTGGCCCTCGCCCTCGCTACCTCGTTCGCCACTACATGCCTCGCCGTCGGAGCGGCTCCGCCGTCGCAGGCCGAGGAAGCCGGCGCGGTCACCGCACTGCCCCGATACGAGGAGTACGTCGCCCTCGGTGACTCCTGGACCGCCGACGTCGTCCTGCTCGACGGCCGCGGCACCCCGGACACCCGCTACGCGCCGCTCGGCTGCGCACAGTCCAAGGTCAACTACCCCAAACTCGTCGAGCAGACGATCCGGCCCGCGACGTTCCGCGACGCCTCGTGCGGGGCTGCGACCACCGATCACTTCGCGAACAGCCAGAGCGTTCTGCTCGGCACCAACGAGCCCCAGTTCGCACGCCTCACGGCGACCACCGACCTCGTCACCGTGGGCATCGGCGGGAACGACGCCGGTATCGCGGCCGCGGGCCTCGACTGCCTCGGTCTCGTGCCGCTCACGCCGATCACCGACCTCGGCATCGGCCTGCCGCTCGGTGGCTGCAAGGCCAAGTACACCCGCGGCGGCGTGGACCAGCTCAGCCAGCAGATCGTCGCCTCGGAGGACAAGCTCGTCGCGGCGTTCGAGGGCATCCGGGCGATCTCCCCGGACGCGCGAATCCTCGCGGTCAACTACATGGACGTCGTGCCCGACCACGGTTGCTTCCCCCGCCTGGCCGCGTCCGACACAGACATGAAGTACATCTCGGGGAAGTTCCGCGAGCTCAACACGATGATCGACCGGGCGGCCGCGCGTGCTGCCGTGGAGGTGGTCGACACGTTCGCCTCGACCGGCGGCCACGACCTCTGCACCGGGCCGTTCGACCGGTACGCGGAGGCGTACGGGCTGTCGCTCAACGGCGTTTCGATCGGCGTTCCCGCGCACCCGAACTCGGCGGGTGCCGAGGCTCAGGCGCGTGCGGTGATCGCCCACCTCGGAGGGTGACGCTCCTGGCCGGAGCGTGCTGCGCGACGGTCAGCCGGCGACCCAGCGAGCAGCGAGGCTGATCGCCTTCTCCGCGGCGTCCGGTCCGCTGCTCGCCGTAGCGCCCAGGGCTCCGGCCGCGGCCAGGCCGTCGGCGAAGCCCACCGCGTAGGTGGTGACCGGTGCGGCCGGCCGGGCGACGGCGTGCGCCGCGTCGCGGGCGAGGTCGAGCACCGCTCCGACGTCGACCGTTCCTGGCGGGAGCCCGAGCTCAGCCTCCAGCGCCTCCACCCAGCTGTCGAGATCTGTCATCTCGGGTCCTTCCGGTAGTCGTCGGCCGCGGCGCCGAGGCGCTCCGCGTCCGCGGGGGTGTCGATGTCGTCGCTCCAGCCTGCCGGGTCCGGCACCTCCGCGCAGCGAAGCTCGCCGACCAGGCGTCTCATCGAGGCGCCGGCCGGCTCGATACCGGCGAGCGCCGAGACCAGGGCGGCGCGCCGGTAGATCCCCACCAGCCACTGGGCCCGGCCCTCGCGCACCAGGTACGCGCCGTCCGTGGGTTCACGTGAAACGGCCTGCTCCAGGAGCGCGATCGCTCCCGCGGCGTGCGGTACGTCCACCGCCAGGACCAGGACCCATGGCGCACCCGCTGCGGGAAGGGCTCGTAGCCCTGCGGCGAGGCCCGCGACCGGCCCGCCGAAGGGCGGGTCCTCCTGGGTGAGCACCGGTTGCGGCCGGACGCCGGTCAGTACGTCGGCGAGCTCCGGCGGGCCCACCACCACTGTCGTTCGGGCTCGGCTGCTCGCCGTGAGCGCCCGGTCGAGCAGCCGCTCGCCGTCGACGACGAGTCCCGCCTTGGCGGTCTCGCCCAGCCGGGCGGTGCCGCCCAGCCTGGTGGCACGTCCGCCGGCCAGCACGACGGCGTCGTACGTGATCCCCGCGGACGTCGCGGCGTCGTCCGTCATCGCAGCATCAGCACGTGGACGATGTCGCCGGGCCGCACCTTCTCGACGTCCGGCGGGACGAACGCCAGGCCGTCGGCGGTGGCGAGCGCGGACAGCGAGTGGTGGGAGCCGGCGGGCAGGACGCCGACGGCTCCCGGCGCGGTGCCGCGGCCGTCGGGCAGCGGAACGACCCGGACCGGGACGACGAGCAGCCGCCCGGGCGAACCGGACCAGCCCGCGGCGGCGGCGAGCGGTACCGCGCGGGGCGGACGGTGTCGTCCCGAGGGCTCCACGCCTCGGAGGCTGTCGATCGCCGGACGCGCGAAGAGCTCGAACGACGCGTACGCGCCCACGGGGTTGCCCGGCAGGGCCAGCCACGGCACCCCGCCCCAGCGCGCCAGCGCCTGCGGCTTGCCGGGGGACATCGCGACGGTGGCGACGTCGACGTCGGTCGCTCCCCGACCGTTCGAGCCAGGAGCTGCAAGGACCTCCCGGACCACATCCGCTGCGCCCGCCGACACGCCCCCGGCGGTCACGATCAGGTCGGCGCCCGCACCGTCGGCGTCGGCGCGCACCGCCTGGTCGAGCACCCGGCGGAGCGCCGCCGGGTCGTCCGTCACAGGCCCGAGCCGGACGACGTCGGCGCCCGCCGCGCGGACCGCCGCTGCGAGCATCGGCCCGTTGGAGTCGGTGATCTGCCCCGGTCCGAGCGCACCGCCGAGAGGTACGAGCTCCGACCCGGTGGAGACGACGGCGACCAGCGGCCGGCGTCGGACCGCGACGCGCACCGTGCCCGACGCCGCGAGCGCACCCACCAGCGCCGCCGTCAGCTCTGCCCCTGCCCGCGCGAGAAGCTCTCCCTGGCGCACGTCATCGCCCGCGCGCCGGACGTGCGGCCGGGACTGCCTGGCGAGCGTCACCGACTCCTCCGCCCGGGGCGCCCCAGCGACGAACCGGCCGGTCGACGTGCGCTCCACGGGGACGACGGCGTCCGCGCCGGGCGGGAGCGGGGCGCCGGTCATGATCCGGACCGCCTGCCCCGTCCCGACCTCGGTCAGGCCGCTCGGCCCTGCCGCGACGTCCCCCGTCACCTGGAGGGTCACCTGGCCCCCGTCGGGCGGCAGGTCGGCCAGCCGCACCGCATACCCGTCCATCGCGGCGCCGTCGAAGGGCGGGACGGGCACGGAGGCGTACAGGTCCTCGGTGAGGACCGAGCCGAGCGCGTCCTCGAGGCTCCGAGTTTCGGCGGGCACCGGCGCGACGAGGGCGAGCGCACGCTCCACGTGCTCGGTGACGCTGCGTGCCTGCGGCTCCATGGCTCGACCTTAGGACAGCGGGACACGAAGGTGGTTTCGGCGCCCGCACAGCCTGTCGCCGTGCGGTGTGAGCAGCGATAATCGGGCCCATGCGCCTTCACCACGTCCAGGTCGTCTGCCCGCCCGGCGGCGAGGATGCCGCCCGCCGCTTCTACGGCGAAGGCCTTGGCCTCACCGAGGTTCCGCGGCCACCCGGGCTCGCGGGCCGGGCGCTCTGCTGGTTCCGTGACTTCGACGACGAGGGCCGCACGACCGCCGAGATCCACGTAGGCGTGCAGGACCCGTTCGAGCCCGCGCGCAAGGCTCACCCTGCGCTCGTGGCCGACGACGTAGCGCACCTCGAGACCATCGGCGCCCGCCTGGAAGAGCTCGGGTTCGAGCTCACGTGGAAGGATCGCTACACCTTCGACGGCTACGAGCGTTTCCACACCTTCGACGGCGCGGGCAACCGCGTGGAGGTCCTGACGCCGGTCGGGTGAGGCTCAGGGCAACTTAGCGACCAGCGCGTCGAACATCGTGACGAGCGGGCCGAGGTCACCGCTGGCGGCGCTGTGACAGGCGGCGTCGTTGACCTCGCCCGATACGTCGCGCCAGTCGACGTCGTACCCCGCGTCTCGCACCACCCGGCTCCAGAAGATGCGCTGTGTGCGCCCGTTCCCCTCGCGGAACGGATGCAGGTAGTTGAACTGGTCGTAGTGCAGGGCGAGTCTTTCGATCAACCGTTCACGCGGCAGTGCGCGCAAGAAACCGTCCTCGCGCAGTGATTCGGCGGCATAACCGGCGGATCGTTCGATCATCGTCACTGGTGCGAAGAACGCGGCTCCGTCGCTGTTCTTGCGGATGTCCACGGTTCGGGTTTGCCCGGCCCAGTCGTAGACGTCCTGGAACAGGTGGTAGTGGATGGCGCAGAGCTCGGCGAGATCGTTGGTGCGCGGAATGCTGCGCCTTCGGAGCTGGGTCGCGCGTGCGTAGGTGAGGTCCGACTCGGCGGCGTCCAGCGCATTCTGGGAAGTGGCGCCGACGAGGTTGCGTAGGACGCCGGTTCGTTGGTCGACGTAGGGATCGTGAAACTCACTCAAGGCCGTAGCGCGCTCGTGTGATGCGGACGAGTTCGTCTTCGTCGATCTTGCCGCTCACAAAGGCGACGGCGTCCGAGCGCGCGGCGTCCGAGATCGGGAGACCCTCCATCGTGTTGTTGTGCATCGCCTCTTCGACGATGCGCAACCGTTCGGCCCTTTGCATGGTGCGAAAGGCGATGACGTCGATCATGGCTACACGCCGGTACGAGTTGACCTTCGTGAACGGGATCTGGCCGGACTCGAGAAGCTTGACGAGTGTCGGGCGAGAGACCTCCAGTATGTCCGCGGCCTCCTGCGTCGAGAGCATGCGAGTGTGCTCCAGGAGCGTGACTGCGCTGCCCGTCCGAAGGAACCTGGTCGCGGAATCGAGCAGCTGGCGGAGCTGTTCGGGAAGCTCCGCGGCGTCGCCGCTCTCCGTGTGCAGCGAGAGATGTCCAGGCCCGGCGAGGATCTCGCCGATCTGCGTCAGCGCCTCCAGATCCTCGACGGACGGCGTGATCGTGTTCTCGTCGATCGTCGACATGGCACCACCGTAAGTCGAAAAAGTCGAAACATCTAGTTGTGGATGGGCCCGACTGAGGTGCTACCAGGACCGCCATCTGGATGCATCAACACCCTCACACGGCGCGTCGGTACGCTGTGCGTTCTTCCTTACGGTCGATTAACTGCTCTTTGTCGGGCGATGAAACACCGCCTCCCTAGGTTCCTACCTGTCGGTCCGACGTCGGGCCGGCCCCGGATTCGGCGCTTGTCGGTCCGGGCGCGCCCGGCGTCGTCGGGCATACGCCCATGCAGGAGGACAGCGTGTCCACTCCGATCACACACGACGACCAGACCTCGGCCGGGAGCGAGCCCACCAGCTCGACCGCCACCGAAACGGCGCCGAAGTCAGCGGTCCAGCGGTACACCGGACGCTGGATCGACCACTGGGACCCCGAGGACAAGACCCTCTGGGAGGACGGCGGACGCCGGACCGCCCGACGGAACCTCGTCCTCTCGATCTTCGCGGAGTTCCTCGGCTTCGGCGCCTGGGCCCTGTGGTCCATCGTCGTGCCGCAGCTGCCCGCCGCGGGCTTCGACCTCACCGTCGACCAGATGTTCTGGCTCATCTCCGTACCGGCCCTCGTCGGCGCGACGCTCCGCATCCCCTACACGTTCGCCGTCCCCGTGTTCGGCGGCCGCAACTGGACGATCGTCTCGGCGCTGCTCCTGCTGCTGCCGATCGGCGCGCTGATGCTGACCGTCAGCGACCCGACCACGCCGTTCCCCCTGCTGCTCGGCGCCGCGGCGCTCGCGGGCCTGGGTGGCGGCAACTTCGCGTCCTCGATGGCGAACATCTCGTTCTTCTTCCCGGAGAAGGAGAAGGGTGCGGCCCTCGGCTGGAACGCCGCCGGCGGCAACATCGGCACGGCGGCCGTGCAGCTCGCGGTCCCGCTCGTCATCGTCACCGGTGCGGGCGTCGCGCTCGACCGCGCCGGGCTCATCTTCATCCCGTTCATCCTGCTCGCCGCGTTCCTCGCCTGGCGCTGGATGGACAACCTCACCGAGGCGAAGGCGGACCCCCGCTCGTTCGGCGTGGCCGTCAAGAACAAGCACACGTGGATCATCAGCTTCATCTACATCGGCACGTTCGGCTCGTTCATCGGGTACGCGGGCGCCTTCCCGACGCTGCTCAAGGGCCAGTTCCCCGATGTCGCGATCCCGCTCGCGTTCATGGGTGCCCTCGTCGGGTCGGTCGCCCGGCCGCTCGGCGGCATCCTCGCCGACCGCGTGGGCGGCGTGGCCGTGACCCTCGGGTCCTTCACCGTGATGGCCCTCGGCGCGATGGGCGCGATCTACGCCCTCGGCACCGGGAGCTTCGCGATGTTCTTCGGCTCGTTCCTCATCCTGTTCGTCGCGACCGGCATGGGCAACGGCTCGGTCTACCGGATGATCCCGGCGGTCTTCAAGGTGAGCGGCGGGACGGCGAACGCGGCGGCCGGCTGCATCGGTATCGCCGGCGCGATCGGCGCCTTCGGCGGGTTCCTCATCCCGCGCGGGTTCGCGCTGTCCACCACGGTGGCCGGGTCGCTCGTGCCCGCGCTGTGGGTGTTCATCGGGGTCTACGCCGTGATGGCCTTCGTGACCTGGTTCGTCTACGGCCGCGGTGCCATGGCAGAGGCTCGGGTCTGAACATGCTTGCTTCCCCCGGAACCGCCGTCGACTCACACTGCCCCTACTGCGCGCTGCAGTGCGGGATGTCGCTGACGCGGCCCCGCGCCGACGTGACGGCCGCACCAGAGGTGCAGCCCCGTGACTTCCCCACGAACCGGGGCGGGCTGTGCCAGAAGGGGTGGACGTCGGCGGCGGTCCTCGGGGTCTCGGACCGGCTCGTCACCCCGCTCGTCCGGGGCGAGTCCGGCGAGCTGGAGCCGGTGAGCTGGGACGCGGCGCTCGACCTGGTCGCGTCCCGGCTCGCCGGCCTGGCCGCCGAGTACGGCCCGGAGTCCGTGGCGGTGTTCGGCGGCGGCGGGCTGACCAACGAGAAGGCGTACGCGCTCGGCAAGTTCGCGCGGACCGTGCTGCGCACGCCGAACATCGACTACAACGGCCGGTTCTGCATGGCCTCGGCGGCGGCCGGGATGAACCGGTCCTTCGGCGTCGACCGCGGGCTGCCGTTCCCGCTGGCCGACCTCGGGGGCGCGCAGGCGGTGCTGCTCCTCGGCTCCAACCTCGCCGAGACCATGCCGCCGGCCGTGCAGCACCTCGCCGGGGCGCGGGCGGCGGGCGGGCTCGTCGTCGTCGACCCGCGGCGCTCGGCCACGGCCCGGCTGACGGGCGACACCTCGTCGGGACAGCCGGCAGAGGGCGTGCACCTCGCACCCGTGCCGGGCACGGACCTCGCGGTCCTCCTCGGGCTCCTGCACGTGGTGCTCGCGGAAGGCCTCGCCGACCGTGAGTACCTCGAGCAACGCACCACCGGGTTTGACGACGTCGCCCGGTCGGTCGCCGGCTGGTGGCCGGAGCGGGTCGAGTCGGTCTCGGGTGTACCCGCCGACGAGCTCCGGCGCGTGGCCCGGCTGCTGGCCGCGGCCGCACCGGTCCACGGCGGCGCGGGCGCGTACGTGCTGACCGGCCGCGGCGTCGAGCAGTCGACGCAGGGCACCGCGACCGTCACGGCGTCGATCAACCTCGCGCTCGCACTGGGCCTGCCGGGCCGGGTCGGTTCGGGCTACGGCGCCATCACCGGGCAGGGCAACGGGCAGGGCGGCCGCGAGCACGGGCAGAAGGCCGACCAGCTTCCGGGCTACCGCAAGATCGACGACCCGGCGGCGCGCGAGCACGTCGCCGCGGTCTGGGGCGTCGACCCGGAGTCCCTGCCCGGGCCCGGCCTCCCGGCGGTGCAGCTGCTCAGGTCGCTCGGGACACCGACGGGCCCGCGCGCGATGCTCGTGCACGGCTCCAACCTCGTGGTCAGCGCCCCCAACGCGAGCCAGGTCATCGACCGCCTGAAGAGCCTCGACCTCCTGGTCGTCTGCGACTTCGTCCCGAGCGAGACGGCGCTGCTGGCCGACGTCGTGCTGCCGGTGACGCAGTGGGCGGAGGAGGAGGGCACCATGACGTCGCTCGAGGGGCGGGTCATCCGCCGTCGGGCCGTCGTGGCGCCGCCGGGCGAGGCCCGGTCCGAGCTGTGGATCCTCGCCGAGCTGGCGCGCCGGCTGGGCGCGCCCGAGGACCTCGCCTTCCCGACCGACCCGGCAGTGGTGTTCGACGAGCTGGCCAGGGCCTCCGCCGGCGGCCCCGCCGACTACTCCGGGCTGTCCCACGCCCGGCTCGACGCCGACGAGACGTCCGGCGGCCCGGGCCTGTTCTGGCCGGTCCCCGCCCTGCCCTCCGAGGTGTCAGACACACAGGTCACCGGAGTGACCCCTGCGTCTGACACGGGCGAGCATCCCGGGACACCGCGGATGTTTCTCGAACGGTTCGCCACGCCCGACGGGCGGGCGCGCATGGTCGCCGTCGACCACGTGGGGCCGAGCGACGAGGTACGGCCCGGTGCGCCCTTCTACCTGGTCACGGGCCGGGTGCTGCAGCACTACCAGTCGGGCGCGCAGACGCACCGCGTCGCGGAGCTGGAGCGCCTCGTCGCCGAGCCGTACGTCGAGCTGCACCCGGTGCTGGGCTTCCGCATCGGCGTGCCCGACGGCGCCCGCGTGCGCCTCACCAGCTCCCGCGGCCGGGTCGAGGCCACCGCCCGCTGGACCGACGCGGTCCGCCCCGACACCGTCTTCATGCCGTTCCACTGGAGCGGCATCGGATCCGTCAACCAGGTCACCACCGACGCGACCGACCCGATCTCCGGCATGCCGGAGTTCAAGGTCTGCGCCGTGGACGTCTCGGTGGCCCCAGCTCCGTCGGTCGCCCTTCGACAGGCTCAGGACCCGCCAGGGACAGGTCTCGACAAGCTCGACCAGCGGGGTCCGCGCGACCCGCGGAGTTCTCTCGATCAGCGAGATCCAGTACAGAAGGAGCTCTCGACATGAACCTACGTGTCCCCGTGAAGGTCGTGGTGGTGGGCTTCGGGATGGTCGGCTCGCGGCTCGTCGACGAGCTGCTCCGCCGTGAGCCCGAGGCGTTCGACATCACAGTGCTCGGCTCCGAGCCCTACGAGCCGTACAACCGGGTGCTGCTCAGCGACGTGGTGGCCGGCCGCACCGACGTCGCCGCCATCACCATGCCCCTGCCCGACGGCGCCCGGGTCAGCGTCCTGCGGGGCGTCACCGCGACCTCGATCGACCGCGAGTCCCGGGTGGTGACCGCCGACGACGGCTCGACGCACCGGTACGACCACGTGGTGCTCGCGACCGGCGCGGCGGCCCGCATCCCGCCGATCCCGGGCCTGCGCACGGCCGACGGCGGCCTGCCCGCCGGCGTGCACGCGCTGCGGACCCTCGACGACGCCCGCGAGATCGTCGCCGCCACCGTCAACTCGCCGCGTGCGGTGGTGGTCGGCGGCGGCGTGCTGGGGCTCGAGGCCGCGGTGGGGCTCGCGGGCCGTGGGCTCAGCGTGACCCTCGTCCACAACGTGCAGTCGCTCATGGAGCGTCAGCTCGACCCGGAGGCCGCAGATGTCGTCCGGTCCGGACTGGAGGGGCAGGGCGTCACGGTACTGCCGAACTCCCTCTCCAGCGAGGTGCTCGTCGCGGGCGGCCGGGCGGTGGGGATCCGGGTCAAGGACAACACGGACCGGGCCGGTGACGGGGGCTCGGGCCCGCGCGACGAGGTGGTCGCCGCCCGGCTCATCATCTTCTCCGTCGGCACCATCCCCGAGACCGGCCTCGCGGCGGCGGCGGGGCTGTCGACGGACCGGGGCGTCGTCGTCGGCTACGACCTCGCCAGCCCCGACGACCCGCGCGTGCACGCGATCGGCGACTGCGCGCAGCCGCCGAACGGCTCGCGCGGGCTGGTCGCCGAGGGCTGGGACCAGGCGCGTCGTCTGGCGGAGACCCTGGTCTCGCTGGTCGAGCCGGTCAACGCGCCGACGTCGCTGGTCGAGCCCGTCGAAACCCCTGTCCACCTCCGCCTGCCCCACGACGGCGCCCAGCCCAGCATGGCCGTGCGCCTTGGCGCCCTGCTGACGGGCGGCGCCTCCCGCGCGCAGTCGGACCAGGGCATCGACACGCGGGGGACCGACGTCGTGAAGGTCAAGGCCGGGGCGCTCAGCGTCACCACGATGGGCGTCTGCGGGCCGTCGCGCCCGAACGGCCTGACGCAGCGCGCGGTCCGCCTGGCCGACCCGAGGGCGGGCCGGTACATCGAGGTGGTGGTGTCCGACGGGATCCTCGTGGGCGCCACCTGCGTGGGCGATCCGCGGGTCGCCGCCGACCTCACCGCCGCCTACACGCGCCGCACCCCGGTCCCGATGGACCCCGCGTTCCTCCTGCTGACGCCGGTGATGCAGACGGCGGCTCCGGCGTCGTCCCCCGAGCACATGCCGGACGACGCGGTGGTGTGCCGCTGCAACGGCGTGACCAAGGGCGATATCGCGGAGTCGTGCGGGTCGGGTGCGCACACGGTCGAGGAGGTCGTGCGCGAGACCCGGGCGACGACGGGCTGCGGGTCGTGCAAGGACGCGGTCTGCGGGCTGGTCGACTGGCTCAAGGAGAGCAAGGAGGCGGTCCCGGAGCCGGCGTGAGCTGAACCCCGAACCCGCGGATTAAAAGTCCGCTGCTGCCCAGTGATCGGGCCCGGAACTCACTATGGATACGGGCCCGATCGCTGGGTAGACCGCGGCTATACCGGCCTGGTCCATTCCAGCGTGTAGCGGAAGAACAGGCGACGCCGGATGCGTGCGCCCGGTAGTACCCGGCGCACCACCCGGGCGAGCTCCGCGAACGTCTCGGCGGCGTCGCGCACGGGCATCGCGGGACCGCCGTCGTCCACAGGCTCCGTGACCGGCTGTGGATGCTTGAGCATCCCGACCAGCGGGTTGAGCAGCGACGACGGGATGTCCCAGATGAAGTCCGTCAGACTGTCGGCCCGTGCCAGACCGACGACGAGCAGCCGGCCGCCGGGTTCGAGCAGCTCGGACGCGTGCCGCAGGGCGGCCTCCAGCGGCATGTGGTGCAGCACCGCGATCATGGTGATCGTGTCGAACGTGCCGTCGACGTCCTCGAACCGGGCGTGGCGCACGCTCACGACGGGATCACCGGCGAAGCGCTCCGCCGAGACGGCGGCCATGGCGGCGTCGGCATCCACGCCCAGGACCTCGTCGAAGCGGCCGCGCAGCCGGCTCAGCAGGAGGCCCGCACCGCAGCCGACATCGAGTGCCCGGCGCCGTCGGGCCGGGAGCCGCCGCAGGATCCATCCGTGGAAGTGGTCGTTGTGGCTCCAGGGATGCCGCTGGTTGACGCGATGGAGCCAGCGGCCGCCCACGCGCACCAGCGGGTTCGGTACGGTCCGGATGTCCATGCCGCCCCACGGTAGCGGCGCGAAACTTGGAATAGGGAAGGCCCGTTAATCCAAGTTTCGCCGAAACTTGGATTAGCGTGGGGTGCATGCTCCAAGTTCCTGTGTTCCAGCACGAGGACGAGTACTGGGTGGCCGAGTCCGACGGCATGACGAGTCGTGCGCGGATGGCGGAGGCTTCCGGACCGTATCGTTCGACGGTCCCGCCCCGGATCGCGGACTGGGCGCCCGACGTCGCCGCTGACCTCGCGGCCGACACGGAGGAAGCGGCTGCCGCGCTGAGCAGGTTCGACGACTACGCTCGCGCAGTCCTCGGGGAGTCGAGCCCGTCCCTGGGGCCGATGAGCTCGATCCTGCTCCGGACCGAGTCCACGTCGTCCTCGCAGATCGAGGACCTGACAGTGGGCGCAAGGCAGCTCGCGCTGGCCGAGATCGACCAGTCGACGTCGGACAACGCGCGGACCGTGGTCGCGAACGTCCGCGCCATGGAGGCGGCGCTCGACCTGGCAGACAGTCTCGACATCGCCGCCGTGCTGGAGATGCACCGGGCGCTGTTGTCAGGTCAGCGAGGCTGGGAGGAGCACGCCGGCCAGTGGCGCGACCAGCTCGTGTGGATCGGGACGAGTTCCGTGAGTCCGCGCGGAGCGTCCCACGTGGCGCCGCAGGCAGCGCTCGTGCCGGGGGCGATGGAGGACCTGATGGCCTTCGTGCGCAGGGACGATCTTCCCGTCGTCGTTCAGGCTGCCGTGGCGCACGCCCAGTTCGAGAACATCCACCCGTTCACCGACGGGAACGGCAGGACAGGTCGCGCGCTCGTGCACGCGATGTTGCGCGCCAAGCGGCTGGTGACGAGCACGACGGCGCCCGTATCGGCGGGCCTGCTGAAGGACACCGATCGGTACTTCCGAGCGCTCACGGCATACCGCGACGGGGACGCGCGGCCGATCGTCGAGCAGTTCTCCGCTGCTTCGCGATTTGCAGCGACCGCAGGGGCGCGCCTGATCGACGATCTCGCGGCACAGCTCGAGCAGTCCCGTGACCAGATGTCCGGGCTTCGTCCGCAAGCGTCGGCGTGGAAGGTACTTCCGCACCTGCTCTCTCACCCGGTGCTCAACGCGAGCTATCTGTCTGCCCAGGTAGGTATGGGGGCTCAGAGCGCGCAGAATGCGCTCGGCCAGCTCGCCGACGCCGGCGTGCTGGAGGAGCGAACTGGCCTCCGCCGCAACCGGGTCTGGCAGCACCCGGGCATCCTCGGAGTTCTGGACCACTTCGCACAGAGTCTGATCCGCGCCTGACCCGACCGCACTCACCGGCTCCCTCCCGGCCTTGTGAGGAAGATGTTCGGCCCGGGTAACGACCGGCGCACCAGCGCGAAAAACCAGCACTCTACGGTCAAGGCATGGTCAACTCGGGCAATACTCAGCACCTCGTCGTGATCGGCGGCGGCATGGTCGCGCAGCGGCTCGTCGAGGCCCTGCGCGCCCGGGACGACGCCGGCCGCTACCACGTCACCGTCTTCGCGGAAGAGCCCCGCGTCCCCTACGACCGGGTGGGCCTGACCCGCTGGTTCGAGGACGGCGCCGAGGGCGTGGCCCTGGGCGACCCCGCCCTGTGGGCTGATCCGTACGTCACCCTGCACACCGACCGCAGGATCGACTCCATCGACCGCGAGGCCAAGACGGTCACCGACCGCCTCGGCAACGTCCACGCGTACGACGAGCTCGTGCTCGCCACCGGCTCCAGCGCCGCGATGCCGCCCATCCCGGGCAACGACCTGCCGGGCGTCTTCGTGTACCGCACCATCGACGACGTCGCCGCGCTGCGCGGCTGGGTGGAGCAGAAGCGCAAGAGCTACCTTGAGGGCAAGCCGGTCCGCGGCGCCGTGATCGGCGGCGGCCTGCTCGGCCTGGAGGCAGCCGGGGCGCTCACCGCGCTGGACGCGCAGGCCACCGTCATCGAGTTCGGCACCCACCTGATGGGCGTGCAGGTCGACCTCGGCGGCGGCCAGGCGCTCAAGCGCCTCATCAACGGCAAGGGCATCGGCGTGCGCGCCGAGACCGCGACCAGCCAGATGAAGCCGCACCGCCGCACCGGTCACGTGGGCCGGCTGGACTTCGCCGACGGCGGCCGGCTCGACGTCGACGTCGTGGTGGTGGCCACCGGCGTGCGGCCCCGGGACGAGCTCGCTCGCGCGGCCGGCCTGCCGGTCGGCGAGCGCGGCGGCGCCGTCGTCGACCTCTCCTGCCGCACCGAGGACCCGTACATCTGGGCCGTCGGCGAGGTGGCCTGCATCGAGGGCCGCTGCATCGGCCTCGTCGCGCCCGGCAACACGATGGCCGAGGTGGTCGTGGACCGCCTGCTCGGCGGCCTCGCCGAGTTCCCCGGCGCGGACACCGCGACCAAGCTCAAGCTCTCCGGCGTCGACGTCGCGTCGTTCGGCGACGCGCACGCCCGCACGGAGGACGCCGTCGAGGTGGTCTGGGCCGACCCCGTGGCCGGCGTCTACAAGAAGCTCGTCCTGTCCGACGACGCCCGCACCCTCCTGGGCGGCGTCTTCGTGGGCGACGCCGGACCGTACGCCAGCCTGCGCCCGATGCTCGGCGCGGAGCTGCCCGGCGACGACCCGAGCGCGTTCCTCCTCCCCGAGGGTGGCGGCGGCGCCCCGAACCTGGAGCTGCCGGACGAGGCGAACGTCTGCTCCTGCAACAACGTCTCCGCCGGAGCGATCCGCGGCGCCGTCACCGAGCACCAGTGCACCGACGTCCCGGGCGTGAAGGCCTGCACCCGCGCCGGCACCACCTGCGGCGCCTGCCTGCCGCTGGTGAAGAAGCTCGTCGACACCGAGCTGGAGCGCGCGGGCATCGAGGTCAGCACCGCGCTGTGCGAGCACTTCGAGATGTCCCGCGCCCAGCTGTTCGACGCCGTCCGGGTCGCCGACCTGCACTCCTTCAGCGACATCGTGGCCCGGTTCGGGCAGCCGGACAGCCGTGGCTGCGACATCTGCAAGCCCGTCGTCGCCTCCATCCTGGCGAGCCTGGGCAACGGCCACATCCTGTCGGGCGAGCAGTCCACGCTGCAGGACACCAACGACCACATGCTGGCCAACCTGCAGAAGGACGGCACGTACTCGGTGGTCCCGCGGATGCCCGGCGGCGAGGTCACCCCGGAGGGTCTGATCGTCGTCGGCCAGGTCGCCAAGGACTTCGGGCTGTACACGAAGATCACGGGCGGCCAGCGCATCGACATGTTCGGCGCCCGCGTCGAGCAGCTCCCGGACATCTGGCGCCGCCTGGTCGACGCCGGTTTCGAGTCGGGGCACGCGTACGGCAAGTCGCTGCGCACGGTGAAGTCGTGCGTCGGGTCGACATGGTGCCGCTACGGCGTCCAGGACTCCGTGGGCATGGCCGTCGAGCTGGAGCTGCGCTACCGCGGCCTGCGCTCGCCGCACAAGCTCAAGATGGGCGTCTCCGGCTGCGCCCGCGAGTGCGCCGAGGCGCGCGGCAAGGACGTGGGCGTCATCGCCACGGACAAGGGCTGGAACATCTACGTGGGCGGCAACGGCGGCCAGACGCCGCGGCACGCGAAGCTGCTCGCCGAGGACCTGACGTCCGAGGAGCTCCTGCGCACCATCGACCGCTTCCTCATGTACTACGTGCGCACGGCCGACCGGCTGCAGCGCACCGCGCCGTGGATCGAGGAGGTCGAGGGCGGCCTGGAGGGTGTCCGCGAGGTCATCATGGAGGACTCGCTCGGCATCTGTGCCGACCTGGACTCCGCCATGGCCCGCCACGTCGAGAACTACGAGGACGAGTGGAAGGCCGTGCTCGAGGACCCGGAGAAGCTGCGCCGGTTCTCGTCGTTCGTCAACGCCCCCAAGGACGCCGACCCGTCGCTCGCCTACGTCGAGGAGCGCGGTCAGCGCCGCCCCGCGACGGCGGAGGAGCGCGCGTCTGGCGTCGTCATCGCGGGCCCGAAGCTGGAGGTACGAGCATGAGCGTCAACGACGTGTCAGAAGTACAGGTCACCGGGGTGACCTGGGAGTCTGACAGCTCGGCGGTGACCCGGTGGGAGCGGGCCTGCCTGCTCACCGACCTCTTTCCCGAGCGCGGCGCGGCAGCGCTCTTCGGCGACGTGCAGGTGGCGCTCTTCCGCCTCGCGGAGGACCCGGCGGACCCGACCCAGGGCGGGCGGGTGTACGCCGTCCAGAACCTCGACCCGTTCTCCGCGGCGCACGTGATGTCGCGCGGGATCGTCGGCACGCGGGCCGGCGTGCCCACCGTGGCCGCTCCGGTCTACAAGCAGGTGTTCTCCCTGGTCACCGGCGAGTGCCTGGTCGCGGCGGACAAGACCCCCAAGGGCGACCTGCCGCCGGACCTCACCACCTACCCGGTGGAGGTCCGCGACGGCGTGGTCCACGTGGGCCTCCCGTGACCGTGTCAGAAGCACAGGTCACTCCGGTGACCCGGGTGTCTGACAAGTTGGGGCGGGTGACGCTTGTGGGGGGCGGGCCCGGGGCCGTGGATCTCCTGACGCTTCGCGCCTGGCGTGCGCTGCAGTCGGCGGACGTCGTGGTCGCGGACCGGCTGGGTCCCGTCGAGATCCTCGCCGAGCTCCCGCCGCACGTCCGCGTGGTCGACGTCGGCAAGGAGCCCGGCCGGCACCCCGTGCCGCAGGAGCGCATCAACGAGATCCTCGTGGAGCACGCGCTGGCGGGCGCGCACGTGGTGCGCCTCAAGGGCGGCGACCCGTTCGTGCTGGGCAGGGGCGGCGAGGAGGTCATCGCGTGCGTGGCCGCCGGCGTGCGGGTCGAGGTGGTGCCGGGCGTGACGTCCGCCGTCGCCGTGCCCGGCCTGGCCGGTATCCCGCTCACCCACCGTGGGGTCACCACGGGCTTTCACGTGGTCTCCGGCCACTGCGCCGCCGGGTCGGACGACGTGTCCGAGAAGTCCGGACCGCTCGACGCCGCGGCCGTGGCCTGCGTGCGGGACGCCACCGCTACTCTTGTCGTACTGATGGGGGTGCGGTCCCTCGGCGCGATAGTGGCGCAGTCCCTGGCCGCAGGCGCAGATCCCGCAACCCCGGTGGCGATCGTGGAGAACGGTTCCACCGCGGAGCAGCGTGTCACCCGGGCACGCCTCGACGAGGCAGCCGGTGTGGCAGCGGTTCGCGGGGTGCGGTCACCCGCGGTCGTCGTCATAGGCCGCGTGGCAGCAGAAGGTCTCCTGGAGGTTACGAGTGAGCGACGTCTGGCAGGTGCCGGTGTCTGATGTCGTAGCGCCTGCCCACGCCCAGGCGACCCACCCGACGCTGGGCCAGGTGATGGCCGGCGCGACGGTTCTCGTCACCGCCGAACGCCGGGCCGCCGAGCTCGCGGCGGCCCTGGAGCGGCGCGGCGCCACGATCCGGCACGCGCCGGCGCTGAGCATGATCCCGCACGTCGACGACGAGACCCTGATCGCGGCGACCCGCGCGATCATCTCGGCCCCGCCCAACGTCCTGGTGGTCACCACCGGGATCGGCTTCCGCGCCTGGATCGAGGCCGCCGACGCGCACGGGCTCGCCGAGCCGCTCCTCGAGCTGCTCGCCAGGACCCGGATCGTCGCGCGCGGCCCCAAGGCCCGCGGCGCCATCCAGGCCGCGGGCCTGCAGGCCGACTGGGTCGCCGAGTCCGAGACGTCCGCCGAGGTGGCGGAGGTGCTGCTCAGCGAGGGTGTGCAGGGTCTGCGCATCGCCATCCAGCACCACGGCGCGGGCGCCGACGGCCTGGACGAGGTGTTCGAGAAGGCGGGGGCGCAGGTCGCCAGCCTGGTGGTCTACCGGTGGGGACCGGCGCCCGACCCGGCGGCGCTGCGCGCCTCGGTGCACGCGCTGGCCGACGGCGAGATCGACGCCGTCGTCTTCACCTCTGCCCCCGGCGCCGAGGCCTGGCTCCGGACCGTCGAGGAGGAGCGGCTGCTCGATCGCGTGCGCGCCCGGTTCGTCGACGGCGGGACCGTGGCGGCCGCCGTCGGGCCGATCACGGCGCAGCCGCTGGAACACCGGGGGATCGTGCCGCTGCAGCCCGAGCGCGGCCGGCTCGGGGCGCTCGTCCGCGCGCTGGTGGGTCACTACGAGCACATCGAGTCCGTCGCCCTGGCCACCGTCGCCGGGTCGCTGGTGATCCGGGCGCGCGTCGCGGTGCTGGACGGAAAGGTGCTGCCCCTGTCACCGACGGGTGTGGCGGTGCTGCGGCTGCTCGCCGCGGCCGAGGGCGACGTCGTGCCGCGCGAGCAGGTGCTCGCCGCGCTGCCCGGCGACTCGCAGGACACGCATGCCGCCGAGGTCGCGATCGCGCGTCTCCGCGAGGCTGCGGGCCGCCGCGACCTCATCCGCACGGTGGTCAAGCGCGGCTACCGCATCGAGCTCGCCTGACCTTTCTCTTCGCGGCCCGACGAGATTTCTCGTCACCGGCATCATCGTTCGTCTCTCCCCACCCGTCAGGGAGCATGAAGAGGGAGAGGGGGCGTCTGACATGGCGCAGTGGGAGACAGAGCTCGAGGAGCTCATGGAGCGGCGCAGCCGCGCGCTGGTCGGGTATGCGTACACGCTGACGCGCGACCTGCCGCGGGCGGAGGACCTGGTGCAGGACGCGCTGGTCAAGGTGTTCTCGCGCCTGCGCCGTCCGGCCGGGAGCAGCGAGGGCGGACAGAGCATGCGCCTGGACCAGGACGAGCCCCGGCTGACCAACGCGGAGGCCTACGTGCGCCGGGCGATCCTGACGATCTACCTGGACGGCTACCGGCGGCAGAACAGCTGGACGGGCATCAAGCACCTGCTCGCCGACGACGCCTTCGCGCCCGCGGCGGAGCGCGCCGCGACAGCAAGGGTCGACGTCGGCCTGGCGCTGGCGCGCCTGTCCCCGCGGCAGCGCGAGTCGGTGGTGCTGCGCTTCTTCGAGGACATGACCGTGCCCCAGATCGCGCAGACGCTCGGGACGAGCCCCGGCACCATCAAGCGGCACCTGTCCAACGCGATGGAGCTGCTGCGCACGTCGCTCGCGGAGATGAACGTGCCGGAGATGGAGACCGCGTTCGAGGACCGCCTCGGCGCCGTGTCGGGTTCGGTCCGCCGCCGCCGGGCCGTGAAGGTCGGCGCCCTCGGCGGGGCCACGCTGGTGATCGCGGGTCTGCTGGCCGTCGCCGCGCTGTGGGGGCCCGACCGTCTCCTGTCGGAGCCGGTACCGCCGGCCACGCCGAGCCCTGGGGTGTCGGGCGTGCCGGTCGCCGGCTGGGTGCCCGGCGGCTGGCAGACGCGGGGCGAGCAGTACCACTGCGGCATGGAGGTGACGGACCTGACGTCGACGTCGGACGCCGTGCGCCTGGAGCTGACCGGCGACCTCGAGCTCGTGGAAGGTGTGGAGGACGGCAGCGGGCCACAGGACGACCATCTGTCGGCGCCCATCAGGATCTCTCGGCCCGACGCCGAAGGTCCGGACCTCGACGCTGGTTACCCTCAGCTCGTCTTCGCTCAGAACGGCCTGGTGACCGACATCGGCAGGGGCTGGAACGAGGGTGGGTACAGCCTGCCCGGTGACCGCGTGTCCCTGGACCGCGTCGCCGAGGCGGACGGCACCACCGCGTGCGGTGCGTGGACGACGGACGGTGTGACCCCCTGGGAGAGGTACCTGGACGCGCGCCCGGCAGGTACGTACGACGTGTACGTCGTGCTGCCGTGGAGCGACCTCGACGGCACCAGCGGCGTGGCCGTCAGCGACCCCGTCACCATGGAGGTTCCCGCGGTCGAGGTGCGGGAAGAGGCGCCGTTGGGCGTCGACATCCGCGACGGCTACCAGCCGCCGTGGCTCGAGGGTACGAGCCTGGCTTGCGGCGTCCATGCGTCCGATATCCCTGGCGGCTCCTGGAAGCGCGGGGTGCTGTCGGGCCTGGACCTGAACATCGAGCCCTCCGGCAACGAAGTGACTGTGCGGCTCACCGAGACCGAGGGGGAGTCCATCGACACGACCCGTACGCCGTTCACCCTGGTATGGCTCAGCGACGGGCGCGTGGTCGGGGTCGGCAGCGATGTGTGGTCCGATCCGGTGGAGCGCTTCCAGGTGGACGCCGACGGCGAGTGGTCCGCCGTCGTACCGGTCACCGAGCCGGACCTGACCTGCCTCACGGACCCGGGCGCCGGGATGCCGGCTGGGAGCTACGAGGCGTACGCCCTCACGGAGCTCGACCCCGGCTCGGGTGGCGAGCGGCAGTTCATGTCCACGAGCGTCGGCGGCCATACCGTCCAGGAATGACCCTGGGTAGGCGGCGCAACCGCTGACCAACGAAACCCTCGCGTGGCGCGTCATGGTGGGTGTGGAGACGATGACGGCACATACGCACCCGGGGGGTGGGGGCCATGGCGGGGTGGGAGAACGAGCTCGATGAGCTCATGCGAGCGCGCGGCAGCGCGCTCGTCCGCTACGCCTACATGCTCTCGGGTGACCGCGCGCTCGCCGAGGACCTGGTCCAGGACGCGCTGGTCAAGGTCTACTCGCGGCTGCGCGGCACGCCCGCCGTCTCCGGGGCGGTGGGTGTGCCCCAGGGCAGCCAGGCGCACGACCTCGACTCCCCGTTCACGAACGCCGAGGGCTACGTGCGACGGGCGGTGCTCACCATCTACCTGGACGGCTACCGCAAGCGGCAGCGCTGGACGGGGATCAAGCACCTCCTGGCCGACGACCTCAGTACCCGTGGTGCTGACCAGGCAGCCTCGGCGCGCATCGACGTGATGGCGGCGCTCGCACGGCTCGGCGCTCGCGAGCGGGCCTGCGTGGTGCTCCGCTACTTCGAGGACATGACGGTGCCGCAGATCGCCGACGCCCTGGGTACCGCCCAGGGAACTGTCAAGCGGTACCTGTCTGATGCCACCAAGAACATGCAGGAGTACTTGCGCCCCGACGACTTCCGACCCGCCGAAGGGAGGGCTGCCCGATGAACATCGAACGTAACGACAGCTGGAACGAAGACAACGACTTCCTGAGCGGCGCGCTCCGTGACGCCGCCGACAAGATTCCCGGTGGGGAGGTGGACGACTTGCACATCTCATTCGGAGTGGTGCGTGACCGCGTGCGCCGCCGTCGCGCCGCCAAGATCGGCAGCCTCGCCGGCGTCAGCCTCGTGCTGGTGGGCGGGATCGCCTTCGGCGCTACCCAGACGCCGCTGCTGCGGAGCGATGGTCCGGTGCTTCCCGGTCAGTCCCAGGGCACGTTCATGACGCCGGCCCCGGACGACTCCGCGCGAGACTCCGCGACCGAGGCGCCGGAGCCCAGCCCGGGCGGGTCGCCCGCCCGGGACGACATCAGGGTCGGCTACACACCCTCGTGGCTCGCGGATCTCGGGCTCGGCCTGGAGTGCGGTATGCCCGTGGCTGACCTGACGACGACGGCTGCGGGCTGGTCCGTGGCGGCGGCGGGCGACATGTACGCCAGGATCTCCAACTACGGGGGCGTCTCGTCGCCGACCCGGTTCATGGGGGCGACGGTTCAAAGAGGGGCCGGGTCGCTCGACGTGCCTCCGACCGTCGTGTGGAGCCAGGACGGCGTGGTGGTGGACCTGGGGGTGAACGTCTTCGGCGCGCCGGGCTCGCAGGTCGAGCCGCTGATCGCCTCCGGGGACGGAGCCGTCGAGGCCGAGGCTCGCGTGGCGTCGACGTGCATACCGACCGAGACCGACGACCGCGACATCTTCGAGACGTCGCTCCCTGACGGCGAGTACGAGGTGCAGGTGATCGCCTTCCCCGAGGTGGCCTCGGGCCAGTGGGAGATGACGGTGAGCGAGCCGGTAGACGTCCACCTCGACGGCACCGGCGCGCACAGCGCGACCGGGGCACGTGGCGGCGCGGCGACGATCGAGCCCCTCGCGCCCGACGAGAACGAGCTGACCCGGTTCGTGCTCGACCGCACCACCGACTGGGTCCTGGCGCAGCAGGAGCAGAGCGACTACAGCTCTACCGGCCCCGCGCGGCTCACCGCTCAGTGCGAGAGCGTGAGCGCCGGTGACTCGGTGCCGTTCGAGATAGTGGTGCCGTCGACCCAGGACGTGGTCGACTCCGGCTCCATCAGTTGCGACGCCACCCAGCAGGTCAGCACGATCGAGGTGCCGGACGTCGGCGGCGAGGTCCTCGACATCCGGTTGCGCGACGTGCCCGACGGCGTCGCGCGGTTCGAGGCCGTCCTGGCCCCGGGCGGCGGTGGCGGTGGTGATCCCGCGGCCGACTGCTCGGCCAGCGGCCTGACCATGGAGTACGACCCGGCCCGTTCGCCGAGCGAGGGCGCGAGCACCACGGCTCGGGCCATCGTGGCCGCGGCCCTGGACTGCGACTCCGGCCGGCTGGTCGACCTGGCCACCGTGTACCCGACGGAGCTGATGATCACCGGCGAACCCGCTGAGGACGTCTTCGCCCTGCCGGAGGGCGAGGAGCAGCACTACCGCACCTTGGTCGCCCTGCTGGCCGGGACCGGCGGCGCGTTCAACGGTGGGGACGCCGGCAACCAGACAGTGGTGTGGCCCCGGGTCGTCGCCGAGGAGTTCCGCGACTCCGACGAGGCGTGGCAGGAGGTGGTGGACGCCGGCCTGCTCACGCAGGAGCAGGCTGATGCCCAGCGGGCCGACGAGACCTTCGGCTACACCGGGATGCGGATCGCCATCGACGAGTCCGGTGCCTGGAGGTACTACTCCCCCACGCCGTGACGTGAACGCCCGCTCCGGACGGTTCGTGTCACAACGGTTTCTGTGCCCCGCTCGTATCAGTGTGTGAGCGGGGCACAGGGGCCCGCCGCGGCGAACGGGACGAACACATGACCGGTGAGGCGTTGGGACAGAGGGCGGGGGCATCGTGAGCACCCGCTGGGACGACGAGCTCACGGACCTCGTCACGAGCAGAGGGCGTGCCCTCGTGGGGTACGGGTACGCGCTGACGGGTGACGTGCGGCGGGCGGAGGACCTGGTCCAGGACGCCCTGGTGCGCGTCTTCCGGCGGTTCCGCCGCCCCGAGGCCGCGGGTACGTCCGGTCGCACGGAGTTTCCCCTGAACGACGGCGGGAGCCACGCGGGCATCGAGGCCTACGTGCGGCGGACGATGCTCAACCTCTATGTCGACGAGAGCCGCCGGTTCGCGCTGTGGCGCAAGGCCGAGCCCAAGCTGGCGGTGCCGGACCAGATCAAGGCGCCCGCGTCGGACATCACCGCCCGCGCGGACGTGACGGCAGCGTTGCGGGGCCTGAGCCCGCGCCAGCGTGCGTGCGTGGTGCTCCGCTTCTACGACGACCTGACCGTGCCGCAGATCGCCACGACCCTCGGCATCTCGCAGGGCACCATCAAGCGATACCTGGCCGACGGGATCCACGCGCTGCGTGGGGTGCTGGTGCCGGAAGGAGACCTCACATGAGCGGGCACGACGATCTTGGGTTCGACGGCGGCCTCGGCCGTGGCCGCGAGGTCCTGAAGCAGACCATCGGCGCGCTGGTCGAGGGGGCCACGCCCACCGGCGTGCCCAGTACACCGGAGGAGAACCTCGGCCTCCTGCGCCGCCGGGTGCGCACCTGGCGTATCGCCAAGGCAGGGGCGGTAGGGCTGACCGGGGCCGTCGTGGTGGGGGCGCTCGCCTTCAGCACCGCGCAGGCCTCGACCTGGACCCGGTCGGAACCGCTGCCGGGCCGGCCCACCATCCAGAGCACCGAGAGAGGCCCGGTGCCGTCGGAGATCCCGACGTCGCGCATGTCGCCGAGCCCGTCGGCGTCCGCGAGCCCGTCGCCGTCGTCATCGCCGTCCAGCACACCCCAGGCGACACCGTCGGGAGGCGCGGACGTCGACCCGGAGCCGGAGCCGAGCGCGTCGTCGGTGGAGACGGATCCGGCCGACGTGATCACCGCGCCGTTCGACGACGGGTACCGGCCCTGGGGCGTCGACGATGATCCCACGTGGTGCGGTATGCCGGACACGGACCTGGTGTCGACGAGCCCGTCGGTGTCGATCGAGATCACCGGGGACCTGACCTATGCGCGCGGGGAGGGAGGATCCATCCCGGTCCGGCTCGTAGGGGAGATGCCGGGCTACGACGGGCCTGCAGGCGATGGCGATGGCATCGGGAACGGGGCGATCCTGATCTGGTCACAGGGCGGGCGCGTGGTCGACCTGGGCGAGTACTGGCATGAGGCCAACTACGAGATCCCGCCGGCGCTCAACGAGACAGGGGAGTGGACCGGCGTGGCGGAGGTGCCCCCTCACAGCTCCTGCATCGAGGCGGACCGGGAGGAGGGTCTGTCCGGCTACGACAACGTCCGCGCGGCAGGGACGTACCAGGTGCGGGCCGCGCAGGTGCACACGGTCGGCGACGGCAAGATGGAGCTGCTCTTCAGCGAACCGGTCACCGTGACGATTCCCTGACCCCTCACTGGATCCCATGAGTCAGACGCCCAGGTCACCCGAGTGACCTGGGTGTCTGACACGTCAGGGGGAATCCGGCTGGTAGCTCGCCACTGTCGCGTGGGTCCGGCGTCGGCCCCAGCGGTCGAGGCGCTCCCTGCCCCGGCGGGTCCGGCCCAGCACGCGGTACCGCAACGTGTTGAGCGGCAGGAGGTACGCGTGCGCCCACGGCGGACGCAGCGGCAGGCCGAGCTCGCGCATGCTGCGCACCCCGAGGAACGCCGTCAGCATCGACAGCAGCCGTTCCCGCTCGAACCCCGCGCGGAACGGCTGCCACCAGGACGGCCCGCGGTACGTCCGCTCGGCCTGCGCGGCGACCACGGCCCGGGCGAGGCGTGGCCCCGCCTCGGAGATCCCGGCCTGAGCGAGCAGCACGTGGTAGTTGAGGCGGTGTCGCTGCCACTCGTCGTCGACCAGGAAGTCCGGGTGCACGCCCAGCAGGTGCCCCACCCACCGCCACAGGTGCATCAGGGCACGGCTGTCCGACGGCGGGACGCGGACCCCGAGCGCCCGGCACCCGAGGATCAGGGTGCCGTCGAACAGCCCGAGCGTCGCCGCCTGGTCCGCCTGGTTGACCGGCAGGCCCCACCGCGCGGTGTCCCAGCGGTCTCGCTGGCCCTGCCGGTCCGGGTCCGTGAACGACGCGTTCACCAGGGCGTGCATCACGCGGACGTGCACGGTGGCTCGCCAGGCCGGGGCGTACGGCCGCAGCGCTCCGGGTTCGGACAGCCCGATCGTCCACTCCTGCGTCTCCCGGAGCCGGCGCAGCGCCCCGCCGGTCAGCGCACCGGTCGCCGCGAGCAGGTCCGTGGGGCCGCCGAACCGGTACCCGCCGACAAGGGAGAGCTGGAGCAGCACGTCGGACGAGTTCTGCCCGAGCCGCCGCTGTACGGCTGCGCCCTCCTCGACAAGATCCCAGTCGACCCAGCCGGGCACGGCGGTGACCTCGTCGAGGAGCTGGCGCAGAGCTATGGGAGAACCGACGTCGCCCGCACCGTCGCCCGCGAGCGCTGCCCGGACCTGCTTGTGGGTCACGCGTCCGGGAGCACCCGCCGGGAGCCGCATCGCCGCGGCGAGCGCCGCCCCGGCGTCGTCCTGCTCGAAGAAGGCCCGGCCGATCCGGTCCAGGAGCGCCTCGTCCACGCCGCGCACACCCCCGAACCAGCGCAGCGGGCGTCCGATCCGGGCGCCGCGGGCCTCGGCGGAGCGGAACCGGAGCGGGTGCGTCGGCGCGGCAGGCCGGCCGACGTCGTCCGTGGTGCTGGCCATGCCCCATCCTGACCCGCCCGGCGCGGCGCCGTCAGCCTCGGGGGCTTCTGGAGTCCGGCACCCCCGCGTAGTCGGGCAGCTCGACGCCGTTGATCGCGCGCTCGACCACCTCCATGAGTGCTGCCATGTCGGGCTCCGGCGCAGGTCCGGCGTCCGGATCGGGCGCGCTGAGGCTCTGCACGTGCATCCGGCCGATCTCCTGGTTGGCCTCGACGATCGGGCGCATCCGCGCCTCGTAGGCGGCGAACCCCGCCTCCGGGTCCCAGCCGGCGGAGGCCAGCTCTCCGGCCAGCAGGTAGGCGCCCACCAGGGCCAGCCCGGTGCCCCCGCCGGACATCGGTGACGAGCTGAACGCCGCGTCGCCGAGCAGCCCCACGCGACCGTTCGACCACCGGTGCATCACCACCTGGGCGACCTGGTCGAGGTAGAAGTCCGGGGTGTCGTCCAGGTGTGCGAGGACGCGCGGGGTCAACCAGCCCAGGTCGGCGACCCGCTCGCGCAGCAGGTCCTTCTGGGCGGCGACGTCTCGGTGGTCGACGTCGAAGTCGGCCGAGGGGAAGGAGAACATGGCCATCGCCTGTTCGGCGTCGTGGATGGGCCGCAGGAGTGCGGAGCGCCCTGACGCCTGGTGCTGGTAGTCGTACACCCAGCGGTCCAGCCCGAACTCGTTGGGCACGCTGTAGAAGGCCAGCACGAGCCCGAGGTGCCGGACGTACTGCTCGTGCGGCCCGAAGGCCATGGCACGCAGTGCCGAGTGCAGCCCGTCGGCTCCGATCACCAGGTCGAAGCGCCGCCGGTCCCCGCCCGCGAAGGTCACGTCGACCCCGTCCGCGTCCTGGGTGAGCTCGGTGATCCGGTCGCCGAAGACGTACTCGACGCCGTCCCGGGTGTCGTCGTGGAGCACCCGGGACAGGTCCCCGCGCAGGATCTCGATCTCCGAGATGTACCCGTCGCCGCCGTCGTCCTCCGCGCTGAAGGTCTCCAGCACGTTCCCGTCCGCGTCCACGGTGTACGCGCCGGCGGTCTCGGTGCGGGCCGCGCGCACCGCGTCGTCCAGCCCCATCCGCCGGATGATCTCCCTGGCCACCCCGCGAGCGTCCACCGCCTGCCCACCGGGACGCAGGTCCGGCGCCCGCTCCACCACGGTCACCTCGGCTCCCCGCCGGTGCAGCCAGTGGGCCAGCGCGGGTCCCGCGATGCTCGCCCCCGTCACCAATACCCTGGCGCCGCTCATGGTGCTCTCCGCTCATCCGTGGTTCCGAGTTGCCGTCCGAGCAGTAGACGCGCTCGCGGTGGGGAACTCATCGGCAGGGCGGTTCGGACCGGTTGCCGAATCCCCCCAACCTCGTGGCGGGTTGGTTCGTCGATACGGTCAGGACAGCAGGAAGGAGCCGGCAATGGGCTGGCACGAAGACCTGGAGACGCTTGCCGCACAGCGCGGCAGCGTGCTCGTCGGGTACGCGTACACGTTGTGCGGCGATGTGCGGCAGGCCGAGGACCTGGTGCAGGAGGCGCTGGTCAAGTACTGCTCCCGACTGGTGCGGCCTGGCGGCCGCCGCGGGGCAGCGGCGTCGGGCATGCACACGGTGCCGCTGGACGGGCAGCAGGACCGGCCCCACCGGCAGGCCGTGGAGTTCGCCGAGGCGTACGTGCGCCGCATGGTGCTGAACCTCTACCTGGACGGCTGGCGCCGCCGGAAGAGGTGGGCGGACATCGAGCCGCAGATCGCGACTGACGACCGGGTGCGGTTTCCCGACTCGGGGATCACCGCCCGCGCCGACGTGGTGCAGGCACTCTCGCGGCTCTCGCCCCGGCAGCGGGCGTGCGTGGTGCTGCGCTACTTCGAGGACATGACCATCAACCAGGTGGCGGAGACGCTCGGGAACGCCCCGGGCACCGTCAAGCGCCACCTCCATGACGCGCTGCACGTCCTGCGGGACGTGCTGGAACCGGCTGGATCGGCCGCTGGATCGGCCACGGCAGAGGGAGCATTGCGATGAACCAGCACGACGACGGCCGGGGCCAGGACCACGGCTGGGAGGATCCGGCGGAGGCTGATCTGCTGAAGGTGACGCTCGGCGCGATGGCGGGCGGGGTGGACCCGGCGTCTCCCACGGGCCCTGCCGCGGTGATGCCGCTGATGAGCAAGCGGGTGCGACGGCGTCGGACGGCGAAGCTGGGCGGGCTCGGCGGTGGCGCACTTGCCCTGGCGGGCGCGCTGGTGCTCGGGGCGGGGCAGCTGGCGCCTCCGGACCAGTCCGAGGTGCTGCTGCCGGGCGGGTCCACGCCCTCGCAGTCGGCTGAGGCCTCGCCGTCGCCCAGGCCGGACCTCCAGATCCGGGACGGCTACCAGCCCGAGTGGCTCGCCGGGACCGACCTGACGTGCGGCATGCCGGTGGCTGATCTGGAGTCCACGGCGCAGGGCTGGTCGGTCGCGCCGGCCGGCGACATCTACGAGCGGCCGGGAGACCTCAGCAGCGGCGAGCCCGTGACGCAGCGCGGCATGGCGGCGACCGTCAAGGAGGGGGATGGGACGCTCCAGGGGGCCCCCGTATTGGTGTGGAGCCAGGACGGCGTGGTGGTGGACGTGGGAACCGAGGTCTTCGTGGCGTCGGAGCTGCGCGCTCCGCTGCTCGGTTCCGGGGCGGATGTCATCGAGGCCCTGGGCGGTGCGGTCTCGACCTGCATGCCCAGCGGGACCGGTGACAGCACGGTCTTCGAGACACCGCTGCCCGAGGGGGACTACGACGTCCGGGTGGTCGCGCTTCCGACCGACCAATCGGGCGGCCTGGCGGTGGCGGTGAGCGACCCGGTGCAGGTCCGGATCGACGCCGACGGCGCCCACAGCCCGACCAACGAGCGTGGCGGTGAGTCGGTGATCGAGTTCCCGGAGCCGGTCGACGGCCAGGTCGCGCGGTTCGACCTGGACCGCACCACCGACTGGGTCACCGCGGAGCTGACCCGGCCCCGCTACTCGTCCGGCACGCCGATGCGGGTCGTGGGCCAGTGCGACGGACCGGACCCGGAGGCCCTGCTGCCGATCGAGGTGGTGCTGTGGCCCACCGGCGACGTGCTCGCGTCCACCCAGATCTCCTGTGACGGGGACGAGGCCGGGGAGGAGGTCGAGATTCCGGCGGACGCGGGGGCGACCCTCGACATCCGGCTACCCAGCATCCCCGACGGCGTGGGCCGAGCCTGGGTCTCCCTGGAACCGGCGACGCCAGAGAGCTGACCCACCGACGTGTCAGACGCTCAGGTCACCCGGGTGACCTGAGCGTCTGACACGTCTGGGTCGCGCGGGCAGGGCGACATAATGGCCAGGTGACTGCCCAGACATCTCCCGCCCGGTCCGTCGACCCCATCCAGCCCTCCGTGGTCCCGGACGCAGCCCGCGCCCACGCCGAAGACCTCGGCACCTTCGTGGCCGCCTCGCCGTCGTCCTACCACGCGGCACAGGAGGTGGCCCGGCGCGCGGAGGCGGCGGGATTCACCCGCCTCGCGGAGGACGGCGCCTGGGGAGTGACCCACGGCGGACGCTATGTAGTGGTCCGTGACGGGTCGGTCATCGCCTTCACCGTGCCCGACGGCGCCGGCGCCACCACCGCCTTCACCATCGTGGGCGCCCACACCGACTCCACGGGCTTCAAGCTCAAGCCCAAGCCGACGACGCACGGCGCCGGCGGCTGGTGGCAGGTAGGCGTCGAGGTGTACGGCGGGCCCCTGCTCAACTCCTGGCTCGACCGCGAGCTCGAGCTCGCCGGGCGGATCGTCACCCACGACGGCACCGAGCACCTCGTACGCACCGGCCCGATGCTGCGCATCCCGCAGCTCGCCATCCACCTGGACCGCGGTGTCAACGACAACGGCCTCACGCTCGACAAGCAGCGCCACACACAGCCCGTCTGGGGTCTGGGGGACGCGGAGAGCGCGGACGTCCTCGCGGCGCTCGCGGCGGACGCCGGCGTCGACCCCGCGGACATCGGCGGCTACGACGTGGTGCTGGCCGACACCCAGCCGGCCCGCGCCTTCGGTGCGGGCCAGGTCCTGTTCGCGTCGGCGCGGCTGGACAACCTGCTCTCCACCCACGCGGGGCTGACGGCGCTGCTCGGGGTCTCGACAAGCTCGACCGACGGAGCCGACACGATCCAGGTGTTCGCGGCCTTCGACCACGAGGAGATAGGTAGCGAGTCGCGCTCCGGCGCCGCGGGCCCGTTCCTCGAGGACGTCCTGGACCGTGTCTCGGCGGCCCTGGGCGCCACGGCCGAGGACCGGGCGCGGGCGTTCGCGGCGTCGCTGCACGTGTCGTCCGACGTCGGGCACGCGGTGCACCCGAACTACGCCGAACGGCACGACCCGGCCAACCGTCCGGTGGCGGGCGGCGGCCCGATCCTCAAGATCAACGCGAACCAGCGCTACGCCACCGACGCGCACGGCGCGGCGGCGTGGAGCGTCGCCTGCGCGACGGCGGGGGTGCCCACCCAGGAGTTCGTCTCCAACAACGTGCTGCCGTGCGGATCGACCATCGGGCCGATCTCCGCGACGCGTCTGGGTATCCGGACTGTGGACATCGGGGTGGCGATTTTATCGATGCACTCGGCGCGCGAGCTCACCGCCGTCGTCGATCCGTGGTACCTGACCCGTGCGATGGAGGCTGTTTTCGCACGCTGAAACGTCGAATCCTCCCGGAACGGGCCCCTAGGGCGGTTAATCGGAGTGACCTGGGCTTATGCATGTTTCGTTGGTTCTGTCCCGGTCTACAATTTACGTAATTCGGGCACTAGTTGGACGTTTGTCCAAAAAAGATCCCGGCTGACCTGCGAAAACGTACGCTCTAAGTTGGCCGTTGGTGTGGAAGAAAATACCTAGTACCGTCCGGATGCAGTGACCTCAGGGGGGTGATACCACTGTGGTCATCCGAGCCGTAACCTCGGCAAAAGAGAAATGCCGGACCCCAGGAGCCCCCGTTGCCTCGTGCCACCGTTCGCACTTGTGCCCGATGTGGTTGTGTACTCAGCCGCTACAACTCCGAAGCTCGCTGCGCCGCGTGCAGGCGCACCGAGTCAGTGCCCGTGGTCTCACTGCCCAGCGTGCCGACGCGGGTCTGGCAGGACGAAGCCGTCCGGTCAGCGCTCGCAGACTGGGACTTCGGGCAGGTCAGCCGCATGGTGCGGCAGCTGGTCCCGCTGCGTCAGGAGGACGTGGCGGCCCTGACCGGGTTGAGCCAGTCCTACCTGTCGATGCTCGAGTGCGGTGACCGCCGCCTCACCGACGTCTCCCGCGTCGTCCAGTTCCTCACGGGCCTGGGCACGCCACCGGACCTGGTCCGGCTCCCCCTCCCGGGGATCAGCCCGCTGCCCGACGCCGCGGCCACCGCTCGCACCGCCGCGTCCGGGCAGGCCGCAGTGGTGCCGGAGCCGGTGACGCCCACGGCCCCCGACCCGGTCCTGCCGTGGACGGCGGACCGCATGCTCACCGCACTCCGCCTGGCGCACGTCGCCGACAACACGGCGGACTGGCTGCCCACGGACGCCAACGGCCCCGTCTCGGCCACGGCGATGAGCGACGCGGCCGGTACCGACTCGCCGCGTCCGGCGTCCGGCATCGCGCTGAACTCGATGATCCAGAGCTGGGACGCCGAGCAGGCCGAGCCGCTGCGCCGTGCGACCACGGGCACCCGCGTCTCGCTCGAGCTCTGCGGCCACCTGCAGGGCACGCTCGACGAGCTGCGCGTCATGGACAAGGGCTCGGGCAGCGGGGCGGTGGCCGACCTGGCCCGCGCCCACCTCGCCCTGGTGGTCCGCGTCCTGGAGCGCAGCACGTACGACGAGGTCACGGGCCGCAAGCTCGCCGCCGTCGCCGCGGACACCGCCACGCAGGCGGGCTGGTTCGCGTTCGACGCCGGCCGCACGGACACGGCCCGCGCCTACATGCTGGCCGGTCTGCGCGCCGCGCACGCCGCTGCCGACGACCGGCTCGGCGCGGGGGCGCTGTCCTACCTCGCAATCCATGGCTACTCCAGCGGCGACCCGCGCGACGCGGTCCGCGCCGCGGAGGCCGGCCGACGTCGGATCGCCCGCCTCGACGCACCCCACCTGGCGGCCACGCTGCTCACGCGCCAGGCGCGTGGTCACGCCGCGGCCGGCGAGGGCGAGGCGGCGCGCCGTGCCCTCGGCGAGGCCTCGGAGCTGTGCGCCCGCGGGCGCGGCGAGGACGACCCGCACTGGCTGTACTGGATGAACGAGGGCGAGATCCACGGGCAGTCCGGCTCGGCGCACCTGGCACTCGGCAACACGGCGCGCGCCGTCGAGAGCTTCGGGCACGCGATCCAGGCCGAGCGCGCGGGGGAGCGCCGCACGCACGGGCTGTTCCTCAGCCGGGCGGCCCAGGCGCACGCCAGGGCGGGCGACCTCGACGCCGCGTGCGCCACCGGCGACGAGGCGGTGAGCATCGCCGAGACGGTGCAGTCCGCACGGCTGCGGGAGCACCTGCGCGACCTGGCGGCGGACCTCCGTCGCGGCGGTTCGTCGCGCCGGTCCGGGATCGGCGCCCGGGTGCTGACCGAGCGGATCGCGGCACTCGCGTCGTGACCCCACCGGCCACCTCCGGTGGTGCTGCCAGGGCCCTGGTGCTCTGGGACATCGATCGGACGCTCGTCTACGTCGGGGAGGTGGACCGGACCGCATACCGGGAGGCGTTCGCCGAGGTCGTGGGACGACCCGCCGAACGCCTCCCGGCGAAGGGCACCGGCGTGACGATGCCGCTGGCGATCCGCGGGCTCCTCGAGGACAACGGGGTCAGCGCGGACGAGGCGGAGGCCCTGCTGCCGCGGATGCTCGAGGCGGTGCCGCTGCGCTTCGCGGCGCACACCGAGGACGTGCGGGAGCTCGGCGCCGTCCTGCCCGGGGCCATGCAGGCACTCAAGGCGGTCGCGGCAGAGCCCGACCTGGTGTCCACGGTCCTGACCGGCAATCTCGAGGCGAACGCCCTGATCAAGCTGCGGGTCTTCGGCATGGACCGGTACGTGGACGCCGCGGTGGGCGGTTTCTCGTCCGACGACGCGCACCGGCCGGCCCTCGTGGCGGTCGCGCAGGGCCGCGCGGGCGAGCGGTACGGGAGCGTGTTCGACCTCGGCAACACCGTGATCGTCGGGGACTCGCTCGAGGACGTGCGCACCGGGCTCGAGGGCGGCGCACGCGTGATCGCCGTGGCGTCCGGCACGACGTCGGCCGACCGGCTCGTCGAGGCGGGCGCCGACGTCGTGCTGCCGGACCTCACGGACGCCGCGCGGCTGCTCCAGGAGATCCGCGAGCTCACCACGGCTACGGGGCTCCGTTAGACGATTCCGTCGACATAGTGACTGGCGTCACATGTGGGTAGACTCTGGCTTCTTCCCGCCATCGACGTTGCCGGTGGGACGCATTAGGCCTTGTACGGGTCAACCCTGTGCAGGGCAACACACTTTCTGGGGTACTTCCCCGGAGCTCGTCGAGGAGGACGAATGCTCGAAGACGGCATTGTTTTCGGCGCAGGCAGCTACACCACGGTCGCGGTGATCGCCCTCATCGCGGTCCTCGCACTCGGGTGTGCGTTCGTGCTGCGTCGCCAGGTGCTTGCCGCGCCTGATGGAACCGCCAAGATGCAGGACATCGGTCAGGCCGTGCAGGAGGGTGCCTCCGCCTACCTGAAGCGACAGTTCCGTACCCTCGTGCTGTTCGCGGTGGTCGTGTTCGGTCTGCTCTTCCTGCTGCCCGGTGACAGCGGCATCCGGATCGGTCGCTCGGTCGCGTTCGTGTTCGGCGCAGGGTTCTCCGCGGCGATCGGTTATCTGGGCATGTGGCTGGCGGTGCGGGCGAACGTCCGTGTCGCCGCGGCAGCCACCCGTCCGGGCGGCCGGGCCGAGGGCGCCCGCATCGCCTTCCGCACCGGCGGCGTCGTCGGCATGTCCGTCGTGGGTCTCGGCCTGCTCGGCGCCGCGCTCGTCGTGCTCGTCTACGACGTGGACGCCCCGGCCGTGCTCGAGGGCTTCGGCTTCGGTGCCGCGCTGCTCGCCATGTTCATGCGCGTGGGCGGTGGCATCTTCACCAAGGCGGCCGACGTCGGCGCCGACCTGGTCGGCAAGGTCGAGCAGGGCATCCCGGAGGACGACCCCCGCAACGCCGCCACCATCGCGGACAACGTGGGCGACAACGTCGGTGACTGTGCCGGCATGGCGGCCGACCTCTTCGAGTCCTATGCCGTGACCCTCGTGGCCGCCCTCATCCTGGGCAAGGCCGCCATGGGCGAGCAGGGCCTCGTGTTCCCGCTGATCGTCACGGCGATCGGCGCGTTCGTCGCACTGCTCGGCGTCTTCATCACCCGGGTCCGCGGGACCGAGAGCGGGCTCGCCGCGATCAACCGCGGGTTCTACATCTCCGCGATCGTCGGCGCCGTGCTGGCCGGGATCGCCGCCTTCGCCTACCTGCCGTCGTCGTTCGGCCAGATGACCGGTACCGCGGACCTCTCCGACGTGACCGCCGACCCGCGCGTCGTGTCCGCGCTCGCCGTGCTCATCGGCGTCGTCCTCGCCGGCGTCATCCTCTGGGTGACCGGCTACTTCACCGGCACCGACAAGAAGCCGACGCTGCACGTGGCGGCGACCTCCCGGACGGGCGCGGCGACCGTCGTCCTCTCCGGTATCGGCGTGGGCTTCGAGTCCGCCGTCTACACGGCGGGCATCATCGCCGCCGCGATCTGCGGTGTGTTCCTGCTGGCCGGCGGCTCGGTGCCGCTCGCGCTGTTCCTCGTGGCGCTGGCCGGCTGCGGCCTGCTCACCACCGTCGGCGTCATCGTCGCCATGGACACGTTCGGCCCGGTCAGCGACAACGCGCAGGGCATCGCCGAGATGTCCGGTGACGTCGACGAGGAGGGCGCGCAGATCCTCACCGACCTGGACGCCGTCGGCAACACCACCAAGGCGATCACCAAGGGCATCGCGATCGCCACGGCGGTGCTCGCCGCCACCGCGCTGTTCGGTTCCTACGCCGACGCCGTGTCCCACGCGCTCGCGCAGGTCGGGAATGTCGGCACCGGGCTGGTGACCTCGATGCTCAGCTACGACATCATCTCGCCGGTCACCCTCGTGGGCGTGATCCTCGGTGGGGCCACCGTGTTCCTGTTCTCGGGGCTCGCGGTCGACGCCGTCACGCGCGCCGCCGGCGCCATCGTGTTCGAGGTGCGCCGCCAGTTCCGCGACCACCCGGGCATCATGACGTACGAGGAGCGCCCCGACTACGCCAAGGTCGTCGACATCTGCACCCGGGACTCGCTGCGTGAGCTCATCACGCCGGGTCTGCTGGCGGCGTTCGCGCCCATCGCCGTCGGCTTCGGCCTCGGTGTCGGCCCGCTGGCCGGGTTCCTCGCCGGTGCGATCGGCACGGGCGTCCTCATGGCGATCTTCCTGGCGAACTCGGGCGGCGCCTGGGACAACGCGAAGAAGATCGTCGAGGACGGCAAGTACGGCGGCAAGGGCTCCGACGCCCACGCCGCTACGGTCATCGGTGACACCGTCGGCGACCCGTTCAAGGACACCGCCGGCCCGGCGATCAACCCGCTGATCAAGGTGATGAACCTGGTCGCGCTGCTGATCGCCCCGGCGGTCGTGGCGATGAGCGTTCCCGCGGACGCCAACCACGCGCTCCGGATCGGCATCGCTCTCGTGGCGGCTGCCGTGGCGTTCGGTGCGGTCATCTGGTCCCGCATGCGGGCCAGCCGGGTGGACGCCGCACAGCAGGCGGAGCAGGACCGCGCAGAACAGGAAGCGGTCGTCTGACCCTGAGGTAGCAAGGTTCGCGAAGTAGAGCGCCTGTCCGAGTCTCCCCGGAGTGAAGCCGGGAGACGCGGACAGGCGCTCTACTTCGCGAACCTCGTTATTGGCCTACGCGGCCGTCCACGCACTCGCGCAGCAGGTCGGCGTGGCCCACGTGGCGGGCGTACTCCTCGATCATGTGGACCAGCACGTCGCGGACCGGTATCACGTCGTCGCCGTGCGGCACCGTGCGGCCCAGGTCGTCCTCGGGCAGTGCCGCCAGCCAGGCGTCGGCCGCCTGCACCTCGCGCCGCCAGGTGGCCCAGGCCTCCTCGACCATCGCGGGGTCCGCCACGACGTCGTCGAAGTCCGCGTCCGGGTTCTCCGGCGACTTGCCGAAGAGCCTCGGCAGGTCCGGCTGCTCCTGCAGGACCCGCCCGAACCAGCTCTGCTCGACGTCGGCCAGGTGTCGCACGAGCCCGAGGAGCGAGAGGGTCGACGGTGGTACGGAGCGCCGCGCGAGCTGCTCCGCGTCGAGCCCCTCGCACTTCATCTCCAGCGTGATCCGGTAGTGCTTGAGATAGTTCCAGAGGGTCTCCTTCTCCCCGACCGGTTTCGCCAGCGCTTCGCGCGGGTCGTCGTCCGGGTCCGTCCACATGTCGGGATAGACGGTTGCGGAGGTCCATCGCTCGGTGCTCATCGCCACAGTGCACCGCCGGGCGACCGCCAGGTCAACGGCATTCCGGGCGGCGTCCGCCGCAGGGCCGGGGAACCAGGTGGTGGACATCGTGTCTTGTTTCGGTTTGCCCGGGCCGTGGGCCAGACTTGGCCGACTTGCCGTGGGGAGGCACCTCTTGCTCGTTCGTACTCGTCCGCTCGCCGTCCTGACGGGCGTCGCACTGACCTCCGTCGCGCTGGTGGCCGGCTCGCTGACCGCACCTGCCGCCGCGCAGTCTTCGGGCGCGCTCGTGGAGGGGCGCGCGGCCACGGGGGTGGCGACGGCGGTGCTCGGCCGAGGCATCGAGGCGAACGTCCTGGCCGGTCCGACGGCGGACGACGAGGGCCGTCCGGCCGAGCCGCCGGCACCGCTGCCGGCGCGGGGCGGCGACCCGCTGCGCATGCCGGCGTCCTACCCGCACCAGCCGGAGCTGCGCGTCTTCCCGCAGGACGCGGCGGACGCCACCGAGCTGAACGGCACCGTCAGCCATGCGGACCTCGCGCCCCACCTGACCAGGTTGATGGAGCGGAGCGACCGGGTCTCCACACAGGTGGTGGGCAGCTCGACGGAGGGCCGCGACCTCTACCTCGTCACCGTGACGGCGCCCGAGCGCCGGTCGGAGACGGCCCGGCAGACCGCGTGGCGCGAGGAGATCAGGGAACGGCCGGACGAGGCCCTGCGGGACCACGAGCTGCGGGCGGACTACAAGACGCCGATCTGGATCACCGCGAACATCCACGGCGACGAGTGGGAGGGCACCGACGCCGCGCTGCGGGTCGTCGAACGCCTCGCCACGGCGGACGACACCGCCACGCGGAACATGCTGGAGCACCACAGGCTCGTGTTCAGCCTCACGCTCAACCCCGACGGCCGGACGCACGCGACGCGCTCGACGTCCCTCGGCCTCGACGCCAACCGAGACATGGTCACGCTCGCCACGCCGGAGGCGCGCTCGTACGTGCGCACCGCGCAGGCGGTGCAGCCGCTGTTCGCCGGGGACTTCCACGGCTACACCGATGTGCTCCAGGTCGAGCCGGCCGGCCCGCCGCACGGCGAGAACTACGAGTACGACCTCTTCCTCCCGCACGCCTACGCGATAGCCCGCCAGGTGGAGGACGACGTCGTCGCGGCCGAGATCGAGGGCAACACCTACTACGACCGGGACACGGGCGAGGTCGTGGCCCGGAACACGGGGTCCGTCAAGATCCCGTACCGGGACACGCCGTCCGGCTGGGACGACTACCCGCCGGTCTTCACCGCGCAGTACGCGCTCTTCCACGGCGCCGTGGCCAGCACGGTCGAGCTGCCCCTCGACCCGGCGGGCAGCACCACCGCGCGGGCGGACGCGACGGTGAACACCCAGGTGGCGGCCACCGTCATGCGCTCGATGATCGACTACGTCCACACCAGCTCGGACTCGATGCTCGCCGACCAGGCAGAGATGTTCCGCCGCGGGCTGGCCGGGGCGCCCAAGGCCGCGCTGACCACCGAGAACATCGGTGCGGTCCCCGGACCGGACGAGTGGAAGCAGCTCTGGGACGAGGCCGACGACCAGGGCGCGGTGCGCCTCCCGCGCGCGTACGTGATCCCGGCCGGCTCCGGCCAGCGGTCGGCCTCGGACGCCGAGGACCTGGTGGACGCGCTGCTGTTCCACGGCGTCGAGGTGGAACGGCTGGCCGCGTCCACGCGCGTCGCGGGCACCACCTATCCGGCCGGCTCCTACGTGGTGGACCTGCACCAGCCCCTGCGCGGGCTGGCGAACACGCTGCTCGCGCTCGGTTCGGACGTCTCCGACGACGTCCCGGCCATGTACGACGTCTCCGCGTGGTCGCCGGCCTACCTCTGGGGCGCGACGGTGGACCGCGTGGGCGTCACCACCGACGGCCCGGTCGGCCGGACCGCCCCGGTTCGCCGTGGTGCGCCGCGCGGGAGCGTCCCGGACGGAGCGAGGTACGCCGCCTTCGACGTGGCAGGGGTGGAGGACCACCGCGCCCTGAACGACCTCCTGGGGCAGGGCGTGACCGTGCGGCTGACGGCGGACGGCCGGGCCGCCGTCGGACCGCGTGGGCTGCGGGCGGCACGCGACGTCGCGGACCGGTACGGGATCTCCTTCGTGACCGTCTCGCGGGCCGAGTACGCCGCGGGCGAGGTCGGCGAGGACCTGACCGTCGCGTACGCGGGCAACCAGGACGACCGGCTGTCGCTCCTGGCGCTCGGGTTCGACGACCTGGTGCCGGTCTCGGCGGCCCGGATCGAGGCGGGCGCGGCCAACGGCACCCCCACCGGGCTCGAGGACGCCGACGTGCTGTGGGTCGGCTCCTCCCTGGACCTGCGCCTGGGTTCGGCAGGCCACGCACACGTCCTCGCCTGGCTGCACGACGACGGCGCCATCGTCGGGCGCGGAGCCGGCGCGTTCGCGGCCGCGGAGTCGTACGGGCTGGTCAGCGGCACCGCGCTGACCGGCGACCCGGCGAGCAACGGCATCATCGCCACCAGCACCCCTGGCGAGGTGCTGGACGACCACGCGCAGGACCACGGCTTCGTCTACCCCGCGGTCTGGTTCACCGACCTGGGCGAGGAGACGGCCACGGAGCTGACCTACGGCAGTCTCCGGGCCGGGTACTGGCCCCTGACCAGGGAGCCGGACGGGCGGAGCTCCGTCATCGGGCAGGCTGCCGCCGTATCCGGCACAGTGGGAGGTGCGCGGGCGTTCGTGTTCGGCACCTCGGTCTTCTTCCGTACCCATCCCCGGGGCGGCCTGAGCCAGGCGGCGACGGCCATCCACTGGGCCGCACGGTGACCACTGCGCGGTGACCCGGCGAGGTCGGGTGCTGCGCGTCCAGCATTACCGGAGGTATGGGGAAAACCGGGTGCTACCGCTATCGTCTGCGGTGTTGTGCTCCCGAACGCTCCGCGGTCCGCGGGTGCCGACGAGAGCCCCGACGCAGGAGCCCCCTTCGTGGGAGACCCGGAGCAGGAGAAGGTCCCGTGAGTGCCGATATCGACCCGACCGAGGCCATCCCTCAGGTCACGGCCGAAATGATCGCCAAGGCGGCAGTCCAGCCGGCTGCGACGCCGTCCGCCGAACCGACCGCCGAGCCGGCACCTGGGTCGAGGCCCGGGTCCGCCGCCGCGCCGCGCCGCGGGGCGTCGCCGGCACCGTTGTCGGCGACGCGTCCGGACAACGCGCCCGCGCGGTCCGCGTCCACGACGTCGGACGGGCGCCGGAACCAGGCCGCCCGCGAGACGACCGGTGGGCCGACGGCCCAGAAGGCGCAGCCGATCGCCGAACAGCCGGCCGCCCCGGACGCCGCGCTCGGCGACCGGAAGGGCTCGTCCGCGTTCGCCTCGTCGGAGCCGTACGGCGAGCGGCACGCCTCGGCGGGCCACATCGCGGCGGCGCACCTGTCCTCGCTCGTGCAGATCCCCACCGTCGCGTCGTGGGACCCGCAGTCCGCCGACCACGAGTCGTTCGCCAGGCACCGGGCTGCGCTGGCGGCGTTCTATCCCCGCGTGCACGCCCTGCAGAGCGAGCCGGCGGGCGACCACGGCCTGCTCTACCGGTGGCCGGGCCGCGGGCGGCAGGACGTGCTGCACCCGTTCCCCGTGGTCCTCATGGCCCACCAGGACGTCGCGCCGGTCCAGGCCGCGGACTGGGCGACCAACCCCTTCTCCGGCGAGATCCGGGACGGGCTGGTGCACGGCCGCGGCACGCTCGACGACAAGGGCGGGCTCGTGGCGCTGCTCGACGCCGTCGAGACGCTGCTCGGCGACGGCTTCGTGCCGGAGCGGGACGTCTGGCTGTTCTTCGGCGCGGACCAGGAGACGGCGGGCGAGTCCGCGCAGATCGCCGTCCGGCGTCTGTACGAGCTCGGTGTGCGCCCCTGGCTCGTGATCGACGAGGGCGGCGGCGTCGTGACGGACGCCTTCCCGGGGCTGAGCCGGCAGGCGGCGATGGTGGGCGTCGCGGAGAAGGGCTTCGTCGGCGTCAACCTGTACACCTCCGACGTCGGCGGGCACTCGGCGGTGCCCGGCAACCAGCCGGCCACGGTGCGCCTCGCTCGCGCGATCACGCGGGTCACCCGGCGTCGTTTCGCGGCGAAGGTCAACGCGCCGACGGCGGCGATGCTGGAACGCGTCGCGCCGGGGGTGAGCGGCGGGAAGGGGCTTGGTCTCAAGCTGGCGACGAGGCTGGCCTCCGGGCCCCTGCGCAAGGTCGCCGCCTGGCTGCTCGCCGGCGGCGGTCCCGAGGCCGCTGCCCTGGTCCGCACGACCGTCGCGGTCACCGAGCTGCGGGGCAGCGCGGGGCCGAACGTGGCGGCGTCGTCCGCTCGTGCTCGCCTGGACGTGCGCGTGGCGCTCGGCGAGACGGTGGACCGGACGGTCGCGCGGCTGCGCCGGATCATCGGGGACAAGAAGGTCGTGCTCGAGGTGGTGCAGAGCAGCGAGCCCAGCGAGGTCTCACCGACGGACAGCCAGCAGTTCGCACTGCTCAGCGAGGCGATCGGCGCGTCGTATCCCGACGCGGTGGTGGTGCCCCACGTGCTGCTCTCGGCCTCCGACTCACGCACCTTCACCCCCATCAGCGACCACGTCTATCGGTTCAGCCCGTTCGTTCTGTCGCGTGCTCAGCGGCAGTCGATTCACGGTGTGGGCGAGCACCTGAGCGTTGATTCCCTGGGCCGCGGCGTGCATTTCTATCGTGAGGTACTGCGCAAAATACCCGGCTGACCAGCACATTCAACAAATCGCCGAAACTGGACTAAGTTCTCCCTTTACACAGAAGAGGGAGACGGTCCATGAGCAGCTCCGCCCTGCCGCCCGCGGTCCCGGGCGGGTCGCGCTCGCCGGTGCACGTCAGCGTCCACACCTACCCCGCGCAGCTGCAGTATCCGCCGCGGACGTATCTCGTGTTCGCCGTACTGGTCACCATCTTCTGCTTCTTCCCGACGGGTTTGGTCGCACTGGTCAGCGCGCTGCGCGTGAATACCCTGTGGAAGGCGCAGGAGCACGACAAGTCCAGGAAAGCGTCGCGGCGCGCGCGCAACTGGGGACTCCTGTCGCTCGCGATCGGAATCGTCGCGGTCATCGTCGTGGTGTTCTGGTCGAGCATCAACTACCTCAACCTGTAGCAACTTCACCCCCAGTTCGCCACGTATCACACGATTGCCCCTCCTGCGCCGGTGGGACGAGCGGGTAAAGTGCGCGGCTATGAGTGCGACACGGCGCAAGGGTTCGCGGGGTGGTCGTGCTGCGTCTCGCGCCGGTGGTCCCCCCGCATCGAATGCGCTCACGTGGGCGGAGAGCCTCGCGGCCGGAGAGGCCGCACCCGGGGCCAGCGCCCTCGAGTGGGCCGAGAGCCTCGCGGAGAGCGAGCCCGCACCGAGCCCCTGGGGCAGCGCCGCGGGCACCGGTGCCCCGGTGGATCCGACCCCCGTCGACGAGACGGCAGGCTCCCCCTGGGGCCACGTGCCCGCGCCCGTCATCGCGGACGGCGAGAGCGACGGCGACGCCAACCCGTGGGGTTCCGTAGCGGCCGCGGAGCCCGCCGTGCCGCGCGGCCGCGGCAAGAACGCAGGTGGCAAGAGCGCCGGTGCCAAGAGCAGCAAGGCCGTGAAGTCGCGGTCGAAGGGCAAGGGCGCGAAGTCCGGCACGAAGGGTGCGCCGAAGACGGAGTCCGCGCCCACCCCGGCCGGCGGCTTCCCGCTGAGTCCTGGCCCGTCGAGCCAAGGCTCGTTGAACCAGAGCCCGGTGGCCGAGGTCGACGACTACCAGGTCGAGGCGCTGCCCGACGAGGCCGGTCCCGTGCACCGTCCCGACCTGTCCGAGCCCGACGACGCCCTGCCTGCCGGGCCGAGCGAGCCGGAGTCGCGCAAGGCCGAGTCGCGGAAGAACGAGTCGCGGAAGGCCGAGTCGCGCAAGGCGGGCAAGCAGCGCCCCAAGGGCCGCCTGTCGGCCCCCGACACCGCACAGCAGAAGCGGATCAAGCGAACCCTGAGGCGGGGTCTGCCCAAGCTGCTGGACAAGACGCTCGTGCTGGTGCTCGCCGGTGTGACCGCCGCCGTGCTGGGCCTCGGCACCGGCTGGGGGATGACGCAGCTCCAGGGTGACGACAAGGTCCTCTCCACCGCGGACGCCGCATCGTGCGCCCAGACGCAGATGGCGTGGACGCAGGCCGCCAACGCGCAGTCGGCGATGGTCGAGGACCAGCCCGACACCCTGCGCAAGGGGTTCATCAACGCCCGCAACGCGCTGCAGGGCGTGACCCCGCCCGAGGCGATCGCGGGGGACTGGGCCATCGCTTTCACGTACTACTCGACGGTCGCCAACAACATCGAGAAGGTGAAGGCCACCGACGGCCCCGCGGTGAGCGATGCGGTGGGCGGCGCCCAGCAGGAGCTCGACACCGAGGCGATGGTCGAGGCGTCCCAGCGCGTGCAGGAGTTCGTGGCCTCCAACTGCCGCGGGTAGGCCTCCCGCGTGGTGACGGGCGGGCGTCAGCGGGCAGGATAGGTCCGTGCTGCCTCCCGTGACCGACCGTGCCCTCGTCGACTCCCTCCGTGACGACCTGGTCGCCTCCGACTACGACGTCGACGGTGTCGAACGATTGCTGGGCCCGGTGGCAGCCGCGGCGCTGCACCGCGAGCAGTCCCTGCCGGCCCGCCGGGCGCTGGCCGCCGCGCTGGACGCCGCGCCGTCGTCGCGGCCCGGCCCGCTGGCGACCCTCGCGGGCCTGTTCCTCCTGGGCGGGGTCGTGCCGCGCGCGGCGCTCGACCGGGCATTGCCCGGCACGGGGACCGCGGGTGCGGAGCGCCTCGGCCTGGTCGCCGCTCAGGGCACGGGGGACGACGACGAGGTGCGCGCCGTCGTGGACCTGAGCCCGTACTCCTCGGTGGACGCCGTCGGCGACGCGAGCTGGTGGCTCGCCTCCGACCTCGGCGAGCTCGTCACCGGCGGACGCCTGGCCACGGACCACGTGCTGGGTGCGGGCGGCGCCTCCCTCACGCTGGCGCAGGTGACGGTGCGCGGCTCGACGGGCAGGGTGCTCGACCTGGGCACCGGCTGCGGCATCCAGGCGCTGCACGCGGCGCGGCACGCGCAGCACGTGGTGGCGACGGACATCTCCCGGCGGGCGCTCGCCTTCGCGGCGTTCAACGCCGCGCTGAACACCCGGGCCGGGACGGAGCTGGAGCTGCGGCACGGCTCGATGCTGGAGCCGGTGGCGGGGGAGCGGTTCGACCTCGTCGTCTCCAACCCGCCGTTCGTGATCACGCCGCACGCCGGGGCGGCGGGGCGGGCGGTCGCCGACGCGCTCGGCGACTACGAGTACCGCGACGGCGGCAGGGCGGGCGACGACCTGGTGCGGGACCTGATCCTCGGGGTGGGCGACGTGCTCGCGCCGGGTGGCACCGCGCAGCTCCTCGGCAACTGGGAGCACCGCCGGGGCGAGCCGTGGACCGAACGGGTCGGCGCCTGGCTCGACGAGGCGGGCCTGGACGGCTGGATCATCCAGCGCGAGGTCCTCGACCCCGCCGAGTACGCCGAGACCTGGATCCGGGACGGCGGCACCACCGCCGACCGCGAGCCGGACGCCTGGGCGGCGGCCTACGGCGCATGGCTCGACGACTTCGAGTCCCGGGACGTCGAGGCGGTCGGCTTCGGGCTGGTGACCCTGCGCCGGCCGCTGTCCGGGCCGGCCACGCTGCGGCGTCTGGAGGAGCACACCGGTTCGGTCCGGCAGCCGCTCGGCGCGCACATCGCCCGCAGCCTCGCGGGCCACGACTGGCTCGCGGCGCGGGACGACGCGGCACTCGCGGCGTCGCGCCTGGTCACGGCCGCCGACATCACCGAGGAGCGCTACCTGACGCCCGGCGCCGCCGACCCGAACATCGTCATCCTGCGGCAGGGGGACGGCCTGGGGCGTGGCGTGCAGGCGTCCAGCCCGCTCGCCGCGCTGGTGGGCGCGTGCGACGGCGAGCTGTCGGTGGGGCAGATCGTCGGAGCGCTCGCGTCGCTGTTCGACGTCCCCTCCGACGACCTTGCCGCAGAGCTTCTCCCGGCTGTCCGCCGTCTGGTTCGTGACGGTTTCCTTGCAGAATGACGCAAGAACACCATCACCCGCTCTGCCCTAGGTGGTTCATCCGTTTCGCGGACGTAACTTTCGGTCGCGCGCACCGATAAATCTTGTTCAGAACAGAGACATCTGGTGCTATGACAGATATTTTCCACCGTGTGGAACTCGACATGCGGCACTTGAGGATGGTCGTCGCTGTTGCCGAGTCGGGCAGCGTCACAAAGGCGGCCGCTGCTCTCGGCATCGCGCAGCCGGCGTTGACTGCGCAGCTCAACCGCATCGACCGGTCGCTGGGCGGGAACGTGTTCGTCCGCGACCGCTTCGGTGCGCGCCCGACCGAGCTCGGTGAGCTGATCCTGCGGCACGCCCGCGTGCTGCTCCCGGCGATGTCGGCCCTCGCCGACGACGCCGAACGCCTCGTCAACGGCGACGTGGCAAAGGGTGAGACGGTCCGGGTGGCCATCACCGGCACCGCGCTGGGCGGTCTCTTCGTCAACCAGCTGCACATCGCCATACCCGGCGCCCAGGTCACCACGGCCATGCCCCATCTGGCGGACGACGTGGCGTCCCGGCTCGCGCGGGGCACCATCGACGTCGGGCTGGTCGGTATGTGCTCGGACGTCTCACCGCCGCCCGCCGGCGAGGTCGCATGGACCCGGGTCTGCACCGACCCGATGTTCGTCCTCATCGACGAGCACCACCCGTACGCGGGCAAGCCCGAGGTCTCGCTCGCCGAGCTGGCCGAGGAGCAGTGGCTCTGCGTGCCCTCGCACGGCTGCCTCGAGGAGTGCTTCGTGTCGGCGTGCGTGCGCGCGGGGTTCACGCCGCGTGGCATGGGGGAGGCGGAGTGGACCACCGCCGTCGACCAGGTGCGGGCGGGGCGCGCCGTCGCGCTCGTGGAGCCCGGACAGCTCGACCCGCCGGGTGTGGTGACGGTGCCGCTCGCCGGGGCGCCCCTGCGGCGCACCCACTACCTGGGCTGGCGGCACGACGCCGACCTGCGCGTGGACCTGGAGGCCGTCGAGGGTGCCGCGCACCGCGCGCACCGGGACGCCGTGCGGCGCAGCCCCCAGTACGAACAGTGGCTGGCGATGTACGGGATGCTCGGCTGAGCCGGAGGTGCAGCGCAGGCTCGGCCGGCGGGCAGTGCGGCTGACCTGACGGCGCGCGGCGACGCGGCCGTGGGGCGTGCTCGCAGGGCACTTTGTGCTCCATATGAAATATGTATGACCTGAGTGTGATCTGTACGTGAAGTCCAACTGCTCCTAGGTTGAGCGCACGGGTGAATAGTCGCCCCTAGGTGGTAGTTTCACCTGCTCTCCGACACAAGGAGTCGCTGAGATGAGTCGTACTTCCCTCCGGGGTCTCGCCGTGGCAACCGCCACCGTGGGCCTCTTCGCCGGCACCATCAACGCCGTCGCCGCCGCCCAGCCCGACACCGAGGCCGCCGCGGCGCAGTACGCCCCCGGCATGGTCGCGGCCATGGAGCGCGACCTCGACCTGAGCACCGCCGAGGCCGTGGCGCAGATCAAGGCACAGGAGGCCCTGGCGGGAACGCAGCGGAGCCTGGAGAGGTCGCTGGGTGCGTCGTCCTACGCGGGTGCGTGGGTCGAGGGCACCGACGAGCTGCACGTCGCGGTGACCGACGCCGCCGACGCCGCAGCGGTACAGGCGGCCGGGGCGACCCCGGTGACCGTGAAGAACTCGCTCGCAGCGCTCGACACGTGGACGGCGGACCTGGACGGCGCACTGGCCGAGTCCGACGTCACCTCGTACTACGTGGACGTGGAGACCAACGAGATCGTCATCGACGTGGTCCGCGGCGCCAAGGCGGACGTCGCAGCCGCGGTCGCCGAGGCGGGCGTCCCCGCCTCCGCCGTCTCGCTGTCGACGGCCGCGGAGCGGCCCAAGACGCTCATCAACGTGGTCGGCGGCAACGCCTACTACATCGGCGGCTCCCGCTGCTCGGTCGGCTTCGCGGCCACCGGCGGCTTCGTCACCGCGGGCCACTGCGGGTCGCGCGGTGCCACGACCAGCCAGCCGAGCGGCACCTTCCAGGTGTCCTCGTTCCCGGGCAACGACTACGCGTACGTGAACACCGGTTCGGACGACACCCCGGTCGGTGCCGTCAACAACTACAACGGCGGCACCGTGAACGTCTCGGGCTCGTCGGCGGCCGCCGTCGGCGCCACCGTCTGCCGTTCGGGCTCCACGACCGGCTGGCACTGCGGCACCATCCAGGCGCTCAACGCGACCGTGAACTACTCCCAGGGCAGCGTCACCGGTCTGATCCGCACGAACGTGTGCGCCGAGCCGGGCGACTCGGGCGGCTCGCTGCTGGCCGGTTCGCAGGCCCAGGGCATGACGTCCGGCGGTTCGGGCAACTGCTCCTCCGGCGGCACGACGTACTTCAACCCCGTGGGTGAGGCGCTGGGCGCGGCGGGTGTCTCGCTCGTGACCCGCTGATCCGGATGCGCTAGGCGCACCTCGGTCGATGGTCCGGGGGGCGGGTAGGGAAATCTCCTACCCGCCCTTCGGCATGCCCGCATATTGCGCAGATATGTCCTAATCGGTATCTGGGAGTTCGCTGGAAGCGACCCTACGCTTTGCCGCACTGGGTGAATCCATTGCCCCGACGACAAGGAGTCGCTGGACATGAGACGCACATCCTTCAGAGCGATCACCGTGGCTACAGCCGCTGCGACGCTCCTCGCCGCCAGCATCACCGCTGCTACCGCAGGCACTGCCGCCGGTTCCGACAAGCCCGACGTGACCGGTTACGCCCCCGGTATGGTCGCCGCGATGGAGCGCGACCTCGGCCTCACCACCGCGCAGGCGGTGGACCGCATCAAGATCGACAAGGCGCTGTCCGACAAGCAGCACGCCATCATCAAGTCCCTCGACAAGGGCTACGCCGGGGCGTGGGTGGACGGCAGCGAGCTGTTCGTCGCCGTCACCGACAAGGCAGGAGCCGCCGAGGTCCGTGCCGCCGGTGCCAACGCAGTCACCGTCGACAAGTCGCTGAGCCAGCTCGAGCGGCTGGCCACCAAGGCCTACCGCGCTGCTCCGGACGCCAAGGTCGCCGCCACCTACGTGGACGTCGAGTCCAACTCCGTGGTCATGGAGGTCGCGAAGGGCTCGAAGGGCGCCGTCGCCGCCGCCGTCGAGCGGGCAGGCCTCTCCGCCGTCTCCGTGGTCGAGGTCGCCGCCATGCCTCGCACCCTCATCAACGTGATCGGCGGCAACGCCTACTACATCGGCGGCGGACGCTGCTCGGTCGGCTTCTCGGTCACCGGTGGCTTCGTCACCGCCGGACACTGTGGTTCGCGCGGCGCCACCACCACCCAGCCGAGCGGCACCTTCCAGGTGTCCTCGTTCCCGGGCAACGACTACGCGTACGTGAACGTCGGCTCCGACGACACCCCGATCGGCGCGGTCAACAACTACAGCGGTGGCACCGTCAACGTCGCGGGCTCGACCCAGGCCGCCGTCGGCGCGTCCGTCTGCCGTTCGGGCTCCACGACCGGCTGGCACTGCGGCACGATCCAGGCGTTCAACGCCACGGTGAACTACGCAGAGGGCAGCGTGTCCGGCCTCATCCGTACCAACGTGTGCGCGGAGCCGGGTGACTCGGGCGGTTCGCTGCTCGCAGGCACGCAGGCCCAGGGCATGACGTCGGGCGGCAACGGCAACTGCTCCTCCGGCGGCACCACGTACTTCCAGCCGGTGAACGAGGCGCTCAGCGCCGCGAGCGTCACGCTGCTCACCGGTGGCGGTGGCACCACGCCGCCCCCGGGCTGCGCGAGCCAGGAGACGGCGTTCAGCGGTTCGCTGAGCAGCGGCGCCTCCACCTACAAGCCGAGCAGCAGCGGCTTCTCGTCCTCTGCCGGCACCATCACGGGCTGCCTCGACGGCCCCAGCGGTGTCGACTTCGACCTCTACCTCCAGAAGCTGAGCGGCAGCACCTGGTCCAACGTGGCCCAGGGCATCACCTCGGCCCCTGACGAGAGCGTGAGCTACTCGGGCACGGCGGGCACCTACCGCTGGCGCGTGCTCTCGTACTCGGGCTCGGGCTCGTACACGGGCGGCTACTCGACCCCTTGATGGCCTGAGTCCCGATTGTCGAAGTAGAGCGCCTGTCCGAGTCTTCCTGGCATCACCAGGGAGACTCGGACAGGCGCTCTACTTCGACAATCGGGACTCAGGCGGGTGGTCAGGGGCGTGCCGTCGACTGGCGGACCAGGAGGAGGAGCGCGAACGCGCCTAGCGTCACGGCCACCACGCCGAGCATCCCGCCCATGTAGGCGGTCAGGTCCCCGCCCAGCGGCAGGCCCCATCCGTCGCCCCGCACGCTGCCGAGGGCGCCGACCGCGAGCGCTCCGGTGCCGGCCGCGCCGAGCAGCAGCAGTGCGGCCGCGCCGGACGTCCCGGGCTGCGGTCCGTCCTGCGGCGCGTCCAGGGACGACGGCGAGCTCAGCGCGCACACCCCGGCACCCCAGGCGAGCACCACGAGGATGGCGGCTGCGACGTCGGAGGGCCGGTGCCACTGGCCGATCAGCGTCGATACGCCGGTGGCTGCCGTGTAGGCCGCGCCGGCCACCGCCACCACCGGCCGCCAGCGCCGGGGGACCGCGATGAGCAGCCCCGCCGCGATGGAGGCGGCTACCGTCGTGTGCCCGCTGGGCAGGGTGTTGATGTCCGCTCGCGCGACGTCCAGCAGCGCGGGCCTGTCGAGCACCGCGTGCTTGAGCACCTGAGTGGTGAGGTTCGCGCCGCCCACCAGGACCGCGACCTGCACGGCGAGCCACCAGCGGCCGCGGGCCAGCGCGAGGATCACGGCGGCCGCCAGGCCCAGGCCGATGAACGAGTTCGACACGACTCCGAGCACCGGTTCGGCGAGCTCCCAGAGGGTGTTCTGGCCGCGGGCGGCCCCCTCGAGCGCGAGCTGGTCCGCGCGCTGGCCGAGGGGCGACGCGACGAACGTGTCCCACGTCGCCCACACCCCCCAGAGCGCGAGCACCGCCACGACCACGGCGGTGATACGGGGTGCCAGCCGGGGCCGGCGCCTCGGTATCCGAGGACCCGCGTAGCTGGTGCTGCTCTCGTCCCGATGACCGGGCAGCGGGAGGGTCTGGTCCGTCATGGCCCCACCGTAGGGGAGCGCGCTGAAGAGACGGTGTGTCCGACGTAACGCTCTGTGGTTCATCACGTCCCATCACCTGGTTCATCACGCCACGGGTGAAAATCACCACGGTCATGCGGGACTGCCGGGCAACCGGCTGTCGGCCCGGATAGGGTGCGAGCCGTTGTGTCTGGCGTACCGTGAACTCTCCGACGGCGCTAGACGCCCTCCCCAGACCCCGCAGGAAGCAGGCAGGACCGGATGTCCCAGGCACGCAAGCTCGTGATCGTGGAGTCGCCCACGAAGGCTCGAAAGATCCAGAGCTACCTCGGCGACGACTACGAGGTCGAAGCCAGCGTCGGGCATATTCGCGACCTCCCGCAGCCCAAGGACCTGCCGGCGGAGATGAAGAAGGGCCCGTACGGCAAGTTCTCGGTGGACGTCGACAACGGGTTCGACCCGTACTACGTGGTCCACGCGGACAAGAAGAAGAAGGTCAGCGAGCTCAAGAAGGCTCTGAAGGACGCCGACGAGCTCTTCCTCGCGACCGATGAGGACCGCGAGGGCGAGGCCATCGCCTGGCACCTGATCCAGGAGCTCAAGCCCAAGGTCCCCGTCAAGCGCATGGTGTTCCACGAGATCACCCGCGACGCGATCCTCCGCGCCCTGGAGAACACCCGCGAGCTGGACCAGGACCTCGTGGACGCCCAGGAGACCCGGCGCATCCTCGACCGCCTGTACGGCTACGAGGTGTCGCCGGTGCTGTGGCGCAAGGTGCGCCAGGGCCTCTCCGCCGGCCGTGTGCAGTCGGTGGCGACGCGTCTGGTGGTCGAGCGGGAACGCGAGCGTATGGCGTTCGTCTCAGCGGACTACTGGGACGTCGCGGGCACCTTCGCGGTCTCGGACGACGACGGCGCCGCCTCCGGCCAGCCCTCCTTCCGCGCCCGGCTCACCCAGCTCGCCGGCGCCAAGGTCGCCTCGGGCCGTGACTTCGACGACCGCGGGCGGCTCAAGGTCCGTACGGGCGTGGTGCAGCTCGACGAGGCCACCGCCACCGCCGTCGTCTCCGGGCTCCAGGCAGCCGACTTCTCCGTCCGCAGCCTGGAGACCAAGCCGTACACGCGCCGCCCCGCGGCGCCGTTCACCACCTCCACCATGCAGCAGGAGGCGGGCCGCAAGCTGCGGATGTCGTCGCGTCAGGCGATGCGTACCGCGCAGGGCCTGTACGAGAACGGCTACATCACCTACATGCGTACCGACAGCCCGTCGCTGTCGTCCGAGGCCACGAACGCCGCGCGCCGGCAGGCTGCCGAGCTGTACGGCCCCGAGTACGTGCCGGGCGCGCCCCGCCTCTACCAGTCCAAGTCGAAGGGCGCCCAGGAGGCGCACGAGGCGATCCGCCCCGCGGGTGACTCGTTCCGCACCCCCGCGCAGGTCGCGGGCGAGCTGAGCGGGGACCAGTTCCGGCTCTACGAGCTGATCTGGAAGCGCACCGTCGCGTCACAGATGGCCGACGCGAAGGGCTCGACGGCGTCCGTCCGGCTCGGCGCGACGATCGTCGGCGGCGAGCAGGACGGCAACGAGGCGGTGTTCTCGGCGTCGGGCACGGTGATCTCGTTCCGCGGGTTCCTCGCGGCCTACGAGGAGAGCGCGGACGCCGACACCGAGGCGGCCGAGGGCGCCGCGGCGAAGGAGACGCGCCTGCCGACGATGTCCGAGGGCGACGCGCTGGTCGGTACCGACCTCGCCGCCGACGGGCACTCCACGGCGCCGCCCGCGCGCTACACGGAGGCGTCGCTGGTCAAGGCCCTGGAGGAGCGCGGGATCGGCCGCCCCTCCACGTACGCCGCGACCATCTCGACCATCCAGGACCGCGGCTACGTGATCACGCGCGGCCAGGCGCTGGTGCCGACGTGGCTCGCGTTCGCGGTGATCCGCCTGCTGGAGGAGCACTTCGACCGGCTGGTCGACTACGACTTCACGGCCACCATGGAGGCCGACCTCGACCAGATCGCCGCCGGGTCGCGGGAGCGGGTCGCGTGGCTCAAGGAGTTCTACTTCGGCGAGGCCCCCGGCAACCTCGGCACCTCCGACGAGCTCGGTGTGGACAGCGACGGCGGCGGTCTGCGCGCGCTCGTGGCGAACCTCGGCGAGATCGACGCCGCCGCGATCAACTCGGTGGACATCGGCGAGGGCATCCGCGTGCGGGTCGGCCGCTACGGCCCGTACATCGAGGACCTCGCGGCAGAGGTCGAGGAGGGCAAGACCCCGCCCCGCGCCTCGGTGCCCGACGACGTCGCACCCGACGAGCTGACCGTCGCCAAGGCGCGCGAGCTGCTCGCCGCCGGGGCCGACGACGGCCGCGTGCTCGGCATCCACCCCGAGACCGGCAACCCGGTCATCGCCAAGAACGGCCGCTACGGTCCGTACGTCACGGAGCAGATGCCCGAGCCGGACCTCGACCCCGACCTGTCGGCCGCGGCGAAGAAGCGGGCGCTGGCCGCCCTGCCCAAGCCGAAGACCGCGTCGCTGCTCAAGACGCAGGCCCTCGACTCGGTGACGCTCGAGGACGCCCTGCAGCTCATGTCGCTGCCGCGCGTCGTGGGGACGGACCCGGAGTCGGGCGACGAGATCACCGCGCAGAACGGCCGCTACGGCCCGTACCTGAAGAAGGGCACGGACTCGCGCACCCTGCCGTCCGAGGAGGCCATGTTCACGGTCACCCTGGACGAGGCGCTGGAGATCTACAAGCAGCCCAAGCGGGGGCGCGGGCGCACGGCCACCCCGCCGCTGCGCGAGCTCGGGGACGACCCCACCAGCGGCAAGCCGATCCAGGTCAAGGACGGCCGGTTCGGCCCGTACGTGACCGACGGCGAGACCAACCGCACCCTGCCGCGTGACGTCACCCCGGAGTCGGTCACCGCGGAGCGGGCGATCGAGCTGCTCGCCGAGAAGCGCGCCCAGGGCCCGGCCAAGAAGCGCACGACGCGGGCGACCACGGCCAAGAAGCCGGCAGCGAAGAAGGCCCCGGCGAAGAAGCCGGCCGCCAAGAAGGCGTCGAGCTCGAAGTAACACTTGTCAGACGTACAGGTCACTCCGGTGGCGTGTACGTCTGACACGTCGGTCGGCCGGTGCGTGTGGGTGGGCGCGGTTAGGGTTGCCGCGTGAACGAACCGGGCTACTTCATCTCCTTCGAGGGCGGCGAGGGCGTCGGCAAGTCGACCCAGTCCCGCCTCCTCGGCGACTGGCTGGCCGACCTGACCGGCCGCGAGGTCGTGCTCACCTTCGAGCCCGGTGGCACCGCGCTCGGCAAGGAGCTGCGGGCGGCGGTCATGCACGGCCAGGACATGGGTGCGCGGGCCGAGGCGCTGATCTACGCCGCGGACCGCGCCCACCACGTGGAGACCGTGGTGCGGCCGGCGCTGGATCGTGGCGCCGTGGTGATCACCGACCGCTACCTCGACTCGTCCGTCGCCTACCAGTCCGGAGGCCGCGACCTGCCGGCCCACGAGGTGGAGCACCTCTCCCTGTGGGCAGCGAAGGGGCTGCGGCCGGACATCACGATCCTGCTCGACCTCGAGCCCGGGGCAGCGGCGGTCAGGCGCGCCGGGGCCGACGGCAAGGGTGCCCTGGACCGGCTGGAGCGCGCGGGACTCGAGTTCCACACCCGGGTCCGGGACACGTTCCTCCAGCGCGCGGCCGCGGACCCGGAGCGCTGGGTGATCCTCGACGCGGCACTGCCGGTCGACGACATCCAGGCACAGATCAGGGTGGATCTCTCGGCCCGGCTGGGCCTCACACCGGTGGTCGCCGAGGCGGGTGCCCTCGCCGAGGCAGCAGCCGTCGCAGAGGCCGACGCCGTCGCCGAGTCCCTGGGGGAGGACCGATCATGACCGTGTGGGACGACGTCGTCGGACAGGAGCATGCGGTCGCCGCGCTCCAGAGCGCCGTCGCGAACCCCACGGCGATGACGCACGCGTGGCTCGTGACCGGCCCGCCGGGCTCCGGACGGTCGGTGGCCGCCCGCGCCTTCGCGGCGGCGCTGCAGTGCACCCAGGGCGGCTGTGGCGTGTGCCAGGCGTGCACCACGACCATGGCGGGTACGCACCCGGACGTGACGCTGCTGGCCACGGAGAAGGTGGTCATCGCGATCGACGAGGTGCGGGACCTGATCATGACCGCGTCCCGGTCGCCGTCCGGCGGGCGCTGGCGCGTGATCGTGATCGAGGACGCCGACCGCATGGCGGAGCGCACCACGAACGTCCTGCTCAAGACGATCGAGGAGCCCCCGCCGCACACGGTATGGGTGCTGTGCGCGCCGTCGGTCCAGGACGTGCTGCCGACCATCCGGTCGCGCTGCCGCGCGGTGGTGCTGCGCGTGCCCCCGCCGCAGGCGGTCGCCGACCTGCTGGTGCGGCGCGACGGAGCCGACCCGGCGGTCGCGCTGAGCGCTGCCCGCGCGGCGCAGAGCCACGTCGGCCTCGCGAAGCGGCTGGCGCGCGACGCCGGGGCACGTGAGCGGCGTACCGCCGTGCTGAGCATCGCCCGGCGCATCCGCGGGGTCGGGGACGCGGTGCTCGCCGCGGGCGAGCTCGTGGACGTGGCCAAGGCGGAGGCGGTGTCGGCCACCCAGGAGCGTGACGCTGCCGAGAAGGCCGAGCTGATGCGTGCCCTGGGTGTGGCCGACGGCGAGACCCTGCCGCCGCGCCTGCGGTCCCAGCTCAAACAGCTGGAGGACGACCAGAAGCGGCGCGCGACGCGGCATCAGCGCGACGTGCTCGACCGCGCCATGGTGGACCTGCTCTCCCTGTACCGGGACGTGCTCGTGGTGCAGCTCGGCGCGGAGGTCGACCTCGTGAACGCCGAGCTGGCGGAGACGGTGCGCCTCCTGGCCGCCGACTCCACGCCGGAGCAGACGGTACGACGGATGGACTCGATAGGCGTGGCCCGCACCCGCCTGGACGGAAACGTGGCGCCGCTGCTCGCGCTCGAGGCGATGACGATAGCCCTGCGCCCGCAAGGCTGACCGCCGGGCGGTCCACTACACGCGAAGCCTTGAACTGTGAAGATTTGGCGCGGGTGAAGCTGGACCACCGAGGCAGATTGTCCCGATTGGCGTCCGTGGTTAGGCTGCGGACGCCCCCAGAGCTTTTCCGTGCGACAAGGAGTCCACCGCCCGATGAGGATCCTCCTGCTGGTCTCAGCCTTCAACGGTCTCACCCAGCGGGTCTGGTGTTCCCTGAGGGAACAGGGGCATGACGTCGGAGTCGAGCTTGCCCCGACGTTCGAGTCGGGTGCCGCCATGACGCGGGCCGTCGAGCGTGCGGACCCCGACCTGATCCTGTGCCCGTTCCTCAAGCACCGCGTGCCGGACACCATCTACGACCGCTGGCCGACGGTCATCGTGCACCCCGGCCCCGTGGGCGACCGCGGGCCTTCCTCGCTCGACCACGCGATCCGCGACGGCCGGGACCGTTGGGGCGTCACCGCCCTGTCCGCCGTCGAGGAGCTGGACGCCGGCCCGGTGTGGGCCACCGCCGTCTTCGACATGCCGGACCAGCCGATCTCCAAGAGCGCGCTCTACAACAGCCGCGTCGCGGACGCCGCGATGGCCTGCATCGGCGAGGTCGTCCGCAAGGTCGCCGACGGCGAGCGGCCGATCCCCGCGGAGGCCTGCCTGCGGATCGTGCCGGTCGACGGTGAGCTGCCGCTGCTGCGCCGCGAGGACTTCCGCATCGACTGGAGCCGCCCCGCGAACGAGCTGGAGCGCCTCGTCGCCGCGGCCGACGGCGCGCCCGGTGCCCCCGCGACCGTCAACGGCCGCTCGGTCTGCGTGTTCGACGCCGTCGCCTCGCCCGAGCACACCGGTGCCGCCCCCGGCACCGTCGTGGGCCGCAACCTCGACGCGGTGGCGATCGCCTGCGGCGTCGGCACGCTCTGGGTCGGCTACGCCGCCGAGCTCAGCGGCCGCCGCGGCGCGAAGCTTCCGGCCGCCCAGGTGATCGACACGAGCGGCGCACCGTTCCGCCGTGTCCCGGACGCCCTGGCGGAGTCCACCTACGTGCGGGACGGCGCGGTCGGGTACCTGACGTTCCGCTCGTACAGCGGCGCGATGTACACGGAGCAGTGCCGCCGCCTGACGAGCGCCGTCGAGAAGGCTCTGACCGAGGACACCCGGGTGCTGGTCATCAAGGGCACCGAGCACGCGTTCTCCAACGGGATCCACCTCGGCACCGTCGACGCGTCGCCGGACCCGGCGGCCGAGGCGTGGGACAACATCTGCGCCATCGACGAGCTCTGCCTCGCCATCGCGACCGCCGAGCAGCTCACCGTCGCCGCGTTCACCGCGAACGCCGGCGCGGGCGGCGTCATGGCCGGCCTCTGCGCCGACGTGACCCTCGCCCGCGAGGGCGTCGTCCTCAACCCGTACTACGACATGGGGATCCACGGCTCCGAGCTGCACTCCTGGAGCGTCCCGACCCGCGTGGGCGAGCACCGCGCGTCGCTGCTCCTGAACCGCAAGCTGCCGATCTCGGTCGCCGAGGCGGCCCGTATCGGGCTGATCAGCGCCGTCGGGCCGCGGGAGTGGGGCGAGTTCAACACCTGGCTGTCCTCCGCCGCCCAGGGGTACGAGGAGCCCGCCACGCTCGGCTGGATGCTCGCCGCGCGCGCCGAGCGCCGGGCGACGGACAAGCCGCTGTCGTACTACCAGACCATCGAGCTCGCCGAGATGGCGCGCGACTTCTTCGACGACCGCAACGCGTTCTCGGTCCACCGGCGGGCCTTCCTGCGCAAGACCGCGGCGGACGCCACCCCGGAGAAGCTGCGCTTCTCGACGGCCCGCGTATGAGCCGCCGACGCGCGTGATGCGTCGCGAGCACGCATGATCGATGACAGGTCAGGTGACCGGTAGCTCGGACTGCCGGTCACCTGACCTGTTACGGATCATGGGGTGGGGTGCAAGACACGTGGCGCCCGCCACATGACCAGGGTGGAGGCGTCGCAAATCTGCGACAAACACCTGGTGGTGTCAGGCGAGCGGAAGGAACTGGGCATGAAGATCAGGCAGACGGACCGGTCCGGTGCAGCAGTACGGCCCTTGGCCCGTGCGGGCGTGGTAGCCCTCGGCCTCGGGATGACGGCGGCGCTCGCGCTGTCGGGGTGCGCACAGTCCGACGTCGGCGGGTCCGAGGCGGGCGACTCGAACGCCTCCGCGTCCCAGGCACCGGAGGAGAGCGACATGACCAGCCCCAGCCCCAGCACCAGCCCGACGGACGGCGAAGGCACGGGCCAGGACGGCGAGCTGCCGCAGGCCGCCGACATGGAGGTCGCCGCCGGGAACTCCGGGCGCGGTCTGCCGCCGGGCGTGGAGGGGAGCACCGACTCGCCGGTCGGCGTCGCATGGTCTCCCGAGGAGGGCCTGCTGTACGTGGTGACCAACGGGTCCAGCTCCTGCCCGCTGTTCGCGAAGCCGGAGGCGACCCTCGGTTCGGGCGGCAAGACCGCGAAGGTCGACGCCGCGGACGGTGTGCTCACGGTGCAGTTCGAGCCGGCGAGCGACGGCATCTGCACCATGGACTTCGTGCCGACGACCACCGTCGTCGAGGTGCCGGCGGAGGTAGACACCGGCGACCCCGTACCGGTGGTCCTGGGTGACAAGGGCGACGTCGAGCTCCTGCCCCGTCCCGCTGAGGGCGAGCCCGGACCTGTGGCCTGGCTCGACTCGTGAGGGTCGCGTGTCGGTTCGCCAACGGGTAAGAAATCTACCCAGCACAACCGATAGGTTGTCCGGGTGATTCGCCCCGCCCGCCGTCGTCAGCCTGCGGCCGTCGTCGCCACGCTGCTCACCACTGTTCTCCTGCTCGCCGCCTGTGGCGCACCACCCAAGGTGCAGACGGCGCTGGAAGACGTGGGCAAGTCGGACGGCTCGGCGACGGTGGGCGCGCCGAAGGGTTTCGAGGACTATTACGGCCAGTCGCTGGAGTGGACCGACTGCGGTGAGGGCTTCCAGTGCGCGACGGCGTCCGCGCCGCTCTCGTGGCACGACGCCGGGGCCGGCAGCATCGAGATCGCGCTCAAGCGGATCCCCGCCTCGGGGCAGAAGGTGGGTTCGCTGCTGGTCAACCCGGGCGGGCCGGGCGGGTCGGGCGTGGACTTCGTGGGCGACCCCGCCCGCTTCGGGCAGTCGCTGCGCTCGTCGTTCGACATCGTGGGCTTCGACCCCCGCGGGGTCGGCAGGTCGACGCCGGTGAAGTGCTACGACGACGCGGGCAAGGACGAGTTCCTCAGCACCGACTACCCGTACACGGAGGCGGGCCTGGCCGCCCGGCAGGACGCCGTGCGGGACTGGGGCCAGGTCTGCGCCGAGAACACGGGCCCGCTCCTCGGGAACGTGGACACGCAGTCCGCCGCACGCGACATGGACATGCTCCGGGGCGCGCTCGGCGACGACAAGCTCAACTTCCTCGGCTTCTCCTACGGCACCCAGCTCGGCGCCACCTATGCGGGCCTGTTCCCGAAGCGGACCGGCCGGCTGGTGCTCGACGGCGCGCTCGACACGACGCTGGCCTCGGACGAGGTGGCCCTGCAGCAGGCAGAGGGCTTCGAGAGCGCCCTGCGCGCGTACGTGACCGACTGCCAGGCGAGCAGCGAGTGCCCGCTCACCGGCGACGTCACCAGCGGCCTGCAGCAGATCCAGGCGATCGTCGAGGACGCGGAGCCCAACCCGATCCCGACGTCGTCCGGCCGGGACGTGACCAAGAAGCTCGCGTTCTACGGCGTGGCGGTGACGATGTACGACGAGGGATCCTGGTCGTTCCTCACGCAGGCCCTGCAGGAGGTCCTGTGGGACGGCAAGGGCGACGACCTGCTGTACCTGGCGGACGTCTACAACGACCGCAACGAGGACGGCACGTTCAAGTCCAACAGCGAGGAGGCGTTCCGCGCGATCAACTGCGCCGACTCCCGCGCCGAGGAGGACATGGCGACCATGCAGCAGCTCGCCGCCGACATCGAGGCCGCGGCGCCCACGCTCGGCGAGTCGTTCGGGTACTCGGGCATCGAGTGCACCGACTGGCCGTACCCGGCGGCGGAGCAGGAGTTCGACCCGGCAGCGAAGGGTGCGCCGCCGATCGTCGTCATCGGCACCACCAACGACCCCGCCACCCCGTACCGGTGGGCCGAGTCGCTCGCGAAGACGCTGTCGTCGGGGACGCTCGTCACCTACGAGGGCGAGGGGCACACGGCGTACGGCCGGTCGAACACGTGCATCAGCACGGCCGTGGAGGACTACCTGGTGGAGGGCACCGTCCCGGAGGACGGCCTCACCTGCTGACCGTTCGGGGCTCGAATCCGGCGGGTTGAGGACGTCACACGGTTTCACTTTGAAACCTGGGCCATCCATTGGGTACAGTGAGGCCCGCTCACCCTTCCGGTTCTGCTCGGATCGTGGTGCGTACGCCGCCTTAGCTCAGTCGGTAGAGCATCTCACTCGTAATGAGAAGGTCGTGAGTTCGATTCTCACAGGCGGCTCAGCATGCAGGAAGCCCGGAACCTCAACGGTTCCGGGCTTTTTTGTTGTCCGACGCCGGAGGCTGCGCCGCCCCGGCCGGGTCAGCCCACGAACGCCTCCGGACCGAACCGGCCCCACGCGACGAAGGCGATCAGGACCAGATAGGTCAGGTCCACCAGCATGAACCGGTACTCGCGCCGGCTGATGCGGGTGGCCGCCGCGCCGACCATGATCATCGCCAGGCCCAGGGCGGCCAGCGGCACCAGCTCGGGGGCGACGCCGAACGCGGCGGGCAGGACCAGTCCGAGGCCACCCAGCACCTCCAGGACGCCGATCGCCTTGACGGCGCCCGGGCTGAAGTCCTCGACCCATCCGGCCGCGGGTCCGGATGCCGCGATCTTCTGCTTGCTCATGATCACCTTGAGCCCGCCGCCGCCCACGTAGGCGACGGCGAGCAGTCCGGCAGCTATCCACAGGGCGATGTTCATACGGTCCTCCTCGGAGCGGCTGTTCTCTGCCCCGTCGACGACATCGGGAACCCGCGTGTGACAGCACGTCGGCTACGCCTGCGGCGCCGGGACCGGCTCCTCGGCGGCGCGGCTTACGGCCTCCCACTCCCTCCAGGTCCGACGCCGCTCCTCGGTGACCTCGAACGCGATGTCGTAGGCGGTGCCGCCGAGGAGCAGCCGGCGCGGCGGACGAGGGCTGGCGGTCAGCTCCAGGATCGCCGCGGCGGCACGCTTCGGGTCGCTGTCGACGCTGTTCTCGGCGAACTGCGCGGCCAGGCGGTCGCGCAGCCCGTCGTACTCGGGCAGCGGTGTCGCGGTGTCCATCGCGGTGTAGAGATCGGTCCAGTAGCCGCCCGGCTGGACGATCGTCACGTCGGCGCCGAACTCTGCGAGCTCGTGCGCCACCGCCTCGCTCAGGCCCTCGAGCGCGAACTTGCTCGCGCTGTACAGGCCGGTGCCCGCGAAGCCCGCAAGACCGCCGATGCTGGAGATCTGGACGAGGTGACCGGAGCCCTGGCGGCGCAGCACCGGCGCCACGGCCTGGGTCACCCAGACGGCGCCGAAGAAGTTGGTCTCCAGCTGGGCGCGGACCTGCGCCTCCGTGAACTCCTCGACGAACCCGTACGACATGGTCCCGGCGTTGTTGATGACCACGTCGAGGCGTCCGAAGGTGTCCACGGCCCGCCGGACGGCGTCGCCCACCGACGCCGGGTCGCGGACGTCGGCGACGATCTGGAGCAGGCCGTCGCGGTCGTCGTCCTCCCGAATCGTGCGAGAGACGGCGGCGACCTGGTCTCCCGCGGCCAGCGCGGCCTCGGTGAAGGCGCGGCCCAGACCGCGGCTGGCCCCGGTGATGAACCAGGTGCGGCGCTGCGGGGTGGTGGTCGGTTCGGTCATGGGTGCTTCCTCCACAGTTTGACGAGACGGAGCGTCTCGACAAGAACAGTGACAGGTGCGTCTCGCAATTGTCAATACGCAACGTCTCGTCTCTGCATGCGGTACCGTGCCCGGATGCCCACCGCACAGCAGCCGTCCACCGGGCGGCGCCGCAACCCCGCCACCCGCGCGGCGATCCTCGGCACGGCCTTCGACGTCGTGGCCGAGCTCGGGTACGCGCGGCTGACCATCGAGAAGGTGGCCGCCCAGGCCGGCGTCGGCAAGCAGACGATCTACCGGTGGTGGCCGAACAAGGGCGCCCTGGTGCTGGACGCCGTCCTGGAGCGCTCGCTCGGCCCGGGGGAGCCGGGCGACCTGCCCGACAGCGGCGACCTCGAGGACGACCTGACCGCGGTGCTGGTCGCCACCGTCGAGGAGTTCGCCGATCCGGCGTTCGATCGTGCCCTGCGGGGCCTCACCGCGGCCATCATCGAGGACCCGGAGCTGAGCCGGGCCTACCGCGAGCGGCTGGACGAGCCGATGCGCGACCTCAAGCGGCGTCGGCTCCGCCGGGCGCAGGAGGCGGGCCAGCTCGACGCCGACGTCGACCTGGACCTCGCGGTGGACCTGATCTTCGCGCCGGTCACGCGGCGCTGGACGGAACGGTCCGGCGACCTCTCACCGGATGGTGTGCGAGCGATCGTCCGGGGCGCGCTGCGGGGGCTTGCGGGTTCGGTCTAGCGCTGCTGCGGGGCGGGCCGACGTCGTCGTCGCACGGCCCGGGTGCTCTGGACGGCTCGGTGCAGGGCCCACCCGAGCGCGGCCCCCACGGCGTAGAACGGCAGGTCCGGCGCGTTGAAGGTGGTGCCGAGCACCAGCCGTGCGAGCGCGCTGTGCGCACCGAGCTCGGCGGGGATGCCGGTCAGCTGGAAGAGCTCGACCGCGACGCTCACCGCGAACGCCACGACCGCGGCCGCCCAGGCCCGGGTGCGCGGCGCCACGACGAGCACGAGCCAGAAGGTCAGCAGGGCGTAGAGCGCGTCTCCCGCGTACTTCGCGAGGTCGCCACCGAGCACCGACCGTACGGACAGGCCGGCGGCCACGGTCACCACCGCCGCGACAGCGGGCACCCACCGCGGCCGGAGCCGGTCCCGGAGCTGATCCCGCGCCGTCGTCCGGCCGTCCGATGCGCCACCCATGTGCGCAGTCTGCCGCAGCCGCCTGAGCGCGCGGGCGCAGCGTGGACCGCAGGTGTCGCAGGTACCCTCTGTGCCATGGCATGGACCCGCCCCCGACGACGCAAACCCGTCACGTACCTGCTCGGAGAGCCGGTCGAGGAGTACCCCGCGACGGCCCCCGAGGTGGACCGCGGCCGCGTGCTGCGCATCACCGAGATCGGTGAACCGGTGCTCCACAACCCGGCCCGGACGGTCGAGACGTTCTCGACCCCGGAGCTCGCCCGGCTCATCGACGACCTGTTCGCCACCATGGAGTCGGCGCAGGGTGTCGGGCTGGCGGCCCCGCAGGTGGGTGTGGATCTCCGCGTGTTCGTGTACGACCTGACGGACTCGTCGGGCGACCGTCACGTGGGGCACGTGGTGAACCCGGTGCTCGAGATGGACGCCGAGGCGGAGCCCGAGACCGAGGAGGAGGGCTGCCTGTCCGTGCCGGGCGCCTACGAGCCGCTGGTGCGCCCCGGCCGGGCGACCGTGCGCGGCGTGGACCAGCACGGGGGACCGGTGCAGCTGACGGGCAGCGGCTACCTGGCGCGCTGCTTCATCCACGAGTCGCAGCACCTCGACGGCACCCTCTACTGGGACCACCTGGATGCGGACCTGCAGGCGGACGCGCTGGAGCAGCGCGACGAGGAACGCCCGCACATCATCGCGGAACGCCGCGAGATCGCCATCGAGCTGGACAAGACCCCGCCGGAATACCCCGAGAAGCCGGCCGGCGGGCGCTGACGCCTACAGCGCGGCGACCCAGGCGGCGACGGCGTCCGCCACCGCCTCCTGCCGGGCGGCGCCGCGCATGTCGTGCGCCCCGGACAGCGTCACCGTCGTGACGGGTCCGGGGATCGCCGCGACGTGCTCCGCGAGCTCGTCAGGGGTGCCGAAGGCGTCCTTGTCGCCGGACACGAACAGCGTGGGGACCGAGATCTGCCCGAAGTGCTCCACGCGGAGCTTCTCCGGCCGTCCCGGTGGGTGCAACGGATAGCTGAGGAGCACCAGACCGGCGGCGGGCAGACCCTCCGCCACGGCCATCGAGCACATCCGTCCGCCGTACGACCTGCCGCCGAGGAGCAGCCGGTCCGTCGGGACGGCGAGCTCGTCGGCCCACGCCGCTGCTTCCGCCCGCAGATGGGCGACGGCGACGGGCGCGCGGTCCGGCATGCGCCGGCCCTCGAGGCGGTACGGGAAGTCGGCGCGGCGCACGGGCAGCGGCGGTTCGGCGTCGGCCAGCGCCCGTTCCACGGCGACGAGCGCCGGGCTCTCCCGGTCCGCGCCCGCGCCAGGGGTCAGCAAGAGGCCTGCGGGAGTGCTCACGGACCCAGTCTGCACCGGGTGCGCCGTGCGAGCCTGGCGCGCACGGCGTCGGGCGACCGGGATCCGCCCGGCCCGCTCCGTCAGAGCAGGCGACGCCAGAGCATCAGCACGCCGCCCGCGGTGAGCACCGCGCCGCTGCCGAGCATGGCCACCCAGCCGAGCGGGGAGATCACATCGTCCTGCCGGATGGCGACCGCCTGGGCCCGGGGCCCCTGCGGGTCGTGGAGGCCGTTCAGGAGGTTCGCGTCGGCCGACGTGGGGGTCGGCGAAGGGCTCGGTGTGCTCGAGACGGACGGCGACGGCGTAGCGCTGGGCGTGGGTGTCGGGGTCGGCGTGGGGGTAGGGGTGGGCGTCGAGGTGGGCGTCGGTGTCGGCTCCTCGGTGTCCGGGGCCGCCGGTCGTGCGGGCTTCGGCGCCGTGGCCGGGCGCTGGCCCTGTGCCGGCCGATCGGCCTGGGTGGGCGTGCGCGTCGGGGTGGGCGTCTCGGTGGCGGGCGGCTGGTCTTCGCCCCGGCACGCCGTGCTGCTCTCCGACTCGTGCCAGTTGCTCGCGTCCTCGACCTCTACCCAGACCACGCAGTAGCCGTCCGGATAGTTGTACCGGGCCTCCCAGAACATCGCCCAGCCGTTGTTCCGCTCGTCCCGGGTGAGCTGGCGGGAGTACGCCTGGCCGCCGTTGCGCTGACCGAGGGGCCGGACCACGTAGGCGAGCTCGTCGCTCTCGCCGTCCCGCTCGAAGGCGACGCCGTCGGCGTTGACCCAGATGTTGTCGCGCGACCCCTCGGCGGCTGCCGCGCGCGGCCCGGCGGCGACTGCTGTGCCCACCAGGGTGAGCACCGTCAGCAGGAGCAGGATCAGCAGGGCCGGGCGTCGGGCCGCGGTGTCACGCACCCTCGGCCGCGGCGGCGCGTCGGAGGCGGTGGCACGGATCACAGCGGCGATCGTACCGCCGTGCGGCGTGCCGCTGGGGGTGAGTTCCGGCTCAGAAGCGCGGGCCGTCCTCACCGTGGAGGAGGTTCCGGATGGGCCGCGTGATCACATCCACGCGATCTACCAGGTCAGAGGGCCCGGTCACGACCACCGCGCGGTCTGCCGCGGCGGAGTAGACGGCTGTCACGTTGCGCACGGTGACGCGCATGCAGCGCTTGGCCGTGCCGTCCACCCGGAACTGACGGGTCTCGCACGGCACGTCGTCGACCTCGGCGACTATCGCCCGCATCGCGCTGCGGTAGTCCTGGTAGGACTCGGCCAGCTCGGTGACGTCGGTGATCTCCGGTGGCGCGGCCGGGTCGACGTCGGCGTGCAGCGGTGCGACGAGCGCTCCGCTGCAGGCGGCGCGGACGATGTCCTCGATCTGCGCCGGGGTCGCCGGCACGCGCAGCGTCTCGACCTCGACGGTCTCGCCGGAGAACGTGCGATAGGAGCGCAGGAAGCGCTCCTCGGTGGGGTCCGTGCTGTCGGAGATACCCGTGACCTCTTCCTCGACCAGGTCGAGTCCCCAGGTCAGGGGGTCGTCGACCTCGCCGACGACGCCGGAGAAACGTGCGAAGCGCGCGACGATCTGCTCCCAGGACTCGGGGGTCGGGCTCGGTTCGTCCGCCATGTGGCCTCCCCGGGACGGGTACGGGTCTGACACCGAGACTGCCGGGTGCGGGGGAAGGCGTCAATTACCTCCGTGGGAATCGGCCCGGAAACAGCCGGGACTCGCCGACGAGAGCCCGCGCCCGGGCGTGTCGCCGCGCACCGGTGTGTTCGAGGCCCGTTCGAGGGCCGGACATCGTCACGCCCCTGGCGAACATGGGCATCGATCGGCCCATGGGCGCGTTGTGAGCGCATAGAGTCGTTGCGGTCAGGCCTGGTACCGCCGGTGCAGGTGTACGCCGCTCGTGAGGGAGCAGCACATGTTCGAGAGATTTACGGATCGCGCCCGTCGCGTCGTCGTCCTCGCCCAAGAAGAGGCGCGGATGCTGAACCACAACTACATCGGCACGGAGCACATTCTGCTCGGCCTCATCCACGAGGGTGAGGGCGTAGCCGCCAAGGCGCTCGAGTCGCTCGGGATCTCGCTCGACGGCGTCCGCACCCAGGTCACCGAGATCATCGGTGAGGGGCAGCAGGCGCCGAGCGGGCACATCCCGTTCACGCCGCGTGCCAAGAAGGTCCTTGAGCTGTCGCTCCGCGAGGCGCTGCAGCTCGGCCACAACTACATCGGCACCGAGCACATCCTGCTCGGTCTCATCCGCGAGGGTGAGGGCGTCGCGGCACAGGTACTCACCAAGATGGGTGCCGACCTGAACAAGGTGCGCCAGCAGGTCATCCAGCTGCTGAGCGGCTACCAGGGTAAGGAGCCCGTCTCCGCAGGCGGTCCCCAGGAGGGCCAGCCCGCGGGCTCGGCAGTGCTCGACCAGTTCGGCCGCAACCTCACCCAGGCCGCGCGCGAGGGCAAGCTGGACCCGGTCATCGGTCGTACGCAGGAGATCGAGCGGGTCATGCAGGTCCTGTCCCGCCGCACCAAGAACAACCCGGTGCTGATCGGTGAGCCCGGCGTCGGCAAGACGGCGGTCGTCGAGGGTCTCGCGCAGGACATCGTCAAGGGTGATGTCCCGGAGACGCTCAAGGACAAGCAGCTGTACACGCTGGACCTCGGCGCGCTGGTCGCCGGTTCGCGTTACCGCGGTGACTTCGAGGAGCGCCTCAAGAAGGTGCTCAAGGAGATCCGCACGCGTGGCGACATCATCCTGTTCATCGACGAGATCCACACCCTGGTGGGTGCGGGTGCCGCCGAGGGCGCGATCGACGCCGCCTCCATCCTGAAGCCGATGCTGGCTCGCGGTGAGCTGCAGACGATCGGTGCCACCACGCTCGACGAGTACCGCAAGTACGTCGAGAAGGACCCGGCCCTGGAGCGTCGCTTCCAGCCGATCCAGGTGTCCGAGCCCTCGCTCGAGCACGCCATCGAGATCCTCAAGGGTCTGCGCGACCGCTACGAGGCGCACCACCGCGTGTCCATCACGGACTCCGCGCTGGTCTCCGCGGCAACGCTCGCCGACCGGTACATCAACGACCGGTTCCTCCCGGACAAGGCGATCGACCTGATCGACGAGGCCGGCGCACGGCTCCGCATCCGTCGGATGACGGCGCCGCCGGAGCTCAAGGAGCTCGACGAGAACATCTCCGAGGCGCGCCGCGAGAAGGAGTCGGCGATCGACGAGCAGGACTTCGAGAAGGCCGCCGGCCTGCGTGACAAGGAGAAGCAGCTCACGCAGCTCCGCGCGGACAAGGAGAAGGCCTGGAAGTCGGGCGACCTCGACACGGTCGCAGAGGTCGACGACGAGCTGATCGCCGAGGTGCTGGCGATGTCCACCGGCATCCCGGTCGTCAAGCTCACCGAGGAGGAGTCCAGCCGCCTGCTCCACATGGAGGAGGAGCTGCACAAGCGGGTCGTCGGCCAGGAGACCGCCATCAAGGCGCTGTCGCAGGCCATCCGCCGTACGCGGGCCGGCCTCAAGGACCCGAAGCGCCCCGGTGGCTCGTTCATCTTCGCCGGCCCCACGGGTGTCGGTAAGACCGAGCTCGCCAAGGCTCTCGCGGAGTTCCTGTTCGGCGACGAGGACGCGCTCATCCAGCTCGACATGTCCGAGTTCTCGGAGAAGCACACGGTCTCGCGACTGTTCGGCTCCCCGCCCGGATACGTCGGCTACGACGAGGGTGGCCAGCTCACCGAGAAGGTGCGGCGCAAGCCGTTCTCCGTGGTCCTGTTCGACGAGGTGGAGAAGGCGCACGCCGACATCTTCAACTCGCTGCTGCAGGTGCTCGAGGACGGTCGTCTCACCGACTCGCAGGGTCGAGTGGTCGACTTCAAGAACACGGTGATCATCATGACCACCAACCTCGGCACGCGGGACATCGCCAAGGGCGTCCAGACCGGCTTCAACTCCGGTGGCGACCTGGTGACCTCCTACGAGCGGATGAAGGCGAAGGTCAACGAGGAGCTCAAGCAGCACTTCCGGCCGGAGTTCCTCAACCGTGTCGACGACACGGTCGTGTTCCCGCAGCTCTCGCAGGACGAGATCATCCAGATCGTCGACCTCGAGATCGCGAAGCTCGACCGCCGCATGCGCGACCGGGACATGGGCCTCGAGCTCACGACCGCCGCCAAGCACCTGCTGGCCGAGAAGGGTTACGACCCGGTCCTCGGTGCCCGTCCGCTCAAGCGGGCGATCCAGCGGGAGATCGAGGACTCGCTGTCCGAGAAGATCCTGTTCGGCGAGCTCACCGCAGGCCAGCTGGTGATCATCGACGGCGTCGGCGAGGGCATCCTCGGCGAGTTCACGTTCCGGGGTGTGGAGCGCGACGAGCGCCGTCGTCCGACCACCGCAGAGCCGCAGTCGGTGCCCGCGGGCGCCGGGCTGGTTCCGCGCGACCTGCCGCCGTCGGGCCAGATGGCCGCCGGCGGAGCCTGATCGCCCGGTAGCTCTCCGGACCACAGAGGCCCGGTCACCCCGAAAGGGGTGGCCGGGCCTTCTGGCGTCCGCTCACGGGAGGGTGAGGCCGGCCGGGAGGAGGGGCGGGAGGGTGTCGCGGAGCGCGGTTATCCGTTCGGCACGGGCCGCTCCGGTGAGCCGTTCCACCGGGGCGGTGATGCTGACTGCCGCGACCGCGCGCCCGGCGCGCAGCAGGGGGGTCGCTATGCAGGCGATGCCCACCTCGTTCTCCTCGGTCTCGCCGGCGATCCCGGAGGCCCGCGCCTCCGAGAGCGCCTCGCGAAGCCGCTCGGGGCGGGTCGCGTCGCCCGCGAACCGGGCGAGCGCCGCCTCGTCGAGGTCCTGGACCGACAGCAGCGCGCGGCCGAGCGCAGTGGTCGCGGCAGCGCGCCGCCGTCCGACGGCGGACCACACGCGGACCGCCCGCTGCGGCTCCACCTTGTCGAGGTAGACCACCTCGCGCCCGGCGAGCACGCCGAGGTGCACCAGCTCGTCGGTCTTCTCGCTGAGTGCGGTCAGGGCCGGGTGCAGCAGCGCGGGCAGGTTCTCCTCCGCCAGGTAGGTGCTCCCGAGGGAGAGCGCGGCGGGGCCCAGCCGGTAGGCGCCGTCCTCCGTCTGCTCGGCGTAGCCGCGGTGGCGCAGCGCGGCGAGCGTGCGGTGCAGGGTCGGCTTGCTGACGCCGACCGCCTGCGCGAGAACGGCCAGCGAGGCGCCCCTGGCTCCGAAGCCGGCGAGCGTGTCGAGCGCCAGCAGCGCCTTGTCGACGCTCCCGAGCGGGCTGGCATCCATGGGGCTCCCTCACGTAGCATGCGTTTCGCGGTGAACAACAGCCGTTCACCATAGCGAAACACTAGTTCATGAAGGAGCCCCATGTCATCCGCGGACAGCACAGTCCTCGAGACCCTCGCCGCCCACCGGCTCGTGCCGGTAGTGGTGGTCGACGGCGCCGACGAGGGCGCCCGCCTGGCCGACGCGCTCGTCGCGGGCGGCCTCCCCGTCGCTGAGATCACGCTGCGCCTCGCGGGCGGCATCGACGCCATCCGCGCGGTCGCGAAGAACCAGCCCGACGTCGTGGTCGGCGCGGGCACCGTGACCACCGTCCAGCAGGTCGACGACGTCGTGGACGCCGGCGCGCGCTACATCGTGTCCCCGGGGCTGTCCGCCGCCGTCGTGCGGCGCGCGCAGGAGCACGGCGTCCCCGTGCTGCCCGGCGTGGCCACGCCGTCGGAGATCATGGCGGCGCTCGACCTCGGGATCGACGTCGTCAAGCTGTTCCCCGCGTCCGTCGTCGGCGGGCCGGCCGCGATCAAGGCGTTCTCCGCGCCGTTCCCCGGGCTCCGGTTCGTGCCGACGGGCGGCGTGAGCGCCGCCAACCTCGCCGACTACCTGACGCTGAAGCCGGTGCTCGCCGTCGGCGGCTCGTGGATGGTGGACCGGGCGCTCGTCACCGCGGGCGACTGGGACGGCATCACCACCCGCACGCGGGACGCCGTCGCGCTCGCCGCCCAGATCGACCAGGAGAAGAACCGATGACCTCGCTCAGCATCCGTCCCGCCGCCGAGAGCGCCTACGACGTCGTCGCCCTCGGCGAGGTGATGCTCCGCCTCGACCCGGGCAGCCGCCGGGTCCGCACGGCCCGCAGCTTCGACGTCTGGGAGGGCGGCGGCGAGTACAACGTGGCGCGCGGCCTGCGCCGCTGCTTCGGCCTGCGCGGCGCGATCGTCACGGCCCTCGCCGACAACGAGATCGGCCGGCTCGTCGAGGACTTCATGCTCACCGGCGGCCTCGACACGCAGTACGTCCAGTGGGTGCCGTACGACGGCATCGGGCGCACGGTCCGCAACGGCCTCAACTTCACCGAGCGCGGGTTCGGCGCGCGCGGCGCCGTCGGCGTCAGCGACCGTGGCAACACCGCCATCGCGCAGATGCAGCCTGACGACGTCGACTGGGACGCGCTCTTCTCGCGCGGCGTGCGCTGGCTGCACACGGGCGGCATCTTCGCGGCGCTCTCCGAGAGCAGCGCCGACGTCGCAGAGGCCGCGATGGCCGCAGCCCGCCGGCACGGGACCATCGTGTCGTACGACCTGAACTACCGGCCCTCCCTGTGGAAGGGCATCGGCGGCGAGGAGCGCGCCCGTGAGGTCAACCGGCGCCTGGCCCAGCACGTCGACGTGATGATCGGCAACGAGGAGGACTTCACGGCCTCGCTCGGCTTCGAGGTCGAGGGTGTCGACGAGAACCTCACGGACCTCGACACCGGCGCGTTCCGGGCCATGATCGAGACGGCGTCGGAGGCGTACCCGAACTTCCAGGTGATCGCGACGACCCTGCGCGGGGTGCGGTCGGCGTCGCGCAACGACTGGGGCGCGATCGCGTGGTCGCGCAAGGAGGGCTTCGCCGAGGCCACCCACCGGGCGGACCTGGAGATCTTCGACCGGGTCGGTGGCGGCGACTCGTTCGCCTCCGGTCTGGCCTACGGGCTCATGGAGCTGGGCTCGCTCCAGGAGGCCGTCGAGTACGGCGCCGCGCACGGCGCGCTCGCCATGACCACCCCCGGTGACACCACCATGGTGACCCTCGCAGAGGTCGCGAAGCTCGCCGGTGGAGGAAGTGCCCGCGTACAGCGCTGACCTGCCCATTTGGTGCAAGGATTGGCGGCATGTCGTCCAAGAGCATCCTGTTCATCGGTGGAAGCGGAATCATCAGCCACGCCTCGGTGGCCCGGGCCGCCCGGCTCGGGCACCGGGTGACGGTGCTCAACAGAGGCAGATCAGCGGCGCGCCAGCTTCCGGTCGGCGTGGAGACCCTCGTCGCCGACGCGAACGACGCCCAGGGAGTGGCCGCGGCGCTGGGTGGCAGGGAGTTCGACGTCGTCGCGCAGTTCCGCGCGTTCAGCCCTGAGCACGTGGCGCGCGACGTCGCGCAGTTCGCCGGGCGGACCGGGCAGTACGTGTTCATCTCGTCCGCGTCGGCCTACCAGACGCCACCGGCGCGGCTGCCCGTCCGGGAGTCGACGCCGCTGCGCAACCCGTTCTGGCAGTACTCCCGGGACAAGATCGCGTGTGAGGACGTGCTGGTCCGGGAGTACCGCGAGAACGGGTTCCCGATGACGATCGTGCGCCCGTCGCACACGTACGACCGCACCCTGCTGCCGACGTCGGGCGGCTGGACCGACGTGGCACGGATGCGCGCCGGGAAGCCCGTGGTCGTCCACGGCGACGGCACCTCGCTGTGGACGCTGACGCACACCGAGGACTTCGCCGTGGGGTTCGTGGGCCTGCTCGGCCACCCGCTCGCGGTGGGCGAGTCCTTCCACATCACGGGCACGCACGCCCCCACGTGGGACCAGATCTACACCTGGCTCTCCGAGGCGGCGGGCGTGCCGAACCCCGACCTGGTGCACGTCGCGTCCGAGACGATCGCCAGGGTGCTGCCCGACATGGGCCCCGGCCTGGTGGGGGACAAGGCGCACTCGATGGTCTTCGACATCTCGAAGGTGCGCACGCTCGTGCCCGAGTTCGGCACCACCATCACCTACGACGTCGGCGCCGCGGAGCAGGTGTCCTGGTACGACGCCCACCCCCAGGCACAGGTGGTCGACGCCGAGCTGGACGCCGCGTTCGACCGGCTCGCGGAGCACGCGCGCTCGATCTGACCCTCCCGCTGGTCGAGCTTGTCGAGACCCGGTGGGGTCTCGACAAGCTCGACCAGCGGAGGTCAGCTAGGTCAGCGGAGCGGCGCCGTCGACTCCCGCACCACGAGCTCGGTCGAGAGGTTCAGCCGACGCACCTTCGGCGACCGGCCGCGCGCTATGTCGAGCAGGATCTGGGTGGCGGCCGCTCCCATCTCGCGGAGCGGCTGCCGCACGGTCGTGAGCGGCGGACCGACCCAGGAGGCCAGCGGCAGGTCGTCGTAGCCCACCACCGACAGGTCCTCGGGCACACGCAGGCCGAGCTGGTGCGCGGCACGGAGCAGGCCGAGGGCCTGCATGTCGGAGCCGGCGAACACCGCCGTCGGACGGTCGGGCAGGGACAGCAGCTCCAGGCCGTGGTTGAAGCCGGTCTCGACGTAGAAGTTGCCCTCCCGCACGAGCGTGGGGTCGACGACGGCGCCCACCTCCTCGTGCGCGGAGCGGAACCCGTCCGCGCGCGCCCGGCTGCAGAGCATGTCCCACGGCCCGGTGATCATGGCGATGCGCCGGTGGCCCAGCGCCAGCAGGTGCCGGGTGGCGGCCAGCCCGCCGTTCCAGTTGTCGGAGCCCACCGAGGCGACGTCGGCCGGTGGCTCCCCGTCGGTGTCGATCACCACGTAGGGGATGCCGCGCCGGTCGAGCTGCTGGTGCTGCCCCTCGGACAGGTTCGCGGCGACGAGCAGCACGCCCAGGGGCGGGCGGGCGATGGTCGTGTCGAGCCACCGGGCGGGCGGGCGGTGCTCGCCGCCCAGCTCGGACAGGATCACGCTGGTGCGGGACTCGGCGGCCGCGTCCTCGACGCCGCGGATGATCTCCATGGACCAGCCGGAGCCCAGCCGGTGGAAGACCAGGTCGATCAGCGCTGTGCCCGCCGGCGCGGTCGCCGGGCGCCGGCGCCGGTACTGGTGCTTCTCCAGCGCTGCCTCGACGCGGTCGCGGGTGGCGGGGGCGACGTCGGCCCTGCCGTTGAGCACCTTCGAGACCGTGGGCACAGATAGGCCGAGCTCGCTCGCGATCGACGCGATGGTGGGACCTGGCCGTACAGCCGTCATTGCGCAGGCCTTTCGATCCGGTCTCTGAAACTTTCGATGCTGACGGTACACCAGCGTCGGGCTCTATCGCACCGAAGCTCGGCGTAACCGCATCGTGACAGTGTCAGCCGTGGGCTGGTCTTGACGATATGACGGTAACCATCCTAATGTCCCAGCCAATGACTCTCGGTAAAGCCGCCGATAGTTTCGAAAACGTTCCACGAAGACGTGGCGCCCTCCTGGTGAGGTCCGGCACGGCGAGGTGACCGGAGGACTTGATGGCACGAGGTACTGGGACGGTCGACGCCGTTCCCCGGACCGGTGACGGGCTGCCGGGCCGCGGAGCGGGTGGCGCCGTCGGCGGCGCGGGGCCCGTGCCGCCGCAGCAGCTCCGCAACAACGAGACCTGGCGCGTGTCCCTGCGCAGGCACTGGCGCCTGTACACGTTCGTGGTCCTGCCGGTCATCTTCCTTCTGGTGTTCCGCTACGTGCCCATGATCGGCAACGTCATCGCGTTCCGCCGGTACCGGCCGGGCGGCTCGATGTTCGGCGACGAGTGGGTGGGCCTCTACTACTTCCAGATGTTCATCGGCAGCAAGCCGTTCTGGGACGTCTTCTGGAACACGGTGATCCTCGGCGGGCTCACCCTGGCGATCTGCTTCCCGCTGCCGATCATCCTGGCGCTGATGCTGAACGAGCTGCGGTCGCGGCTGTTCAAGCGCGTGGTGCAGACCGTCACCTACCTGCCGCACTTCATGTCGATAGTGATCGTGGCGGGCATGGTCTTCCAGCTCACGGCCATCAACGGCACGATCAACCAGATCATCGAGGGGTTCGGCGGCGAGGCGATCCCGTTCATGCAGCGGGCCGACTGGTTCCGGACCATCTACCTGACCTCCGAGGTGTGGCAGACGGTCGGCTGGGGCACGATCCTCTACCTCGCCGCGCTGACCACCATCGACGACCAGCTCTACGAGGCGTCCCGGATCGACGGCGCCAACCGGTGGCAGCAGACCTGGCACATCACGCTGCCCGGCATCCGCCCCACGATGATGGTGCTCCTCATCCTCAACATCGGCAGCTTCATGGCGGTCGGGTTCGAGAAGGTCCTGCTGCTGTACAACCCCCTCACCTACGACACGGCCGACGTGCTCTCCACGTACCTGTACCGCGTGGGGATCGGCGAGGGCGGCAACTACTCGTTCGCCGCCGCGATCGGCCTGTTCGAGGCCCTGATCGGTGTCGCACTGGTCATCACGGCCAACCAGATCTCGAAGCGAGCGGTGGGAGCCTCATTGTGGTGACGACGAACACTGGGGTGACGGCGAACACTCCCGACATCACGGCGGTCAGCCCCGCCACGATCACGGTCAAGGACACGCCCGGCTACCGGGCGTTCCGGATGGTCAACGGGCTCGTGCTCGTGGTGATCACGTTCCTCACGCTGTACCCCTTCCTCAACATGGTGGCAAAGGCGTTCAGCTCCCAGGCCTACATCGCCGCCGGCCAGGTCAACCTGTGGCCGCGCGGGTTCAACCTGACCACGTTCGCGAGCGTGATGGGCGACGAGATCTTCTGGGTCAACTACCGCAACACGGTCGTGTACACGGTGCTCGCCACGGCCATCGCGATGGCGCTGACCACCACCTTCGCGTACGCGCTGTCCAAGCCGTACCTGAAGGGCCGGGGCGTCCTGATCGGCCTGGCCATGGTGACCATGCTCTACGCGGGCGGCCTGATCCCGAACTACCTGCTCATCGACGCCCTCGGGTTCAAGAACACGATGTGGGCGATCGTCGTGCCGGGCGCGATCAACGTCTTCAACCTGCTGGTCATGAAGTCGTTCTTCGACAACTTCCCCAAGGACCTCGAGGAAGCCGCCGAGATCGACGGCATGTCGCAGTTCGGCGTGTTCTTCCGCATCGTGCTCCCGCTGTCCAAGGCGGTCATCGCCACGATGACCCTCTTCTACGCGGTCCAGTTCTGGAACTCCTGGTTCCAGGCCTACCTGTACCTGAACGACCGCGACATGTACCCGGTCACGCTCTACCTCCGCAACCTGCTCGCCGCGGCGACGTCCACGACGGACCTCGGCAGCGACACCGTGCAGATCCAGGCGAACGTCCAGTCCGTGGCGATGCTGCTCACGGTCCTGCCGATCGTCTGCGTGTACCCGTTCATCCAGAAGTACTTCGTGTCCGGCGTGATGCTCGGCTCCGTCAAGGGCTGACCGCACGCCGTCCGGCACACAGAGCCATCCCGAACCAGCCTGACCGTCCTGAACGAAGGCGTTCACAACCTGAAGGAGAACCATGAGGATCACCCGCAGACGGGCCGCTGCCAGCTTCGCTGCGTCGGCCCTGGTCGTCACGCTGACGGCGTGCTCGACCAGCGGCGGCGGCCCCGAGGAGTCCGGTGCCATCGACATGGAGTCGCAGGTCGGCTACATGGAGGACTTCGAGGTCGGCACCACGTTCAAGGCGACGGAGCCCGTCGACTTCAGCCTGCTGTACCGCGACCACCCCGACTACCCGTTCAAGGAGGACTGGCCGATCGTCCAGCACCTCAAGAACAACCAGAACGTCGAGTTCGAGTACGTCAACGTGCCGCTCGCCGACCTGGCGACACGGCGCTCCGTCCTCATCAGCTCGGGCGACGCGCCCGACATCATGCCCTCGATCTACGCGGGTGAGGAGACGCAGTTCCGGAACGCCCTGCTGCCGATCTCGGACTACGTGGAGCACATGCCCAACTTCCTCGACAAGATCGAGAAGTGGGGGCTCGAGGCCGAGGTCGAGCAGCTGCGCCAGGAGGACGGCAAGTACTACATCCTCCCGGGCATCCACGAGATCGCGAAGCCGCAGTACTCCATCGCCGTCCGCTCGGACCTGTGGGAGAAGGCCGGGATCACCGAGGACCCCGAGACCTGGGACGAGTTCAAGGAGCAGCTCGCGGCCGTCAAGGAGGCCAACCCGGACATCGACTACCCGTTCAGCGACAAGTGGTCGATCAACAGCCCGATGGAGCAGACGCTCAATGCCGCGGCCCCCAACTTCGGGACGTCCGCCGGCACCGGCTTCATCAACGGTCTGTGGTGGGACGACGAGGCCGGCGAGTTCACCTACGCCGGAGCCAGTGACGGCTACCGCGAGCTGGTGACGTACTTCGCCTCCCTCGTCGAGGACGGCCTGATGGACCCGGAGTCCGTCACCCAGGAGATGGAGCAGGGCGAGCAGAAGTTCGCGTCCGGCAGCGTCGCCGCCATCAGCTCGAACGACCAGGAGCTGGTGAAGTACCGCGACAACTTCGAGCAGCTCGGCAACGAGGACGCCGAGGTGCGCCAGATCGTGGTGCCCGCCGGCCCCTACGGCAGCTACCTGTCCGCGGGCTCGCGCCGCGAGTCGGGAATCGTCTTCGGCGCCGAGGCCGCGAAGGACGACGACTTCCTCGCGATGCTCCAGTTCGTCGACTGGCTGTACTACTCGGACGAGGGCCTGGAGTTCTCCAAGTGGGGCGTCGAGGGCGAGACGTTCGAGTGGGACGGCGACAAGCGGGTCCTCAACGAGGACATCGACGTCAACGGGCTCAACCCCGGCGCGCCCAAGGAGCTCCGCAAGGACTTCGGCTTCCACAACGGCGTCTGGATGCTGGCCCACGGGTCCACCGAGGAGCTGGACAAGTCGATGCTGCGCGACGAGGTCGTCGAGTTCCTCGACGGCATGAACGCCAAGGAGGAGCTGCCCCTCCCGCCGGCCATCACGTACGACGAGATGGAGCAGGAGCAGGCGACGCTCTACCAGACGAACCTGCAGGACATCGTCTACCAGAACACCGCGCAGTTCATCGTCGGCGAGCGACCGCTCAGCGAGTGGGACGACTACGTCGCCGAGCTCGAGGCGGCAAGCATGACCGAGTACGTCGAGCTCGCCAACGGCGCCGTCGCCGGCGGCGAGTGACCGGCACCCGATCCTGACCCAGGCGTGCGGGCCGTCACCGACGGCCCGCACGCCTGTCCACGCCCGAAACCATCGAGGAGACCCGTGCCCCGCATCATCGTGCCGACCGAGGCCGCCGGAACACTCAGCGACGCCTGGCGCACCTGCGTCGGCACGGGCCGGTTCAGCCTGGCGCTGCGCAAGGACTACCAGGACTCCCTGGCCCTGGTGCAGCGCGAGATCGGCTTCCGGTACATCCGGGGCCACGGCCTCCTGCACGACGACGTCGCCGTCCACCGGCCGTACGACGCCGGCGGGCACCGTGGCACCGCCTACGTGTTCACCTACGTGGACCAGGTGGTCGATGCCTACCTGGGGCTCGGGATCAAGCCGTTCCTCGAGCTCGGGTTCATGCCCGGCGGGCTCGCGTCCGGCGACCAGACGGTGTTCTGGTGGCTGGGCAACATCACCCCGCCCCGGGACCACGCCGAGTGGGCGAGCCTGGTGCGGGCGCTCCTGCGGCACCTCGTCGACCGGTACGGCCTCGACGAGGTGCGTACCTGGCCCATCGAGGTGTGGAACGAACCCAACCTTCCCCAGTTCTGGAAGGACGCCGACCAGGCGGCCTACTTCCAGCTCTACGAGACGTCGGTCCGGGCCGTGCAGGACGTCGACGCGTCGCTCCAGGTGGGCGGCCCTGCCATCTCCCCGGGAGCGGACGACTGGTGGGAACCCTTCGCGGAGTTCGTCACCACGCGCGACCTCCCCGCCGACTTCCTCTCCGTGCACGCCTACAGCTCCGGGCCTGCCCAGCAGGTGCCGTTCGGCGTCTACCAGACGTTCCAGCGGCCCCAGCACCTGCTCGACCAGTTCGCCAGGCCGCGCAAGATCCTCGCCGGGACGGCGCTCGCGGACCGGCCGCTGCACATCACCGAGTTCAACACGAGCTACCGCCCCGACAACCCGGTGCACGACACGGCGTACAACGCCGCCTACCTCGCCCCGGTGCTCGCGGAGGGCGGAGAGCACGCCGACTCGTTCTCCTACTGGACGTTCAGCGACGTCTTCGAGGAGGCCGGTGTTCCGGCGTCGTTCTTCCACGGCGGGTTCGGGATGCTGGCCCATCGGCAGGTGCGCAAGCCGACGTTCCACCTGTACGCCTTCATGGCGCGGATGGGGCCGGAGATCCTCGCTCGCGGGGCCGACCACCTGGTGACCAGGCATCCGGCTACCGGCCAGGTGACGGTCCTGGCGTGGCAGCCGGTAGGCGGCACCGACGACCCGGCGGAGCCAGCCCAGCACGACCTCCGGCTCAGCATCCCAGCCCCGGTCGCCGAAGTAGAGCGCCTGTCCGGCATCGAGGCGACTGCTGCGGAGAACCGGCCGGACAGGCGCTCTACTTCGGCGACTGGGAGGGTGTTCACCATGCGGTACGACGTCGATGAGGTCGCCGGGAACGCCTGGGCGGCCTGGCGCGAGATGGGGCGGCCCGTGTCGCCGTCGGGCAGACAGCTGGACGCGCTGCACGAGGCGAGCGAGCCCGCGCGTCGGGCGCGCTCCCTACCGGTGGACGACGGCGGCCGGGTGGACCTCGACCTGACGATCGGGCGGCACGGCGTCACGCTGGTGACCCTCGACGCCGTACGTGACGAGACCCCGTCCTGGCTCGACGACAACCGGATCCTGGGCCGTGGCTGAGCGCCGGGAGTTCGGCGACGGCCCGCTGGGGCGGGCGGCGAACACGATCTACTGGTATCTCGTGGTCGAGCTGTTGCTCGTGCTGACGTCGTTGCCGGGCCTGGTCGCGCTCGCGCTGCTGGACCGCTCGGCGGGCAACGTCCCGTTCGTGGTGCTGTGCCTGCTGCCGCTGGGCCCGGCGGCGTCGGCCGGGCTGTTCGCGCTGCGCGACCGGGCCACCTCCGACGCGCCGACCCCGGCGTCCTCCTTCTGGCGGGGGTACCGCCTGAACTGGGCCGACGTCCTCCGGGTGTGGACTCCCGCCCTCGTGGCGCTCGGCGTCCTGGGGTTCTCGCTGGCGAACCTCGACGCGTCCGGGGTGCCTGCGTGGTACGCGCCGGCGCTCTTCGTCATCGGCGCGGGTCTGCTCCTCTGGACGGTGAACGTGCTGGTGATCGTCTCGTTCTTCGGCTTCCGGGCACGGGACTCGGCACGCCTCGCCGCCCACTACCTCGCGGCTCGTCCGCTGGTCACGCTGGGGAACCTCTCCCTGCTCGTGCTCGCGGGGGGTCTGATCGTGCTGACCACCGAGGTGGTGTTCGGCCTGGTCGCGGTGGTGTGGCTCGCCTTCGTGCTGCGCAACGCGGGCCCTCTGCTCGCCGACGTCGAGGAGCGGTTCACCGGCGATTCATGACCTCGCGCCGCCGGTGCAACATTGTCCGATCTGTGGCACGTGCGCCACAGTGAGCGCATGGCGATCAAGCAGGGGGACCCGGCACGGCTGACCTACCGCTATCTGCGGATAGCGATAGTGGCGGGGGTGCTGGTGCTGTTCGTGTCGTTGACGATGCAGATAGGCGCTGACTACGGACGGCTCGACTCCGGCGAGGAGTGGTGGCACGCGTCGATCAGCGCGTACTTCTACTCGCCCGTGCAGAGCATCTTCGTGGGCGCGCTGGTGGGTATCGGCACGTGTCTGATCGCGATCAAGGGCAGGCACGGGGCCGAGGAGGTGCTGCTCAACTTCGCGGGGATGTTCGCGGTCCTCGTGGCGCTGATCCCGACGCCGCTCGACGCCGCGATGTGCGGCGAGGAGCCGTACTGCCTCGACGTGCCGGAGCGGGTGGGCAACAACGTGGGCACGCTGCTGCTCGTCGGTGGCGTGGTCCTGGTGCTGGCGACCTGGCCGCGGCGCCGTGACCTGGGCGGGCGCGTGGGCTGGGACCTCTGGCTCACGTGGCTGACCTGGGCAGGGACGGGCGTGTGGCTGCTGGTGTGGCCCGCGAGCTTCCTGCAGTCGGCGCACTACACGGCGGCGGTCCTGCTGTTCGCCTGCCTGGTGGCCGTCGCCTGGATCAACGGCTCGGACCACGCGATCACGACCCAGGCGTTCGAGCGCCTGCGCGGCATGTCCGCCCAGGCATACCGGGTCTGGTACCGCTGGATCGCGGCGCTGATGGCCGCCGTGCTGGTGGTGGGCCTGGCGACCATGGTGGTCCTCGACCGGTTCCTGCCGGACCTGTTCCCGCAGACGCTGTTCGTGGTCGAGACGGCGATGATGCTGATCTTCGCGCTCTTCTGGGCGCTGCAGACCATCCAGTTCTGGGACACCGGCCTCCCGGCGCGTGCCCAGGTGGCGGACGTGAAGGTGCCCGGCGACACGCCGTCGTAGAGGGCGGGTGCGAGCGGGACGGCGCCGCCGTACGGTCGAGAAGGTGGCGTGGTCGTCTCGATGGCCACGCCGCCGCATCACCGAGCCGGAGGAGTCCAGCATGAGCGAGAGCGAGAACTACCGGACCGACGACGCACCGACGCCGCAGGCCAACCCAGGACCGCGCGTCGACCCCGTCTCCGCCGACGACGACGTGCAGGGCAGCACCAATCCCGGACCTCGTGACGTGCCGGGGCAGGACGACGACCTCGACCGCACGACCGAGGACCCGGCGGGGGAGAAGGCGATCCCCGGCGAGCACCCCAAGGACGACCCCGACCTGGAGGGCGAGGAGCGGTTCGACGCGGGCTGATGTCTGGGGCTTGACCTCCGAGTTCGCTCGGCGGATTAACGTCGTGGCATGGTCATGCGCTCGATCATCCTGTTCATCGCCGCCGCCCTGTTCGAGATCGGGGGCGCCTGGCTCGTGTGGCAGGGCGTCCGCGAGCACCGGGGCTGGCTGTGGATCGGCGCCGGAGTGATCGCGCTGGGGCTGTACGGCTTCTTCGCGACCCTCCAGCCCGACGCCAGCTTCGGCCGCATCCTGGCGGCCTACGGCGGTGTCTTCGTGGCCGGCTCGCTGATCTGGGGCATGGTCGTCGACGGCTTTCGTCCGGACCGCTGGGACGTCACGGGGGCGTTGATCTGCCTGGTCGGCGTCGCCGTGATCATGTACGGGCCGCGCGGGGTGACGAACTAGTCCGCGTCCGGCGCCCGGCCGAACATCGATTCCAGCTGGTCGGCGATCCAGTCCAGCTCCGGGTGATCGGAGGCCACCTTCATCACGAGCGCCTCGTGTTCCTCCACGGTGCCCGCCAGGTGTGGGTGGCCGTTCACGCGATACGTCGTGGCGACGACGATCCACGCGAGCCGCTTGTTGCCGTCGACGAGCGGGTGGTTCCGGTTCACGGAGTCGAGCGTGGCCGCCATCTTGAGGTGGATGCCCGGGTAGAGCTCGTGGCCGTACGAACTCATGCTCGCGCGCGCCAGCGAGGCTTCCAGGAGCCCGAGGTCGCGGACCACGGGCTTGATCCCCTCCGCGGCCTCGAACATCCGCAGCGCGATGTGTGCCGGGACGAGGTGCGTCACTGGGCGAGCCGGTTCAGGAGCTCGCGGTCACGCTTGCCGACGTAGTCGGCTGCGGCGAGCCAGTCGTCGGCCGTGGGGCGGGCGTCGTCCGGCCGTCCGAGCTCGACCTTGGAGATCACCACCGCACCGTCGACGACGGCGAAGTCGAGGGGATCGCCGACGTGCAGCCCAGCGGCCTCGGCGATGTCCTTCGGGACGGTCAACTGGTTCTTGGGCCGAAGAGTCGGAATGGTCATGGCAGCCTCCAGTAAGAGATTCCTACTCTCCAACTATCGCACCAGCTGGGCGGCCGCGGCGATGAGTTTCCGGCCCCTTGCCCGTCGGACCTTCCAGCAGCGGCACCACAGACACGCGACCCCGAGGAGCGCGATCATGAAGGACCCGATCACCACCATCGACCCCCGGTTCAGTGAACCCGACGCCGAGCCCACCACCTGGCAGGCCACCCAGGAGATCCTCGAGAACGCCCAGATGGCCTGGGTGACCACCGTGCGCGCCGACGGGCGCCCCCACGTCGCGCCGCTGCTCGCCGTCTGGCTCGACGGGGCACTGCATTTCACGACCGGACCCGAGGAGCAGAAGGCCGTCAACCTGGCGGCCAACCCGAACATCGTGCTGACCACCGGCCGGGACGCCTGGGACGAGGGCGTGGACGTCGTGGTCGAGGGTCCGGCCTACCGCGTGACCGACCGGGAGACGCTGGCGCGGCTCGCGGCGGCCTGGCGCACCAAGTGGGACGGCCGGTGGGTCTACGAGGTGGGCGACGGCGTCTTCCTGAACGACGTCGGCGGTCCCGCGCTCGTGTTCGGCGTGGAGCCGACCAAGGTGCTGGCCTTCGGCAAGGGCACCTTCAGCCACACGCGGCACGTCCCGCGGCCGGCCTGACGGAGCGCCGCTACGGGTAGATCGTGCGCCCCCGCTCGTCCGGGACGCCCGACTTCCGCAGGAAGTAGGTGTTCACCTGGTCGCGCCACTCGGTGGCGGAGCGGAGCTGCTCCGCGAACCGCTCCGCGACGCGCTCGGAGAGTCGCGCCTCCACGAGCTTCGAGACCCCTGACCACGCGCGGATCATCGCCTCGACCCGTTCGACGCCCTCGAAATGGGTGTCGTAGACGTGCTGGATCACGGTCTTCCCGCTGTGCAGCACGTGCGAGTACGGCACGTGGTGGAAGAACAGCAGCAGCTCGTCCGGGCAGGTGGACGGCGACTCGTAGGTCTCGCGCCAGGGCGACGGGTACTGGCTCGCGTAGCCGGTGCCGCTCCGCGCGGTCCGGTCGACGCCGATCCCGTCGCGGTCCGCGAAGTGGTAGGTGCCCCACGGCGTGTACTCGTAGCCGTCGACGTCAGGCCCGTAGTGGTGGCCGGGGCGCACCATGAAGCCCACGCCGAGCGGCGTCGTGTACTGCTCGTACGTCTCCCAGGACCGGTCGAGTACCGCGTGCACCGCCTGCCGGACGGCGTCGGGCGCACCCGGGAAGGTGAGGCCCACCCACTCGTCGAGCACCGCGGCCGGGTCGAGGGTCGGGTCCCAGCACAGCCGTCCGTACGCATAGAGGTTGGCCTGGGCGAACGGGTGCCCGGTCCAGAACTCGTCGTCGCCCACGTTCGAGACGGCGGCGAAGCCGCCGGCGGGCTTGTGCCAGGTCCCGGTGCCGGGGTCCGCCGCGGCCTTGCCGTGGCCGGTCGCGAGGTCCGCGACGGTGGGGGAACCGCCGTCCCCTCCGGCCTTGTCCCAGAACCGGAACCCGAGGATCTGGCTCCACTGCGGGCCGAGGTAGACGGCGTGCTTCTGCTGGCCCGTGTACTCCTGGGTGACCTGCAGCTCCAGGGCGATCTGGGTACGGGGCATGGCGGCAAGGACCGGCGAGACCGGCTCCCGCACCTGGAAGTCGAGCGGACCGTACTTGACCTGCAGGATCACGTTCGCCGAGAAGGTGCCGTCGAGCGGCTGGAAGTGGTCGAAGGCGGCGCGGGCGCGGTCGGTGGACCGGTCGCGCCAGTCCTGCCTGTGGTCGTAGACGAACGCCCGCCAGTGGATCAGGCCGTCGTACGGCTCGACCGCCGCTGCCAGCATGTTCGCGCCGTCGGCATGCGTGCGTCCGTAAGCGAACGGGCCGGGCTGGCCCTCGGAGTCGGCCTTGACCACGAACCCGCCGAAGTCCGGTATCGCGTCCCACACCCGCGCCGCCGTGCGCACCCACCAGTGCGCCACACCCGGGTCGAGCGGGTCCGACGTGGCGAGGCCGCCGAGCGTGATCGGCGAGGCGAACGACACCGACAGGTGCACCCGGATGCCCCAGCGCCGGAAGACGGCGGCGATCCGGACGACGTCGCCCAGGTCGTCGGTCAGCAGGTGCGCCTCGCGCTCGTGCACGTTGACGTTGTTGATCGCGACCCGGTTGATCCCGACGGCGGCCAGCAGCCGCGCGTACCGCTCGACACGCGTCAGGTCCGCGCGGACGAAACCGTTGTCGTAGAAGATGGAGCCGCCGGAGTACCCACGTTCCACCTGGCCCATCACGGGGTGCGCGTCAACGTTGTCCCAGTGGTCGAGCATCCGCAGGTCGGTCGCGGGGGCGTGCGTCTCGTCGGCGTCCGGCCCGTCGAACGCCGCCTCGCCCAGACGCACCACGTGGAACAGGCCGTGCAGCAGCCCGGCATCGGTCTCCGCCTGCACGACGACGGCGCCCGCCTCACGCATGAACCGGAAGCTCTCGTCGGCCGAGTGGTCGTGCGACGAGGGGTCGAAGTGCGCGAGCGTCAGCACGAGCTCGGCGTCGGACACGCCGTCGCCCACCTCCAGACGCGAGAACGCACCGCCGAACCGCGCCGTCGCGGCCGCCACCTCCTCCGCGACCGTTCCCGCGAGCACGCCGTCGCCGGCCACCACCACGCGGCGGCTGCCGATCGCGGCGAACGCGTCGTCGGGCAGCCAGGCCGGATGGGGCACGGAGCGCTGAGTATCACCGGTCATGGATCGTCCCGTCCGTCTTGCGGTTGATATGCAGATATGTGGGGGCGTGCTTGAACTGTGCCTCAGCGAACTGGTCCAGGTCCACCCCCGGGCCAGGGTCCGCCCAGGGCGGCAACGGGCCCCGACGCCCAGCAGGCAACGGACTTCGAGGTCCAGCTACAGCTGTCAGACCTCCCCGGACGTGTCAGACCCTCAGGTCACTCGGGTGACTTGATGGTCTGACACGTGCGCGGGTCTCGACAAGCTCGACCAACAGTGGGGTCAGCGGGCGGCGTAGGCCTGCTTCGGCAGGTGGTAGGCCAGGTCCGCCGCGGTGTCCAGCGCCTCGTCCAGGTCGAGCCGGTGCTCGGCGACCAGCCGGGCCAGGTAGCCGGCGTCGACCCTCCGGGCCAGGTCGTGGCGTGCGGGGATCGAGCAGAACGCGCGGGTGTCGTCGACGAAGCCCGACATGTTCGAGAACCCCGCGGTCTCCGTTGCAGCCTCCCGGAACCGGCGCATCGCGTCCGGGGCGTCCAGGAACCACCAGGGCGCACCGAGCCGGAGCGCCGGGTACACGCCCGCCAGCGGCGCCAGCTCCCGCGAGTACACGTCCTCGTCGACGGTGAACGCGATCATCCGGAAGCTCGCCGAGTTGCCGAACGCCTCCAGGACCGGCCGCAGGCCGTGCGCGAACTCGGTGACGACAGGGATGTCGTACCCCTTGTCAGGCCCGAACGCGGCGGCGACGGCGGGGTCGTGATCCCGCAGCACGCCCGGGTGGAACTGCATGACCAGGCCGTCCTCCACGGACATCGCCGCCATCTGGAACAGCATGTGCGCGGAGAACGCCGACTCCTCCGCCGTGCTGATCCCCGACCCGTCGGAGCCGCCCCGCAGCGCCTTCTCGAACAGGCTGCTCGCGACGGCGTCGGGCAGCGGGGTCGTGTCCGCGCTGAGGTGGCCGTGGTCGGTGGCGAGGCCGCCGGCCGCGACGAAGGCCGCGCGGCGTTCGCGGAGCGCCGCCAGGTAGCCCGCGTAGGTATCGGTGGCGATGCCCGACGCCGTGGCGAGCCGCTCGAGGTCGCCCTGCCAGGTCGCCCGGGCGGGGTGCAGCAGCGGGTCCGGGCGGAAGGTCGGCAGCACGCGGCCCGGCAGCTCCGCTGCGAGCTGGGCGTGCTGCTCCAGCGTGCTCCAGGCGGGGTCGGTGGTGCCGATGATCTCGATGCCGAACCGGTCGAGGAGGGCCCGCGGCCGGAATGCCGGGTCGGCCAGCGTCTCGGCGATCTGGTCGTAGATCTGGTCGGCGGTCTCGGCGGAGGGCCGCACGGTGACGCCGAAGATCTCGACGAGCTCGTGCTCCATCCAGTACCGCGTCGGCGTACCGCGGAAGTGCTTCCAGCCCGCGCAGAAGCGCCGGAAGATCTCGCGCGGGTCGGACTCGAAGCCCGGCGCGTCAGCGGGCCCGACGCCCAGCTCCGGAAGATGCGCCCCCTGCGAGACGAGCATCCGCGTCAGGTAGTGGTCGGGCACCACGAGGAGCTGCGCCGGGTCCGGGAACGGCTCGTCGTCGGCGAAGGCCGCGACGTCGACGTGACCGTGCATCGACACGATCGGGAGGTCGCGCACCGCCTCGTAGATCTCGCGGGCGATCGGCCGCGTCACGGGGTCGGCGGGCAGCGCTCGGTCGGGATGCAGGGTCCATGCGGTCATTCGTGTGCTCCTGGCGTCATTGCCGGGCCGGTCGGGCGGCCGGACGGAGGGTCGTGCGAACGTTTGCACTCTAACCTAGGGTATGGTGCAAACGTTTGCAGCGTCGCAACGGTCCACAAGGAGGTGCCATGGTCACGGTGCACGACGTCGCTCGCGCCGCCGGGGTCTCGATCTCCACGGTGTCGCGCGCCCTCGCTTCCCCGGAACGTGTGGCTGCCGAGACCCGCGACCGGGTCACCCGCATCGCCACCGAGCTCGGCTACCGGCCCAACCAGGCGGCGAGCGGCCTGCGGATGGGGCGCACGCACGCCGTCGGCCTGCTGGTGCCCGACCTGGAGAACCCCTACTTCGCCACCGTGACCAAGGCCGTGCAGGCGCGTGCCCGCGCGGAGGGCTACGAGGTCTTCGTCGCCGACTCGGACGAGGACCCGGACGTCGAGGCCGAGCTGATCGGCGCGCTCGCCGCCCGGACGGACGGCCTGCTCGTCGCCTCGCCGCGGTCGGACGACGCGGAGCTGCGCGCGGCGCTGGTGGGCGTGACCGCGGTCCTGGCCAACCGGGAGCTGACGGGCGGCTCCGAGACGCCGGAGGTTCCGTGCGTCTCGGTGGACGACGCCGACGGCGTCGCCCAGGTGCTCGGGCACCTGTACGCGCTCGGGCACCGGAAGGTCGGCATCGCGGCAGGGCCGTCGTCGTCCTGGTCCGGAAGCCGTCGCGTCGCCGGGCTGAAGGCCGCCGCCGAGCAGCGGGACGTCGAGCTGGTGGAGCTCGGCTCGTTCCAGCCGTACTTCGCCGGGGGCACCCAGGCCGCCGACTACGCGCTGGCGGGCGGCGTGACCGCCGTCGTCGCGTTCAACGACCTCATGGCGCTCGGGATCCTGGACCGGCTCCGGCACCGCGGCGTCGACGTACCGGGCGAGATGTCCGTGGTGGGGTTCGACGACGTCCAGCTCGCCACCCTCGTCTCGCCCGCGCTCACGACGGTGCACGCGCCGCTCGCCCGGCTGGGCCGCCGCGCCGTCGACCTGCTGCTCGCTCGCCTGCGCGGCGGGACGTCCGCCAGCTCACAGCTCCCCGTGGAGCTCACGATTCGCGGGTCCACAGGACCCGTACCCGCCGGGCCGGTCAACTGACGCCCGTCCCGGCAACACACCCTGGGCGAAGGAGCCCGAGAGAGAGGAAGGCACCATGCGCACCTCGAAGAAGGCTGTGGCGCTCGCCGGCGTCGCGGCACTGACCCTGCTGACCGCCTGCACCCCGCCCGCGCCTCCCGGCGGCGAGAGCGGCGGAGCCGTCACCGACGCGGCGGACGTCCCCGACACGCCCTCCGAGCCCGTCACGCTGAACATCCTCGACGTCGCGGGCAACCAGCGGCTCACCGAGGGCATGGTCGACGAGTTCGTCGAGAACAACCCGGACGTCATCGAGTCGGTCACCTGGGAGACGGGCGGCGCGCCCGACGTCACGGGCATCGTCAAGCCGCAGGTCGACAGCGGAAGCCTGTCCATCGACGTCGTGTTCACCGGCAACGACGGCCTGGCCGCCGGTATCAGCCAGGACCTGTGGCTCCCGATCGTGGACGACTACGGCGACCGCGTGTCGAACCAGGAGAACTACCTGGAGCCCGCGGCGAAGATGCAGGAGCTCGCCCAGGGCTTCGGCGTGGTGACGACGTACTACCCGTCCGGGCCGCTGCTGCAGTACGACCCCGACGTCGTCGACGCGCCGCCCGCGACCCCGGAGGAGCTGCTGGAGTGGGCCAAGGCCAACCCCGGCAAGTTCGGGTACGCCCGCCCGGCGAACTCGGGCCCGGGTCGCACGTTCCTCATGGGCCTGCCCTACATCCTGGGCGACGAGGACCCGACCGACCCCGAGAACGGCTGGGACAAGACCTGGGCGTACCTCAAGGAGCTCGGCGAGTACGTCGACACCTACCCGACGGGCACCGGCCAGGTCGTGACCAACATGGCCGACGGCACCTGGGCGATGATCCCCACCACGACCGGCTGGGAGATCGCGCCGCGCGCCGAGGGCCAGCTCCCGAACAAGCTGCAGGCCGCCGCGTTCGACGACTTCACCTGGGTGACCGACGCGCACTACGCCGCCATCCCGAAGGGGCAGAGCGCGGACAAGATCAGCGCGATCATGCTCCTGCTGCAGGACATGCTCACGCCCGAGCAGAACGCCAAGGCGTACGACGCCGGCTACTTCTACCCCGGCCCGGCCGTCGAGGGCGCCACGCTCGACCTCGCGCCGCAGGAGTCGCAGGACGTCATCGAGGAGTTCGGCCGGCCGATGTTCGACGAGCTCATCGAGTCGCAGGACGCCGTCGTGCCGCTCGACGCCGAGTCGATGGTCAAGGCGTTCGACATCTGGGACCGCGAGGTCGGCGGCGGCAAGGTGGAGGAGGAGTCCTGAGTGAGTGACTTCGATTCCCTGGAGCTGCGCGGTGTCGGACGGCGGTTCGGCGGGGTGGACGCGCTGTCCGGGCTGGACCTGACCATCAAGGCGGGCGAGTTCGTCGCCCTGCTCGGGCCGTCGGGCTGCGGCAAGTCGACCGCGCTGAACTGCCTCGCAGGCCTGCTCCCGCTGACCCACGGCGAGATCCTGCTCGACGGCAAGCGCATCGACACCCTGCCGCCCGAGCGTCGCGGGTTCGGGATGGTCTTCCAGTCCTACGCGCTGTTCCCGCACCTGACCGTGGAGAAGAACGTCGCGTTCGGCCTGCAGATGCAGGGGCGCCCTCGGGCCGAGATCGACTCGCGGGTGCGCGAGGCGATCAAGCTCGTCAAGCTCGGCGAGCACGCGAAGAAGCTGCCCGGCCAGCTCTCGGGCGGGCAGCAGCAGCGCGTCGCGATAGCGCGCGCCGTGGTGCTCGAACCGTCGCTCGTGCTCATGGACGAGCCCCTGTCGAACCTCGACGCGAAGCTCCGCCTCGACATGCGCACCGAGATCCGGCGGCTGCACCAGTCGCTGGGACTCACGACCATCTACGTGACGCACGACCAGGAGGAGGCGCTGTCCCTGGCCGACCGCCTGGTCGTCATGCGGGAGGGGCGCGTGCAGCAGGTGGGCACGCCCGACGAGCTCTACGAGAGCCCGACGAGCTGGTACGTCGCGGACTTCATGGGGTACCGCAACATCCTGACGGCGACCGTCGTCTCGGCGTCCGGGGGCGAGGTGGTGGTCGCCCTCCCCGGGACGGCCGACGGCGGGGTCCGGCTCACGGGGCGTGCGGTCGGCGCCCTGAGCGCGGGGGACCAGGTGCGGGTGGCGATCCGGCCGGAGGACTTCGTGGTCTCGGTGGTCGAGCCTGGCGGGGTCTCGACAGGCTCGACCAACGGCGGTGGCTCGACCGGCGGAGCCGGCGCGGGTGCCGTTCCCGGCACCGTCGCCGTGGTCGAGTACCACGGTCGCGAGCACGCCGTCGGGGTGCAGACCGGCGACACGATGCTGCACGCCCGGACGCCGTCGGCCCCGCGGGTCGGCAGCGCCGTCCGGCTGACGGCACCGGTCGAGCGGGTGCTGGTGTTCCCGGAGGCGCTGGACGCCGTCCCACCGGTCGAGGTGGCGGCATGAGCTCGAGCGGGGGCGGCGGGCCGCGGGCGGGGCGGGCCACCGCGAGCCTGCGGCACCGCCTGGCCGAGCGCGGCGTCGACCCGGTCCTGCTCCTGCTGGTGCCCGGCCTCGTCGTGGCGGTCGCGCTGTTCGTGTACCCGTTCTCGTACGGGATAGGGCTCACCGTCCAGCCCACCGTGGCGATGCAGGAGCAGTGGGGCGGCGGGATCTTCGCGAACTACGTGGCCTTCTTCCGCGACCCGTTCGTGTTCGACTCCGTCGGCATCACCATGCGGCTCGCGCTCCCTGCCGCCCTGTTCAACGTGCTGGCGTCGGTGCCGGTCGCGATGGTGCTGCGGCACCGGTTCCGCGGCAAGCGGCTGCTCACGTCGCTGCTGGTGCTCCCCATCACGCTGGGCACCGTGCTCACCGCCCAGGGGCTGCTCATCTTCGCGGGGCGCCAGGGCTGGATCAACCGGACGCTGCTCGAGATCGGCCTGATCGACGAACCGCTGAAGCTGGTGAACAACTACCTGGGCGTCATGTTCTCCCTGGTCATCACCGGCTTCCCGTTCGCGTTCCTGCTCATCTCGTCCTACCTGTCGGGCATCGACCCGTCGCTGGAACGCGCGGCCAAGACGCTCGGTGCGGGCTGGTGGCAGCGGTTCCGGCGGATCATCCTGCCCCTGCTGGCGCCGGGCCTCGCGACCACGTTCATCCTGACGTTCGTGCTCGCGTTCTCCGTGTTCCCGTCCGCGCGGCTCGTCGGTGACGCCATGGGCGAGACCCGGGTCATGTCGCTCATGGCGTTCCGGGCGTTCGGCGAGCAGAACGACTACGCGATGGCGTCCACCATCGCGCTGATGATGGGCGCCGTAGAGCTGATCGTCGTGGTGGCCGTGCTGGGCCTGCGGTCGCTGCTGTACCGAGGGACCACCGGAGGGAAGGGCTGATGGCCGCCACAACGCTCGAGCGGCCGATCGCCGCCCGGCCGTCCACCTGGTTCGTCTGGGCCGGCATGACCGCGTTCGGGGTGTTCCTGCTGGGCATCCTCGCCGCGGTCGTCGTCGACTCGTTCGGGCGGCAGTGGTTCGACACCTGGCTGCCCGAGGGGCTGACCACCGAGCGCTACACCGAGGCCTGGGACCGGTTCGCGCTGGGCGAGGTCGTCGGCGTCACGGTCGGCGTGGCGGCGCTCGTCGTCGTCATCTCCGTAGCCGTGGGCGTGCCCGCCGCGTACGTGCTCGCCCGCCGCGACTTCCCGGGCAAGCGCGCGATCATGCTGCTGTTCCTGCTGCCGGTGCTCATGCCGCCCATCACCTACGGCATCCCGCTCGCGACGGTCATGTACTCGTTCGGGCTCGGGCGCACGCTGACCGCCGTCGTGCTGGTCAACCTCGTCCCGTCCGTGCCGTTCGTGATCCTGACCATGACGCCGTTCATCGAGCAGATCAACCCGGCCATCGAGTCCGCCGCCCGGATGTGCGGTGCGCGGACCCGCCAGGTGTTCACGCGCATCCTGGCCCCGCTGCTCGTGCCCGGTATCCTCGCCGCGGCGATCCTCGTGCTCGTCCGGACCGTCGGGCTGTTCGAGCTGACGTTCCTCGTGTCCGGCCCTGGATCGGACACACTCGTCGTAGCGATCTACCGTGGCATGACATCCGCCGGCGGTGGCGAGGCGAGACAGCTCATCTCGGCCATGTCGGTGATCTATACAGCGACCATGCTCGTCATGCTCGTGGCTGCCTTGCGGTTCGTGAACCCGACGCAGCTCGTGGCACAGGTGAAGGAGACACGCGATGACTGACGACCGCCTGCACCGGGACAACGTCCCCGTGGGCATCGACGCGCCGGTGATGCCGACGGCGGTGGGCATCGTCCACCTCGGCATCGGGGCGTTCCACCGGGCGCACCAGGCCGTCTATACCGAACGCGCGGCGATCGCCACGGGCGACACGACGTGGGGGATCCTCGGCGTGACCCAGCGGTCGGCGACCGTCCGCGACCAGCTCCGCCCGCAGGGCGGCGTGTACGCGGTGCTCACGGCGGGCGAGCAGGAGTCGTCCGTCGAGCTGGTCGGCTCGGTGGTCGACGTCGCCTACCCCGCGGAGGAGACCGAGCGGGTGCTGGCGGCGCTCGCGGCGCCGTCGACCCACGTGGTCACGCTGACGATCACGGAGAAGGGGTACGCCCGGACGCCCGACGGGGCGCTCGACCTGGATGCGGTGGCCGGCGACCTGGAGGAGCTGCGGGCCGGCGGGGAGACAATGCGCCCGGCGACGTCGGCGATCGGGCTCCTGGTCCGCGGCCTCGCGGCGCGTGCGGGATCCGGTGCGCCGATCACCGTGCTGACCTGCGACAACATGGTGGACAACGGGCGCGTGCTCGAACGTCTGGTGCGGCAGGCCGTGGACGCGGGGCTGCCCGGGGCCGAGGGCGACGCCCTGCGCCAGTTCCTGGACGCGCACGTCACGTTCCCCTGCTCCATGGTCGACCGGATAGTGCCCGCGACGACGCCGGAGCAGCGCGACCACGTCGAGCAGGCGCTGGGCGCGCGGGACGAGGGGCTCGTGGTGGGTGAGCCGTTCGCGCAGTGGGTGATCGAGGACCGGTTCGCCGGCCCGCGCCCCGCCTGGGAGGCGGCCGGCGCCACCCTGACCAAGGACGTCGCGCCGTTCGAGCAGGCCAAGCTGCGGCTGCTGAACGGGACGCACTCCCTGGTCGCGTACTCCGGGTGGCTCGCAGGGCACACGACGATCGCGGCGGCGATGGCCGACCCGGCGATCGCCGAGCGCGCCCGGCAGTACCTCTTCGAGGACGCGCTGCCGACGCTCACGCCGCCTGAGGGTCTGGACCTGCACCAGTACGGCGAGCAGATCCTCGCGCGGTTCGCCAACCCGCACACCGGGCACACGACGGCGCAGGTGGCGATGGACGGCACGCAGAAGATCCCGTACCGGTGGGGTGGTGTCCTTGGCGACGCGCTGGCCGCCGGCCGGGAGCCGCGCGGGGTGGCGTTCGCGCTGGCCGCGTGGGCGGAGTTCGTCCGACGTCGGACGCTCTCCGGCGAGGGCGTCGACGACCCGCGGGCCGACGAGCTCGAGGCTGTCGTCAACGCGTTCGAGGTGCCGGGCGGTTCGGACGGCCTCGGCGACGTCGAGGGACTGGCCGGTGCCGAGGAGGACGTCCGGGCCCTGCTCGGCCTCGAGGGCCTCCTCCCGGAGACCACCCCGGACACCTTCCTGGACCTGGTGGCGGAGGAGATCAACTCGGTCCGCTGACCCCTCCCCGTTGAGTGCGGGATATTCGCCCTTCTAGACGGGCTGTAGGGGCGAATATCCCGCACTCAACGAGGGCTGGTACGGTCTGGGTGAGCGGTGAAACGATTCATTTTGTCAAATGAGGACGGAGAGACATGAGAGTCACGATCCTGGGTACGGGTGCCATCGCCGGGACCCATGCGGAAGCGATCGCGGCGCTGCCGCAGCACGGGGTGGACGCCGTCCTGGCGCACGCCCTCGACATCGACCCGGCACGGGCCGAGGCGTTCGCCCGGAAGTACGGCGTCGCCGGGCACGGCACCGACCTGGCCGACGTGCTCGCCGACACCGACGTCCTGCACGTGTGCACCCCGCCGGGCGCCCACGTGGACGCGGCGGTCGCCGCGCTCGAGGCCGGCGTGCACGTGGTCGTGGAGAAGCCGGCGACACTCTCGCTCGCGGAGATCGACCGGATCGCGGAGGCCGAGGCGGCCTCCACCGCGTCGTTCACCCAGGTGGTCCAGCACCGGTTCGGGCACGGCCTGCTCCAGCTGCGGCGGCTGCTCGACGACGGCGCGCTGGGTCGCCCGCTCGTCGCGACCTGCGACACCATGTGGTTCCGCGCGCCCGAGTACTTCGAGGTGCCGTGGCGCGGACGGTGGGACACCGAGGGTGGCGGCCCGACGATGGGCCACGGCATCCACCAGTTCGACCTGCTGCTGGCGGTCCTCGGGCCCTGGTCCGAGGTGACGGCGATGGCCGGACGCCTCGCCCGGCACGTGGACACAGAGGACGTGTCGATGGCGATAGTGCGCTTCGCCAACGGCGCGATGGCGACGATCACCAACTCCCTGCTGTCCCCGCGGGAGACCTCCGACCTGCGGTTCGACACCGAGGCGGCGACCATCGAGCTGTCGCACCTGTACGGGTACGACGACGCCGACTGGACGTTCACGCCCGCGAAGGACCGGGCCGACGCCGAGGCGCTCTGGCAGCCGGACCCCGCGGCCCTGCCCTCCGGACACCTTGCCCAGTTCCTCCCGACCTACCGGGCCTTCGCCGCGGGCGAGGCGCCTCCGGTCACCGTGGGGGACGCGCGCGGCACGCTCGAGCTGGTCGCCGCCATCTACCGGTCGGCGTTCACCGGCGCGGTGGTCCGGGCCGGCGAGATCGGGCCGGGCGACCCGTTCCACGAGTCCATGCGCGGAACCGGGCCCGCCTGGGCGCCGGTGAAGGCCACGGCGCCGGCGCCTGCCTGACGGCCCGGCTCCGCCGTGGCGACGTCGGGCGCAGATGGGTTGTATCGGTGCACTTCGTTACGAATTCCTGACCTGAAGCCCTGGACAACGCTTCCCGGAGCGGTATTGTATCGATTCAGTCGGCCGTCGAGGACGCAGCCGGCGCGCCAACAGCAGTACGAGCAAGGAGGCTCACGTGGTTCGCACACGCACCACCACAGGTAAGGCCGCCGTCCATGCAACGGCTATCGCGGCAGTGGCCGCGCTCACCCTCTCGGCGTGCGGGGGAGGCGGCAACGCCGCCACCTCGGCCGAGGCCGCGCCCGTCGCCGCCGACCGGGACATCGAGCTGTCCCTCGTCTGGTGGGGGGACGACGACCGCGCCTCCCGTTACGAGGAAGCGGTCAAGCTGTTCGAGGAGAAGCACCCGAACATCGACGTCCAGACCCAGTTCCAGGCCTGGGACGACTACTGGACCGCCCGCACCACGGAGGCGGCCGGCCAGACGCTCCCCGACGTCTTCCAGATGGACCTCGCGTACATCCACCAGTACGCGTCGAACAACCAGCTGCTCGACCTGTCGGGCCAGGTGGGCGTCAACCTGCAGACCGGCGACTACGACGAGACGCTGCTCGGCGCCGGTGCGGTGGGCGACGGGCAGTTCGGCATCCCGACCAGCACCAACACGCTCGGCATGTTCTACCACCAGGACCTCCTCGACGAGCTGGGCGTCGAGCCGCCCGCCGAGGGGCTGACCTGGGACGAGTACGACGCCTGGATCCGTGAGGTCAGCGAGGCGGGGGCCGACCGCGACCCGCAGGTCTACGGCGGCACCGACTACACCGGTGCGATGTGGCTCTTCATCCAGTGGCTGCTCCAGCAGGGCAAGGCTCCGTTCGCGGAGGACGGCTCGCCGGCCTTCGAGAAGGCGGACCTCGTCGAGTGGGTCGAGCGCTCCCAGCCGCTGCGCGACGACGGCGTGTTCTTCCCGGTCGAGCGGGCGAAGCAGGTCGAGCCGCTCACCGCCATGCAGGTCGGCCAGGCGGCCACCGAGATCACCTGGGACAACATGCTGGCCGGTTACGCGGCCGGCGCAGGTACGGAGAACCTCGGCATCCTGCCGGTGCCCACGGGCGCCGACGGCTCGCAGCAGTTCTGGAAGCCGTCGATGCTGCTCTCGTCGTCGGCCAGCACGGAGGAGCCGGACGCCGCGGCCGCGCTCATCGACTTCCTGGTGAACGACCCCGAGGTGGGCAAGATCTTCGGTACGTCCAAGGGCGTGCCCGCCGTACCGGCCCAGAAGGACGCGATGGAGCTGGCCGAGGGCTCGATCGACTCCAAGATCGTCACCTACGAGGACGAGGTGGCCGACCTGGTGACGGCCGAGACGCCGCTCCCGGGCGAGGGCTACGGCGTGGTCGAGGCCGAGTTCAAGCGGCTGGGCGAGGAGCTCGCCTACGGCAACATCAACGCCGAGGAGTTCGCCGACCAGTGGTTCCAGAGCGCCGAAGCGAACCTCGGCGGGGAATGACCATGTCGGCTACCACTACCGAGCGCGGCCGGGCGGCCGGGCGCGGCAGCGCGCGGGGGACGACGGCGACGTCGGCCCCCGCGCGGGGCGGTGCCGGCCCGTCGCCGCGCAAGCGAGCCGACATCCGCGCCGGCTACGCGTTCCTGTCCCCGTGGCTCCTGGGGTTCGGGCTGCTGACCGCCGGCCCGATGCTGATGTCGCTGTACCTCGCGTTCACCGACTACAACCTGTTCCAGGCGCCGGAGTTCATCGGTATCGAGAACTTCACGACGCTGTTCGCCGACCCGCGGTTCCTGAAGTCCGCGCAGGTCACCGCCATCTACGTGCTGGTGGGCGTGCCGGTGAAGCTGGCAGCGGCACTCGCGGTGGCGCTGCTGCTGAACGCCAAGCGCCGTGGCCAGGGCGCGTACCGCTCGATGTTCTACGCGCCGTCGCTCATCGGGGCCAGCGTCTCCGTGGCGATCGTCTGGCGTGCGATGTTCATCGACGACGGCATCGCCGACCAGGTCCAGCAGTTCTTCGGGCTGCCCAGCGGTGGCTGGGTGGGCGACCCGAACATGACCATGCCGATGATGATCCTGCTGGCGGTGTGGCAGTTCGGCGCCCCCATGGTGATCTTCCTGGCGGGGCTCAAGCAGATCCCGGCCGAGCTGCTCGAGGCGGCGGAGGTCGACGGCGCGGGACCGGTCCGCCGGTTCGTCTCGGTGACGATCCCCCTGCTGTCCCCGGTGCTGTTCTTCAACCTGCTGCTCGAGACGATCGGCGCGTTCCAGGTGTTCAGCTCGGCCTTCATCATCTCCGGCGGCACCGGCGGCCCCGCCGACTCGACGCTGTTCTACACGTTCTACCTCTACATCAAGGGCTTCACGGAGTTCCGGATGGGGTACGCCTCGGCGATGGCCTGGGTGCTCGTGCTCGTCGTCGGGATCATCACCGCCGTCCTGTTCCGCACCTCGCGTGCGTGGGTCCACTACACGGGAGACGTGCGATGACCGCGACCAGCTACCCGAACCCGACCGCGCCGGACGCGGTAACCGCCCTGCGCGCGGACCGGGACCACTCGTCGTCGAGCAGGGCACGCCGGCGGCGGCGCACCGGCTCCGTGGCGTTCCACGTGGTCGTGCTCGCGATCGCCGTGGTGATCCTGTACCCCGGCGTGTGGATGCTGATGAGCACGTTCAAGCCGAACGGCGACATCGTCGGCAACGTGAACCTGTGGCCGGAGACGTGGACGCTCGACAACTACGTCTCGGCGCTCAGCGGGATCGGCGGGATCTCGTTCTGGACCTTCGTCCTCAACTCGCTGATCCTCGCGGTCGGCTCGGTGGTCGGCGTGGTCCTGTCGTCGGCCGTCTCGGCGTACGCGTTCGCCCGGATCAGCTTCCCGGGGCGCGGGGTGTACTTCGCGATCATGATCGGCACGATGCTGCTGCCGTTCCACGTGGTGATCATCCCGCAGTACATCCTGTTCAACTCCATGGGCATGGTGAACACGTTCCTGCCGCTGCTGGCGCCCAAGTTCCTGGCCACCGAGGCGTTCTTCGTGTTCCTCATGGTGCAGTTCCTGCGCGGGCTGCCCCGCGAGCTCGACGAGGCGGCGCGCATCGACGGGTGCGGGCACTGGGGGATCTTCCGGCTCGTGCTGCTGCCGCTCATGCGGCCGGCGGTGATCACCAGCTCGATCTTCGCCTTCATCTGGTCGTGGAACGACTTCCTCGGGCCGCTGCTCTACCTCAAGCAGCCCGACACGTACCCGCTGCCCATCGCGCTGCGGATGTACGTGGACCAGACGTCGGTCTCCGACTACGGCGCGCAGATGGCCATGGCCGTGCTTGCGCTCCTGCCGGTGCTGCTGTTCTTCGTGCTGTTCCAGCGGTACCTCGTCGACGGGGTCGCGACGCAGGGCCTCAAGGGCTGAGCGGCGTGGACGCCGACGGACGAGAGGACGAGGCCGGCGGGCAGCCGGCCGGCGGGCAGCGCGTGGCCGGTGAGAGCCGGTTCGCGCTGCTCGGGGAGACGCTGCTGACCGGGCTGCTCGTGCTGGTCGGCAGCCTCCCGGTCGTGACGCTCCCGGCGGCGCTCGCGGCCGGGTCCGCGCACCTGCGCCGTCACCTCGGCGGGTACGACGCGTCGGTCCGGACGTTCGCGCGGGACTGGCTGGCCGCCGCGCGCGGCCTCTGGGTGCTGGGCGCGCTCCTGCCGCTCGCCGCGGGTGCGGTAGTGGTGAACACCGGGCTGACGGCGTCGGGTGCGCTGCCCGGGTCGTCCGTCGTCCGCTGGGTGACGTGGGGGGTCGCCGCGTGCGCGGCGGTGGTGCTGGTGCGCGCCGCGGCCGCCTGGTCCGACGACGAGCCGGCGCCGGGCTCACCCGCCACGGCGCCCGGGCTCGTCTCGGGCCCCGGTGGCGCGTGGGTGCTGGTGTCCCGGGGGGCCGCGCGTGCCCGGGACGACCTGTCCGGGTCTGCCCTGGTGCTCGCGGCGCTGGTGATGTGCGTGGTGCTCGTCTGGATGCTGACGCCGCTCGTCCTGGTGACGGGCGGCCTGCTGAGCCTGGCGGCGGTCGCCGTCGAGACGCGACGCATGAACAGGCTCTAGCCCGGGGTTGGTGGGTCCGAAGGTCCGCCTCCAGCACACGATCAGGCACGGAATCCGGCGAGATCCCGTGCGTGATCGTGTGATCGGGGCGGACATCCGTGAGATCGAGAATTCAGAGAGGAATTCGAACATGATCGCGAGACGAATCCAGACCAGGGCTGTCCTGGCGGCGGCACTCTGCCTCGGGCTGAGCGGGGTGGGCGTCGCGGCGTCCGCCCAGGCCGGCCCCGCCGCCCAGACCGCCCGGACCGCCGAGGGCGACCGGCCGACGTCGGGCACCGAGCGGCTCGAACGTGGCCTGGTCGCGGCGTCCACCAGCGAGGGGGTCTTCCTGAGCTGGCGGCTGCTCGCGCCCGAGGTCACCGGTCATACCGAGGTGGGGCTCAAGAGCCCGGACTTCGCGGTGTACCGCGACGGCAGGCGCGTCGCGAGGGTGTCGGGCTCGACCAACTACGTCGACCCGGCGGGCACCGCCGGCTCCAGGTACCGGGTGGTGCCGCTGAGCGGGCCGAACGCGGGCCGGTCGGCGTCGGCCACCGTGTGGGGCGACGGGCACCTCGACATCCCCCTGAACAAGCCGGCCGACGGCGTCACGCCCGCCGGCGAGGCGTACACGTACCGCGCGAACGACGCGTCGGTCGCGGACCTCGACGGCGACGACGAGTACGAGATCGTCGTGAAGTGGGACCCGTCCAACTCCAAGGACGTGTCCCAGGTGGGCTACACGGGCAACGTCTACCTCGACGCCTACGAGCTCGACGGCACGCAGCTCTGGCGCATCGACCTGGGCGTCAACATCCGCGCGGGCGCGCACTACACGCAGTTCCCCGTCTACGACTTCGACGGTGACGGCCGCGCCGAGCTGATGGTCAAGACCGCCCCCGGCACGCACGTGACCACGTACGACGACGGGGAGCCGGCCGGGCAGCGCTACGTCGGGATCCCCCGGGACGACCGGGCGGACGGCGTGACCCATGCCGACGACTACCGGATGTCGGCCGGCGACTACTACGAGCACCTGGTGGAGACGTTCCGCGGCTGGTCGGCGCGGCCGGAGGTGACCGGTGGAGACTGGCCGGCCACGCTGGAGGAGGCGTGGGGCATCGGCACTCGGTGGTCCTACCCGCTGTCCGACGCCGACGCGCGCGCCGCGGCCGACCACTTCATCGACGTCTACGCGCCCGCGCGCTCGACGCGGAACCAGCTGCGCAAGTTCGAGGGTTTCGTGGTGAGCGGGCCGGAGTACCTGACCGTCTTCGACGGCCGCAGCGGCAAGCCCCTGGAGACCGTCGACTACGAGCCGGGGCGCACCGACGACGGGCTGCGCTGGGGTGACTACGCGATGGCCCGCATCGAGCCCGGGAACCGGGTCGACCGGTTCCTGTCGGGTGTGGCCTACCTGTCCGAGGGCCGGCCCAGCGCGATCTTCGCGCGCGGCTACTACACGCGCTCCACGATCGCCGCGTACGACTGGAACGGCAGGCACCTGACCAAGCGCTGGCTCGCTGACTCGGGATGGACGCCGATGAGCAACCCGTTCAACGACAGCCCGCACGGGGTGCCGGGCAGCTCGCCGGAGTGGGGCAGCATCACGACGCAGGGCTTCCACTCCCTGTCCGCGGCCGACGTCGACGCCGACGGCAGGCAGGAGATCGTCTACGGTTCGGCGACGCTCGACGACGACGGGTCGCTGCTCTACTCGTCGTTCGACACACTGCCCGAGGGTTCCGCGAACCCCGGGGCGCGCGCCGGGCTGGGCCACGGTGACGCCATGCACGTGACCGACATCGACCCGGCACGGCCCGGGCTCGAGATCTGGACCGCGCACGAGGGCGGTACGTGGGCGCCGTACGGCTCCGCGATGCGCGACGCCGCGACCGGCGAGGTCCTGTTCGGGCAGTACTCCGGCCGGGACACGGGCCGGGCGATGATCGGCGACGTGCGCTCGGACGTGCCGGGCGTCGAGGTCTGGGCGTCCATGCCGGACGGCACCCTCGGGTCGGGCACGCTGAGCGCCACGGGCGCGCAGCTCTCGACGACGACCATGGGCACCAACCAGTCGGTGCGCTGGGCCGGGGACGGGACCACGCAGATCATCGGGGGCGCGGAGGCGCAGACGCCGACGATCACCGACTGGTCGCGCGGTGTCGTGAAGAGCCTGGACGGGACGCTGACGAACAACGGCACCAAGGGCACGCCGTCCCTCGTGGCCGACATGCTCGGCGACTGGCGTGAAGAGGTGCTGGTGCGGACCACCGACTCCAGCGCACTGCGGCTGTTCACGACCACCGAGCCGACGGACATCGCCATGTACACGCTCATGCAGGACCGGCAGTACCGCGCCGAGGTGGCGCGGCAGCAGACGACGTACAACCAGCCGTCGTACCCGGGCTTCTACCTGGCCTCGGACACCGACTGGTCCACCGTCCCGATCCCGGGCCGCGGCTGACCTCTCGACAGGCTCGACCACACCCGCTGGTCGAGCCTGTCGAGACCCGGCCACCTCGTTGGTCGAGCTTGTCGAGACCTGGTGACCATCCGGGGTGCCCCGCCCGATTCGAGTGACAGGCCGAGAAGCCGTGGAGTAGCGTCGGTCGCTACGACGTGCCCCGACCCGATTGGACGACCATGTTCCTGGGACCGATGTACGACCTGATCTGGTCAGCATGCGCGCTGGTGGCCGTCGGGCTGACCCTCGCGGCGCTCGTCGTCTGGTTCAGGACAGGCTGGGAGCAGGCCTGGGAGGCCGTCCTGACGCTGCTCGTCATCATCCTCGTGCCGGTCCTCGGACCCGCGGCGTTCCTGGCGTCCCGGGGCAGGCGCCCGGTCCCGGTCAAGGTCCGCTCGTCGGACCGGCGGAACTGACGCCGGGGACTACCTCGCCGACGCGGAGCTGGAGCCCCGCACCACCAGCGTGGGCTGGAACATCACGTGCTCTGCCTCCGCGTCGGGGCCGCTGAGCAGGAGGTCCGCGGCGCGGGCTCCGAGCTCGTGCGTCGGCTGGCGGATCGAGGTGAGCGGTGTGGACAGCTCGGCGGCGAACGCGACGTCGTCGTACCCCACCACCGCCATGTCGGCGGGGACCGCGATGTTCTCCGTGCGAAGCGTGCGCAGAACGCCCAGCGCGACCAGGTCGTTCACGCAGAAGACGGCGGTGGGCCGCTCGCCCGACTCCAGGAGCCCGCGGATCGCGGCCTCGCCACCCTCGGCGTTGAGGCTGGACACGGTGATCTCCTGGAGCGCGGACGCCGGGTCGAGCCCCGCGGCGGCGAGCTCCTTGACCACGCCTTCGTGCCGGTCGGCGCACTGCCGGATCGTGTGCGGCCCGTTGAGGAAGACGATCCGGGTGTGGCCCTCGTCCAGGAGGTGGCGCGCCGCGAGCTCGCCCCCGCGGACGTCGTCGACGGCCACGGACGAGATGCTCGGGTCCGATGACGGACGGTCCAGCAGCACGACGCCGGTGCCACGGCGGCGGATCGCGAGCAGGTGCTCGATGTCGTCGGTCGCGGGTACGACCATGACGCCCTGCACGCCGTGCTCCTCGAACAGGCGGAGGTAGCGCTGCTCGCGTTCGGGGTCGTCGTCGGACGACGCCACCATGAGCGTGAAGTCGTCGCGGTCCAGGCGCTCCTCGATGCCTCGCGCGACGTCGGTGAAGAACGGGTTGGCGATGTCCAGGACGATCGCGCCGATGGTCGTGATGGTTCCGGCCCGGAGCTGCCGGGCGGACCCGTTGCGGACGAAGCTCAGCTCCTCGATCGCGGCCTCGACCCGTTCGCGGGTGCCGGGCAGCACGCGTTCGGGCCGGTTGAGGACGTTCGAGACCGTGCCGACGGAGACCCCGGCGGCACGGGCGACGTCGGCGATGGATGCTCGGCGGTGAGCGGCCTGCTGGGTCATGGAGAGCCTCCTTGCTTCGGGCTACATTATGAACCGTTTCACGAGGAACCGGAGGACCGGACATGTCGAGCAACACCGCTGGTGCACGCGTCTGTTTCACGTCCCGCGTGCGAGCAGACCGTATCCCGGAGTACCGGGCGGCACACGCCGCCGTCTGGCCCGAGATGCTGGAGGCGCTCCGGGACACGGGCTGGCGCGACTACCACCTGTTCCTGCGGGACGACGGTCTGCTCGTCGGGTTCCTGGAGACCGACGACTACGAGGCCGCGCAGCGCGGCATGGCCGCGACCGAGGTCAACGCGCGCTGGCAGGCGGCGATGACTGAGTTCTTCGTCTCCGACGGCAACCCCGACGACGGTTTCGTGCTGCTGGACGAGGTCTTCTACCTGGAGGGCCAGCTGGCGGCGCTCGATTCGGCGAAGTAGAGCGTATGTCCGGACAGGCGCTCTACTTCGCGGACGGGTGGTCGGCGAAGTAGAGCGCCTGTCCGCCCGGTGCCGGGTATCCCGCGTCGGGCGGACAGGCGCTCTACTTCGGCAACACAGTCGGCCTAGTTGGTGCCGCCCTCGCGCTCGCTGAGCGCGTCGGGGTCGGTGATCCGCGTGGACTCAGGACGGTTGAACGCCCAGGTGACGAACCACAGGACGACGCCGATCAGCAGCAGCCAGCCCGCGATCTGGTACTGGAGCGGATCGCGTCCCGTCCAGGGCCCGACGAAGAACGCGCAGAGCAGCGCCCCGAGGATCGGCAGGATGGTCGGGGCCACGAAGTGCTTCCGGTCCACGATGTTGCTCCGCAGCTTGAGCACCGCGACGTTGACGATGGTGAACACCGCGAGCAGCAGGAGCGACGTCGTGCCGCCGAGCGCTGCGATGACGCCGTTCTCCTCCTGCAGCGTCACGAGCACGATGAGCCCGAGTGCGATGACGGTGGTGAACACGATCGCCGCGGTGGGCGTCTGCCGCCGCGGGGAGACCCGCCCGAGGAACGGCGGTAGCACCCTCTGCTTGGCCATGCCGTACAGGAGGCGCGACGCCATCAGCATGTTGATCAGCGCCGAGTTCGCCACGGCGAAGATCGTGATGAACGGGAAGATGGAACCGATGGGGAAGCCGGGCAGGGCCCGCTCGACGACCAGCGTGAGCGGTGTGTCGCTCGCACCGAGCTCGCCCACGGGAACGATCGCCACGGTGAAGATCGCGACCAGCACGTAGATGACGCCGGTGATGCCGATGCCGGCGATCATCATCCGCGGGAAGTTCTTCACCGGGTCGTGCGTCTCCTCGGCCATGTTGACCGCGTCCTCGAACCCGACCATGGCGAAGAACGCGAGTGCCGTCGCGGCGGTCACGGCCAGGAAGGCGCTCTTGTCGCCGGGGCTCTCGAACACCATGACCCGGCTGAAGTCGGCCTTCCCGCCGAACGCCGCGAAGACCCCGACGAGGATGATGAACAGCAGGCCGGAGAGCTCGACGAGCGTGAGCACGATGTTGGCCTTCACGGACTCGCCGACACCGCGCAGGTTCACTGCGGCGACCAGCGCCATGAAGACGAGGGCGACGGCGACCACGGTCCACGTGCTGGATGCCTCGATGCCGAAGCCAGCGAGCAGGTTGGAGCCCACGGCCCGGGCGGCGGTGGACGCCGAGGTGATGCCCGAGCACATCACCGTGAAGCACACGATGAACGTGAGGAAGTGGACCCCGAACGCCTTGTGCGTGTAGAGGGCCGCACCGGCCGCCTGCGGGTACTTGGTCACCAGCTCCAGGTACGAGAACGCGGTGATGAGGGCGATGAGGAACGCGACGATGAACGGCGCCCATGCCGCGCCGCCGACCTCCGCCGCGACCTGTCCGGTGAGGGCGTAGACACCGGTGCCGAGGATGTCGCCGACGATGAAGAGCAGGAGGAGCTTCGGCCCCATGACGCGCTTGAGCTCTGTGGGCTCCTCGCCGGGGGGCGCGTGCTCCTCGGCAGTTGGCTGGGTCATTCCGGTCACCTCCGTCTGAGGCGGTGCAACCTCGGGCCGCCTCCAAGTGCTGTGGGCAGCGATCGCCCCTGGTCGGTCAAGAGTTCCGTAAGTGAAAGCGCACGGCAACGGACGCGCCGGAACTTCTTGACGCTCTGACCTCGCGGGTCTATCTTCCGAGTACCTGTTTGAACGATTCAACGGTTCGGCAGGAAACCTGCGGTCATCGTCGACCGCCCGCACACCTCGACGGAGAGATATGCCGAACGCCGCACCGACGCTGCGCCTCGAGGGGGTCGCCAAGTCCTTCGGGCCGGTGGCAGCGCTCCGCTCCGGGACCCTGGTGGTCCAGCCGGGCAGCATCCACGCCCTCGTCGGAGAGAACGGCGCGGGCAAGTCCACGCTGGTCAAGATCGTGGGCGGGGTGCACCGCCGGGACTCGGGCACCGTCGAGCTCGACGGCGAGCCCGTCGACTTCGCCGGTCCCGCCGAGGCCAAGGCCGCCGGCGTCGCCGTCATCCATCAGGAGCCCGCGAGCTTTCCCGACCTGACCGTCACGGAGAACATCTTCCTGGGCCGCGAGCCGCTCGGCCGGTTCCGCCGGATCGACCGGCGCGCGATGCGCGAGGGCGCCCGGGACCTGTTCCGGGACCTCGGCGTCGACCTGGACCCCGACCGTCCCGCCGAGGGGCTCTCCATCGCGGACCAGCAGATCGTCGAGATCGCCAAGGCGATCTCCCTGGACGCCCGCCTCCTCGTCATGGACGAGCCGACGGCGGCGCTGAGCGCGGTCGAGGTGCGCCGGCTGTTCGCGGTCGCCCGCGGGCTGCGTGACGCCGGCCGCGCCGTCGTCTTCATCTCGCACCGCCTCGACGAGGTGGCCGACCTCTGCGACACCGTGACCGTCATGCGCGACGGCGAGCACGTCTCCACGGACGCCGTCGCCGACGTCACGCCCGACGAGCTCGTGCGCCGCATGGTGGGCCGCGACGTGGCCGAGCTCTACCCGAAGGTGCCGAGCACGGCCGGCGAGGTGGTGCTGCGGGTCGAGGGCCTGGAGTCGACGGGCACCTTCCACGACGTGTCCTTCGAGGTGCGGGCGGGCGAGATCGTCGGCCTGGCGGGCCTCGTCGGGGCCGGGCGCAGCGAGATCGCCCGCGCGGTGTTCGGCGTCGACCGGTACGACGCCGGCCGGGTCACCGTGGGCGGACGGCCCCTGCGGCCGGGCGACCCGGCGGCGGCCATCGCCGCGGGCCTCGCCCTGGTCCCCGAGGACCGGCGCCTGCAGGGCCTGGTCACCGAGTCGTCGGTCGGGCGCAACGTGTCCTCCGTCATGCGACGGCGCCTGGCCCGCCTCGGCATCCTGCTGCCCGACGCCGAGGCGCGGCTCGCGCGCGACTGGTCCGGCCGGCTCGAGGTGAAGGCCGGGGCGCTGGACGCGCTCGCCACCACGATGAGCGGCGGTAACCAGCAGAAGGTGGTCCTGGCGAAGTGGCTGGCCACCGGGCCCAAGGTGCTCATCGTCGACGAGCCCACCCGCGGGATCGACGTCGGTACCAAGGCCGAGGTCCACCGGCTGCTGTCCACCCTGGCCGCCGAGGGGCTGGCCGTCCTGATGATCTCGTCCGAGCTGCCGGAGGTACTGGGTATGGCCGACCGTGTGCTCGTGGTGCGCGAGGGACGCATCGCCGCCGAGCTCGGCCGAGCGGAGGCCACGCCCGAGGCGGTGATGCGCGCGGCGACGCCGGGCGCCTCCCAGAGCGGCTCTGAGACCAGCGGCTTCGAGACCAGTGGCTCCGAGACCGAGGGGGCGGCATGAGGAACGTCCTGCGCCGACGCGAGGCGGGCATCGCCCTCGCCCTCCTGGTGGTGATCGGCGTGACCACCGCGATCCAGCCCGGGTTCCTGCTCAGCGCGGGCGGCTGGCGGGACCTGCTGCTCACGCCCGCGATCCTCATGGTGCTCGCGGTGGGCCAGGCGGTCGTCGTCATCACGCGGAACGTGGACCTCTCCGTCGGGTCGGTGCTGGGCCTCACGGCGTACCTGACCGGCCGGATGTTCATGGAGGCACCGGACCTGCCCGTCGTCGTGGTCACGCTCGTCGCGATCGCGGTCGGGGCGCTGCTCGGCCTGGTCAACGGCTCGATCGTCGCGTTCGCCCGCGTGCCCGCCCTCGTCATCACGCTCGGCACGCTGTACGTCTACCGCGGCGTGACCCTGACCTGGGCAGGCAGCGACCGGATCGACGCCGGCGACATGCCGCGCGCCTTCCTCGGCCTCGGCACGCGGCAGGTGCTGGGCGTGCCGGTGCTCACGATCGTCGCCGCGCTCGTGCTGGTCGCCGTGGGCTACTACCTGTACACGTCGCGCGGCGGGCGGCAGCTGTACGCCATCGGCTCCGACCCCGACGCAGCGGCCCTCCAGGGCCTGCCCGTCCGACGCCGGCTGCTGTGGGCGTTCGCGCTGAACGGGGCGCTCGCCGGGCTGGCCGGCGTGATGTTCGCCGCCCGCTACGGGACCGTGTCTTCCGGTGCCGGGACCGGTATGGAGCTGCAGGTGGTCGGCGCCGTCGTCGTGGGCGGCGTGGCGATCTTCGGCGGCAGCGGCACCGTCGCGGGCGCCGCCCTCGGCGCGATGCTGCTGCTCACCATCAACCGGGCCCTGCCCGTCGTGGGCATCCCCGACTTCTGGCAGCGCGCGGTGGTGGGCGCGCTCATCATCGGCGCGATCGCCCTGGACCGGGTGCTCGCCGGCCGCCGCTCGCGCCGCCTGGCCGCCGAGCGAGATACCGGCCCGAACGGCCGTACGGACGGTCGCCAGGGCGAGCGTATGGACGGTCGCCAGGGCGGCCGTACGGACGGTCGCCCTGGCGACAGCGAGGAGGCGACCGCATGAGAACCCACGCCCGCCCGTGGCTGCAGCGTGCGCTGCTCACCCGCGAGATGCTCACCATCGCGATCCTGGTGGTGGCCTGGATCGTCGCGTCCGCGGTGGTGCAGGGCTTCGACGGCCCGCTCACCATCACCTACCTGGTGCTCGACCTGGTCCCCGTGCTGCTCATCGCCCTTCCGATGACGCTCATCATCGCCACGGGGGAGATCGACCTGTCGGTCGCCTCGGTGGTCGGCCTGTCCAGCGTGACGTTCGGGCTGCTCTACCAGGCAGGGCTCGGCCTCTGGGCCGCGCTGCTGATCTCGGTGCTGCTCGGCGCGGTGTGCGGTGCGATCAACGGCGCACTGGTCGCGTACGCGGGCCTGCCGTCGCTGGCCGTCACCATCGGCTCGCTCGCCCTCTACCGCGGCCTGGCCGTCGGCCTGCTCGGCACGACGGCGGTCACCGGCTTCCCCGACTCCTGGACCGACGGCGCCACGGCGAAGCTGGGGGAGTCGCCCTACCCGGTCATCACCCTCGGGCTGCTCCTCGTCATCGCGATCTTCGCGGTGCTGCTGCACGCGACACCGTTCGGGCGGAACGTGCTGGACATCGGCCGCAGCAGCGAGGCCGCCCGGTTCTCCGGCGTCGACGTCAAGCGGACCCTGCTGATCCTGTTCGTGCTGTCCGGGGCGGTGTCGGCGCTCGCGGGCGTCTACTACACGCTGCGCTACGGCAGCGCGCGCGGCGACAACGCGACGGGTATGGAGCTGCAGGTGGTCGCCGCCGTGCTGCTCGGCGGGGTGTCGATCTTCGGCGGGCGCGGCGCGATCCACGGGGTGGTGGCGGGCGTCCTGCTCATCGGGGTGCTCGGCAGCGCGCTGCGGCTGGAGGGCGTGACGGTCAACGTCATCAACATAGTGATCGGCACGGCGCTGGTTGTTTCCGTGGTCGCCCCGCGCATCGCGGGCGGCCTGAGAGTCCGGCGGCGGAGCGCCGCCACACCCCATGAGCCTCCTCGCTTCGCTGCGGGGGCTCACGGGGACCCCGATGGCGGCTCCGCCGTCGGGCAACGAACGTAGGGAGACGGACGATGAAGTTCACATCTGTGCTCGCGGCCGGTACGGCCGCCGTGCTGGCGCTGGCCCTGACGGCGTGCGGTTCGGGCGAGGAGGGCGGAGGCGGCGGTGGTGACGGCGACGTGAGCATCACGATGCTGCCCAAGAACCTGGGCAACCCGTACTTCGAGGCGTCGACGGCGGGCGCGCAGGAGGCGGCGGAGGAGGTCGGCGCCACGGTCGAGGAGGTCGGGCCGGACGCCGCCTCGCCCGACGCCCAGGTGCCGTTCATCAACACCGCGGCCCAGCAGGGGGTCAGCGCCCTGGTGGTGTCGGCCAACGACCCGACGGCGATCGGCGACGCGCTGGAGGAGGCGCGCTCGGCGGGCACCAAGGTGGTCACCTTCGACTCGGACACCGAGCCGCAGTTCCGGGACCTGTTCATCAACCAGGCATCGCCCGAGGGCATCGCCGACAAGCAGCTCGAGCTGATCGCGGACCAGATCGGCGGCGAGGGCGAGATCGCGATCCTGTCGGCGTCGGCCAACGCGACCAACCAGAACGCCTGGATCGCGCTCATGGAGGAGAAGCTGGCCTCCGACTACCCGGACATCGAGCTGGTCGAGACCGTCTACGGCGACGACGACGACCAGACGTCGTTCGACAAGACCGCCGCGCTGCTGCAGTCGCACCCGGACCTCAAGGGCATCGTCTCGCCCACGACCGTCGGCATCGCCGCGGCCGCCCGCTACGTGTCGACGTCGGAGTACAAGGGCAAGGTGGCCGTCACCGGCCTCGGCACGCCGAGCGGGATGCGCGAGTACGTCGAGGACGGCACCGTCGAGGCGTTCGCGCTGTGGAACCCGAACGACCTGGGCTACCTGGCGACGCAGGCCGCCGCCGCCCTCGTGGCGGGGGACATCACGGGCGAGGAGGGCGAGACCTTCACCGCGGGGCGCCTGGGCGAGTTCACCGTCGGGGCGGACGGCGAGGTGCTGCTCGGCGAGCCGTACGTGTTCGACGAGAGCAACATCGCGGACTTCGAGTTCTGAGTGGTCTACCCAGTGATTCGGCCCAGACCGCCTGCCGGTTCTGGGCCGGATCACTGGGCTGGGCGACGCCGCCGTCGTCCGCTCGGCACGACGGGGTTGACCGGGGCAGCACGCGCCGCATAGGCTCCAGTGAATCGTTTCAAGACGATCGTTCAAGATGGTGCACGAGGAAGTGCGCGGAGAGGAAGGACGCCATGGCGGCATCCACACGAACCGAGGCGGCCAGGTCCGCGCTCCGGCAGCAGACGATCGAGCTGCCGTCGTGGGCGTTCGGCAACTCGGGGACGAGGTTCAAGGTCTTCGGCCAGGCGGGTGTGCCGCGCGACCCGTTCGAGAAGCTGGCCGACGCCGCACAGGTGCACCGGTACACCGGCGTCGCCCCGCGGGTCAGCCTGCACATCCCCTGGGACCTCGTCGACGACTTCGGGGCGCTCGCCCGGCACGCCGAGGACCTGGGCGTGCGGATCGGCATGATCAACTCGAACGTCTTCCAGGACGACGACTTCATGCTGGGCTCGCTCGCCCACCCCGACCCCCGGGTGCGGGCCAAGGCGGTGGACCACCACAAGCAGTGCATCGACGTCATGCGGGCGACGGGCTCCAAGGACCTCAAGGTCTGGCTCTCCGACGGCCTCAACTACCCGGGCCAGGACTCGATCCGGGCCCGGCAGGACCGCATCGCCGAGTCGCTGGCCGAGATCTACGGTGCGCTCGACGAGGACCAGCACATGGTGCTCGAGTACAAGTTCTTCGAGCCCGCCTTCTACATCACGGACGTCCCGGACTGGGGCACGTCCCTGCTGCACGTCATGGCCCTGGGCGACCGGGCGAAGGTGGTGCTCGACACCGGCCACCACGCGCCGGGCACCAACATCGAGTTCATCGTGGCGCAGCTCCTGCGTCAGGGACGCCTCGGCGCCTTCGACTTCAACAGCCGCTTCTACGCCGACGACGACCTCATGGTCGGCGCCGCCGACCCGTTCCAGCTGTTCCGGATCATGCACGAGATCGTCTCTGCCGGCGCCCACGCGCCGGACAGCGGCGTCAACTTCATGCTCGACCAGTGCCACAACATCGAGCCGAAGATCCCGGCCCAGATCCGCTCGGTCATGAACGTCCAGGAGGCGACGGCGAAGGCGCTGCTGGTCGACGTCGAGGCGCTCACCGCCGCCCAGCTCTCGGGTGACGTGCTCGGCGCGCACGCCGTCCTCATGGACGCGTACGACACCGACGTCCGCCCGCTCGTCGCCGAGGTGCGCGAGGAGATGGGCCTCGACCCGAACCCGACCGCCGCCTTCAAGGCGTCCGGGTACGCCGAGAAGATCGCCGCCGAGCGGGTCGGGGGCGCCCAGGCCGGATGGGGCGCGTGAGCGGCACGGTCGGGGACCGCCTGCTCGATGGTCCCCACGGCGACCTGCGGGTGCGGGTCTACGAGCCGGCGGCGGGCGCCGACCGGGTGGCCGGCCTGGTGTGGGCTCACGGTGGCGCGTTCATGTACGGCGACCTCGACATGCCCGAGGCGGACTGGGTGGCGCGGCGGCTCGCCGACGTCGGCGTGGTGGTCGTGAGCGTCGACTACCAGCTCGCGCCGGATCTCGACTACCGGGACCCGGCCGGTTCCGCGGCACCTGAAGGGGTGCGGTTCCCCGTCGCGTCCGAGGAGGTCACGTTCGCCTACGGCTGGGCGCGGGACGCCGGTCTCGGCGTCGGGTCAGAACAGTGGTCGCTGGGCGGGGCGAGCGCCGGCGGCAACCTGGCGGCCGGTGCGTCGTTGCGCCTGCGCGACGCGGGCGGTCCGCAGCCGCGGTCGATCGTGCTGGCCTACCCCGTGGCCCACTACGAGCTCCCCGCGCCGAGCCCCGAGCTGGCCGAGAAGATCGCCGCGCTCCCGCCCGACCGGGACTTCCCGCCCGAGGCCATGCGGGCGATGGGCGCCAACTACCTGGGCGGCAGCGACGTCCCCATCTCCCCGTACGCCCACCCTGGAGGGCAGGACCTGCGCGGGCTGCCGCCCACGTTCGTCGTCACGTCCGACCACGACGCGCTGCGGTCCTCGGGCGAGGCGTACTGCGCGGAGCTCGCCGCGGCCGGCGTCGACGTGCTGCTCGTCCGTGAGGACAGCACCTATCACGGCCACCTCAACGAGCCCGACACCGCCGGTGCGGCGCGCAGCCTCGCGCGCATCGCGACCTGGCTCACCGCGGACGGCCTCGTCGGCACGCCGCACGAGGCACCACACCACCACGACGTGACGCCCCCGCCGGCCGAGCTTGCCGGGACCTCGGTCTCGCGAGGCTCCGCCGACGAGGCAGAACCCACCGAGACGGAAGCAGCAGCCCGATGACGAACAAGACTGCCGACGTGACAGGCAACCCGACGGTCACCTCGCTCGTCGCCCGCTCGAACCGGCTGGGCGCCGACCCCCGCAACACCAACTACGCGGGCGGCAACACGTCCGCGAAGGGGACCGCGACCGACCCCGTGACGGGCGAGCCCGTCGAGCTGCTGTGGGTCAAGGGCTCCGGCGGCGACCTCGGCACGCTCCAGCCCCACGGCCTGGCCGTGCTGCGGCTCGACCGGATGCGCGCCCTCGTCGACGTGTACCCGGGCCTGGACCGCGAGGACGAGATGGTCGCCGCGTTCGACTACTGCCTGCATGGCAAGGGTGGCGCGGCGCCGTCGATCGACACCGCCATGCACGGCCTGGTCGACGCCGCCCACGTGGACCACCTCCATCCCGACTCGGGGATCGCCGTCGCCGCGGCGGCCGACGGCGAGGCGCTCACTCGCGAGATCTTCGGCTCCGATGTGGTGTGGGTGCCGTGGCGCCGCCCCGGCTTCCAGCTCGGCCTCGACATCGCGGCGATCAAGGCCGCGAACCCGCAGGCCATCGGCTGCATCCTGGGCGGACATGGCATCACCGCCTGGGGCGACACCTCGGACGAGGCGGAGGAGCGGTCGCTCGGGATCATCCGGCGGACCGAGGCGTTCATCGAGGCGCGGACGGCGGCCCTCGCGGCCGACGGTACGCACGCGTTCGGCGCCGTCCGCCCCGGCTACGAGCCCCTGCCCGACGCCGAGCGGCGCGCCCGGGCGGCTGCGCTCGCCCCGGTGATCCGCGGCATCGCGTCAGCGGACGCGCCGCAGGTCGGCCACTTCACCGACTCCGACGTCGTGCTGGACTTCCTCGCGCGGGAGCGGCTGCTGCCGCTCGCGGAACTCGGCACGTCGTGCCCCGACCACTTCCTCCGCACCAAGGTGAAGCCGCTGGTGGTGGACGTCCCGACGTCGGCCACCGTGGAGGAGACGGTGACCGCGCTCCGGGCCGCGCACGAGGCGTACCGCGCGGACTACGCGGCGTACTACGAGCGGGGTGCCGCCGCGGCCCGGACCCGCGGTGAGGAGCCGCCCGCGATGCGCGGCGCCGACCCGGCGATCGTGCTGGTGCCGGGCGTCGGCATGTTCTCGTACGGGCGCAACAAGCAGACGGCGCGGGTCGCTGGAGAGTTCTACGTCAACGCGATCAACGTGATGCGCGGCGCGGAGACCATCTCCACGTACGCGCCCATCGCCGAGGACGAGAAGTTCCGCATCGAGTACTGGGCGCTCGAGGAGGCGAAGCTGCAGCGCATGCCCGCGCCGAAGCCGCTGGCGACCCGGGTCGCGCTGGTGACCGGGGCGGCGTCGGGCATCGGCAAGGCGATCGCGCAACGGCTCGCCGCCGAGGGTGCGTGCGTGGTCGTCGCGGACCTGGACCTCGCCAAGGCGACCGACGCCGCGGCCGAGCTGGGCTCGGCGGACGTCGCGATCGGTGTCGCCATGGACGTGTCGTCCGAGGCCGCCGTGCAGGCCGGGATCCGGGAGGCGGTGCTGGCGTTCGGCGGTGTCGACCTCGTGGTCAACAACGCGGGCCTGTCCCTGTCGCGATCGCTGTTCGACACCACCGAGGCCGACTGGGACCTCCAGCACAACGTCATGGCCAAGGGCTCGTTCCTGGTTTCACGTGAAGCGGCGCGGGTGCTGGTGGACCAGGGGCTGGGCGGCGACATCGTCTACATCTCCTCGAAGAACTCCGTGTTCGCCGGACCGAACAACATCGCCTACTCCGCGACCAAGGCCGACCAGGCGCACCAGGTGCGGCTGCTCGCCGCCGAGCTGGGGGAGCACGGCATCCGTGTGAACGGCGTGAACCCGGACGGCGTGGTGCGTGGGTCGGGCATCTTCGCGTCCGGCTGGGGGGCCAACCGGGCGGCGGTCTACGGGGTGCCGGAGGAGAAGCTCGGCGAGTTCTACGCGCAGCGCACCCTGCTCAAGCGCGAGGTGCTGCCGGAGAACGTGGCGTCCGCCGTTTTCGCGCTGTGCACCTCGGACTTCTCGCACACGACAGGCCTGCACGTACCCGTCGACGCGGGCGTGTCAGCGGCGTTCCTGCGGTGAGCGAGTCGATCGGTGGCCCTGCGGGGTCTCGACAGGCTCGACCAACGGTGGTCGAGCCTGTCGAGGCCGGCCGGCCCCGTTGGTCGAGCCTGTCGAGACCCCGCAACCACCGGCCGCGGAGCCCTCCGGCTTCGTCGCGATCGACCTCGGCGCGACCAGCGGCCGGGTGATGCTCGGCGTGGTGGACGGCCGGCGGGTCGAGCTCGTCGAGTGCGGGCGGTTCGCCAACGGACCCGTCTCCGACGAGCGCGACGCGCTCCGCTGGGACGTGCGGGCGTTATGGCGCGGGATCCTCGACGGCCTGCGGTCCGCGGGCGACGTCGCACGCGAACGGGGCGTCGAGATCCGTGGGATCGGCGTCGACTCGTGGGCCGTCGACTACGGGCTGCTCGACGGCGCCGGCGAGCTGGTGGCGGACCCGCACTGCTACCGGGACGCACGCACCGACGGGGTCGCCGACGAGGTCTACCGGCAGATCTCGTTCGCGGACCACTACGCGGTCAACGGGTTGCAGCATCTGCCGTTCACCACGGAGTTCCAGCTGGTCGCGGGGGTCTCGACAAGCTCGACCAGCGGTGGGCCGGGTGACTGGGCGCGGGCCGAGCAGCTTCTGCTGATTCCCGATCTGATCGCCTACTGGCTCACCGGGCGCCGGGTCGCGGAGGTGACCAACGTGTCGACCACCGGCCTGCTCGACGCCCGCTCGCGCGACTGGTCGGCCGAGCTCCTGGACCGGCTCGCCGCGGCGCGCCCCGGCCTCGCCGGACTCCGCGACCGGCTGCCGGAGCTCGTCGAGCCCGGCACCGCCGTCGGGCACCTGCTGCCCGAGGTGCGGGAGGCGACGGGGCTGAGCGAGGTGCCCGTGCTCGCGGTCGCCTCGCACGACACGGCCTCCGCCGTCGCGGCGGCTCCGCTCGGGGCCTCGGCGGCGTACATCTCGTCGGGGACGTGGTCGCTCGTCGGGCTGGAGCTGCCGGCTCCCGTGCTCACCGAGGCGAGCCGCGCCGCGAACTTCACCAACGAGCTCGGGCTCGACGGCACGGTCCGCTACCTGCGCAACGTCATGGGGCTGTGGGTGCTCGACGAGTGCGTCCGGGACTGGTCGGCAGCGGACGGCGCGCCCGTCGACCTGGCGGGCCTGCTCGCCGCGGCCGGGGCCGAGCCCGGAGGGCGCTGCCTCGTCGACGTCGACGGTGACGAGTTCCTCGCGCCGGGCGACATGCCCCGCCGGGTGTCGGACGCGGTCGCCCGCCTGGGCGTCGAGCTGCCTGAAACGCGGCCCGCCCTCGTCCGCGTGATCCTCGACAGCCTCGCCGCCGCGTCCGCGCGGGCGATCTCCGAGGCATCTGCCCTGGCAGGCGTGGTCGTGGACGCGGTGCACGTGGTCGGCGGCGGGTCGCAGAACGAGCTGCTGTGCCGGCTCACGGCCGAGGCGGCGGGGCTGCCCGTGATCGCGGGACCGGTCGAGGCGACGGCGCTCGGCAACGTGCTCGTGCAGGCACGCGCGGCCGGCGTCGTCTCCGGCGATCTGACGGCCCTCCGCGACGTGGTACGCGCCAGCAGCCCCCTACGACGCTACGACCCGACGCCGGAAACCGAGCCGGCGAAGTAGAACGACAGCGAAGTAGAACGACAGCGAAGTAGAACGACAGTGCAGCCCTCGACCGTCCGGCGCGAGCGGGGCCTGTCCCGGCCTGTTGAGTGCTGGGTATTTGTGCGCCGCGACGCTCCTACGGCGCAGATACCCAGCACTCAACGGCCTACTCGCGGGGTGCGCTCGAGGCCCGCACGATCAGGCGCGGGCTCAGCTCGATCCGGTGCACCGGCCGGTCCGCCCCGGTCACCGCGTCGCCGCCGTCGCTGCCCGGCGACGCCGCGGCATCCGCCCGGGCCGCGAGGCGCCGCAGCAGGAGCTCCAGCGCGCCGGCGCCGATCGCCGCCTTGGGCGGCCGCACCGCGGTGAGCGGCGGATCGGCCAGGCCGGCGACCTCGTCGTCGTACGCGATCACCGCGAGGTCCGCGGGCACCCGCACGCCGCGCTCCTGTGCCTGCTCGACCAGCGAGATCGCCTCCCGGTCGGAGTGCACGATGAGCGCCGTCGCCCCGGTCTCCGCGCACCTGTCCAGCACGGAGGCGGCCTCGTCGGCCCAGTCGGCGTCGAACATCGGCACGGTCTCCAGGTCGAGCACCACGTCGAGGCCTAGTTCCTCCGCCACCGCGAGAAAACCGCGCCGGACGGCGGCCGAGGTCGGGCTGGTCCGCGACGTCACCAGTCCCACCCGTCGGTGCCCGCTCTCCGCGATGTGCCGCGTCGCCACGCCGGAGCCGAGCGCGTGGTCGGTGGCCACCGACTCCAGCGGCTCGCGGTACGGGCCGGTCGCCAGCCGCCGTTCCATGAGCACCACCGGGACGTTCAGGCCGGCCAGCCACTCGCCGAGCTCGGCCGCCTCGGGACCGTCGACGGGCGGCGCCACGAGGAGGCCGTCCACGCCCGGTCCGCCGTCCTCCCCGACGAGCGCGGCCACCTGGCGCCGCACCTGGTCGACCTCGTAGGACGCGCCACGCAGGATCAGCCGCACCTCTCCGCGTGCGGCGTCCCGCGCGCCGCGGATCACCTCGGGCCAGTAGTACTCGATGGAGGGCACGACCATGCCGATGGTCAGCTGGTCGGCACGACCGCCGGATGCCGGATCGGGCTGGGGGATGCCCGTGCTGGCCCCCGTGCGAGCACCGAGGCCCGCGCTGCGGGCCGGGATCCGGGCGCCGCCGTGCACCTTCTCCAGCGTGCCGTCCGCGACGAGCAGGGCGAGGTCGCGTCGCACGGTCACGGGTGTCACGCCGAGCACGCGCGACAGGTCGCTCACGCGCGCCGAACCGGTCTCCCGCACTCGCGCGATGAGGCGCGCCCGACGCTCGCTGGGGAGCGGCGCTTCCTCAGTCATGCAACCTCCTGCGGTACGGACCCGGTGGGTCTCATGGTTACCTGGAACGTGCCGGACGGCGCCTCGGCACGCGCGGTCAGCCGCAACCGGGTCAGACGTTCGCCCCAGACGGCCGACAGCTCGACGTCATCCAGCTCGCGCACGTCCAGCTCGGCGTCGACGGCATCAGGATCCCAGGTCAGGGAGAGTACGCGTGCCGTCGACGGGCCGCCGTCCGGGGTGAACCGGACCTGTGCCCGGCCGGGCGTGAGCGTGACGTCCCCGGCCAGGAGCCAGTGCCAGGCCGTCGAGCCGGCGGCGGACGCCACGGGCACTTCATCCGAGAACGTCCAGGAGTCCTCGACGGTCACCGTCTCGGCGTCCGGGTCCAGGCTGACCGCACGCCACCAGTGCTCGAGCCCGTCCACCGGATAGGCCCCACCAAGATCCAGCCGGGCCTCCCAGACGCGGGACCCAACCGTTGGTCGAGCTTGTCGAGACCCCGCAAGCGACTCATCAGGTCTCGACAGGCTCGACCAACGGTGGCTCGGCGCCCCGCCGTCCGACACCTCGAAGCCGCGCGCGGCGAACTGCTTGCCCGGTGCCTGCTCCACCCCACGGATCCGGGGGACGTTGTGCCAGTCGCCCCGGACCGTCCACAGGTCGTACCGGTCTGGTCCGAAGGTGCCAGCGCGGTACGTGGGCTTGCCGGCGTCGATCACGACGGGTACGCCGTCGAGCGCCACGATGACCGAGCCCACGTCCACGTGGTTGTGGTTCTCGTCGTTGTGCCCGCCCTTGACCGAGACCGCGAGGCCCCGCGCGGACCCGGGCGCCGAGCGGGCAACGGCGATCCCCGTGGAGGGGAAGTGCGCCCGTCCGACCAGCGGCGGAGCGGCCGTCGGCGCCTCGGCCCACGCGGCGTCGGAGAGCATGCGGACCGCCCGGGGGAGGGAGGCGCGCTCGTCGAACAGGCCACCCGGCAGCCCGCGACGGGCGGCGGCGTGCCGGGCGGCGTCGTCGTCGCCCACGCGCAGCGCCCAGGCGTGCACGACGTTCCACGGCCAGGTCGCGAGCGGGCGCGCGACGCTGTCCGCCACGTTGACGTACCAGTCGCCGCCGAGATGCATGGAGTGCGGGAAGGCGAGGGTCGCGTGGATGCGGTCCAGCGCCGCCGGCTCCGGCTCGATCCCGGCGAACCGGAGCAGGTCCTGCGCCTCCAGCGCGCGGGCGGCGCCCTGCCACCAGTAGCTGTAGCCCTCGTCCACCCCGCCGTCGGCGGGTAGCGACGCCCAGTAGGCGGCGATCCCCTCCGCGACGAGCGCGGTGACGGCCCGGCGCCGGTCCGGGTCCTCCTCCAGCGCGAGGTTGGCGGCCAGCACGTTCCCCTGGATCCACGGGCTCCAGTTCATGATCGGGTGGTCGACGCCGAGCCACCACCAGTCGCGGCGCTCGGTGAAGGGCCGCAGCACCCGGGTCTGGGTCTCCTGCCGGATCCGCCACCGCACGCCGGGGGCACGCTCGTCGAGCACCGGGCCGAGCAGGTGGTCGATCCACGCGAGCTGTGCGGCGACCTCGCCCGCCCCGAGGTCGAGGTGCGGCTCAGTGACGGTCGGTGTGACCCGGCCGAACCGGGTGTTCGTGTCGTCGTGGGCGGCCCAGCACCAAGCCGACTGCTCGCACAGCAGCAGGACTCCGTCGACGACCTCGTCGACCCGGTCCGTGCGCGGGTCGAGCAGTGCCGCCAGCGTGGCGCGCGTGAGCCGGGCGTGCCGGGCGGCGACGTTCGCCTCGTAGACCGTGCGGTCGCCGTCGCGGAAGAACCGGGCGTACTGCGAGGCGAGGGTCTGCGGCCAGGGGGTGCCGCGCTCGGCGTCCGCCGTCGCCTCCGTGGGCGCGAGGGCCTCGACGACGCGGTCGGACGCCCAGAAGCTCCGGTCGGCGACGTCGGGAGCAGGCAGCGGCGCTGCTGTCATGTGCTGTCCTCCAGTGATCGAAAATGATCGTAGAGGATTTCTCTACGGAGGGCCAGGGGCTTGCCAAGGCGGCGTGGCGTGGGCTTCAATGGGCCACGTTCGATCGTAGTTGATCGGAACTGTTCGGCTGGATGATCAGGCGAACGCGAACTCGATGGGGAGGAGAGCGGTGGTGCGGCGACCTGAGGTCCTGCTCGTCATGGACGACCGAGCGCGGAAGATGCAGTTCGGTCCTGAGGAGGAAACCCGGCTGCGCGAGCTCGCGCGGCTCGGCGAGCCCGTACGCGTCACCGCCTACGACACGCCCGAGGCCAAGGAACGGCTGGCGGACGTCGAGGTGCTCCTCACCTCGTGGGGTGCTCCCCGGATCACCGCGGAGGTCCTCGACCTCGCGCCGAACCTGCGCGCGGTGCTGCACTGCGCCGGCACGGTCCGGCCGCTCGTGTCCGACGCCGTGTGGGAGCGCGGGCTCCTCGTCACCAACGCCGTCGCGGAGAACGCGCTGCCGGTCGCGGAGTTCACCGTGGCCGCGATCTTCATGGCGGGCAAGAAGGCGCCGTTCCTCGCGAACATCGCCCGCACCCGCCGCGACGACTGGTCCTACCTGGGCGAGCACGACGTCCTGTCCAACCGGGACCGCGTGGTCGGGATCGTCGGCTTCTCCCGGACCGGGCGCCAGGTGGTGGCGCGGCTGACCGTGCAGGGCTCCGGCCCCGAGACGCGCGAGATCCTCGTCGCGGACCCGTTCGCGGACGCCGCCGCCGTGGCCGAGGCAGGTGCGCGGCTGGTGCCGCTCGACGAGCTGCTGGCCGCGTCCGACATCGTCTCCCTGCACGTCCCCGAGCTGCCCTCGACACGCAAGCTGATCGGCGCGCGCGAGCTGGCGCTCATGCCGGATGGCGCCACCCTGATCAACACCGCGCGCGGCGCCGTCGTGGACACCGCCGCGCTGGAGGGCGAGTGCGCGACGGGGCGCATCTACGCGATGCTCGACGTCACGGAGCCGGAGCCGCTGCCCGCATCGTCGGTGCTGTACGACCTGCCCAACGTCATGATCACGCCGCACGTCGCCGGGTCGCTCGGGACGGAGACACGGCGGATGACCGCCGCCGCGCTCGACGAGCTCGAGCGGTATGCGCGGGGTGACTCCCCGCGGAGCGCCGTGACCCGCGCCGACATGGAGTTCGTCGCATGAGCCGCCACGTCCCCGTCCTGCAGACCGGACCTGAGGCCCGCGCGTGGCTCGCGGCCTACGCCGACCGGCTCCTGGCCGGGGTGCGCCCGTACGCCTCGCCGAGCGGGTCGCTCATCACGCTGCCCGGCAGGCCCGGCGGGTACGGCACCGCCGTCGACGGCCTCGAGGGCTTCGCGCGCACGTTCCTGCTGGCCGGCTTCCGGCTCGCGGGCGAGAACGGGGCTGACCCGACGGGCCTCGCCGAGCGGTACGCGGCAGGGCTGGCAGCGGGTACCGACCCCGCGCATCCCGAGCGCTGGACCCGGCCCGAGGAACACGGCCAGGCCAAGGTCGAGGCAGCCTCGCTCGCCCTGATCCTCGACCTGACGCGGCCCTGGATCTGGGACCGCCTGTCGCCCGACGTGCAGGAACGGACCGTCGAGTACCTCGCGTCCGTCGTCGGCGACCCCGACTACCCGGACAACAACTGGGTCTGGTTCCGGATCGTCGTCGAGACGTTCCTGCGGTCGGTCGGTGGCCCGTTCTCCGCCGCCGACATGGTGCACGACCTCGCGGCGCACGACCGGTTCCGCCGTCCCGGCGGCTGGTTCGCCGACGGCCCCGAGCGGAGCTACGACCACTACGCGGGCTGGGCCCTGCACCTGTATCCGGCCCTGTGGGAGCGGATGACGGGCGCCGCCGAGGTCGCGGCGGCCGCGGGCGACGACCTGACGACCCGGTCGGCAGCCGACCGCGAGCACCTGGCCCGCTACCTCGACGACGCGCTGGCCCTCGTCGGGTCGGACGGCGGACCGCTCATCCAGGGCCGCAGCCTCACCTACCGCTTCGCGGCCGCCGCGCCGTTCTGGGCCGGTGCCTTCGCCGGGGTCGGCCGCCCCGGGCAGATCAGGGAGGCGGCGACGCGGATCGTGCGGCACTTCGCCGAGCACGACGTGCCGGGACCGGACGGTCTGCTCACCCTCGGCTGGCACGGCCCCTGGCGCCCCATCGCGCAGCGGTACAGCGGCCCCGGGTCGCCCTACTGGGCGAGCAAGGGCCTGCTCGGCCTGGCGCTACCGGCGACCCACGAGGTGTGGACCGCCGCCCCCGAACCGCTCCCCGTGGATGCCGGCGACGTGCTCGCGATCGCCGCCGCGCCCGGCTGGGCGATCAGCGCCACGCGCGACGACGGCATCGTCCGCGTGATCAACCACGGCACCGACCACGCGGAACCGGGGGCCGACGTCGGCGACTCGCCCCTCTACGCGCGGCTCGGCTACTCGACGGCGACCTCGCCGCTGCTGGACGCCGAGGCGTGGGACTCGCCCCTGGACCAGTCGGTGGTGCTGCTCGACGCCGAAGGCCTGGCGACGCACCGCACGGGGTTCGAGGCCGGACCGGTGGCCGAGATCCGCGAAGTAGAGCGCCTGTCCGACCGGACCGACGAACCCCCGCATGGGGCGGACACGCGCTCTACTTCGCGGACCCCGAGCGCAGCCGTGCTGTCCTCGACGGCCGAGGCCCACTGGGTAGTGGCCGACCCGACCGTCCCCGACCACGGCTCCGGCCGGCCGGGCACCTCGACCCGTGCGGGCCGGATCACCACGGTGTCCCTCGTCCGCGGCGCCTGGGAGGTACGTCTGGTGCGCGTCTCGGCGCTCGCCCAGTCCGAGACGGCCGAGACCACCAAGGCCACCGCGCTGCGGATCGGCGGCTGGGCCGCCGGCCCGGGACTCGTCTCCACGGTGGTCCCCCTGCTGGGCGACGTCGCACCGGTGTGCGGCGAGACGACCTCCGACGACGCCACCCCGCTGGCCGGCCCGACGGTGACCCGCTGGTCGCGGTACGCGCCGGTCCCGGACGGGTGGGTAGCCGTCGGCATCTACCTGGCGCGCACGCCCGCCACCCCACCCCAGGACGTCCCTGCTTCGCTGCGGGACGTCCCGGGGACCCCGGGGATCGGGCAGCCGCGCCTCGAGCTCACCGCCGGACAGGCCGCCGTGACCTGGCCGGACGGGGAACAGACCACGGCAACCCTGCCCTGAACACACACGCCGCTCCCGACAACCGCCAGCAAGGCGTCGTGGGAGCGGGATTACTCGAAGGAGAGTAGGAATGAACCGCAAGCTCATGAGCGCGGTCGGCGTTGCAGCCGTCGCGTCGCTGGCCCTCACCGGGTGCGGCGCCGAGTCCGAGCCCGAGGCCCCCGAAGGCCCTGTCACCATCACCCTGGCCGGCTGGGACTTCGCGTCCACGCCGGAGTTCCAGACGCTCGCGGACGCCTATCACGAGGCGAACCCGGACGTCACCGTGGAGCTCAAGGAGTACCCCGCGGGCGACGACTACGACACGGCGCTCACCGCCGACCTGTCGGCCGGTGCCGCACCGGACGTCTTCATCGTGAAGAACTTGAAGAACTACGTGACGTTTCAGGAGGGTGGCACGCTCCTCGACATCTCGGACGTGGCCGCAGAGCTCGACCCGGCAACGGGTGGCCTCGAGCCGATGGCCGTCGACGGCGCCACCTACGCGGTGCCCTACCGCCAGGACACGTGGCTGCTCTACTACAACAAGGCCATGTTCGAGCAGGCCGGCGTCGACCTGCCCGACGGCTCGTGGACCTGGGACGACTACGCCGACGCCGCGGAGAAGCTGACCAAGGGCATCGACGAGAAGTCGGTCACGGGCACCTACCTGCACAGCTGGCAGTCCACCGTGCAGGGCTTCGCGCTCGCGCAGACCGAGGGCGCCTCCATCGACGGCGGCGACTTCTCGTACCTCGCGCCGTACTACGAGCGTGAGCTCGCCATGCAGGACGCCGGTTCGCAGCCGTCCTACGCCACGGTCACCACGAACGAGCTGACCTACCAGGCGCAGTTCGGCACCCAGAAGGCAGCGATGATGCCGATGGGCTCGTGGTACATCGGCACGCTCGTGGCCGAGCAGGCCTCGGGTGCGGCCGACACGTTCGAGTGGGGCATCGCGCCCATCCCGCAGCTCGACGAGTCGACGACCGGCACGGAGAACACGCCGGTCAGCTTCGGTGACCCGACGACGATGGGCATCAACGCCGGGATCGACGAGTCGAAGATCGCCACCGCGAAGGACTTCCTGAAGTTCGCCGCGGGCCCCGAGGGCGCCGCCGCGCTCGCCGAGATCGGCATCACGCCGGCTCTGATCGACGACACGGTCGCGGACGCGATCTTCTCGCTGGAGGGCGTGCCCCAGGACGAGCTGTCCCGCTTCTCCTACACCACGCACGAGACCCTGCCGGAGAACCCGGTGGGTCAGAACACGGCAGCCATCCAGACGATCCTGGGCGAGATGCACTCGGCGGTCATGTCCGAGTCCACACCCGTGGACGAGGCGATCACGGAAGCCGAGGAGCGCGTGGCCAACGAGGTCGGCTGACCCCTGCTCGGTCGTGGGCGCGATCGTCGTGCCTCGGACGCACGGTCGCGACGGTCGCGCCCACGACCAGAAGCCGGCCCTCGCGCGGGCCCCCGGAACATCAGTACATCAGAGGAGATATTCCCCATGACGACACCGGTCGTCGGCAACCAGCGGACCCTCGGGTTCTCGCAGCCGGAGCCTCCGCGGCAGCTCAGAGCGCCGCGTACGTCGCTGAAGGTGCGCAACGCGCTGATCGGCTGGACGTTCATCCTGCCGAACTTCCTCGGCTTCGCGGTGCTCACCCTGACGCCGGTGTTCACGCTGTTCTACATGTCCCTGACGGACTGGAACATCTTCGGGACCGCCGAGTGGGTCGGACTCGACAACTTCACGCGGCTCGTAGGGGACAAGAGCTTCCACACCGCGCTCGGCAACACGCTCTACTACGCGGCGCTGCACATCCCGATCACCATCGTCGTGTCGCTCGCCCTCGCGCTGCTGCTCAACCAGAAGCTGCGCGGCGCCGCGTTCTTCCGCACGGTGGCCTTCTTCCCCTACATCACCTCGATCGTCGCGGTCGCCGTGGTGTGGAACATGCTGTTCAGCCCGGAGTTCGGCCCGATCAACCAGTTCCTCGGCCTGTTCGTCGGCGGCGACCTCCCCGGCTGGACGGTCTCCAAGGACTGGGCGATGCCCGCCGTCATCATCGTGGGCACCTGGAAGGACATGGGCTACTACATGCTCCTGTTCCTGGCCGGCCTGCAGACCGTGCCGACCGAGCTGCACGAGGCCGCCCGGATCGACGGCGCCGGCGCCTGGCAGCGGTTCTGGAACGTGACGCTGCCCTGCCTGCGGCCCACGATGTTCTTCGTGACCGTCATGGTCACCATCCAGAGCCTGAAGGTGTTCGACCTGATCCTCGTCATGACCGATGGCGGTCCGGGGCAGGCGACCCTCGTGCTCAGCCAGTACATCTACCAAAAGGGCTTCGAGCAGTTCCAGTTCGGGTACGCCTCGGCCATCGCCGTCGTCCTGTTCCTCATCTGCATCCTCGTGACCGTGGTGCAGTTCCTCTACAACAAGCGGAGGGATGCCTGATGGCCGCCCGTACGTCCCCGTCCCGGCGGGTCGGCCGCGTCCTGCTCTACGTCGTGATGATCGTCGCCGCTGCGGGGATCATGCTGCCGTTCGCCTGGATGGTCATCTCGTCGCTGAAGCTGAACAACCAGGTGTTCACGGCACCGGTGCAGTGGATCCCCGACCCGGTCCAGTGGAGCAACTACGTCGACATCTGGGTCAAGGCCGACATGGTCACGTGGGTACGCAACACCCTCGTCGTGTCCGTCGCCGTGACGTTCCTGCAGGTGCTGACCGGAAGCTTCGCCGCCTACGGCTTCGCCAAGATGCGCTTCCCCGGCCGGGACGTGCTGTTCCTGCTGTACATCGGGACGATCGCGGTGCCGTGGCAGTCCTACATGATCCCGCAGTTCCAGATGCTCTCGGGCTGGGGGCTCAACAACACCCTGTGGGCGATCATGCTGCTGCAGGCGTTCGGCGCCTTCGGCGTGTTCCTCATGAAGCAGTACTACGAGTCCATCCCCGACTCCCTGTCGGAAGCCGCCCGGATCGACGGCCTCTCCGAGTACGGGATCTGGTGGCGCATCATCATCCCGCTCTCCGTGCCGGCGCTGGCGTCGCTGACGATCATCACCTTCGTCCAGACCTGGAACGACTACCTCGGTCCGCTCATCTACCTGCGCGAGCGCCCCCTGTGGACCATCCAGCTCGGCCTGCAGTCGTTCATCGGGGAGTACAACGCCGAGCACGCGCTGATCATGACGGGCTCCGTGCTGTCGGTGCTGCCGATCGCGCTGATCTTCCTCCTCGGCCAGCGCTACTTCATCCAGGGCATCGCGACGACGGGCGTGAAGGGGTGACCACGATGGACGCCGGGGTAGGTACCGCCGCAGCGCCGCGGCGCCGGCCGCTGATCGGGCCCGAGACGTACGAGATGGTGTTCGGCACCGTCTACACGGGGCTGATGACGAACCTGCTCCTGGCAGTCGCGTGCCTGCCCCTCGTGGTGCTGGTCGCGGCGACCGACCCCGCCGCGACCTGGCCGTACGTCGCCCTGGCGGCGCCGCTGCTCGGCCCGGCGCTCGCCGCGGCCTTCGCGGTGTTCGGCGCCTTCAGCTCCGACGGTTCGACGGCGGTGGTGCGCACGTTCGCGCGCGCCTGGCGCCGGCACCTGCGCCGTGCCCTCGCGATCGGGGCGCTCGCCACGGGCGCCGTCGTCGTGGCCGCCGTCGACGTGGCCTTCTTCTGGGGCCGCACCCTTGGAGCACTGGTGATCCCGGTGCTGGTGACTCTCGCTGTCGGGGCGGTGCTGACCGCCGTTCTCGCCCTGGCCGCCGTGCCCGACCTGCCCGGCGCGCGCCTGCGCGACGTGCTCCTCGCGGCCCTCGTGCTCGGCAGCCGGCGCTGGTACCTCTCGGCGGTCGTCCTGCTCGTGCTGGGACTGCTGGTGTCCGTCCTGGCGGTGCGCCCGGTCGTGGGCCTGGGCTTCGCCGCGGCCCCTCTCCTGTACGCGGCATGGGGCATCTGCCGCTTCACCCTCCGCGCCGCGTCGCCGAAGTAGAGCGCCTGTCCGGACACGCGCTCTACTTCGGTGCTCCTGAGAGGCCGAGATAGAGCGTGCGTCCGGACAGGCGCTCTACTTCGGCGACCGTCGGTCAGAGGTGCGGGGCCACGTGCTTCTCGTAGCGGGTCAGCACCGTCGCCGCCGTCTGCCAGCTCGGGCGGGACCAGATCTCCTCGTTGAAGATCTCGGTCTCGATGTCGCCGACGTAGCCGGCGTCGCGCACCCAGCCCGTGATCGTCGCGAAGTCGATGTACCCGTCGCCGACGTGCCCGCGCGAGTTCAGCGGCTCCGCCGCGAACGGCAGCACCCAGTCGCACACCTGGTACGACGCGATGCGGTCCTCCCGCCCCGCCCGGGCGATCGACTTCCGCAGCGAGGGGTCCCACCACACGTGGTAGGTGTCGACCACCACGCCGACCTCGGACGCCGCGAACGGCGCCGCCAGGTCCAGCGCCTGCGCGAGCGTGGAGATCACCGCCCGGTCGGCCGCGAAGATCGGGTGCAGCGGCTCGAGCACGATCCGCACGCCGTGCTCGGCCGCGAACGGCACCAGGTCGGCGATCCGGTCGGCGACACGGCCGCGCGTGGCGACCAGGTCGCGATCCACGCCGGACGTCGGGGCACCTCCCGGCGTCGACCCGACGAGCCCGCCGACGACGAACACCAGCTCCGAGGTGCCGATCGTCGCGGCCTCCTCGATCGCCAGCTTGTTGTCGTCGAGCGCGGCGCGGATCCCGGCGTCGTCGGCGGCGGTGAGGAACCCGCCGCGGCACAGGGACGACGCACGCAGCCCGGCGTCGGCGATGATGCGGGCCGCCTGCGGCGCCCCGACGTCCTGCACCAGATCGCGCCACGGCCCGACCGCACCGAAGCCCGCGGTGGCCGCCGCCTCGCACGCCTCGGCGAGCGAGGCATGCTTGACGGTCGCGGTGTTCAGCGAGGCCCGCCCCGACCTGTCAGACGTGGGTGTCACTCGGGTGACCTGGGGTTCTGACATGTTCATGCGGTTACCCCGTACGTTGTCAGGAGGGCCCGGAGACGGGTGGCGGCCAGGGGCGGGTCGAGCAGCATGCCGCAGCCGTCGGCCAGGCGGGCCAGCTCGACGAGATGGCGCAGCGACCGGCCGGAGTGCAGCCCGCCCACCAGGGAGAACCCGGGCTGGAACCCGTTGAGCCAGGACAGGAACGCGATCCCGGTCTTGTAGTAGTACGTGGGCGCGGCGAAGATGTGCCGGCCCAGCGCCTCGGTCGAGGCCAGGATCTTGTGCCCGCCCTCGGCGTCGCCGGCGTCGAACGCCTGCAGGGCTGTCGAGGCCGCGGGGTAGATCGCGGCGAAGATGCCGAGCAGCGCGTCCGAGTGGCCCTGCTCGTCGCCGGCGATGAGCTCGGGGTAGTTGAAGTCGTCACCGGTGTAGAGCCGGACGTTCGAGGCGCCCGCCGACAGCTCGGCCAGCGAACGGCGCAGCCCCACCTCGTGGGTCGCGTCGAGCAGGGACACCTTGACGCCGTCGATCCGCGGCTGGTGCGCCCGGATCAGGTCGAGGAACGTCGCGGTGGCGTCGTCCACGGAGTCCGAGCCCCAGTAGCCGGCCAGCGCCGGGTCGAACATGGTGCCCAGCCAGTGCAGGATCACCGGCTGCTCGGCGTCGGCGAGGACCGCGTCGTACACGAGGGCGTAGTCCTCGGGCCCGCGGGCGACCTTCGCCAGCGCACGCGAGGCCATGACGATGACCTGAGCTCCGGCGTCCTGCACCAGGTGGAGCTGCTCGCGGTACGCGTCGGCCACCGTGGCGAGCCCAGCTGCGCCAGGCACCAGCCCGGCGACGACGTCGGGCGTGAGCTGGTCGGTGCCCGCACCGCAGGCGACACGTGCGCCCACGGAGGCGGCCTCGGCCGCCGACCGCCGCACGAGCTCCTGCGTCGCCGCCCAGTCCAGCCCCATGCCGCGCTGCGCGGTGTCCATCGCGTCGGCGACGCCGAGACCGTGCTCCCAGATGCGGTGCCGGTAGGCGAGCGTGGAGTCCCAGTCGACGACGGCGGGCGCACCCGGGACGTTCTCCGCCCCGACCTGCGGCACCACGTGGGCCGCCGCGAAGGCGATGCGGGACTCGATGGGTCGTGACGGCTTCGTCCAGGGGCCGGGGGCGCTCAGCTCGACGGTCTCCGAGCCGGTGACCCGGCCCTCGCCGTCGAACACGGGGAGCGCGACTGCCGCCCCGCTCACAGGGTGATCTCCGGGATGTCGAGCCGGCGGCCCTCCGCGGAGGACCGCAGCCCGAGCTCGGCGAGCTGCACGCCGCGGGCCGCCGACAGCAGGTCGTAGCGGTGCGGGCGCCCGGCGACGACGTCGCGCAGGAACTCCTCCCACTGCAGCTTGAAGCCGTTGTCGAGGTCGGCGTTCGCGGGGACGTCGAGCCACTGGTCGCGGAAGGGCTCGGTGACCGGCAGGTCTGGGTTCCACACGGGCTTGGGCGTGTGCGAGCGGTGCTGGGCGCGGCACTCGCGCAGGCCGGCGACGGCGGAGCCGTGCGTGCCGTCCACCTGGAACTCGACGAGCTCGTCGCGGAACACGCGCACGGCCCAGGACGAGTTGATCTGCGCGACGACGTCGTCCCCGTCCGGGGTGGTGACGTCGAAGATGCCGTACGCGGCGTCGTCGGCGGTGGCGGCGTACTCCTTGCCGGACTCGTCCCAGCGGGTCGGGATGTGCGTGACCGTCTTGGCCGTCACCGTCTTGACCTGCCCGAGGATGCCCTCCAGCACGTAGTTCCAGTGGCAGAACATGTCGGTGGTCATGCCACCGCCGTCCTCCTTGCGGTAGTTCCAGGACGGCCGCTGGGCGGCCTGCGAGTCGCCCTCGAACACCCAGTAGCCGAACTCGCCGCGCAGCGAGAGGATGCGGCCGAAGAAGCCCTCGTCCACGAGGCGGCGCAGCTTCACGAGGCCCGGCAGGTACAGCTTGTCGTGCACGACGCCGACGGTCACGCCGGTCTCCGCCTGGAGCCGCGCGAGCTCGATCGCCTCGGCGAGGGTCTCCGCCGTCGGCTTCTCGGTGTAGACGTGCTTGCCCTGCCGCATCGCCTTCGACAGCGTCGCGGGACGCAGGTTCGTCATGGCGGCGTCGAACACGATGTCGGCGTCACCGATCGCCGTGTCCAGGTCGGTGGTCCAGTGCTCCACGTCGTGCAGCGTGGCGAGCTCCTTGAGCTTGTCCGCGTTGCGGCCCACCAGCACGGGCTCGACCTGGACCCGGGAACCGTCGGGGAGCGTGACGCCACCCTGGTCGCGGATCGGCAGTATCGAGCGCACGAGGTGCTGGCGGTAGCCCATGCGGCCGGTGACGCCGTTCATGGCGATGCGAAGTGTGGTCACGGGCGAGACTCCATCGTCGTGGCTTGGGAATGCGCTTTCCCGGAAAGCGTAGCGCACGACCCGCGGTGAGTACATGCGGGGCTGGTGGTTCAGCCGGCCGTGCCCGGCGTGGAGTCGCGGAGGACCACCTCGCCGCGCACCGGTGCGGGTGTCTCGTCCTTGCGGCCGAGCGCGAGCGCGGTCGCCGCCTCACTGATCTCGCCCAGGGGGATCCGCACGGTCGTGAGCCCGGGGGACACGTCACGCAGGGTGTGGATGTCGTCGAACCCGGCCACGGCGACGTCGTGCGGCACGCTCAGGCCCGCGTCGCGGACGGCGGCCATGGCTCCGACGGCCATGACGTCGTTGACCGCGAACACCACCTCCGGCGTGCGCTCCGCAGCCGCTGCGGCGGACGCCGTCCGCCCGAGCAGCGCCGTCATCGCCTCGTGGCCGCCGTCCCTCGTGAAGCTGCCGCGCACGACGTCGCGGTCGGGCACCGGGCAGCCCAGCTCGGCGAGCGCGCTCAGGAAACCGCTCGTCCGGTCGGCCGCGGTCCGCAGCCCGGGCGGTCCCGCCAGCACCCCGAACCGGCGGTACCCGATCCGGTGCAGCGCCCGCGCGAGGTCGCCCGCGCCCCCTGCGTTGTCGATCTCCACGACGGGCAGCCCGCCCACGGCCTGCCCGATCGTCGCCACGCCGCCCCCGGCCTGCTGGAACGTGGTCAGCGCCTGTTCGAGCGCGCCGGCCTCGCGCCGCAGCCGGTCCACGGCCTCCGCCGGGTGCGTCTCCGGCAGGGCCTCGGGCGGCACGCCGCGGCTGCCCGCGAGGATGATCGCGCGGGACCGCTGCCGCCGGGCCAGCTCGACGAAGGCGAGCTCCCGTTCGGGGCTGTGCTCCGTGGAGGAGAGCGTGACGATCAGGCCCTCGCGCTCGGCGGCGCGGGCGACGCCGGCCGCGATGGTCGAGAAGTACGGGTCGGCGATGTCGTGCACCACGAGCCCGAGCGCCGACGTCCGGCCGCGAGCCATGGCCTGCGCGCTCGGGTCCGGCGAGTAGTCGAGCCGGCGTGCCGTCTCCAGGACGCGCTCGCGCAGGTCCGCGCGGACGCTGCGGGTGGCGCTCCCGTTGATGGCGCGCGACGCCGTGGCGAGTGAGACGCCGGCCTCTCGGGCGACCTGGCTCAGGGTGACGGGGGCGTCGGACATGAGGTCATCTTGCCGTGTCCGACGCCCCCGTGATCACCGAGTCATACGCGGAGGGGCTTTAAGGCCGCTTCGCGGTGGGTGCGTTCGATGATGGTCGAGTAGCCCGCGATCATGCGGATGTGGCTGAACCGGGGGCGGACGGCGGTCCGGGCCGACTCCAGCTCCTCGCGCCGCGCGGCTGCCTCGATCCACGTCGCGGCGATCTCGGCGGGGTCGAACGACGTCACGAAACCTATGCGGTCCACTATCGACGGTGCGTCGCCCACAGGGGTCGTGACCGGCACCGCCCCGCACATCGAGCCTTCGATCAGGCACAGGGGAGCGGCCTCGCCGAACGTCGAGGTGAGCGCGACGACGTCCGCCGTCGCGTAGATCAGCTCCATGTCGTGCCGCACGCCCAGCAGGTCCACGTGGGCCAGCAGGTCGGGCCGGTCGCCGAAGATGCGGGCGAGGTCGTCCTGCAGGGCCGGGTTGGCCGACGTCATGCCGGCGCCGCACATCAGCACGTGGCCGTTGGGCTCGAGCTCGAGGAACGTGCGGGCCGACTGGAGGAAGAGCTCGGGGTTCTTCATCTCGTCGTACCGCGCGGCGTAGACGACCACCGTCGCGTCGCTCGGCACCCCCGCCGCGCCCCGCAGGGCCAGCCGGCGCGCGCCCTGGACCGGGCGGAACCGGGCGAGGTTGATGCCGTTCGGCACCACTCGCAGCAGGTCGGCGGGTACGCCGGCCTCGCGGTACGCGTCCCGCGTCGACTCCGCGCAGCAGACGACGGCGGCGAGCCGGCCGCGGTCCGCCGCGGTCAGCAGGTCGCCAAGGGCGTCGCCCTGGTGCTCGGGGTCGGACCGGTGCAGGCACGCGATCACCGGACGGTTCGGGAACGCGTCCTGGTTCACGAGCCGGAGCGGCTGCTCCTTGAGCGAGAGCACCACGTGCGAGCTCTCGGCCTGGCGCACGGCGGCAGCGAGCTCCGTCTCCGTGAAGGTACGCGGGTCGTGGCCCGCGTCGGTGCTCCGGCCCAGTGAACCGATCCGGACGCCCGCGGCGCGCAGGGCGCGGTACCGGGGGTCGTCCTCCATGCGCTGGAGGGTGGCCTCACGCCTGACCTCGTGGTGCAGGCTCAGCACGGAATGCTGCTGACGACCGCCCTGATGCAGACCGGCGACCACCGTCGAGTGCAGGACACGAGCCCCGCCACTGAAGAAGCCCTCGTACAGCGAGAGCACACGCAAGCTGTTGCGCTGGATCACAGACACCACCTCCTGCGCCCAGGGTGAGGCCTGAGCATGTGGGGTACGTGGCAATTCGGTTACGCGAGGATTACGTGTTCGAGGACTTTTGCACAAGGAGGTTGCGGATGTCTTTCTCCGCCTGGGTGGGTGAACTCTCGCGGCAGCCCAGCGCGACCCACCGCTCGATCATCGCAGGCTCCGCGCGCAGCAGCGAGGTTCCGCGGCGCAGCAGGGTGCCGATCGGCTTCCGTGCCTCGGCGACGTCCCGCAGGAACCGGAACCAGAAGGTGACCAGCCGCGGCCGGGACAGGCAGATCGCGTCCGCGAGCAGGCCCTCGGCGCGGCAGACGTCGACCAGGTGCGCCGCGAAGATGCCCTCCGCGAGGATCAGCGGCGAGTCGCCGATGTCGAGCCGCCGGATGCCCGTCCGGCGCGACGTCGGGATGTCGTAGACCGGGACGTCGGCGCGCCCCTCCGTCACCAGCTCGTGCAGCGCGGCGAGCGCACCCTTGCCGTCCCAGGTCTCGGGGCTGTCCCAGTCCACGCTGCCGTACCGCTGCGGCAGGCCCGGATGGTCGATGTCCAGGTAGAAGTCGTCGAGCTGCACCACCGGCAGCCCGAGGCGCTGCGTGAGCGACGTCTTGCCCGACCCCGACGGCCCGGTCAGCAGCACCACGCGTGCCCGGGGTCGCCGGGCACCCGGCGGGAGGTCGAAGAGGGTGGGCTCGGGCGCTGGGTCGGTCACGAGAGGCAATTCTCCCGCACGCGGCCCGCTGCGCGCGCCGTCGACCAACGGGGAGGGTGCTCAGGCCGTGCCGCGCTGGTAGCGGCCCGGCGTGGTGCGCAGGAGGCGGCGGAAGTGCCTCGTGAGGTGCGCCTGGTCGTGGAATCCGGTGGCGACGGCGACGTCGGCCGCGGGCTCCCCGGCCAGGAGCCGACGGCGGGCCAGGTCGAGCCGCCGTCCGACCAGGTACCTGTGGGGCGGGAGGCCGAGCTCACGGGTGAACGCGCGCACCAGGTGCGGCACGGTGACGCCGAGCTCGGCGGCGACCTCGGCCAGCCGGACCGGCCGCGCGGGGTCGGCGTCGAGCAGGTCGCGGGCCCGGCGCGCGGTGGTGGTGCCGACGGGTTCGCGCGGCGGCATCGGCCGGCCGGAGAGGTGCCAGGCCAGGCCCTCCGTGACCAGGGCGAGCAGGCCCTCGGCCGCCACGTCCTCGCGCACGGTGAGCGCCCGGTCCAGGCCGACGAAGCGGGCGCGGAGGGTGTCGTCGAGCACGAGCGGCGCGTCGACGGCGCGGCCGACCAGGCCGTCGTCGAGCACGGTGGGCTCCAGGTAGAGCACGCGCTTGCGGAAGCCCGCGGCGGTCACCGACCGCCCGTCGTGCACGACGCCCGGCGGCAGCACCGTCACCCCGGAGCGCTGCGCGGCGTGCTCCTGACCGTCCAGGCCGTAGCCGATCAGGCCGTGGTCGACGACCAGCACGGTCCAGGTGTCGTGGGTGTGGGCGGGGTAGGCGTGCTCGTGCCAGGCGGCGTGCAGCACCTCGGCGACGCCGGGCACCCCGGGGTGCCAGGCGCGCACGACATCCGAGTCCGCAGCGGGCGAGGCCATGTCAAGAACGTACAAGAATCCGGCCCGACGGCGGCCGCAATGTGAGCGGTATGACCTTCGAACAAGCCAAGATCGTGATCGTGCTGCGGGACAATCTGCTGGGCTGGCAGGAGAACAACGTGACCGCCTTCCTGGCCAGCGCCGTGACCGCCGCCTACCCGGAGCTCGTGGGGGAGACGTACCGCGACGCGGACGGCGGCGAGTACCTCGCGATGCTCGGCACCCCGGTCATGGTCATGGTGGCCGACGGCGGCCAGCTCGCCACGATCCGCGAGCGCGCCGCCACCCGCGGCCTGCGGATCGGCGTCTACACGGCGGACCTGTTCGCGACGGGGAACGACGTCGACAACCGGGCCGCCGTCGCGAGCGTCGCCACCGAGAAGCTCGACCTGGTCGGGGTGGCGGTGGCGGGTGAGCGCCGCGTCGTCGACAAGGTGGTCAAGGGCGCGAAGCTGCACCCCTGACCCCCTCAGGACACCAGCACCACGTGCAGCGTCCGGGGGCCGTGCACGCCCTCCACGCGTTCCAGCTCGATGTCGCTCGTCGCGCTCGGCCCGCTGATCCAGGTCAGCGGCCGGCCGGGCTCGGCGCCGAGCAGCCGCACCGCCTCGGGGACGGTCTGCACCACCTGGTCGGTCCGGACCACGCACACGTGCACGTCGGGGACCAGGGAGATCGCCCGCCGGCCCTGGTCGGGCTCGCCGTCCAGCACTATCGTGCCGGTCTCGGCGACGGCGACCCGGGCGGCGGTGATCACGGCGTCCGCGTCGTCGAGCTCGGCCGCCGACAGGGGCGCGTCCCGCGAGTCGCTGCGCACCGCGACGTCGCCCAGCGCGGAGAGCCATGTGGACTCCAGCCCGCTGGGCACCACGACGGAGCGCCGGGCAGTGTCCAGGCTGGTCGGTAGAACGTCAGGTGATCGGTAGTCCGAGCTGCCGACCTCCTGACGTTCTGCCGACCGCTCCGTGAGTAGCCGCGCGAGCAGCGACGGGAGGCCCGCCGGGCTTGCCCGGTGCACCTCGGCCTTGTAGTCCACGAGCCGGTCGACCAGCAGCTCCAGCACGACGTCGGACCCGGGGGCGTGCTCGCCCGCGGACCGGTACTCGCGGGGTGCCACCGTGGGGGCTGCTCTCGTCTCGTCCGGGCCCAGCGCCGCCCGGATGCGCGACAGGATCTCGCCCTTGGCGTCGGTCATCGCCCGTCCTCTCGTGCGGCCCACCAGTCGTGGAACGTCTGCTTCGGCGGTTCCGGGAGGTCCCGGGACCTGGTCCACAGCGAGCCGGGGAACGGAAGCCGCCGGATCACGCCGTTGCGGGAGATGGCGCGCAGCAGCCGCGGGACCCGGGCCGCCCGGCGGAACCGGGCGCCGTCCGCCATCGCGAAGGACGCCGCCTTCATCGCCGCCTTCCAGACCCGGTCGGCGGTCTCGGGTGACGCCCCCGACAGGGCCACCTCGCGGGCGCGCAGCTCCACGAGGATCGACGGGATGTCGATCTTGACGGGGCACACCTCGTAGCAGGCGCCGCACAGCGTGGACGCGTACGGCAGGTCCGACTTCTCGCCGGTGAGCTGCGGCGTGAGGATCGCGCCGATCGGGCCCGGGTAGACCGAGCCGTAGGCGTGGCCGCCCACCCGCTCGTACACGGGGCAGACGTTGAGGCACGCCGAGCAGCGGATGCAGTGCAGCGCCGCCCGCCCGGCCTCGTCGGCGAGGACCTTGGTGCGGCCGTTGTCGAGCAGCACCAGGTGGAACTCCTGGGGCCCGTCGCCCGGGGTGACGCCCGTCCACATCGACGTGTACGGGTTCATCCGCTCGCCCGTCGAGGACCGCGGCAGGAGCTGCAGGAACACCTCGAGGTCGTCGAACGTCGGGACCAGCTTCTCGATCCCCATCACGGTGATCAGGGTCTCGGGCATCGTCAGGCACATGCGGCCGTTGCCCTCGGACTCCACGACGGCGAGCGTCCCGGTGTCCGCGACGGCGAAGTTCGCACCGCTGATCGCGACCTTCGCCGACAGGAACTTGCGTCGCAGGTGCGCGCGGGCCGCCATCGCGAGCTCGCGCGGCACGTCCGTCAGGTCGGGCGGGGCGTCCGCCATCCGCTCCAGGAAGATGTCGCGGATCTCGGTGCGGTTGCGGTGGATGGCCGGCACCAGGATGTGCGACGGCATGTCGTCCGCGAGCTGCACGATCAGCTCCGCGAGGTCGGTCTCGACCGCCGCGATGCCCTCCTCGGCGAGCGCCTCGTTGAGCCCGATCTCCTGGGTGGCCATGGACTTGACCTTGACGACCTCGTCGGTCCCCTTGGCGCGCACCAGGTCGGCGACGATCCGGTTGGCCTCCGCGGCGTCCCGCGCCCAGTGCACCACCCCGCCGCGCGCGGTCACGTTGCGCTCGAGCTCCTCGAGCAGCTCCGGCAGCCGCGCCATGACGTCCGTCTTCACCGCGGACCCGGCGTCGCGCAGCGCCTCCCAGTCGGGTACCTCGCCGACCACGCGGGCCCGCTTGGTCCGGATGGTCGACGTCGCCTTGCCCAGGTTGCGCCGCAGCTGGCCGTTGTCGAGCGCCGCCTTCGCGGCGTCGGGGAACGAGGCGCCCCAGTGCAGCGGGTCCTCCGGGCGCCCGACGCCGGACAGGGTCCCCGGCGCGGCGTCCGGGCTCGGCCCGCGGCTGTCGCGCGCGGCGGGCATACCGAGGAACGTGCTCATCGGGCCGCCTCCTGCTGGGCGCGGCCGGTGCCCGCCTGCCCCGGGACCACCGGCGACTCCCGCGTGGAGGCGAGGATCTCCGCCAGGTGCATGGGCCGCACGCCCGCGCCGCCGCGCGAGAGGCCGCCGCCGATGTGCATCAGGCACGACCAGTCGCCCGCGGTGAGCACCTCGGCACCCGTGTCGACCACCGTCGCGACCTTGTCCTGGAGCATCGCGGCGGACGTGTCCGCGTTCTTCAGCGAGAACGTCCCGCCGAACCCGCAGCAGCCCTCGGCCTCCGCGAGCGGGGCCAGCTCCAGCCCCTCGACGGCCCGCAGCAGCCGCTCGGGTTTGTCGCCCACCCCGAGCATCCGCAGCGAGTGGCACGTGGGGTGGTAGGTGACCCGGTGCGGGAAGTACGCACCGACGTCGGTCACGCCGAGCACGTCGACCAGCAGCTCGGACAGCTCGTACGTGCGCTCGGCGACGGCGCTCGCGGCCCGCGCCTCCGAGCGCAGCCCGGCGCGTTCCAGGACCATCGACTGCTGGTGCCGGATCGACCCCGTGCACGAGCCGGACGGCACGACGACGGCGTCCCACTCGCCGTCGGCCACGGGGGCGAACGTGCGCACGTGATTCTGGACCACCGGGACGGCCTCGGCGAGGTATCCGGTGTTGACGTGCATCTGGCCGCAGCACGCCTGGCCCGCCGGGAACACCACCTCGTGGCCCAGCCGCTCCAGCAAGGTGACGACGGCCCTCGGGGCCTGCGGGAACATGGCGTCGGCGATGCAGGTGGAAGCCAGGGCGATGCGCATGGGCACTCTCCTTCGAGGTCTTACCTCACCATAGCCCACTGTGGACAGACCACAGAAGTACAATCGCCCGGTGAGAACCCACGAGCGCGTCCTGGCCCAGATCGAGGCAGGCCTGAGTGCGGGCAAGTGGTCCATCGGCGAGCGGCTCCCGGCGGAGCGGGCGCTCGCGGAGGAGCTGGGCGTGTCCCGCCCGTCCGTGCGCGAGGCGATCCGCATCCTCGAGGCGATGGGCATCGTGCGCACCGCCGTCGGCTCGGGCCCCAGCGCGGGGGCCACCCTGATCGACCGGCCCGCGGCCGGCCTCGGCGCGGCGGTCCGGCTGCACGTGGCGTCGGGCACGCTGCCCGTGTCCGACGTCGTCCGCACGCGCGTGCTGCTGGAGGCCGGTGCGGTGCGCGACGCCGCCGCCCGAGCGACCGACGACGCCGCGCTGGCGCGGGCGGGCGCGCACGTAGAGGCGATGGCGGACCCCGCTCTCGACGCCGCGGCCTTCCTGGAGCACGACCAGGAGTTCCACATCGAGCTGGCCCGCCTGGGCGGGAACCAGCTCGTCGAGGCCATCCTGAGCGGCATGCGGGCCGCCGTCGCCTCGTACGTGACGGCGGGCGCGGAGGCCGTCCAGGAATGGCCCCGGACGGCCGCGCGCCTCTGCGCCGAGCACCGCGCGATCCTGGACGCCGTCACGCGGCACGACGGCGACGAGGCGGAGCGCCTGATGCGCGAGCACATCGAGGGGTTCTACCGCGAGACGGGTCTGGGCGAGCGCTGACCCGCTGACCCCGGCGGGTGCGCCGGCCGCGCTGACCTGTCAGACCCCCAGTGATGTGTCAGACACTCAGGTCACGTGGATGACCTGAGCGTCTGACACGTCGCCGGGGCTCTGACAGGTCAGCGCGGCGTGGTCGCTTCGACGACCGTGCGGCATGGGTCCTTGTCCGGGCCCGTGCCGGTCGCGGCGCGTTCCAGGAGATGGCGGAGGAGCAAGCGCTGGTCCGGCTCGAGCCCGGAGAGCAGCTCCTCCTCCGCGGCGGCGACGCGGGCCTGCATCGCGGCGAGCACCTCGAGCCCCTTGTCGGTGGCGACGATGCGCCGCGCGCGCCGGTCGGCCGGGTCGAGCTGCCGCTCGACGAGCCCGCAACCCTCGAACGCGTCCAGCAGATAGGTCATCACCGTGCGGTCGATGCCCAGCGTGGCGGCGAGCGCCGCCTGGCTCGGCAGGTTGCCGTGCACCACTGCCGTGAGGAGCTGGTAGCCGCGCGTGCCCTGCGGCAGGTCGTCGGCCGCGGCGTCGACCCGGGCGCTCCAGTCGCGCAGGAGCGCGGCGAGCGACCAGCCGAACAGGGAGTGCTGGTCCGTGCGGGTCTCGGTGGGCGTGGTGCTCATGCCCCCATCCTACGGGAATGTGCGGTCTGTCAGAAGAGTTGTTGCTAATATCATCTTCTGAACAGACGATCTGCCGCGAGGTGCGGCGGACGAGGCGACACGAGGGACACCGCGCGCATGACCGACTACGGGCACGACCTGCTCTTCGGCACGTTCATCACCCCCACCAACAGCGATCCGCAGGCGCCCGTCCGGCTGGCGCAGCTCTCCGAGCGGCTGGGCCTCGACCTGGTCACCTTCCAGGACCACCCGTACCAGCCGTCGTTCCTCGACACGTGGACCCTGATGTCCTGGGTCGCCGCGCAGACCGAGCGCATCCACATCTCCGGCAACGTGCTCAACCTGGGTATGCGCCAGCCGGCCCTCGTGGCCCGCTCGGCCGCGAGCCTCGACCTGCTCAGCGGCGGCCGGTTCGACATGGGCGTCGGCGCGGGCGGCTTCTGGGACGCGATGGCGGCGATGGGCGCGACCCGTCGCACGCCCGCCGAGTCCGTGGACGCCCTCGAAGAGGGCATCGAGATCATGCGCGGCATCTGGGACGCGACCAACCGCACCCCGCTGCGCGTGCCCGGGCAGTTCCACCGGGTCGACGGCGCCAAGCGCGGCCCCGCACCCGCGCACGACATCCCGATCTGGCTCGGCGCGTACAAGAAGCGGATGCTCCGCCTCACCGGCGCGAAGGCCGACGGCTGGCTGCCCTCCCTGCCCTACTTCAAGGAGGGCGACCTCGCCCGCGGCAACGCGACCATCGACGAGGCGGCAGAGGAGGCCGGGCGCTCGCCGAGCGAGATCCGGCGTCTGCTGAACCTGGGCGGGGCCATCACGGACCGCTCGTCGGGCCGGCTGCAGGGTCCGGCCGACCAGTGGGTCGAGGAGCTCACGCTCCTGGCGCTCGAGGACGGCGTCAGCGGGTTCATCGTCATGGGCGACGACCCCGACCAGATCCGGGCGTTCGCGGAGGACGTGGCCCCGGCGGTCCGGGAGGCCGTCGCGGCGGAACGCCGGTCGGCCGGCACGGTGCCGGCGTCCGCCCGCCGTGGTGCCGTGGCGCTGACCGCGCGTCGGCAGGGCATCGACTACGACTCGCTCCCGCCGGAGCTCGCGGCGCGGGCGGTCGAGCCGGGCGACCGCGAGTACGAGGCGGTGCGGCACAACTACCTGCGCTCCGGCGCGCCGGGCCTCGTGCTGCGTCCACAGGGTGTGGACGAGGTCGCGTCGGGCCTGGCCTGGGTGCAGAAGCAGGGCGTGGAGTTCGCCGTCCGCTCGGCCGGGCACGGGATCTCCGGCCGGTCCACGAACGACGGCGGCGTGGTGCTCAGCATGCGGGGCCTGCGGTCGGTCGAGGTGGTCGACGAGGCCACGCGCCGCGTGCGGATCGGCGCGGGAGCCACCTGGGGCGAGGTGGCGGCGGCGCTCGCACCGCGGGGCTGGGCCATCACGTCGGGCGACTACGGCGGCGTGGGGGTCGGCGGCCTCGGCACCACCGGCGGCATCGGGTTCCTTGGCCGCCTGCAGGGCCTGACGATCGACCACGTGGTCGCCGCCGAGGTGGTCACGGCCGACGGCCGCGTGCTGCACGCCTCCCGTGACGAGCACCCCGACCTGTTCTGGGCGCTGCGCGGCGCCGGCGGGAACATTGGCGTGGTGACCTGGCTGGAGATCGAGGCCGGCGCCGTCGGCGACGTCGTCTTCTCGCAGATGACGCTCGACGCGACCGATACGGCGGGGCTGCTGGAGAAGTGGGGTGCCGCCGTCGAGGCGGCCCCGCGCGGGCTCACGTCGAACATCATCATCGCCCCCGGGCGTGGCGGTCAGTCGCCGATGGCCCAGCTCATGACGGTGATCGCCGCCGAGGGCGCCGATGTCGACCCCGACGAGGCCATCGCCCAGCTCGAGCTGCTGGCCGACGCCGGTCCGCTGCTCGGCCACCAGGCGCAGCTCCTGCCCTACTCGGGCGTGGTGCGCCAGGACGACGCCCACCACTCGGGCGGTGGCGACCCGTCGGCCAGGTCGGGTCTGCTCACGCACCTCGACCAGTCCACGAGCCGGGCGATCGAGCGTCTGCTGGGCTCGCGGGAGTCGTACTTCATGGCGGTCCGGGCCACGGGCGGCGCGACGAACGACGTCGCACCCGACGCCACGGCCTACGCGCACCGGCACCAGAACTTCAACCTCTCGGCGCTCGGCTCGAACCAGGACCGGCTCAACGGGGCCTGGGACGCGGAGATCGGGCCGGTCATGGACGGCTCGTACCTCTCGTTCGACACCGACAGCCGGCCCGAACGGCTGCTGGAGGCGTTCCCCGAGCCGACGTTCGCCCGGCTGCGCACGGTGAAGGCCGCGTACGACCCGACGAACGTGTTCCGGACCAACTTCCCGATCCCGCCGGCGGACTAGCCCGCCCTGGCGCGGCGGCTGTGGATAACCTCGCGTGGGTGTCAGTGGAGCCCCGTAGGTTCGACGACGTCCGGAAGGGCCGGACGCAGACACCACGATCACCGCAGGGGTACGCATGAACCTTGTCGCCGCCTCGCGCCTGGCGCGCGAGCTGATGGACCAGCACGGCCTGAAGGCCTGGACCTTCGAGTTCGACGACGCCGTCCGGCGCGCCGGGATGTGCAGCTACGGCAAGAGGCGCATCAGCCTCTCCGCGCCGCTCACCCGGATCCATGACGAGCGGGAGGTGCGGGACACGATCCTGCACGAGGTGGCGCACGCGCTCGCGGGGCCGAAGGCGAAGCACGGGCCGGTGTGGCGCGAGGTGGCGGTGCGGATCGGGTGCTCGGGCCGGCGGTGCGTCGACCCGTCCGCGCCGTCCATCGACGGGCCATGGGTCGGGGCGTGCCCGGCCGGCCACCGGACGACGCGGTTCCGCCGCCCGCCGGGCATCATGTCCTGCCGGTCGTGCCGTCCACGGTTCGACCTGGCCAACCTGGTCGCGTGGACGTACAAGGGCCGCAACGCGGCCATGGGTGAGCGGTACGACGCCCAGCTGCGCGGCGCGCTCCGCGAGGTGGGCGAGACGCTGGAGACGGGGCCGGGAGCCGAGGAGCGCGTGGTGCGGGCCGCCCGGGAGCGGGTTCCGGGTCTGGTCGTCGAGCCGTTCGACCTGAGCGGGTTACGTTGATCCCATGGCTACGTCGCCCGTAATCGCGCTCCCGTCCGGCGCTGCCGGCTCCCGCATCATCGGTCTCGGCCACCACCAGCCGCCGAGGACGCTCACCAACGATGACATCGCCGGACTGGTGGAGACCAACGACGAGTGGATCCGGTCGCGTACCGGCATCGTCACCCGCCACGTGGCGGCCGACGACGTCACCGTCGCCGACATGGCCACCGCCGCCGCCGAGCACGCGCTCGCCGACGCCGGTGTGACGGCCGCCGAGGTGGACCTGGTGATCGTCGCGACGGCGACCAACGACGACCGCTCGCCCAACACCGCCGGGCGGGTCGCGTACGCGCTGCGCACCGGAGTCCAGCCGGGGGCCTCGACGCCGGAGGGTGAGGAGGCGCCGGACCTGCGCAACGTCGTGGGCCCGGCAGCCATCGACATCAACGTGGCCTGTTCGGGGTTCGCGCACGGGATCGGCCTGGCCGACCAGGCGATCCGCGCCGGGTCGGCCCGGACGGCCCTCGTGATCGGCTCCGAGAAGCTCACTGCGTACACCGACTGGACCGACCGTTCGACGTGCATCCTCACGGCCGACGGCGCGGGGGCCGCGGTGCTGCGGGCCGCTGACGTGCCCGCCGTCGGGCCGGTGGTGTGGGGCTCGGAGCCGGAGCTCACGCCCGCGGTGCGCATCGAGGCGCCGGAGGTCAAGTTCCAGCAGGACGGCCGGGCGGTCTTCAAGTGGGCGATCACGCGCGCCGCCGACCGGGCACGGGAGGTCGTCGCCGCGGCCGGGCTGAGCCTCGACGACATCGAGGTGCTGGTCGCGCACCAGGCCAACCTGCGGATCATCGAGCCGCTGGCCAAGGCGCTCGGGCTGGAGGGCAAGGTCGTGGTCACCGACATCACGGAGTCGGGCAACACGTCGGCGGCGTCGATCCCGCTGGGCCTGTCCAAGTGGTGGCACGCGGGCAAGATCCCGGCGGGTGTGCCCGCTCTGCTGTTCGGGTTCGGCGGCGGGTTCGCGTGGGCCGGCCAGGTGGTGGTCACCCCGGAGCGCTGACCTCGGGCGGGTGGACAGGCCATGGACAGCGCTTTCCCGGCGCCGTATCGTTTCAGTCCCATCCCTCCCACCCGACGTCGACGACGACCGAAGGAGCTCTTCACCGATGCCCGAGCCGATCACCGAGCCCACCATCGAGCCGACCACGGAGCCGATCACCGGTCCGACCCAGGAGCCCGTGCCGCCGGCAGGCCCGCTGCCCGAGGGGCGCCGCCGCTACGCGGTGGTCGGAACGGGGCACCGCGCGTCCATGTACATCAACGCCCTGATCGGCACGCACGCGCCGGACGGGGAGATCGTCGCCTGGGTCGAGCCCAACCCCGTGCGTGCGGCGGTGTACGAGGCGCGCGTGGCGGCCGCGCTCGGGGGCATCCGGCCCGTCTACGCGCCGGACGACCTCGAGAAGGCGATCGCCGAGCAGTCCGTCGACCGCGTGATCGTCACCTCGATCGACCGCACGCACGGCGACCTGGTGGCGCGCGCGCTGCGGGCCGGCGCCGACGTCGTCGTGGAGAAGCCCCTCGCGGCCCACCCCGACCAGGCCCGCCAGATCGTCGACGCCGTCGCCGAGACCGGGCGCGACCTGGTCACGACGTTCAACTACCGCTACTCGCCGCGCAACAGCGCGCTGCGCCAGGTCATCGCGAGCGGCGAGATCGGTCGCGTGCTGTCGGTCCACTTCGACTGGGCCCTCGACACCGTGCACGGCGCCGACTACTTCCGGCGCTGGCACCGCGAGAAGGTCAACAACGGCGGCCTGCTGGTGCACAAGTCGAGCCACCACTTCGACCTGGTCAACTGGTGGATCGACGGCGTGCCGCAGCGCGTGTTCGCCACCGGCGGCCGGCGCTTCTACGGCGACGACGGTGCGCACGAGACCGGCTACGAGCCCACCGACGCCGAGCGCGCGCTGAACGAGCGCGGCATCGACCCGTGGCAGCTCTCGGTGGAGAAGAACGAGTGGCTGTCCGCGCTGTACGGGCCCGAGGCCCAGGCGGTGGACGGCTATGTGCGCAACCGGTCGGTGTTCGACGAGGGGATCACCACCGAGGACACGCTGGGACTCGTCGTCGAGTACGAGGGCGGCGCCCTGCTGACCTACTCCCTCACCGCGCACGCGCCCTGGGAGGGCTACCGCGTGGTGGTGAACGGCACGCGCGGCCGGGCAGAGCTCGAGGTCGTCGAGCGCGGTTCGGTGGAGTTCGGCGAGGGCGGCGCGGCGATCCTCGACCCGAGCGCGACCGAGGTGTTCGCCGGCGACGAGGTCCGGCCGATCGGCGAGCGGCTCGTGGTGCAGCGGCACTGGGAGCGGGCCGAGGAGCGGCCGATCGTGCGCGGCGGCGGCGGGCACGGCGGCGGCGACGCGCTGCTCCTGGCCAGCGTGTTCGCGCCGGCCGCGGAGCCCGACCCGCTGGGCCGGGTGGCCGGCTACGTCGACGGCGTGCGCGCGTCGTCGGTGGGCTACGCGGGCAACCGCTCACTGGAGACGGGCGACCCGGTCCGCATAACGGACCTCAACCTAGGCGCCTGACCCAACCTCCACGAAGTAGAGCACCTGTTCGGACACACGCTCTACCTCGCCGACCACCTGTCCGCGAAGTAGAGCACCTGTCCGGACGCACGCTCTACCTCGCCAACCACTCGTCCGTGAAGTAGAGCGTGTGTCCGGACACACACGCTCTACTTCGCGGAGGCGGCGGGGGTTAGCTCGGCAGGTCGGAGTTCAGGACGCCCGCGCCCGCGAACGTCGTGACCACCCACGGGACGGCCGCCGCGGGCAGGGGCCGGTACCGGTACGCGTCGGACGGCGTCCAGCGGGCCTCCTCGGCGAGCGGGGTCGCCGCCTTCGCGTTGTACGCCGCCAGGAGGTCTGCCGGCCGGCCATTCAGCAGGGTGCCCGACTCGCTCAGCCTCGTGCCGCCGTACGCACCCACGACCAGTGCGGGATCGGTCCCGCGCGCCAGTGAGACCGCGTTGTTCTCGACGACGAGGCTCGACTCCTTGCCGGCGCCCCAGTAGTACTGGAACCCGCCCGCCTCCGCCTGCCGGCGGGTCTGCCGGTAGTAGTTGTTGTAGGCGTGCACGTCACCGAACCGGACCCGCGGCGCGCGCTGCCCGATGTCCTGCCAGTAGTTGTGGTGCAGCGTCACGCGGTGCTGCCCACGGTCCTGGAGGCGTGAGTCGGAGGAGCCGATCAGCATCGTCTTGTCGTGGTTGAGGAACTCGTTGTACGACACCGTCACCAGGTCGGAGCCGTGCGTGATGTCGAGCAGGCCGTCGTGCACCTCGAACGGCCGCCCGAAGACCACGGGGAGCGACTCGGCGGGGTGCGCGCCGTCGTCGAACGTGGAGTGGTCCACCCACACGCTGGTCGACGTCCACAGCGACACGTTGTCGTAGGCCGAGTTCCAGTTGCCGGCGTCGCCGTCGCCCGGGCTCCACTGCGGGAAGCAGTCGTAGCCGTCGGAGAAGCGCATGTTCCGGAGGATGACGTTGTGCGCGTCCCGGATCCGGAGGTTCGCCCCGGAGATCCGGGCGTCGTCGCCCACGCCGACGATCGTCACGTTCGAGCCGACGTGCTGCTGCGTCTGGGCGGCCTGCACGCTCGCGGCCCTGACCCGCGCCTCCTCCAACGGGCCGGACGGGGCCGTCCAGCCCCACGGGCCGGACGGGTCGAAGTGCGCGATGTAGTCGTCCATCGAGAACGGCTCGCCGGTGTCCGCGACGGTCACCTGCGCGGCGAAGTCCTCGCAGGTCAGCCGGGCTCCGTCCGCCGCGGCGAAGGCATCCACCTCGCCCGTGACATAGATGATCCGCGGGACCTGGTTGGTGCGGGCGTCGGTCTGGCTGCCGCCCGGCCGGCCGGCGAGGGCGTCCCGCAGCTCCTGCCACGTGTCCACCTCGTAGACCTCGGCAGGCGCCGCCGCCGCGCCGCCCGTCGTCGGCGTGGCCTGCCGCTCCACGCCCTCGGGGAACGTCGGGCCGGACCAGGCGGCCCACCCGTCGTCGGCCCTGATGGTCTCGCGGCCCAGGTCGGCGTGCTGCCCGTGTCCTGGGTATCCGCCGGTGGTGCGGCCGACGGCGGCCGTCGCTGCCCCTGCGACCGGGCTCGCCTCCGCCGGCTGCCCGACGGCGACCAGCGCGCCGGCCAGGCCGACGGTGAGCGCCAGCGGCAGCACGAAGGAACGGGTGAGAGGGCTGCCGGCCGGCAGCGCGAGGGCGTTCCCCGACGTCGGGCCGACGGCGCGGCGCGGGTGCGGGGATGGTCGTGTTCGCATGTGACTCCTTCGTCCATGACACCGGCAACCCGCGATGGGAAACCGGTTTCTCACACGATGCCAGGCAGCCTGCTCCACCACAAGACCCGGGAATCAGGACGTGCGGGATTCACCCGGGAGCGTGGCTCCCGCGGCGGCCGCGGTCACGCGGTGAGCGCGCCGACGGCGACCAGGACGGGCACGCACAGCGCCGTCGTCCAGACCGTCGCGCGCGCCGCGACGCCGTCGAACACCCCGTACCGGGTGGCGTACGTCGTGACGTTCACCGCGGTGGGTAGCGCGGCCATGGTGACGACGAGGGCAAGGGCCGCCGGGTCGAGCCCTACGGCGTTGCCGACGACCCACGCCGCGAGCGGGTGCAGGACGTTGCGGACCAGGACGGCGAGGGCGACCACGGCCCGCACGAGCAACCGGTCGCGGCCCGTCCACCAGGGGGTCGACGCCGGGGTCGACGCCGGAGCCGTCGGCACCGCGTCCGGGTCTGCCGTAGGCTCGCCGTCGGAGCCGTGCTGCGATCCGCTGCCCGACCCCGGCGGCGTGAGCGCCGGCATCGGCACGGCGAGCGTCATGCCGAACGTCAGCAGGCCGAGGGGCGGGGCGGCCGCGCCGATCAGGTCGAAGGGGATCAGGGCGACCTCGGGCAGCCGTGCCCCGGTCAGCTCGCTCACCACCGCGACCAGCAGCCCGGCGAGCGTGCCGACCGTGATCGGGTTCCGGACGGCCGCGAGCAGCACGCGGACCACCGACGTCCAGCCGGACCGCGCGCTGGTCCGGCGCACGCCCGCCGATGCGCTCACAGGCCCGCCTCCAGGGGCGGCACCCGACCGGTCGAGCACCGCGAGTGTCAGCGGCGCCAGCACGAGCAGCTGGAAGAGCAGGGTGGGCACCACGGCGAGCGCGTCGTCGAACAGGTAGACCGCGAGCGGGATGCCGATGTTGCCGCCGTTGACGTAGACGGCGGCGAGCGTCGTCACGGCGGTCGGGCCTGCCGGGAGCCGCAGCACCCACCGGGCCACCGCGGCGGTGAACAGGGCGAGCGCTGCGGTGGTGGCCCAGGTGACCGCGGCCCCGCGCGAGACGACGTGCGCGAGGTCCGTTCCGGCGAGCGTGCTGAACATCAGCGCCGGCGCGCAGATCGTGAACGACAGCGTCGCCAGGATCGCGCGCGCTCCTGCGCTGTCCGCCGCCCCGTCGCCCGGAGCGTCCTGGCTGGTGCCGCGGGAGATCCGGTGGCCGGCGAGCAGGCCCCGCCGCTGGATCACCCAGCCCAGCGCGACGATGCAACCCATGGAAACGATGGCAGTCAGTACGGACAACACACGAGCACCCTCCCACGGGCGGGTGAATCAGCTCCCGACTGTCCAGGGGGCGCCGAGCTCCGTGAACGTGCGCTGCTCGCGTGCGGCCCGCTCGCACCACTCGGCGACGTCGTGCACCACCGGATGGCGGGAGTCGCCCTCCGGGTTGCCCTGCGTGCCGCTGATGCCGGAAGCCGCGGCGAGCCCGTCCGCCCAGTCCACGTACGCGTCGCCGATGGGCGCGGGGTCGGGAGCGGTCCGCACTGCCTCCAGCACCTGCATGAAGGCGCCGGTGTCCCGCACGTCGCACAGGAGCCGTTCCCCGGTGCGGGCCAGGAGGAGGTTCTCCAGCAGGTCCGTCCGGCCGTACTGCTTCTCCGCGACGACGCGTCCGGTGCGCAGCCGCACCACGTCGTGCTCGTACTCGAGCTCGATCTCGCCCTCGGTGCCCAGCACCAGGACGCGGGCCGGGGTGCGCTCCGCCGCGCAGAGCGTGAGGCCGAACCCGTACCGCGTCCCGTCCGTGCCGACGGCCCGCAGGGACGACGTGTCGTCCGCCTCGATCAGGTTGGCCCGCCAGAGGTCGGTGTTCACGTAGGCGATGTCGGTGCTGGCCCGGGCGCCGCCGACCCAGAGGGCGGTCGCGACCGCGTGCGCGAGCGGGTTGGTCACCACGCCGTCGACCACCGCGCGGTCACCCATGCGCCGCCGCCCGGCCCAGGGCGACCGAGCCCAGTACGCGGCGGTCCGGACCCACGTCCCGATCGCGCCGATCCCGGTCACCTGCCCCACCTCGCCGTGCGCGATCATGTCGACGACGGCGGGCAGCGCGTGCGACCCGAAGGTCTGGAACCCGACCTGGCAGAGCCGTCCGGTCCGCTCCGCGACGGCCACGAGCTCGGCGTGCTCGGCGAGCGAGGCGGTGGTCGGCTTCTCGAGCAGGACGTCGATGCCCGCCTCCATCGCCGCCCGCGCGAGCGGGAGGTGCGTGTGGATGGGCGTGGAGAGCACCACTATGTCGGGCAGCGCGTCGGCTCCCGCCGACAGCAGGTCACCCAGGTTCGCGAACCACGACGCCGGGGCGTCGTCGGGCTCCCGCGGGTCGACGACGGCGCTCAGCCGCGCCAGCCCCCGGTTCTCCAGGTCCGCGACCTTCCGGAGGTGCGAGCTGCCGTGGCCGTGGATGCCGACGACCGCGATCTTGGGCAGGCTCACCGTTCGCCTCCGTCGGTCAGGTGGGCCGCGAGCGCGGCGGCTGCCGAGCTCGTGAGCTCCGTGTCGAGCAGGACGGCGACCAGGTCGAGCTGCAGGGAGCCGCCCGCGGGGACGAGCAGCGGCGAGTCCCAGGCGAGCGCCGGGCAGGCGCCGGGGTACTCGGCACTGCGCAGGAACCACGGCCGGACCTGGCCCGGCTGCACCAGCAGGAGCGTCGTGGACCGGCCGCCGTGCCGCTGCACGAACGCCACCCACGGGGACGAGCTGCCGTGCGCGCGGTTCTCACCGGCGCCGCCCGCCGACATGACGGACGTGCTCTCGGCGATGGGCAGGCGCCAGAACAGGCCGCCGTAGCCCGCACCGGGCCTGCCGTTGGTGGCGGGAGAGCGGATCTCCAGGGGGCCGTGGTCGGCATGCAGCGTGGAGCGCCAGTCGAGCACCCAGCCGGGGGCGGCGGGGGACCCGGGGATCTGGGGGAGCAGGCGCGCGGTGATACGGCGCTCCTCGCGAAGCTGCGGTTCGCCGTGCTCGTCGGACCACAGCACGTCCTCGACCAGGACCTCGCCGGCCTCGGCGCCCGTACCGGGCGGGCGGGCGGTGGGCGAGGCCTCGACGCGGATGCCCGCCGAGGTCTGGCTGCCGTGGTTCTTGAGCAGCGTCGGGCCGACGTCCTCGATGAAGGTGCGGCCGCCCCAGTGGCTGGTCCCGTTCACGTCGGGCACGGCGATGCCGACGCCGTAGTGGTGCCGGTGGTCGACCGGGCTCACCTCGGTGAGCGGTATGCCCGCCAGGGTGTGCACCGGGTGCAGGTAGGGGCGCCGGGCGTGCACCTTCGGCATCCGGTCGCCCGCGTCGCGCCGGACCAGCTCCAACCCGTCACCGCAGGTGAGCGTGACCGTCTCGGCCTCAGGATCGGCGGGTACGGACCAGGTCGGGGCAGCCGTGGGTGGCACGGTGGGGATCTCCTCCCGCTGTGCGCGGGCGACGTCGTCGTCCGTGATGTGCACGCGTTCCGGGCCCTGCGGGACGGGCCCGGTACTTCCGCGCACCTCCAGGCTGGGCGTGAATCGGGCAGAGCTTGCGGGGTGGGCGTCGTCGTCGATCACGGCGTGCAGCTCCCTCCAGGCGTGTCGGCCGAGCTCGGCCTGCGGCACCGCGACCGTCGTCAGCGCGGGTGTGGCGTAGCGGGACAGTTCGATGTCGTCGAAGCCGGCCACCGAGATATCGGCTGGCACGGCCACTCCTGCCTCGTTCAGGCCCGCGAGCAGGCCGAACGCGACGAGGTCGTTGAAGGCCACCGCTGCGGTGGCTCGGGTGGCGAGGACGGCGGGAGCCGCGGCATGGCCCGCCTGGATGTCCGGTCCGGCGGGCAGGTCGAGGATCTCGAGGTCCGCGTGCTGCTTCCGCGCGCGGGCGAGGCCGGCGCGGCGCAGCTCGTCGGAGGCGCTGCGCACCGGGCCGCCGAGGTAGACGATGCGGCGGTGGCCGAGCGCCACCAGGTGCTCGACCACCTGGAGAGCGGCGTCCTCGTAGTCCACGACCAGGCTGGGCGCCGCTCCACCGGTCTCCCGGTTGACCAGGACAACCGGTTCGACGTCGGCGATCAGCGCGCTCAGCTCGGCGTCGCCGATGCGCGGCGACACGAGCACCAGGGCGTCGCAGCGCATGCGGGCCTCGAGCGCGATGGCGCCTTCCTGCTGGTCGTCCTCGACCGTGTCCGCGACGAGCACGCGGTAGCCGTCCTCGGCCGCGCCGTCCATGACCCCGCGCAGGATCTGCTGGAACACCGGGTTGCCGAGGTCGGGCACCACGAGGGCCACGGTCTGGGTGCGGCCGAGCGCAAGGCTTCGCGCTGCGTTGCTGGGCCGGTAGCTCAGCCCCGCCGCTGCCACCCGCACGCGTTCCGCGATGGTCGCGTCGACGGTGCTCCGCCCGTTCATCACGCGCGAGACGGTTGCCCGTGACACGCCGGCCGCCGTCGCGACATCCCCGATCGTGGCCGTGACACGGCGCTGACCTGTGCGCTGACCGGCGCCCCGTGCGCTGCCGCTGACCATCTGCTCTCCGTCCGTAACCTTCGTCCGACCGGTGCGCGGTGCGTCCTGAGCCTTCTTTGGCTCGGCGCCTCTGCTACCGGTTTCCCGATGTGACGGTACACCATGGGAAACCGGTTCCTCGTGTGGTACGTTCCTCCACCAGAGACCGGTTTCTCACTGTGGAGGCCGGGGATCGACGACGAGACCGGGAATCAACGATGATCCGGGAGGACAATCCGATGCACCACCCGAACCGCGAGCCCGGACCCTGGTGGTCCGAGCCCCCGTCCAGCTGCGCGGGGGTGAGCACGTGTCAGTGATCCAGGAGCTCTCGCAGAGCAAGAAGACCGTGAGCCCCCGCAGGAAGGGCGACGGCCGCTGGGCGCTGTTCTTCCTGGCGCCCTGGTTCGTGGGGCTCGCGCTCATCACGGCCGGACCCATGGGCGCGTCCCTGTACCTGTCCTTCACGGACTACGACCTGCTCTCGGCACCCGAGTGGGTGGGCTTCGAGAACTACACCCGGATGTTCGAGGACCCGCGCTTCGTCAACTCCCTCGGCGTGACGTTCACGTACGTCTTCGTCTCGGTGCCGCTGCAGCTCGCCGCGGCCCTGGGCCTGGCGCTGCTGCTCGACAAGGGCATGCGCGGCCTCGCCATCTACCGCTCCGTCTACTACCTGCCCTCCCTGCTCGGCGGCTCGGTGGCCATCGCCATCCTGTGGCGCCAGATCTTCGGCGCGGACGGCCTGGTCAACCAGGTGCTGGCGCTGTTCGGCGTGCAGGGCCAGGGCTGGGTCTCGCACCCAGACTACGCGCTCGGCACCCTCATGGCGCTCAACGTCTGGACGTTCGGCGCTCCCATGGTGATCTTCCTGGCGGGCCTGCGGCAGATCCCGCAGATGTACTACGAGGCGGCCTCGATCGACGGCGCCTCGAAGTGGAGGCAGTTCCGGTCGGTCACGCTCCCGCTGCTGACGCCGATCATCTTCTTCAACCTCGTGCTGCAGCTCATCGAGGCGTTCCAGTCCTTCACCAGGGCGTTCGTGGTGAGCGGCGGCAACGGCGGCCCGTCCGACTCGACGCTGCTCTACACGCTGTACCTCTACCTCAAGGGGTTCGGGTCGCTCGACATGGGCTACGCGTCAGCGATGGCCTGGTTCCTGCTGCTGATCATCGGCGGCATGACGGTAGTCAACTTCCTCGCCTCCAAGTACTGGGTCTTCTACGATGACTGACGCCTCGACGTCCACGACGTCCATAAAGACCGCGCCGACGGCAGCGCTGCCGCCGTCCGACAGCGACGTGCCTCCCGGTACCGAGGACCGCCGTCCGACCGTCCGCCCTCGCGGCCGCCAGGTGCGAGCCAAGGTGGGCAGCGTGCTGAAGCACGCGGGCCTGATCGCCTTCGGGTTCGTGATGCTGTACCCGCTGCTCTGGATGGTGGCCAGCTCGTTCAAGCCGAACGCGCTGATCTTCCGCGAGCCGGGGCTCATCCCCACCGACATCGACCTGTCCAACTACACGGACGGGTGGAACGCGCTGCTGCACCCGTTCAGCCACTACCTCATCAACTCGGCGATCGTCGTGCTCGGGTCGGTGCTCGGCAACCTGCTCTCCTGCTCCCTCGCGGCCTACGCGTTCGCGCGGCTCGAGTTCAAGGGCAAGCGGCTGTGGTTCGCGGTCATGCTCATGTCGATCATGCTGCCGATCCACGTGGTGATCGTGCCGCAGTACGTGCTGTTCTCCCAGCTGGAATGGATCAACACGTTCCTGCCGCTGATCGTGCCGAAGCTGCTGGCCACCGACGCGTTCTTCATCTTCCTGATGGTGCAGTTCTTCCGCGGGATCCCGCGCGAGCTGGACGAGGCGGCGACGCTCGACGGCGCCAACCACCTGCGCATCTACCTGCAGCTCATGCTGCCGCTGTCGATGCCGGCCCTCGCCACCACCGCCATCTTCACGTTCATCTGGACCTGGAACGACTTCTTCAGCCAGCTGATCTTCCTGACCCGGCCCGAGATGTACACGGTGCCGATCGCCCTGCGCACGTTCGTCGACTCCACGGGCAACAGCTCGTGGGGATCGCTCTTCGCGATGTCGATCGTGTCGCTCATCCCCGTCTTCATCGCCTTCCTTTTCGGACAGAAATACCTGGTCAAGGGCATAGCGACCACCGGCATCAAATAGCTCCGCCCGCGATCCGACAACGACGTCAACGTCACCGAAGGAGAAATTCATGAGCACCACCGGCAACGGACTACGAACGAGGCGCGGCAAGCGTCTCGCAGGCTCGGCCGCGGGTATCGCGGCCGTGGCGCTGACCCTCGCGGCGTGCGGGGGCGGCGACTCGGGCATCGGCGGGGGAGGCAACGACGACCCGCCGGCCGCCGCCGAGGAGTGCCCCTGCGAGATCCGGTTCTCGTGGTGGGGTTCCGACACCCGCCACGAGTCCACGCAGCAGATCATCGACGCCTTCGAGGCGGAGAACCCGGACATCACCGTGGTGCCGGACTTCACCGACTGGGACGGCTACTGGGACAAGCTCGCCACCTCGGTGGCCGCCGGCGACACCCCGGACGTCATCACCCAGGAGGAGCGCTACATCTCCGACTACTCGACCAAGAACGTGCTCGCCGACCTGGGCACGCTCGAGATCGACACGTCGAAGGTGGACGACGGTGTCCTGGCCGGCGGTCAGATCGAGGGCACGCAGTACGGCATCCCGACCGGCATCAACGCGTACGCGCTCGTCGCCGACCCGGAGATCTTCGCCGACGCCGGCGTGGAGCTCCCGGACGACGCCACCTGGACCTGGGAGGACTACGTCACCACGGCGAACGCGATCTCCGAGGGCGCGGGCGACGGCGTCTGGGGCACGCAGGACTACGGCTTCAACGAGGCCGGCCTCAACGTGATGGCGCGCCAGCGCGGCGAGACGCTGTTCACCCCGGACGGTGAGCTCGGCGTCTCGGAGCAGACCATCGCGGACTTCTTCCAGGTCTCGCTCGACCTGATGAAGGGTGGCGGCCAGCCCGACGCCGCCCGCACCGTCGAGTACCAGGCGGCCGGCCCCGAGGGCGGTCTGCTCGGCACCAACCAGGGCGCCATGGGTGTCTGGTGGACCAACCAGCTGGGCGCGCTGTCCGACTCGTCCGGTCACGAGCTCGAGCTGCTGCGGCTGCCGGGCGAGTCCGAGGGCGAGCGCACCGGCATGTACTACAAGCCGGCGATGTTCTACTCGATCTCCGCCGACACCGAGTACCCGGAGTCCTCGGCCAAGTTCGTCGACTTCCTCCTGAACTCCGAGGAGGCCGCGAAGATCATGCTGACCGACCGCGGTCTGCCGGCGAACACCGACGTGCGCGAGTCGATCCTCGGTGACCTGTCGCCGACCGACCAGAAGATGGCCGACTTCATGGCGGACATCGAGGACGAGATCGTCGACACCCCGCCGGTGCCGCCGCACGGTTCCGCGGACCTCGCGGACATCATGGAGCGGGTCAACACCGAGGTGCTCTTCGAGCGCATCACCCCGGAAGAGGCTGCCACGCAGTTCATCGAAGAGGTCAACGCGGCCATAGCCGACTGACCACCCCCCGTTCCGCGAAGTAGAGCGTGTGTCCCCGACACCCGCTCTACTTCGCGGATCGGTGGTCGGCGAGGTAGAGCGGGTGTCCGGACACCCGCTCTACCTCGCGGTGGCGTGGGGTGGTCCCGGTACGATGAAACGGTTCAGAGTCGAGAGGTGTCACAGGTGTCAGAGGTCGATCTGCTCGTTCTGCGCGAGGGTGACGACGTCGCCGTCGCGACGCGTGACCTGAGCCCGGGCGACCGGGTGTCCGCCCCCGGGGCGGGCACGGTCGCCGTCGGGCAGCCGGTGCCGCGGGGGCACAAGATCGCGCTGCGCAGCGTGCCCGCCGGTGGCGAGCTGCACAAGTACGGGCAGGTCATCGGGGTTGCGACCGCCGACATCGCCCCGGGCGACCACGTGCACTCGCACAACCTCGGCTTCGAGGAGGGCACGCGCGAGGCGCCGCTGGGCGGCACCCACACCGACCTCCCGGTGCCCGACGGCGCCCGTCCCACCTTCCGCGGTTTCCGGCGGGCCAACGGGCGGGTCGGCACGCGCAACTTCGTCGCGATCCTGACCAGCGTGAACTGCTCCGCCTCGACGGCGAAGATGATCGCCGACCAGTTCAGCGGCGCGGCACTCGACGAGTTCGAGAACGTCGACGGCGTCATCGCGCTCACCCATACCTCGGGCTGCGGCCTGGTGCCGGACTCCGAGGGCGGCCAGATCCTGCTGCGCACCCTGCGCGGGTACGCCGCCCACCCGAACGTCGCCGGCCTGCTGGTGCTGGGCCTGGGCTGCGAGATGGTGCCGGGCGCCGCGCTGTCGGCCAGGTCGGGGCAGGTCGCCGACCTGGGGATGCCCACCGTCGGTCCGCCCGACGACGCGAAGCGGGGGCTGCTGGCCGCCATCCCCGATGACACCGTCGTGCGTTCGCTGACCATCCAGGAGGCCGGTGGCGTGCGGGCCTCGGTCCGCGCGGGCGTCGCCGCCGTCCGCGAGATGCTGCCGCTGGTCAACGCGCGCGAGCGGGTCGAGTGCGACGTCTCCGAGCTGGTGCTCGCCCTCAACTGCGGCGGGTCCGACGGCTACTCCGGGATCACTGCCAACCCGGCGCTGGGCTGGGCCTCGGACCGGCTGGTCGCCTACGGGGCGACGTCGGTCCTCGCGGAGACCCCCGAGGTGTACGGCGCCGAGCACCTGCTGACCGCCCGGGCGGTGAAGCCCGAGGTGGCGCAGCGCCTGCTGGACCGCATCGACTGGTGGCGGGGCTACGTCGCGGCGGGCGGCGGCACGCTGGACAACAACCCGTCGCCGGGCAACAAGGCCGGCGGGCTCACGACGATCCTGGAGAAGTCGCTCGGCGCGGTCGCCAAGGGCGGCCAGGCCGACCTCGGCGCCGTCTACGAGTACGCCGAGCCCATCACGGAGCGCGGGTTCGGCTTCATGGACACCCCCGGCTACGACCCCGTGTCGGTCACGGGCCTGGTGGCGGGCGGGGCCAACGTCGTCGTCTTCACCACCGGCCGGGGTTCGGTCTTCGGGTGCCGCCCTACGCCGTCCATCAAGGTGGCGACCAACACCCCCATGTACTCCGTGATGTCCGAGGACATGGACATCAACGCGGGAGTGGTCGTGGACGGCACCGCGACCGTCGCCGAGGTGGGCCGGCAGATCTTCGACCGGATCCTGGCCGTGGCGTCGGGGGAGCAGACCGTCAGCGAGGAGCTGGAGATCGGCGCCGAGGAGTTCATCCCGTGGCACATGGGCGCCGTAACCTGAGCGGCTGACCGCGCCGACTTTGGTGGCCGGTACCCGGGGGTGCGCGGTTACCCTCCTGGTCATGGAGATATTGGTGATGTCCGTGATCGTGCTGCTGGTCCTGAACTGGATCTCGGCGAGCGGGCACCGGAGGACGCAGCAGCGCGCGCTGGACAAGCTCCAGACCAAGCTCGACCTGGTCATGGACCAGCTCGGCGTTGTCGTGCCGGAGCCCGACGGGATCGCCGACGTCGACGCGCTGATCCGCGCCGACCGCAAGATCGAGGCGGTCAAGCGCTACCGCGAGCTCACGGGCGACGACCTGCTCGAGGCCAAGACCGCGGTGGACCGCCGCGCCGAGACGCTCTCCTGACGCACCGGCGGTAAGGCCCCGCCGTTGGTCGAGCTTGTCGAGACCTGGGTCTCGACAAGCTCGACCAACGAGGGGCTAGCTCGACCAGCGATGGGCGACCAGCGAGGGTGTTACGGGTAGCTCACCACCTTGGCCGGGACCGTCTCCGTCCCCGCGGCGCGCGGGCCGACGCCGTTGATGACGTGCTCGTACGTCCCCACCCCGCCGAGCGACACGGTGAGCAGCGAGTGCATCCGCACCCCCGGCGTCCGCGGCACCTCGAAGCCGTTGTCCGAGGTGATGGAGGCGTCCGACGTGAACACGCAGTAGGAGCCCAGACCCCAGGCCTCGTGCTGCGTCACGTGGTCGGCGACCTTGTACGCCGCCCAGCCCCTGATGCCGTCGTGGTTCCAGGCCGCCTGGTTCGGCGGGTCGTACGGCAGCTCGTTCTGGTAGAAGATCGTGCGGCCGCGCTCCCCGTTCCACAGGGTGTTGTACTCCTGGAAGTGCTCGACGAAGAGGCCGTACCCGTCCACGTCGTCGCCGTTGACCACGAGCCCGTTGTCGGCCGTGTTGACGTTCCAGCCGATGCCCTCGCCGTGGTCGCCGCGCCAGGACCAGATGTGGTCGATGATCGTGTCGTCCGCGTTCACGACGATCGCCTGGTCCACCCGCCCGACGTGCGCCCCGCCGACGCGGACGAACACGTCGTGCAGCGAGATCGGGTCGTCCGCGTGGTCCGCCGTCGACCCCTCCGTGCCGACCGTGAGCATCGACGGCGACTCGGTGGCGCCGGCGTCGAAGAGGACCCCCGCGATGCGGACGCCGTCCACGTCGGCCACCCGCATCGCCGTCTGCCCGGCGGTGGGCACGATGGTCGCGTACCCCAGGCCGAGCACCACGGTGTCCGCACGGTCCACCTCGATCGTCTGGTCCAGCTCGTAGACGCCCGGCGTGAGCAAGAGGTGCAGGCCCTGGTCGAGCGCCTGGTTGATCCGCGCGGCGGAGTCGCCCGGACGGGCCACGTAGAACTCGTCGAGCGGCACCGAGGCGCCCGCCGTCGAGCCGGACCGCCAGGTCGCGCCCCGGCTCCCGGAGCGGGCCGACGGGACGAACACCTCGTAGTCCTCGCCGTCGAGGTACAGGTACGGCTTCTCGCGGATGATGCCCGTGGTGTCCAGGGTGGTCACGGCGGGTTCGGGGAACGACGTCGGTGGTGCGTTCTCCACGCCGGAGAACACCATGTTCCACAGCGTCCCCGCCCAGCCGCCCGTGAGGGTCGAGTCGCGGGTGTACCACTGCTGCTGGGTCCAGGCGCGGACCTGGCCGTCCACCACGGAGTCGGCGATGTAGCCGCCCGACGCCCACCCGTACCGGGACGAGTGCAGTATCAGGTTGCCCTTGACGTGCACACGGCGCATCGGCGCCGCCTGGGAGACCGCCCAGCGCATGTCGCCGCCGGTCGGGGTGACGGCGAGGTTCTCGACGGAACGCCAGAAGTTCTGCGTGGCGTTGCCCTCGAACCACTCGGCGTCCGCCCAGACGCCGCCCGTGATGTTCACGTCGTCCGGGCGAGCGCCCAGCCCCGCGATCGAGGTGTGGAACCCGGCGTTGACGTGCACCGGGTACGTGCCGGCCTCGAACAGGAACTGGTGCCGCCCGTCGCCGAACTGGTCGGACTCCTGCTGGTCGTACACCGCGTCCACCGCGGCCTGGACCTGGCTCGTCGGCGTGTCCGGGTCGAAGACGTGCACGTTCGGCCCGAGGTCACCGCCGCCGGGGATCGGGTCGCCGGGTGTGCTGCCGCCGTCGTCCGTGAGCACCTTGAGCTCCCACAGGGAGTAGCCGTAACCGGTGCCCCGCTCCGTGCCGGTGATCCGCACGTACCGGCCGGCCCCCGCGACGTCGAAGCCCTGCGAGCCGCCGGTCCCGTCGGTGACGGTCCGGAGGGTCCGCCACGTGGAGCCGTCGTCGGAGGCCTCGATCCGGAAGTCCCTGCCGTACGCCGTCTCCCAGGAGAGCTCGACACGGCACAGGTCCTGGACCGAGCCGAGGTCGACCCTGATCCACTGCGGGTCGGCGGCCGCGCTGCTCCACCGGGTGCCGGGGTCGCCGTCGACGGCCATGGCCGGGCCGAAGGGACCCTCGGTGGACGACGCCGTGGCCGGCCGCCCGAGCGCGGCGTTCGTGGTGCACGCCGCCGCGGCGTCGGCCCGCGCCAGGTCCGCCCGCACGGGAGCGGGAGCCGGGACCGGTGCCGACGCCGGTGCGGCGACCGCCGTCAGCGGCGTCGCGACGCAGGCCGCCGCGACCGCGACGGCGAGCCAGGCCCGCCGTCCGCGCTGCTGTGCCCGGGTCATGAGCGCACCTCCTCGCGTGCGGCGGGCTCGGGCACGAGCTGGTAGTTCTCGTCGAGCACGGTGCCGCGGTGCGGCTTGTACAGGTCGTAGCCGCGCGGGTTGCACTGGAGACCACCGTTGATGCACTGCTCCACGAGGCGGCGGAGCACCTCGGGGTCCCAGGCGTTGACGAAGTCGTAGTGCCAGGACTGGTCGGACCCGCTCACCAGCGCGACGTCGGACATGTCACCGCTGACCGGCCAGGCGATCTTGAACTCGAGCATCGGCACGGCCACGGGGTGGCTGAGCGGGCACTGGCCGGAGACCGGGTACGCCATGTGCGTGCCGTGGCCCATGTGGGCGGACTCCTCCGGGGTCAGGTGCATGCCGTCCCAGCAGCTCGGGGCCTGGTACCGGATGTTCAGCTGGGTGCCCGCGGGGCAGTTCGCCGGGATCTCCCAGCTCTTGGAGATGTCGCCGCACTCCCAGCCCTCGACGGCGCCCGGCGCGGTCCGGAACTCGTCGACCGTCGCCATCATGTCGCCCGTCACGAACTGGAGGCCCTCCGGGAACGGCACGACGTCGGTGTAGTCGTCGATACCCGACTTGTAGTAGACGGTCATGGGGATGTTCGGCTCGACCGGGACGCCGCCCTTCGTCAGGGCGGGGAACCAGTAGGCCGAGTGGTCCTGCGGCACCGTGCAGGTGCTCTCCGGCATCGCGTGCAGGCTCGTCGGCGTGGTGAAGGCGTCCGTCGACCGGTTGCCGATGAACGTGTGCAGGTGCGACCGGCCCGGCTGGTTGGGGTACACGATCGAGTCGTCCGGCCGGAAGTGCGAGAACGTGCAGTTCGCCTGGAACTCGTGGTGCGTCACCTCGTCGCCCGGGAAGGGCGGCGGGTCCTCGGGGCCGCCCGCCTCGCCGTCGCCGAACACCTGGAACTCGATCAGGGAGTAGCCGTACCCGGTGCCGCGGGCGGTACCGACGAGCTGGACGTAGCGACCCGTGGCCGCGACGGCGTACACCTCGGTGCCGCCCGTCCCGGAGGACTCGGTCACGACGGTGTTCCACGCGTTGCCGTCGGCGGAGACCTGGAGCCGGAACGCCGCGCCGTACGCGGCCTCCCACTCCAGGGCGACGTGGTCGAGGTCGTAGGACCGTCCCAGGTCGATCCGGATCCACTCGTCGTCCGTCTGGGCGCTGGCCCAGCGGGTGCCGCGGTCGCCGTCGACCGCGAACCGCGGGCCGAGGCCCCCGGACTCCGAGCTCGAGGCCGCCGTGAGCGCGCCCTGCGAGAGGAGCGTGTTCGGCTCGGCGACGGCGGTGACGGCGCCGACGGTCCCGGCCGCGCTCAGGGTCGAGGCGAGCAGTACCGTGGCGAGAGCGCCGGCCAGGACGCGAGGTCTGAGGTCGGCGGGCGTGCGGAGTGCTGTGCGCATGGTTCCTCCTTCACTGCTGGTTCTGGCTGCTGATGTCATCGCTGTGTCACCGCTGGTAGATGCCGACCTCGTACAGGGAGTAGCCCCATTCGGTGCCGCGCTCGGTGAGGTTCAGACGCACGTACCGGCCGGACCCCGAGACGTCGACGCTGTCGACGCCGCCGTTGCCGCCCGTGACCGTCCGGACGGTGTTCCAGGTGCTCCCGTCGTTCGAGGTCTGGATCTCGTAGGACTTGCCGTAGGCCGTCTCCCAGACGAGCTGCAGATGGTCGAACGACTGCACCGACCCCAGGTCCACCCGGTACCAGGCGGACGGGCCCCACTCGCTGGCCCAGCGCGTCGCCGGGTCCCCGTCGACGGCGCGGCCGGGGGTCCAGTCGCCGTTCCACGGGTCGAAGCTCGACGCCGTCGCCGTCTTGCCCCGGGCGATGTTCGTCCCGTCGACCTGCGGTGCGATGACGCGGAACGACCTGGTCTCCACTCCCACGTTGCCCTCGCCGTCCTCGGCGAAAACGTAGACCTTCCAGACGCCGAGCATCTCCGGCGCCGTGACCCGGAACGTGCCGGGTGCGGTCTGCGTGAACTGCGCCTGCGCGATGCCGCCCGCGTTGTTGATGTACTTGCTGTTCAGCATCACGTTCGACGTGATCGGGTCCCCGTCGGGGTCCGTCACGTCCACGGAGACCGTGAACTGCTCGCCGGCCTCCACCGCGGTCGAGCCGGGGACGCTCATGCCGGAGATGCGGGGCGGCGTGTTCATCGCGGACGTGTCGACACCCCAGGCCCGCGCGATCGAGTAGTAGCCGAGGCGCTTGTTGTCGCCGGGCAGGATGTTGAACCACACGCCGCCGAAGTCGCCCTCGATGCCGTAGTGGAAGAACGTCGCGCCCAGCGAGACGCCCTCGTGCTCCCGCAGGCACCGCCACGAGTCCACGTACGCCGCGCCCTTCTCGAGGTCGGTCGGCTCCTCCGGGACGCCGTTGGCGTCGTCCGGCACCTCCCACTCGCCGGCCGCACCGCCCTCGGTCAGCAGGTAGGGGCGGTCGTAGCCGCCCGTCTCCCACGCCTCGCGGATGTTGCACACGTCGCCGTAGGCGTTGATCGACAGCAGGTCGAGGTCCGGGGCGTTGCGCTCGATGTACGGCCAGGCGCCCGCCCACGCGTCGGTGTTCGTGGTCGGGTGGTTCGGGTCCGCCTGGTGCACGGCGACGCTCACCTCGTTGACGAAGGCCGCGTAGGCGTTGCGGATCTGCTCCAGCTCCGTGCCCGAGTAGCAGTTCTGCAGGCCCAGGATCGCCTCGTTGCCGATGTTCCACATGAGCACACCGGGGTGGTTCTTGTACGTCTCGACCCAGCGCAGGATGTCGGCCTTGGTCTCGGACTTGTACGCGGTGTCGCTGCGGTAGTCGATGCAGCCACCGGAGCCGGGGCCGCCACCGGGCAGCAGCCAGAACCCCATCACCACGCGCACGTCGTGCGCGGCGGCGGAGTCGAGCAGCTGGCGCGTGTCCGCCCCGGTGCCCCAGGTGCGGACCGTGTTGGCGCCCATCTCCACGAGCGGCGGCATGTAGTGGTCGGCCGCACTGAACGACGGGCCCCAGGTGAAGCCGCGCACGGTGTAGGGCCGGCCGTCGACCTGGAGGTCCCAGGCGCCGTTGCCGCCCACCACCTCGACCTTGCTCGGCCCGGAGTCGCGCACGGGCACGTTCGGATGGCCCGGGTCCACGTAGGTCGGGTCACCGGGGTCGCCCGGGTCCGTCCCGCCGCCCTCGCCGAAAACGCGCAGCTCCCACAGCGAGTTGCCGTAACCGCCCGACCGGGCCGTGGACAGCAGCCGCACGTGGCGGGCCGTCCCGTCGACGGCGAACGTGTCGGTACCGCCGTCGCCCGAGCTGGTCGAGTACACGGTGGACCACGAGCTGCCGTCCGCGGACACCTGGAACTGGTAGCTGGTCGAGTACGCCGACTCCCAGACCAGCTCCACGCGGTCGAGGTCGGCGGAACGGCCCAGGTCGACCCGGATCCACTGCGGGTCGCTGAACTCGCTCGCCCAGCGGGTGCCGAGGTCGCCGTCGACGGCGGCGCTCGCGGGCGTGTAGTCCGCGTTCTCGACGGAGGACGCGGTGGCCGGCCGGCCCTGCGACAGCAGGACCGGTGCGGCCTGGGCCGACGTCGCGGGCGCGACCAGCGCCGTCGCCGCCAGCAGGCCGGTCGCGAGGGCGGCGGCTCCGGCGCGTAGGCCGCGCCCGAGCAGGGCCGCCTGCGCGCCGGGTGATCCGGTGGTGATCATGGGTCTTCCTCTCCGTCCGCTCATCGGCCGGGTGCGGGGCCGGGGCGGGGTCGTCGTTGAGCCTGCCTTCGCGTCGCTCCGGTGCGTCGCGATCTGGGAGAGCGCTCTTACGCTGCCAATACTTGACCCGGTCTCGGCGAGACGTCAAGGGCCGGGGCGCTGTGCTTCCGGTTGTCTTTCGTGGTTCTTAATGCCCTCCGAGGTGATTTAGTTCAGTTTTACGACGGCACCGACGCGACCCGATCGATCGCCATGTCACCCGGCCAAGGTCCATGGGAGAGCGCTCTTACTCTGTTAACGTCAGCCTGTGAGCAAGGATCTGCGGCGTCCGGCGCCGACTCTGGAGGACGTGGCGAAGGTCGCCGGCGTCTCCCGCGCGACCGTGTCCCGCGTGATCAACGGCAAGCGCAAGGTCGCGCCCGCCGTGCAGGAGGTGGTCCTGGAGGCCGTCGCCGAGACCGGCTACGTGCCCAATCGCGCGGCGCGTTCCCTGGTCACGCGCCGTACGGGCACCGTCGCCGTCGTCATCTCGGGTGCCGACGCCGATCCGGACACCGAGCTGGACCTGTCGGGCGTCTTCTCCGACCCGTTCTTCGGCCGGGTGGTCGGATCTCTCGTCCGGACGCTCCGGCCGCACGACGTGCACCCCGTCCTGATGTTCGCCGACAACGACCAGACGCGCGCCCAGGTGGTCTCCTACCTGCGCTTCGGCAATGCCGACGGCGCGCTGCTGGTGTCGACGCACGCCGACGACCCGCTGCCCGAGGAACTGCTGGGAACCGGGAGCCCGATAGTGCTCTTCGCGAGGCCGGGCCACGCGATCCCGGCGAGCTACGTGGACCTGGCCAACGCGGACGGCGCCCGTCTCGCGGCGAACCACCTGCTCGACCGGGGCTGCCGCAGGCTCGGGGTGATCTCGGGGCCGGTCGACGTCCCGTCCGCCCGGGACCGGCTCGACGGTTTTCGTGACGCCGCGGCCCGGCGCGGCCACGCGTTCGTCCCGAGCGTCGAGGGATCCTTCACGTTCGAGAGCGGTGAGGTCGCGATGGCGGCGCTCCTGGCGGCTACGCCGGACCTCGACGGCGTCTTCGTCTCGAACGACCTCATGGCCCAGGGCGCCATCCACGTGCTGCAGGCCCACGGCCGGCGGGTGCCCGAGGACGTGGCGATCGTCGGGTTCGACGACAGTCCGGTGGCGGTGCAGACCCGGCCCCGGCTCACGACCGTGCGCCAGCCGGTGGAGAAGATGGCGGAGGAGATGGCGCGCATGCTGCTGGAGCAGATCGACGCCGACGAGCCGATGGTGCGCTCGGCGATCTTCGAGCCGATCCTGGTGGTCCGCGACTCGGCGTGAGGGGGCGGCCTCGGGGTGCTCCCGGTTCGCCGTCCACCACGTACGAGTCGTTCGTGTGGAAATCCCTCACTCTCCCGCGACCACGACCTTGCTAGGTTCCTGAACAAATCGGTCGTCGAAGCCCGACGACCCCGAACCGGAAGCGAGGTGGTTCCCCGTGAGATCTCGTCGCGCACCGCTGTTGATCGCTGCTCTCGTCGCTGCGCTCCTGGCGCCAGGAGCAGCAGCCGCGGCACCCGCCCCGGCAGCCCAGGCCGCTGTGGCCAGCTGCAGCGCGGCTGCCTGGAGCAGTGGCGCCGTCTACGTCGGCGGCAACCAGGTCACGCACGCCGGCGCCGCATGGCGGGCCAAGTGGTGGACGCAGGGCGAGACGCCCGGCACCACCGGTGAGTGGGGCGTGTGGGAGCGCACCGGCACCTGCGACGGCGGCGGCGAGCCGCCCGTCGACCCGCCCGGCACCGAGGACTTCCCGGTCAGCCAGGCCCAGTTCAACCAGTTCTTCCCGAACCGGAACTCGTTCTACACATACTCCGGGCTCGTCGCCGCGCTCAGCGCCTACCCGGGCTTCGCCAACAGCGGCAGCGAGACCATCCAGAAGCGTGAGGCCGCCGCGTTCCTCGCCAACGTCTCGCACGAGACCGGTGGCCTGGTGCACATCGTCGAGCAGAACACGGCGAACTACCCGCACTACTGCGACCTGTCCCAGCCCTACGGCTGCCCGGCGGGCCGTGACCAGTACTACGGCAAGGGCCCCATCCAGCTCAGCTGGAACTTCAACTACAAGGCGGCGGGCGACGCGCTCGGCATCGACCTGCTGAACAACCCGCGCCTGGTGCAGACCGACGCGGCGATCGCCTGGAAGACCGGCCTCTGGTACTGGAACACCCAGAACGGCCCGGGCACCATGACGCCGCACGCGGCGATCGTGAACAGCCGCGGCTTCGGCGAGACCATCCGCAGCATCAACGGCAGCATCGAGTGCAACGGCGGCAACCCCGCCCAGGTGCAGAGCCGCGTCGACACGTACCTGCGCTTCACGAGCGCGCTGGGCGTGGACCCGGGCGGCAACCTCTACTGCTGACCCCCAAGGCTCAACCCCACGTGTCAGACGCTCCGGTCACCCGAGTGACCTGAGCGTCTGACACGTGCGGGGGTTTCTGACAGGTGCGGGGGCTCGGAGCTCGGCGTGCCACGATGGGCGCATGCCTCTCGCACCCCGGTACCTCGCAGCAGAGGACCGTTACGACACCATGACCTACCGCCGGACCGGCCGCTCCGGCCTGGACCTGCCCGCACTGTCCCTGGGGCTCTGGCACAACTTCGGCGACACCAGCCCGTTCGACACCCAGCGGGCCATCCTGCGGCGGGCGCTCGACCTGGGCGTGACCCACTTCGACCTGGCGAACAACTACGGCCCGCCGTACGGGTCCGCCGAGGAGAACTTCGGCCGGCACTTCGCCGCCGACCTGAAGCCCTACCGCGACGAGCTGATCCTGTCGACGAAGGCCGGCTACGACATGTGGCCCGGCCCGTACGGCGACCACGGGTCGCGCAAGTACCTCCTCGCCTCCCTGGACCAGTCGCTCGCCCGGATGGGCGTCGACTACGTCGACGTCTTCTACCACCACCGGCCGGACCCCTCGACGCCCCTCGAGGAGACCATGGGCGCGCTCGCGTCGGCGGTCCAGCAGGGCAAGGCGCTCTACGTCGGCGTCTCGAACTACTCGCCGGCACGGACACGTGAGGCGGCGCAGATCCTCCGCGACCTGGGTGTCCCGCTGTTCATCCACCAGCCGTCCTACTCGATGCTGAACCGGCACATCGAGAACCCCGCCCACGAGGACGCGTACGACGGCAGGCAGAGCGAGTCGCTGCTCGACGTCGTCGGTGAGCTGGGCGTCGGGACCATCGTGTTTTCCCCGCTGCAGCAGGGCCTGCTGACCAACAAGTACCTCGCGGGTGCGGCGCCCGAGGGATCTCGTGCGGCCCGTTCGGACTCGCCGTTCCTCTCGTCCGGCGCGCTCACCGAGGACTACCTGGGCCGGGCCAAGGCGCTCAACGAGATCGCGGAGGGACGCGGCCAGACCCTCGCGCAGCTCGCGCTCGCCTGGGTCCTGCGCGACACGCGCGTCACCTCGGCGCTCATCGGCGCGTCGTCGGTGGCGCAGCTCGAGGACAACGTCGCGGCGCTCTCGGCGGGCCCCCTCACCGAGGACGAGATCGCGGCGATCGAGCCCCTGGCGCAGCCCCTCGCCTGACGCCACACCCGACACCAGGCCGGCGCCCGTCAGACACCAGGCGTGTCTGCCCGACGCCGGCCCGTGTGCAGCGAATCCACACCACACGTTTCACCGCACTTCACTGAGCTGTCGCGCCGAATCGATCCCGTGGCGCGACGATGGGAGGGTTCACCGCTCGACGGGGAGGGGTACTACGGCCCTGGAGAGAAGGAGTACGAGCGTGTCCGAGATGAAGACCGCGACAGTCGTGGGAGCCGGCATGGTCGGCCTCGCGACCGCCTGGCACCTGCAGGAACGCGGCGTGGAGGTGACGGTCCTCGACCGGCACGGCGTCGCGTCCGGTGCGTCCTGGGGCAATGCCGGCTGGCTCACCCCGGGCATGGCGATGCCCCTGGCCGACCCGTCGCTCTGGGCCTACGGACCCAAGGCGATGCTCGACCCTGGCGCGGCACTCAGCGTCCCGTTCCGGTTCGACGGCGCCCTGTGGGCGTTCCTCGCGCGCTTCATGGCGAACGCGACGCACGGCGCGTGGCAGCGCGCCATGGCGGCCCTGACCCCGATCGACCGGCTCGCGCTCGAGGCGTACGACGAGCTCGAGGCCGGTGGCGTGCACGCGACGTCGCACCCGAGCCGCTGGGTGGTCGGGTTCGAGCGGGAGCGGGAGTCGCGCCCGTTCGTGCACGAGCTGCGCGGCGTGGCCAAGGCCGGTCAGGAGGTCCGCCTCTCGAGGATGCCCGACGGCGTCCGCGTGCCGCACCTCTCCCGGGCGGTGCAGTCGACCTGGACGCTCGAGGGTCAGCGGTACATCGATCCGGGGGCCTACGTGCAGGCCCTCGCGACGTCGGTCAGCGCGCGCGGCGCGAAGGTGCTCTCGGACGCCCGGGTCGAGGGTGTCCGCGTGGTTCCGGGCGGCGTCGAGACAGCGGTCCACGGACACGACGCCGTGACGTCCGACGCCGTGGTGCTCGCCACGGGCGCGTGGCTCCCGGAGCTGGCGCAGCGGTTCGGGGTGCGGACCCGGGTGCAGGCGGGACGGGGCTACTCGTTCAGCGTGCCCGTGTCGGGCCCGCTGATCGACCACCCGGTCTACTTCCCGGCCAGGCGCGTGGCCTGCACCCCGTACCAGGGGCGGCTGCGGATCGCCGGGACCATGGAGTTCCGCGGGCCCGACGAGCCGTTCCAGCCCGCCCGCGTCGACGCGATAGTGAGTTCCGTCCGAGGCCTGTTCGAGGGTGTGGACCTGGACTCCCGCGAGGACGAGTGGGTCGGTTCCCGGCCGGTGACGCCCGACGGGCTGCCGCTCGTGGGCCGGACGGCCGCACCCGGCGTCTACGTGGCCGGCGGCCACGGCATGTGGGGCATGGTGCTCGGCCCGGCGACGGGCCGGGCGCTGGCGGCGTTGATCACCACCGGCCAGGTGCCGGAGGAGATCCGGCCGTTCGACCCCCTGCGCTGAGCTGCGCTGATCCAGGTCAGTGCCTCTCGCGCTCGGCCAGCCGGTCGAGCCCGTCGAGGATGATGTCCAGGCCGAACTCGAACTCGGTCTGGTCGTCGCACCAGCCGAGGGTGGGGTCGCCGTCGTCGTGGCTGACGGCGGCGAGCATCTCGACCATGTGCGGCACCTGCTCGGCCATCTGCATGAGCATCGCGGTGGCGGCGTCGTCGGCGCCCTCCTTGGCGCCGCCGCCGGCCGCCGAGCCCGCCGTGGCGCCGTCGGGCTCGAAGAGCTCCTGGGAGAAGCCGAGCGCACGGCTCCCCAGCGCGTGCATCGCATGGTGGACCAGGTCGTACGAGAAGCCGCCACGCCGCATCAGCCCGATCAGCGAGTCGAAGTACCGCACGACGTGCAGGCTGAAGGACTTCCTGGTCTCCAGGACGGTCGACGCCCACGGGTGGCGGAGCAGCACCGCCCGGGCCGTGAGGATCTGCCAGCGCATCGCCGGCTTCCACGACGACCGGGGCGCGTCGTCGGCCAGGGGCTCCAGCCGGCCGACGGCGTCCTGGATCTCCGCCGCGACGACGTCGACCACGCCGTCCAGCAGGTCTTCCTTGTTGGCGACGTGGTGATAGAGCGACATCGCCTCGATCCCCAGCTCGCGGGCGAGGCTGCGCATCGTGAGCGCCCCGAGGCCGTCGCGGTCGGCCAGAGCGACCGCCGACTCGAGCACCCGGGCGCGCGTGAGGGCGCTTCGTGGGGCCGTGCCCGTCGTCCTGGGTGAAGTCATGGTCTCGCGATCCTACGTCGGCAGAACCCTTGACGGGCTCGGGCGCACCGGCCTACCTTACGACGTAAGGCTTACACCGTAAGTCTCTTCGAGAAGGTGGACGTCATGTGGACCTGGATCCTCTGGGTGGTCGTGGGGCTGCTGGTGGTGGCACTCGCTGGGTTCCTGGCCCTCGTGGTGTCGATGCGCACCAAGAACCGCCGCGGGCTCAGCGCCATCCGCAGGTTCAGCAAGCGGTTCGGCCGCCCCGTCGAGCTGCGGACAGCAGGCGAGCCCGGCGCGTCCGCCGCGGTGATCCGCCACGTCGGCCGACGCTCGGGCGCGCCGTACGCGACACCGATCGGCGTGTATCCGATGGACGACGACTTCCTCGTCTACCTCCCGTACGGACCGGACGTGGACTGGCTGCGGAACATCCGTGCGGCGGGCTCCGCGGAGCTGCGGGTCGAGGGGCAGACGCACCAGGTGGCCCCGCAGGTCGTGGAACCGGCCGAGGCCCTGCCCTACCTGTCCAGGCGTGACCGGGGGGTCGCGCGCCTCTTCGGTGTCACCGACTTCCTCGCGCTCCGGCGGGTGCCTGTCACCTCGGGCGGCACCACGTGAGGGCGGTGCTCCGGGACGAGTACGGCCCTGTCGACATCCTCCGGGTGACGACCGTCGAGGACCCGGTCCCGGGCCCCGGCGAGGTGGTCGTCCGGGTCGCAGCCGCCTCCCTGAACATGGCGGACCTCGATCACCTGCTCGGCGTCCCGCGCCTCGCCCGCCTCGGCACCGGCCTCGTCCGGCCGACCAACCGCCGGGTAGGGGTCGACGTGGCGGGGACGGTCGAGGAAGTGGGGCCGGACGTGACGAGCCTCCGGCGGGGCGACCGGGTCTGGGCCGACCTGTTCGACCTCGGGCACGGCGCGCTGGCCGACCGGGTGCGCGTCCCGGCGTCGGCCCTGTCACCGCTGCCTGACGCCCTGTCGTTCGACGTCGCCGCCACCGCGCCGCACTCGGGGACGCTCGCGCTGCAGAGCCTGCGGGCCACCGAGCCGATCCGGCCGGGTGAGCGGGTGCTGGTCAACGGGGCGGGCGGCTGCGTGGGGCCGTTCGCCGTGCAGATGGCGAAGGTGCGCGGAGCCGTGGTGACCGCCGTCGATCACGGTGACAAGCTCGACTTCCTCCGGGAGCTGGGTGCGGACGAGGTGATCGACTACACCCGCGAGGACTTCGTGCGGGGTGACCGGCGGTTCGACGTCGTCCTCGACATCGCCGACACCCGGTCCCTGGTAGCGCTCCGGCGGTCGCTGGCCCCGGGCGGGCGGTACGTGCTGATCGCGCGACGGATCAGCTCGTTCGCGGAGAAGGCACTCCTGGGTCCGGTTGTCGGCAGGCTGACCGGGACCCGGATGTCCACGTTCTTCTGGCGTCCCAACCAGCGGGCTGACCTGGGCGAGCTGGCCCGGCTCCTCGTCGCCGGCGACGTGCTGCCCCGGATCGACCGGCGCTACGGGCTCGACGACGCCGTCGAGGCGTTCCGGCACCTCGAGTCGGGAGCAGCGCGAGGCAAGATCCTGGTGGTGCCGTAGGCGACGGGCGTCGTGGCAGGATCGCGTCGTGACGACGAAGCGCATCCTCATCCTGGCCGGCCGCGGACGCTACGAGGACCCCTGGCACGACCACGCCGCGACGTCGCACGTGGTCGCCGGCATCGTCGGTGACCTGGGCGGGGTCGAGGTCCGGGGGCTCTTCCGGGACGCGCTGGACGACCTGGACTCCGTGGACCTGCTGGTCGTGAACAGCGGCTCGGGCCGCCGGGACCCCGAGTTCGACGGGGCCGACGACGAATGGCTCGCCTTCCACGCCCGGCTGGCGGGCTGGGCGCGGGCCGGGGGAGCGGTGCTCGGTCTGCACCAGGCGGCGAACACGTTCTACGACGCGCCCGACTGGTCCGCGGTGCTCGGTGGCCGCTGGGTGCCGGGGGAGTCGATGCACCCGCCCATCGGCAAGGCGCGGTTCGAGCTGGCGCAGGGGCACCCGGTCACGGAGGGTCTCGACGCCGTCGAGGCCTTCGACGAGCGCTACTGCCGCCTGCAGGTGGCCCCGGCCACGCGGATCCTCGGCACCACCCCGGACGACGACGGCGCAGAGCAGCCGATCCTGTGGGTCAATGACGCGCACGGCGGACGCAGCGTGTACTCGGCCCTGGGCCACGACGCGCGCTCGTACGCCTCGGCGGGACACCAGGAGCTGCTGCGCCGCTCGGCGTCCTGGCTGCTCTCGTAGCGGGGTTGACCTCAACCAACGTTCAGGTTGTTGGCTGGCCGCATGCAGATCATGAGCGTCGACACCACCACCCGATCGACCGCGGAGACCGCCGCGTACTACGAGACGGTCCTTCGCCTACCGGTGCGGAAGGAGATCGGCGCGGTGGAGGTCACCGTCGGCCGATCGGTGATCCGGTTCCGGGAGGACGTCGACGCCGAGGGCGACCAGCACTACGCCTTCCTCATCGACGACGCGCGGTTCGACGCGGCCCGGGCCTTCCTCGCTGCAGGTCCAGGGCTGCTGGGCGACGGCGACCGCACGGAGTTCGAGGCGCAGTCGGCCTGGAACGCACGGTCGCTCTACTTCGCCGGTCCGGACAGGTCGGTCCTGGAAGTTATCGCGCGGCGTGATCTGCCCTCGAACCTGGGTGCCGGGCACGCGTCGGGGGCGAAGGCCTCAAGCCCGCACGTGCCCGGCACCCAGTCTGCCCCGTTCGGCCCCGGCGACCTGCTCTCCGTGAGCGAGGTGGGCATCGCGGTGCCCGACGTCGCAGGCACCGCCGACCGGCTCACCGACGCCGGCATCGGCCGCTACCCGGACGGCTCGGCGACGTTCAGCCCGGCCGGGCACGTCGACGGCATGCTCATCCTGGTGAGCCCGGGCCGCACGTGGTTCCCGACGTCGGACCGGCTGGTGGCCGAACCGCCGGTCACGGTGGTCGCGCAGGCGGGTGCGGCGAGCCCCGGCGTGCGGCCCGGGAGGTACGAGCTCGCGCCCGGCCGCGTGCTCGTCGTCCGGCACTAGCGCACGTCTGCGATCGCCCGCCCGTCACGCCCCCTCGGTGAAACCCAGCTGCCGCCACACCTCGTACACCGCTATCGACGCCGCGTTCGTCAGGTTGAGCGACCGGCGCCCGGGCAGCATCGGGATCCGCAGCTCGTCGGTGATCCGCGGGTGCGTGAGCGCCTCGGGCGGCAGGCCGGTGGGCTCCGGCCCGAACAGAAGGACGTCGCCGGGTCCGTACTCGACGTCGGTGAACCGTGTGGTGGCCCGGGTGGTGAACGCGAAGACGCGCGCGTCCGGCAGGGCGTCGAGCGTCGCGTCCAGCGACGGGTGCACGTCCATGACGGCGAGATCGTGGTAGTCGAGGCCCGCGCGCTTCAGCTTGGCCTCCGAGAGGTCGAAGCCGAGCGGTTCCACCAGGTGCAGCCGGGCCCCGGTGACCGCCGCGAGCCGGATCGCGGACCCGGTGTTCCCCGGGATGCGCGGTTCGAAGTACACGACGTGGGCGAGCGGGGTCTCTGGCAGCGCGGGGGCATCGGCGGAGTGCGGCACGTACCCATTCTCGCTGCCCGACGGCGGAGCGCCGTCCCGCCCGTGGGCATTGCCCAGCCCTGGACGTCCGCATAACCTGGGCGCATGACGCACGGGCTGAGCTGGTGGCGGCTGCACTCGCAGCCGTGACCTGACGCGCCCACCCGCACAGAAGTCCCGAGCTGCTCGCCGCAGCCCGGGACTTCTCTGTGCCCGACGCCGTGCGTGGGCAGCTCCTTGACCGAAGGAGACCCACATGTCCGTCACCACCACGCCCGAGGCGACCACCCCGCCGTCGGGCACACCCCGCGAACCGCGCAGCACCACCCGGTCCGCGGCGGCGGCCCGCGAACGCAGCGCTGTCCTGGAGAGCCGGATCGCTCAGAACCCGGGGGAGTACCGGGTCCTGACCGGGGACCGCCCCACGGGCGCGCTGCACCTCGGCCACCTGCTCGGCACCGTCGAGAACCGTGTGCGCCTGCAGAACCTGGGCGTCGAGGTGTTCCTGATCGTCGCCGACTACCAGGTCATCACTGACCGGGACGACGCCGGGGACCTGCCCGCGACCGTCCGCGAGGTGCTGCTCGACTACCTCGCCGCGGGAGTCGACCCGGAGCGCAGCACCGTCTTCACGCACTCGGCGGTGCCCGCGCTGAACCAGCTCCTGCTGCCGTTCCTGTCCCTGGTCACGGTCGCCGAGCTGGAGCGCAACCCCACGGTGAAGGCCGAGGCGGCAGTCGCGGCCGAGCGGGGCAGGCGAGGGTCGAGCGGCCTGCTGTTCACGTACCCGGTGCACCAGGCCGCCGACATCCTGTTCTGCCACGGCAACCTCGTGCCGGTCGGCGAGGACCAGCTACCGCACCTCGAGACCACCCGGATGGTGGCCCGCCGGTTCAACCAGCGGTACTCCGCCGCGCAGCCGTACTTCCCCGAGCCTGACGCACTCATCGCGCGGTCCCTCACGATCCTGGGCAATGACGGAGCCAAGATGTCGAAGTCGCGCGGGAACGCGCTGGAGCTGCGCGCCTCGGCGGACGAGACCGTGGCGTACTTCAAGCGGGCCAGGACCGACCCCGACCGCGTCATCACCTACGAGCCGGACCGGCGGCCCGAGATCGCGAACCTCCTCCAGATCGGCGCCCACTTCACGGGGACGGCGCCGGAGACGCTCGCCGACGAGATGGGCTCGGCCGGCGCGGGGCGGCTCAAGGACATCGTCAGCGAGGCGGTGGTCGAGGGCCTGCGCCCGCTCCGCGCCCGACGCCGGGAGCTCGCCTCAGCGGGACCGCGGTACCTCGCCGAGGTACTCGCCACGGGCAACGCCCGGGCGAACGCCATAGCGGACCGCACCCTAGACGAGGTCCGCGACCTGATGGGAATGCGGTACTGACCTGCTGAACGGGCCGCGGGCGGAAGAGATCCCCGGCCGGGATGCCTCAATAACCCGGCCGGGGAACGTGGTTCGGACGGTCGACGGCGCGACGGGGTAGCCACCCATGAGCGTCGCGCCGTCGACCGCCCGAAGTCAGCGGGCCAGACGCTCCCTGAGGGCGTCGAGCTGGGTGCGCAGCGCGGCCGGGGTGTGGTCACCGAACTGCGCGAAGAACTCCTCGGTCAGCTCGGCCTCGGCCAGCCACGGCTCCGTCGGGACGTCGAAGAGGGCTGCCAGGTCGGCGTCCGGCACGTCGATGCCGTCCAGGTTCAGCGTGCCCGGGGCGGGCAGGCTGCCCACGGGGGAGGCCACCGAGGTGTCGGGCCGCAGGCCGCGCCCCGCCTCGACCTGGCCGACGATCCACTCGATGACGCGCGAGTTCTCGCCGAAGCCGGGCCACAGGAAGCGGCCGTCGTCGCCCTTGCGGAACCAGTTGACCTGGAAGATCCGCGGGCGCTTCGACTCCTCGATGCCCGCGCCCACCTCGAGCCAGTGCGCCCAGTGGTCGGCCATGTTGTAGCCGCAGAACGGGAGCATCGCGAAGGGGTCGCGGCGCAGCTCGCCGAGCGCACCCTCGGCGGCGGCCGTGCGCTCCGACGAGATGGTGGCGCCCATGAACACGCCGTGCTCCCAGCCGAACGACTGGGCGACCAGCGGCACGTTGGTGGCGCGGCGACCGCCGAAGACGATCGCGTCGACCGGCACGCCCGCCGGGTCCTCCCAGGTGTCCGCGATGGTGGGGCACTGGGCGGCGGCCACGGTGAAGCGGGAGTTCGGGTGGGCCGCCGGCTTGTCCGAGGCGGGCGTCCAGTCGTTGCCCTGCCAGTCGATGAGGTGCTCGGGCGCCTCGGCCGTCAGGCCCTCCCACCAGACGTCGCCGTCGTCGGTCAGCGCGACGTTGGTGAAGATCGTGTCGCGGTCGAAGGTCGCGACGGCGGTCGGGTTCGTGTCGATGCCGGTGCCCGGCGCGACGCCGAAGAAGCCGGCCTCGGGGTTGATGGCGCGCAGCGTGCCGTCGGGGCCGGGGCGCATCCACACGATGTCGTCGCCGAGGGTCTCGACCTTCCAGCCCGGGATGGTGGGCTGCAGCATCGCGAGGTTCGTCTTGCCGCACGCACTCGGGAAGGCGACGGCCAGGTGGTACTGGCGCTGCTCGGGCGACGTGATGCGGATGAGCAGCATGTGCTCGGCGAGCCAGCCCTCGTCGCGCGCCATCGCCGAGGCGATCCGCAGCGCGAAGCACTTCTTGCCCAGCAGGGCGTTGCCGCCGTAGCCGGAGCCGTACGACCAGATCTCCCGGGTCTCCGGGAACTGGACTATGTACTTGGTGTCGCTGCACGGCCAGGGGACGTCGGTCTCGCCGTCGGCCAGGGGTGCGCCCACGGAGTGCACCGCGGGGACCCACTGCTGCCCGGCGTCGATGAGGTCCAGGATCTCGGCGGACACCCGAGTCATGACATGCATCGAGACGACGACGTACGGCGAGTCGGTGATCTCGATGCCCACCTGCGAGATCGGGCCGCCGACCGGACCCATGGAGAACGGCACCACGTACATCGTGCGGCCCTTCATCGAGCCCTCGAACACGCCCTTGAGCTCGGCGCGCATGGCGTCCGGGGCCACCCAGTTGTTGGTGGGACCGGCGTCCTCCTCGTCCTGCGAGCAGATGAACGTGCGGGACTCGACCCGGGCGACGTCGGCCGGGTTGGAGCGGGCGAGGTACGACCCGGGACGCTTCTCCTGGTTGAGCTCGAGGAGCGTGCCCGCCGCCAGCATCTGGTCGATGAGGCGCTGCTTCTCCGCGGCGGAGCCGTCGCACCAGATGATCTCGTCCGGCTGGGTGAGCTCGGCGACGCTCGCCACCCAGGCGCGCACATCCTGCTCTCCGACGGGCGGCACGGCGCGCAGCCGTGCCTCGGAGGACGTGCTGGAGCCCTGGCCGGTCGTCATGTCGGCGACGAGCTCGGCGACGAGCCGGGTTCGGCGGGGGTTCGCGAGGACGGACATGTGCGCTCCGATCGTCGTACGGCTGGCCACGGTGGCGGGCTTGTTTCCACTCTTGTGTGTTGATCCGCCCGAATTCCAGTCCTCGGGCTGTCAAGAATCGCCGATCTTCACGTACTGTGAAGGAGTGGGTTCCTGTTGGTCTGTCCCGGACGTCTCCGGGTGACGGCCATCACACGAATGGACGGAGGCGACGTGCCGGGCTCGAACGAGACGTCAGCGCGCGGTGAGACCGACCTGATCACCCTGGGGCGCCGCATCCGGCACCTGCGCACCGCGCACGGGCTCACCCTCGACGCACTCGGCGAGAAGGTCGGCTCGGCGCCCAGCCTGCTGTCGCTCGTGGAGAACGGGCGGCGTGAACCACGCCTCGGGCTCCTGCGGTCGATCGCGGAAGCCTTCGGCGTGCCGATGAGCGAGCTGCTCAGCGCGGAGCCGCCGTCGCGCCGCGCGGCCCTGGAGATCGCGCTCGACCGGGCCCAGCGCGGACCGCTGTTCACCACCCTCGGTGTGCCCGCCGTCAAGCCCAGCCAGAAGCTACCGATGCCCGTGCTGGAGCAGCTGGTGGGCCTGCACGAGGAGCTGGCGCGGCGCGAGCAGCTCGCCATCGCGACGCCGGAGGAGGCGCGCCGCGCCAACACCGACCTGCGTCTGGAGCGGGAGGCGCGCGACAACCACTACCCGCAGTTCGAGGCGGTCGCGGAACAGCTGGTCAAGGCCGCCGGGTACACGGGCGGCGCGCTGACGCACCGCACGGTCGCGCGGATGGCGGAGCAGATGGGCTTCACCCTGCTGCACGTGGACGACCTGCCGCGGTCCGCCCGCTCGGTGACCGACCTGCGGAACGGACGCATCTACCTGCCCCCGGCGTCGACCCCCGGAGGGCACGGGCTGCGGTCCCTCGCGCTGCAGGCGCTCGCCCACCGCGTGCTGGAGCACGACCGGCCGCGCTCCTACGGCGAGTTCCTGCGCCAGCGGGTCGAGATCACGTACTTCGCGGCCGCGTGTCTCGCGCCGCAGTTCGTGGCTGTCCCGTTCCTGGAGGCGCGCAAGCGGGACCGGGACCTGGCGGTGGAGGACTTCCGGGACGCGTTCGGCATCACGCACGAGGCCGCCGCGATGCGGCTCACCAACCTCGCGACGCACCACCTCGGCATCCCGCTGCACTTTCTGCGGGTCGGCGCCGACGGCGCGCTGTTCCGGGGCTACGCGAACGACGGCCTCCCCTTCCCGCAGGACGTCACTGGAGCCATCGAGGGGCAGCTCATCTGCCGGCGGTGGGCGGCGCGCGAGGCGTTCGAGCGGCGCGACCGGGCCACGGAGTTCTACCAGTACACCGACACACCGGCCGGCACCTTCTGGTGCTCCACCCAGACCGGCTCGATGTCGCCGTCCGGCGGGCCGGACGGCGGGTCCGGCGCCTTCTCGATCACGGTCGGCGTGCCGTACGCGCACGCCAAGTGGTTCCGCGGGCGGGCCACCCAGGTGCGGCGGGTCTCCACGTGCCCGGACCCGGCGTGCTGCCAGCGTCCGGCCCCCGAGCTCACCGAACGCTGGTCGGGCGAGGCCTGGCCGTCCGGGCGCATGCACCAGCAGATCCTCGCCGCACTGCCTCGCGGCGCGTTCCCCGGTGTGGACGACGCAGAGGTCTACGCGTTCCTGGACAAGCACGCGCCCGCGTGAACCACGCTCGCGCCGGAGCTGTCAGACGTGGCCGGACGTGTCAGACGCACACGTCACCCGAGAGACCTGTGCGTCTGACACGTACGCGTTGGTCTGACAAGTCCGGAGTTTTCGCCGCGTCGTCTGCGCGGCTCCGGGTTAGCGTAGGCAACCGTGGCATCGAACCTGGCTTGCATCGGACTGGACGTCTGGCGACGTAGCGACTTTCGCGACCTGGTGGCATCCGCTCGTGCCGAGGCGGAGACCATCGCCAAGGACGGTGAGGTCGGCGTGCACATCTGGACCGACGCGTCCGGTGCCCGCCTGATCATCACCACCGAGGGCGACCTGGTCCGGGTGGTCACGCCGACGTTCTACGCGGCGCCCGGCGCCATCATCTCCGAGCCCCAGGCCGTCGACGGCGGGCTCGTGCTCGCCGAGCTCGTGAACAGGGACGATGAGGTCATCACCGAGATCGCCTGCCAGCTCGAGGAGCTCGCCCTGCTCGGCTCGGCGTCGTCGCCGGTCGAGGGTCCCGTGTCGATCGTCGTGCTGGGCAACTCCGTCCAGGTGCTCGGCCGGGCCGACGACGGCGTGCCCGACCTGAGCTTCGAGCCGACCGGGGCGTACGCGCTGTCGACCGACGCCACCGCCCACCTGACCGGCGTCGTGCTCGCGATCGAGCAGCGCTCCGTCGGCCGCACCGGCCAGGGGTTCACCGCCGCACGGGTGCAGACGGCGGGCTTCCAGGTGACGCTCTGCGTCCCGGCGGGCAAGCCGGAGCTCGGAGCGGGCGACGTCGTCGAGGCGGACGGTTACGTGGTCGCCTCGGTGCCGGCCTTGCGCGGCTGAGTGCACCGTCGGCGGCCGGGCCGTCGTCGGCGGATCGTTGGGGGAACTACTGATGACACCGCACGTGTGCACCTGGTGTGATTCACCCGACCGATGCCCGTGCTGATCGGTCCTCGAGCCATGCAGTCCCGAGGAAGGGTCCCCGCCTGATGAGAACCTCCCGAACGCTGCTCGCCGTCGCCGCAGCACTTGCGGCCGTCGCGGCCGCCTCCGCCGGCGCGGTCCCCACGCAGGCCGCCTCGGCCGCCGCTCCGCCCGCCGGGGTCTACTACGTGCAGAGCGCCGTCACCGGGCTCAACGCCTCTGCGGCCGCGGGTGCCGTCGAGCAGCACCAGCCCAAGGGCAACGAGGACCACCAGCAGTGGACCCTCCGCGAGGCCGGATCCGCCTACGTCCTGGAGGACGTCGCTGCGGCGGGTGCCTGCCTGGGCCGGTCCGGTGGCGCGGCCCGGACCGTGGGCTGCGCAGCGTCGGACGCCGTCTGGGAGGTCGTCGGCATCGGCGGCGACCGCTACCGGCTCAAGGCACCCGGCGCCGAGAGCTACCTCACCGTCGGTGCCAGGCCGAGCGGCCAGAACTATCCGGTGCAGCTCGGGGTCGGCGGCAGCGGGACGCTCGCGGAGTGGTACCTGACCCCGGTCGGCCCGGTGACCGACCCGATGCCACCCGCCGACCAGCGCACCCTTGACGAGATGTCGTTCCTCACGGCGCACAACGCCTACGCGAACGGGGTGGATGGTGGGTTCGCGCCGCCGTTCATCAACCTCGCGCCCAACCAGAACCGCGGTATCAACCAGCAGCTCGCCGACGGCGTGCGTGGTTTCCAGCTCGACATCCACCAGACCCCCGACGGCGCGATCCTCTGCCACAACAGCTGCACCCTGGTCAGCAGGCCGGTCGCGCTGTGGGTCGACCTCCAGCGGATGGTCGACTTCCTGGCGGCCAACCCGGACCAGTTCGTCACGGTGTTCCTCGAGGACTACGTGGACCCGGGTGTGCTGCGGAGCGAGCTCCAGCGCGTCGCGGGACTGTCGGACGTGCTCTACCGCCCCGACCTCACCGGTGTCCGGGAGAACGGGTGGCCCACGATGGCCCGCCTGGTCGCGGACAACGACCGCCTGCTGATCTTCAGTGACCACAGCCGGTCCGCCGACGAGGCCGCCGGCCTCACTCGGGAGAGCTTCGGCGTGCTCTATCAGCGTGAGTGGACCGTCGAGAACTACTGGTCGATGGGTCCGGGCGTCGGTGCCTCCGACTGGTCCTGCTACAGCCGCTGGTACGACGCCGGGACCAACATCCCGCTCACGCGGACCGGGCCGACGTTCCGGCCGCTCTACGTGATGAACCACTTCCGGGACGTGCCCGTCGAAGGGACCGCTCGCACCGACAACGAACGGCTGCTCAACCGTGCCCAGCGGTTCTGCCAGCCGGCCGCCCGCAAGAAGCCGAACTTCGTGGCGGTCGACCGGTATGACGTCGGCAACCCGGGCGGGGCGGTGGGCGCCCTGAACACCTACACGTACTGATCGTTCCGGCGGCTCGTTCCGTCTCAGTCGCGGAGCGGCCCGCCCCGGGCGTCCAGGCGGTCCAGCAGCCGGGACAGGACGTCGCCCAGACGCAGGCCGTCGTGCTCGAACTCGTTGGTGACCCACGGCTCGACGTTCCCCACGTGCGCCGCCGTCTCGAGCGAGAGCGCCGAGTCCACGAACATGTCGTCGAAGTACACGGCGGCCTCCACGGGCACCTCGTTCTCGGCGAGGCGGTGCAGGTCGTACAGGTCGCGCCAGTGCTGCCGCTCGGCGAGGGCGTGCGCGGCCGCCTCGAACGGGCGCAGGGCGCTGATCTCGGCGAACATCCAGGGGTAGATCATCTCGCCGGTCAGCAGCAGCGGCCGGGCGCTCTCGGCGAAGGCCGGGTCGGCGTCGCGCACCGACTGGGCGGCCCACGCCGTCGGGCCGGTGTGGGACTGGGCGTAGACCGACTCGTGCAGCACCGCGTACAGCGGGTTGGTCGCGAACGAGGTCTCGGCCGCGACCGTCGCGAGGAACGTGTCGGTCAGGGGGCCGCCGTGCGGGGAGTCGAACGCCTCGTCGAGGATCCAGTGCACCCGCTCGAACCCGGGCTGCATGCCGAGGTCCATGCCGAGCGTCTGGAACCGGCGGGTGGTCAGGACATCGCCGCCCGGCTCCGGCACGCTGCCGGTGGAGAGCCGGTCGGCGATGCGGCCGAGGGTCTTCACCGCATGCGGGTAGCGCGCGCGGAACTGCTCGTTCTTGGCGACCACGCGTGGCTGGGTGCGTTCGTAGACCTCGCGGGCCGACGCCGTGAGGCCCGGCAGGCCACCGGTGACGAAGCACGCGTTCAGGCCCTCGGGCGCGAACGACAGGTAGGTCATGGTGATGAACCCGCCGTAGGACTGGCCCAGCGAGGTCCAGCGGCGGCCGTCGAACAGCGTCTTCCGGACGTGCTCGGCGTCGCGCACGATGTTGTCCGCGCGGAAGTGGCTGAGGTACTCCGCCTGCTCCTCGGCGGTGCCGAGGTCGCCGAGCACGGCCGCCCGGACCGCGCTGGAGCGTCCGGTACCGCGCTGGTCCAGCAGCACCACACGGAACCGCTTCAGCGCGGTGCCCACCCAGCCGTCCGGGCCGGTCGGGCGCGGGCTCTTGCCGCCGGGGCCACCCTGCAGGAACACGAGGAGGGGCAGGTCCTCGGTGCGGCGCGTGGGATCGACGAGCTCACGGGCGAACACGGAGATCGTCGGCGAGCCGTCGGGCTGGGACCAGTCGAGCGGGACGTCGACGGAGTGGTCGGTGATGTGGACGCCGGGAAGGGTGTAGCTGATGGGCACGGGGTCACGCTATCGGTGCGGGCTGATCCTTCAACAGGGAGCCTTGATCACAGGTCGATATAATCGGCCCATGAGCAACTACGGAACGGATCTGCGCACGCGGCGTCTGCGTGCCGGTCTGACCCAGCGCGAGCTGGCGGCGAGATCCGGAACATCGCAGCCGGCGATAGCCGCGATCGAGAATGGTGTCCGCAGTCCCGCGCTGGAGACCCGTGCTCGGCTCGATGCCGCTCTGCGGGTGCGGCCGTCGATCCTGCTGGAGAACGCGCTCGAGCAGGTCCGGGAGGTGCTCGGCCGGTACCAGGTCACGAACCCACGCGTCTTTGGTTCCGTGGCGCGCGGCGAGGACACCGAGGAGTCGGACGTCGACCTGCTGGTCACGACCCCGGCGGACTTCGACATCTTCGACAAGGCGATGCTCGCCGAGGCGCTGGAGGACACGCTCGGTGTGCACGTCGATGTGGTTCCGGACGACGCGCGCGGACCCGCCGTCGCCCGCGCGGTCGCAGAGGCGGTCCCGCTGTGACCGGTACCGACGCAGCGCCCGTCGGCGGCGAGGGCGCGGCCGACCGCGAGAAGGTGGCTCGGTATCTCGCAGACCTGTCCCGGTTCGGTGAGCAAGCACGTCAGCTGGTCTCCGAAGGGCGGGAGGCCTATCTTGCCCGGACGTTCGACGGCGAGCGGAGCAGGGGTTTCGGCGAGCACATAGTGCTGAACATCGCGTCGGTGGCAGAGCGGCTCCCGGAATGGTTCCGGGGGCTGCATCCCGACGTCGGTTGGCAGGCGCTCAAGGGCATGCGGAACCTGATCGCCCACGTGTACGACGGTGTGGACGACGAGCTCGTGTGGCGAGCGCTGGAGAACCGCGTGCCCCGGATGGTCGCTGAGCTGGTTGATCCCGAGCAAAACTCGTTGCATTAGTGGAGTGCGTACTCTAATAATGGGTCCATGACGACCACAGAGGTGCGCCAGCACCCCGCGCTACCCGTCCTGCTCGGCCTGGGCGTGCTCGTGATCGGCCTCGTGCTCGGCTGGTTCGCCTCCGCCCTGGCCGCCGGCCTCGCCGGCCTGATCGAGGCGACGCCGCTGCCGGTGCCCAGGCTGATCGAGCTCGTCGAGTCGATGCCGCTGGCCTGGACCCTCGGCATCCTGGGCGGGCTCGGCCTGCTCGGCGGCGCGTTCATCGCTTTCATGACAGTGGGCGAGGCGCCCTCCCTGAGCGTCGCGGACGACCACCTGGAACACCGGCAGGAGGAGCGCGAGGTGTGGATCGAGCGGTCCGACGTCGGCGCCGCGTTCCGCGACACGAGGTACCTCGTGCTCCTGCGGCCCGACGGCGGCCTCCGCGCCCGGCTCGACGCCGACACCCTGTCCTGGCCCAAGGTCCGGGCCGCCCTGGAGCAGCACCGCTGGCCGTGGCGCGACGCGGACCCGTACGAGGCAGGGTTCGAGCGCTGGCTCGACGGCCGCCCCGGGTTCACCGCCGCGGAGAGCGAGGCGCTCCGCCGTCGGCTCGAGGACCGCAAGGACTCCGCGGGCCTCCGCAAGGCGGACGACGACCTGGCCGCGCTCGGGCTCGTGGCACGTGTCCGTGACGACCGGATCCAGGTGCGCCGGGTCGCATCGGCGGACGAGGGTGCGCGTGGCACGGACCGTTGACCCGGCCCGCCACGAGGCGCGGAGGCTGGTCATCATCGACGCCGCCCTGACGGTCTTCGCCGAGCGCGGGTACGACGGCGCCACGACCGCCGAGATCTGCCGGCGGGCGGGCATCGGGTCGGGCACGTTCTTCCACTACTTCCCGACCAAGCTGGAGCTGCTGCTCGCGATCCTCACGCTCGGCACGGAGGAGGTGCGCGAGCAGGCTGAGCTCTACGCGGGCCGCACCGACCCGCTCGGGGTGCTGCTCGACATCGTCGAACGCGGCGCGGACGACGCCGCGGACCCGCGGATGCCGGGCTTCGTCCGCGCGGTGGGCGGCGTCATGCAGCAGCCGGACGTCGCCGCCAAGCTCGAGGAGGACGCCCGGACGCAACGCGACCTGCTCCTGCCCTGGGTGGTGAAGGCCCAGCAGACGGGCCAGATCCGGACCGACCTCACCCCGGCCCGCATCACCTCATGGCTCTACCTGCTCACCGACGGCTTCCTGGGCCGCATCGCCGACGAGGAGCACTTCACCGCGCAGGCGGAGAAGCCAACCCTCGTCGACACGGCCCGCCGCTTCCTGTCCCCCTGAGCCCGGCGAAGTAGAGCGGGTGTCCGGACACACGCTCTACCCCGCAACCAGATGCTCGGCGAAGTAGAGCGTGTGTCCTGGACGTACGCTCTACTTCGCCGAGTCCGTAGGTCAGTGGACGTCGGAGTCCACCCAGTCGAACGTCTTCGTCACGGCCTTCTTCCAGCTCCGGTACTGACGCTCGCGCTCTTCCTCCTCCATCGAAGGCTCCCACCGCCGGTCCTCGGCCCAGTTGGCGATCACGTCCGCCTCACCGTTCCAGAACCCGACAGCGATGCCCGCCGCGTACGCCGCGCCGAGCGCCGTCGTCTCTGCGACGACGGGCCGGATGACGGGTACCCCGAGCTGGTCCGCCTGGAACTGCATGAGCAGCTCGTTGGCGACCATGCCGCCGTCGACCTTGAGCTCGGTGAGGTCCACGCCGGAGTCGGCGTTCATGGCGTCCATCACCTCGCGGGTCTGGAACGCCGTCGCCTCCAGCGCGGCCCGCGCGATGTGGTTCCGGTTGACGTACCGGGTCAGGCCGACGAGCGCACCGCGGGCGTCGGGCCGCCAGTACGGCGCGAACAGGCCGGAGAACGCGGGCACGAAGTAGGCGCCGCCGTTGTCCTCGACCTTGCGGGCGTACCACTCGACGTCGGGGGCGTCGTGGAACAGGCCCAGGTTGTCGCGAAGCCACTGGATCAGCGATCCCGTGACGGCGATGGATCCTTCGAGGGCGTAGATCGGAGCCGCGTCGCCGATCTTGTAGCAGACGGTGGTGAGCAGGCCGTTCTCGGACGGGACCTTCTCGGTACCGGTGTTGAGCAGCATGAAGTTGCCGGTGCCGTATGTGTTCTTGGCGGTACCGACGTCGAAGCAGGCCTGCCCGAAGGTGGCCGCCTGCTGGTCGCCGAGGATGCCGGAGATCGGCACGCCGGGCACCATCCCCCGCGGGCGGCCCTTGCCGTACACCTCGGAGGAGGAGCGGATCTCGGGCAGCATCGAGAGCGGGATGCCCATGTCCGCGGCGATGTCCTCGCGCCAGGACAGCGTGTCGAGGTCCATGAGCATCGTGCGCGACGCGTTCGTGACGTCGGTGACGTGCACGCCGCCGTCTGGCCCGCCGGTCATGTTCCACAGGACCCACGCGTCGGTGTTGCCGAACAGGAGGTCACCGCGCTCGGCGGCCTCGCGCGCGCCCTCGACGTTGTCGAGGATCCACTTCACCTTGGGGCCGGAGAAGTAGGTGGCCAGCGGCAGGCCGACTATCGCCTTGTACTTGTCCCCGCCCTCGGACCCGGCCAGCTCGTCGACGATGGCCTGCGTGCGCGTGTCCTGCCACACGATGGCGTTGTAGACCGGCTTGCCGGTCGTCTTGTCCCAGACCACAGTGGTCTCGCGCTGGTTCGTGATGCCCACGGCGGCGAGGTCGGTGTGGTTGAGGTTCGCCTTGGTGAGCGCGAGCGCGACGACCTGGCGGGTGTTGTCCCAGATCTGGTCGGGCTTGTGCTCCACCCAGCCGGCCTTGGGGAAGATCTGGTCGTGCTCGAGCTGGCCGGTGGACACGATGGTCCCGGCGTGGTTGAACACGATCGCCCTGGTGCTCGTGGTGCCCTGGTCGATCGCGAGTACGTAGTCAGCCATCGGTGTTGACTCCCTTGTCTGTTTCAGTCTGCTTGTGTGCCGCGTCGTATCAGGCGACGGCGGCCGCGACCAGGCCGCCGAGCGCACCGCCTACCAGCGGCCCGACCACCGGCACCCACGAGTAGGCCCAGTCGCTGGAGCCCTTGCCCGGGATGGGCAGGACGAAGTGTGCGATGCGCGGGCCGAAGTCACGCGCCGGGTTGATGGCGTACCCGGTGGGGCCACCGAGGCTTGCGCCGATACCGACGACGAGGAGGGCGGCCGCGAGCGGACCCAGGTCGACGGGCGAGTTGCCGAACGACAGGATCACGAAGACCAGCATGAACGTGGCGATGACCTCGGTGACGAAGTTCCACGCGTACGAGCGGATCTCCGGGCCCGTGGAGAAGACGCCGAGCTTGACGGCCGGATCGGCGTCCAGGTCGAAGTGCTGCTTGTGCGCCAGGTACGCCAGGACGGCGCCGACGAAGGCGCCGACGAGCTGGGCGACCCAGTAGAAGATCATGTTGACGAAGTTGGCGGGGACACCCTCGGCGAACTCCTCGGCGCCGCTCGACAGGATGCCGAGCGTCACCGCGGGGTTGATGTGCGCCCCGGACTTCATCGAGACGAACACGCCGGCGAAGACCGCGAGGCCCCAGCCGAAGTTGATCATCAGCCAGCCGCCGTTGAACCCCTTGGTCTTGGGCAGGATCGCGTTGGCGACGACACCGGCACCGGCCAGGATCAGGATCATCGTGCCGAGGAACTCCGGCACCATGATGTCCGTGAATGCGTTCATCACTGACTCGCTTTCTGCCGACAGCTCTGTCGGCGTACGGGGGTGAACCCGGCGGTGCCTCTGCGGTAGCCCGTCGGCAATCTGGTAGTGGTGTTCGGGGATCCTTAGTTTCGGAGTGGCTGCATGGCAGCCACGTCTGGGGTAGCGAGGCGTGCCTGTTCGGCAGCCTCGTCGTCGGGTGCTTCCTCGGCATGGCGCTCGGCCTCGATCCGCGCCTGCCACGCGCGGACCTCACGCTCCTCGTCGGAGGCGTCCCAGCCGAGCAGTGGCGCGACGACGGACGCGACCTCCGCGGCCGCCTCCGTGCCTCGGTCCACGATCTCGTAGACGAGTCGTGTGCGGTGCGCCAGCACGTCCTCCAGGTGGAGGGCGCCCTCGTGGCTGACGGCGTAGTGGGCCTCGGCGCGGAGATAGGCCGGGGCGTGCTCGAGCGGCGCGGCGAGCGTGGGGTCGGCGTCGCACAGCTCGACGATCTCGGCGAGGTTCGCGCCGTACCGGTGCAGCAGGTGGTCGAGCAGCGGGGGAGCCCAGCCGAACCGCTTGCCCCACGTGCGCGCCTGGCGCTGCACGGCCCGCAGCCCGACGGCTCCCGTGAGCGGGATCTGGTGGGTGATCGAGGGGAGCGCGGCGGAGCGCTGCCCGATCGCGAAGTCGACGGCGTCCTTGGCCATGATCCGGTACGTCGTCAGCTTGCCGCCGGCGATCACGGTGAGACCCGGAGTCGGCGAGGCGACCGTGTGCTCGCGGCTGACCTTCGCGCTGCTCGTGCCGGCCTTGGTGCCCGGCTGGAGCAGCGGGCGCAGGCCCGCATAGGTGCCGATGATGTCTTCCCTGGTCAAGGGGTGGGCCAGCACGGCGTTGGCGTGGTCGAGCACGTAGTCGATGTCGGCGCTCGTCGCGACCGGGTGGGTCGGGTCGAGGCTCCACGGGGTGTCGGTGGTCCCGATGATCCAGTACCGGCTCCACGGGATGACGAACAGCACGGACTTCTCCGTCTGCAGGATCAGCCCGGCGTTGCCACGGATGCGCTCCCGCGGGACGACGAGGTGCACGCCCTTGCTGGCGAGCACCCGGAGCCCGCCCTCGGAACCCGCGAGGGCCTCGGTCTCCTCTGTCCACACGCCTGTCGCGTTGATGACCGACCGGGCCCGGACGGTGATCTCCTTGCCCGTCTCCAGGTCCACGACCACCGCGCCGTTCACCGCGCCGGTCGCGCCCTGCGTCAGGCTCACCACCTGGGTGCGGCTCGCGGCGTGCGCGCCGTAGCTCGCCGCGGTGCGGATCAGGGTCGCGACGAGGCGGGCGTCGTCGACCGAGGCGTCCCAGTACTGGACGGCGCCCACCGCGGCGTCGTGCGCCAGGTCCGGGAACTTGGCCTCCATCTGGTTCTTGCTCAGGTGCCGGTGGAACGGCATCGGGCGGCGGCCCGGCGTGAGCGTCGCGAGCACGTCGTACATCAGGATGCCGGCGCCCACGTAGGCGCGCTCCCAGACGCGGTGCTCCAGCGGATACAGGAACGGGACCGGTCGCACCAGGTGCGGTGCGAGGTCCCGGAGCAGGAGGTCTCGTTCGGTGAGGGCCTCGTGGACGAGCTCGAAGTCGAGCATCTGCAGGTAGCGCAGCCCGCCGTGGACCAGCTTGCTGCTGCGGCTGGAGGTGCCCTGCGCCCAGTCCTGAGCCTCGACGACGGCGGTGGACAAGCCGCGCGTGACGGCGTCCAGCGCGATTCCGGCGCCGGTGACGCCGCCCCCGATCACCAGTACGTCGAGCTCGGCCGAGGGACTCACGCTGGCTTCCAGTGCGGCCAGCGCCTGTGTTCTCGCGTCTGCGGTCAGCCGTGTGGATGCCATGCGCCAAACTCACCACGCATTCCGTCACTTGGCAACACCTTTGCCCTGTGAGGTGGGGTGTGTTGGGAGGTTCTCTTGCTCACATTCCGATTCGCCCTTCGATTCGTCTGGTCTGCCCGCCTAGGTCGTGGGCTGGTATGCCCGCCTGGTGAGGGCTCCGGGCACGGCCCGCGGCTCCCGCCGTAGTGTGTCGGCGTGACGACATCCGAGTCGCTGACCGCGCCCGTGATCCGACCCGCCCTTCCCGCCGACGTGCGCACCATCCGCGATCTCGTCGAGCCGCTCAGCCAGGAGCGCATCCTCCGGCCGTACGAGATGGTGGGGTACTACGAGGCGGTCCAGGAGTTCCTGGTGGCGACCGACCCGGCCGCCGGCGCCGCGGGCGGGGCCGCCGTCGGCTGCGGGGCGCTCCACGTGATGTGGGACGACCTCGCCGAGGTGCGCACGCTGGCCGTGCACCGCGACTGGCGGGGCCGCCGGGTGGGGCACGCGCTGCTGGAGGGGCTCATCGACCGGGCCCGCGCGCTGGGCCTCCGCCGCGTGTTCTGCCTGACGTTCGAGGTCGACTTCTTCGCCGCGCACGGGTTCCGGGAGATCGACGGCACGCCCGTCACGCCGGAGGTGTACGCCGAGCTGCTGCGCTCGTACGACGAGGGCGTGGCCGAGTTCCTCGACCTGGCCCGCGTGAAGCCCAACACCCTGGGCAACTCCCGCATGCTCCTAGAACTCTGACCCGCACCACACCCATACTGACCCGTCCCCGTTGCCGAAGTAGAGCGTGCGTCCGGACACCCGCTCTACTTCGGCAGACACGTGGTTGTGATGTAGAGCGGGTGTTCGGACATGCGCTCTACTTCGGCAGGTGGAGGCGGTTCGCCTCGTCCTGTTCCGCGAGGCCGTCCTCGATCAGGCCGGAGATCGCACGGTCGAGCTGCAGCGGGTCGTGCCACAGGCTCGCGAGAAGGGCCCGGTCCACGGGCTCGGCCGCCTGCCGGAGCTCGGCCATGACCCGGCCGCGCGCCTGCCGGTCGGTACCCGCCCAGGCCTGGGTGCGACGCCGGTCGGCGTGCGCGTCCGGGGGTGAGCCCGCGCGTCGCCACGCGCACAGCCCCGCGACCGGGCAGGCGCCGCACTTCGGCGCCTTCGCGGTGCAGACCAGCGCGCCCAGCTCCATCGACGCGGCGGCCCAGCGGGCGGCCTCCGTGTCGCCGGACGGCGCGAGCGCGGTCGCCAGGGCACGTTCGGCCGCCGTGTACGACGGCGCGGGCAGGGCGGTCCCGCCGACCGCCCGCGCGAGCACCCGGCGCACGTTCGTGTCCACCACCACCGACCGCTTCCCGTAGGCGAACGCCAGGACGGCGGCCGCCGTGTACTCGCCGACGCCGGGCAGCGCGCGCAGCTCCTCCTCGGTCCGCGGTACGACGCCGTCGTGCCGCTCGACTATCGCCTTGGCGCACTCCTGCAGCCGCAGCGCGCGGCGAGGGTAGCCGAGCCGGCCCCAGGCGCGCAGCACGTCGGCGGTCGGCGCCTCCGCCAGGTCCGCGGGCGTGGGCCACTGCTCCAGCCACGCGTGCCAGGCGGGTTCCACGCGCACGACCGGGGTCTGCTGGAGCATCACCTCGCTGACGAGCACACCCCACGGCGTCCGGTCGGGTGCGCGCCAGGGCAGCTCGCGCGCGGCGCCGTCGAACCATTGCACGACGCCGGAGCGCACCTCGGTACGCCGTGTCGCTTCCCGTGCTGTCACGGTGTCTCATCCTGCCGCACCGGTGCGCCCTGCCGAAGCCGGGAGCTGCCGGCGCGGTGCTCGCACCGGACCACACAAAGCCCGTGAACCAGGACACATGACCGACTCGACGGCGCGGCTGCCACGGAGGTGGTGCACGACGCCGTACTTTGTGGCTGCGGGGTGTCACCGCACGTCAGACCGTTCTACATGACTCAGCGAGAGGTTCAGCAGGTGGTCAGTGCGCCGGAGCGAGCCGAGCGGACCCAGGGGCATGGCGGGGAGCAGGCGCCCGTCGCCAGACGCCCGCGCCGGTTCGGGCGCGTGATCGCGGTACTGGCCGTCCTGGTGGTCGGGGGTGTCGGGGCGGCTGTCACGTGGCCCCGGTCCGAGGCGCCGATCGTCTCGGCCAAGGAGAACCCGCCGGTCCCCGTGGACCCGAACGCCGCGGCGTCACCGTGCGCACCCGAGGATCTCGACATGGGCCTCGCCGCGGACCGCGCCACCGTCACACCCGGCGTGCGAGTCGGGTTCACGGTCTCGCTGCGGAACGAGGGAGAGGTGCAGTGCCTGGTCGACGCCTCCCGGCACAACCTCGCCGTCACCGTCTACGAGGGTGAGGTGGGCGAGCCGACGGCGGAGCGCGCCTGGTCGTCGGCCGACTGCGCCAGCGAGGAGGAGCGGCTGCTCCTCCTCGGACCCGGCGACGTCGACGTCACCGACGTGAGCTGGTCGGACTCCCGGTCGGTGCCCGGCTGCGAGCCGGGCCAGCCCAAGCCGTCCGCCGGTCAGTACACGGCGCAGGTCACGCTCGCGGGTGCCGAGGGCGCGTCCAGCGACGTCGTCCAGCTGACGTACACGGTGCCGGAGCCGAGCAGGTCGCCCTCGCCGTCGGCCAGCCCGTCCGCCAGCTCCTCCGGGAAGGCCTCGGCCGACCCGAGTGCGTCACCCGATCCGAGTGCGTCGCCCGACCCGAGCGGTGACGCCGACAAGAAGCCCTGACGCCGCCACCGTCGGTCGAGCTTGTTGAGACCGGTCTCGACAAGCTCGACCGACGGGAGCGGTCAGACGTACCGCTCGAGGATGCTGGACTCAGCGAGCCGGGACAGGCCCTCGCGGATGGTCCGGGCGCGCTGCTCGCCGACACCGTCGACCGACATGAGGTCGTCCACGCTCGCGGCGAGGAGCTTCTGCAGGCTGCTGAAGTGGCCGACCAGCAGCTCGATGGTGGTGTTCGGCAGGCGCGGCACCTTGGACAGGAGCCGGTAGCCGTGCGGCGCGACCGCCGCGTCGAGCGCGTCCCCGCCGCCGGGCAGGTCCAGGATCCGGCCGATCTGACCCATGTCGAGCAGCTGCTGCGACGTGAGCGCGGAGAGCTCGGCCTGCACGTCGGCGAGCGTGCGGTCCTTGCGGCCCAGCACGTAGTCGCGGATCACGAACTCGCGGTCCGAGCCGACGTCGCCGATCAGCTCGTCGAGCTGTAGCGCCAGGAGGCGGCCGTCCACCCCGAGCTCGATGACGTAGCCCGCGATCTCGTCGGAGATCCGGCCGACCATCTCGAGGCGCTGCACCACCGAGCAGACGTCGCGCACGGTGACCAGGTCCTCGATCTCCAGCGCGGACAGCGTGCCCGACACCTCGTCGAGGCGGGCGCGGTACCGCTCGAGCGTCGCGAGGGCCTGGTTGGCGCGGCCGAGGATCGTGTCCGAGTCCTCCAGCACGTGCCGCTGCCCGCCGACGTAGAGCGCGACGATCCGCATGGACTGGCTCACGGAGATGATGGGGAAGCCGGTCTGCTTGGCGACCCGTTCGGCGGTGCGGTGCCGCGTGCCGGACTCCGTGGTCTCGATGGTCGGGTCGGGCAGCAGCTGCACCGCGGCCTTCCGGATGCGGGTGGCAGCCCGGTCGAGCACCACCGCGCCGTCCATCTTGGACAGCTCGCGCAGGCGCGTGGCGGAGAAGTCGACGTCGAGCGCGAAGCCGCCCGAGCAGATCTGTTCGACCGTCGGATCGAGGCCCAGAACGATGAGCGCGCCGGTCCGGCCGCGCAGGATGCGCTCGAGCCCGTCGCGGAGTTCGGTCCCGGGCGCGACAGCGGCCAAGGTCTCCCGGAGCAGCTCGTCAGGGTGCGAGGAGGTCATGGCCACGAAGAAATCCTACGCTGTGCGCTGGGTCACAAGCAGTTCGTTTCACGAAGCGGTCAATCATCGTCCACGGCACGGAGTGATCTGCCGCCCGCCGGCTTGCCCCCCGATCCGCCCGCCGGCTTGCCCCCCGATCCGCCCGCCGGCTTGCCCGCCGACCGGGCCCACTCCACGACATCGCGGATGTGCGAGGCCTCGACCAGCTGGAGTCCTTCGGGCGCCTTGACCCCGGTCCCGTGCGGCACGACGGCGTGCGCGAAGCCCAGGCGCGCGGCCTCGCCCAGCCGGCGGTCCAGGCCGGTGACCGGGCGCAGGTCGCCCGCCAGACCGACCTCGCCGATGGCCACCGTGGCACCCGGCAGCGGCTGGCCGTCGCGTGCGGACACGAGCGCCAGCGCGGCCGCGAGGTCCGAGGCGGGCTCGGTGATCCGGGCACCGCCCACCGTGGAGGCGTAGACGTCCTGGTCGGCCAGGCGGAGGCCGCCGTGACGCTGGAGCACGGCGAGGATCATGGCGAGCCTGCTGGAGTCGACGCCGCTCGTCGCGCGGCGCGGGTTGCTCAGCGGGCTGGGCGCCACGAGCCCCTGTACCTCGACGGCGAGCGGGCGGCGCCCCTCCAGCGTGACCGTGATGCACGACCCGGCGACCCCTGATCCCGCATGCGACAGGAAGAGGCCGGACGGGTCGGGCAGGCCGACGATCCCGTTCTCCGAGAGGTCGAAGCAGCCGACCTCGTCGGTCGGGCCGTACCGGTTCTTCACCGCGCGGATCATGCGCAGGCGCGAGTGCCGGTCGCCCTCGAACTGGCACACCACGTCGACCAGGTGCTCGAGCGTGCGCGGGCCGGCGACGGAGCCGTCCTTGGTCACGTGGCCGACGAGGATCGTGGGCATCTGCCGTTCCTTTGCCACGGCGATGAGCGCGGCGGCGACCTCCCGCACCTGCGACACGCCGCCCGGTGCGCCGTCCACCTGCCCGGACGCGATGGTCTGCACCGAGTCGACGATGAGCATGTCCGGCTGGTTCACCTCGAGATGGCCGAGCACGGTCCCGAGGTCGGTCTCCGCGGCGAGCAGCAGCGTGGGCGACAGCGCGCCGATGCGCTCGGCCCGCAGCCGGACCTGGCCGGCGGACTCCTCACCCGTCACGTACAGCACGGTGCGGGGCGACTCGAACCCGTTGGGTCCGAGCGCGCCGTCGGCCACGTTGCTCGCTACGTCGAGCAGCAGGGTCGACTTGCCCACACCCGGTTCACCCGCGAGCAGGATCACCGCACCCGGGACCAGCCCGCCGCCGAGCACCCGGTCGAACTCCCCGATGCCGGTCGGGTTGGCGCGTGCCGACTCCACGTCGATCTCCGCGATGGGCCGGGCGGGCTCGCGGGCGGGCGACACGGCGGCCGTGCGCGGCCCGGACGACGTCGGCCCGTCCTCGCTCACGGTGCCCCATGCCTGGCACTCCCCGCAGCGGCCGACCCACTTGACGGTGGTCCAGCCGCACTCGGCACAGCGGTACGCGGGCCGCGCCCGCTTGGAGGTCGATGAGGTCACGTGCGCCACCGTACGTGCCGCCACTGACAGTCGTGCCGGGAGGGACACCGAGGGCGATTCCGCGGAGCCACCGACGGCGGCGATACTGACGGTGATGACGTCCGGCTTCAGGTATTTTTCGACCATGCCGACCTCCGAAGGGCGCTTGGCGCGCCACGACGGATCGCGCACCGGCCCCCACGACTCCGCGCCCCGGCCCGGCCCGGGCCGTCCGACGGCCCGACCGACGGCCCGACCGGCCGGCCTGACGGTGACCCTCGCGGCCGCGCTGGGCATCTGGCTCGTCTGGTGGGCGATGGTCACCACGTGGCCCGGACAGCGTGTCGAGGACCGCGTCTTCGTCACGGCCGACCGGTTCCAGGACGTCGTCAACCACCTGGTGGAGCCGGTGCTCCTCCTCGGCTCGCCGCCCTGGCTCGTGACCGGGTTCCTGGTGGCGTGCGGGATCGGCCTGCTGCGCCGGAGGCTGGCGGCCGCGAGCCTGGCCGCCGTCGTGATCCTCGGGTCGAACCTGATCACGCAGGTGATCAAGGACGGGGTGTTCTACCGCACTGGCCTCGTCGGCGAGTGGAACCGGGACATCAACACCCTGCCGAGCGGCCACGTCACGGTGGTGGCAGCGGCCTGGGCGGCGCTCCTGCTGGTCGTCCCGCGCGGCTGGCGGCCGGCGACCGCGCTCGCCGGCGCCGCCGTGACCTGCGCCATGAGCCTGGCGACGATCGCCGACCGCTGGCACCGCCCGTCCGACGTCGTCGCGGCGGTGCTCGTGGTGGTGGCCTGGACCTCGCTGGTGCATGCCCTCGCACCGGCCGGGTGGGCGGGCCCGGACGACCTCGGCCCGGCCGGGGGCGGCGACGGCGCGGCGCTGCTGGTGATCACGCTCCTCGGGACCGTCGCCGTGCCGACCGCGGTGCTCTCCGTCCTGGCGGCCGCGGCGGCCGAGGGCCACGTCCGGGGGACAGCTCTGTGGGACGACGGCCTGACCGCCTACCTCGGGGGACTCCTTGCGGGGTGCGCGATCTCCGCGTTCGGGTTCGCCGTGCTGCTCTGGGTCTGCCGGACGGCGGCAGGGAGCCGTCGGGCCTGACCGGACGGTCGTCCAACAACCGGGCGTGCCTCCGCCCGAATGTCAGTGCCCCGACATAAGGTTTCGGCTGAGCCACCGTGACGCACCCGGTGGACAGAGCACGGGGGAGCAAGGACATGACCGACCAGCGCGTGAACTCACCGCGCACCGGCGCGACCGCGTCGGTGGCCGCGAGGAAGGCGTCGCCCGCCGTGTACCGCAGGCGTCGGCTCGTGGTGATCGTGGGGCTGCTCGTCATCGTGCTCTTCCTGGTGCTCGTGGCCGGTTTCGTGTGGCCGGGACTCTGGCGCGGCACGGCGACGCCGCAGCCGGTTCCCACGGTGACGGTCACCGCCGCCGTACCGACGCCCACGGTCAAGGCGATGGAGCGCAGCGGTGAGGAGACCGCCTTCCAGAAGGCGCTCCCGTCCGCGGTGCTCCAGTTCGCGCTCGGCGCGCTCACCGAGGCGAAGGAGCCCAAGGGTGAGGGTGCGCTCGAGGCCTGGAACGCCGAGTACGCCGACGGCGACACGGGCGAGGTGGCACTGCTGGCGGGCCAGTGGGCGACGGACGACGAGGCGGCCACCGCAGCCGCTGCCTGGACCAGGTCGGCCGGCGAGGCCGAGAGCGAGGGCGACGTGAAGGTCGGCAAGAAGGTCGTCGGGCAGTACGCGATAGTGCCGGCCAAGGGTGGGAAGGCCGTCGTCGTCTGGCAGAACGGGACCGCCGTCATGCGGGCTTCCGGTCCGGCCGACGTGATGGAGGACTTCTACGCGGCGTTCCCCCTGTGAGCGCGCAGGGGAGAATGGCCTCGTGAACCAGCGACTTGCAGTGCTCGGTGCGGGCAACATGGGTGAGGCGGTGCTCGCGGGTGCACTGTCGGCGGGCTGGGCGTCGGCCCACGTCGTGGCCACCGTGCGTACCGAGGCCAAGGCCCAGCACCTGCGCGAGACCTACCAGGTAGCCACGACCAGCGACAACGTGGCGGCGGTCCGGGGTGCGGGTCTCGTGCTCGTGGGTGTGAAGCCGAAGGACGTCGGCGCCCTGCTCGACGAGATAGCGCACGGGATCGAGCCCGGCGCCGTGGTGGTCACGGTCGCGGCCGGCCATCCGGCGGCGTTCTACGAGCAGCGGCTGCCCGCAGGTACCGCGGTCGTGCGAACGGTGCCCAACACGCCTGCGGCGATCGGCGCGGGCATCACGGCGATCGCGCCCGGCGCCGCCGCGACCGAGGCCGATCTGCAGGCGGTCGAGCACCTGTTCGCCGGCACGGGTGCAGTGGTGCGCGCGGCGGAGAAGGACCTCGACGCTGTCTCGGCCATCTCGGGATCCGGCCCCGCGTACGTCTTCTACGTCGCCGACGCCCTCGCCGAGGCGGGTGTCCTGCTGGGCCTGACACGTGACGTCGCCCGTCGCCTCGCGGTCCAGACCCTGCTCGGCGCGTCCCGCCTGATGGACGAGTCGGGTGAACATCCGGTGCTCCTGCGGGAGAAGGTCACCTCGCCGGGTGGCACCACGGCGGCGGCCCTGCGCGCCCTGGACGACGGCGGTGTGCGCGCCTCGTTCCTGACCGCGGCGACCGCCGCGCGTGACCGCGCCCGCGAGCTGGGTGGATGATCCTCCCGTGACCATCTCTCGACCCGCCATGACGCGGCCGCCTGCCATGGCCGACGTCGCAGCCCTGGCCGGCGTGTCCCACCAGACCGTTTCCCGTGTGCTCAACGGGCACCGGAGCGTGCGCCCGGCGACGCGGGAGAAGGTGCTCGCGGCGATCGCCGAGCTCGGATACCGCCGCAACAGCGCGGCGCGGGCCCTGGTCACCGCGCGCTCGGACACCGTAGGTGTGGTGACCACCGGGTCCCCGCTGTTCGGTCCGTCGAGCACGCTGATCGCGGTCGAGGAGGCCGCGCGTGAGCAGGGCTGGTACGTCAGCGTCGCGACGCTGCGCCGGTACGACGCCGCAACCATGCACAACGCCATGGAGCACTTCATGGACCAGGCGGTCGAGGGCATCGTCGTCATCGCGCCGCACACCGACGTGGCCGACGCGGTGGAGTCGTTCCGCGCGCCGGTGCCGGTGGTCCTCATCGCCGCCCGGGAGCTGGACCCGGACGTGCCGACGATCCCGCTGGCGGTGGACCAGCGGGCCGGGGCCAGGCTCGCTGTCGAGCACCTGATCGAGCTGGGGCACAAGCGCATCCTGCACGTCGCGGGTCCGCCGGACTGGCTGGACGCCGTCGAGCGCGAGGAGGCCTGGCGGGCGGTCCTGACCGAGCACGGCCTGCCGGTGCCCGAGCCCGTGATCGCGGGCTGGAGCGCGGACCGCGGTTACATGGTGGGCCTGGACCTCGCGCAGCGGGTCAAGGCAGGGACCGGCCCGACGGCGGTCTTCGCCGCCAACGATCAGCTCGCCCTCGGCCTGCTGCGGGCGTTCTGGGAGTGCGGCGTCTCCGTGCCCGACGACGTCTCGGTGGTGGGCTTCGACGACGTCGACGGCTCCGGCCACTTCATCCCGCCGCTGACCACCGTGCGCCAGCCGTTCGTCGACCTGGGCCGGCGGAGCGTCGCACTGCTCCTCGCGGCGATGGACGGCGCCAAGCCCGCTGCGGAGCTGATCGCGCCCGAGCTCGTCGTGCGCAGGAGCGCGGCGGCTCCGCGCGCGTAACGGCCGAAAACGTTTGGGTCGGGTCCCAAAGTTGCGGTTGCGCAACGTCGTCGTCCGACCGTTGAGCGAGGCGTTGACACGTTCGCAGCGCAGTGGCAGAGTCACCGCGCACGAGGATGTTTACGTTCACATTCCGTCGTGGAGCAACGCTGTTGCCCGACGCGTGCCAAGGACATTGACGTCCAGGTGAGTCCGGACGCTGCTGTCCGGGGAAAGGGGTGCCGCCCGTGCCAGGCAGTCGCCCATTGGTGCCAGACCGTCGCCAACCTCTGCTAGGCCGCCGTCGTTCCCCGAGTCTCCGCGTGTCCGCGGCAGGCTGGAGCTTCGTCGCGCCGTTCCTTGTCGTGTTCGCCCTGATGATCGTGACGCCGCTGGTCTACTCGATGTACCTGAGCCTGTTTCGCAACCAGCTCATGGGCGGTACGACCTTCGCGGGGCTCGACAACTACGTGACCGCGTTCTCCGACCCCAAGCTCTGGGACGGCGCCGGCCGTGTCGGGCTTTTCCTCCTGGTCCAGGTCCCGATCATGCTGGCGCTCTCGCTGATCGCCGCGCTCGCGATCGACAGCGGCCGACTGCACGGCAAGGAGATCTTCCGGGTCGCGCTGTTCCTGCCGTACGCGGTGCCCGGCGTCGTCGCGGTGCTGATGTGGGGCTTCATGTACGACGACCGCCTCGGCCTCACCGGGAGCGTCAACGACCTGGTGGGCTTCGCTCTCATCGACCCGTACACGAAGCAGTGGATCCTCACCGCGATCGGCAACATCGTGACGTGGGAGTTCGTGGGCTACAACATGCTGATCCTCTACGCGGCGCTCAAGACGGTGCCCACCGAGGTCTACGAGGCCGCTGCCATCGACGGCGCGGGCCAGTTCCGCATAGTGCAGGCGATCAAGCTGCCCGCGGTGCGGGGGGCGCTCGTCATCGCGACGATCTTCTCGATCCTCGGCAGCTTCCAGCTCTTCAACGAGCCGACCATCCTCAAGGAGATCCAGCCGGCCCTGATCTCGTCGTACTACACGCCCAACATCTACGCGTACAACCTGAGCTTCGAGGGCAACCAGGTGAGCTACGCGGCAACCGTCGCGATCGTGATGGGCGTCGTGACGGCGATCATCGCGTACGTCGTGCAGCTTCGTGGGACGCGGAGGGACGCGTGATGGCCGGCTACTCCTACCTTCGGCCGCGCAGGTCGGTCACGCTGACGGTCCTGCTGGGGGTGCTGCTCGTCTACTCGGTGCTGCCGCTGGCCTGGATGCTCTTCAGCATCACCAAGACGCAGCCCGAGCTGCTCAGCTCGTTCGGCCTCTGGTTCTCCGGTCCGTTCGCGCTGTTCGACAACCTGCAGCAGGTCGTCACCCACGACGACGGTGTGTTCCTCAAGTGGTTCGGCAACACGCTGGTCTACGTGGTCGTCGGCGCCGGTGGTGCCACGATCCTGGCCACCGCTGCCGGGTACGGGCTGGCCAAGTACCGGTTCCGCGGCCGCAACGCGGTGTTCGCGACGATCCTCGGGTCGATAGCGGTGCCCGGCACCGCTCTCGCCGTGCCCACGTTCCTGCTGTTCAGCCAGTGGGGTCTCACCAACACCATGTGGGCGATCATCCTGCCCTCGCTGGTCTCGCCGTTCGGCCTCTACCTCATGTGGGTGTTCGCCGCGGAGGCGGTGCCCACGGAGATCCTGGAGGCGGCGCGGGTCGACGGCGCTGGCGAGTGGCGCACCTTCTTCACGATCTCGCTCCGCCTGCTGGCGCCGGGCATCGTGACGGTGGCGCTGTTCGCGATCGTCGCCACCTGGAACAACTACTTCCTGCCCCTGATCATGCTCAACGACCCGGATCTGTACCCCCTGACCCTCGGCCTGTACCAGTGGCTGGCGGACGCGTCGGGCATCGGGGCCCAGCCGGTGTTCAACCTGGTCATCACCGGTTCGTTCCTGACGATCGTGCCGATCGTCATCGTGTTCCTGGTGCTCCAGCGGTACTGGCAGTCGGGCCTGAGCGCGGGCGGCGTGAAGGCATGACCGATGTGCCGGAAACATCGAAAGACCTGAACTACGACGACGTGGAAGAAGGAAGACCATGACCATCACCCGCAACCGACGTGTCGCGCTCGGCGCCCTGGCCACCCTGCTGGCCGCTTCTCTCACCGCCTGCTCGGGCGGGGAGGAAGGCGGCGGTGGTGGTGGCGGGGCCGAGGGCGCCAGCGCCGAGGAGATCGAGGCCGCGCTCCAGGAGGGCGGCAGCGTCACCTACTGGACGTGGACCCCGCAGGCCGAGAAGCAGATCGAGGAGTTCGAGAAGGCGTACCCCGAGGTCGACGTGAAGCTCGTCGACACGGTCGGGGCCGGCGAGGCCAACACCAAGCTGCAGAACGCCATCGCCGCAGGCAAGGGCGTGCCCGACGTCGTGCAGATCGAGTACCAGTCCGTCCCGCAGTTCCAGCTCCCGGGCCAGCTGACCGACCTCAGCGCGTACGGGTTCGGCGAGCTGGAGAGCCTCTACACGGCCTCCACCTGGGGTTCGGTGTCGCAGAACGGCGGGATCTGGGGCCTGCCACAGGACTCCGGGCCCATGGCGTTCTTCTACAACCAGGAGGTGTTCGACGAAGCCGGTGTCGAGGTCCCCACCACCTGGGACGAGTACATCGAGGTCGCGCGCGCCATCAAGGAGCACGACCCGGACAAGTGCCTCGCGAACGACTCCGGTGACCCGGGCTTCACGACCAGCATGATCTGGCAGGCCGGCGGCACCCCGTTCCAGAACGACGGCGAGAACGTCACCATCGACCTGGCCGACGAGGGCACCACCCGGTTCGCCGAGATGTACCAGCCGCTCATCGACGACGAGCTGATCTGCCAGCTGCCCGGCTGGAGCGACGAGTGGTACCAGGCGCTGGGCGACGGCACCATCGCGTCGGTCGCGCTCGGCGCGTGGATGCCCGGCATCCTCGAGGACGGCGTGCCCGACGGCAAGGGCAAGTGGCGCGTGGCGCCGATGCCGACGTACGACGGGACCCCGACCAACGCCGAGAACGGCGGCAGCACGGAGTCCGTCCCGGAGGCGTCGGAGAACAAGCTGCTCGCGGCAGGGTTCCTGAAGTGGCTCAACTCGAGCGACGAGTCGATCCAGGCCTTCATGGAGACCGGCGGCTTCCCGGCGACCGTCGAGCACCTCGAGTCCGAGGAGTTCCTGGGCTACGAGTCCGAGTACTTCGGCGGCCAGAAGATCAACGAGGTGCTCGGCGCCGGCGCGGCCGACGTCAACGAGGGCTGGCAGTACCTGCCGTGGCAGTCGTACGCCAACAGCATCTTCGCGGACACGGTGGGCCAGTCCTGGCTCGACAAGTCGTCGCTCCTGGACGGCCTGGCCGCCTGGCAGGAGGAGAACGTCTCCTACGGCACCGGGCAGGGATTCACGGTCAACGGCTGACGCCACCGGCGTCGGACACACCGAAGTTCTGAGCGAGCGGGGATCCCGAGCAACGGGATCCCCGCTCTGCGAGACCGCACCACCGCACGGCCCTGCACCATCCGGAACCCTGCCCCAACCCTGCACTGCGATGAAGGAGTGTGGTACCCGTGAGGCGTCTTTATGCTGCCCTCGCTGCCCTGGCCTGCGTACTGGCGACCGCTGTCGGCGCGGTCTCCGCCCAGGCCCAGCCCGAGACGGTCGTCAACGCGACCCAGTTCACCGACACGGCGGGCAACCCGCTGCACGCCCACGGCGGCGGTGTGGTCAAGGTCGGTCAGTACTACTACTGGTTCGGCGAGAACCGGAACACCGACAACACGTTCCGGTACGTCTCCGCCTACCGGTCGACGGACCTCGTCCACTGGGAGTTCCGGAACCACGTGCTCACCGAGGCGAGCCACCCGGAGCTCGGCATGGCCAACATCGAGCGGCCCAAGGTGATGTACAACCAGGCCACGGGCAAGTTCGTGATGTGGATGCACAAGGAGAACGGCACCGACTACTCGGAGGCCCGGGCGGCGGTCGCCGTGAGCGACACCGTGGACGGCAACTACACCTACCAGCGCAGCTTCCGGCCGCTGGGGCACATGTCGAGGGACATCGGCGTCTTCGTCGACACGAACGGCGACGGCTACATATACTCGGCCGCCAACGAGAACTACGACCTGCACATCTACCGCCTCACCAGCGACTACACCGACGTGGCCAGCCTGGTCGCCAACCCGTGGCCGGGCGGTCACCGCGAGGCGCCCGCGCTGTTCAAGCGCGGCAGCACCTACTTCATGCTGACCTCCGGCGCCACGGGCTGGAACCCGAACCAGCAGAAGTACGCGACGACGAGCAACCTGGCCTCCGGCTGGTCGGCGATGCAGAACGCCGGTGACGCCACCGCGTACGGCTCGCAGACCACGTTCGTCCTGCCGGTGCAGGGCACGTCCGGCACGTCGTACCTGTACATGGGCGACCGCTGGGGCAACTCGATAGGTACCAACGTCAACGGCTCCCGGTACGTGTGGGCGCCGATCACCTTCCCGACGTCTACCTCCATGTCGTTCAGCTATTTCCCGGAGCTCTCGATCGACGCGGCGGCGGGGACGATCACCGGGCAGGGCGGGCCGTTCGAGACGCTCACGGCGCGGCACTCCGGCAAGTGCGCCGACGTGACGAGCCAGTCGTACGCCGCGGGTGCCGAGATCAAGCAGTACGACTGCAACAGCGGCGGCAACCAGCGCTTCTGGTTCCGGAGTGCGGGCAGCGGCTACTACAACCTCGTGGCCCGGCACAGCGCGCTGTGCGTGCAGGAGAACGCCACGACGGTGACCCAGCAGGGCTGCGGCACGGGGACGAACCAGCAGTGGTCGGTGGTCGCGGCGTCGGGCAGCTATGTGACGATCCGGTCCCGCGCGACCGGCGAGTGCCTGGACGTCAACGGCGGTTCGACCGCGAACGGTGCGGCGCTGATCACGTACACCTGCAACGGTGCGAACAACCAGCAGTGGACCCGCGGCTGACGGCACCCCGGCCGTGAAGCCCACTCCGAGATGACCTCGGGCGCCGAACCGGGCACGGTTCGGCGCCCGCGGTCGTTCTCAAGACGGACCTGTCCTTACCCGGTTGTCGTAACGTATCGTGTGAGCGCTAACATCGCCGTAGGCGGTCAGGCCACGGATTGCCGTGACGGTCGACCGACGGCTACACGAACGACGCCACGCGACGATGCGGGCAGGACGGAGCGGCCCACGATGGTGGAGCGGCAGGACGAAGGGGTGGAACGGCTCGCCGGCCTCCGGGAGGCGATCGAGCAGGGGCGGACCGCTCTCGGCATCGAGCTCGGCTCCACCAGGATCAAGGCGTGCCTCGTCGGCCCGTCGGGCGCACCGCTCGCGAGCGGCAGCCACGACTGGGAGAACCAGCTCGTCGACGGCGTGTGGACCTACTCGCTGGACGCCGTCTGGTCGGGTCTCCAGGAGTCGGTGACAGCGCTGTTGTCGGACGTCGAGCGGCAGTACGGCGTGCGGCTCACCACCGTCGGCGCGCTGGGCGTCTCGGCGATGATGCACGGCTATCTCGCGTTCGACGAGACCGACGAGCTGCTCGTGCCGTTCCGGACCTGGCGCAACACCAGCACCGAACGTGCCGCTACCGAGCTGACCGGCCTGTTCGGCTACAACATCCCGCAGCGCTGGTCGATCGCCCACCTGTACCAGGCGATCCTCGATGATGAGCCGCACGTGGAGCGGGTGCGGCACTTCACCACGCTGGCCGGCTACGTGCACTGGCGCCTGACCGGGCAGCAGGTGCTCGGCGTCGGCGACGCCTCCGGCATGTTCCCGATCGACCCGGCGACGAAGGGCTACGACCAGCGGATGCTGGCCCAGCTCGACGAGCTGGTGGGCGACCGCGGCCCGGGCCCGGGCATCACCGACCTGCTGCCGCGCGTCCTTCCCGCCGGAGCCGACGCCGGCGCGCTGACCGCCGAGGGCGCCGCGCTGCTGGACCCCACAGGGACGCTGCGGCCCGGCATCCCGCTGTGCCCGCCCGAGGGCGACGCCGGGACCGGCATGGTCGCCACCAACTCGGTGGCGCCCCGCACCGGCAACGTCAGCGCCGGGACCAGCATCTTCGCGATGGTCGTCCTGGAGAAGCCGCTGGACAGCGTGCACGAGGAGCTGGACCTGGTCACCACGCCGGCCGGCGACCTCGTCGCTATGGTGCACTGCAACAACGGGGCCAGCGAGCTCGGCGCGTGGGCCGAGGTGTTCGGCCAGTTCGCCACGGCGCTCGGGCAGCCCGCCGCTCCCGACGCCGTGTTTGGGGTGCTGCTGCGGTCCGCCCTGGACGGCGACGCCGACGGCGGCGGCCTGCTCGCCTACAACTACCTGTCCGGCGAGCCGATCACCGGCCTCGAGGCCGGCCGGCCGCTGTTCACGCGCACGCCCGACAGTCGGCTCACCCTCGGCAACTTCGCGCGCACGCAGGTCTACAGCGTGTTCGGCACGCTGAGCCTCGGCATGCGGGTACTCGCCGGGGAGCAGGTGGGGCTGGACTCCATGTTCGCCCACGGCGGCCTGTTCCGGACCGAGGGTGTGGCCCAGCGTCTGCTGGCCGCCGCGCTGGACGCGCCGGTGGCCGTCGGCCGTACGGCGGGCGAGGGCGGTGCGTGGGGCATCGCGGTGCTCGCCGCGTACCGGGCGTCCGCGCACGGTGCGGCCGCCCCCGAGCAGAGCCTGGGCGCCTACCTCGACGCCGAGGTCTTCGCGGACGCCGCGCTCGACGTCGTCGAGCCGGACGCCGGTGACGTGGCGGGCTTCTCCGCCTACCTGGAGCGGTACAGCGCGGGCCTCGCGATCGAGCGCGCCGCCGTCGAGACGCTCCGGACCCGAGACACGACGCAGGAGAGCGACCGATGAGCAAGGCACTGACCGACTACTCGCAGGCGGTCCAGGAGGAGGTGGCGCGCGTCCGCGTGGTCGTCTCCGACCTGCACGCCGAGCTGCCGCGCTGGGACCTCGTGGTCTGGACCGCGGGCAACGTGTCCCAGCGCGTGCCGAACCCCGACGTGCCGGACGGCAGCGGCGACCTGTTCGTCATCAAGCCCTCTGGCGTCTCCTACGACGACCTCACCCCCGCCGGCATGGTCGTGTGCGACCTCGACGGCAACCTCGTGGACGGCACGCGGTCGCCGTCGTCGGACACCGCGGCGCACGCCTACGTGTACCAGCACATGGCCGAGGTGGGCGGTGTGGTGCACACGCACTCCACGTACGCGACGGCGTGGGCCGCGCGCGGCGAGGAGGTGCCGTGCGTGCTCACGATGATGGCCGACGAGTTCGGCGGCCCCGTGCCCATCGGCCCGTTCGCGATCATCGGCGACGACTCGATCGGCCGGGGCATCGTCGAGACGCTCAGCGGCCACCGCAGCCCCGCCGTCCTGATGCGCAACCACGGGCCGTTCACGATCGGCAAGGACGCCCGCGCCGCCGTGAAGGCGGCCGTGATGGTCGAGGAGGTCGCCCGTACGGTGCACATCTCCCGCCAGCTCGGCGAGCCCGTCCCGATGGAGCAGCAGCACATCGACTCTCTCTACGACCGTTACCAGAACGTCTACGGCCAGCCCGCGACGACGCCGTCGGGCAGCACTGCGGCCGACACCAAGAACATGGAAGGACAGGCATGAGCACCAAGCCCTACGCGGACCGTGAGGTCTGGTTCCTCACCGGGAGCCAGGACCTCTACGGCGAGGAGACCCTCGCCCAGGTCGCCGAGCAGTCGCAGGAGGTGGCCCGGGCGCTGGACGCGTCGTCGGACGTGCCGGTCAAGGTGGTGTGGAAGCCGGTCCTCAAGGACTCGGTGGCGATCCGCCGCGCCATGCTGGACGCGAACGGCGACGACAACGTTATCGGTGTCGTCACCTGGATGCACACGTTCAGCCCCGCGAAGATGTGGATCGCGGGCCTGGACGCGCTGCGCAAGCCGTTGCTGCACCTGCACACGCAGGCCAATGTCGAGCTCCCCTGGGACGACATCGACATGGACTTCATGAACCTCAACCAGGCAGCGCACGGCGACCGCGAGTACGCGTACATCGCCACGCGGCTCGGCGTCGCGCGCACCACGGTCGTGGGGCACGTCTCCAACCCGGCCGTCACGCGCCGGGTGGGCACCTGGGTGCGCGGCGCGGCCGGCTGGGCGGCGACGCACGAGCTCAAGCTGGTGCGCTTCGGCGACAACATGCGCAACGTCGCCGTCACCGAGGGTGACAAGACCGAGGCCGAGCTGCGGTTCGGCGTCTCGGTGAACACGCACGGCGTGAACGAGCTGGTCGCGGGGGTGGAGGCTGTCGAGGAGGCCGCCATCGACAAGGTGGTGGCCGAGTACGAGGAGAAGTACGACGTCGCCCCCGAGCTGCGGGCCGGCGCCGAGCGGCACGACTCGCTGCGCTACGCCGCACGCCAGGAGATCGCGCTGGAGGGCTTCCTGGAGGCGGCCGGCGCCAAGGCGTTCACCACCAACTTCGAGGACCTGGGCGCGCTGCGCCAGCTCCCCGGGCTCGCGGTGCAGCGGCTCATGGAGAAGGGCTACGGCTTCGGCGCCGAGGGCGACTGGAAGACGGCGGTGCTCGTCCGGGCCGCCAAGGTGATGGGGCTGGGCCTCCCCGGGGGCGCGAGCCTCATGGAGGACTACACCTACGACCTCACCCCCGGCTCCGAGCTGATCCTCGGCGCGCACATGCTGGAGGTCTGCCCGTCGCTGACCACCGCGACGCCGCGCATCGAGGTCCACCCGCTCGGCATCGGTGGCAAGGAGGACCCGGTCCGGATGGTCTTCTCGGCCGACGCCGTGGAGGGCGCCGTCGTCGTCTCGCTCGCGGACATGCGGGACCGGTTCCGCCTGACGGCGAACGTGGTCGACGTCGTCACCCCGCCGCGCGACCTGCCGAAGCTGCCGGTCGCCCGCGCGATGTGGAAGCCGCGGCCGTCGTTCGAGGTCTCGGCCGAGTCGTGGCTGACGGCGGGCGGCGCGCACCACACCGTCATGTCGACCGCCGCGGGCATCGAGGCGTTCGAGGTCTTCGCGAACATCGCGCGCACCGAGCTGCTCGTCATCGACGAGGACACGACGCGTCGCGGCTTCGCCGACCAGGTCCGCCACAACCAGGCTTACTACCGCCTGGCCCAGGGCCTCTGACCCACTCTGCCGAGATAGAACTGTGGCGAGATAGAACCAGGGCGAGATAGAACTGCAGCGAAGTAGAACTGGAGCGCACCCCTCAGGTGCGCTCCAGTTCTACTTCGCTGCAGTTCTATCTCGCCCTGGTTCTATCTCGGCACGGGGTCGCGACGATCGCGCCCATGACCAGGAGGGGTCAGCGGGGGGAGGTGACCACCGGCCAGCCGGCCTTCCAGCCCAGCCGGTGCAGGCCGAGCGTCGGGAAGTACGGGATCTCCTCGTTGGCGCCGTCGTAGTAGTGGTAGGCGAGGACGCCGTCGTGCACCGACTGGCCGCCCGGACCGACCCTCGGGCCGCTCGACTCCAGGAGCACCGTGCCCCCGCCGCCGACCATGTCCCGGCCCTCCTTGTCGAGGTACGGGCCGGTCACGTCGCGGGAGCGCCCGACGACCACCTTGTAGGTGCTGTCCGCCCCGGCGCAGCAGGCGTCGAACGAGACGTACAGGTAGTACCAGCCGCCCCGCTCCTGGATGTACGGGGCCTCCACGCGGTTGCCCGGCGCGAACCGGTCGACCAGGTGGACGGCGTTCTCCAGGGCCCCGGCCACGGGCTTGCCGCTGGGCCAGGAGATCTCCACCAGGAAGATGCCGTACCAGTGCGAGCCGATCGCCATGTACGGCGTGCCGTCCTTGCCGGTGACGATGCCGGCGTCTATCGCGTTGAACTCCTTGCCGTCCTCGATCGGGGCCGGGGAGGTGATGACGGGCCCCTGGTCCACCCACTCGTAGTCGGGGTCGTCCGGGTCGAGGGTGGTGTTCGTGGCGAGCGCCGTGACCGAGTTGTTGGTGCCGAAGCGGGACGCCGAGTAGTACAGGTAGTACGTGCCGTCGTGCTCGTAGACCTCGGGGGCCCAGAGGTTGTCCGGCAGGGCGCCGTCCGAGAAGTGCTCGTCGATCCAGGCCGGGATCTCGTCCCAGACGGTGCCCTCGTAGGCCCAGGTGGTGCCGCGGTCGTGCGACGACCACATCTGCACGGTGCCGCCGTTCTCCCGGTTCAGCAGGCCGGTCGAGTAGACCCACCAGGTGCCGTCGTCGTCGACGGTGAGAGCAGGGTCGTGGATCGGTGCGGTGTCGCCGACGACGGCGATCTCGCCGGGCTTGCCCCCGGACGTACCGCCCGGCGCCCCGGCGACCGCGCCGGACGCAGGAGCGCCCATCGCGATGGCCGCCGTGAACGCGAGCGCGCCGAGCGCCGCGAGTGGTCTGCGTAGTGACATCTTTGTCCTCCGGGTGGGTCGGGTCCGCTGCTTCAAATTCCACTTCTACAACGATGTAGAGTGTAGAGGAACACTCGCTCCGAGCACCATCGTCGAAAGGCCGCGCACCGATGCCGGTGAGGATGCAGGACGTCGCGCTGCGTGCCGGCGTCTCCGTCAAGACAGTCTCGAACGTGGTCAACGGATACCCGTACATCCGCGACTCGACCCGACGGCGCGTCGAGGAGGCGATCGACCAGCTCGGCTACCGGATGAACACCTCGGCCCGCGACCTGCGCACCCGGCGTACCGGCATGATCACGCTCAACGTGCCGGAGCTGTCGCTGCCGTACTTCGCCGAGCTCGCCGACTCGGTGATCCGCGCTGCCGACGAGCGCGGCTGGTCCGTGCTCATCGAGCAGACCGGCGCCGAGCGCGAGCGGGAGCTCGAGGTGCTCACGGGGAACCGCCGCCACCGGGGCGACGGCGTGCTCTTCTCGCCCCTCGCGCTCGGCCCCGACGACCTCGACCACTTCGACGTCGACTTCCCGCTCGTCGTGCTCGGCGAACGGGTCTTCGGGGCGCGGGCCGACCACGTGACCATGAACAACGTGGAGGGCGCCCGGGCCGCCACCGCGCACCTCATCGCATCGGGACGACGGCGCATCGCCGTCGTCGGCGCGCACGCGGGCGAGGTCATCGGCTCGGCCGCGCTGCGGCTGGCCGGCTACGAGCGGGCGCTCGCCGATGCCGGGATCCCGTTCGACCCGGCGCTCGTGGGCGAGGCGGGCCTCTGGCACCGCTCGACCGGCGCCGAGACGATGGCCCGGCTGCTCGACTCCGGCACCCCGATCGATGCCGTGTTCGCCCTGAACGACGCGATGGCGCTCGGCGCCCTGCACGCGCTGCACGAGCGGCGGATCGACATCCCCGGCGACATCGCGCTCATCGGGTTCGACGACGTCGACGACGTGCGCTACTCCGTACCCACCATCTCGTCGGTGGACCCGGGGCGCGACGAGATCGCGCGCACCGCCGTCGGCCTGCTGGTCGAGCGGATCACCGGCACCACGGAGCCGTTCCGGCGGGTCGTGCCCCCGATGCGGATCGTGGGGAGGGAGTCGACCGGCGATACGCAGGGGGACGGCGAGACTGTGGCGGCGGCCCTGCCGGGCTGGCGGGAGGACATTCCCTGACGTGCAGGGGTCGCCGGCTAGTCCTGCTCGTCGATGCGGTCCAGCCGCTCGTCGACCATCCGGCCGGTGAGCCACAGCGGCACCGCGACCCCGGCGAGCAGCCCGAGCAGGGGGATCACGTACGCGACGAGCCCGCACACGCCGAGCACCACCACCGCACCTGCTGCCGTGCCCGGACCGAGCGCCGGGCTCAGCAGCAGGAAGCGCCACGTGTCGAGAGCGGACCGGTCGTAGCGCAGCACCACCCGCGGCCAGTAGGCCAGCACCACCGCACCCCAGGCAGCCACCAGGACGAGCCCCAGCTGCAGCGCGGCCCGTCCGGGGCCGTCCAGCTGCCCGAGCACGGCGAGGTCGAGCAGCAGAGCCGCGATCCCGACCGTCAGCGGAGCGCCGAGCACGTTGGCGCGCCGCCAGCCCGCGAGCCACTCCCGCCAGAAGGGCCGCCAGGGGGACTCGGCGGGATCGCCGTCGAGAAGCACAGCGCTCGCCGCCCGGACGGCGGGCCACAGCCCCAGCACGACGCCGCCCGCGAGTGCCCCCAGGAGCACCAGCACGTTGACCTCGACCAGGCGCGTGACCCGCCGGAGCACCCGCATGACGCCGGCGGTCCAGCCGACCTCGTCCACGGCGGACGTGTCGCGCGCCGGCTTGTCCGGCCTGAGCTCGCTCACCTGTCGTCCACCCTCGTGCCGGTCACTACCCGACCGGCGTCGTCCGTCGCTGTCAGGCACAGGGTGGCACGGTCGCGGACGGCGTCCCAGGCGGGGAAGACGACGGCCGTCCACCGGCGCGTGGGAGCCGCCGAACCAGCGGCTCCGGCGAAGGTGAACCGGCCCGCGCCGAGCGGGCGCGCCCGGCCCACGCCGGTGAGCGCGCCGTCCAGCACCTCCTCCAGCGCGCCGGTCCGGCCGTCCACCACCTTGGCGGTCGCGGCGCCGACGTCGAGCACCTCCCAGGTGCCGCCGAGCACCGCGGGGGAGCTGGGCCAGGTGGCGGTGTCGTCGTTCTCCCGGTCCGGCCCCGCCCAGGGCTGCGGGGAGACCAGCGGCCAGCCGTCGTGGGTCCACACCAGCCGGCGTACCTGGACACGGTGCTCGGTCGGGGCGTCGGCGTCGCGGACGTGGTGGACCAGGAGCTGCCGCCCGGGCTCGGTGAGGACCGACGCGTGCCCCGGCGCGAGGAGCCCCGGACCGCCGGCCAGCCGGTGGCTCGCGAGGACCGGCATGCCGACCTGCCACGGGTCGACGCCGGACGCCGCGCCCTCGCCCGCAGCCTCGGCCGCCTGCTCGGTGGCGCCCGCGCCCTCGGTACCGGCGGCTCCGTCGGTCATCGCCCGCCCGCCCCGGTCGCGGAACGGCCCGGTGACCTCGTCGCCGACCGCGGCCCGCAGGTGGTACGTCCCGGCCAGCGAGTCGTACGAGACCAGGAGCGCCCAGCCGCCGTCCGGCCGAGGGAGGACGAACGCGCCCTCGACGGCGCCGTCGGCGAGCCGGGGGCGGCGGGCCAGCAGCGTTCCCGGCGCACTGCGCAGCGCGCCCGGCTCCGGCGCGTCGACGACGAAGCCGGTGGCCGGGTCGACGGGCAGCGCGTAGATGCCCCCGAAGAACGAGCCGTAGACCAGCCACTGGCGGCCGCCCGGTCGCTCGCTGACGAGGTTCGCGTCGATCGCGTTGGGGTGCCTGAACCCGGCCCGGGCCGCCGCGTGGTCGCTCGCGACGACCACCCCGCGGTCGGTCCACGGACCCGACGGGTGCGGCGCGGTCGCGAGCCCGATCGCCGACCGGCGTGACCCGAACGTCGACGCCGAGTAGTACATGCGCCACTCGGCAGGCCCGGGCTCGCCCGCGCGGACGACCTCGGGCGCCCACAGGCCCTCTGCTCCGGACCAGTCGGCGGCCGGGCCGGGGACGCCGTCGAGCGCCCAGCCGTGCAGCTCCCAGCGCACCAGGTCGCGCGAGGTGCGGACCTGGACGCCGGCCCGGACGGGACCGTCCGACCGGGCGTCCGTGGAGAACATCCAGTACGTGCCGTCGTCGTCGCGGACGACCGTGGGGTCGTGGACGTGCCGGCCGCCCCAGGTGGAGGTGGTCACGTCAGCCCTTGGTGCCGGTGAGGGCGACCGACTCGATGATCTGCCGCTGGAAGATCAGGAAGATCGCCAGGATCGGCAGCAGCGCCACGAACGAGGCGGCCATGATCAGCGGGTAGTCCCGCTGGGTCGCGTACTGCACGTTCATGTTGGCGATGACCACCTGGAGCGTCTGCCGCTCCGGCGTGTTCAGGTACAGGATCGGCGCCAGGTAGTCGTTCCAGACCATCATGAACCAGAGGATGAACTGGGCGGCCACCGCCGGCCGGATGATCGGGAAGATCAGCCGCCAGAAGATCTGCCAGAAGTTCGCGCCGTCGATCTTCGCCGCCTCGATGATCGAGTTCGGCACGTTCTCCAGGTATTGCCGCAGGAAGAAGATCACGAGGATGTTCCCGAAGATCGCCGGGACGATCAGCGGCAGGAGCGTGTCGACCCAGCCGATCCGCGAGAACATCACGAACTGCGGGATCATCAGGGTCGGGTACGGGATCATGATCCCGGTCAGCATGCCGATGAAGATGAGGTTGCGGAACGGCAGGCGCATCTTCGCGATGGCGAACGCCGCCATCGAGCAGGTGATCATGCCCAGCACCGTGACGGACGCCGCCACGACGAAGCTGTTCTGGAACCCGGTCAGGATGCTGGAGTCCTGCCACATCCGCACGTAGGTCTCCCACTGGGGCACCTCGGGGATCCACACGGGCGGCAGGGCGAAGACCTCGTTCTTGGTCTTCAGGGACGTCGAGACCATCCAGACCAGCGGGGCGATCATCACCACCGCTCCGACCGAGAGCAGGACGAAGACGAGCCAGTCGCCGATCCGGGTGCTCGTGGTCCGGCTCATCGGGTTGCGGCCGGTGGCCTTCCGTGCGGGAGGTTCGAAGCCGAGGCTGTTGCGGCTCGGGGCCGTCGTAGTACTCATGGTTCCTCCGGCTCAGTCGATGTCGAAGCTGTTGCGCCGGTTCAGGCGGAACTGGATCAGGGTGACGACGAGGATGAGCAGGCCCAGCACGATCGCCATGGCCGTCGCGTAGCCCATCTGCTGGTACTTGAACGCCTGCCGCCAGATGTGCCAGACGGCGGACGCGGTGCTGTACTCCGGCCCGCCCGTCGGCGTCATGATGTTGACCTCGGTGAAGAGCTGCGCGCCGCCGATCACGTTGGTCACGACGAGGAAGAACGTCACCGGCCGGACCATGGGCAGCGTGATGCTGCGGAACCGCTGCCAGCCGTTGGCGCCGTCGAGCTGCGCGGCCTCGTAGAGCGAGCGCGGCACCGACTGGATGGCTGCCAGGTAGAGGATCATCGAGAACCCCAGGCCCTTCCAGATCGCCATCAGGATGATCGCTGGCTTGGCCCAGAACGTGCTCGCCAGCCAGTTGGGGCCGTCGATGCCGACGAGGGCCAGGGCCTGGTTGACCAGGCCGAAGTCACCGTTGTACGCCCACTGCCAGAGGATGGCGATCGCCGCGAGCGACGAGATGACCGGCACGTAGTAGATCGTGCGGAACGCCGTCAGACCCACGATCTTGCGGTTCATCGCGACGGCCAGAGCCAGCGACACGGCAAGGCCGATCGGGATGCCGATCATGTAGAAGAACGTGTTGTAGATCGACTCGAGGAAGTTCGCGTCGCTGAAGAGCCGGACGTAGTTGTCGAGCCCGACGAACCGCATGACCCCGAGGCCGTTCCAGTTCGTCAGCGACGCGTACACCGCGAAGCACACGGGGTACAGCGTGAACAGCAGGTAGCCGATCACCGGGGCCGCGACGAAGGCGAGCGCCCAGCGGTTCTCGGACCGGTGCAGGCGTGAGGCCGAGCCAGCCATGAGGTTCCTCTCTGCAGGTGGCCGCGGGGTCGTGACCCGGTGGTCGAGCCTGTCGAGACCTGCGGGGGTCTCGACAGGCTCGACCAACGCGTCACAACCCTCGGTGAGGGCTAGTTGCCGGCGCTCGCGGCCGCGGCCTGCTCGGCCTGGTCGTTGGCCTCGTCGAGCAGGGTCTGCATGCGCGGCTCCACCTCGGCGAGGTACTCGTCGGCGGTCTGCTGACCGTCCAGGACCGGCTGGATGTTGGTCCACATCTCGTCGTACCAGGCGGCGCCGTACGTCATCGCGGCGGGCATCGGGCGGCCGTAGTCCTCGACGATGTCCAGGAACTCCTGGCGGTTGGCCGGGCTGGTGTCCTCCTCGGCGGCCCACTCGGCCGCCATGTCCTTGAGGTTCGGCACCTGGATGCCGGCGTCGACGAGGGTCTGCTGCGCGGTCTCGTCGGCGGACAGGTAGGTCACCAGCTCGACGGCCTCCTCCGGCATGGCGGTCGTGGCCGAGACGCCGATGCCGAGCGAGCCGATCCACGTGGCGGGCTCGCCCGTCGACCCGGCGGGGAAGGGGATCAGGTCGTAGTCGAAGTCGAGCTCGTTGTACGTGCTCACGTCCCACGGGCCCACGGGGAAGAAGGCGATCTGGCCCTCCATCCAGCGCTGGTAGGTGTCCAGCGTGGCCGCCTGCTCGGCGTTCGGGGTCACCTCGTCCACCGTGGTCAGGTCGGCGATGTACTGCAGCGCCTCGGCCATCTCGGGGGTGTCCACGGTGACCTCGGTGCGGTCCTCGTTGGTCCAGTCGGCGCCGTTGCTCCAGGCGAAGCCCTGCATGTTCCACTGGACGTTGAGGCCGGTGCCCCACTGGTCGACCTTCTTGTCACCGTCGGTGTCCTTGGTGACCTTCTTCAGCACGTCGAGCCACTCGTCCCAGGTGTAGGGCTCGTCGGCGCTCGGCAGCTCGATGCCCTCGGCCTCGAGCATCGTCTTGTTGTAGCCCATGGCGAACGGGCCGACGTCCTTCGGCAGACCGTAGAGCGCGCCGTCGGGCGTGCCCTGGAGCTTGCCGTCGTAGCGGTAGGAGTCGACGCCGTAGTCCCACAGGTTGTCCAGGTCGACGCCGGACGCCTCGACGTGGTCGGTGATGTCGAGCAGCACCCCCGAGGTGACGTAGGACTGCAGGTTCGCCTGCTCGATGTAGAACACGTCGGGCACGTTGTTGCCCGAGATCGCCGCCTGGAGCTTGGTGGCGTACTGGTCGGCGTCGGTGACGATGACCTCCACCTCGACGCCGGTCTCCTCGGAGAACCTGTCGATGGCCTCCTGGTAGGCGGCCTTCTCGTCCTCGCCGCCGCGGAACATGAAGGTGAGCTTGCCGTCGTCGTCAGTTCCCGAACCACCGCCGCAGGCGGCGGTGGAGGCCAGCACCAGTCCGGCGACGATGCCGGTGGTCAGGCGTGACTTCTTCATCACGGTTCCTCTCGTGAGCCGGGCCGCTGGGTGCGGGCGGTGCCGCCGGAAGTGGCGGGCACAACGTGTCGCGGAGCGTGCCGGTTGTCTCTTCGACCTTGAAGTTACATCGATGGAGAATCGATGCGGCACACGCTAGCATCCCTTCTACAACGATGTATACCCGCGGCATCGCTGCCGTCACGAGAGGACCCCCATGCACTCCGCCACCGTCTCGCTCGACCCCGCCTTCGTGGTCGGGCCCGTGCGCCGCCGCACCTTCGGCTCGTTCGTCGAACACCTCGGGCGCTGCGTGTACACGGGCATCCACGACCCCGGCCACCCCACCGCCGACGCCGACGGCTTCCGCGGCGACGTCGTGGAGCTCACGCGGGAGCTCGGGGTCTCGACGGTCCGTTACCCGGGCGGGAACTTCGTCTCCGGCTACCGGTGGGAGGACGCCGTGGGGCCGGTCGAGCAGCGCCCCCGCCGGCTGGACCTGGCCTGGCACTCGACCGAGCCGAACCTCGTCGGCGTGGACGAGTTCATGCGGTGGGCGGCCAAGGCGGGCGTCGAGCCCATGATGGCCGTCAACCTGGGCACTCGCGGGGTGCAGGAGGCGCTCGACCTGCTGGAGTACTGCAACGTGCCCGGCGGCTCCTTCTGGGCGGACCAGCGCCGGGCGAACGGTGCCGAGGACCCGTACCGGATCAAGATGTGGTGCCTGGGCAACGAGATGGACGGCCCGTGGCAGATCGGCAGCAAGACGCCGCAGGAGTACGGCCGCCTGGCCGCCGAGACCGCCCGCGCCATGCGGATGATCGACCCGGGCCTCGAGCTCGTGGTCTGCGGGTCGTCGGGGTCGCAGATGCCCACGTTCGGCGAGTGGGAGCGCGTGGTCCTCACCGAGGCGTACGAGCACGTCGACTACGTCTCGGCGCACGCCTACTACTGGGAGGAGGACGGCGACCTGGCGTCGTTCCTGGCCTCCGTGGTGGACATGGACCACTTCGTGGAGTCCGTGGCGGCCACCGCCGACGCCGTCCGCGCCGCCCGCAAGCAGACCAAGCGGGTGCACATCTCGTTCGACGAGTGGAACGTCTGGTACCAGAAGCGCGCCGAGTCGCGGCCGCCGTCGGGCGACGACTGGCCGGTGGCGCCCGTGCTGCTGGAGGACCGCTACAACGTGGCCGACGCCGTGGTGGTGGGCAACATGCTCATCTCCCTGCTGCGGAACACCGACCGCGTGCACTCGGCGTCCATGGCCCAGCTCGTCAACGTGATCGCACCGATCATGACCGAGCCCGGCGGGCGCACCTGGAAGCAGACGATCTTCCACCCCTTCGCCCTCACCGCCCGGCACGCCGCCGGCGAGGTGCTGCGCCCCGCGATCGACTCGCCGGTGCATGAGACGGCCAGGTTCGGCGAGGTGGCGGTGCTCGACGCCGTCGCGACGCACGACGCCGAGTCCGGCGACGTGGTGGTGTTCGCCGTGAACAGGTCGCTGACCGGTCCCGTGGTGCTCGACGTCGACCTGCGCGGCTTCCCGGGCATGCGCGTCGCGGAGGCCGTCACGCTGTCGAACCCCGACCACACCTGGTCCGCCACGGCCGACGACGACACCAGTGTGCTACCGCGGCCCAACACCTCGGCGAAGGTCGCGGACGACAGGGTGCGCGCGGAGCTGCCGCCGGTCTCCTGGTCGATGCTGCGCCTGGTCCGGGACTGACCTGGGCGCCGGGTTCCGGCTGTTCCGCCACTGGGCGAAACACTGCAGACTCGTTACTGGAACGTGACGTCACGCACTATGAATCCGGCCCATGTGAGCGCTAACATTCGAGGCGGGCAAATAGCCGCAAGTCCTCGCACGAAGCCGTGCAGGATCTCAAGGAGGAGACATGGCACGCACGATCCTGACCCGCACCGTTCTGGCCGCGGTGTCCGTAGCCTCGCTGTTCGCGCTGAGCGCCTGCGCATCTGACGCCGGTGGCGAGCCCGCAGGCGGAGGCGAGCCCGCAGGTGGGGGCGCCGACGACGGCGTCATCACCCTCGGCTTCTCGCAGGTGGGCGCCGAGTCCGGGTGGCGGGCCGCGAACACCAAGTCCATCCAGGACACGCTCACCGAGGAGAACGGCTTCGAGCTGAAGTTCTCCGACGCGCAGCAGAAGCAGGAGAACCAGATCCAGGCGATCCGCTCCTACATCACCCAGGGCGTGGACGTCATCGCGTTCTCCCCGGTGGTCGAGACGGGCTGGGACCCGGTGCTCCAGGAGGCCAAGGCCGCCGGGATCCCCGTGATCCTGACGGACCGCGCCGTCGACTCGAGCGACGAGACCCTCTACGAGTCGTTCATCGGCTCCGACTTCGTCAAGGAGGGTGAGATGGCCGGCGAGTGGGTCGCCGAGCAGTACGACGGCGAGGGCTACAAGGCCGTCGAGCTGCAGGGCACCACGGGCGCCGCCCCGGCGATCGACCGCAAGGAAGGCTTCGAGGCCGCCATCGAGGGTACCGACGTCGAGATCATCGACAGCCAGACCGGTAACTTCACGCGGGCCGAGGGCAAGACCGTGATGGAGGGCTTCCTCAACAAGCACGACGACATCGACCTCGTGTTCGCGCACAACGACGACATGGGGCTCGGCGCGATCGAGGCCATCGAGGCGGCCGGCATGGTGCCCGGCGAGGACATCAAGATCGTCACCATCGACGCCGTCAAGGACGGCATGCAGGCGCTCGCCGACGGCAAGATCAACTACATCGTCGAGTGCAACCCGCTGCTCGGGCCGGACCTGGCGGACATCGCCAAGAAGGTCATCGCCGGCGAAGAGGTCGAGAAGCGCATCGTCGTCCAGGACGAGGCGTTCGACCAGGCCGCGGCCAAGGAAGCGCTCCCCACGCGCGAGTACTGACGCCCGTGTCGCCGAAGTAGAGCGCCTGTCCGGACACACGCTCTACTTCGGCGATCGAGCCATGCCGAGGTAGAGCGTGTGTCCGGACAGGCGCTCTACTTCGGCGACGGGCGATGTAGCCCTCATGCGCCGCAGCACGCCAGAACAAGAAGGTCGAGGATGACCCAGCAGACAGCACCAGCCGTCGTCGAGATGACCGGCATCAGCGTCGAGTTTCCCCCGGTGAAGGCCCTCGACGGGGTCGACTTCCGCCTGCGGCCCGGCGAGATCCATGCCCTCATGGGCGAGAACGGCGCCGGCAAGTCCACCCTGATCAAGGCCCTCACCGGTATCCACTCGCCGACGGCGGGGACGATAGTGGTCGACGGCGTAGAACGCCGGTTCACCGGCCCCGCCGACGCGCGGGCGCACGGCGTGAGCACCGTTTACCAGGAGGTGAACCTCTGCGAGAACCTCACGGTCGCGGAGAACATCATGCTCGGCGCCGAGCCGCGGCTCCTGGGCGGCCTGCACTGGTCGGCGATGCGCCGTCAGGCCGCGTCGCACCTGGAGCGGATGGGTCTGAACATCGACCCGGCGTCGTCGCTCGGGTCGCACTCGCTCGCGGTGCAGCAGCTCGTCGCGATCTGCCGCGCCACGGTGGGCGACTGCAAGGTGCTCATCCTCGACGAACCCACCTCCAGCCTGGACACGGACGAGGTGGCGCACCTGTTCACCGTCATGCGCACGCTGCGTGACGAAGGCGTCGCCATCCTGTTCGTCAGCCACTTCCTCGACCAGATCTACGAGGTCTCCGACCGGATGACGGTGCTGCGCAACGGCGGCCTGGTGGGGGAGTACGTCACCGCCGACCTGCCGGCCGCCGAGCTGGTCCAGCACATGATCGGCCGCTCCATGGAGGTCCTGGAGGCCGCGGAGGAGGTGCTCGAGCACACCGAGCGCCCCGCCGACGCGACCCCGCTGCTCCAGGTGGTCGGCCTCGGCCGCAAGGGCTCGGTACAGCCTTTCGACCTCGAGCTCTACGAGGGCGAGGTGGTCGGTCTCGCCGGTCTGCTCGGCTCGGGCCGTACGGAGCTGGCGCGCCTGCTCACGGGCGCCGACCGGGCCGACGTCGGCGAGACCCGCGTGGCCGGAGCGCCGGCCCGCCTGCGCACGCCGCGCGCGGCCATGAGCCACGGCATCGCCTACACCTCGGAGGACCGCAAGGGGGAGGGCGTCGTCGACGGCCTCACCGTGCGGGAGAACATCGTGCTCGCCCTGCAGGCGCGGCGCGGCTGGATCCGGCCGCTGCCCCGCAAGCAGGTCGACGACCTGGTCGCGTCGTACATCAAGCAGCTCGGGATCCGGCCGGCCAACCCCGAGGCGCTGCTGCGCAACCTGTCGGGCGGCAACCAGCAGAAGGTGCTGCTCGCGCGGTGGCTCGCCACGGCGCCGCAGCTGCTCGTCCTGGACGAGCCCACCCGCGGCATCGACGTCGGTGCCAAGGCAGAGATCCAGAAGCTCGTCGCCGACCTGGCGGCCGAGGGCATGTCCGTCGTCTTCATCTCGGCGGAGCTCGAAGAAGTACTGCGTATATCCCACCGCATCGCCGTGATGCGGGACCGTCGCAAGGTGGCGGAGATCGATGGAGGAGGAGCCACTATGGACCAGGTGGTCGACCTCATCGCCGGAGGTGGCGCGAAGTGACGAACATCCTGCGCCACTACCTCTTCTGGCCGGTCGCGGCTCTGGTCGCCCTGCTGGTGGCCAACACCGTCGCCCGGCCGAGCTTCCTGGCGATCAGCATCCGGGACGGGCACCTGTTCGGTGCCCCGATCGACATCCTGCGGACCACCGCACCGCTCCTGCTCGTCGCCCTCGGCATGACCCTGGTCATCGCCACGCGCGGCATCGACCTCTCGGTCGGCGCCGTGGTGGCGGTCTCGGGTGCGGTCGCGCTGTCGCACATCGCGTCGTCGCCGAACCCCGAGTCACCGGTCACGGTGCTCACCGCCATCGGCCTGGCCCTCGCGCTGTGCCTGGTGCTCGGCGTGTGGAACGGGTTCCTGGTCTCGGTGCTCGGCATCCAGCCGATCATCGCGACGCTCATCCTGATGACCGCGGGCCGCGGCGTCGCCATGCTCATCACGGGCGGCATGATCACCACGATCAACAGCGCGCCGTTCAAGGTGCTCGGCTCAGGGTTCTGGCTCGGGCTGCCCGTCGCGGCGGTCATCGCGTTCGGTGTCTTCGCGGTGGTCGCGTTCGTGGTGCGGCGTACCGCGCTCGGCATGCTCCTGGAGGCGACCGGCATCAACCCGGCCGCGAGCCGCCTCTCCGGCGTCCGCTCCAAGACGCTGACCTGGACCGTGTACACGGCGTCGGGCCTGTTCGCCGGCCTGGCGGGCCTGCTCATCAGCGCTGACACGATGGCCGCCGACGCGAACAACGCCGGCGTGTTCATCGAGCTCGACGCCATCCTGGCAGTGGTGATCGGCGGGACCGCGCTCTCGGGCGGCAAGTTCAACCTGTCGGGCACCCTGGTGGGCGCGCTCGTCATCGCCACCCTCGAGCGGACGGTGACCGTCCTCGGCATCTCGCCGCTGGTCACGCCCCTGTTCATGGCGCTCGTCGTCATCGCGGTGACCCTGCTCCAGTCGCCTCGGATGCGGGAGCGGCTGACGGCCGCCACCCGTCGTCCGGTCGCGACGACGCCGCCCGAGCCGCAGCCCGCTGCGCGCCCTGACTCGACGGAGGTGAAGGCCTGATGGCTACGTCGGCCCCCGTGCGCGCCTCGCGCTCGCTGAAGATCCCGACCCGGCTGGACCGGCGCTACCTCCCGGTGGTGGGCACGTTCGTCGTGCTGGCGCTCATGCTGATCGTGGGCGGCACCCGGTACGAGAACTTCCTGACGCCCGCAGTGGTGTCCAACCTGTTCATCAACAACGCGCACCTCATCGTGCTCGCGGTGGGCATGACCTTCGTGATCCTGACCGGCGGGATCGACCTGTCGGTCGGATCGGTGCTGGCCCTGTCCACGGTGGTCACCGCGGCGCTGCTGCAGGCGGGTCTGCCGCCCGCGGTGGTGATCCCGCTCGCCGTCGGCGCCGGGACGGTGATCGGCCTGGCGCACGGCGTGATGGTGCAGTACTTCCAGGTGCAGCCGTTCGTGGCGACGCTCGCGGGCATGTTCCTCGCCCGCGGCCTGTGCTTCCTCATCGCGCCGGAGTCCATCGCCATCGACAACCCGGCGTTCGGCGAGCTCGCGAGCTGGGTCCAGATCTTCGGCGGCTGGCGGATGTCGTCCGGCGTGCTCATCGCGCTGGTCGTCGTGGGCCTCGGCTTCCTCGTGCTGCACTTCACGCGGTTCGGCCGCACGGTGTACGCGATCGGCGGCGGTGAGCAGTCCGCGCTCCTCATGGGTCTGCCCGTGGCCCGCACCAAGGTGCTCGCCTACGTGGTGAGCGGCACGTGCGCGGGGCTCGGCGGCCTGCTGTTCGCGATGTACTCCCGGTCGGGCTACTCGCTGACCGGTGTCGCGATGGAGCTCGACGCCATCGCCGCGGTGGTCATCGGCGGGACGCTGCTGACGGGCGGCACCGGCTTCGTGCTCGGCTCCGTGCTGGGCGTGCTGGTGCTCGGCCTGATCCAGACGATCATCACGTTCGAGGGCACCCTCAGCTCCTGGTGGACCAAGATCGTGATCGGCGTCCTCCTGCTGGTCTTCGTGGCCCTCCAGCGCATCCTGACGCTCCGCCGCACGTAACCGCACGGCACAGAACCCCGGCCCTGACTCGCCGTACCCGGTACGGCGAGTCAGGGCCGCAGTACCACCGACCCACTCCACACCGACGTGACGAAGGGATCGATACGACATGGATCTACAACGATATAGAAGAGGTGCGCTCGCGATGGGCGCCGCACTCGCGGTCAGCCTGGCGGGAGCGGTGGCGCCTTCCGTCGCCGCGCAGGACGCCGCTCCGGCGTCGGCCACGGCGGCGGAGGCCGAGTACGCCGCCTACTTCTTCCCCTACTTCACCGGCGAGTCCACCGCCGACGGCGAGACCATCTCGTTCGCCGTCTCGGACGGTCCCGACCCGCTGGAGTGGACGACGCTCAACGGCGGCGAGCCGGTGCTCAGCTCCACGCTCGGCACCAAGGGCCTGCGCGACCCGTTCCTGATCCGCGGCGGCGACGGCACGTACTACCTGCTCGCGACCGACCTGCAGATCTACGGCGGCGGCAACTTCGGCGACGCCCAGGAGACCGGCAGCCGCAAGATCATGGTCTGGGAGTCCACGGACCTGGTGAGCTGGGGCGAGCAGCGCGAGATCGAGCTCGCGCCCGAGAACGCCGGCAACCTGTGGGCGCCCGAGGCGTACTGGGACGAGGCCGCCGGCGAGTTCGTCGTGTACTGGGCCTCCGCCCTGTACCCGGCCGACGTCCCGCCCGCGGAGCGCGACATCCGCACGTCGTACCAGCGCATGCTGTACGCGACGACCACGGACTTCGAGACCTTCTCGGAGCCGAAGCCGTGGATCGACGAGCCGCAGGGCGACGGCCTCGGCATGATCGACTCGACGGTCCAGGAGGAGGACGGCGTCTACTACCGCCTCACCAAGGACGAGTCGTACATGGGGATGCGGCAGGAGTCGTCCACCGACCTGCGCCGGACGCAGGGCGTGACCGAGGGCGACGGCTGGGACCTCGTCAAGGAGCGCGTCGGGTTCGGGCAGCCGAACCCGTGGGGCGGCACGTTCACCGGCGGTGAGGGGCCGACGCTGTTCCCGTCGCTGACGGACGACCGCTGGTACCTCCTGCAGGACCAGCCGAGCTACCACGGCGGCCAGGGCTACATGCTCTTCGAGTCCGACGACCTGAGCAGCGGCGAGTGGACCGCCAACCTCGACGCGATCCTGCCCGCCAGCCCCAGGCACGGGACGGTCCTGCCGATCACGGCCGAGGAGCGGGCGCGCCTCGTGGCCGCGTACCCGCCGGCCGAGACCCCGGTGCAGGAGCACACGCTCGACGTCGACGCCGCGGCAGCGGGCACGGAGATGAGCGACGACCTGTACGGCGTCTTCTACGAGGACATCAACTACGCGGCCGACGGCGGCCTGTACGCCGAGCTGGTCCGGAACCGGTCCTTCGAGTTCGCCGCGACCGACAACGCGAACTTTACCGGTATGACGGGCTGGGACGCCGTGCAGCGGCGGGGCTCCACCGGCACGGCGCAGGTCGAGTCCGAGCGGGACAAGTGGCTCAACGACGCCAACCGGGCGTACCTGACCATCAAGGCGGACGGCCCCGGCGTCGGCGTGCGCAACGCGGGCTACAACGAGGGCTTCGCGATCGAGAAGGGCAAGAAGTACGACTTCTCGGTGTTCGCGCGCACCGGACGGGCCCAGCAGCTGCGGGTGAGCCTGGAGTCGCCCGACGGTGCCACGACGTACGCGGCCGTCGTGGTGGGGGTGGACAACACCAACCGGTGGAAGAAGCGCACGGCCAGGCTGACCGCGAGCCGCACGGTCGACGACGCCCGGCTCGTGGTGACGGTCGGCCGAGAGAGCACGATGCGCCTGGACATGATCTCCCTGTTCCCGCGTGACACGTGGCACGGCCCGGTCAACGGCCGCTCGGTTCTGCGCAAGGACCTCGCGCAGAAGGTCGCCGACCTGGAGCCGTCCTTCCTGCGGTTCCCCGGCGGCTGCGTCACCAACGTCGGCACGTTCGACACGTACCTGGAGTCGGACGGCGCGGACCGCCGTCGGACGTACCAGTGGAAGGAGACCATCGGGCCGGTCGAGGAGCGCCCGACCAACTGGAACTTCTGGGGCTACAACCAGACCTACGGCCTGGGCTACCTCGAGTACTTCGAGTTCGCCGAGGACCTGGGGGCGTCGCCGCTGCCCGTGCTGTCCGTGGGTGCCAACGGGTGCGGCAGCAACATCCCCGAGATGACCGACGACGTCCGCCTCGACCGCTGGGTGCAGGACACCGTCGACCTCATCGAGTTCGCCAACGGTTCCGTGGACACCGAGTGGGGCGCCAAGCGTGCCGCGCTGGGCCACCCCGACCCGTTCGGGATGAAGTACATCGGCCTGGGCAACGAGGAGAACACCGACACGTTCCAGGCGAACTTCCCGCGGTTCCGCGACGCCGTCGAGGCCGCGCACCCCGAGGTCACCGTGATCTCCAACTCCGGCCCGGACGACACCGGCGCCCGGTTCGACGAGCTCTGGGACTTCAACCGCGAGCAGGGCGTCGCGATGGTCGACGAGCACTACTACAACGACCCGTCGTGGTTCCTGTCGAACACCGAGCGGTACGACTCGTACGACCGCGAGGGCCCGCACGTGTTCCTCGGCGAGTACGCCTCGCGCGGCAACGCCTGGGCCAACTCGCTGTCCGAGGCCGCGTACATGACCGGGATCGAGCGCAACGCCGACCTGGTGGAGCTGGCCTCCTACGCGCCGATGTTCGCGAACGAGGACCATGTCCAGTGGTCCCCGGACCTGATGTGGTTCGACAACGACGAGTCGTGGGGCTCGACGTCGTACTACACGCAGCGGATGTTCATGACGAACACCGGCGACCAGGTCGTCCCGTCCACGCACGACGGCCCCGAGGAGACCCCCGCGGACATCTCGGGTGGCGTCTTCCTGTCGACCTGGAACACCCAGGCCGCCTACGACGACGTGAAGGTCACCGACAACGAGTCCGGCGAGGTGCTCTTCTCCGACTCGTTCGACGAAGCCGCGCAGTGGGAGCCGCAGGCCGGCACGTGGGGCGTGTCCGACGGCGAGTACGTGCAGTCGGCGGGCAACGTCACCGATGCCCGCTCGATCATCACCGACGCGTACACGAAGGACTGGGACAACTACACCCTGGAGCTCGACGCCCGGAAGCTGGGCGGCAGCGAGGCGTTCCTCGTCGGGTTCGCCGCGGGCGGCCGGGACGACTTCTACTGGTGGAACCTGGGCGGCTGGAACAACTCCCGCCAGGCGCTCCAGCGGGCCGACGGCGGCGGCGCGGGCGAGGTCGCGGCCGTGGAGGGCCACTCGATGGAGACCGGCCGGGACTACCACGTGAAGGTCGTGGTCTCCGGGCGGACCATCAAGCTCTACCTCGACGGCGCGCTGCAGATGACGTACACGGAGCCGACCACGGAGTCGCTGTACCAGGTGGTCACGCGGGACGCCGAGACGGGCGAGCTGGTGCTCAAGGTCGTCAACCCGTTCGACTCGGTCGCACGCACGGCGGTGAACGTCGACGGTTACGCGGTGGACGGTGACGCCGAGGTGATCGAGATGAGCGGGGCGCCGTCGGCCATGAACACCAAGACGCAGCCGGAACGGATAGTGCCGGTGGAGGGCAGGGCGACGCTCGACGTGTCCCGGTCGGGAGGTGACACGGAGTTCAGCTACGACTTCGCGCCGCACTCGATCACGTTCCTCCGGCTCGCGGAGGCCAACGGCAGCTGACCGTAGGTAGGTCCGCGAAGTAGAGCGCCTGTCCGGGTTCTCCCGGGTGACAGCCGGGAGAACCCGGACAGGCGCTCTACTTCGCGGACCAGCCCCACGGCGGCGCCCTCAACCCGTACGGTGGTCTCCGTGAGCACGCTGCCCGAGGACCTCCGGGAACACCCGATACCTGATCCAGCCGAGCTCCGGACGCTGGTCGCAGAGCTGCGCCGCCTGGTGCTGACCTACAAGTTCGGGATCGACGAGGTGATGACCAAGGTCTCGATCCTGCGCGACGAGTTCCGGCACATGCAGAACTACAACCCCGTCGAGCACGTGGGTTCGCGGCTCAAGTCGTTCGAGTCGATAGTCGCCAAGTGCCGCCGCAAGGGCATCCCGCTGACGCCGGACGGCGTCCGGGCGCAGATGTTCGACATCGCCGGCGTCCGGATCACCTGCAGCTTCGTCAACGACATCTATCTGGTCCGCGACATGCTGCTCAAGCAGGCGGACCTGACGCTGCTGGAGGAGCGCGACTACATCAAGCACCCGAAGGCGACCGGGTACAAGTCGCTGCACCTCATCGTGCAGATCCCGGTGTACCTGTCCGACCGGGTCGAGGACGTGATCGTCGAGATCCAGCTGCGCACGATCGCCATGGACTTCTGGGCCAGCCTCGAGCACAAGATCTACTACAAGTACGACGGCGACGTGCCCCGGCACCTCACCGACTCGCTCAAGCTCGCGGCGGACGTCGCATGGTCGCTGGACACCTCGATGGAGCGCATCCACGACGAGGTCAAGGCCATCTCGGGCGACGAGGAACCGGTGGCGAGCCGGCACAACCTCCACACCCCGGAGGAGATGCTGCGCGACTTCTGGCGGGCCGCCGAGGCGGACGGCGGCTTCGACCTCGGCACCGACAAGTGAAGCGGGATCCGTGAAGTAGAGCGCCTGTCCGGCTCTCCCTGGTGTCGACAGGGAGAGCCGGACAGGCGCTCTACCTCACGGATCCCGCTTGAGTTCAGAGGGGCTTGAGGGTGCCTGACAGGGCTGTCCACGACTCGGGGGCCAGCGTCACCCTTGTCGTCGCGCCCTCGGTCGCGGCGACGCGGCCGGCGACGTCGAACTCGCCCCAGTGCTCCGCGGCCACCTTCTCCGCGTGCTCCGGCCCGGCGACGGCGGCCTCGTGGTCGGCCGTCATGGCCCAGCCCTCGGCGACCTCCAGCGCCGCGCCCAGGTGGGCCAGCTCGACCTCCACCGGCTCGGTGGAGCGGTTGGTCAGGAACAGGGCGACGGCGCCGTCGGCCAGGGTGGCCGCCGCCGTGACCGCAGGCACCTCGCCGTGGGCCTTCGTGGTGATCGTGGACGTGGACACGCGCAGGTCGAGCGCCTCGCCCTGCGCCAGGCGCGCCGTCGTCGCGAACGGGTGGAAGGTCGGCTGCCGCCAGGCCTCGCCGCCCGGCTCGGTCATGATCGGCGCGATCACGTTGACGAGCTGCGCGAGGCACGCGACCGGCACCCGGTCGGCGTGGTTCAGCAGCGTGACCAGGAGGTCGCCCACGACCACGGCGTCCAGCCCGGAGTAGACGTCCTCGATGATGCGGGGCGCGTCCTTCTGGATCGGCAGGTTCGCCTCGCCGGGGAAGCGGGTCTGCAGGTACCAGACGTTCCACTCGTCGAACGAGATGGTGATGCGCTTGTCCGATCGGCGCTGGGCGCCGACGGCGTCCGCGGAGGCCACGACCCGCTCGATGAACCGGTCCATCGCGGTGCCCGACCCGAGGAACGACGCGCGGTCGCCGTCGACCTCCTCGTAGTAGGCGTGCATCGAGATGTGGTCCACGAGGTCGTACGTGTACTCGAGGACCGTGCGCTCCCACTCGCCGAACGTGGGCATCCCCATCGACGACGAACCGCAGGCGACGAGCTCGATGGACGGGTCCACGAGCTTCATCGCGGCGCCGGCGTTGCGGGCGAGCTTGCCGTACTCGTGCGCGTCCTTGTGCCCGATCTGCCACGGGCCGTCCATCTCGTTGCCCAGGCACCAGAGCTTGACGCCGTAGGGCTCCGCGCGGCCGTTCGCGATGCGCAGGTCGGCCCAGCGGGTGCCCGCCTCGCCGTTGCAGTACTCGAGCAGGGCCACTGCCTCCTCGACGCCGCGGGTGCCCAGGTTGACGGCCATCATCGGCTCGATGCCCTCGCGCTCGGCCCACTGCAGGAACTCGTCGGTCCCCACGACGTTGGGCTCCACCGTGCGCCACGCGAGATCCAGGAACGGCTTGCGCTGCTCGACGGGCCCGACGGCGTCCTCCCACCGGTAGTTGGAGACGAAGTTGCCGCCCGGGTACCGGACGGTGGTGACGCCGAGCTCGCGCGTCAGGTCGGCGACGTCGCGGCGGAAGCCGTGGCTGTCGGACGTCGGGTGGCCCGGCTCGTGGATGCCCGTGTAGACCGCACGCCCGAGGTGCTCCACGAAGGAGCCGAACAGGCGGCGGTCGACGGTACCGACGGTGAAGTCGGGGTGCAGCAGCACGCGGGTGCGGGAGGTCGTCATTGTTCCTCGCTGGATCGGTCGGTCGTTCTACAACGTTGCACACTATCCGATCGGCGACGCGTGGACGACGGCCGTCCTCTACCCTGTGGGAAAACTCGCCGAGTGGAGGCTGGCAGCGTGGCTGTGACGATGCACGACGTGGCGCAGCGCGCAGGCGTGTCGATCAAGACGGTGTCGAACGTGGTGAACGGCTACCCGTACATCCGCGCCGCGACCCGGGAGCGGGTCCAGGCCGCCATCGAGGACCTGGGCTACCGCGTCAACATGTCCGCCCGGAACCTCCGCACGCGCCGCACGGGGCTGATCACGCTGGCGGTTCCCGAGCTCTCGCTCCCGTACTTCGCCGAGCTCGCCGACTCCGTCATCTCCGCCGCCGACGACGCCGGGTGGACCGTGCTCATCGAGCAGACGAGCGCCAGCCGCGAGCGGGAGACCGACGTGCTCTCGGGCCGCCGCAGGCACCTCACGGACGGCCTGATCTTCTCGCCCCTCGCGCTCGGGCCCGACGACATCGGCCTGTTCACCGTCGACTTCCCGATAGTGATCCTGGGCGAGCGCGTCTTCGGCGCACCCGCCGACCACGTGACGATGAACAACGTCGAGGCGGCCAAGGCGGCGACCCTGCACCTGGCGTCGCTCGGCCGCCGTCGGATCGCGCTGATCGGGGGGCACGAGGGGGAGCAGGTCGGGTCCGCGGCGCTGCGCACCGCCGGCTACCTGGAAGGACTGGCGGAGGCCGGCCTGCCGCACGACCCGGCGCTGATCGGGGAGGCGGGCCTCTGGCACCGCTCCACCGGTGCGGAGACGATGCGCCGCATGCTCGACGAGGGCGTCGAGATCGACGCGGTCTTCGCGCTCAACGACGCGCTCGCCCTCGGCGCCCTGCACGCCCTGCACGCCCACGGGATCGACGTCCCGGGGGAGGTGGCGCTCATCGGGTTCGACGACGTCGACGACGCGAAGTACGCGGTTCCAGCGCTGTCCTCGGTGGACCCGGGACGAGACCAGATCGCGCGCACCGCCGTCGAGCTGCTGCTGGAGCGCATCGGCGCGGCCGGCGACCCGGCGCCGTTCCGGAAGGTGGTGCCGGACTCGCGGATCATCGGACGGGAGTCGACGGGCGACGTCGCGCCGGGCCAGGACAGCCGCGTCGTGGGCGTCCAGCCGGGTGGCACGGAGCTCGTGCAGGTGATCGGCGAGGCGGCGGACAGTCGGCAGCTGGAGCAGCCGATCTCCTGACGGCGGGTGAGATCCGGCCCTCTTCCGGGTGATCTTGCCGCCGCCGTGACACGCGATCAGCACTGTGCTGCTGCTCACTACCGTCGCCACGTGGAACAACTTCTTCCTGCCCTTGGCCGTCTCCCGGGGAGCTCGCGCCTACTTCCGGTCGCCGCCAGGGTCTTCACGAGGCAAGCCCTTTCCCATGTGCGTGCAGGCGGCGAGCAGGTCTGGAACCGCATCGCCACGGGCTCGTTCATCCCCGTGGTTCCGCTGGTCGCAGCGTTTCGGCCGCTGCAGAAGTACCGGCAGGGCGGGTTGTCGCCGGGGCGCGCGGTGAGCGGACTACCCAGGACGACGGTTCCCGGATTCAAGAGTTGACTGTATCGATGCCGTAACCATCCAGTAAGTTCCCCTTACTAGCCCTCGACCACGGCTACGGTGGGCACGGTCACCGGTCGGTTGTGGCTAAGTTCAGCCGACCTGGTTTTGACCAACGGACGTGTGAGCGTTCACAATCTGTTGCGTTCACAATGTGAAGTCGGCCGGGTTGCAGAGACGTTGCCCGGGCAAACTCGAAGAGGAGATGTCATGGCAAGGAAGCTGTGGGCCAAGCGCGGTCTGGCTGCGCTGGCGACGGGCACGATGGCTGTTTCGCTCGCTGCGTGCGGCGGCGGCGGTGCCGGCGCAGGTGGCGGTGGCGGTGCCGGGGACGGCGAAGAGGGCGGCCTCGTCGGCGTGGCGATGCCCACCCAGACGTACGAGCGCTGGATCGCGGACGGCGGTGCTGTCGAGGAGGGTCTCAAGGCGGCCGGGTACGACGTCGACCTGCAGTTCGCGGGTGACGACATCCCGACCCAGCAGCAGCAGATCGACGCGATGATCAACAAGGGCGCCGAGGCACTCATCATCGCCTCGATCGACGGCACCGCGCTGGGCAGCCAGCTCGAGGCCGCCGCTGCCGCGGACATCCCGGTGATCTCTTACGACCGCCTCATCCGCGACTCCGAGAACGTGGACTTCTACGTCACGTTCGACAACTACACGGTCGGCGTGCAGCAGGGCACCTCGCTGCTGACCGGTCTCGGCATCCTGGACGAGAACGGCGAGGAGGCCGCTGACGCGCCCGAGGGTCCGTTCAACGTCGAGCTCTTCGCCGGTTCGCCGGACGACAACAACGCAGGGTTCTTCTACGAGGGCGCCATGTCGGTGCTCCAGCCGTACATCGACGACAAGACGCTCGTCGTGCCCTCGGAGCAGACCGACTTCGGCACCGTCGCCATCCAGCGCTGGGAGCAGGAGGGTGCGCAGGAGCGCATGGAGAACCTGCTGACCTCGACGTACACCAAGGGTGACGTGAAGGTCGACGGCGTGCTCGCCCCCGCCGACGTGCTGTCGCGCGGCATCATCACCGCCCTGAAGAACTCGGGCTACGGCAAGGGCGACCTGAAGATGCCGATCATCACCGGCCAGGACGCCGAGGCGGCCTCCGCCAAGCTGATCGTCGACGGCGACCAGTACTCGACGATCTTCAAGGACACCCGGCTCCTCGCCGAGCAGGCCGTCACCGCGGCGACGGCGTTCCTCGAGGGCAACGAGCCCGAGGCCAACGACACCGAGACGTACGACAACGGCGTGAAGGTCGTGCCGTCGTTCCTGCTCCCCACGGTGATCGTCACCAAGGACAACCTCGAGGCCGAGCTGGTCGAGTCCGGCTACCTCACCGAGGAAGAGGTCGCGTCCGGCCAGGTCGACGAGTAGGACTGACCTCCTGGCAGTACCGGTCCGACGCCGCTGACTTCTTGCGGTCGTTCGGTGGTCGAGCTTGTCGAGACGTGGTCTCGGCAAGCTCGACCACCGGCGTCGGGCAACCCGCAACATCACTATTGGCGACAAGTACGCGACAAGGACTGGCATGGCCGATTCGGCGCCGACCGACATCCTCGAGATGCGCGGCATCACCAAGACATTTCCTGGGGTCAAAGCGCTCCAGGACGTCAACCTCACTGTCCGCAGGGGCGAGATCCACGCCATCTGCGGTGAGAACGGGGCGGGCAAGTCCACCCTGATGAAGGTGCTGTCGGGGGTGTACCCGTTCGGCACCTACGACGGCGACATCGTGCTCGACGGCGAGAACGCCCAGTTCGGCAACATCAACGACTCCGAGGCCCGCGGTGTCGTGATCATCCACCAGGAGCTCGCGCTCGTCCCGTACCTGTCGATCGCCGAGAACATCTTTCTCGGCAACGAGCGACGCCGCGCCGGTGGCGCCATCGACTGGAACAGGACCAACTCCGAGGCAGCCGTGCTGCTGGAGCGGGTCGGGCTGAGCGAGTCGCCCACGGTCCCCATCTCCGCGCTCGGTGTGGGCAAGCAGCAGCTCGTGGAGATCGCCAAGGCCATCTCCAAGGACGTGCGCCTGCTCATCCTCGACGAGCCGACGGCGGCGCTGAACGACAACGACTCCGAGCACCTGCTCGAGCTGCTCCGGCAGTTCAAGAGCCAGGGCATCACGTCGATCATGATCTCCCACAAGCTCGCCGAGATCGCCGAGATCGCCGACCGCACCACCATCATCCGCGACGGCCAGTCGATCGAGACCTTCGACATGGCCGAGGCGGGTGGCTCGTCCGAGGCGATCCAGAACCGCATCATCCGCGGCATGGTGGGGCGCGACCTCGACAACCGGTATCCCGACCGCGAGTCGCACCCGGGCGAGGAGGTGCTGCGCGTCGAGGACTGGACGGTGTACCACCCGACCCAGCCCGGCCGCGTCATCGTCAAGGGCGCGAACCTGAACGTGCGGGCCGGCGAGGTGGTCGGTATCGCCGGCCTCATGGGCGCCGGGCGGACGGAGCTCGTGATGTCGCTGTTCGGCCGCTCCTACGGCCGGGACATCTCCGGCACGGCGTACGTGCACGGCAAGAAGATCGACGCCCGCACGGTGCCGGACGCGATCAAGGCCGGTATCGCCTACGTGTCCGAGGACCGCAAGCAGTACGGGCTCAACCTCATCGAGGACATCAAGCGCAACATCTCGGCGGCGGGCCTCGGCAAGCTGTCGAAGAACGGCTTCGTGGACGAGAACGAGGAGCTCAAGGTCGCGGAGGAGTACCGCGAGTCCATGAACATCCGCACCCCCAACGTGCTCGTGGACGTGGGCAAGCTCTCGGGCGGCAACCAGCAGAAGGTGGTGCTGTCCAAGTGGCTGTACACCGCCCCTGAGGTGCTGATCCTCGACGAGCCCACGCGCGGCATCGACGTCGGCGCCAAGTACGAGATCTACACCATCATCAACAAGCTGGTCGCGGACGGGAAGGCCGTGCTGGTCATCTCCTCGGAGCTCCCCGAGCTCCTCGGGATCTGTGACCGCATCTACACCCTGGCCTTCGGCCGCATCACTGGCGAGGTCGACGTGGCCTCAGCCACCCAGGAAGGACTCATGGCTCTCATGACCCAGGAGAACGCACAGGAGACGAAGGCATGACCGGCATCACGAACCTCCGGGACCTGTTCACCCGGAACATCCGCACCAGTGGCATCTACATCGCGTTCGTGCTGATCATCGTGCTGTTCTCGGTGCTGACCGACGGCCTGCTGCTCAGCTCGCGGAACCTGACCAGCCTCGTGCTGCAGTTCTCGTACATCCTCATCCTCGCCATCGGCATGGTGATCATCATCATCGGCGGGCACATCGACCTGTCGGTGGGCTCGGTGGTCGCACTGACCGGAGCCGTGGCCGCGGTGATCGTCATCCGTGGCGGTCAGCCGTGGTGGGTGGGCGTGCTCGCCGCCATCGGCACCGGGCTGCTGGTCGGGGCGTGGCAAGGGTTCTGGGTGGCGTACGTGGGCATCCCAGCGTTCATCGTGACGTTGGCAGGCATGCTCCTGTTCCGTGGCCTCACGCTCGAGGTGCTCAACAACGTCTCGCTCTCGCCGTTCCCGGCGGAGTACTCGGCCATCGCCTCGGGCTTCCTCAACGGCCTGCTCGGCGGTTACGGGTACGACACCTTCACGCTCGTCATCTTCGCCATCGGTGTGCTGGGCTTCGCGTACAACTCGTGGCGCCAGCGCCGCGCGCGCATCGCGTACAAGCAGACGGTCGAGGCGGCCGTGTTCTTCGTGCTGAAGCTCGTGGTCGTCGCAGCCGTGGTCATGTGGTTCGCGTACAACCTCGCCACGTACCGCGGCCTGCCCGCGGTGCTGATCATCCTGGCCGTGCTGGTCATGGTCTACACGCTGATCACGAAGCACAGCGTGTTCGGCCGCCACGTCTACGCCATCGGTGGCAACCTCGCCGCGGCGCAGCTCTCCGGCGTCCGCGTGAAGCGCGTGAACTTCTGGATGTTCGTGAACATGGGCTTCCTCGCCGCTATCGCGGGCATCGTGTACTCCGCGCGGTCGAGCGCCGCCCAGCCGGCGGCGGGCAACATGTTCGAGCTCGACGCGATCGCGGCGTGCTTCATCGGTGGCGCCGCCGTGACCGGCGGTATCGGCACGGTGACCGGCGCGATGGTCGGTGGCCTGATCATGGCCGTCATGTCCAACGGCATGCAGCTCATGGGTGTCGACCAGTCCACGCAGCAGGTCGTCAAGGGCATCGTCCTGCTCCTGGCCGTCGCGTTCGACGTCTGGAACAAGCGGCGGGCCGCGGCCACCCGCTGACGGTTCTCGGCTGACAAGAGAACCGCGAGGGTCTCGACAAGCTCGACCAGCAGGTGCGCGAGGGTCTCGACGGGCTCGACCACCGGTGGTCGAGCCCGTCGAGACCCTCGCGTCGTAGTACCTGGGCGAGAATGGCGGGATGGCCGATCTCGCTCCTCCCTCGCGCCGCGGACGGCGTCCCGCCGGGCAGGACGCACGCGCCGACATCCTGACCGCCGCCCGGGCGGAGTTCCTGGAGCGCGGGTACGAGGCGGCGTCCCTGCGGTCGGTCGCCCGGCGCGCCGGCGTCGACCCGGGCACCGTGCGGCACTGGTTCGCCGACAAGGCGCGGCTGCTGACGGCCACGCTCGGCGTCACGGAGATCGAGCCGGACCGCGTGATGGAGCAGGTGGTGGACGGCCCCATGGAGACCCTGGGGGAGCGCCTCGTCGAGGCGATGCTCGGCGTCTGGGAGTTCGACGGCGGCACCACGGTCCGCATGGTGGTACCCGCCGTCATGGCCGACCCCGGGCTGCGCGGGCTCCTGCCCCAGTTCATCGGCGCGGCGATCCTCGGCCCGGTGATGCGCACGCTCGACGCGCCCGACGCGCCGCTGCGGACCGCCCTCGTCGCCTCCCAGATGGCGGGGCTCATGATGACGCGGTTCCTCGTCCCCGTGGAGCCCATCGCCTCGATGACGCCCGCCGAGGTCGCGGCGCTCGCCGGCCCCACCATCCAGCGCTACCTCACGGGAGACCTTGCGCGGTAGCCGGGCGCGGGAGCACAATTCCTCACATGAGGAAAAATGCGGTGGTCATCAGGGACCTGCGGGTGGTGCGCGGCGGACGGCCGATCATCGACGGGCTGGACGTCGCCGTGCCGGCCGGATCCGTCGTCGGGCTGATGGGGCCGTCCGGCTCCGGCAAGACGACGCTCATGCGCTCCGTCGTGGGCGTGCAGGACCGCGTGACCGGCACCGTGGAAGTGCTCGGCAGCGCGGCCGGTACCCCGGCGCTGCGGCGCCGGGTCGGCTACATGACGCAGGACGCCAGCGTCTACACCGACCTCACCGTCGCGCAGAACCTCAGGTACTTCGCCGCTCTGGCCGGCGTCCCCTCGCCCGCCGAGGCGGTGGCGACCGCCGTGGCCACCGTCGACCTCGGTGGGCACGAGAAGCAGCGGGTCGGCACGCTCTCGGGCGGCGAGCGCTCCCGGGTCTCCCTGGCCGCCGCGCTGGTCGGCGGACCCGAGCTGCTCGTGCTGGACGAGCCGACGGTGGGCCTCGACCCGGTGCTCCGCCGCGACCTGTGGGCCGTGTTCCGAAGGCTCGCGGCCGCGGGGTGCACGCTCCTGGTCTCCAGCCACGTGATGGACGAGGCGGTGCAGTGCGACCGTCTGCTTCTCATGCGGTCGGGCGCTCTCGTCGCCGACACCACTCCCGACGACCTGCTGGCCACCACCGGGGCACCCGACGCCGAACGCGCGTTCCTCGCCCTGATCGACGCCGCCGGCGTCGGCGAGACCACCGTCGGCGAGACCACCGAGGAGACGGCGCGATGAACCTGACCCTCGCCACCGCGAGCCGCGTGCTGTCCCAGCTGCGCGGCGACCACCGCACGGTGGCCCTGATCATCCTGCTGCCCTGCCTGCTGATCGGCCTGATCGCCTGGATGTTCGACGACCAGCCCCAGGTGCTCGACAGGTTCGGCCCGATGCTGGTCGGCCTCTTCCCGCTCATCGTGATGTTCCTGGTCACGAGCGTGGCGACGCTGCGCGAACGGCAGTCGGGCACGCTGGAGCGGCTGATGACGACGCCCATCCGCAAGGGCGACTTCGTGGCCGGCTACGGCCTGGCGTTCGCGACGCTGGCGCTCGTCCAGGCGCTGGTGGTGGTCGGCTTCGCGCTGCTCGTCGGGATGGACGTGGAGGGGCCGCTCGGCCTCGTCGTCGTGGTCGCGCTGCTCGACGCGATCCTCGGCTGCACGCTCGGCCTTGCCGCCTCCGCGCTCGCGCGCAGCGAGTTCCAGGCGGTCCAGATGATGCCCGCCATCCTGTTTCCGCAGCTCATCACGTGCGGGCTGCTCATGCCGCGCGACCAGATGCCGCAGGTGCTGGAGTGGCTGTCCCGCGCGTTCCCGCTCACCTACGCGATCGAGGCGATGACGTCGCTCGCGGCGGGCGACGAGTGGGCCGACATCCGCGGCGCCGTCGGCGTGATCGCCCTGTTCATCGTGGGCGCGGTGCTCCTGGGCGTCCTAACCCTCCGCCGCCGCACCCCGTGAGCCCCGTGGGCGGATCGCCGAAGTAGAGCGCCTGTCCGACTCTCCCGATGGCAACCCTGGGAGAATCGGACAGGCGCTCTACTTCGGCGATCACGGTCGGGTCAGTGGAGGCGCAGGGCCTTGGTTACGTCGGACCAGTGGACGTAGGAGAAGCCTGTGGCTTCCTCCTCGCGGCCTGGGTCGACGTCGGGGCCCGTCTCCGGCTCGTCGTGCGTGACCAGCAGCCCTGAGCGGTACTCGCCCACCGGCGCGTTGGAGACCGCGAGGCCGTCCGACCCGTTGACGTCGTCCACGCCGTCGCCCGCCACCCGGAAGGTACCGAGCGCCCGGTTGTGGCCGCGCAGGTCGTAGACACCGTAGGTGTCGTCACCCTGGCTGGACACGATCACGTAGCCCTTGCGGCCCGGGCCGTACCAGATGTCCACGCCCTCGGCGTCGGCCGTCAGGTTCTTGCCCCCGTACGACGGCGCCTCCGGGTCCACCGGGGCGCACTCCTCGGTCTCGGGGTCGTAGGCGTCGTGCACGCCGAAGTCCTTCACCCGGTCCACCAGCCGTGGCTCGCCCGAGCCGAGGGGGAGCGGAACCCGCCACAGGCCGACGTCCTCCTGCGTGGCGTACAGCGTGCCGGTGCGGCGGTCGACGGCCAGCCCCTCCAGCTGCGGTTCCGTGCCCGGCTCCTCGCACGGCACCCAGGTGGTGCCGTCGGGCAGGGGGAACTCGCCGGGCATCGCCAGGTGCTCGACGTCGGTGTAGCCGACGCCGTCCGGGCCGGTCGTGATCCGCGCCGTGGCGATGTTGGTGCTGCCCTCCTGCGTCACCACCGCGTACGTCCGGCCGCGGCGCTGGTAGACCGCCAGGCCGTAGGCCGTCTGGTCCTCGGCGACCGTCTCGCGGTCGGGGCTGAACAGGAACTCCAGCTCGGGCGCGGTCACCTCGGTGAGCGGCCTGGCGGCCCTGGCCCCGGCCGGGTCGATCGCGAAGAAGCGGATCTGGTCGTTGTACCGGTCGGAGACGACGGCGACATCGGTCTTCCGGCCGGCCACGTCCAGGCCGTAGGCGATGTCCACGTTGTTGTACCGGCCGGGTACGCCGTCCGCGCGCGGGGCCGGCGCGGCCGGGAGCGACTGCAGCTCGGTCGCGGCGACGGAGTAGACGCGCAGGCCGCCCTCCTTGGCCGTCGTGACGACGAGCGACCGGTTCGAGCTCTTCGGGTGGACCCAGATCGCGGGGTCGTCGCCCGAGGCGTTGCCGCCGGCCTCGTCGTCGTACAGCGGCGGCGTCTCCACCGAGGTGGTGACGGTGGCGGTGGCCGACGTCGGCCGGTCGTGCCCGCCGCTCGCGGCGGCCGAGGCCGGGACCATGGTGGACAGGAGCAGCAGGGCAGCCGGCAGGGCGGCGAAGCGACGTCGCATGGGCCCGAGGTTCCCGCACCCGGATGACGCGAACCTGAACCACACACGAACACCCAGGTCAGTCCAGGAGCGGGTCCAGGCCGTGGAGGGGGAACACCGCGCGGCGGGTGGCCTGGACCGCACGGTCCACGGCGTCGGCCGGGTCGTAGCCGTCGCTCCAGCGGCGGAACGGCACCTCGGCGGAGCCCAGCGTGCGCGCGGCCTCGAAGCCCATGGCCTCGACCGCGGCGCGCCACGTGGCGGGCAGCTCGGCGCCGCGTTCCAGGGGTGCGTGCGCGGCCTCGGCGACGAGGGCCGCCCAGGCGAGCGGGACGACGTCGGACACCGCGTAGCCGCCACCGCCGAGGGCCAGCCAGCGGCCGTCGGCGTGCTCGTGCGCCAGCGCGTGCGTCCACTGCTGCGCCGTCCACTGCGCGTCCACCGAGACGTTCAGGTTGGAGAGCGGGTCCCGCCCGTGGGCGTCGCAGCCGTGCTGGGACACGATCACCTGCGGCCGGTGCTCCCGCACCAGGGCGGGCACGACGGCGTCGATCGCCCGCAGCCAGGCCGGGCCGGTCGTGCGGGCGGGGACCGGGATGTTGACGGCGCTGCCCTCGGCGGAACCCTGTCCGACGTCGGCGGAGGCGCCGGTCCCCGGGAACAGGGTGCGGCCGTCCTCGTGGACGGAGACGGTCAGCACGCGGGGGTCGTCCCAGAAGATCGCCTCCACCCCGTCGCCGTGGTGGGCGTCGAAGTCCAGGTAGACGACCCGTTCCGCGCCCCGGTCCAGCAGCCGGCGGATGGCGGCCGCGGCGTCGTTGTAGACGCAGAAGCCCGAGGCCGCGCCAGGCATCGCGTGGTGCATGCCGCCGGCGATGTTCACGCCGTGCGCGATCTCGCCGGTCCAGAGCGCGTCGGCGAGGTCGACGGACCCGCCCAGCTGGCGCGCGGCGGCCTCGTGCATCCCGGCGAACAGCGGGTCGTCGTCGGTGCCCAGCCCGCGCGCGACGTTCGGCTCCAGCGTCGTCCCCGCGTGCCGGACGGCGGCGACGTAGTCGGCGTCGTGCACCGTCTCGATCACCGCGTCGGACGCCGGCTCGGCGTCCGCCAGCTCGAGCGTGGGCCGGTCCAGCAGGCCGAGCGCCTCGATGAGCCGCATCGTGAGGTCGAGGCGGGTGGGCGACATGGGGTGCCCGGGTCCGAAGTCGTACTCGAGCAGTCGCGGACTCCAGACCAGCCGGGCGAGGTGCACCCGCCCACGGTAACGGACCTGCGGCCCGGCCAGCGCTCTGGCTCAGGATCAGCACGCGAGGTACGCTGGTTGCTGCCACCTCCTGCGGGAGGAGAGGAAGTGAGGCCGGGAACCCCGCCGGACGACGGGATCCCGGCTTTCGCGTGTTCAGAGCTCGATGTCGATCTCGTCGATCCCTTGGCCCAACGCTTCGCGTACGTCGAGACCGACTCCTCGCCGTGCTTGGCCGACCGCGCCGGCGACGGAATCGGCCACCCAGAGCATCGGTTCCTCTGCGGGAGACGCGAAGTCGATGTGCAGTTCCGCGGGCATCGCCCGCTTGGCGTGCAGGGCCGCGAACATTCGCCTGTCCCGGTCGTTGAGGGACTGCGTCCGGGACTCGAGCCAGACCTGCGAGACGGCAAGGATCCCTAGCTCGAACACGAGACGTTCCAAGCATTTATCCGCAACAGCCGTCTAAAGGCTCGCTGTCCGGCTCAGGGTTTCTGCTCAGAACGGCTGCCGTTGCGTGGCAGAGTAGGGCGTCGATCGACCGGGACATGGTGGAGGGAGCGGAGCGGATGGCGGGGAGCCTGCGGAACCGGCTGTTCGGGCTGCGGGAGCTCGTCGACGAGCTCGCCTTCCGGGCGCCGGCGCGGCTGGCGGTCACCGTCTTCGCGTGTGTGGTCGTGCTGTTCGCGGCGCTCCTGACGGTGCCGTTCGCCACCGCCGACGGCGAAGGCGCTCGCCTGGTCGACGCCCTGTTCACCGCGGTCTCCGCCGTGTGCGTGACGGGGCTCGTGGTCCAGGACACCGCCACCTACTGGTCCCTGTACGGGCAGATCGTGATCCTCGCGGGCATCAAGGTGGGCGGCTTCGGCATCATGACCGTCGCCTCCCTGCTCGGCATGATCGTGTCGCGCAAGATCGGGCTGACCCAGAAGCTGCTCACGGCGTCGGAGACCAAGACGAGCCGGCTGGGCGACGTCGGCTCGCTGATCCGGGTCATCATCGTCACCGCCACCACGCTCGAGCTGTCGATCGCCCTGCTGATCTTCCCGCGGCTGGTCGTCATCGAGGAGAACGTCGGCACCGCCGCCTGGCACGCGCTCTTCTACGGGATCTCCGCGTTCAACAACGCGGGCTTCGTGCCCACGACCGAGGGCCTGATGCCGCACGTCGGCGACTGGGCGCTCGTGCTGCCGATCGCTCTCGGGGTGTTCATCGGCGCGCTCGGCTTTCCCGTGATCCTCAACATCCAGCGCGCGTTGCCCCGGCCGGGCCAGCGCTGGCACAACTGGACCAAGCGGCTCTCCCTGCACAGCAAGCTCACGCTCGTGACGAGCGGCGCGCTGCTCGCCGTCGGCGCGTTGCTGCTGCTGGTGCTGGAGTGGGCCAACCCGGACACGTTCGGGCCCCTGACCTTCGGGGAGAAGCTGCTGGCCGCTCTCTTCGCCGGGATCATGCCCCGCTCGGGCGGGTTCAGCACGGTCGACGTCGGCGCCATGACGGAGTCGAGCTGGCTCATCCAGGACGCACTGATGTTCGTCGGCGGCGGGTCGGCGTCGACCGCCGGCGGTATCAAGGTGACCACGCTCGCCGTCATGCTGCTGGCGATCGTCGCCGAGGCGCGCGGCGACCGCGACATCGAGGCGTTCGGCCGCCGCATCCCGCGGGACGTCCTGCGGCTGTCCATCGCCGTGGTGTTCACGGGGGCGAGCATCGTGCTCGTCTCGTGCATCGCGCTGCTGGAGGTCACGGGCCTGCCGCTGTCGCAGGTGCTGTTCGAGGTGCTCTCGGCGTTCGCGACCGTCGGCCTGTCCACGGGCATCACGCACGAGCTGCCCGACGCCGGGAAATACGTGCTGGCTCTCCTCATGTTCGTGGGGCGCACCGGCGCGGTCACGGTGGTCGCGGTGCTTGCGCTACGCGACCGGCGGCGCATCGTACGCTTCCCAGAAGAACGCCCGATTATCGGTTAACTGACGAGAGTGTCAGGCGCACGGGTCACTAGGGTGACCTGTACGTCTGACAAGCGGCTAGAGAGGAATACCGTGCCGGAGAAGAAGCCCGAGCGGGATGCGGGTGTGCTCGTGATCGGACTGGGGCGGTTCGGGTCGTCGATCGGCGCGACCCTGGACCGGCTCGGCCAGGACGTGCTCGCCGTCGAGCAGGACCCGGTCCTGGTGGCCCAGTGGTCCGGGCGGCTGCCGCTGGTGGAGGCCGACGCGTCCAACCCGGAGGCGCTGGAGCAGCTGGGCGCCAAGGACTTCGGCGTGGCAGTGGTCGGCGTCGGCTCGTCGCTCGAGGCGTCCGTGCTGATCACGGGCAACCTGGTGGACCTCGGTACGCCCCAGATCTGGGCCAAGGCCATCTCCGCCGAGCACGGCCGCATCCTGACCCGCATCGGCGCGCACCACGTGGTCTTCCCGGAGGCCGACGCCGGTTCGCGCGTCGCCCACCTCGTGAGCGGCAAGCTGCTCGACTACATCGAGGTCGAGGACGGCTTCACCATCGTGAAGATGCGCCCGCCCAAGGAGGCACAGGGCTTCACGCTCGCGCAGTCCAACATCCGCAAGCGGTACGGCATCACGGTGATCGGCGTGAAGTCACCGGGTGTCGACTTCGTCTACGCGACGCCGGAGACGCGGATCTCCGCCAACGACCTGCTCGTCTGCTCCGGCCACGCGGACCTCCTCGAACGGTTCGCCGCGAGGCCGTGAACCGGGCTTCGGGACGGGTTCGCTACGGCTCCGGGACAGGTTCGGCGCACCTCACACCGCCCCCGATTACGGGGCGCGCGTCAGACCAGGTAGCCTAGGCAGCGGACTCCCTTTCGTGTTGGTCGGCCATCGTCACTCCCTGGCGTCACTGTCCCGGACCAACCGTGGACCATTTCGCTGAGCGGCCCGTCGTCGGGCTGCCGCCGACCGATCGAACATTGCGAGGACCTATGGGCTCCGTCATCAAGAAGCGCCGCAAGCGTATGGCGAAGAAGAAGCACCGCAAGCTGCTTCGTAAGACGCGCCACCAGCGCCGCAACAAGAAGTGACGCTCGCGCCCTCGGGCGCGTGACGAGCAGGCCCGGCCCCCTCGGGGCCGGGCCTTCTTCGTGTCAGCGGTGCGCTGCTACTGCCCGCGCAGCCGGCGGCGAGCCGCCCGCAGCACCAGGCCCAGCACCCACGCGGCGCCGGCCCAGGACGCCGTGCGTACGCTGCGCCCCGCCGCGCGCTGCGACCGTCCGCGGAACTCCCGGATGGGCCAGCCCACCTCCTGCGCGTGCCGGCGCAGCCGCAGGTCGGGGTTGATCGGGCAGGGGTGGCCCACCGAACGCATCATCGGCAGGTCGTTGAGCGAGTCCCCGTACGCGTAGCTCTCGTCGAGGTCGATGCCCTCCAGCTCCGCGAGCTCGACGATGGCCGCCGCCTTGGCCTGGCCGTGCATCAGGTCGCCGTTGAGCCGGCCCGTGTAGAACCCGTCCTTGTGCTCCGCGATGGTGCCGAGCGCACCCGTCGCGCCCAGCCGGCGCGCGATGAGCTGCGCGATCTCCACGGGCGTGGCGGTGATGAGCCAGACCTGGTGGCCCGCCGCGATGTGCTCGTCGAGCAGGCGGCGCGTGCCGGCGTAGATCCGCAGGGACAGCACGGCGTCCCACACCTCCTCGCCGAGGGTGGCGACCTCGGCGACGCTGCGGCCCGCGATGAGCGACAGGGCGCGGTTGCGGACCTCGTCGATCTCGGCCTTGTTCTCGCCGAAGACGAGGTACCGAGCCTGGATCAGGGCGAAGCGGAGGATGTCCCGCGTGCCGAAGAACTTGCGCTGGTACGCGGACTTGGCCAGGTGAAAAGCGCTCGCACCGCGGATGATCGTGTTGTCGACGTCGAAGAACGCCGCGGTGGCGGACGAGGGGTGCGTCGACGGCATGGAGGCCACTCTATCCGCGCGCCACGTAGTGCAGGTCACACCGGGCAGGCAGCGGCAGCCGGTGATAGAACCGGGGCGTGAGCCAAGAGATCAGCGGGCCGGACCGGGCCACCCTCGCGCGTGTCCTCCACCTCCTGGTGGCCGTGGTCGCCCTCGGCGGCTTCACGATCGAGCTCGTCACCGCGATCGTCGGCGGCCCGGGTATCGCGCCCACCCACGCCGAGCGTTTCGTCCGGCTCTTCAGCTACTTCACCATCGAGTCGAACCTGCTGATCGGCGGCGTCTCGCTGGCGCTGGCGCTGGACCCGCGGCGCGACGGTCCGGTCTTCCGCGTCCTGCGGCTCGACGCGCTGCTGTGCATCGCCGTCACGGGGATCGTCTACAACACGGTGCTGCGCGGCCTGACGACGCTGACGCCGTCGGGCGCCGTGGCGAACACGATGCTGCACGTGCTGGCGCCGCTCCTCGCCGTCGTCGTCTGGCTGTGGGTGGGTCCCCGGCCCCGCGTGAGCGTGCAGACCGTGTGGTGGTCGGTCGTCTACCCGATCGCGTGGCTCGTCTACACGTTCGTCCGCGGCGCCGCCACGGGCTGGTACCCGTACCCCTTCCTCGACGTCACCGTGCTCGGCTACGGCGCCGCGCTGACCAACGCCACCCTCGTCGCCGTGGTCTTCCTGGTCCTGGCCTGGGGCGTGCGGTGGGCAGACGTACGGCTGCCGGGTACGGACGGTTCGGTCCCGCGCGTGACGTAACCTCGGGTCGTGACAAGTCCTGCCGATGCCCGGGTGGTCCTGTACACACGCGAGGCGTGCCATCTGTGCGAAGACGCACGCGCCGTGGTGGTGCGGGTGTGCGAGGGCGCAGGAGCCCGATGGCGCGAGGTCGACATCGACAGCGCGCCCGCACTGCGGGAGAAGTACGGGGACTACGTCCCCGTGGTCGAGGTGGACGGGGTCCAGCAAGGTTTCTGGCGCGTGGACGGTGCGCGTCTGGCCCGCCTCCTGGCATGATCATCCCGGCAGTGTGTGCGTACGCCCGCGACACAGTGGTCGCGGGGAGGGGAGCAGCACGTGGTCGAACTCAGTGACGGGACAGTTCCGGCAGCAACCGTAGGGAGGCTGCCGTACTACCTGCGCGCCCTGCGGGACCTCGCGGCCGAGGGGGTGGCCCTCACCTCGTCGACGGAGCTCGCCGAGCGTTCGGGCGTCAGCTCGGCGCAGCTGCGCAAGGACCTGTCCTACCTGGGTTCGTTCGGCACTCGCGGCGTCGGGTACGACGTCGAGTCGCTCGCCTCCTACATCACGGTCGCCCTGGGGCTCGAGACCGAGCACCGGCTGGCGATAGTCGGCATCGGTAACCTCGGGCACGCCCTCGCGAACTACTCCGGCTACACGACGCGGGGCTTCCAGGTGGTGGCGCTGCTCGACGCGTCGCCCGACGTCGTGGGCACGCGGGTGGCGGGCGTGACAGTCGAGCACGTGCGCGACGTCGCGCAGATCATCCAGCGTGAGCGGGTCAGCATGGTCGTGCTCGCGCTGCCGGGCCACGTGGCCCAGGACGTGGCCGACGCCGTGGTGGCCACGGGCGTCCGCGAGATCCTCAGCTTCGCGCCGGTCGCGCTGCAGGTGCCGGACGACGTGGTGGTGCGCTCGGTCGACGTCGGCGGCGAGCTGCAGATCCTGGCGTTCCACGCGGCGACACGAGCCGCGGCGCTCTGACTCTCGGCCCCGAAGGCTGACCGTGCCGGGTGATCTTCCGCTCGTGCGGCTCAGCGACGCCTTCTGGCTGGTGCCGCGCTGATAGGAATGGCTGTGCTGATGCGCTGGCCGACCGGGGGACCCGAATGACTGAGGAATGGCACCCGAGGATCAGGCGAAGGACGCTGTCGGGGGTCTCCGCGCACCGTCTGTCCGCCGTCGATGGTTGGTGCCTGGGGATCGGCATGGCCTGTTGCGTGGTGGCGCTGGTGCTGCTCTGGGTCGCTGACCAGCCGATTCTTGCCGCCCTGGTCGGCCTGCCGGGAGCGATCGGGGTAACGGTATCGCGGGCGCTCGGCACTGCCGGGGGCACCCGGGAGGCCAGGGAGCGCGTGGCGGGATACGTCACGCTCGTCCATGGCACGGGACCGGCCGACCTGGAGCACGTGGACCCCCGAACGGGGCGGCTCGTCAGCTTCGCCGGAGAGGGCCTGACCGACGCAGAGCGCCGGGCGCGGGTCGCGGCGATCCGTTCCGATGCCAGGCTCGGCGTCGGGCATCCGGACCGGTTGCTGATCGCGGCCGGTGGTGATCCGGTGGACCCCGCGGGCTACACGGACGAAGACCTCTTTGCCGGGCGTCCGAGGACGTTCATCACGCTGCCGTGGTCCGTACGGCACGGAACCGTCTGGGGATGGTTCATTGTCGGCCTGTCCCCGATCGGGTTCCTCGTCTTTGCCCTGTTCGACGCCAGCATGTCGACACTGGCCATCGTCGCCCCGGTGATCCTCGGCGTGGTGCTGGTCGCCGCGCCGATCGGCGCAGTCGTCCTGGTCACGGTGATGCGTAGGGCCGACACGCTGCTGGGTGACGGTGGCCCAGGCGGCAGCGACAGGTCTCGGGGTGTCGTGGTGTCGCTCTGGGTCGTGCCGCTGGGCGTCGCTGTAGTTCTCATCGGCATCTCGGTCGTCGCGACGAACGACATCGCCGGAGCGCGGGACCTGCTCGGCGTTGCCGGCCTGGACCGCGCGGCCATGATGTCCGCCGTATGGGCCGTCCCTTGGTTCGTGGCCTGGGTAGTGCTGGTGCGCCGCGCGGCGACGGCGGAGCCACGCTCCTGACCATGGTTCAACAGGCTCTAGGGTGCCGTAGACCTGGGGTTGCAGCTCCTCGGAAGCCTGCTGAAGGGGAGTCAGCCCCGTTGGTTCCGCGAACCGCTTGCCGGGGTATGGGGTCATACTCGTTTCGCTTGTTCTGACGGCCCATCCCGGCTCAATGTCCAGGTGCTGCCGCGCGCCCATGCAGTTAGCGTGTTGCCCATGCCGCCTGGGCTGTGGCGGTCAGAACTATGGGGGACTCTTGAACCGACTCCGCTTTCGACAGCTGGCCACGCTGATCGTCGCAGCAGCAATGGTGGGGACTGGAATGGGTGGCGCAGCGGCTTCTGAAAGTCTGACGCACTCTTCGGGAGACTCAGATCAGGCCATGGGGCCGGGAAGCCCGCAATACTCGTGGGTTGCTGAGTCTGCAGAAGACATCCAGATGGATAGGTTGGCGGCAACGCCGAGCGAGACATGGGCGCATGCGGAATCTTCGGCAGCAGTCTGAAGGTCATCAGAGCCTTCAAGGGCCGTTCTCAGGGTCACGTCGGCGGCAAGTCGATCACGTACGGCGGTTCGAACTTGACGTGTGGCAACGAGCGTTGGGGATACAGGCATATTCTCAAGAGGCATCTGAGCGAGTGGCAGTCTCGGGCCGCGGTGGCGCAGGAAAACTGGCGTGACACCGGCGACTACGGGATCCATTGGGCGCTCAGGGATCCGGACAAGATCAGGTACCGGGCGTCCGACGATACGTTCTGCTATTCACGCAAGATCCTGCTGATCGACAACCGCACCAAGGAGGCCGTGGGGTCGTACTACCCCAAGGTTTCCGTGGCCCGCGTTAGTCATCGCGTGATCACCGCCTACCCGTCAGGAGCCCAGTGTTGATCTCCGGGGCCAGCCGCGACCTCGCCCGTGACCTGATCTCTCGGGGTGGCGAGGTTCTGGACCGCATCGAGGTCGACGCGCGGGAGGCTCGCGCTCTTGTGCGGGTGCCGCCTGAAGAAGCTCCCGTGGAGTTCATCGTCGACCTGGGTGGCCTGCAGCGATTCATCGAACTCGCCCAGCAAGACGCGCGGGATGCCTTTCCTGACGTCGATCCGACCGAGGGCGCGCTTCGACTCATCTCCGAGCACCTGTGGGAGGAGATCGGCTCCGCGGACGCGAGGGTCGTAGCGGTTGGCGTCGATCGCCGGGGTGAGGTTTGGCGCCGCACCGAGCCTGTGCCGCCGGGAACTGCGCTGCCCCCAGGTGATTACCGTTGGACGGCCGACCGCGAGGCGTCCCAGGGGTCAGATCCTCGAACCGCTCCCCGGTAGCCGGGGCGGGGGCGCGTACTCGTCGCGTTTGCTCGTACCGACGCCCATCCGGACCATGCCGGACACCAGGCCGACGGCGGCCGCCACGCCGTCGATCACCGGCACCCCCGTGCGCTTCGTGAGGTCGGCGCAGAGGTCGGTCATGCCCGCGCAGCCGAGCACCACGGTGTCCGCGCCGTCGTCGCCGACCGCGCGCTCGCAGAGCTCGGCGATCTTCTCCCGGGCGGCCGAGCCGGCGTCCTCCAGCTCGAGGACCGGGACGTCCGCCGCGTACATGGCCACGCACGCGTCCTCGAAGCCGTAGCGCCGCACGAGGTCGTGCGCGCGGCCCAGCGTGCGCGACAGCGTGGTGACCACCGCGAACGTGCGGCCCGACAGGGTCGCGACGTGCATCGCGGCCTCGGCGATCCCGACGACCGGGCCGTCCGTGAGCTCGCGGGCGGCGTCCAGGCCGGGGTCGCCGAAGCAGGCGACGACGTAGCCGTCCGCGGGGCCGACGTCGACCGCCCCTCCGCCGCTCGCACCGACGCCGGCCGCCTCCGCCGCCGCGACCTGCTGCGCCACCACGAGCGCCGCCCACGCCTCGTCGGTGTGGCTCTCGACGGCGGCCGGTCCAGCACCGGGGTCCGGGCAGGTGGCGACGACGGTGACGTCCGGCCCGGCGACCTCCCGGGCGGTGACCGCGATCTTGTCGGTCATCGCCCGGGAGGTGTTGGGGTTGATGAGGTGGATCCGCACCTTCAGGCCTTGGTGCCCGCTGCGCCGTCGGCCACACCCTCGGTGACGCCGTCGAACGACGGGATCTGCGGGCTGAGCCGCTCCAGCCACCAGAAGGCGACGAAGCCGAGGCCGCACCCGATGAACCAGGTGTAGTTCCCGATCCAGGAGATGTCGAAGTACCCGAGGTCGGCGATCAGCTTGGGCAGGACGCCCAGGAGGACGGTCGGCACGCCGGCCAGGAAGATCGCCAGCACGCCGTTGCGGTTGTAGCCGTTCGTGTACCAGTAGGCGCCCTCGGGCGACATGGTGAACATGTCGTCGACGAGCACCCGCTGCTTCGCCGCGAAGTAGTAGCCGGCGATGAGGATGCCGAACAGCGGGCCGATCAGGGCGCCGAGCACGCCGAGCGTGTAGTGGATCGCGTCGGCGTCGTTGTACCAGTTCCAGGGCAGCAGGACCACGGACCCGACCGCGGCGATCATGCCGCCCATGCGCCAGCTGATCTTCTGCGGGGCCACGTTGGAGAAGTCGAACGCGGGGGAGATGAAGTTCGCGACGATGTTGATGCCTACCGTCGCGGTGACGAAGGTGAGGCCGCCGAGCAGGATGGCGAACGGGGTGTCGATGCGTTCGACGGTGTGGATGGGGTCGGTGATGAGCTCGCCGAACACCGGCACTGTTGCCGACGCCGTGATCACCGTCAGGAGCGAGAAGAAGAGGAAGTTGACCGGCAGGCCCAGCAGGTTCCCGCGCTTCACGGCCTTGAACGAGCGCCCGTACCGCGCGAAGTCGCCGAAGTTCAGCATCGGCCCGGAGAAGTACGACACGACGATCGCGACCGCTGTGCAGAAGACCCCTACCGAGGCCCACCCGGTCAGCGGCTCGCCCTCGGAGAGGTCCAGGCTGATGTTGGACCAGCCCGCCTCCGAGACGAGGTAGACCGCCAGCACGATCATCACGACGTAGACGGCGGGACCGGCCCAGTCGATGAACCGCCGGATGGTCTCCATGCCGTTCCAGAACAGCGCTGCCTGCGCGAACCAGAGCACGGCGTACGAGATCCAGCCCAGGGCGTTCAGCCCGAGGAACGTCGGCTCCAGGAGCGCGGCGCTGGCAGGGATGAACTTGAGGAACACGATGTTCAGCGCCTGCGCGGCGAGGAACGTCTGCACGCCGTACCAGGCCACGGCGATGAGGCCGCGGATGATCGCCGGGATGTTCGCGCCCTTGACGCCGAAGACTGCGCGGTTGATCACCGGGTACGGCACGCCGGTGCTCTGGCTGGGCTTCGCGACCAGGTTGGTGAACACCTGCACGATGACGATGCCGACCAGCAGGGCCAGCAGCACCTGCCAGCTCGCGATGCCGAGCGCGAAGAGGCTGCCGGCGGTGACGTAGCCGCCGACGCTGTGCACGTCGGACATCCAGAAGGCGAAGATGTTGTACGACGACCACTTCTGCTCCCGCAGCGGGGCCAGGTCCTCGTTGGCGAGGCGGGGGTCGTAGGAGGGCTTGACGTTGCCCGACCCCACCGGGTGCCCGGCGGCCTCGACCAGGTCGTGCTCACCGCCGGAGACGGCGCCGGGCGGGTTCTGGGGTGCGGTCGCCGAGGAGGCCGCCACCTCCGTGTTCTCGGTCATGAGCACTGCCTTCCGAAGCGTGGTCGCTGGGTCGATATGAAGTTATGGGTTAACGGGAGGCGGCTGGTTTCCCCGGGGTAACCACGTCGTAAGGCTCATGTTCAGTGACCGCTTCACGCATGTTTCGGGGCGTGTCGGGTACGTGAACCGGTGCGTGTCGCCCGGTGTGTCGTGCGGGCGAGGGCCGCACGAGGCCCGGAGCACTCGTACGATGCGGCGGTGTCCTCCGAACCGTCCCTCGGTGCCCGGCTCCGCGGCCTCCGCGTGGCGCGTGGTGTGTCCGCACGCAGCCTCGCCGCGACGCTCGGGATCTCGGCCAGCGCCGTCTCGCAGATCGAACGGGACGTCATGCGCCCCTCGGTGGTGCGCCTGCTCGCGATCACCGACGCGCTGGGGGTCTCGCTGTCCGACGTGTTCGAGCCGCCGGACGCCGTCGCCGTCCCGCGCGGCGGGACGACGGAGCTCGACCACGCGGGGATCGCGGTCACCCGCGGCTGGGAGGCGTCCCCGGTGACCCTCGACGGCGGGGTCACCTTCCGCCGGCTCTCGCCCAACCCGACCAGCGGTCTCGACTTCTTCGAGTCGATCTACCCGCCCGGCGCCACGGCCACCCTCGGCGACGTCGACCTGTTCAAGCACGAGGGCTACGAGATCGGCAACGTCGTGGCGGGCGAGCTCACCGTCGAGCTGGCCGACGACGAGGTGGTGCTGGCGGCCGGCGACTCCATCAGCTACCCGTGCTCCGTGCCGCACCGGATCCGGAACGCGGGTGTGCGGCCGGCGGTCGCGACGTGGCTGATCGTGCACCCTTAGGGTCGCCCCGTGGGATTCCTGGAGAACGACGACACGGTCCTGGTCACGGACGGCGGCCTGGCGACCGAGCTCGAAGCGCGCGGGCACGACCTGTCGGACGACCTGTGGTCGGCGCGGCTGCTGACGGACGCCCCCGACGAGATCAAGGCCGCCCACCTGTCGTTCTTCCGCGCCGGCGCCGTGATCGCCACGACGGCGAGCTACCAGGCCTCGTTCGACGGCTTCGAGGCCCGCGGGATCGATCGGGACGACGCCGTCCGGCTGCTCCGGCGCAGCGTCGAGCTGGGCCGCGACGCCCGCGACGAGCTGGCCGACGACGGGCGGGAACGCTGGGTCGCCGCGTCGGTGGGCCCCTACGGTGCGACGCTGGCCGACGGGTCGGAGTACCGGGGCCGGTACGGGCTGAGCGTGGCTGAGCTGGCAGCGTGGCACCGACGTCGGCTGGAAGTCCTGGCCGACGCCGGACCGGACGTGCTGGCGCTCGAGACCATCCCGGACCTGGACGAGGCGGAAGCGCTCATGTCGGTGGTCTCCGGCATGGGCATCCCCGTGTGGCTGACGTACAGCATCGACGGCGACCGCACCCGCGCCGGGCAGTCGCTGGCCGAGGCGTTCGCCGTCGCCCGGGACGTGCCGGAGGTCGTGGCGGTTGGGGTCAACTGCTGTGCGCCGTCGGACGTGCCGGCGGCGGTCGTCACGGCAAGGGACGTGACCGGGAAGCCGGGGATCGCCTACCCGAACAGCGGCGAGAGCTGGGATGCCGGGCGGCGCAGCTGGGCGGGTTCGCCGGAGCGGTCCGCGCAGCCGGGGCAGCAGGCGCGGCAGTGGGTCGCCGACGGGGCGCGGATCGTGGGCGGTTGCTGCCGGGTGCGCCCCGCCGACATCAAGGACATAGCCCGTGCCGTCGCGAGGTCCGCGAAGTAGAGCGCCTGTCCGGGTCTCCCCGGTTGCGCCGGGGAGACTCGGACAGGCGCTCTACTTCGCGGACCTCGCGTCCTCGCTGAGGGTCGATCGAGGAGATCAGGCCTTGGCGATCGCGCTGACGTCCAGGGTGATCTTCACCTTGTCGCCCACGAGGAAGCCGCCGGTCTCCAGCGAGGCGTTCCAGGTCAGGCCGAACTCCTTGCGGTTGATCTCGAGGGCGGCCTCGAAGCCGGCGCGGTTGTTGCCGAACGGGTCCTTGGCGGTGCCGGTGAACTCGGTCTCCAGCTCGACGCCCTTGGTGACACCGTTGATGGTCAGGTCGCCCGAGATGATGTAGGCGTCGCCCTCGGGGCGGATGGCGGTGGACGAGAAGGTCCAGGCGGGGTTCTCGTCGGCGTGCCAGAAGTCGGCGCTCTTCAGGTGGCCGTCACGACCGGCGTCGCCCGTGTTGACCGACTGTGCGTCCAGCTCGGCGGTGACGCTCGACGACTCGAGGTCCTCGCCGACCGTGATGGTGCCCGAGGAGACGGCGATGGTGCCGCGCACCTTCGCGATGCCCGCGTGGCGGACCGAGAAGGCCGCAGAGGTGTGGGACGTGTCGATGTCGTAGGTGCCGGTGGTGAGTCCGGCGGGGAGCGGGGTGGCCATGAGTGAGGACTCCTTGTTGATGCGGCGATTTGGGTGGATAGTTTAGAGATCAACTACCCGAGGTGGTCCAACATAGCGGGTCCCGTAACGTATTCCCAGGTGTCCGAGCAGGGTGTCCGAGTGAGCGCGAAGGCGGTGGCGAGATGGCGGTGCAGACGGTCGAGCAGCAGGACGTGTGGCTGACCGAGGAGCAGCAAGGCTCCTGGCGGCACTATCTCGAAGGCACCGCACGATTCGTCGAGGCCCTCGGCGCGGTCCACGACCGCACGCTCGATCTCTCCCTCGGCGAGTACAGCCTGCTGGTGCAGCTCTCGGAGGCACCGGAGCTCACCATGCGGATGTCGACGCTCGCCGACGGCCTCGTGCTGTCGCGCAGCCGGCTCACGCACACGGTCGCCCGCATGGAGTCGCGCGGGCTGGTCGAGCGCCGCGCCGCCGAGGGTGACCGGCGCGGCGTGAACTGCACGATGACCGACGCCGGCCGTGCGGCCCTGGAGGCAGCGGCGCCCGGCCACGTCGCCGCGGTGCGCCGCATCATGGTCGAGGCGCTGGAGCCCGAGGAGTTCGCGACGCTCGGCCGGATCATGGCCAAGGTGGCCGAGTCCTCGAAGCTCTCGGGCGGCACCGAGGAGGGCCTGACGGCGCACTGCGACTGACCCGGCCGGTCGCCAGGTCGGGCGCAGGATGACGTAATCCACACTCCCGAGGTCACCGGCACCCAGGGTCGGGTGCGAGACTGGGCGCCATGGTTTCCACGACGGTTCACCTGCTGCGTCACGGCGAGGTGTACAACCCCGACGGTGTCCTGTACGGGCGGCTGCCCGGCTACCGCCTCTCCGACCGTGGCCAGGCGATGGCGAAGATCGTCGCCGACCACCTCACCAGCACCGGTCACGACGTGATCCGGGTGGTGGCCTCCCCGCTGCAGCGCGCGCAGGAGACGGCCGCCCCCGTGGCGCAGGGCTTCGGGCTGGAGCTCGCCACCGACGACCGCATCATCGAGGCAGGCAACAGGTTCGAGGGCCTGCCCGTCGGCGACCGCGGGGGCGCGCTCAAGAGCCCGCGCAACTGGCCGTACATGTGGAACCCGTTCCGCCCGTCCTGGGGTGAGCCCTACACGCAGCAGGTCGAGCGGATGCGCAGCGCCGTCGAGGACGCGCGCAGGGCCGCGGAGGGCCACGAGATCGTGCTGGTCAGCCACCAGCTCCCGGTCTGGCTCACGCGCCGGTCGTTCGAGAACGGCCAGCTCTGGCACGACCCGCGCCGCCGCCAGTGCAACCTGGCCTCGCTGACGTCCCTGCACTTCGAGGACGACCGGTTCGTCGGACTGCACTACACGGAGCCCGCCGCGGAGCTCTACGACGGCGCGAGCAAGGTCGCCGGAGCGTGATGCGGGGTAAGACCTTCAAGGTCGTGCAGTGGATAGTGGCGGTCGGCATCGTCATCGGCCTGGTGGCCGCCCTCGCCGGGTGCACGCCCGAGGAGTCCGGCGCCGGCGACGTCGTCGGACAGGGCTACGTCTCCGGGGACGGGTCGGTGCAGACGTACGACGTCGGGGACCGCAAGGGGCCTGTCGCCATCGAGGGCACCGACTTCGAGGGCAACGACGTCGACACCGCCGACTGGGCGGGTGACGTCGTGGTCGTGAACACCTGGTACGCCTCGTGCGCGCCGTGCCGCGCCGAGGCGCCCGACCTCGTGGACCTCGCCTCCTCGAAGGAGGGCGTGCAGTTCCTCGGCATCAACACGGAGGACGACGCCGGCGCCGCACAGGCGTTCCAGCGCACCTTCGAGGTGCCCTACCCGAGCGTCGAGGACCGCAGCGGTGCCGTGATCGCGGGCCTGTCCGGCGTCGTGCCGCTGCAGGCCGTGCCGTCCACCGTGATCCTGGACCAGGAGGGCCACGTGGCGGCGCGAGTCGTCGGCCAGGCGGAGGGCTCGACGCTCGAGGCCCTCATCGACGAGGTCCTGGCGGAGGCCGCCTGATGCTTTCCAGCACTGTCGCGACCGCCGTCGGTGACGGGCTCGCGGTCACCGCGTTCAGCGGGTCGCTGCTGCTGGCGGTGCCCGTGGCGATGCTGGCGGGCCTCGTGTCGTTCGCGTCGCCGTGCGTGCTGCCGCTCGTGCCCGGGTACATCGGCTACGTGAGCGGCATGGCCGCCGCCTCGATGAACGCGACCGCCGAGGCCGGCGGGACCGGCGGGGCCCTGGCGACGCGCGTCAAGCCCGCCCGCTCCCGCGTCGTCGCGGGCGTCGCGCTGTTCGTGCTCGGCTTCACCGTCGTCTTCGTCTCGTTCGGCGCCGCGTTCGGCGGCCTCGGCAGCTACCTCGTGCGCTGGGAGGACGTCATCACCCGCGTGCTCGGCGCGGTGGTCGTCCTGCTCGGTCTCGGCTTCCTCGGCGCGGTCCCGTTCCTGCAGCGCGAGGCACGGTTCCACGTGACGCCGCGCGCCGGCCTCTGGGGCGCGCCGCTGCTCGGCATCGTGTTCGGCCTCGGCTGGACGCCCTGCATCGGCCCCACCCTCGGCGCCGTGCAGGCGCTCGCGATCGACGAGGCGTCCGCCGGCCGTGGCGCGCTGCTCGGCGTCGCCTACTGCATCGGCCTGGGCGTGCCGTTCCTGCTGGTCGCCCTCGGGCTGGGGAGCTCGGAGCGCATGATGGACTTCCTGCGCCGGCACCGCCTCGCGGCGCTGCGCATCGGCGGCGGGATGCTGGTGCTGGTCGGGCTGCTGCTGGTCACGGGGCTGTGGACACAGCTCACCGGTGCCATGCAGCTCTGGATCGGTGGATTCGAGACGGTGATCTGATGGCAAGGCGCACGGGTGGGGACGGCACCTACGTCCCCGAGGGGATCGCGGACGAGTTCACGCAGGGTGAGCCGACGTCCGGTGAGCAGCCGGCGTCCGGCGAACAGAAGCCCGCCAGGCCCAACGCGCCCGCGCTCGGCGTGGTGGGCACGCTGCGCTGGATGTGGCGCCAGCTCACGTCGATGCGCGTGGCGCTCATGCTGCTCATGCTGCTCGCCGTCGCGGCGGTGCCGGGGTCGGTGCTCCCGCAGCGCAACCAGGACGCGGCAGGCGTCATCGAGTACCTCGCCGACCATCCGACGGCGGGGGAGTGGCTCGACAAGGCCGGGTTCTTCGACGTCTACTCGTCGGTCTGGTTCTCCGCGATCTACATCCTGCTGTTCGTCTCGCTGGTGGGCTGCATCCTGCCGCGGTCGATGGCGCACTACCGCGCCCTGCGCGGCCGCCCGCCGCGCGTGCCGTCCCGGTTCAACCGGTTCCCGGCCAAGGCCTCCGGCACCACCACCGCTTCCCCCGAGGAGGCCGCCGACGCCGTCGCCGCCCGCCTGCGCGGCAAGATCTCGTGGCTGCCCATGTTCCGCGTGGACCGTGGTGAGGAGACCGAACGCGGCGCTGCGCGACCGGCGTCCGCCACCGTGAGCGCCGAGCGCGGCTACCTGCGCGAGAGCGGGAACCTGGTGTTCCACCTGGCGCTGGTCGGGCTGCTCGTGTCGGTGGCGACGGGCCAGCTGCTGCACTACCGCGGCCAGGCCATCGTCACCGAGGGCCGCGGGTTCGCGAACGCCGTCGTCGACTACGACACCTTCGAGAAGGGCGCCTGGTTCCGGCCGGAGTCGCTGGTGCCGTTCTCCATGACGCTCGACCGGTTCGTGTCGGAGTTCGCGAGCGACACCGTGGCGTTCGCGCAGGCGCGCGACTTCACGGCACACGTGACGGTGACCGAGCCCTCGGGCGAGCAGCGGCCGGAGATCGTGAAGGTGAACCACCCGCTGGTCGTCGACGGGGCCAAGATCTACCTGCAGGGCAACGGGTTCGCGCCCGACATCACGGTGCGCGACGCCGAGGGCGAGGTCGCCTTCGCGGGCCGCGTGACGTTCATCCCGCAGGACACGATGTACACGTCCCGCGGCGTGGTGAAGGTGCCGGACGTCGCCCCCGGGCTCGACCAGATCGGGCTGGTGGGCTACTTCCTGCCGACCGCAGAGGTCGAGCCGGACGGGTCCGCCCGCTCCGCGTTCCCGCAGCCCGTCGACCCCCTGCTGGTGCTCGAGGTGTACACGGGCGACCTGGGGCTCGACGACGGCGCCCCGCAGAACGTGTACGAGCTCGACACGGCGTCGCTCACGCCCGCCGTCGACGAGAACGGCGAGCGGGTCAAGGTGCTGGCCCGGCCCGGCGAGACCGTCGACCTGCCGGACGGGCTCGGCACCCTGACCCTCGGCGACGAGCTGCCCCGCTACGTGGCGCTCGATCTTCGGCACGACCCGTCGCTCGGGTTCGTCCTCGTGTTCTCCCTGCTCGCGCTCGGCGGGCTCACCGTCTCGCTCTTCACGCCGCGACGGCGCGTCTGGGCGCGGGCGTACGTCGCCCAGGATGGGGCTACCGTGGTCGAGGTCGCGGGGCTTGCCCGCGGGGACGACGCCGGCCTGCAGGCCGAGGTCGACCGCGCGCTGGCCGCGGTGCCCGGGGTGGCGGAGGTCGGGTCGGGGGCCGCCCTTGAACAGGCTCAGCAACCGCGTGTCGAGACCGGATCGGAAAAGGACTGAACATGGAGCTGGCAAACCTCAGTGTGCTGCTCGTCTGGGGCGCGGCGACGGCCCTCGCCGTCGCGCTCGTCGCGTTCGCCGTGGACCTCTCGCGCCTGTCGGGCGCCAAGGTCGACGCGCGGGACGCGGCCAGGAGCCGGGAGAAGGTGGCCGTCGCGGCCGCCGACGCCGGTTCCGACGTCGTCTCGCCCTACGGCCCGGACACCACCGCCGAGGCCCCCGGGCCGGTGAACCGCAGGCTCGCCCAGGTCGGCATGTCGGTGACCTGGCTCGCGGCGGCGATGCTGCTCGCCGCGATCGTCCTGCGCGGGATCGCCGCGGGCCGCACACCGTGGGCCAACATGTACGAGTTCACGCTGGTCGGTACCTTCGTGGCCGTCGCGGTGTTCGCCGGGGTCAACGTCCGGCGCGACGTGCGGTTCCTCGGCGCCTTCGTGACGGGGCTCGGCGTGCTGTTCCTCGTGCTGGCGCAGCAGCAGTTCTTCGTCGCGGCGATGGGTGTGCAGCCCGCCCTGCAGAAGTACTGGCTCGTGATCCACGTCGGCGTCGCCATCTGCGCGACGGGCATCTTCACCGTCGCGTTCGTGACGTCGGTGCTGCAGCTCCTGCGGGACGGCCGGGACAACGGCTCGGTGCTGCTCGGCAGCCGGCACTGGGGCTGGCTCGACCACACGCCTGCGCCGTCGGCCCTGGAGTCGCTCTCGTTCCGGCTCAACTCGGTCGCGTTCGTGCTCTGGACCTTCACGCTCATCGGCGGCGCCATCTGGGCCGAGGACGCCTGGGGCCGCTACTGGGGCTGGGACCCCAAGGAGGTCTGGAGCTTCATCGTGTGGGTCGTCTACGCGGCCTACCTGCACGCGCGCACGACGCGCGGCTGGTCCGGCACCCGCGCGGCCTGGTTCGTGGTTGCTGGCTACGCCTGCGTCCTCTTCAACTTCACCGGCGTGAACCTGGTCTTCAACGGCAAGCACTCCTACTCGGGCCTGTAGGCCTCCGCGAAGTAGAGCGGGCGTCCGGACACTCGCTCTATCTCGGCCATCGACTGGTCGCGAGATAGAGCGAGTGTCCGGACGCCCGCTCTACTTCGGCGTCAGAGTGGTCAGACGTCGTCGTCCTGGGTGTCCCGGGTGCCGCGCGCCTCGCGCTCACGCTTGCGCTTCTCCTGCTCGAGGCGCCAGAGGAACTCGGGGTCGTCGTCCGGGGCGACGGGGCCGGCGGGACGGCGCGGTCCGGGGCGGGGAGACCGCGGCGACGGCGTCGGACGGCTGCCGCCACCGCTCGGACCGGTGCCGGGGGCCGACGGGCCCTTGCCCGACCGACGGGCCGCGACGCGCACGACGATCCACGAGATCGCGCCCAGCAGGGGCAGGAGCACGATCAGGAGCACCCAGAGCCACCGGGGCAGCCCGCCGCGTTCGTCCTCGTCAGAGCCCCAGACGTCGGCCAGGGCATATGCCATGAGGCCGACGGTTACCAGGATCAGGAGGATGTTTCGCATAGCCCCAGCCTACGGCGGGACGGCGGGGATGGGTCAGCCCTCGACGTGACCTTCGCCGCGTTGCCGCCCGTCCGTGTCCGCGTCCGTGGGTAGGTCCGTCGGCACGTCCGTGGGCACGTCCGCCGGCGCGGCGTCCTCGGTGCGACCGGCTCCCTCACGAGCCTCGCGCTCACGCTTGCGCTTGGCCTGTTCCATCAGCCAGATGAACTCGGGGTCGTCCTCGGGCGCGAGGGGCGCGGCGTCCTGCTCCCAGGAGCGGGTCCGGCGCTCGTACCGGGCGGGCGCCGGCTGGCCGGCCGGGAACCCGGTGACCTGCTGGCCGGAGCTCCTCCGGCGGCTCCGGGCCGTGTTGCTCACCACCAGCCACGCGATGGAACCCGCCAGCGGGAGGAACACGATGGCGACTACCCAGAAGCCCTTCTGGATCCCGCCGAGGTCCTCCTCCTCCGCCTGGATGACGTCGACCAGCGCGTAGACGACGAGCGCGAGATACAGGAGGAAGAAGACGAGCTTGGGCATGCGCTGGATCCTAGTGGGGCGGATGCCGGAGGCGCCGGGCCGAACGGGTGAACTCGTGGCCGGGTGTGACCGAGGCCCGGCTTACGATGGGAGGGTGCCCCTCCTGACCTACACGTTGCTCCGCCTCGCGCTGTTCGGCGCGACCCTCGGCCTTCTCTACCTGGTCGGGCTACGGGGCTGGCTGCTCCCGACGGTGGCGGTAGTGGTAGCGCTGGCGCTGTCGTACCTGACGTTGACGAAGCCCCGGGACGCCGCGACGCGGTGGATCGCCGCACGGACGGACCGTCGCGCCGCCGAGCGCGCGGTCTTCCCGAAGGCCGACGCCGACGCGGCCCACGAGGACGCCGAGGTCGACAGGAAGCTCCAGACGGACTGACCCGTCCGTCCGGCCCTGCCGCCCGACCCTCGATCCGACCGGGCGAGGGTCAGATCGAGAGGCCGAACCAGAGCAGCAGGCCGTAGCCCAGCTCGTACAGGCCCGTACCGGCCAGCACGGGGATCAGCAGCTTGCCGCGGGCCCCGGCGAGCACCGGGATGGTCAGCAGGATGGCCGGCCCGAGCAGCAGCAGCACGACGAGCGACCACGGTGCCCAGAACGCGCACACCAGACCGAGCAGCACCGGGACCCACAGCATCGCCACGTATGCCCGGCGGGCCCGGTGGTCGCCGAGCCGCACGGCCAGGGTCCGCTTGCCGGCGAGCACGTCCGTCGGGATGTCGCGCAGGTTGTTGACCATGAGCAGCGCGCACGCGATGAGGCCCACGCCGACGGCGCCGAGCACCGCCGGCCAGGTGATGCGGTCGGCCTGCGTGTACGTGGTGCCGAGCACCGCGACCAGGCCGAAGAACACGAACACGGCGATCTCGCCGAGTCCCCGGTACCCGTACGGCTTCTTGCCGCCCGTGTAGTACCAGGCCGCGGCCACGCACACCGCGCCGACCGCGAGCAGCCACCAGTGACCCGAGACGGCGCTCAGCGCCAGGCCGAGCAGGGCGGCGACGCCGAACGAGGCGAAGGCGGCGCGCTTCACGCTGCCGGGCGCGGCGGCGCCGGAGGCGGTGAGCCGCATGGGTCCCACCCGGTCGAGGTCGGTCCCGCGGACGCCGTCGGAGTAGTCGTTGGCGTAGTTGACGCCGATCTGCAGGGCCAGGGCGACCCCCAGCGCGAGCAGCGCGGGCAGCCACGCGGAGGCGTCCACCTGCGCGGCCGCGCCGGTACCCACCATCACCGGGGCCGCTGCCGCCGGCAGCGTGCGGGGCCGGGCCCCGGAGATCCACTCGGCGGCAGTCGCCATCAGCGTGTCCTTCGTTCGTGAGGTGTGACCAGCATCCGTGGACGACAGGGTTCGCGCCCAGCAGGTTCGACGTACCAGGTCCGAGCCTGTTCGAGGCCCTGGCGGAGGAACGAAGTCATGGTCGCACGGGTTCCCGGGCAGCCTCCCGCTCGGCCCGCACGACGGCGTCCCGCACCGCCCGGCGGTCCGTCTTGCCGGGGCCGCGGGTCGGCAGGGCGTCCGTGACGTACACGCGCCGCGGCGCGGCGGGGGCACCGAGCCGCTGGCCGACGGCGGAGCGCACCCCGGCGAGCAGCTCACCGCCGCCGTCGGTCAGGACGGGGCCCGGGTCGCCCGGCGATCCCTGGGCGGCCGGCCCGGTCGCGACGACGGCGACGACCGCCTGGCCCCACTCGGCGTCGGGCACGCCGACGACGCAGGCCTCCCCGGGGGTGCCGAGCCTCGCGAGGTGCTCGGCGATGGCGTCCTCCACGGCCGCCGGGGCGACGTTGACGCCGCCGGTGAGGATGACGTCGTCCGCCCGGCCGAGGATCGTGAGCCGGCCCTCGTCCGGGCGGCCCAGGTCGGACGTGCGGAACCAGCGGGTGCCGTCCGGGTCGGTCCGGAAGGCAGCGGCGGTGGCATCGGGATCACCCACGTAGCCCTCGGCGAGCATCGGGCCGGACAGCTCGACGACGCCGGTTCCCGGGGCGGACCCGGGCGTGAGGCCGGACCCCGGCTCGGCGTCGGCCTCGGCGTCGGCCAGACGGACCCGCACGCCGGCGAGCGGGACGCCGTCGTACACGCAGCCGCCGCTCGTCTCGGACATGCCGTACGTGGTGACGACCCGGACGCCCGCGGCCCGGGCGGCGGCCAGCAGGGGCGCCGGTGCGCCCGCACCACCGACGAGCACCGCGTCGAACCGGGCGAGGGCGTCGAGGCCTGCGCCGTCGCCGTCGTCGGCCGCGGCGACCAGGCGGTGCAGCTGGGTGGGGACCAGCGAGACGTACGCGCGCCGGCCGTGCGCCAGGCGGCCGGCGAAGTCGGTGGCGAGTGCCGCGAACCCCGCGGCGGTGAAGCGGTCGAGCGTGTGCGGGTACAGCGCGCCGTCCGCCATGAGGGACCGGGTGATGACCTGGACCCCGGCGACATGGGTGGGCGGGAGCACGAGCAGCCAGCTTCCGGGGCCGCCGAGCCGCTCGTGCGTGGCGTCCGCCGAGGCGCGCAGGGCGGCGGCGCTCAGCGCCACCTCGTGCGGGTTTCCCGTGGAACCGGAGGTCCGCAGCACGAGCGCGGTGCCGGGCGGCGCGTCGACGTCGGACAGGCGGGGCTGCGGTGCGTACGCGGGGCCGCCGTCGAGGGCGTCCCGGACGGCGCGGACGACGCTGCCCACGGGGTCGGGCACAGCGTCGGGGAGAGGGTCGGTCGGGGCCACCTCACGAGCGTAAGCGTGCGTCGAGGGTGCCGGAGCACGATGCGGCGGGCGCCCCGATGAGAGACCTATCATCCGGGTCTCATGACCGGTTCATACCGGCCGAGTTGAGTGACGGTGTTGCACCTCAGCGTCCCTCGACCAGAAAGCGTGGCCGTCATGAGCATCCTCGACACGTCCCCTGACCTGCGCGGCTACGCCCCGCACCCCGTCGTCGCCCCGCTGCGGGCAGCGGCCGCCGGAGCAGGGACGTCCGACCCGCTCGCGGGCCGTCTGCTGCGGGCCAAGAAGGCCTACTCCACGCGGTTCGTCGCGACGGCCATCGAGGAGGACCCTGGCGCCTTCGACCTGATCACCGACCCGGCGCGAGCGCCGCGAGCAGGCGACGTCGTCCTGGCCCGGGTGGTGACGATCGGCCAGCACAAGCGGCTCGAGTCGCCGGTGTCGCGCCGCCAGATCCTGTTCGAGGGTGACGAGATCGTCGTGGCCTACGGGTCGCGGTACGCCGCCGACCAGTTCCTCGCCGTCATCCCCGAGGACCTCGGCGAGTGCCATCTCGCGGCCGCCGGCGGGCTCGCCTCGCGCGTCGTCGACCAGCACGCGGCGATCGACGACGCCACGGTGATCCAGCCGATCGGGCTGCTCTCCCGTGCGATCCGGGTGGTCAACCTGGCGCGGTTCGCGCCGCACGCGGTGCGCGCGGCGGCGCTCGCCGGTGGCTCCGCGGTGCGGGTTCCCGTCGTCGCGGTGGTCGGTACGTCGATGAACTCCGGCAAGTCCACGACGATGGCCTGCCTCGCCCGCGGTCTCACCGAGGCCGGCCTCACCGTCCACGCGGGCAAGGCGACCGGCACGGGCGCGGGCAACGACGCGCACCACTACACCGACGCGGGCGCGGCTCGCGTGGTCGACTTCACCGACTTCGGTTTCCCCAGCACGTTCGGCCTCTCCTTCGAGGAGGTCCGGGACGTGTTCGCGACGATGACGGACGTGCTGGCGTCCCCGACCGGGCGCGGCACCCCCGACGTCGTCCTGATCGAGATCGCCGACGGCATCTTCCAGGGCGACACGAGCCGCCTCCTCACCGACGACGCCTTCCGTTCGGTGGTCGACCGCGTGGTGTTCGCCGCCGGGGACGCGCTCGGCGCGAGTGGCGGGATAGCGGCGCTCCGGGCGCTGGGCTGCGAGCCTTCGGTGGTGTCCGGGGTGCTCACCGCCTCGCCGCTCGCCACCGCGGAGGCGCGCGCCGCGCTCGATGTCGGCGTCGTGCCGACGTACGACCTGTGCCTGCCGTCCGTGGCGCTCGCTGCGGCGGGCCTGGCTCCCGCTGGGCAGAACCGGGGCGGACATGCCGTCGCCTGAGCCGGAGCCTGCCCAGCTCCCCAAGATCTACACCGGGGGCCGACGCGGCTGGGTGGCCGGCCTGGTCGCCCTTGGCCTCGGCCAGGCCGCGCTCGGCGCCGTCAGCGCCTGGACCCTCACGCAGCTCCGTGGGGGCAGCCCGTGGCCGATGGCGGTGGTGATCGTCAGCATCGTCGCGGCCGCCGTGGCGCTCGGCGGGCTGCGCGTGGAGGAGCGGATCGCCGCCGAACGGCTCGGCCAGGACTACGTGCGCGACGTACGCCGTGACCTGGTCGAGGCCGAGCTCACCCCGGGCAGCCGCACCCATCTCGGGATCACGGTCGCCCGGACCACCAACGATCTCTCCAGCGTGCGCAACTGGGTGTCGCAGGGTGTCGGACCGCTCGCCGCGGGGATCCCGCTGATCCTCGGCTCCGTCGTGGGCCTCACGATCATCGACCCGTTCCTCGGCCTCGGGTTCCTGTTCCCGCTCGGTGTGCTCGCTACGGTCATGGTGCCCTGGGCGCGGACGGCGTACCTGAGGTCGCGCAGCCTGCGGCGGGCCCGCGGGCGCATGGCCACGCGGATCGCCGACACGGTGGGCGCCGCGCCGGGGATCATCGCGGCGCGCGGCGCAGGTCGCGAGCTCGGCCACATCGACTCCGCGTCGGACGTCGTCGTCGACCGGGCGGTCGACCGGTCCGCGATCGTCGGCCTGATCCGGGCCGGCGGCACCGTGGCGGCGATGCTGGCCACGCTGGCCGTCGCGGCCGTCGGCGTCATCCGCGGCATCGACCCCGCCGTCACGATGGCCGCCATGGCGATCGCGGGTATCGCGTCGACGCCGATCATCGACATCGGCCGGATCGTCGAGTACCGCCAGACCTACCTGGCCGCGCGCGCCGTCCTGGGCCCGGCGCTCGCCGACGCCGCACGACGGCGCGCCGAGTACGAGCAGGCCCGCGACGCCGCGTCGTCGGCCCCTGTGCCGGACGGCGCGGACGCGCCCGGCCTGGTGCACGTCGCCGTCCCGGGGCTCACCCGCGAGCCCCTGCGGGGGAACGCCGGCGCCCGGATCCGGCTGACCGGCGACGACCTGGGGGCGCCGCTGCGCCTGATGCGCCGGGTCGTCGGGCTCGACGCGACCCCGTCCGGCGTCGCCGACGAGATCTGGGTGGGCGGCGAGAACCTGCGGGCCGTCGCCCCGGGGCGTGGTCGCGCGCTCGTCGGGCTCGCCACGAGGGGCACGGTGTTCGAGCGCGGATCGCTGCGCCGTGCGCTGCGCTACCGGCGTCCGGACCTGGACGACGAGACGGCCCTCGCCGTCCTCGAAGCCGTCGGCCTCTCCGCCGACCGGTTCCCCGACGGGCTGCGCACCGTGCTGCGCTCCGGCGGGGAACCGCTGACCACCGACGAACGGGCGCGGCTCGCGCTCGCCCGCGCGATCTACGGGGAGCCGCCGCTGCTTCTGGTCGCCGACCTGGACCGTGATCTGGACCAGGAGGGGCGTGCTCGGCTGGAGCGCATCCTGGCGAGCTACCCGGGTGTCGTCGTGCTCACTGGGTCCGACGAGCTGGCGCGGGCGCTGGGTGCCGAGGAGTTCCGCGTGGAGGCGACGCCGGTCCTGGTCACCTCGGACGGGCGTGCCCCGGACGACGACTGACGCCGGTGCATCCTCGCCGCGGTGCGCGCCGTCAGTAGTAGTACGGGAACGCCGACCAGTCCGGGTCGCGACGTTCCAGGAACGCCTCCTTGCCCTCGACCGCCTCGTCCGTCATGTACGCGAGCCGCGTCGCCTCACCGGCGAAGACCTGCTGGCCGGCGATGCCGTCGTCGGCAGCGTTGAACGCGAACTTGAGCATCCGGATGGCCTGCGGCGACTTGCCGGCGATGATCTTCGCGTACTCGAGCGCCAGCCCCTCCAGGTCCTCGTGCTCGGCGACCTCGTTGACGGAGCCCCAGCGCTCGGCGTCGTCGGCGGAGTACTCACGGGCGAGGAAGAAGACCTCGCGGGCGCGCTTCTGGCCGATCTGGCGGGCGAAGTAGGCGGAGCCGTACCCGGCGTCGAACGAGCCGACGTCGGCGTCGGTCTGCTTGAACTTGCCGTGCTCGCGGCAGGCGACGGTGAGGTCGGCGACGACGTGCAGCGAGTGCCCGCCGCCTGCGGCCCAGCCGTCCACCACCGCGATGACGACCTTCGGCATGGTCCGCATCAGGCGCTGCACCTCCAGGATGTGCAGGCGGCCGGCCTTGGCCGGGTCGATGGTGTCGGCGTTCTCGCCCTCCGCGTAGCGGTAGCCGTCGCGGCCGCGGATGCGCTGGTCGCCGCCGCTGCAGAACGCCCAGCCGCCGTCCTTGGGGGAGGGTCCGTTGCCGGTCAGGAGCACCGTGCCGACGTCGGAGGTCATGCGTGCGTGGTCCATCACCCGGTACAGCTCGTCCACGCTGTGCGGGCGGAACGCGTTGCGGACCTCGGGGCGGTCGAACGCGATGCGGACCACGGGCAGGTCGCGCGGCTCGGGGCCGGTGCGGTCGACGCCGCGGTGGTACGTGAGGTCGGTCAGGTCCTCGAAGCCCGACACCGCGCGCCAGCGCTGCGGGTCGAACGTCTCGGAGACCTGCTTGGGGAGTTCGGTGCTCGTGGTCACGCGAGCAAGCCTAGTTCGGGGCCGCGGAGGGCGTGGCAGCCTCTATCGTGGCGGCGACGAGAGGACCCTCACATGCTCATCCGCCATCGCGGTCTAGAACCCTCCATCGACCCGTCGGCATACGTCGCCCCGTCGGCGACGCTCGTGGGCGACGTCCGCATCGCGGCCGGTGCGCGGATCCTGCACGGCGCGGTGCTCACCGCCGAGGACGGCGCCGTGATCGTCGGGGCGGACACCGTGGTCATGGAGAACGCGCTCGTGCGGGGGCGCCAGGGGCATCCGGCGGAGATCGGGTCCGCGGTGCTGATCGGCCCGCACGCCCATGTCAACGGCAGCACCGTCGAGGACGAGGCGTTCATCGCGACCGGCGCCGCGCTGTTCCCGGGCAGCGTCATCGGGGCGGGCGCCGAGGTGCGCATCCACGGCGTGGTGCAGGTCAACACAGTGGTGGACCCGGGCGCGGTGGTACCGATCGGCTGGATCGCGGTGGGCGACCCGGCAACCATCCTGCCGCCGGAGAAGCACGAGGAGATCTGGGCGATCCAGCGCGAGCTCGACTTCCCCGGCACCGTGTACGGGGTCGACAGGGACACCTCGATGCGTGAGCTCATGCGCCGCCAGTCCGAGTACTACGGCGCCCACCGCGACGACGCGCCTGTGGACGGGACCGCGTAGCGATCCAGGTACTCAGGTCCGGCGGTCCAGGTCCTGGTTCGCTGCGAGGTCCTCCGGCCGGATCTCGGGGCGCGAGCCGCGTGTGGCGCCCACCGAGGCGATGACGACGCACAGCACCGCGATCCATTGCGACCAGTGCAGCAGCTCCTGGAGCACGACGAGGCCGATGAGGGCCGCCATGGCTGGTTCGAGGCTCATGAGGATGCCGAAGACGCGCGGCGGCATCTTGCGCAGCGCCTCCAGGTCCAGCGAGTACGGGAGCACCGACGACAACAGAGCCAGACCGAGCCCTGCGACCAGGACCCACGGTTGAACCAGCGCCGCTCCGCTGTCGACCACGCCGATGGGGACCGCCACCAGCGCGGCGACGATCATGCCCAGGGCCAGGCCGTTGCCCTCCGTGGTGTGGCGGCCAAGCGCCGCGCTGACCACGATGTACAGGCCCCAGCACGCCCCCGCGCCGAGGGCGAACAGCAGGCCGATCAGGTTTACCTCGCCGCCACCGCCCATGAGCAGGACGACGCCGGCCGCCGCGAGCGCCGCCCAGAGCGCGTCCAGCCAGCGCCTCGACCCGATGAGGGCCACCGTGAGTGGCCCGAGGAACTCGATGGTGACCGCGATCCCCAGCGGGAGCCGGTCCAGCGCCAGGTAGAAGCACAGGTTCATCAGGCCGAGGGTCAGGCCGTAAGCGACCACCACGGTCCACGCCTGACGGCTCATGCGTGGCGAGGGTCGCCACAGGAGCAGCAGGATCGCCGCGGCGAAGAACAGCCGCAGCGCGACGGTCCCGAAGCTGCCCACCTCGCTGAACAGCTGCTTGGCCAGTGCGGAGCCGAGCTGGACGCTGACGATGCCGAGCAGGACCAGGGCCGTCGGCGGGACGCCACCGAGACCGCGTCCGACCAGACCGGTCAGGGATGGCCGGGGCGTCGGGCCGCGTCGAGCACTGTCATCGTTCATCGGGGCCACACCTGGAGTATCGACGGACATCGGGTCGCGTAACACGTCATTTCGCTGCAGCCCTGTGGATAACTCTTCAAGGGTGTCTGTGGCCCGACGTAGGTTCGTTCTCGGGTGCTCACCCGACAATCAAATGCAGGAGGAACGATGGCGCTTGTGCTTGACAGTTCAGAACATGTTCTGAACTATGGGACGATGGATGTTCGACCGATTGCTCAGACGGTGCGGTTCTCCGATCTCTCACGCGACTCCAAGAAGGTCGCGGCTGCGGCTGACCGGGGCCCTGTCATGATCACGCGCCGGGACGGGGAACCACTGGTCCTGCAGCGGCAGAGCGTGTATGAGCAGAACCGGGCTGGGCTCGCGCTCGCGTCCCAGGTGATCGCGGCCGCTGTAGGTGAAGGCCCGGAGGGCTTTGCGGAGCGGCTCGGGCGATTCTTTCCGTGGATGAGTTTTCTCCCGCCGGCCGGACGCGCTCACTGCGCGAACGAGCTGGCCCAAGTGGCCCGAGCCTGTGCGTCCGTGTCGGTCTTCGAGCCGCTCGAGGTCGAGGTCGGCGCGTGGCAGTCGACGGCTGAGGCGTACGCGTCGGGCCATGGGCCTGACCGGGAGTACGACTGGCTGGACGAGGCGATCGCCGTTGAGCGGCCGTGATGGTGCGAGAGGCCGCAGTACCTCGTCCCATCAAGAAGAACGAGTACACGATCGTCTTCGCGAGCAAGCAGGCTCAGAAGGGCTGGCTCGACGTCGCGGCGACAAAGCGGAACGCGCTGGCCGACGCGTGGGACTTTCTCACGCGGACTCCGCATGCGTCATCACAGATCTGCCATCAGCTCAAGTTCGAACTGGCAACCGTCGAGCGTGCCGGACAGGTCCATGACAGGTGGCAGTACGAGCTGCCTGGCGGGGCGCGGATCTGGTTCTACGTCGCAGCGGGTGTAGTTCACATCCTCGACGTCCACACGCATCATCCGAACGAGACCAAGTAGCCGTGCAGGTCGTTAGCCTGGGCCTGTGCTGCTGATCGGTGAGCCCGTCGTCTGGTCCACGCCCCTCCGGACCCGCTTCCGCGGGATCGACGTGCGCGACGGAATCCTCCTGCGCGGGCCTGCCGGCTGGGGCGAGCTGTCGCCGTTCTGGGACTACGACGACGCCGAGTCCGCGACCTGGCTGCGCGCCGCGCACGAGGCGGCCTTCACCGGCTGGCCCGAGCCCGTCCGCAGCAGCGTCCCCGTCAACGTGACCGTGCCCGCCGTCGGGCCGGAGCGGGCCCGGGAGATCGTCCTGGCCTCCGGCGGCTGCCGCACCGCCAAGGTCAAGGTCGCCCAGCGCGGGCCCGACGGGACGCTCGAACCGGTGTCCGCTGAGGTCGAACGGGTCGCGGCGGTCCGGGAGGCCCTCGGGCCCGACGGCGCCATCCGGATCGACGCCAACGCCGCCTGGACCCCCGACGAAGCCCTCGCCCACCTGGCCGAGATCGACCGCGCGGCCGGCGGGCTCGAATACGTGGAACAGCCCTGCGCCACCGTCGACGAGCTGGCCCTCGTCCGCCGCAAGCAGGACGTGCCCGTCGCGGCCGACGAGTCCATCCGCCGCGCGTCCGACCCCCTGCGGGTCGTGCGCGAGGAGGCCGCCGACATCGTCGTCCTCAAGGTCCAGCCCCTCGGCGGCGTCCGCGCCTGCCTCGCCCTCGCCGAACAGGTGGGGCTGCCGGTCGTCGTCTCGTCGGCGCTGGAGAGCTCGGTGGGGCTCGCCGCCGGCGTCGCCCTCGCCGCGGCCCTCCCCGAGCTGCCCTACGCCTGCGGGCTCGCGACGTCCCAGCTCCTGGTGCACGACGTCGTCGCCGAGCCACTGCTCCCGGTCGACGGCGCACTCCCCGTCCGCCGCCCCGAACCCTCGCCCCGGGCGCTCGCGGCCGCGGCGGCCGACCACCTGACCGCCGAGCGCTGGCTCGCGCGGTACCACCGACTGACCCGGATCCTGGAGGACGCATGACGATCCCGCCCGCCGTCACCGCCGCCCGCGCACTGGTTGCCGACCTGGTCAGCCGGGGTGTGGCCGACGTGGTGCTCGCGCCCGGCTCGCGCAGCGCGCCCCTCGCCTACGCGGTGGCGGAGGCCGCCGACGCCGGCCGCCTCACGCTGCACGTCCGGATCGACGAGCGAGCGGCGGGATTCCTCGCGCTCGGTCTGTCGAAGGGTGCGGAGGGCGCCCCGGTCGCCGTCGTCACGACGTCGGGGACCGCCGTCGCGAACCTGCACCCGGCGGTGCTGGAGGCGAGCCACACCGGGCTGCCGCTGATCCTGCTCACCGCCGACCGGCCGCACGAGCTGCGCGGTACCGGGGCGTCACAGACGACCGACCAGGTGGGCATCTTCGGTTCGGCGGTGCGGTTCGCCGTCGACGTGCCGGCGCCGAGTCAGGGAGCGGCAGGGGAGCCGGGTACCGAGCCCGGCGTCCCGACCGCCGAGGACCTCCGCGATCTGCGGAGCGTCACGGCGCGCGCGGTCAGCGCGGCCCTCGGGTTCCGGTCGGGGCATCCCGGTCCGGTGCACCTCAACCTGGCGTTCCGGGACCCGCTGACGCCGTCGGCCCCGCTGCCGGGGCTGCCCGCGGACACCGCGCAGGAGGGCTACCCCAAGCCCGACCCGCCGCTCGTCGTGCCCGCCATGCTGCAGCACGTCGCGTCGCCCGCACTGCCCGGCAACCCGGCGCACACGGTCGTCGTGGCGGGTGACGGCGCGGGCACCGATGCCCGGCAGCTCGCGGAGGTGCAGGGCTGGCCGCTGTTCGCGGAGCCGTCGTCGGGCGCGACGGGCGGGCCCAACTCCATCGCGGCCTACCGGGCGCTGCTCGGGTCCGAGGACCTCGCCGGGAGCATCGAGCAGGTGGTGGTCCTCGGCCGGCCGACGCTCTCCCGGCCGGTGCAGCGGCTCCTCGGCCGCCCCGACGTGACGGTCTCCGTCGTCGCGCCGGGTGCCGGTCCGTGGCCCGACGCCGCCCGCAACGCCGCCGTGGTGCTGCCGGGTGTGTCGCCCGCCTGGTTCGAGACGTCCACGCCGCCGCCGTCCGCGTTCCTGGAGCGCTGGCGTGCCGCGGGCGCGCGGGCTTCCGAGGTGCTCGACGACGTGACCTCCGACGAGGCGGTCCTCGGCGGACCGACCGCACTCTCCGTGGCCCGCGCGGTCGCCGCAGTGCTCGGGCCGGACGACCTGCTGGTGGTCGGCTCGTCCAACCCGGTGCGGGACCTCGAGCTGGTGCTGGGCCTCGACGGCCCCGGCCCGGCGGTCCTCGCGAACCGCGGGCTCGCGGGCATCGACGGCACGGTGTCGACGGCGGTCGGCGTCGCGCTCGCCGCCGCCCGCCGTGGTCTGCGGACCCGAGCCCTCCTGGGCGACCTCACGTTCCTGCACGACGTCGGCGGCCTGCTCCGCGGACCGGACGAGACCCCGGTGGACCTGGAGATAGTGGTGGTGAACGACGACGGCGGCTCGATCTTCGCGACGCTGGAGCACGGCGCGCTCGCCGCCACCGGCAACGCGGCGAACGCCACGTTCGAGCGGGTCTTCGGGACGCCGCACGGGTCGAACCTGGCGCAGCTGTGCGCGGGGTACGGCGTGGACCACCAGCTCGTGAAGGACGTGCCGACCCTGCGCCACGCGCTGCAGGCACCCAGTCACGGGATCCAGGTGATCGAGGTACGGGTGCCCAGGGCGGACCGCCAGGCGGAGTCCATCGAGCTGACGCGCCGCATAGTGGCCGCCGTCCAGGAGTGAGGGCTCGCAGCGAACTCACAGACTCGTCCAAGGTTGAAGCAAGGATCGGGGTGTCAACTGGTTCTGACTTCAAGGAGGGTCACGATGACCGACGAGAACAGCACCACTCCGCAGCCGGAACAGCAGCCGCACGTGCCGCAGCCCACCGAGCAGCTGCCGCCCGCGACGCCGCCGACTCACCAGCTGCCGGCCGCGGCGCCTGCGCCCGCACCGGCACCTGCGCCCGCACCGGCCCAGAACGCGGCGGCTGAGCAGTCCTCGAACGCCGCGCAGCCCTCGCACCCCGCCCAGCCGTCGCACCCGGTGCCCACGCAGAGCCCGGCACCCGCGCAGAGCCCGGCGCCCGGGTACGTCAACCCGTACGCGGCCCCGGCGACGGTCACGGCGTCGGGCGAGACGAGGGCGAAGAACCGCGCCTGGGTTCCCGTGGTCAGCGCAGCAGCGGCTGCCGCCCTGCTGGCCAGCCTCGGTACCGCGGGCGCGATCTCGCTCACCGACGGCTCGGACGGCGCCGCCTCCCTGGCCGACGTGGGGCAGACGACCAGCCAGAACGTGCCCGTGAAGAGCTCGACCGTCGACAACCCGGACTGGACGGCCGTCACGTCCGCGGTGCAGGAGTCGGTGGTGGCGATCCAGGTGGAGAGCCAGGGCGGCGGCGCGGAGGGTTCCGGCGTCGTGCTGGACTCCGAAGGCCACGTCCTGACCAACAACCACGTGGTCGCGGACGCGCAGAAGGTCCAGGTGACCCTGAGTGACGGCCGGGTGTACGAGGCCGACATCGTCGGTACCGACCCGACCACCGACCTCGCCGTCGTCAAGCTCTCCGACCCGCCGTCGGACCTCAAGCCCGCGAAGTTCGGGGACTCCTCCGACGTCGTGGTGGGGGAGCCCGTGATGGCGCTCGGCAACCCGCTGGGTCTGGCCAACACCGCCACGACGGGCATCGTGTCCGCACTGGACCGCCCGGTCACGGCCAGCGCCGAGGACGGGTCGGACCAGGTGGTCACCAACGCCATCCAGATCGACGCCGCGGTGAACCCCGGTAACTCGGGCGGGCCGCTGTTCAACGCGTCGGGCGAGGTCATCGGCATCACGTCGTCGATCGCCACGCTGTCGAGCGGGATGTCGTCGGGCGGCTCCGGCTCGATCGGCCTCGGGTTCGCGATCCCGTCGAACCAGGCGACGCAGATCGGCGACCAGCTCAAGGCCGACGGCACTGCCGAGCACGCCTTCCTCGGCGTCTCGCTCCAGGACGCCACGGCCACCGCCGACGACGTCACCCGGCGCGGCGCGGGCGTCGCCGAGGTGACCCCGGACTCGCCTGCCGGCAAGGCTGGCATCCAGCAGGGCGACGTGATCGTCGCGATCGACGGTGCTCCGGTGAACGGCTCGGCGTCCCTCACGGCGTTCGTCCGGGAGAAGACGGCCGGGGACGAGTCGGTGCTGACCGTGGTGCGCGACGGCAAGACCCAGGAGGTCACCGTGACGCTCGCGGTCAAGGAGGAGTCGGCGACCCAGGACCAGGGCCAGCAGAACCAGGGCCAGCAGGGCCAGCAGTCGCCGGACTCCGGCTCGGGCTCCGGCTCGGACCAGAGCGCACCGAACAACATCCCCGACTGGATGCAGGAGTGGTTCGGCAACCAGGGCTGACCTCCCGACCCTCCCGCCGAGCGAAACCCGCCGAGATAGAACTCTGGCGAGATAGAACTGGGGCGAAGTAGAACGCGAGCCAGCGTTCTACTTCGCCCTAGTTCTATCTCGCCACGGTTCTACTTCGGCGTATTCGCGTTCAGCGGGTGAAGCCGGCTCGTCCGGTCTAAATTAGGCCGCGTGTCTGGGACGTTTACCGTGGTCAGGACCCTCGGCCGATCGGATGCCGCGCACGACATCCTCGGGGAGCTGCCGGAATGGTTCGGCATTGACCGGTTCACGCACGAGTACGTCGAGGCGGCGGCCAAGTTCCCCAACTATGTGGCGGTCGCGGCGCCCGAGGCCGCGCCTCCCGGAAGCGCCCCGGCACCGGCGATCGAGGCCGACGGCGGAAAGATCCCGTCCGAGGACGTGCTCGGCGTGCTGCTCGTCGACCAGCGGTACCCGACGTCGGCGGAGGTGCACCTGCTCGCCGTCCGGCGCAAGCACCATCGCGGGGGCATCGGGCGCACCCTCATGCGGCGGGTGGAGGACGACCTCAGGGCCCAGGGCGTGCGCCTGCTGAGCGTGAAGACGTTCGGGCCGTCGGCGTCCGACCCGGACTTCGACCGGACCCGTGCCTTCTACACCGCCTGCGGCTTCCACCCGGTCGAGGAGTTTCCCGACCTCTGGGCCGACAACCCCTGCATGCTCATGGTCAAGGCGCTCTGACGGAGCGGTCAGCTCGCCGACGGGACCCCGAACAGCGCCTCCGAGGCGCCCGGCACGACGGCGGCGACGACGCCGCCGAGGCTGCGCTCGAGATAGCCGACGAGCTCCTCGTCGGTGAGGTCGGAGTTGATACCGCCGTCGACCAGCGCCTGCTCGGCGAGGGCCACCCAGGAGCGGACCGCCACGCGCAGGAGCTCCGACTCGGGCACTCCCAGCTCCAGGAGGACGGCCATGGCCCGCTCCGTCTGCTCCCGACGCGCGTCCTCGATGACGGCACGCACCTCCTCGTCACCGCTGGCCGCACCACGGACCAGCGAGTAGAAGGTCGGGCCGTGCTCCCGCACGTAGGCGACGAGCCGGGTCAGCGTGCTGACCAGACGCTCGGCCGGCGGAAGCTCCGCGAGAGGCTCGGAGGCGTGCAGCATCGAGTCGCGCGCGCGGCGCACGATCTCGTGGTGCAGGCCGTTCTTGGAGCCGAAGTAGTAGTAGACGAGACCCGTCGAGACACCGGCTTCGGCGGCGATCTCCTCGACGGTCACGTCCGCCAGCGGTCGGTCCGCGAGAGTGGCCACTCCCAGCGCCACGAGCTGGTTGCGGCGTTCCTCCGGGCGAAGTCGGGTGCGACGGGCTGTTGCCATGGTTCGAGCATATCCGGCATGCTTTGCGGCGCTCTCAGCAGACAATTGACGCTAACTCAGTAATCGCGCTAACGTCGCGACGGGACGACGGCGTAGTCGTTCTCACATTGGCATCGAGGGGAAACCAATGAAGCTCAGCAAGCTCACGGGGTCGCGCAAGGGGCGCGTGGCTCTGGCAGTCATCCCGGTCGCGATCGCCGCCAGCTTTCTGCTTGGCGGGGTCGCCCAGGGCGCAGTGCCCGTCTCGTTCGCGATCTCCGGCAGCCAGTTCAAGATCGGCGCCGACCAGCTCGTGGGTACCGGCTTCTCGCAGTACGCGGGTGTGGCCACCGCCTCCGACGGCACGAAGCACCCCGCCGCCATCGCGAACATCAAGGACGCGAAGCTCTACAACCTGTGCCAGTCGGTCGTGCAGGACACGCCGCTCGGCAAGGTCGGCCTGCTCATCTCGGCGGGTACCGCCAAGGACAAGCCCGCGCTCGCGACCGACCTGCAGATCGGCATGAACGACCTGTCGGGTACCGCGGTCTTCAAGAACATCCGTATCGGCGTCGACGCCTCCACCGTCAACACGACGAAGAAGGGTGACGCCGGCGACTTCGCCATGGACTCCGACTCGATCGACATCGAAGGTCTCCAGCAGGTGTCGTGGAGCACGCAGGCCGCCGTCTTCCAGCTGACGGACCTCAGCCTCAAGATCACGGACGGCACCGAGTGCTTCTGAGTCCGGGTGACGGCCAGGCCGACGCCGGCCGCCCCGGACTTCGCACGAAGCTTGCTGACTGGCGCCGGGACTTCCGTCCCTGGCGCAGGCAGCGGCCGTTCGTCGGGGGTGTGCTGGTAGCGCTCGCTGGTCTCGAGATGCTTCTGTCCGGCCCGATCAAGCTGGACCAGCTCGGGATGAACGTCGTGCTGCAGTTCGGGGTGGAGGGCTCCCAGGCGACGATCCTCCCGATCGCGCTGATCCTGCTGGGGATCCTGTCGATCGCGCAGCCCGTGCACCGGATCTTCTACGGCGTGATCGCGCTGGCGATCTCCGTCTACTCGATCGCCGGGGTGAACCTCGGCGGCTGGGTCGTCGGGTTCCTGCTCGGGGTGGTCGGCGGCATCGTCGTCGTGTCCTGGGCGCCTCCGGAGGCGGACATCGAGCCGGACACGGCGGCCGACGACGCGGCGGACCCCGCCGAGCCGCGGGCCACGGACGACGGCTCGGACGACACAGCAGGGGACGCGGACGACCCAGCCGAAGGCGCACCCGCCCCGGCGTCGGACACGGACGACGCGACCGCTGCGAAGACCGGCGACACGAAGGCGGACGTCGCGAAGGCGAAGCCCGACGCACCGGCCGCCGAGCCCGCCCCGGACACCGAGGCCATCCCTCGAGCGGACTCGCTCAGCACGGCGCTGCGCGCGCTGTCCCAGAAGTCCGCCGCGGTAGTGGTCGCGGGCGCGCTCGCGATCGGCGGCACGAGCATGCCCGCGTCGACGTCGGACGCCCAGAGCACGCAGGACGACTCGTTCTGGTGCGTGGTCTTCGGCGCCTGTGACGAGGACGCGGCGGACCCGTCGGCCACGCCCACCCCGTCGCCGAGCGGTTCGGACCCGGGCGCTTCGGACCCGGGCGACGGCGGCACCGACGACCCGGTCGGCGACGTGGTGGACGACGTCACGGGCGGCGGCACCGATCCGGCCGACGGCGACACCGGGTCAGGCGACCCGGCCGACGGCGGCGCGGGCGCGGACGACGACCAGCCCGAGTGCGAGGAGCCGACGCAGGACGGCTCCGTGCCGCCCGAGGCGGGGGACAGCGCGCCGTCCGACCCCTGCGGCGAGATCGACCCGCAGGAGACCATCGAGGAGGCACTGCAGACGGAGCTCGGCACGTGCGTCAAGGTGAGCTTCGGCGGCAGGTACGACCTGAACGTCGACCTGCCGGGCCAGTGCGGGGCCAAGGAGGACGGTTCGGTCTTCTCGCTCCCTGCCGACCTGGAGAGCCGGGACCTGACGATCCCGCTCACCGGCATCAACGGCATCGGCCTGGCGAATGTGCCGGTCAAGGGCGCCGGCGAGCGGCGGGACGCCATCAAGATCTCGGCCGACAAGGTAGTCGTCGACGGCTTCTGGCTCAAGTCGTACGCCTACAACCACGGCACGACGGCGGGCACGGACACCCGGGCGAACTTCGTCTCGCTCGAGGGTGACGCGCACATGTACGTGTCGTCGATCCACGCGAACCTGCCGGACGGGCAGGACCTCCTGGAGGTGGCCACCAAGGTGCTCGAGGGCGCCTCGCTCATCGAGATCCTGCTGACCGCCACGGATGCGCGGATGGGTTTCCTGGGTGCGACGTCGAACGTCCAGGTGTGGGACGGCTTCCGCGAGCAGGTCTGGGGCGACGAGACCGACCCGATCGGCAAGGGCCCGACCGCCGGCACCCCCTGAGGTAGGTCCGCGAAGTAGAGCGCCTGTCCGACTCTCCCTGGTGTCACCAAGGGAAACCCGGACAGGCGCTCTACTTCGCGGACCTACCGCGGCGTGGCGCCCAGGGCGTAGCGCATCGGTTCCAGCTTTGCCTCCGACTCCGCCAGTTCTGCCTGCGGGTCCGAGGCCGCCACGATGCCGCAGCCCGCGAAGAGGCGGATGTGGTGGCGGTCGGTCGCCGAGATCTCGGCGGACCGCAGGGCGATGCCCCACTCGCCGTCGCCGTCGGCGCCCACCCAGCCGACCGGCCCGGCGTACCGGGCCCGGTCCAGGCCCTCGATCTCCCGGATGAGGCTGCGCGCGGCGGTGGTCGGCGTCCCGCAGACGGCGGCGCTCGGGTGCAGCGCGGCCGCCAGCGACAGCGACGACGGCCGCAGGCCCGACGCCGGGCTCTGGTCGGTCAGCACGCCCGTCACGTCGGTCGCCAGGTGCATGACGTTCGGCAGGTGCAGCACGAACGGCGCCTCGGGCACGTTCATCGACGAGCAGAACGGTTGCAGCGCCGCGGCCACGGAGCGCACCGCGAACTCGTGCTCCTCCAGGTCCTTCGACGAGCGGGCGAGCTTGGCGGCGTGCAGCAGGTCGGCGTCGGCGGGGACCGACGGCGAGCCGGGTCCGTGCTCGCGGCTGATGGTGCCCGCCAGCACGCGCGACGCCACCAGACCCTTCTCGCTGCGGACCAGGAGCTCCGGCGTCGCGCCGACCATGCCGTCCACGCTGAACGCCCAGCAGGCGTCGTACGCGGACGCGAGCCGGCCGAGCAGGTGGCGCGTGTCGACCGGGTGCTCGGCCGTGGCGACGACGTCGCGCGCGAGCACGACCTTCTCCAGCTCGCCGGTCTGGATCCGGGCCACACCCTCGGCGACCACCGCCGGCCAGTCCGCCGCGCCCACTGCGCCGTCGGCCAGGACCACCTTGCCCGGATCGGTCACGGGCTGGTGCGGGTAGGCGGACAGCAGCTCCTCGCCCACGGGGGCGGAGCGGTCGCCCACGAGGGAGATCGTGGTCGTCCAGGCCCGGCCACCCTTCCGGCCGACGACGACGCGCGGCACGATCAGCACCCCGCTCGCTCGCGTGGGGTCCTCGGACTCGTCGCCCGGCGTGACGTCGTCGAACGCGAAGCTGCCGAACGCGACCAGCCCGCTCCCGGGCAGGTTCACGTCGTCGTGCACGACGGCGCGGTCCAGCACCCGGCGCCAGGCGTCGTCGGCGTCGGCGAAGCGGCCGGGGCCGAACGTCTCGAAGCGCAGCGCCTCGCCCCAGCCCACGAGCCCGTCGCCGTGCCGCACCCAGGCGAGCGCGTTGGTGTCGGGGAGCCGGTCGACGAGCGCGGTCGGCGTATCGGGCAGGTCGTCGACCGCGACGGTGCGGACCACGAGCTGCGGACCGTCGGGCGCGCCCCGCGGCAGGTCGGACGGGGGCGGCGCATCGGTGACCCAGGTGCCGGACACGGAGAGGCCGGTGGGTGCACCGGGGGTGCGTCCGGCAGGCGAGACGATCATCTTCCTCAGGATAGGTCGGCGGACGGATCGACCCCACATCCCGTGGGAGACGTCACACAGGGCAGGGTGGGTGGACGGCGGGGCCGGGATGCCGTGGCGCCGTCCGGGGTCGTGAAACGATGGCCGCATGTCCCGCGCAAGCCTGGAAAAGAAGCCGGCCGAGGTCGCGTCGATGTTCGACGGGATCGCCGCCCGCTACGACCTGACGAACGACCTGATCTCCCTGGGCCAGGACCGGCGCTGGCGCCGCCTCACGGTCGACGCCGTCGCCGCGATGCCCGGCGAGCGGGTGCTCGACCTCGCCGCGGGCACCGGGACCAGCAGCGAACCCTTCGCCGCCGACGGCGCGTTCGTGGTCCCGTCCGACTTCTCGATCGGCATGCTGCAGGTCGGCAAGGCGCGGCGGCCGGACCTGCCGTTCGTCGCCGGGGACGCGATGCGGCTGCCGTTCGCCGACGCGTCCTTCGACGCGGTGACCATCAGCTTCGGCCTGCGGAACGTGGCGGACACGGACGTGGCGCTGCGCGAGATGCTGCGCGTCGTCCGGCCCGGTGGACGCGTGGTGATCTGCGAGTTCTCCACGCCCACGTGGGGTCCGTTCCGCAAGGTGTACCAGGAGTACCTGATGCGCGCGCTGCCCGTGGTGGCGAACCTCGTGACCCGCGAGAAGGGCTCGTACGACTACCTGGCGGAGTCCATCCGCACCTGGCACACCCAGGTAGAGCTGGCCCACCTGCTCCTGGAGGCCGGCTGGGAACACGCGGCCTACCGCAACGTGTCCGGCGGAATAGTCGCCCTCCACCGAGCAACCCGCCCGGCCTAACCCCAACCGGACCGCCGAAGTAGAGCGCCTGTCCAGACACTCGCTCTACCTCGCCGACGCTCGATCGGCGAGGTAGAGCCCGTGTCCGGACAGGCGCTCTACTTCGCCGATGAAGGGGTGTGCCAAGTAAGGGGAACCTTCCTACACAATCCCCCCTAAGTGTGGCTAGGGTGTCGGTGTTGTGACAGGGTTCACAAGGGCTTGTCATGAAGCCCGGTAGAACCCCGCACAGCGAGGTCAGCAACGACCAGCTGCGGGTTCCCAACGGGGGTGAACGTGCGAACTGCAAGACGCGACGACGCGGATGTCATCGTGGTGGGCGCCGGTCCGGCCGGCTCGTCCACAGCACACTGGTGCGCGGCCGCGGGTCTTGACGTCCTGCTCCTGGAAAAGGGCGAGTTTCCGCGGGACAAGATCTGCGGCGACGGCCTGACGCCCCGTGCCGTGGCCGAGCTCGTCCGCATGGGTGTCCCCACCCGCGAGGAGGACGGCTGGATCCGCAACCGCGGGCTGCGCGTCCACGGCGGCGGCCGCTCCTACGAGCTCGACTGGCCCACCCTCACGACGTACCCGGGCTACGGCATGGCCAAGTCCCGGATGACGCTGGACCACACCCTGGCCCAGCACGCCCAGGCCAGCGGCGCCAAGCTGCTGCAGCGCACCAAGGTCACCGGCCCGCTCCGGGACGACGACGACGGCCGCGTCGTAGGCGTGACCGTCCAGCCGCTCGACGCCCGCGGCCGCGCGGAGGGCCCCGTCAAGGAGCTGCGCGCCCCCGTGGTCGTGGCGGCCGACGGCGTCAGCTCGCGCTTCTCGCTCGCGATCGGTCGCGAGCGCCGCGACGACCGGCCCATGGGGACCGCCGTCCGCGCCTACTACCGGACCCCGCGCCACGACGACCCGTTCATGGAGTCGCACCTCGAGCTGTGGGACGGCGAGCCGGGCAAGAGCGACCTGCTGCCGGGCTACGGCTGGATCTTCCCGCTCGGCGACGGCACCGTGAACGTGGGCCTGGGCAGCGTGCACTCCTCACCCGCGCGCCAGTCCAAGGCGGGTATCGACTACCGGCGCCTGATGGAGACCTGGCTGGAGAAGAGCGCCCCCGAGGGCTGGGACCTGGTGCACGAGCCGGAGCGCGGCCCTATCCGCGGTGCGGCGCTGCCCATGGGCTACAACCGTGGCCCCCTGTACGCGGACGGCGTGCTCCTGGCCGGCGACTCCGCCGGCATGGTGAGCCCGTTCAACGGCGAGGGCATCGCCTACGGGCTGCAGGCGGGCCGGGTCGCCGCGGAGGCGATCAGCCAGGCCCGCCACCAGAGCACCGACGCGGCCCGCGAGGCGACGCTCGGCACGTACGCGGACCGCATGCGCGACGACCTCGGCGGCTACTACACGCTGGGCCGCTGGTTCGTCCGGCTCATCGAGCACCCGGAGATCATGCGGCTCTGCGTCCGCTACGGGCTGCCCCGCAAGGTGGTCATGCAGTTCACGCTCAAGCTCCTGTCCGACTGCTACGAACCACAGGGCGGCGACTGGGTTGACCGCGTCATCGCGGGCCTGACCAGGGTGGTCCCGAGCTCATGAGGGGTCGCACGCAGCGCATCACGCATCCGAAGGGCACGTCGTCCACGAAGGGCACAGCATGAACCCCTACGTACCGATCCTGATCCTCATGGCGATCGGCGCCGTCCTGGCGCTCGGTGGTGTCGCCGCGAGCGCGATCATCGGTCCCAAGCGTTACAACCGCGCCAAGCTCGACTCGTACGAGTGCGGCATCGAGCCGACGCCGCACGCCGTGGGCGGCGGGCGGCTGCCGATCAAGTACTACCTGGTGGCGATGACATTCATCGTCTTCGACATCGAGGTCGTCTTCCTCTACCCGTGGGCCGTGGACTTCACGACGCTCGCGACGTTCGGGCTGGTGGCGATGCTGGCGTTCCTGGCGTTGATCACCGTGCCGTTCGTCTACGAGTGGCGCCGTGGCGGTTTCGACTGGGTCTGAGGCAGTACACGACTTCATGCACGGTGCCTGACGGCGTCGTGCGGCGACGCCGGGCGGGTCCCGGCAGCAAGGAGGAGACATGGGTGTCGAGGAAGCGCCGTCAGGTTTCCTGCTGACGACGATCGAGGATCTCGCCGGGTACCTGCGCAAGGCTTCGCTGTGGCCGGTCACGTTCGGCCTGGCCTGCTGCGCCATCGAGATGATGGCGGCGGGTGCGTCGCGCTACGACCTGTCGCGGTTCGGCATGGAGGTCTTTCGCGCGTCGCCGCGGCAGGCCGACCTGATGATCGTGGCAGGACGCGTGAGCCAGAAGATGGCCCCGGTGGTGCGCCAGGTGTACGACCAGATGAGCGAGCCCAAGTGGGTGCTCTCGATGGGCGTGTGCGCGTCGTCGGGCGGGATGTTCAACAACTACGCGATCGTGCAGGGCGTCGACCACGTGGTCCCTGTCGACATCTACCTGCCCGGCTGTCCGCCGCGGCCGGAGATGCTGATCAACGCGATCCTCGGGCTGCACGACCAGATCCAGAAGGCGCCGCTCGGCGTGAACCGCATCGAGGCCGCGCGGGCCGCCGAGGCGGCCGCCATGGAGGCCACGCCGACCTTCGAGATGAAGGGTCTGCTGCGATGAGCGACGTCACGCCCGGCGGCGACCAGAAGGCGGTGGCCGAGAGGGTCCAGCCGCCCGAGGGCGCCGCCACGCTCGAGCTCGTCGAGGTCAAGCGTGGCATGTTCGGCGCGGACGGTTCGGGTGACACGTCCGGCTACGGCGGTCTCGTGACGCCGGTCGCGATGCCTGGGGCATCGGCCCGGCCGTACGGGAGCTGGTTCGACCAGGTCGTCGACGTCCTGACCGAGGTGCTCACCGACGCCGGTGTGGCGCCGGAGCAGGCGATCGAGAAGGTCGTCGTGGACCTGCACGGCGCCGCGAGCGCCGAGGCCCAGCAGGCGGAGCTGACCATCGACGTCGCCCGTGAGCACCTGGTCGCCGTCTGCCAGGCGCTGCGTGACGACCAGGACCTGCGGTTCGAGCTGTCGCTCGGTGTGAGCGGCGTGCACTACCCGCACGACGCCGGCCGGGAGCTGCACGCGGTCTACCACCTGGCCTCGATCACGCACTCGCGCCGCCTGCGGCTCGAGGTCGCGGCGCCGGACGACGACCCGCACATCCCGTCGACCACGTCCGTGTACCCGTCGAACGACTGGCACGAGCGCGAGACGTACGACTTCTTCGGGATCGTCTTCGACGGTCACCCCGCCCTGACCCGCATCGAGATGCCGGACGACTGGGTGGGCCACCCGCAGCGCAAGGACTACCCGCTCGGCGGCATCCCCGTCGAGTACAAGGGGGCCACGGTGCCCCCGCCGGACACGAGGAGGAGCTACTCATGAGCGCTCCCACTGCTGCTCCGCACGCCACCCGGCCGGCGGGCAACGAGGACATGTCGTCCACGGTCCGCGCCTTCGAGGCCTATGGCGACGGCGACTGGGACGACATCGCGCGCGAGGCGATCGGCGAGGAGCGGATCGTCGTCAACATGGGTCCTCAGCACCCGTCGACGCACGGTGTGCTGCGCCTGATGCTGGAGATCGACGGCGAGACCGTCACCGAGGCCCGGGCGGGCATCGGCTACCTGCACACGGGCATCGAGAAGAACATGGAGTACCGGACGTGGACGCAGGGCACCACGTTCTGCACCCGCATGGACTACGTGGCGCCCCTGTTCCAGGAGGCCGCCTACTGCCTCGCCGTCGAGAAGCTCCTCGGCATCACCGACGACGTGCCCGAGCGCGCCTCGGTGATCCGCGTGCTGATGATGGAGCTCAACCGCATCTCGTCCCACCTGGTCTGCCTCGGCACCGGCGGCAACGAGATGGGCGCGACCACCGTGATGACCGTGGGCTTCACCGCCCGCGAGGAGATCCTGCGCCTGTTCGAGGCCGTGACCGGCCTGCGCATGAACCACGCGTACATCCGCCCCGGCGGGGTCGCGGTGGACACGCCCGAGGGGTTCACCACCCAGGCACGTGCGGCGCTGGTGAAGGTCCGCGGCTACCTCAAGCAGCTGACCGACCTCATGCTCGCCAACCCGATCTTCAAGGCGCGCCTGACGGACGTCGGCGTCCTGAACCTGACCGGGTGCATGGCGCTCGCGATCACGGGCCCCGTGCTGCGCTCCACCGGACTGCCGTACGACGTCCGCAAGGACAACCCGTACTGCGGCTACGAGACGTACGACTTCGACGTCCCGACGGCGAAGGGCGCCGACTGCTACGACCGCGTGGTGCTCCGCATCGAGGAGTGCTACCAGTCGCTCAAGATCATCGAGCAAGCCATGGAGCGGCTCGACCGCACCGAGGGCGAGCCGGTGATGGTGGCCGACAAGAAGATCGCCTGGCCCGCGCAGCTCGCGGTCGGCGGTGACGGCCAGGGCAACTCGCTGGAGCACATCAAGAAGATCATGGGCACCTCCATGGAGGCCCTGATCCACCACTTCAAGCTGGTCACCGAGGGCTTCCGCGTCCCCGTCGGCCAGGCCTGGCAGACCGTGGAGCACCCGCGCGGGGAGCTCGGCGTGCACGTCGTGTCCGACGGCGGCACCCGCCCCTACCGCGCGCACTTCCGCGACCCCTCGTTCAACAACCTCCAGGGCGTGTCCGTGATGTGCGAGGGCGGCCAGGTGGCCGACGTCGTCGTCGCCGTCGCCTCCCTGGACCCCGTGCTGGGAGGTGTGGACCGATGACCGCAGAACCGGTAGAGACCAGGACCCGCTACGACGCGGAAACCCTGGCCACGCTGACCGCCGACGCCACGGCGATCATGGCGCGCTACCCGGACCCCCGCTCGGGCCTGCTGCCGATGCTGCACCTCGTGCAGTCGATCGACGGCTACGTGAGCCGGGACGGCATCCTGTTCTGCGCCGAGATGCTCGGCATCACGGCCGCAGAGGTCTCCGCCGTCGCGACCTTCTACACCCAGTACAAACGGCACCCCAACGGCACCTACACCGTCGGCGTGTGCACCAACACGCTGTGCGCGGTGATGGGCGGCGACGCGATCTTCGACGAGCTGAGCGAGCACCTCGGCGTCGGCCACGACGAGACCACCGACGACGGCGCGATCACGCTCGAACGCGTCGAGTGCAACGCCGCCTGTGACTACGCGCCCGTCGTGATGGTCAACTGGGAGTTCTTCGACAACCAGACGCCCGGGTCGGCGACGGCGCTCGCGGACAAGCTGCGCCTCGGCGAGGACGTCGTGCCCACCCGCGGTGCCGCGTCGGTGTGCTCGTTCAAGCAGATGAGCCGGGTCCTGGCGGGGTTCAACGACGGCCGCGCCGACGAGGGCGTCGGCGCGGGCGCGCCGACCCTCGCGGGGCTGCGGATCGCCCGCGAGAACGACTGGCGGGCGCCGGACGGCGCCCCCGAGACGACCGACCGGCCGGGCGAGACCATCACCGGCGAGCCCGGCTCGTCGGCCGAGCGTGAGCCCGTGACGCCGTCGGACACCCAGGTCGGCAAGGACAAGAAGCCAGGGGAGGACGCGAAGTGACTTCCATCGCGACGCTGACACCGGTACTCACCGATACGTGGGACAAAGACCGGTCCTGGCGCCTGGCCACCTATGAGCGTGCCGGCGGCTACACGGGCCTGAAGAAGGCCCTGAGGACCGCGCCCGCCGACCTGGTGCAGGCCGTCAAGGACTCCGGCCTGCGCGGCCGCGGCGGTGCGGGCTTCCCCACGGGCATGAAGTGGGGCTTCCTGCCTCCGCCCGACGGCGGCCCGCGCTACCTGGTCGTCAACGCCGACGAGTCCGAGCCGGGCACCTGCAAGGACATCCCGCTCATGCTCGCCAGCCCGCAGCACCTGATCGAGGGCGTGGCGATCACCAGCTACGCGATCGGCTGCGACCACGCGTTCATCTACGTGCGTGGCGAGGTGCTGCACGTCTACCGGCGGCTGCTGAACGCCGTCGAGGAGGCGTACAAGGCGGGCTACCTGGGCAAGAACATCCAGGGTTCGGGCTTCGACCTCGACGTCACGGTGCACGCGGGGGCCGGCGCCTACATCTGCGGCGAGGAGACGGCGCTGCTCGACTCGCTGGAGGGCCTGCGCGGCCAGCCGCGGCTCAAGCCGCCGTTCCCCGCCGTCGCCGGCCTGTACGCGCGGCCCACCGTGGTGAACAACGTGGAGTCCATCGCCTCCGTCCCGGCCATCGTGGCCAAGGGCGCCGACTGGTTCTCCTCGATGGGCACCGAGAAGTCCCAGGGCCACGGCCTGTTCTCCCTGTCGGGGCACGTCACCACGCCCGGCCAGTACGAGGCGCCGCTCGGCATCACGCTGCGCGAGCTGCTCGACCTGGCGGGCGGTGTGCGCGAGGGGCACGAGCTGAAGTTCTGGACCCCCGGCGGGTCGTCGACGCCGATCTTCACCGCCGAGCACCTCGACGTCCCGCTCGACTACGAGTCGGTGGGCGCGGCGGGGTCGATGCTCGGCACGCGTGCGCTGCAGATCTTCGACGAGACGGTGTGCGTGGTCCGGGCGACGAGCCGGTGGACCGACTTCTACGCGCACGAGTCGTGCGGCAAGTGCACCCCGTGCCGCGAGGGCACCTACTGGCTCAAGCAGGTGCTGCACCGCATCGAGGCGGGCGAGGGCCAGGACGGCGACCTCGAGCTGCTGCTCGACCTGTGCGACAACATCCTGGGCAAGGCGTTCTGCGCGCTGGGCGACGGCGCCGTCTCGCCGATCACCTCCAGCATCAAGCTGTTCCGCGAGGAGTACCAGGCGCACATCGACGGCCACGGTTGCCCGTTCGACCCGAGCAAGTCGGCACTCTTCCCCTACACCCCCAAGACACGGACACCGGCGACCCTTGCGGGCGCCGGCGCCGGAGGTCACCGATGACCGTCACCACCAACAACCCGAAGACCGAGGCCGCGCCGGTCGAGCTGGTCACCTTCACCATCGACGGCACGGAGGTCAGCGTCCCGAAGGGCACGCTGATCATCCGGGCCGCCGAGCAGGCGGGCATCCAGATCCCGCGGTTCTGCGACCACCCGCTCCTGGCGCCCGCGGGCGCCTGCCGGCAGTGCCTCGTCGAGGTCGCCATGCCGGACCGCGAGGGCAACGTGCGGCCCATGCCGAAGCCGCAGGCCTCGTGCACCATGACCGTCGCGCCCGGCATGGTCGTCAAGACGCAGCACACCTCCGCCGCCGCCGACAAGGCGCAGCAGGGGGTCATGGAGCTGCTGCTCATGAACCACCCGCTGGACTGCCCGGTCTGCGACAAGGGCGGCGAGTGCCCCCTGCAGAACCAGGCGATGTCGAACGGCCGCACCGAGACGCGGTTCGTCGACATCAAGCGGACGTTCCCCAAGCCCATCGCGCTGTCCACGCAGATCCTGCTGGACCGCGAACGCTGCGTGCTCTGCCAGCGCTGCACCCGGTTCAGCGAGGAGATCGCGGGCGACGCGTTCATCGCGCTGCAGGACCGCGGCGCGCACCAGCAGATCGGCCGGTTCGACGAGGACGTGCTCGGGTTCGCCGGGGCCGAGTCCAGCACCGGCCCTGTGGACCGCCCGGTCGGGGAGGCCACCACGGACACCTCCGGGCGGCCGTTCTCCTCCTACTACTCCGGCAACACCGTGCAGATCTGCCCGGTGGGCGCGCTGACCGGTGCGGGCTACCGCTTCCGGTCACGGCCGTTCGACCTGGTCAGCACGGAGAGCATCGCCGAGCACGACTCCTGCGGCTCCGCGATCCGCATCGACCACCGCCGCGGCCAGGTGCTGCGCCGGCTCTCGGGCGAGGACCCCGTGGTCAACGAGGAGTGGATCACCGACAAGGACCGCTTCGCGTTCACCTGGCAGTCGGCGGCAGACCGCATCACCACGCCGCTCGTCCGGGAGGACGGCAAGCTCCGTCCCGCGTCCTGGGTGGAGGCCCTGGAGGTCGCGGCCGCAGGGCTGGCCAGGGCCAGGCAGAGCGGCGGCGTCGGCGTGCTGCCGGGCGGCCGGCTCACCGTCGAGGACGCCTTCGCCTGGTCGCGCTTCGCCCGCACGGCGCTCGGCACCAACGACGTCGACCAGCGTGCGCGCGTGCACTCCGCCGAGGAGGCCGCCTTCCTGGCGCACGTCGTCGCCGGGTCGGGCGTGGGCGTCACGTTCGGTGACCTGGAGCAGGCGCCCGCGGTGCTGCTCGTCGGCCTGGAGGCCGAGGAGGAGGCGGGCATCACGTTCCTGCGGCTGCGCAAGGGAGCCATGGGGAAGGCGCGGACGAAGGTCTTCTCCGTCGCCCCGTACGCGACGCGCGGCCTGGCCCGCCTGAACGGAACGCTCCTGCCCGCCGCACCCGGCACCGAGGCCGAGTGGCTGACGAGCCTGACCACCACCCTGGGCGGCGGCCTGTCCCCGGCGGACGCACCGACGTCCGACATCGACACCAGCGCCCTGGCCCAGCCGGGCGCCGTGATCCTCGTGGGCGAACGCCTCGCGGGCTCGCGCGGCGCGTACGCGGCCGCCGTCGGCCTCGCCGAGGCGACGGGCGCGCGGCTCGCGTGGATCCCGCGCCGTGCGGGTGAGCGGGGCGGCGTCGAGGCCGGCCTGCTGCCCGACCTGCTGCCGGGCGGCCGCCCGGTGGCGGACGCCGCCGCACGCGCCCAGGTCGCCGAGGCCTGGGGCGCCGAGATCCCGGACACCCCGGGCCGGGACACCGCGGGCATCCTCGCGGCGCTGGCGGACGGCACGCTGGGCGGCGCGATCGTCGGCGGCGTCGAGCTCGCCGACCTGCCCGACCCGGCCGCCGCACGCGCGGCGCTCGACGCGGCGTCGGCGCGCGGCGGGTTCGTCGTGAGCCTCGAGGTACGCGCCTCGGAGGTGACCGAGCGGGCCGACGTCGTGCTCCCGGTCGCGCCCCCCGTGGAGCGTGCGGGCTCGTACTGGAACTGGGAGGGCCGCGTGCGGTCCTTCGGCGCCGCGCTCGAGTCGAGCGCCCTGCCCGACCACCGCGTGCTGCACGTGCTGGCCCAGCACCTGGGCGTGGACCTGCAGGCGGCCTCGCCGGCCGAGGCCCACCTCTCCATCGCCATGACGCAGCACAGCGCCTGGACCGGCGACCGCCTGACGGTCCAGGGCGGCGCGCCGGCCGCACCGCCCGCCGTCGGCTTCGGGCAGGCGGTGCTCGCCACCTGGCGGCTCCAGCTCGACGTGGGCCGCGGCCAGGACGGTGAGCAGTTCCTCGCGGGCACGGCCAAGCAGGCGGTCGCCCGCATGTCCGCCGCCACCGCCGCGGGCTTCGGTGTGGCCGACGGCGACCGGGTCGCCGTCAGCACGAAGCGCGGCGCCGTCGAGGTGCCCGCGGTGGTCACCGACGGGATGGTCGACGGCGTCGTGTGGCTGCCGCTCAACAGTGCCGCCTGCCGCGTGCACGACACGCTCGGCGCGTCGGCCGGCGACCTCGTCACGGTCGCGGTGGCCGGCGCCGTCGCAGATCGCTCGGAAGGAACGGCCCGATGAACCCCGTGCTACTGGCCGCGGCCGCACCCGGCGTGAGCGCCGACTTCTCGCAGGAGACCATCTGGGCTTCCATCGTGAAGGCCGTGCTGATCGTGGTGTTCCTGCTGACCAGCGTGCTCTTCGCCATCTGGTTCGAGCGCAAGGTCGTCGCACGCATGCAGGTGCGCCCCGGCCCCAACTGGCACGGGCCGTTCGGCCTGCTGCAGTCGCTCGCGGACGCCATGAAGCTCCTGCTCAAGGAGGACATGACGGTCACGCGGGCCGACCGGTTCGTGTACCTGCTGGCGCCGATGATCTCGGTGTTCTGCTCGCTGCTGGTGTTCGCCGTCATCCCGTTCGGGCCCAGCGTGTCGTTCTTCTGGACCGACTGGACCACCCCGGCGCAGCTCACCGACTTCCCCGTCGCGGTGCTGTACGTGCTGGCCGCCGCGTCGCTCGGCGTCTACGGCATCGTGCTGGGCGGCTGGGCCTCCGGCTCCACGTACCCGCTGCTCGGCGCCGTGCGCTCGACGGCCCAGGTGATCAGCTACGAGCTCGCGATGGGCCTGTCGCTCGTGAGCGTGTTCATCATGGCGGGGTCGATGTCGACCTCGGAGATCGTGTCCAGCCAGGCGCAGATCTGGTGGTTCATCCCGCTGGCGCCCGCGTTCGTGATCTACGTGATCTCGATGATCGGCGAGACCAACCGGCTGCCGTTCGACCTCCCCGAGGCCGAGGGCGAGCTGGTCTCGGGCTACATGACCGAGTACTCGTCGATGAAGTTCGCCTGGTTCTTCCTTGCGGAGTACATCAACATGCTCAACGTCTCGGCGGTCTGCGTGACGCTCTTCCTCGGCGGCTGGCGCGCGCCGGTGCCCGACGGCTTCCTGGGTGGCGCCCTGAACGAGGGCTGGCTGCCCATCCTCTGGTTCCTCGTGAAGCTCTGGGCGGTCATGTTCTTCTTCGTGTGGGTGCGCGGCACGCTGCTGCGCCTGCGCTACGACCAGTTCATGGTGTTCGGCTGGAAGGTCCTCATCCCGGTCGCACTGGGCTGGGTCGTCGTGCTCTCCGTCGTGCAGTGGCTGCAGCGCATCCAGGGCGTCACCTTCCTGGACTTCATCCCATGGATCGTCGGGGGCGCCGTCGTCTTCATAGCGGTCATGTGGTTCTGGCCGGAGAAGAAGGAGGCGCCACCGGGCGCCGGCAAGGGCGGCGCGGACAAGGAGCCTGTCGACGCCTTCGCCGGCGGGTTCCCGGTGCCGCCGCTGCCCGGCGAGAAGCTGCCCCCGTCCAAGCGGTTCGGAAAGGAGGTCCACGGTGAGTGAGCACCAGGAGTATCAGCCCCTGCGTCCCCAGCCGGGGCCCATCGGGGAGATGTTCGCCCCGGTCGCGGGCTTCGGCGTGACGCTGTCGTCGATGTTCAAGCCCACGGTCACTGAGCAGTACCCGCGCGAGAAGGTGGCCCCGCAGCGCCGGTTCCACGGCAGGCACCAGCTCAACCGGTACGCCGACGGGCTGGAGAAGTGCATCGGCTGCGAGCTGTGCGCGTGGGCGTGCCCGGCGGACGCGATCTACGTGGAGGGCGCGTCCAACGCGGCCCTGCCGCAGAACGCGGGCCTGGACGTCAACGCGGACGACTCCCACGGGGCCCACATGAGCCCCGGCGAGCGGTACGGCGCCGTCTACCAGATCAACTACCTGCGCTGTATCTTCTGCGGGCTGTGCATCGAGGCCTGCCCCACACGTGCGCTGACGATGACCAACGACTTCGAGCTGGCGGGCAAGACGCGCGCCGGCATGATCTTCGAGAAGCAGGACCTCCTGGCCCCGCTCTCCGAGGGCATGCTGGCCGCGCCGCACCCGATGGTCGAGGGCACCACGGACACGAACTACTACAGCGGTGACGTCCTGGGCCCGACGGCGACGCAGGTCGACTGGGTCCGCGAGCAGCGGCCGGACGACCCGACGCTGGACGCCGCCGAGGCGGTGGCCTCGGGCAAGGCCCCGGCGCCCACGCCGAGGCAGCACGAGCTGCGCCCCGACGAGGGTCCCGGCGCGGCCGAGAAGTCCGCCGGTGCTGCGGCCGTCGGTTCCGTGCGGAACGGGGTGACCGCGTGACCCCCACCGGCCTCGAGATCTCGGGCGGCGAGACGGTCCTCTTCTGGGCGATCGCGCCCCTCATGGTCCTCGCCGCCCTCGGCCTGCTGTTCGTGAAGCGGGCCGTGCACGCGGCGATGTGCCTCGTGTTCGTCATGGTCAGCATGGCGATCCTGTACATCGCGCAGGAGGCGCCGTTCCTCGGCGTCGTCCAGGTGGTGGTGTACACGGGCGCCGTGATGATGCTGTTCCTGTTCGTGCTGATGCTCGTCGGCGTCGACGCGTCCGACTCGCTCACGGAGACCATCCGGGGGCAGCGCTGGATCGGCCTGCTCATCGGCATCGGCCTCGCGGCGGTCCTCGGCGGTGTCGTCGCGAACGCGGCGTTCCCGCCCGCCGTCGGCCTGAACGGCGGCGACCCGGGTGGGGTCGCCAACCCGCAGGCGCTGGCGCGCGTGCTGTTCGGGAACTACGTGCTGGCCATGGAGGCGGTGGGCGTCCTGCTCGTGACCGCGGCGGTCGGCGCGCTGGTGCTGACGCACCGGCGCCGGCTCACGCCGAAGCAGACGCAGGCCTCGGTCGCCGAGTCCCGGATCAAGGCGCTGCCCGACGGCGTGGTCCTCACCCCGCTGCCGCCGCCCGGCGTCTACGCCCGGTCGAACGCCATGGACACGCCCGCGCTCGGCCCGGACGGCGAGCAGGTGCCGCAGTCGGTGTCGCGCGTGCTGCGCATCCGCGGGCAGGAGCGGCCGGCGCCGCACGGCCCCGCGGTGGTGGTCTCGACGTCGGCCCGTGAGAAGTCGGGCTCGACGAGCGGGACGACCGCGAGCGCGACCACCGAGTCGGAGAGGGACGCCTGATGGACATCACCAACTACGTGGTCCTGGCCGCCGTGCTCTTCGCCATCGGGGCGACGACCGTGCTGCTGCGCCGCAACGCGATAGTCGTGTTCATGGGCGTGGAGCTCATGCTCAACGCGACGAACCTCGCGTTCGTCACCTTCGCCAGGCTGCACGGCGACCTGACGGGCCAGGTGCTCGCCTTCTTCGTCATGGTCGTCGCCGCGGCCGAGGTCGTCGTGGGCCTCGCCATCATCGTGACGATATTCCGTACCCGCCGCTCGGCCTCGGTCGACGACGTCAACCTGCTCAAGGGCTGAAGGGTAGACACGTGAACGACGTGATCGGGCTCGCCCCCTGGCTGGTCGGCATCCCGCTGATCGGCGCGGCGATCCTCCTCCTGGGTGGCAAGGCCACCGACCGCTGGGGCCACTGGCTCGGGGTGCTGGCCTCGGCCGCCTCCGGGGTCATCGGCATCATCCTGATGTTCCGCATGATCGGCACGCTCCCCGAGGAGCGCTCCGTCGACCACCACCTGTGGACATGGTTGTCCGCGGGTGGCCTCGACGTGGACCTCGGCATCCGGCTGGACCCGCTGTCCATGACCTTCGTGATGCTCGTGACCTTCGTGGGCACGCTCATCCACATCTACTCCGTGGCGTACATGGACCACGACCCGCACCGGCGCCGGTTCTTCGCCTACCTGAACCTGTTCGTCGCGGCCATGCTGACGCTGGTCCTCGCCGACTCCTACCTCCTGCTCTTCGTGGGCTGGGAGGGCGTGGGTCTCGCGTCCTACCTGCTCATCGGGTTCTGGGACACGGGGCGGCCCTCCGCCCGGGAGAACGCGGTGGCCGCGAAGAAGGCGTTCGTCATGAACCGGATCGGCGACATGGGGCTCATCGCCGCCATGGCGCTGCTGTTCGCGAACACCGGTGCGCTGGACTTCGGGACCACCCTGTCCGACGACGCCGTCGGCTCGCTCTCCCAGGGCACGGCCACCGCCATCGGCCTGTGCCTCCTGCTCGCCGCGTGCGGCAAGTCGGCGCAGTTCCCGCTGCAGGCCTGGCTGGGTGACGCGATGGCTGGCCCGACGCCGGTGTCCGCGCTCATCCACGCCGCGACGATGGTCACGGCCGGCGTCTACCTCATGGTGCGCTCCGGCCCGATCCTCGAGGCCGCGCCTACGGCGCAGCTCGTCGTGGTGCTCGTCGGTGCGGTGACCCTGCTGTTCGGTGCCGTGGTGGGTACGGCGAAGGACGACATCAAGAAGGCGCTGGCCGCCTCCACGATGTCCCAGATCGGCTACATGATGCTCGCGGCGGGCCTCGGCCCGGCCGGGTACGCGTTCGCGATCTTCCACCTCCTCACGCACGGCTTCTTCAAGGCGGGGCTGTTCCTCGGCGCCGGCTCCGTGATGCACGCGATGGGGGACCAGACCGACATGCGGCGCTTCGGCGGGCTGTCGCGGTTCATGCCGATCACGTGGATCACCATGGGGCTCGGCTGGCTCGCGATCCTCGGTATCCCGCCGTTCTCCGGCTTCTGGTCGAAGGACGGGATCATCGAGGCGGCCTTCATGCCCGTCGAGGGCCAGCCGTGGCGGGCCTGGGTGTTCGGCTCGGTGGCGGTGCTCGGCGCCGCGATCACCGCGTTCTACATGACCCGCCTGTTCTTCATGACGTTCGGCGGACGCCGTCCGCGCTGGACCGAGAACCAGCACCCGCACGAGGGCTCGCCGCTGATGTGGTGGCCCCTGGTGTTCCTCGGCGTCGGCTCGGCCGCGCTGGGCCTGGTGCTCGGCATCGGCGGCACGTTCGTCACCTGGCTGGAGCCGGTGGTCGGGCACGCGGAGCACCACGAGCCGGTGCTCCCGGTGCCCGTGATCATCGGGGCCACCCTGACGGTAGTGGTGCTCGGGGCGCTGCTGGCGTTCCGGATGTACGCGGTCTCCCTCGTGCCGGAGGAGGCGCCGCGCGGATCCTTCCTGACCCGGGCGGCCCGCAGGGACCTGTACCAGGACGCCGCCAACGAGACGCTGGTGCTGAAGCCGGCGCACGGGGTGGCCCGCCTGGTCCAGGTGGGCGACCGTGACGTCGTCGACCGCGGCTGGAGCATCCTGCCCCAGACCGTGTCGTGGTTCGGCGCGGTGTTCCGGAAGGCGCAGAGCGGCTACGTCCGCTCGTACGCGGCGGGCATGGCGGGCGGCGTCCTCGTGATCGCCGCCGTCGCCTGGCTCGTGTCCGGCCTCGGTGGTGCCCAGTGATCGGAGGAGAGATGTTTCCCTGGCTGACCGCGCTCATCGCGTGGCCGCTGGTCGGCGCGGCCCTGGTGGGTCTCAGCGCGCTCGGCCGCTCCCGCACGGGCCCGGCGAGCGCGGGGGTCGGCCTTGCGCGGCCGATCGCGCTCGTGTTCTCGCTGGTCGAGGTGGCCCTGCTCGTCGGCACGTTCGTCGCCTTCGACCCGGGCGCCGCCGCCGAGCACCAGCTCGGCGCGACCTACCCGTGGATCCCGCAGATCGGCGTCTCGTACGCCGTGGCCGTCGACGGCGTCGGCCTGCTGCTCGTCGCGCTGGCGGTGGTGCTGGTGCCGCTGGTGCTGCTCGCCGCCTGGAAGGAGCAGGGGCGCGACGAGGTGCGCCTGCGCAGGTTCGTCGGCCTCGTGCTGCTGCTCGAGGCGTTCATGGTCGCGGTGTTCTGCGCCCGTGACGTGTTCCTGTTCTACGTGCTGTTCGAGGCCATGCTGATCCCGGCGTACTTCCTGATCGGCGGGTTCGGCCAGGGCACCGGACGGCGCAAGGCGGCCGTCAAGTTCCTGATGTTCAGCCTGGGCGGCGGGCTCATCATGCTCGCCGCGGTGATCGCGCTGTACTTCCAGGTCCCGCCGGACCCCGAGACGGGTCTGCGTGCCACCGACGCGTTCCTCACGGCCAACCTGACCGGCCTCGAGATGGACCCGGTGGCCGAGCGCCTCATCTTCATCGGGTTCTTCATCGCCTTCGCGATCAAGGCCCCCATGGTCCCGGTGCACAGCTGGCTGCCCGACGTCGCGGGGAACGCCACCCCTGGCACGTCCACCCTCCTGATCTGCGTCCTGGACAAGGTCGGCACCTTCGGGATGCTGACCCTGTGCCTGCCGCTGTTCCCGGCGGCGTCCCGCTGGGCCGCGCCGCTGGTGATCGCGCTCGCCGTGATCTCCGTGCTCTACGGCGCGATCATGGCGATCATGCAGACCGACCTGCTGCGGCTGGTCGGCTGGACGTCGGTGAGCCACTTCGGGTTCATCATCCTGGGCATCTTCACCTTCACGCCGCTGGGCACCGCCGGGTCGAGCTTCATGATGCTCAACCACGGCCTGGCCACCGGCGCGCTGTTCTTGGTGGCCGGGTTCCTCGTGTCCAGGCACCCGGAGAAGTCGCAGAAGATCACCGACTACCGCGGGCTGCGGTCGGTCACGCCGGTCCTCGCCGGGACGTTCCTGGTGGCAGGGCTCGCGACGCTGTCGCTGCCCGGCCTGGCGACGTTCGTCAGCGAGATCATGGTGCTGATCGGCGCGTTCGGCGGCTCGCCCGCCGGCTCGGCGGCCTGGGCGATCGCGGCCATCCCCGGCGTCGTGCTGGCGGCGGTCTACGTCCTGCTGACGTACCAGAAGATCTTCACGGGAGCACCGGCCGCGGGGCTCGAGGCCCTGCCCGACCTCGGGACGCGTGAGCGCATCGTCGCGGCACCGCTCGTCGTCGGACTGCTGGTGCTCGGCCTTGTCCCGGGCCTGGCCCTGACCTACGTGAACGCGCCGGCCGAGCAGTCGGTCACGGCGGTCCAACCGGCGGATGCCGCCACGCAGATGGGGAGCGACCAGTGATCGAGTCCGAGTTCGTGGCACCCGAGATCGACTGGCTCGCCCTCGCACCGCTGATCGTGGTGCTGGGTGCGGGCGTGGTCGGCGTGCTCATCGAGGCGTTCGTGCCTGCCAGGGCCCGCCGCGTGACCCAGATAGTGCTGACCCTCGCCGCGCTGGCCGGCGGGTTCGCGTTCATCGCGGTGCTGTGGCCGCAGATCGTGGTCCAGCCCGTCCAGGTGGTGGGCGGCAGCCTGACGCTGACGCCGTTCGCGCTGGGCGCGCAGGGCATCATCGCCGTGCTGGCCTTCCTCGGCGTGCTCGTCGTGGCCGACCGTACGGCCACCGGGCAGGACGCGTTCGCGCCCGCGGCCTCGGCGGTGCCCGGCACCTCGTACGAGGACCTGGCCCGCCGGTCGGGCCTGGAGCAGACCGAGATCTACCCGCTGCTGCTGTTCGCGACGGGCGGCATGATGCTCTTCGCCTCCACCGACGACCTGATCGTCATGTTCATCGCGCTGGAGGTGCTGTCGCTCCCGCTGTACGTCCTGTGCGCGACGGCGCGCCGGCGTCGGCTCCTGTCGCAGGAGGCGGCGGCCAAGTACTTCCTGCTGGGCGCGTTCGCCTCGGCGCTGTTCATCTTCGGCGTCGCGCTGATCTACGGGTTCGCCGGCACGGTGCGGCTCCTGGAGATCGCGCAGCGGGTTCAGCAGGGTGGCCTGCCGCTCGAGGGGATGAGCGTGCTCCTCGTCGCCGGCGTCCTGCTCGTCGTGGTCGGTCTGCTGTTCAAGGTCGGCGCCGTGCCGTTCCACGCGTGGACGCCCGACGTCTACACCGGTGCACCCACCCCGATCACGGGCTTCATGGCCGCGTGCACCAAGGTCGCGGCCGTCGCGGCACTCGTCGAGGTGCTGTACCGCATCACGATCGGCGTGGGCGCCGTCAACCCGGAGATCGTGCGGCAGGTGCAGATCGTGATCGTCGTGGTCGCGGTCCTCACGATGGCCGTCGGTACGGTCATCGGGTCCGTCCAGACCGACGTCAAGCGCCTGCTGGCCTACTCGTCGATCGCCCACGCGGGCTTCCTGCTGGTCGGCATCGCGGGCTTCAACCCGCAGGTGCAGTCGTCCACGCTGTTCTACCTGCTCGCGTACGGCATCGCCACGATCGGCGCCTTCGGCGTGGTCACGCTGGTGCGGGAGCGGCGGATCACCCCAGGTACGGGTGAGGAGGAAAACGGCCCGGTCGGCGACGACGGCGTGGTGCTCGGCGAGGCGACGGAGCTCGCGCAGTGGGCTGGGCTGGGCCGCAAGGCCCCGTGGCTCACCGCCGCCTTCGCGCTGTTCCTGCTGTCGATGGCGGGCATCCCGCTCACCGCCGGGTTCATCGCCAAGTTCGGCGCGTTCACCGGTGCGACGGCCGGCGGCCTGTGGTGGCTCGCGGTGCTCGGTGTGCTCGCGTCCGTGGTCGCGGTCGCGTTCTACCTGCGGCTCCTGGTCGTCATGGTGTTCCAGCGGGCGGAGGACGAGCCCGCGGAGTCGCAGGTCGCCCTCGTCGAGACCGCGGCGGGAGCCGAGCCGGGCGAGGCCGAGGTCTCGACCAGCGGCAGCGCGGTGACCGGCGGAACCACGGCGGCCACCCTGACCAAGGTCCAGGTCACGACCGCGCAGCGCGTCGTGGTGACGGTGGTCCGGTCCCGTGGCCCGGCCGCCGTGGCCATCGCCGTGTGCGCGATCGCGACAGTGATTCTCGGCGTTTTCCCGTCCCCGGTTCTCTCTCTGGTGGAACAGGCAAGTAAGTTCGTGCCGTGACCTCCGCACCGCTGCCGCCCCAGACGACGTCGGGTACCTCCGCGTCGGCTTCTCCGGCCGCTCCGTCGAACCTGCCCGATCCGACCGCGCTCGGCCTGCCGATCTCCGACCCGGAGCTGGCATCCCGCCTCGCGGAGCGGCTGACGGGGGTCGACGACGCGCTCCTGGAGGCCGTCGCCAGCGCGGACAAGCTGGCCGACGGCGCCTCGCGGCACCTCATCGACGCGGGCGGCAAGCGGTTCCGTCCCCTGCTCACCCTGCTGACGGGTGAGCTGGGCGACGGCGCCGCGCCCGGCGTCGTCGACGCGGCGGTCGTGGTCGAGCTGACGCAGGTCGCCTCGCTGTACCACGACGACGTCATGGACTCCGCGCCGATGCGGCGCGGGGCGCCGTCGGCCCACATGGTGTGGGGCAACTCGGTGGCGATCCTGGTGGGCGACATGCTGTTCGCGCGGGCCTCCGCGCGCGTCGCGGAGCTGGGCCCCGAGGCAGTGATCCTGCAGTCCAGGACGTTCGAGCGGATGTGCCTGGGCCAGCTGCACGAGACGATGGGCCCCGACGACGGCGAGGACGAGGTGGCCCACTACCTCCAGGTGCTGTCGGACAAGACGGCGTCGCTGCTGTCGGCGTCGGCCCGCCTCGGCGCGATGATCGCCGGGGCGCCGAAGGAGCAGATCGAGGCGGTGGGCGCGTACGGCGAGAAGGTGGGCGTCGCCTTCCAGCTCGCCGACGACGTGCTCGACGTCGCCTCGTCCGGCGAGACCTCCGGCAAGACGCCGGGGACCGACCTGCGCGAGCACGTGCCGACCATGCCCGTGCTGCTGCTGCGCCAGCACGTCGCGTCGGACGCCGCCACCTCCGAGGACCGGGACCTGCTCGCCACGCTCGACGGCGACCTGTCGTCCGACGAGGCGCTGAGCACCGCGCTCGAACGCCTGCGCGCGCACGCCGTCCTGGCGCAGACGCGGGACCTCGCGGTCCAGTGGGCGCGTGCCGCCTCGGCCGAGCTGGCGCCGCTGCCGGAGGGCCCGGTCAAGGAGTCCCTGGAGCAGTTCGCCCAGGTGCTGGCGGACCGGGCGGTCTGACAAGGAGTTTCGCTCCAGCCCGAAAGTGGCCATGCAGTTGCTGCCAGGATCGCGCCTGGTCCGGCAGCAACTGCATGGTCACTCTTCGTGCAGAGCGCAATAGTCCTGACATGTAGCAGACAGACTCGTACAATCTGGGCGGGTCGTATGGGTAGTCCTGCCCACCGAAAATCAACGCCGATTCACCCACCACCCCGGTAGGGTGCTTGCGTTGTGCCTGTGTGCTATCCGGGCGGACAAGACTTCGCTGGAGTGATGAAAGAGGAGGACGCATGAGCTTTGCCTCACGCGTGTACGAAAACCGCAGGTCAGCCGCGTCGGTCGGCGTGGTGACCCTCTTCGCCGGCGGGCTCCTCGGCTTCGCGCTCCTCTACGACGGCGAGGCCACCGCCGACGTCCAGCTCAACGACTCCGGCGTCTGGGTGACCCAGACGTCGTCCGGCCAGCTCGGCCGGTTCAACTACGACGCGAAGGCCCTGGACGGCGTCCTGCTGGCCAACGCGGCGAGCTTCGACGTGGAGCAGGACGCGCAGCGCGTGCTCCTGGACAGCGCGAGCGACTCGTCCGCCAGCCCCGTCAACCCGGCGCAGCTCATCCTGGACGGCTCGATGGAGCTGCCGGCCGGCGCGCAGGTCGCCTCGGGCGGCGCCACCACCGCGGTGTACGACGAGGAGGAGGGCAAGCTCTGGGTCCTCCCGTTCGACGGCGCCGTCGGTTACGACGAGAAGAAGCTCAAGCCGACGCTCAAGGTGGGCAAGGGCGGCAAGCTCGCGGTGGGCAAGGAAGGCACCGTGTTCCTCGCGGTGCCGGCCGACGCCAAGCTCTACACCGTCCCCACCAGCGGGCAGGGTGTGCCCGAGGAGGGCGAGGAGTCCAGCCTCCCGGTCGGGCGCGACGCCAAGGTGGAGGTCTCCGCCGTCGGCCACGAACCGGTGGTGCTCGACCAGTCGAGCGGAAACCTCGTGCTGCCGGGCGGTGAGACGGTCAAGGTCGAGGACGGCGCCGAGGGCAAGCTCCAGCAGCCCTCCGCGAAGACCGACAACGTGGTGCTGGCCACCCCGAACGGCCTCGTCACGCAGCCCCTCGGCGGCGGCGACGCGACGACGCGCGCGGCGCAGGGCGCGCCGTCCGCGCCCGTGCAGCTCGAGGGGTGCACCTACGGCGCCTGGGACTCCGGCCAGGTCATCCGGGACTGCGCCGGCACCGACAACGACGTCGACCAGGTGCTCGAGGGTGTGGCCGTCGGCACCAGCCTGGTCTACCGCGTGAACCGCGACGTCATCGTGCTGAACGACATCGCGGGCGGCTCCCTGTGGATGGCCGCTGACCTGTTCGAGAAGGTCAACGACTGGGACATCGTCATGCCCGAGGACGGCGAGGGCAAGAAGACGGAGTCCGAGGAGGCCACGCCGCAGCTGGTCGACAACTTCGTCGCGGACCGCAAGCAGGAGAACCGGCCGCCCAAGGCCAAGGACGACTCGATCGGCGTGCGGCCCGGCCGCACCACGGTGCTCAACGTGCTGGGCAACGACTCGGACCCCGACGGCGACGTGATGACGGTGTCGGTCATCAGCAAGCCGGAGGGCCCCGTCGGTGTCGACCGCGTGCTCGACGGCGCGGCCCTGCAGGCCGACGTGCCCGCCGACGCGTCAGGGACCACGAGCTTCAAGTACGAGGTCAACGACGGGCGCAACGGCAAGGCACAGGCGTCGGTGGACGTCCGCGTGGTGCCGCTGGAGGAGAACAACCCGCCGGAGCAGATGGGTGAGCCCGTGCTCACGGTGGGTCAGGACGGCCTGGCCAGCATCAAGGTGCTGCCGTACTTCAAGGACCCGGACGGCGACGACCTGTTCCTGTCCAGCGCCGCCACCGCCGACCCCCTGGACGAGGTGCGGTCCCGCCCGGACGGCACCGTCGAGTTCCGCGACGGCGGTTCCGCGACCGGCCGTAAGGTCGTGGACATCACGGTGTCGGACTCGGGTGGCCAGCCCTTCCAGGGCAAGCTGCTCATCCAGGTCGTCGCGAGCAACGTGCCCCCCGTACCGGTGCAGGACCACGTGACGGTGCTCACCGGCGAGCCCGTCACGGTGGAGCCGCTGAAGAACGACAGCGACCCGAACGGCGACAAGCTGCGCCTGACGAGCGTCGCCGAGACCAAGGGCGCGACGATCACGCCCAACTACGCCGCCGGCGTGTTCCGCTTCGAGAGCGACGAGCCCGGCTCGTACGACGTGACCTACCAGATCACCGACGGTCCTGAGCCCGTGATGGGGCTGGTCCGCGTCGACGTCGAGGACCCGCCGGAGGACGAGCGTGCACCCGTGGCCGTCACGGACCAGGTGCTGCTCCCGACCGGCGGTACGGCGCTCGTCGACGTGCTCGCCAACGACACCGACCCCGCGGGCGGAGTGCTCGTGGTGCAGGGGGTCGACGTGCCGGACAACGCCCCGGTCAAGGTCGCGGTGCTCAACCACCAGATCCTGAAGATCTCCGAGATCAAGCGGCTCGACAGCCCGCAGACGTTCGACTACACCGTCGCGAACGGGTCGGGGACCACCACGGGCCAGGTGCGTGTGGTGCCCATCCCGGCGCCCGACCAGCTCCGGCCGCCGGAGGCGGGACCGGACGACGCGACCGTGCAGGCCGGTGACGTGGTCACCATCCCGGTGCTGAAGAACGACACCCACCCGGACGGCCTGGAGCTGACGCTCGCCGACGAGCTGAAGGAGACGCCGCCTGCGTCCGCGGGCGAGGCGTTCGCCTCGGAGGACACCGTGCGGTTCCGGGCCGGCCAGAAGGCGGGCACCTACCACGCCGTCTACGAGGTGGTGGACTCGAACGGGCAGAAGGACTCGGCGCAGATCACCATCGTGGTGCTGGACAAGCCGGAGAACGCTGCCCCGCAGCTGCCCGACATCACGGCGCGTGTGCTCAGCGGTGGCACCACCCGTATCCCGCTGCAGCTCGACGGCAGCGACCCCGACGGCGACTACGTCACGCTGAGCTCCATCTCCGCCGCGGCGGGCAAGGGCACAGCGCGGATCGTCGACGGCTTCGTCGACTACACGGCGGCAGAGGACGCCACCGGGCTGGACACCTTCAGCTACGAGGTCACCGACACCCGTGGTGCGGTCGGCAAGGGCCTGGTGCGCGTCGGCATCGTGCCGAAGCCCGCGACCAACCAGCCGCCGCAGGCCGCGGACGACGAGACCACCGTGCGGCCGGGACGTACCGTCGCGGTCCGGGCGCTCGAGAACGACACCGATCCTGACGGTGACGAGATCGGCCTCGTGGCCAAGGGCTTCGAGAGCACGGGCGACCTGAAGCCCAAGGCGGTGGAGGACGACGTAGTGGTCACCGCGCCCGACGAGGAGGGCACCCACGCCTTCTACTACGCCATCCAGGACACCTTCAAGGCGAAGGCGGGCAGCTCCGTCACGGTGAACGTGAACAGCAAGGCGCCGCTGCTGCGCCCGATCGCGCACGACGACGTGGTGACCTCCGACGACGTGAAGGGCTCCGCGAGCGTGACCGTGGACGTGCGGGCGAACGACGTGGACCCGGACGGCGTCGGCGCGGACCTGGACGTGACGGTCGACGAGTCCCTGGAGGGCGTGCGCGTCACGGAAGAGGGCGCGATCGAGGTGCAGCTCACGCAGAGCGCCCAGGTGATCACCTACACCGTGACCGACATGGACGGCCTGGACGCCAAGGCGTTCGTGCGCGTACCGGGCGACCAGCTGCGGCCGCACCTCAAGCCGGGCCTGGAGCCGCTGAAGGCCACGAGCGGCGAGCCGCTCACGATCGACCTCGCCGACTACGTGGTGGTCCGGGACGACCACGAGCCGCGGATCACCGAGGAGAAGAACGTCAAGGCGCTGGAGGGCAAGGCCCAGGTCTCCGACAAGGACACGATCGTGTACACGTCGACCAAGGACTACGCGGGCGCGGCGTCGGTCAGCTTCGAGGTCACCGACGGCAAGGGGCCGGACGACGCCGAGGGCCTGGTCGCCGTGCTGACCCTGCCGATCGACGTGACGCCCTCGACCAACATGCCGCCGAAGATCACCGGCCGACCGGTGCTCCAGGTCGCGGCCGGCGAGGAGAGCTCGGTCGACCTGTCGCGGTACGTGAAGGACCCGGACAAGGACACGCTGACCTTCAAGGTCGCCGGCAGCAACGGGATCTCGCCGTCGGTATCGGGCAGTGCGGTCTCGGCCCAGGTGGACCCGTCGGTGTCGAAGGGCACCGCGCAGGAGCTCCCCATGACGGTCTCGGACGGCAAGAACCCGCCGGTGAAGGCAGTGCTCACCGTCGAGGTCGTGGCGTCGACCCGCCAGCTGGTCCAGACGACGCAGGACGTCGTGGAGGACGCCCACCAGGGCAAGCAGACGACGATCCCGGTGCTGGCGAACGACACCAACCCGTTCCCCGACAAGGAGCTCACCCTGTCGGGCGTGCCGGTCGTCGAGGTCGGGGACGGCACCGCGGCCTACAGCGGCGACCAGCTGACGGTCACCCCGGGGAAGGACTTCACCGGCGTCATGACCGTGCGCTACCGCGTCCAGGACGCCACGAAGGACCCGGACCGTGAGGTCGACGGGATCGCGAAGCTGACGGTGCTCGGCCGGCCCGAGGCGCCCCGGGCGCCGCGGATCGAGGAGGTGCGCTCCGAGACGGTGGTGCTGAGCTGGGACCAGCCCAACAACAACGGTGCCGACATCACGGGATACACCGTGACCGCCAACGGCAGCCAGGAGCACCAGTGCGCCACCACGACGTGCACGTTCGACGGGCTGAAGAACAACGTGAAGTACACCTTCACGGTCACCGCCACCAACGAGGTGGGGGAGTCCGACCCGTCCCCCGCCTCGCGTGAGGCACGCCCGGACGAGAAGCCGGACAAGCCCGAGCCGCCGTCGCTGGAGTTCGGCGACAGCAGCCTCATCGTGACGTGGCAGAACCGGTCCTACACCGACCGGTCCCCGATCGAGTGCGTGAACCTGGAGATCAGCCCGGCCCCGGCCAACGGCGTGACGCAGAAGTCCTGCCAGCCCGGCGGTGAGGTCACCTGGACCGGGCTGCAGAACGGCACCGCCTACACGGTCCGGGTCCAGGCCAAGAACGACGCTCCGGACCCGTCCGACTGGTCCGAGGCGTCCGCGCCCGAGACCCCGGCCAAGGCCCCGGACGCGCCCGCCGCGCCCCACGCGGAGCGGGTGAAGACCGCCGCCGGCGGCCAGATCCATGTGACCTGGACGGCTCCCGCCAACAACGGTGACCCGATCGACAAGTACTGGCTGGGTGTCTACACGAACGGCCAGCTCGTCAAGTCGATCGATACCACCGATACGTCGCAGACCGTCGAGGAACTCTCTACCGGTTCCACGTACACCTTCAGGGTTCGTGCGACGAACAAGGCCGGTGAGGGTGACGCGAGCCCGTTCTCGAACGAGGAGGTGCCGTACGGCACCCCGGACATTCCCGGTCGGCCCAACGCCGCGCTGGGCTCGAACACCAGCGGCCAGGCGAACGTCAGCTGGGGCGCTATCGGCGACTTCCGCGGCACGGGGCCGTACTACGTGGTGCGAGCCAGCAACGGCGACACGTTGAACGCGGGCAACGCGACGTCCGCCACGTTCCCCGGCCTGAACAACGGGACGGAGTACACGTTCCAGGTGCAGGCCTGCAACGCGTACACCTGCTCGGACTGGTCGGCCGCGTCCAACGCGGTCGTCCCGTACGGCCCGCCGCCGCCGCCGACGATCAGCGCGGCCGGTGGCGACCGAAAGGTCACGTTCACGTGGGACGGGACGCGCACCAACGGCCGGGACATCCGGTCCGTCCGGGTCACGGGCGCGATCAACAGCACCGCGACGAGCGGTACCCAGTCGACGACGGGGACCGGCTACAGCCAGCTCGAGCGTGCGTGCGTCGAGGTGACCGACGAAGTGGGACAGACGGCGAGCAACTGCGCGGAGGCCAGGTCCGACGCGGCGCCCGACCCGAGGGCCTGGGTCACGCATGGCTCCGGTGTCAGCAACGGCCAGTGCTCGCACTCGTCGTGCGCCTACTTCGTCATCAACTGGCAGGACTTCCCCGCCGGCACCCACTCCGTGGAGTGCATGTCGGGCACCAACCCGGACGAGTCCGGCTGGCACAACATCCTGACGCCCGACCGCTCCTACAGCATGAACTTCAGCGGGAACGGCAGCACCCAGCTGAGCTGCTTCTACGGGTACCCAGGCACCGAGGTCGGCGTCCGGATCAACGGGCGGGACTACGAGCGGCGCAACTGGTAGACCCCACCGTGACCGGCCGCCGCGCAGACGGCGGCCGGTCACGTGATGATCGACTAAATTTCACCCAGCGAATTCACCCAGCGAACGAGCAGCAACGAGCAGTAGGGAACATGAGATGACCACGATGACCCCCGAGCAGGCGGCCTGGTTCGCCCAGACCTTCGAGCGGCTCGTCGGCAACGTAGGCCAGGCAGTCCTGGGCAAGGCACCGGTGGTGCGTCTGGCACTCACCTGCATGCTCGCCGAGGGCCACCTCCTGCTGGAGGACGCCCCCGGTACCGGCAAGACCATGCTCGCCCGCTCGATCGCGGCGTCGGTGCAGGGCACGCACAACCGGATCCAGTTCACGCCGGACCTGCTGCCGTCGGACGTCACGGGTGTGACGATCTACGACCAGAACACCCACAAGTTCGACTTCCACCCTGGTCCGATCTTCGCCTCGATCGTCCTGGCGGACGAGATCAACCGTGCCTCGCCGAAGACGCAGTCCGCGCTCCTCGAGGTCATGGAGGAGGGCCGGGTCACCGTCGACGGCGTCGCGCACGGAACCGGCCGCCCGTTCATGGTGCTCGCCACCCAGAACCCGATCGAGCAGGCCGGTACCTACCGCCTGCCCGAGGCCCAGCTCGACCGCTTCCTCATGAAGACCTCGGTGGGCTACCCGGACCACGCCTCCACGGTGGAGATCCTGTCGGGTGCCGCGCTGAAGGACCGCAGCACCGCGCTGCAGCCCATCATCACCACCAAGGCCGTCACGGAGATGGCCGACCTGGCCGCGAACGTGCACACCGACACCGCGGTGCTCGAGTACGTGTCCCGCCTCGCCGAGGAGACGCGCAACGCGCACGAGGTGCGTGTCGGCGTCTCCGTCCGTGGCGCGCTGGCCCTGGTGCGCTGCGCCAAGGTGTGGGCCGCCGCGCACGGTCGCAACTACGTGCTGCCGGACGACATCAAGGAGCTGGCCCAGCCGGTCTGGGCCCACCGCTTCGTGCTCGACCCGGAGGCCGAGTTCGCGGGCGCACGCCCCGAGGCCGTGCTCTCCCGGATCATGGCCGACGTCGCGGCACCGCAGGAGCGGGCCTCGGCATGAGTGCGACCGGCATCTCACCAGGCCCCGCGTACGGGAAGCGGCAGGAGACCCCGCGCGGCCTGCTCGCCGCCGGCCGCGCCCAGGTGCAGCGTGGCCGGCGTGGCTGGGTGACCCTCGCCGCCGCTGCCCGTTCCCGGGCGGCGGCGGTGGGGCGAGTGGTCGCTCCCGTCCGCCGTACGTTCAGCACGTTCGGGATAGCGGTGACGCTCGTGACGGTCGCCGCCTGGATCGCGGGCCTCACGCTTGGCTGGCTCGAGCTGGTGATCGCCGCGGTGCTGCTCAGCGTGACGCTCGTGTGCGCGATCGTGTTCGTGCTCGGCCGGTTCAAGTACGACGTGGTGCTCGACCTCGCGCAGGCCCGGGTGACGGTCGGTGACCGCGCCGTCGGACGCCTCGACGTGCGCAACGCGTCCAGCCGTCCGCTGCTGCCCTCGGTGATGGAGCTCCCGGTGGGTACCGGCACTGCCGCGTTTCCCGTGCCGCGCCTCAAGGGCGGCGGCACGCACGAGGAGATCTTCACCATCCCGACCCGGCGCCGCAGCGTGATCACCGTGGGTCCGGTCAAGTCCGTGCGGGCCGACCCGCTCGGTCTGCTGCGCCGCGAGATGACGTGGACGGACGAGCAGGAGGTCTTCGTGCACCCGCGCGTCAAGAACCTCACGGGCTCGTCGACGGGCTTCCTCAAGGACCTCGAGGGCCGCGTCACCAACGACATCACGAGCTCGGACGTGAACTTCCACGCCCTGCGCGACTACGTGGCCGGCGACGACCGGCGGCACATCCACTGGAAGACGACGGCGCGTACCGGCCAGCTCATGGTCCGGGTCTTCGAGGAGACCCGTCGATCGCACCTCGCGGTGCTGCTGTCCACGCGCGCCGAGGACTACGCGCACGAGGACGAGTTCGAGCTCGCCGTGAGCGTCTGCGGTTCCCTGGGCCTGCAGGCCATCAAGGAGGACCGCGGCGTGACGGTGCTCGTCAACGAGGCGACCCTGCACGGGGACCACCGCACCCGGCTCATGGACGACCTGTCCCGCATCGAGCTGGAGTCCCGCAAGACCAAGCTGGTCGACCTCGCCCGTTCTGCCGGGATGGCCGCCACCGACTTCTCGGTGATCGCGTTCGTCGTCGGCAGCATGGTGACGCCCACCGAGCTGCGCGCGGCCTCGGCACGCGTCCCCGCCGGGGTGCAGGTCATGGCCATCCAGTGCGTACCTGGCGCGTCCCTCGGCCGGCACTCCATCGCCGAGATGGGCGTGCTCACGCTGGGCCGCCTCGCCGACCTACCCCTTGCGCTGAAGAAGATGAGCGACGGATGAGCAACGAGAACACCCGCGGGAACGCCCCGGTCGGCGCAGGCGCCGACCGGGGCCGATCGCCGTACAACACCGGCACCGGATTCCGGACGGGCACGGGCCGCGGCACCACGCGCCGCAAGGAGGCGGACCGCCCTCGCGCGCTGACCGTGTTCGCCCTGGTCGACCTCGCGGCACTGTGCCTGATGTTCGGTGCCGTCATCGTCGGGTTCGGTCCCGTCTGGGGCTCGCTCGGTTACCTGCTGCCCGCCGTCGGCGGTGTCTTCGTCGGGCTCGCGGTGGCCTGGGTCGGCGCCTGGCGCCGCTTCCCCGCCGTGGTGGTGACCGCCCTCGCGGTGGTCGGCTACTTCCTGTTCGGCGCCGCCTTCGCGGTACCGCACACCGCCATCGCCGGTGTGGTCCCGTCCCTGGACTCCCTGCGTGAGCTGATGCTCGGCTCCGTGGAGGGCTGGAAGCGGTTCATCACCACCGCGCCGCCCATGCAGTCCTTCCCCGATCTCGGGGTCATCCCCTTCCTGCTCATGCTGCTCGTCGCGCTGATCGCCGGCACCATCGCCTGGCGCGCGAAGCATGCGGTGTGGGCAGTGGTCCCGGTGCTGGTCGGCTTCGTCGGCGTGATCCTGCTCGGCACGGTCGACGAGGCGCTGCCGGTGGTGCAGGGCCTCGTGATCACCATCGTGGCTCTCCTCTGGGGCGCGGTGCGCGTCATGGAGGCACGGGTCGGCACGCACTCGATCAGCACGGAGTCCAGCCAGGAGGCCACGCGCAGGCTGCGCTGGTACCGGGTCCGTACGGGCGCCACGATCCTGGCCGTCGCGTCCCTCGCCGCCGGCTTCACCGGGCCGCTCCTCATGCCGGACCCGGACCGCACGGTGCTCCGCGAGACGGTGGTCCCGCCGTTGGACATCCACGAGTTCACGAGCCCCCTCGTCGGCTTCCGGCACTACAAGAAGGAGGTTCGCGACGAGGAGATGTTCACGATCAGCGAGCTTCCCGAGAACGGCCGGATCAGGATCGCCACGCTCGACCGGTACGACGGCGTCGTCTACGACGCGTCCGGCGACGGCGGAGTGACCGGCTTCTACACGCGCGTCGGCGACGAGATCGCCACGACCGCGTCGGGCGACCCGATGTCGATAGACATCACCGTCACCGGGTACCGCGGCGTCTGGGTCCCCGAGGTGGGCAGCCTCACCGGCGTCAGCTGGAAGGGCGCCAACGCGCAGGCCCAGACGGAGGGCTCCTACTACAACTCGGACACGCACACGGCGATCACCACGGCGGGTATCCGGCCCGGCGACTCGTACACCCTGAGCACGCTGGTGACCCCGGAGCCGAGCGAGGAGACGCTGAAGAAGAGCAAGATCAAGCTCGACGTCGAGATGCCGGAGACCGAGGGCAGCGGGATGCCGCAGGAGCTGCCGGCGAAGACCGCCCAGTTCACGGGCGTCGAGACCGACGCGGCCACCAAGCTGTTCCGGATCCGGGACGGGCTGCAGGCGGACGGGTTCCTGTCCAGCGGGCTCGAGGGCGAGCCGCTCTCCCGCCCCGGGCACTCCGCGGAGCGCCTCAACACGCTCCTCGCGGAGGAGGAGATGGTGGGCGACGACGAGCAGTTCGCCGTGGCGCTCGCCCTCATGGCGCAGCAGGCAGGCATCCCGGCCCGCGTCGTCATGGGCTTCTACCCGGACAAGCAGAGCGAGTACGAGGAGGGCAAGCCCTGGTCCGTGCTCGGCAGCGACGTGCACGCCTGGATCGAGGTGCCGTTCGAGGAGTACGGCTGGGTGCCGATCGACGCGGTCCCCGAGGAGAAGCCGCAGATGCAGCCTCAGCCCGAGAGCAAGGAGGAGCCCAAGCCGCCGGTGCTCCAGGACCCGGAGCCGCCGGAGGAGCCGGAGCACGCCAAGGCCGGAAGCGTCGAGGACGATGACAAGGAAGAGGCCGAGAACGAGGGCTTCGACTGGGGTCTGCTCGGCATGATCCTGCTGGCCGTCGGCATCCCGCTCCTGGTGATCGCGGGCCCGATCGTCGCGATCCTCGCCTACAAGGCCCGGCGTCGGACCGCGCGGCGCAACGCCGAGCAGCCCGCCGACCGGATCAGTGGCGGCTGGTACGAGGTCGTCGACGTCGTCACCGACCTCGGGACGTCCGTGCCGCGTGGGGCGACCAGGCGCGAGAGCGCCGGCGTCATCGCCGGAGCGCACGCCGTCCCGTCGACCCTCATGCTCGCGCACCGCGCGGACGAGACGGTGTTCGGGACCAACGAGCCCACGCCTGCCGAGGTGGAGGCGTTCTGGGCCGGGGTCGACGAGCTCGTCGGCGGGCTACGCTCCACCGTGAGCACACGACAGCGGGTGCGGGCGGCCCTGTCGCTCCGCTCCATCTGGGTACGTGTCGCCGAACGACGTCGGGCCCAGGCGGTGGCCCGGGCGACCGGCACGACGAAGGAGAAATGATGACGGCCGTGGTCTGTGCCGGGTGCGGGGTAAGTCAGCAGGAGGGCGCGCCCTTCTGCGCCGCGTGCGGGCGCGCGTTCCCTCGCACCGGCCTGCCCGTGGCGGAGCCGCAGCAGACTCCCCGCGGGCAGGTACAGCAGGCTGCCGCGGCCGCGCAGGCCCGGCAGGGCAGCGCCTCGGGAGGGGTGCCGCTCGTGACGAGCCGGCCGCCGATCACCACGGAGGTCGAGGTGTACACGGCCACCCAGATCCCGAGCGCGGGCATGGCACCGCAGCAGCAGCTCGAGGCGCCCTACGCGCGGGTCGGCAAGCGGTTCCTTGCCCTGCTGATCGACGGCGCGATCGCCGGTGTGCTCGGCGGGATCGTCGCGGGCATCGGTCTGCTGACCATCGAGCGGCCGGACCCCCTGGTGGTGGTGTCCCAGGAGCAGGCGGCAGAGATGCTCGCGCAGCTCATGCGGCTCTACCTGATCGCTGGAGCGGTGGCGTTCGCGTTCATGCTCTCCATGTGGATCTGGGAGTCACGGACCGGCCGTACGGTCGGCAACTCCGCGATGGGCCTGCGGACGGTCTCCGCCGACGACCGCGGGCCGCTCGGGTTCGGCCGCGAGCTGATCCGGGTGCTCATGCTCGGTGTCATCTCGATGATCCCGCTGGCCGGCCCGGTCATCGTGCACCTGACCCCCCTGTGGGACAAGGGTGACAAGGTCCAGGGCTGGCACGACAAGATCGCCCGCTCCGTGGTGCTCGACCTTCGTGCGCCGAAGATCGCGGTGACGACGGGGCTCGCCCCGGTCGGCCCCGGCCCCCGCGCGCCGGGACGGCCCGCGGTGCGGACGGCCACGCCGTCGGCCCCGGTTCAGCAGACCTCCCGGCAGCTGCCTCCGCTGACGCCGGCGGCACAGCAGCACCCGGGCACGTCGCCCGTCGCGGCCCCGGACCCGTGGTCGTTCCCGCAGTCGCCTGCCGCGCCGCCGGCCGGCGGGGGCATCATCACCGGCATACCCGGGAGCGCGCCCGGCGCGCCCCCGGCGCAGCCGCAGCCGGTTCAGCCGCAGCAGCCGCAGCAGCCCCAGCCGGTCCAGGCCCAGCAGCCGTACCCGGTCCAGTCCCAGCCCGTCCAGCAGGTCCAGCCGCCGGAGTCGGCCTGGCCGTCCAAGACCTGGCCGGCCGCCCAGCCGGAGGCCGCCGCGCCGCCCGTGCAGCAGCCTGCCGCGCCTCCGGTCCGGCACGAGCTCCCGCCGCAGCAGCACCCGGAGTCCCGCCCCACCCGCCCCGTCAGCTTCCCGGGGGACGGCGCGGCCCAGCCGCCCGCCCAGGCCGAGGAGCTGTGGGAGGCCACCCGGATGCAGGCGCCGAGCCTGGTGCCCGCGGCGGTCGTGACGGTGGTCCTGGAGCTCGAGTCCGGAGCACGGCACGTGATCGACGGACCCGCGCTGGTGGGCCGCAACCCGCAGGCCGCCGACGGTTCGCCGACGATCCTCGTCCGGGTCGACGACCCGACGCGGTCGGTGTCGAAGAACCACGCCGAGCTGGGTGTCGACCCCGCGGGGCTCTGGCTGACCGACCGCGGCTCCACGAACGGCACCGTCGTGTCGGCCCCGGGCCGCTCGCCGCAGGTCGCGGAGCCCGGCGCGCGGGTGCGCGTGCCGATGGGTTCGACCATCCACGTGGGTGACCGCCGGATCGTCGTCCACCCCGACGAGCCGAAGGCATGACGCAGCACGATCAGGGGCTGACGACGGTCTGGGGCGCTGCCTCGCACCAGGGACGTCGCCGGACCCTGAACGAGGACGGATACCTGGCCACGGGCCGCGTGTTCTTCGTCGCCGACGGCATGGGCGGCCACGAGGCGGGGGAGGTGGCGAGCGCGGAGGCGCTGGCCGCCCTCAGCGCGCTCGCCGACGTGGACCAGGTGGAGCCCGCGCTCGTCGAGGCGTACCTCGAGCTGGCGCAGAAGCGCATCCGCGCGATCGAGACCGACTCGGGCAACGCCCCGGGGACCACGCTCACCGGCGTCCTCGTCGACGAGCGCGAGGACGTGCCGTACTGGCTGTTCGTGAACGTCGGGGACTCCCGCACGTACATGCTGTCGGGCGGCGTGCTCGCGCAGGTCAGCGTCGACCACTCCGAGGTGCAGGAACTCGTCGACGCGGGCACCATCACGATGGACGAGGCACGCCGCCACCCGCGGCGGAACGTGATCACCCGGGCCCTCGGTGCCCAGGAGGGGGTACGAGCGGACTTCCGGTACATCCCGGTGGCGCTGCACGACCGGGTGCTGGTCTGCTCGGACGGGCTCACGGGGGAGCTGACGGACGACCAGATCACTACGATCCTGCTGGAGCAGCCAGACCCGGAGCGCGCAGCTGCGTTCCTGGTGGACGCCGCGATCCAGGCGGGGGGCCGGGACAACATCACGGTGGTCGTGATCGACGTGACGGGCGTGGACCACGAGACCTTGGGGTCCGCGACAGCACCACGGCCGGGGACGGAGCCCGACGAGGACACCCTGCCGCGGGAAGAGCACGAAGCAAGAAGCCAGGGGGTCTGACATGACGGTGCACTACAGCGAGGGTTCCGCGCGAGCAGTGGTCCGGAACGGCACGGTCGTCGTGCTGCCCGGCCCGGCGTCCGCCGACGTCGTCGACGCTCTCTGGACCGCCCTCGAGCGCGCGGACGGCGGCGTCGCCGCAACCCTCGGCGTGCTCGCCGCGGGCGGCCTGGCGGAGACGCCCCCGTTCGCCGTGGTCTCGCTCTCGGGCAGCGACCCGGCGACGGCGGCGCACGTCGCCGTGCGCGGGACCGGCGTGAAGGTCGTCGTGACCGCCGAGGGCGGCGGCGCACCCGTCGAGGTGACGGGTGCGGGCGTCGTCACCTGGTCCGAGCGGGTCGTGGACGCCCCGATGTCGTTCGCGATCACCACCGACGAGCCGCCGGCGGACACGGAGTACCCGGTGCAGGCGGCGGTGGTGCGCGCGAGCTCCCTGCGCCGCACGCTCGTGGACGCCCCGGCGGCCCCTGACGCGCTGGTCGCCCCTGCCGCGGAGGAGAAGCCGGGAGCCGTCACGTTCCCGGGCTTCTCGAACCGGGCCGGCAGCGCGCCGGTCCGCACCGAGCGGCAGGTGTCGGGCGAGACCATAGTGCCGGGTGCGCTGGACGTGCCGGTGATCGGGAGCGGCTCCGTCCCCTCGTCCCCGATCCCGTCGGTCGGGCCCGTCGAGAAGGAGCCCGAGCCGGTGCTGGAGTCGGTCCCGATGCTCGGGCTCGGTGTGGTCCCCGGCCCCGACGCGCCTGCCCCTGCCCGCGGTGAGGTCGACGAGTCCACGCAGTTCGGCGGGGACGACGACTACGGCCACCTCTTCGGTGACACGGTGATGCGCCGGGTCGAGGACGCGGCGGTGCGACAGGGTGAGGACGAGGAGGAGCACGAGGTGGAGCAGGCCCCGGCACCCGTGCCGCCACCGCCGCTCGCACCCGCCGAACCCGAGCCGGTGGCTCCGGAGCCGGCCGATCCGGGCGACGGGCTGATCTCCGGCGTGCCCGGCAGCTGGACGCCGCCGGTGCTCGCGCCGGAGCCACCCGCTGGCGTCACCCCCGGTGCCGCGCAGCGTGCCGCCTCGGTGGGGGAGCCCGCGGTGGAGGCCCCTGGTGAGGTCACCGACCACGACGGCGAGACCATGATGTCCGTGGACATCGCCGCGCTCCGCAAGGACGCGAGCCCGGTCCCGAAGTTCTCCGCCGCGGTCCTGCCGGGCGCCCAGCAGATCCTCGGGCTGCCGTGCCCGCAGGGTCACCCCAACCCGCCCACCGCCGACCGCTGCCGCACCTGCGGCGCGGACCTGGACGGCGACGCGCAGCTGGTGCCCCGTCCCGCGCTCGGGCAGATGATCGTGACGGGCGGTGTGCAGCAGGCTCCCGGCCGTCCGCAGGTGGTCGAGCTGGACCGTCCGGTGGTCGTCGGGCGTCGTCCGCGCACCAACAACGCGTCGGCGGACCGCACGCCGCGCCTGGTCACGGTGGCGAGCCCCGACCAGGACATCTCGCGGTCGCACGTCGAGATCACCCTCGAGGAGTGGCACGTGCTGGTCGCGGACCTCGCGACGACGAACGGCACGACCCTGTTGCGGGCGGGGCAGGCGCCCCGCCGGTTGCACCCGAACGAGAAGGTGATCGTGGTCGAGGGCGACGTGGTGGACCTCGGCGACGGCGCCACCCTGACGTTCGAGGGCATCTGGTGACCGTTCCGCACGCAGTACAGGTTCCGCACGCAGCCGAGCTGGTGACCATGCCATATCCAGAGGGAGACAAGTGAGTAGCAAGCGCGCCCCGTCGGCGCCGCCCCACATCGCGGGGTTCGAGTACAAGAAGCTGATCGGTTCCGGTGGCTTCTCGGACGTGTTCCTGTACGAGCAGCAGCGCCCGAAGCGCCTGGTCGCCGTCAAGGTGCTCCTCAAGGAGCACGCGAGCGACGCCCAGCGGGTGGCGTTCGACTCCGAGGCCGACCTGATGGCGATCCTGGGCAACCACCCCTCGATCGTGACGATGTACGAGGCGAGCGTCGCCGACGACGGCCGCCCCTACCTGGCCATGGAGTACTGCTCGCGCCCCAACCTGGGCGCGCGGTACCGCTCGGAACGCTTCTCGCTGGCCGAGGCGCTGCGCACGACCATCCAGATCGCCGGTGCGGTCGAGACCGCGCACCGGCTCGGGATCCTGCACCGTGACCTGAAGCCCGCCAACATCCTGGTGACGCAGTTCGGGCACCCGGTGCTGACGGACTTCGGCATCTCCTCCACCTTCGAGCAGGCCTCGGCCGCCGAGGGCATGTCGATCCCGTGGTCGCCGCCGGAGTCGTTCGGTGACCCGCCGGTCGCCGGGAAGACGACGGACGTGTGGGCCCTGGCCGCCACCTGCTACACGCTGCTGGCCGGCCGGACGCCGTTCGAGGTGCCCGGCGGGTCGAACACGTCGGCAGACCTGGTGGCGCGCGTCGAGCAGGCACCGCTGCCGCCGATCGGGCGCAACGACGTGCCGCCGTCGCTGGAGCAGGTGCTGCGCATCGCCATGGCGAAGCAGCCCTCCTCGCGGTACCCGTCGGTGCTCGCGTTCGCGCGGGCGCTGCAGCAGGTCCAGGTGGGCCTGGCACGCGACATGACGCCCATCGACCTCCTGGACGAGACCGGTGCGGTCGCGGGGGAGGAAGAGGACGACGACGGTACGCGGCTGAAGAACGTCACGGCCATCGACCCCGGGCAGCGGCCGGAACCGGCGACGCCGTCGGTCGGCGGCGTGCGCACGGCGTCGGGCACCTTCGCGCCGCCCGCGCGCGAGACCTCCGGGTGGGGTCCGCAGCAGGGCGGCACCGAGAGCCGGCGGACGACGGTCCCTGCCGGCTTCGACGTGCCGGTGGCGACTCCCGGGTGGGAAGCCCCGCCCGTGGAGGAGACCGTCCACCGCACCCGGCTGCCCGAGTCGCAGGCGGCCCAGGAGCCCGAGGTCGAGCCGGAGGACCCGCCGTCACGGTCGGGGCTCATCTGGCTGGCCGTCGGCGCGGTGGTCCTGGTCGCGGCGGTCGTCGTCGGCTCGCTGGTCCTCAACGGCAGCGCCGGCGAGCCGGATCCGGAGGAGACGGCGACCGTGGAGGCCGGCAACGACCCGCCGCCCGACGCCCTGCTCGGCTACGTGCCCCCGGTCCAGGACCTGAAGGGCAAGCTCGTGGGCGACGAGGTCGTCTTCACCTGGAAGGCGCCGGAGGATCTCGTCGAGGGCGACAAGTACGGGTACCGCGTGCTGTCGCTCACGGAGACGAACCCGCCCCAGCCCGTCGAGACGGGCACGTCCGTGACCGTCCCCCGTGCCGAGGGCGAGACGTGTATCGAGGTCTTCGTGGACCGCGCCGGAAAGTCGGGGAAGCCCCAGCAGGCCTGCGCCTCAGCAGGCTGAACGAGTTCCGGCCGGCTGACCGGCCGGCTGACCAACCAGGAGGAGAGGGGGAGACGTGGGCGACCTCATGCTGGAGTTCTGCGGCGAGTGGTTCGATCCCGCGCAGGCGGAGAACGGCTTCGACATCGGCCGCGAGGGTGAGCTCGCGATCGACGACAACCCCTATCTCCACCGGCGGTTCCTACGGGTGACGCACGAGGACAAGATCTGGTGGCTCTCCAACGTGGGGTCACTGATCTCGGCGACCGTGTGCGACTCGGGCGGCGGCGTGCAGTCGTGGCTGCCGCCCGGGCATCGCCTGCCGCTGGTGTTTCCCACCACCTCCATCGTCTTCACGGCCGGGCCGACCACCTACGAGATCACGGCCCAGCTCAACGACGCCCCGTACCACGAGGTCCGCTCGGAGGACCCCGACAGCGGCGCCACGACCATCGGCGCCATCAGCTTCACCACCAGCCAGAAGCAGCTCATCGTGGTGCTCGCGGAGCCCATGCTGCGGCGGGAGGGCACCGGCCTGAGCGAGATCCCGTCCAGCGCGGACGCGGCCCGCCGCCTGGGCTGGGCCACCACACGCTTCAACCGCAAGCTCGACAACGTCTGCGAGAAGCTCGACCGGATCGGCGTGAAGGGGCTCCGTGGCGGCCCGGGGCTGCTCGCCACCAACCGCCGCGCGCGGCTCGTGGAGTACGCCGTCGCCTCCCGCCTTGTCACCCCCGCAGACCTACCCCTCCTTGACCTGAAGGACGACGCCTGACGTGCGCATCAAGCTGACGCTGAACAGACCCGACGAGTCCGCAGTAAACGTCGCGGTCACCGCCGACGCCACCGCCACAGTGCGGGACGTGGCCGAGGCCCTCTTCTCCGGCGACCCCACCCGGGGCGGTGCTGCCGCACCCGAGAACCTCACCCTGCAGATCGTCGGCGACGGCTCGACCAGCTTCACGAGCGGCCGGGTACTGAGCCCCACGAACGACCTGGTCCAGGCGGGCCTGCGGTCGGGCTCCGTGGTGTCGATAGTCCGGGTCTCCGAGCAGTTCGTGAACCCTGGACAGGACCGCGGTACGGCGGTGGCGCAGCTACGCGTCATGGAGGGACCGGACGCGGGACGCGAGTTCCCGCTGCCGGTCGGCACGTCGTACATCGGCCGCGACCGGGGCATGGACATCCGGCTCTCGGACGGGCAGGTCTCCAAGCGGCACGCCCGCATCATCGTGGGCGAGTCGATAGAGGTGCACGACCTCGCCTCCGCCAACGGCCTGGTCATGGGCGGCAAGCGGATGACGCGCGCCGTGCTGACGTCGTCGGACACCGTGACCATCGGTGAGACGACGCTGTCCGTGGTGGCCCTGCACCGCTCCACGAGCATCGCCCCGACCAGCCCCGTGGTCGAGTTCAACCGGTCCCCGCGCGTGGTCACGCGCTTCGGCGAGATCAAGATCAAGGCGCCCAAGCCGCCGAGGCCGCCGCAGCCGCAGCGTCTCCCGTGGCTCATGATGCTCGCGCCGATGATGATGGGCGCGGTCATGTACTCGTTCACCCGCAACCCGATCTCGCTCCTGTTCATGTTCATGAGCCCGGTGATGATGGTCGGGATGTACTTCGACCGGAAGGTCAACGCCCGCAAGGAGTTCGAGAAGGCGTCCGACCAGTTCGAGGAGCAGGTGACCGCCACGGCGGACCGCATCGACCGCACGCACGCCGTCGAACGGGCGGTCCGGCTCGCCGAGGCGCCGTCGCTCGCGGAGTCGCTCGACGCCGTCCGCCGCCTCGGCGGGCTCATGTGGACGCACCGCCCGGAGCACAAGGGGTTCCTCACCGTGCGGTTCGGTCTCGGGTCGGCGCCCGCGCGCACCGCGTTCGACGAACCCCGGGAGAACGACGCGATCCCCGAGCACTGGGAGAAGATCCTGCAGCTCCAGGACCGGTGCGCGACCATCCACGACGTCCCCATGGGTGCCGGGTTCCGGTTCGGCGGCAACGTCGGCATCGCCGGACCCAGCGGTGTGGTGGAGCCCGTCGGCCGGTCGGTCCTGCTCCAGCTCGTCGCGCTCCACTCGCCCTCCGAGGTCGTCGTCACCGCGCTCACGTCCGCCCGGTCGCGTCAGGACTGGGAGTGGCTGGAGTGGTTGCCCCACACCGGCTCACCCCACAGCCCTCTCGGGGCGTCCGACCACCTGGCCGACGACCCCGCCGCCGGCATCTCCCTGCTGACGCGGCTCGAGGAACTCGTCGAGGCGCGCGGGGTCAGCCTCGACGGCCCGGCACCCCTGGTAGGGGCGCGGGACGCGGACAAGGACCGCACGGACGAGCCGCCCAAGCCCGTCCTGCCGTCCGTCGTCGTGCTCGTGGAGGACGACGCGCCGGTGGAGCGCTCCCGGCTCGTGCGCCTCGTCGAGCACGGCGCCGCGGCAGGCGTGCACGTCGTGTGGATCGCGCCCACCGTCGAGCAGCTTCCCGCCGCCTGCCGCACCTTCGTGCTGCTGGACCCCAACGCCCAGGAGAACGGGGCCATGACCGGCGAGGTGCACTACGGCCAGCTGGCCTACCCGGTGCGCTGCGACGTCGCCGACCTGCACACCGCGCGCGAGGTGGCCAGGATCCTGTCCCCGGTGGTCGACGTCGGCGCACCCACCGACGACGAGTCCGACCTGCCCCGCGCCGTCTCCTACCTGGCGCTCGCGGGCACCGAGCTCGGCCGGGACTCGAACGGCGTGATCGAGCGGTGGAAGGAGAACCTCTCCCTCACCCCGCGCGACGGGTCCCCGCCGGTGCGCCGCAAGACTCCCACCAACCTGCGCGCCCTCATCGGGCACAACGGCGTGGAGCCGTTCCACCTGGACCTGCGCACGCAGGGCCCGCACGCCCTCGTGGGCGGTACGACCGGTGCCGGAAAGTCGGAGTTCCTGCAGTCCTGGGTGCTCGGCATGGCCGCTGCGCACAGCCCGGACCGGGTCACCTTCCTGTTCGTGGACTACAAGGGCGGCGCCGCGTTCGCCGACTGCGTCAACCTGCCGCACACCGTCGGCCTGGTGACCGACCTGTCGCCGCACCTCGTGCGCCGCGCGCTGTCCTCGCTCCGTGCCGAGCTGCACTACCGCGAGCACCTGCTGAACCGAAAGAAGGCCAAGGACCTGGCGTCCCTGGAGCGCACGGGCGACCCCGAGGCGCCGCCGAGCCTGATCATCGTGGTCGACGAGTTCGCCGCCCTGGTCGGCGAGGTCCCGGAGTTCGTGGACGGCGTCGTCGACGTCGCCCAGCGTGGCCGGTCGCTCGGCCTGCACCTGATCCTGGCGACCCAGCGCCCCGCCGGTGTCATCAAGGACAACCTGCGCGCCAACACCAACCTGCGCATCGCGCTGCGCATGGCCGACGAGCACGACTCCAAGGACGTGCTCGGTGACGAGATGGCGGCGCACTTCTCGCCGTCGATCCCCGGCCGCGGCGCCGCGAAGACCGGTCCCGGCCGCCTGACCACGTTCCAGACCGGTTATGCCGGTGGGTGGACCACCGACCAGCCGGAGCGGTCCTCGCTCGACGTCGAGGAGATGGACTTCGGCACCGGCAGGCGCTGGGAGCTGCCCGCCCCCGAGGTCGTCGACGAGCAGGACCCGGGACCCAACGACATCGCCCGGGTCGTCTCGACGATCCGCCGCGCCGCGGCCGAGGCGGGCGTCCCGGCGCCCCGCAAGCCGTGGCTGGAGGAGCTGGCGGCCACGTACGACCTGGCGCTGCTGCCCAACCGGCGCACCGACTCCCAGCTGGTCCTCGGCGTGCTGGACAACCCGCCGCAGCAGGCCCAGCCGACCGTGCACTACGAGCCCGACACCGACGGCAACCTCGCGATCTACGGCACCGGTGGCACCGGCAAGAGCACGACGATGCGCACCATCGCGGTGTCCGCGGGCCTGACGCACCGGGGTGGCCCGGTGCAGGTCTACGGGATCGACTGTGGTTCCGGTGGTCTCCAGATGCTGGAGAACCTGCCCCATGTCGGCGCGATCATCGCCGGCGACGACGAGGAGCGGGTGACCCGGCTGCTGCGCAGGCTGCGCGACACGCTGGACCAGCGCGCCGACCGCTACGCCGCCGTGCGCGCGTCGACCATCGACGAGTACCGGCGCCTGGCGAACAAGCCCGACGAGCCGCGCATCATCGTGCTCGTCGACGGCATCGGAGCGTTCCGTGAGGCCTACGAGACCATCAGCGCACGTGGTTTCTCGGTCTTCGGGACCTTCACCCAGCTCGCGACCGACGGCCGGCCCGTCGGCATCCACCTCGTCATGAGCGGCGACCGCGCCGTGTCCGTGCCGCCGTCGCTGGCCTCCACCGTGCAGAAGCGGATCATCCACCGGATGGCGAAGGAGGACGACTACGTGATGCTCAACGCGCCGAAGGACGTCCTGACGGCGGCGTCGGCGCCCGGCCGGGCGATCATGTACGGCCAGGAGGCGCAGATCGCCGTGCTCGGTGGTGACTCCAACGCGGCCGTGCAGTCGCGCGAGCTCGCCCGGCTGGAGCAGACCATGCGCACGGTCGGCGGTGTGCCCCAGGCACCCGGCGTCGAGCGGCTGCCCGACACGTTCACGCTCGACCAGCTGCCGCAGCGCACGGGGGACATGGCCACGATCGGCCTGCGGGACCTCGACATCGCTCCGGTCGGCCTGCCCATGCGTGGCCCGTTCATGCTGGCCGGCCCGCCCGGGGCCGGACGCACGACGGCGTTCGTGTCGCTCGCGACCGCGCTGCGCCGGAACGGCGGCACACGTCTGGTGTACCTGTCGTCACGGCGTTCGAGCCTGTCCGCGCTGGACCTGTGGGACGTGACCGCGTCGAACCCGGAGGACATCGTGGAGTCCCTCAAGGACCTCACCACGGCCCTCGAGAGCGATCGGCTCGCCCCAGGTACTCTCACCGTGATGATCGAGAACTACACCGAGCTCACGGGCACGCCCGCGGAGAAGCCGATGGAGGCCTTCGTCAAGCTGGCCACCCGCAAGGAGCAGCTCGTCATCGGTGAGTCGGAGTCGTCCACCTGGAGCAAGGCGTTCACGCTGGCCGGGGCCTTCAAGTCCGGCCGCAACGGCCTGCTCCTCACGCCCGGAGACACCGACGGCGAGACGCTCATGAACACGCCGCTGGGCCGGATCCGTCGCAAGGACTTCCCGCCGGGCCGTGGCTTCCTCGTCACGGCAGGCCGGGCAACCAAGATCCACGTCGCCCTACCGGGGTGACGAGGGGCATGGGGAGTACTCCCCATTCCACGGCGTCACGGAGCGTGAAATAGTTCGTGACGTCGCAGAAACGGAGGCTGTCCGAGGGGACGGCCACAGAAAAAGGAGCATGACATGGTTGCAGAGGGTGGCAACGTCTTCGGTCTTGACGTAGAGGCAGTACGGAGCCTGGCCAACACGCTCCGTACGCAGGCCGAGGGCGTGCGTCAGGTCGTCACGACGATCACGAGCCAGATGTCCCAGACCCAGTGGAACGGCCAGGACGCCACGCAGTTCCAGGAGGAGTGGGACGGCACCCACGCCGCCAAGCTCAACGAGATCGCCGCTGCGCTCGAGGCTTACGGCACCACGGCGGACAACAACGCCAACACCCAGGAGAGCACCTCGGCCTCGCTCTGATCGAGCCCGAGCTCTTCCATGCAGGAGGGTTCCCGTACACGCGGGGGCCGACGTCAAGGGATGCGGGACCGTACCGGTCCCGCATCCCTTGATCAGTAAGGGTTGAGCGGCCATCCGAACCTGTCGGTGGCGGAACACGAGGAGGACCACGTGAGCGGGAGCATGTTCGGCGCCGATATCGAGGCGCTGCGTCTCCTTGCCGACAAGTTCGACGAGGGGAGCGAGACGCTCGACACCGTCGCGACGGCCGTCGAGGCCGCGACTCCGCAGCAGGACGGCTGGAGCGGTCCCGACGCGGACGGCTTTCGGCAGGAGTGGACCGGCAGTCACCTGATGAAGCTCAGGGACGCGGCGGCCGCGCTCAGCGACGCCGCCCTCACGGTGCGCTCCAACGCCGACGCGCAGGAGACCACGTCGAACGAGTACAGCGGTGGTCCTGGTGGCGGCGTCGAGGTCGCGGGGGCGTCCAACCGGCCGGGCAGCATCTTCGACGTGATCGAGACCGGTGCCGGGCTCGTCACCACGGGACTGGCGGGCTGGCAGACTTTCAAGTACGGCCGCAACCTGCTCAACCTCTCGCGCGCGCTGGACACGGCGGGTGACGCGGCGGCGTCCGCGACCACCTTCATCCGGCAGGGGATGCTCGCCGACGGCATGGGTATCGTCGGCCGGCTGGGCACCGCCGGAAAGTTCATGGGTGCGGCCGGCGGCGCACTCGGCATCATCGGCGGGATCGACCAGATGTTCAACACCCAGTACGACGGCTGGCGTGGTGGCGTCGACCGGGTGATGGGCGGAATCGGCGTCGCCGGCGGCGTCGCGACGATCGGCATGTTCCTGGGTGTCGCGGCGTTCGCCAACCCCGTCGGCATCGGTATCGCCGTCGGTGCCGGCCTCGTCACCGGCGCCTGGGCGCTGGGCAACCTGGTGTACGACAACTGGGACACGATCTCCGCGTTCGCCTCCGACCCGATGCCGTACCTTGCTGACGGCGTGAAGGAGGTCGGCGAGTTCGCGAGCGATGCCTGGGAGGGCACCAAGGACGTGGCGAGTGACGTCGGTGACGCGGTCGGCGATGCTGCCGGAGCCGTGGGCGACTTTGTGGGAGGCTTGTTCTGATGAGCGAACAGAAGCCGATGCAGTTCGGGCCGGACGACGTCGAGGCCGCGCGGGTCACTCTCGCGCAGGCGCGCGACGGCGAGGTCGTTGGAATCGTGATCCTCACGGACGAGGAGGTGACGATCCTCGACGGACCCGAGCACGAGCAGCTGGTGCCGACCCCGTGGATCGACGCCCAGGGTGAGGCCGACCGGTCTCTGATGGGTCGGGTGGCGCTCCGGTCGATGGCCTCCCGGGAGCTGGTCGTGCCCGCCGAGACGGACGAGAGCGGCTCCAAGGTCACCAAGATCAAGGCGCATCCCGGCATCACCGGTCCTCTCGTGCTCCGGCGCACGGCCCGGAAGATCCTCTCGGTCGAGCGGACGAGCTCGAACGGCAAGGACTGGCTGTTCGCCTACCTGCACCACGAGGAAGGCCGGGACGTCGTGCTCGAGGAGGAGATCTCCGGCCAGGGGCACCACGTCTTCTCGGTGTATCCCGAGGCCCTGCTGGGCGAGCGGTTCGAGAAGTTCCTGGACCCCACGGGCACGGCGCTGCTCGGCACCGCCGCGAAGAGCTACACGGCCGAGGCGTTCCAGGCGGCCGTCCCGAGCCTGCCGCAGCTCAAGGAAGCCGTGGCGGTGAGCATCGTGTCGGGCGTGGCCCGCGGGAGCGACGAGCTGCTCAACGCGTCGGTCTACGCAGGGCCGCACGGTGTCTACGTGCTGCGCGGTACGGAGCACGACCCGGCAGGGGAGCCCGTGACGTACTCGCTGCAAGAGGTGAGCGCTCGCGGACTGCGCGAGCTGCCCGCCGAGGTGGTTCCCGCATGAGCGGCCTCGGCAGGTGGAGCCTTTGGATCGGCCTGGGGCTCGTGGTGGTCGCCGTTCTCTCCAGCGTGCTGAGCCTCATCCCGGTGGCGGTGCTCGCCGGTGTCCTGGGTGGGGTCGCGCTCACGATGGCGGTGGTCGACGCCATCTACAACGCGCTCGGCAGGGCTGAGCTCCGCCGTCGGGCAGACAAGGTCAAGCGCGAGCGCGAGCAGGGGCGCTAGCCCCTGCGGAGTGCGGATCCTCACAGGAACGCCACCGTCCAACCCCTGGGCGGGGGTGAGGCGCGCCTTACCCGGTCGGTAGAATCGTGGGCGGCCTTCGCTTCCCTCCTGACCTCTCGACCGGAAGGCGCCCCTTCGTGAGCACCACCCGACCCCTGCGCGTCGCCGTCGTCGGCGCCGGCCCTGCCGGCATCTACGCGAGCGACATCCTGTCCAAGACCGACCTCGACGTGAGCATCGACCTGTTCGAGCGCCTTCCCGCGCCGTTCGGTCTGGTGCGGTACGGCGTGGCCCCGGACCACCCGCGCATCAAGCAGATCATCGTCGCGCTCCACAAGGTGCTGAGCCGTGGTGACGTGCGCCTGATCGCCAACGTGGACTACGGCGTGGACGTGAAGCTCGAGGACCTGCGCCAGTTCTACGACGCCGTCATCTTCTCGACGGGCTCGATCAAGGACGCCGAGCTGAACATCCCGGGCATCGACCTCGACGGCTCCTACGGTGCCGCCGACTTCGTGTCCTGGTACGACGGCCACCCCGACGTGCCGCGTACCTGGCCGCTGGAGGCGGAGCAGGTGGCGGTGATCGGCGCCGGCAACGTCGCCCTCGACGTGGCGCGCATCCTGGCGAAGCACGCGGACGACCTGCTGCCGACCGAGATCCCGGCCAACGTGCACGAGATCCTGAAGTCCTCGCCGGTCACCGACGTGCACGTGTTCGCGCGCCGCGGCCCGGCCCAGGTCAAGTTCTCGCCGCTCGAGCTGCGTGAGCTCGGCCACGTGCCCGACGTCGACATCGTCGTGTACCCGGAGGACTTCGACTTCGACGAGGGCTCCGAGGCCGCCATCAACTCGTCGAACCAGACCAAGCAGGTCGTCAAGACCCTGGTCGACTGGACGCTCAAGGACCCGGCGCAGAACACGGCGTCGCGCCGGCTGCACCTGCACTTCCTGCACGCTCCCGCCGAGGTGCTCGGCGAGAACGGCAAGGTCGTCGGGTTCCGCACCGAGCGCACCGCGCTGCAGGGCGACGGCACCGTCAAGGGCACGGGCGAGTTCATCGACTGGCCGGTCCAGGCCGTCTACCGCGCCGTCGGCTACTTCGGCTCGTCGCTGCCGGAGATCCCGTACGACGACGTCAAGGGCGTCATCACCAACCGCGAGGGCCGGGTCGTCGACATCGACGGCAACCAGGTTCCCGGCGTCTACGCGACGGGCTGGATCAAGCGCGGCCCGGTGGGCCTCATCGGCCACACCAAGTCCGACGCGTCGGAGACCATCCGCCACCTCGTCGAGGACGTCACCGGCGTGGCCGACGGCGAGGCGCCCGGCGACCTGGACGGCGGCCGGATCGCGCCGCAGGGTGCGCCGGAGGCCGTCCTGGAGTTCCTCGCCGGCAAGGGCGTCGAGTACGTCGAGTGGGCGGGCTGGGAGCTCCTGGACGCGCACGAGCGGTCGCTCGGCGAGGCCGAGGGTCGCGAGCGCGTCAAGGTCGTCCCCCGCGAGGAGATGGTGACGATCGCCAGGTCCCAGGCCTGACGGTCCAGGTCCGCGAAGTAGAGCGCCTGTCCGACTCTCCCGGTGACACCGGGGAGACCCGGACAGGCGCTCTACTTCGCGGACCTACGTCGCGGACCGGACGTGCGAGATCATTGCCTTGGGAACCGGCGCCCGGCGCGGCACGTTCGGCTGGGAGGAAAGGAGTGCGATGCACAAGCACTACAACGGGCTGAAGACCGCCGCGCTGTTCGGCGGCATGTGGGCCGTGATCCTCGGGCTCTGGGCGCTCTTCGGGCGCAGCTCCGGCATGCTGTGGATCTTCGTGCTCATCGGTCTGGGCACCACCGCGTACGGCTACTGGAACTCCGACAAGCTGGCGATCCGCGCGATGCGTGCCTACCCGGTCACGGAGCTGCAGGCGCCGGAGATGCACCGCATAGTGCGCGAGCTGTCCACGGCGGCGCGCCAGCCGATGCCCCGGCTCTACATCTCGCCCACCAAGGCGCCCAACGCGTTCGCCACGGGGCGGAACCCGCAGAATGCCGCGGTCTGCTGCACGGAGGGCATCCTCCAGCTGCTCAACGAGCGCGAGCTGCGCGGCGTCCTGGGGCACGAGCTCATGCACGTATACAACCGCGACATCCTCACGGCTTCGGTCGCGTCCGCGCTGGCCGGGCTCATCACGGCTCTGGCGCAGTTCCTGCTGTTCTTCGGCGGCGGCGACCGCCGCGAGGGCGGTAACCCGCTCGCGGCGCTGGCGATGGCGCTGCTCGCGCCGATCGCCGCGATGCTCATCCAGATGGCCATCTCCCGCACGCGTGAGTACGACGCCGACGAGGACGGCGCCCGACTCACGGGCGACCCGCTAGCGCTGGCCTCGGCGCTGGCCAAGCTGGAGCAGGGCACCCAGCGTGCGCCGCTGCCGCAGGACCGCGAGCTCACCAACGTGTCCCACGTGATGATCGCCAACCCCTTCCGCGGCGCGGGGATCGGCCGCCTGTTCGCCACGCACCCGCCGATGGCGGATCGGATCCGTCGCCTCGAGGCCATGGCCGGCGGCCCGTCGGGTGGTTACGGCCAGGGCGGTATCGGGGGTCCGACGTCGGGCCCGGACTGGGGCACCCCGCCCGGAATGCTCTGACACCACCCGTCCGCTGCCACGGAATGCGTTCGTCGCGCTCCCTGGCTGCGGATACGGTGGTGCCGAATCCAACTGGGCCGTGCAGGGGCGCCCGGGTATGACATAGAAGGAGCACCACATGGCCGACTCGTCGTTCGACATCGTCAGCAAGGTCGACCGCCAGGAGGTCGACAACGCGCTGAACCAGGCGGGCAAAGAGATCTCGCAGCGGTACGACTTCAAGAACGTCGGCGCCTCGATCGCCTGGAGCGGCGAGAACATCGTGATCGTCGCCAACTCGTCGGAGCGTGTGCTCGCGGCCCTGGACGTCTTCGAGATCAAGCTGATCAAGCGCGGCATCTCGCTCAAGGCGCTCGACGTCGGTGAGCGGGAGCCCCGGCCGTCGGGCAAGGAGTACCGCCTCGAGGCCACCCTCAAGGAGGGGCTGGCGGGGGAGTCCGCAAAGAAGGTCACCAAGATCATCCGCGAAGAGGGCCCCAAGGGCGTGAAGACGCAGATCACGGGTGATGAGGTGCGCGTGACCAGCAAGTCGCGCGACGACCTGCAGGAGGTCATGGCACTGCTGAAGGGCTCGGACCTGGACTTCGCGCTGCAGTTCACGAACTACCGCTGACGACTCACCGCCGGTCGAGCCTCGCCCGCGGGTCGAGCTCATCCGTTGGTCGAGCTTGTCGAGACCAGCCCTGACCGACAAGCGGACGACTGCCGTTGCTGACGGGCGGTTGCCGGGGAACACCGGTGACCGCCCGTTCGGTCTGCCCCGAGGTGCCACGACAACCTCGGCTTAGGGAACCTCGACAGAAGCCTCAGCGAGTTCCCCGGCCAGCTGGATGCAGCGCAGGCGGGCCGGGGAGAAGTCGTAGGGCATCTTTCCGGTAGCCTCGAACGCGCTCATGGATCCCGGTTCCCTCCGGGGGCCGACCTCGTCCTCATCAGGGGCAGGTGGGTGCAAGGCGTCCCAGGCGTCGAAGAGCGCATCGTCCTCCTGCGCCAGGCCGGAATCCTCGATGACGGCCTCGAGCGCCTTCTCGAAGGCGTGCCGCTGGGCAGCGACCTGCGCCACGCGGGGGTCGTCGACGGCGACCGTGTCGTCGAGCGCCTCCTCGGCGGCGTCAACCCGGTCGGACTCCTCGCGCAGCTCCGGGTGAGTGGCCAGGGCGATGTAACGGGTGGCGTTGACTGCCGCGCCGAGCGGGCCGAAGATCCGCTCGATGACCAGCATGTTGTCCAGGTCCGCCTGGCGCAGTGAACCCTCGGGCAGGCTCTTGAGGCGGCTGGTGACGAAATCGGAGAGCAGGCCCATCCTGCTGCCCTCGGTGCGCATGCGTTGGACGGCGGTCCGCTGCCGCCGCAGCTCCGCTTCCTGGGCGACGAGCGTTTCCTCCAGCCGTTCCAGGATGCCCGCGATCCCGTGGTCGCCGTCGGTACCGGCAGAAGCGTCCGCGACAGAGGATGCTCCAGCAGAAGCAGTGTCGGCGAAGGCGTCGCGGATGTCGTCCAGCGCGATCCCGGCGTCGGCCATCCTGCGGATCCACAGCAGCCGGATCATGTCCTCGTAGCCGTAGCGGCGACGGTCGTCACCGCCCCGCTCGGGCTCGGGCAGCAGGCCGATCTCGTGGTAGTGCCGGATAGCCCGCGGTGTGGTGCCGACGAAGGCCGCCGCGTCACCGATCTTGACCTGACGCGGCGGGATGAAGGTCGAGTACATGGGCAAGGAGCCTTCCTCGGTGGGGCGGGACATGAGTCCACGGGACCACATGCCGTTACGGAAGATGCAACTCCGCCTACGCGATCGAGCCGGCGCAGCCCAGCGCCGGGTCCAGCGCCGTCTCGCCCTCGGTGCGGCGCAGGTGAGCCTCGCCCCAGACCCGCACCCCCTCGACGACGGGCAGGACGGAGGCCCCGTACGGGGTGAGCCGGTAGATGACGGGCGCGGGGACCGGTCCGGTCACCACACGTTCGACGAGCCCGTCGGCCTCGAGCTCCCGCAGCTGTTCGGCGAGCACCTTCGGTGTGATCGGCGCACCTCTGCGGCGCAGGCCGGCGAAGTGGGTCTCCCCGTGGGCGAGCCAGTAGAGCAGGGTCAGCTTCCACTTCCCGCCGATGGCGGCGAAAGCCGCCGCCATCGGGCAGCCGGGCAGCGGATTGGGCCGGGAGGGGTTACCCGCAGGTGCCTTCTTGTTCACGGCAGTGCTCCGCTCGATAGTCGGACCATGACCATTCCATATCCGATTCCGTACCGCCGGATCCTGACCGCGGGCCTCTCCGCCCTCCTGCTTCTCGCGACGGCGGCATCCGGCACCGCAGCACCGTCCCCCGAGTCATCGACGATCGCCGACGGCCAACGGGATTTCAACTGGGAGATCGGCACCTGGCGCACCACCGTGCAGGTCCTCGCCGACCCGCTCTCGGAGTCCCCGGACCAGTGGCTCGAGTTCGCCGGCACCAGTACGGTGCGGCCGCTCGCGGACCGGCGGGCCAACGTCGTCGAGCTCGACGTGTCGGGGCCGAACGGCCGCATCGAAGGACTCAATCTGCGACTGTACGAGCCGCAGGCGCAGCGGTGGAGCCTGACCTTCGTCAATCTCCGTGACGGCCTGCTCACCCCGGCGGTGTACGGCGGGTTCCACGACGGCGTCGGCGAGTTCTACGGCGATGACCAGCTCGACGGCCGCCCCATCAAGGTGCGGTTCCTCATCGTCCGCCCGAGCCGGGACGTGGCGAGGTTCGAGCAGGCGTTCTCGGCCGACGGCGGGACGACGTGGGAGACGAACTGGATCGCCGTCGACCGCCGGGTCCGCAGCTGACGGGAGACCGCGCGAGGAGGTGTCAGACGGCGGAGCCCAGCGCCGTGATCAGCTTCTCCGTCATCCCCATGGCCTGCGCGGCCTGGACAGGGTTCGAGTAGTCGCGGGAGTGCACGATCTGGCCGTCGTGCGTCGTGATGACCATGATGTAGTCGAGCGTGAACTCTCGTTCTTCCTCAGCTGTGACGCCGTGCAGCCGGTACTCCAGGACGGCGGTGTTCACCGCGGCGGTCTCGTGGATACGAACGTCGCTCACCCCCGTGTAGCGCGGCCTCCCCGGGCGGGTGAATCCGGCGCGCAGCTCGTCTCGCGTGACATCACGTATGACCGGGAAGAGCGGAGCCGCGAAGGGCATCTCGATCACGGCCCGGTCCGCATAGACGTCGGCGAGCGCGTCCAGATCGCTCACGGTCGCGTCGATCAGGCGCTGCGCGGCTTCGGTGGCCTCAGACATGACAGAGCTCCTGTACGGGTCAGAACTTCGCTGTTATCGAGCATCCCTGGTGCCGGGCCCTCGCCGCGGGTTCGGGCCGCGGCGAGGGCTCAGACGACGGCGACCTGCTCAGCTCGCGGCCACCGGCTCCGGTACGCGCTCGGCCGGCGGCCGCTCGGCGGCGGCATGGGCGAGCGACAGGCCGTCGCCGCGGCGACGGAACAGCAGCGCCGACAGCACCGCGCCCACGGCGAAGAACCCGGCGCCCCACCAGTACGCGGTCGAGTAGCTGGTGATCGCCGCCTGCACGCCGACTGCCTCGGTGACGGGTGCGTGGGCCGCGAGGTAGTCGGCCGCGGCGGTGGCGGCCAGCGTGTTGAGCAGCGCCGTGCCGATCGAGCCACCCACCTGCTGGCTCGTGTTCACCATCGCCGACGCGACGCCGGCGAACTGCCGGTCCACCCCGAGCGTGGCGGTCTGCATCGACGCGGGCATGATCGTGCCCATCGCGAAGCCGATGATCATCAGCGGGGCGAGGACGTTCGGCACGTACGTGCTGGAGGCGTCCAGGAACGTGAGGTCGACCATGCCGATCGCGCCCAGCGTCATGCCGACCGGCACCATGAGCTTGGGGCCGAACCGGGGCACGAACAGGTTGGTGCCGAGCTGTGCGGCGAGCACGAGCATCCCGATCATGGGCAGGAACGACAGGCCCGTCTGGATCGGTGAGTACCCGAGCGTGAGCTGCAGGTAGTAGGTGACGAAGAGGAAGATGCCGAACATCCCCGCGCCCGCGATCAGCACCGAGAGGTACGCGGCGCCACGGTTCCGGTCGAGGACTATCGAGAGCGGCAGGAGCGGGTGGGTCGCCCGCGCCTGCCAGACGACGAACGCGGTCAGCAGCACGGCAGCGCCCGCCAGCATGCCCCAGGTCAGGGGCGCGTCCCAGCCACCGGTCTCGGCGTTCGAGAAGCCGTAGACGAGGCCGAAGAGCGCGCCCGACACGAGCAGCGTGCCCGGGACGTCCAGCCTCGGCCGCGGGCCGGTCCGCGTGACGCGCGGGATGAAGACGAACGCACCGACAAGGGCGAACGCGGCGATGAAGACGTTGATGTAGAGGTTCCAGCGCCAGTCGAGAGTCTCCGTCAGGACACCGCCGAGCAGCAGCCCGACGGCACCACCGGCCCCGGCGATCGCGCCGAAGACGCCGAAGGCGCGGGCGCGTTCCTTCGGGACGGTGAAGGTGGTCGTCAGCACGGCGAGCGCGGTGGGGGCGAGCAGCGCGCCGAACACGCCCTGCAGCGCGCGGGCGGCTACCAGCAGCTCGAACGAGCCTGCCGCACCGCCAAGGGCCGAGGCGACAGCGAAGCCGATGAGCCCGATGACGAAGGTGCGCTTGCGGCCGATGAGGTCGGAGAGGCGCCCGCCGAGCAGGAGCAGGCTCGCGAAGGCGAGGGAGTAGGCGGTGATGACCCACTGGCGCTCACCGTCCGAGAAGCCGAGGTCGGCCTGGGCCGACGGGAGCGCGATGTTCACGACTGTCGCGTCGAGCACGACCATGAGCTGTGCGAGCCCGACCACGACGAGCGTGATCCAGCGCCGCCGGTCGGTCGCGGGTGTTGTCGCGGGTGTTGAGGTATCGGACATGCCTGCCACCATATACGGTACCGAGCAGTTCCGGATATGGCTGGTTCATTAATTCACCTGACGGTAAGGTCGAGTCGGACAGAGAGGAGGCGGCTGCGATGACGCAGATCGAGGATGTCGAGGCGAAACCGCGCCTCGGGCGCAAGAGGGACCACACCCGCGATCCGGAGATCCTGGAGGTCGCGCTCGACGTTCTGGCCGAGACGGGCTACGACGGGATGACCATCGACATGGTCGCCACGCGGGCCAAGGCGGGAAAGGCGACCCTCTACCGCAGGTGGCCGTCCAAGGCCGACCTCGTGCTCGACGCCGTCGTGTGCATGAAGTCGCGTGACATCGATCTCGACGCACTGCCGGATACGGGCACGCTCCGCGGCGACCTCGTCGCGATGATCAAGACGCCGACCATCCGCGAGAGCGAGCGCAAGCTCAAGGTGATGGCCGGAATCGCGTCGATGATCGCCCGCAGTCCGGAGCTTGCCGCCGCCGCCCAGAATGCGCTCGTCGAGCCGCGCGCCTCCATCAGCCGCACCTTCTTCCGGCGTGCGATCGAGCGCGGCGAGATCTCGGCGGACGTCGACGTCGAGCAGCTGTGCATGATCTCTCCGGCGATGGTCGCCTACCGCGTGCTCATGCTGGGCAAACCTGTCGACCGCGAGTTCCTGGTATCCATGATCGACAAGATCATCCTGCCCGCCGCGGGGCTGCCCGGCGCTGGACCGGCCGCCGCCTGAGCCGGTGCTCCCTGACGGCGCAGTACTGGTCGGTGCGCTCTTCGGGCTGATCTTCGTGAGTGCCGCGCTGCAGTCGCTGTCAGGATTCGGGTTCGCGCTGCTGAGCGCCCCGCTGCTCGCCGCGACCATCGGGGGCGCGGAGGCGGTCTCGACGATCATCATCACCGGCACCGTCTGCGACGTCGCGATCCTCGCGATGCGGCGCAGCCTGCCGCGCCCGGTCGCCCGCGAGGTGTGGGCGCTGGCCGGCTGGTCGGTGCCGGGCATGCTGGCCGGCGCGTGGCTGCTCGCCTGGTTGCCGGCGTCCGGCCTCCAGATCTTCGTGGCCTGCGTGGTGATCGGCGCGGTGGTCCTGAGGCTGCGCTCGCGGGAGCGGGGCGTCGCCGTCCGGCCCGGATGGGCGGTGCCCGCCGGACTTCTCTCGGGTGCGCTGAGCACCTCGACCTCGCTCGGCGGTCCGCCGAGCGTCTACTACCTGGTCCACCGGGACCTGAAGCCGCACGCGATGCGCGACACGCTCGTCACGGTCTCGCTCGTGCGCCTCCCGCTGAGCGTCGCGTCGCTGGTGCTCGCCGGGACCTGGGAGACGTACGAGTACTGGCTTCCCCTCGTCGGAGCCGCGCTGCTCGGCCAGCTGGTGGGGTCGAGGGCGTTCCATGCCTTCGGCAGCGCGCGGTACGAGCGTGTCGTCCTCTGCCTGCTCGTCGTGTCGGCGCTCGTGTCGGTGGCAGCGCTGGCGTTCGCCTGACGGCGGCCCCGATCCCGCCCGGTCTGCCAAGGGCGTTAACCTATGGTCTCCCCCAGGAGGTGGTCAGCACGGACATCAGCTCGACAGGCCTGCCCCGCGTGGTCGCCACCGATCTCGACGGGACGCTGCTGCGCAGCGACGGCAAGGTCTCCGACCGCACCCGGCAGGTCCTCGCCGACCTGGACGCGGCCGGCGTCGAGGTGGTCTTCGTGACCGCCCGCCCGCCGCGCTGGATCACCCACCTCGCCGACGCCGTGGGCGGCCACGGCCGCGTCATCTGCATCGGCGGGGCCTGCGTGCTCGACCTCGCCTCCGGCGAGACCCTCGACACCTGTGGGTTCGACGACGACGCGGTGCGTGCCGTGGTCACCGGGATCCGGGCCGCACTGCCGCACGCGGCGCTCGCCTTCGAGCGGCCCGACGGCGTCGCGTTCGACCCGCACTACCCGAACCGCGAGCCGGCGCTCGACCCCGCGCTCTGGTCCGTTCCGGTCGAGGACACGCTCCGCGCCGTCGGCACGCCGGGGCCGGTGTCCAAGATCCTCGCGCTCGACCCCGCCTACATCCCGCCGCCCGGGATCATCCTCGACCCGCCGGAGGAGATCCGGCTCGCGCAGGAGCAGTTCTTCGCCGCGGTCCGGGGCGCCGTCGGGCCGCACGCGCAGCTCGCGTACTCGGGCGCCGTCGGCCTGGCCGAGCTCATGCCGGTCGGCGTCGACAAGGCCGCCGCGCTGGCCCGCTGGTGCGCACGGCTGGGCGTCGACGCCGCCGACGTCTGGGCGTTCGGCGACATGCCCAACGACCTGCCGATGCTCACCTGGGCGGGCCGCGGCATCGCCGTCGCGAACGCCCACCGCGACGTGCTGGCGAGCGCGGACGCCGTCGTCGGGCACCATGACGCCGACGGCGTGGCCGAAGAGCTGGCGTCCGCACTGGACGGAGCTCTCCGGCCGCGTCGGTGAGCTCGGCTCAGGGGGACGGCTCCACGCCGGTCCCCGTATCGGCCGTCGCGCCTGCCTCGCGCTGGATGCGTTCGGCGATCCGGCGGATGCGGCCGAGGCGGCCGTCCCAGGCCGTGCCGACGTCCATGAGCTGCCCGACGGCGCGGGCGAGCTGCTCCTGGTCGACCCGGTACAGCTTCTCCCGGCCGGCCGTGGTGCCGTGCACCAGGCCGGCGTGGTCGAGCACGCCAAGGTGTTTCGCCACGGCCTGCCGGGTCACGGGCAGCCGCTCGCTCAGGCTCGTCGCCGTCCCGTGGCCGTCGCTCAGCAGCAGGTCGATCAGGCGCCGACGGGTGGGGTCGCCGATCGCCGACCAGAGGTCGTCGTCCACCGCCACGCTCACGTGCTCGCGCCCGCCGTCGCGGCGTACGCGCCGAGCCTCGGCAGGAAGTGGTCCCAGCCGGTGCTGTGGTCGGCGTGCTCGGCGGCGGCCTTCGCCTCGTCCCAGCCGCGCTCGCGGAAGCCGCTCTCGGTGAACTTCAGGAGGGTGCCGCCGCCCGAGGGCACCAGCTCGAAGACGACCAGGTTCGAGTTCCCCGGGGCGGCCACCTCGCCCTCCTCGTGGGTCCAGCGGAACGAGAAGTGCGTGTACGGCACCGCGTCGGCGACCGTGAGCTGAGCCCTGTGGCCGTCCTGGGTGAGGTCCCCGAAGCCGACCCAGCCCGGCTTCCCAGGCTCGGGGCCGAACTCCGCCTCGTCGGACCACCACTCCCGCACGTGCTCGGGGTTGCTCACCACGTCGAAGACGACCTCGGGTGAGGCCTCGATGTAGATCTCTCGCTCGATCGTGCCGTACTCCATCGCCGACCAGCCTCTCGTCGTGTCCGGGTGCAAGGAGACCACGTTGTCAGTGCCAGTTGCTGATCTGCACGTCGTGCGGCGACGGCTCACCCGTGCCGGTCTCGACGAACCGCTTGAGGCTCATCAGGAAGGTGGCCCACTTGGTGCTGCAGTGGTTCATGAACTCGACCGGCTCCTTCCAGCCGGTGTGGCCGAACAGGACGATCGTGAACCCGTCCTCCTCCTTGAGGTCGAAGTGGATGTGCGTGCCGATCCACTCGTCCGGCCCGGCGGTGACCAGCCAGTCCACCGACCCCGCCGGGTCGAGCTCCGTGATCTCGAGCTCGAAGGCGCCGAGCCGCTTCCCGGCGGCGTCGTTGAAGGTCGTCGTCAGCGTGCTGCCGACCGTCCCTTCGCCCGTGGTGTCCTTCGTCCACCAGCTTGCGACACCGTCGGGCGTCGCGATCGCCTCGTAGACCTTCTCCAGCGGCGCCAGCGCGCCGACCCGGTGCAGGATGTCGACCATCTCAGTTCCTCCAGTGTCAGTAATGCAACCTTTGGTTGCATGTGACTCTAGGTCGACGAACAGAGACGCGCAACCCTTGGTTGCACGTCTCGTTCCAGGAAGAGTCGGGAAGCGCCTTCCGCACGCCCGTTGTGAGCGCTAACATCAGGCGTTCGTGCACGACGCCGGGCGCCGTCGCCCGTCTTCCGCAAGGTCCTCAAAGGAGAGAACCATGAGCAGCACCCGAAAAACCGCGCCAGCGAGTCCCGTCGTCGCGCTGCGGCGCAGCATGACCGCCACCGTCGCGATGCTCGCCGTCCTGGCCCTGCTGACCTGCACGTGGGTCGTCGCCACGGCGCAGCGCGCGGCCGCCCTCGACCCGTTCACCGGGTACCTGATGGCGCACTTCACCGGCGAGTCCACCAGCGGCGAGCAGATCTACCTCGCCCACAGCACCGACGGCCTGAACTGGTCCGACCTGAACAACGGCGCACCGGTGGTCGTGTCGACGGTCGGCACCCGCGGCGTCCGGGACCCCGCGATCGTCCGCTCACCGCAGGGCGACCGGTACTGGATCATCGCGACCGACCTGCGCATCGCGAGCGGGACGTCCTGGTCGGACGCCGCCAACCGCGGCAGCACGTCGCTCGTCGTCTGGGAGTCCACCAACCTGGTGGACTGGTCGGAGCCCCGGCTCGTCAACGTGGCGGGCGGGATCCCCGGTGCGGGCAACGCGTGGGCGCCCGAGGCGATCTACGACCCCGCCACCGGCGACTACGTCGTCTACTGGGCGACGAACGCGCCCCGCGACGGCGTCACCAAGCACCGCATCTACTACTCGCGCACGCGGGACTTCCGGACCTTCAGCACCGCGCAGCTCTACATCGACCGGCCCAGCAGCACGCAGGGCATCATCGACACCCAGATCGTGGAGTCCCCGACGAGCGTCGGCGGCTACCGGTACTACCGCGCGTCCGCCGACGGCCACATCACCATCGAGGGCAGCAACTCGATCCTCGGCACGTGGACCACCATCGGGAACCTGTCCCACATGGGCATCTCCAACGGCACCGGCGGCGGGAACGTCGTCGAGGGCCCCATGTGGATGCCATTCAACAACGGCACCTCCTGGGCGCTGTGGCTCGACCAGTACGCGACCAGCCGCGGCTACATGCCGATCCGCTCGACCAACCTCGGCAGCACGCAGAACTTCCAGACGGTGAGCTCGTACAACCTGGGCGGCACGCGGAAGCGGCACGGATCGATCCTGCAGATCACCGCGGCCGAGCGGAGCCGGGTTCTCGGCCGCTGGGCGAGCACGGCGGTCAGCCGCGTCCAGTCCTACAACTTCCAGGACCGGTACCTGCGCCACGCCAACTACGACGTGCGGATCGACCCCAACGTCTCACCCGCCCAGGACGGCCAGTGGCGGATCGTCCCGGGCCTGGCCGGCAGCGGGACCGTCTCGTTCCAGTCCGTGAACCACCCCGACCACTACCTGCGGCACTGGGACCTCGACCTCACCCTGGCCCGCTACGACGGGACGGCGACCTTCCGGTCCGACGCCAGCTTCCGGGCCGTCCCCGGGCTGGCCTCGTCCTCCTGGACGTCGTACCAGTCCTACAACTTCCCCGACCGGTACCTCAGGCACTACGGCTACGTGCTCCGGCTCGACACGATCACCGACGCGACCGGCCGCGCGGACGCAACCTTCCGTGCGGTGAGCTGACCCCCGAAGGGGCTCTTGTTGTGAGCGCGGCCCATGCGCCTACGCGAACGCGCCGGTCGCGCTCACAACACAGGTCGCTCGTCGAGGAGCGGGGAGAGATGGGCAGTGGTCAGGGCGCGAGTGGCCTGGCGTGCGCCCGCCCTGAGGCATTCCGCGGTGCCCGCGCCGCTGACGTGGGCGGCGAAGAACCCGGCGAAGAACGCGTCGCCCGCACCGTTCGTGTCGACGACGTCGACGGGCTCGGCGGGGCACTCGAACCAGCCCTCGGCGGTCCGCGCGACGGCGCCGCGTGCGCCGAGCGTGCACACGACCGTGCTCGCCCCCCGCTCCAGCAGCGACGTCATCAGGGCCCGGTGATCCTCCGTGCCGTCGTCGTTGAGGAAGACGTACGAGCACGCGTCGGCGAACGGCCGGTGGAACTCGGCCACGCCGTCGTAGTCGTGCAGGTCGGTCCAGAGCGTCGCCCCGCTCGCCACGGCGGCGGGTAGCAGGCTCAGCCCGACGGCGCTCAGGTCCAGCACCACGTGCTCAGCGGTGGACACGCGAGCCACGGCCGTCGCGTCGGGCCCGGGTGATGCCGCGGGCGTGGCGAGGTAGATCGAGAGGCGCTCGCCGGCGTCGGTCATCAGGTTCAGGTGCTGCTCCGAGGGTCCGGCCACGCGGCGGCCGAGGACCTCGGCACCCCGAGCACGTTCGAGCGCCGCGAGGATCAGGTCACCCTCCGGATCGGTCCCGACGTCGGTGGCGAGCGTGCTCGCGATCCCCAGATCCGCGAGGTGCAGGACCTTGCCCGCGCTCGTACCGCCCAGCGTCCGCACCGTGCCACGCGCGAACACGGCGTGCGGCCTGGGGTCGGGCAGCTGATCGAGCCGGACCAGCGTGTTCCACGCCGCCGGTCCGGCCACCACTGTGCGAGGAGCGTTCATGCGCACACCCTGCCATCCGCCACCGACACGGCCATCGCCGCAGCCCCGCGGGCGGTCAGCCCAGCAGCTCCACACCCAGCACGGCGATGGCGGCCGGGTCACCCACCAGGTCGACGGAGGCGATCCGCCCGTCGTGCACGACCACCGCGAACACGGCGCGCGGCGTGCCGCCCGGCGCCCACGTGAACCCGACGGACCCGCCGACGAGCGCGGGAACGGCGCCTCCCGCCCGTCCCCGGAACGACTCCGCGACCGCCGCGGCCCCGCGCACCTCACGCGCCAGCAGGGGAGCGCCCTTGTCGGCGGATGCCGCCGCCGTCTCGACGGCGGTCTGGTCGGCCCGCAGGACCACGTCCGGTGCGAGCACGGCCAGGAGGCCCGCGAGGTCACCCGTGCGGGACGCCGTGAGGAACGCCTCGACCACCTGCCGGTCGGTCCGGGTCTCGGCGGCGGTCCGGGAGCCGGACCCAGCCCCGGTGGCGTCCTGAGCCGCCGCACCGGACTGCACCCGCCGCCGTCCGCGGCTCGCGAGCTGGCGTGACGCTGTGACCGAGCGGCCCAGCACCGGCGCGATCTGCTCGTAGGGGACGGCGAACAGGTCGTGCAGCACGAACGCCAGGCGTTCGGCCGGGTCGAGGCTCTGCAGCACGATCTGCATGGCCAGCCCGACGACGTCGGCCAGCTCGGCCTCCTGCGCGGGGTCGGGGGCGTCGTCGTGGGGAAGCTCGGGCCCGGGGTCGTCGGGCAGGCCCGACGGCAGCGGTGCCTCGCGACGGGTCGACCGGGAGCGCAGCATGTCGAGGCAGATCCGGCCGGTGACGGTGGTCAGCCAGGCGGCGAGGTTGTCGATCTCGGCGTCGCCGGTGCGGTTCAGCCGCAGCCAGGCCTCCTGCAGCGCGTCGTCAGCGTCGTCGGGATTGCCGAGCATCCGGTACGCGACCGCGCGCAGGCGGGGCCGGTGCTGCTCGAAGGCGGTGGCGAGCTCGTCGGGGTTCATCCGTCACATCCTCGTTCTCGGGGTCGTCAGGAGTGTGACGGCGCGCAGGGCGCCGATGTGACCGGCCGGCACCCCGGCCATGACGAGAGGGCCACGATGACCACCGAGACCACCACGCACGACTTCGTTCCCGAGGCGTCCACGACCCCGCACCTGCGGACGCTGACCTCCCGGATGACGAGCCCGGCGCTGCTCGTGCCGGGCGCGGTGAAGCACCTGGGCGCGCTGGGGCAGCTGGTCCACGGGCAGGGCGTCCCGGCGACCACGCTCGAGCTGGTGCACCTCCGCGCCAGCCAGATCAACGGGTGCGGCTGGTGCATCGACTACGGGATGCGGCAGGCGCGCAAGGCCGGCGAGTCCGAGGACCGACTCGCCTCGGTCTCCGCGTGGCGTGAGTCGCCCTACCTGTCCGACGCCGAGTGCGCGGCGCTCGAACTGGCCGAGGCCGTGACGCGCCTCGCCGACAGCCCGGACCCGGTGCCCGACGCCGTCTGGGCGCGTGCGTCGGAGCACTACGACGAGCAGGGGCTCGCGGCGCTCGTGCTCTACGTCGGGGTGACCAACCTCTACAACCGCCTCAACGTGACGACCCGCCAGGTGGCCGGCACCGGCTACTGAGCGACCCTGTTCGTCGAGTCACCCGTTGGTCGGGCCCCGTCGGTCGGGCCCCGTTGGTCGAGCTTGTCGAGACCCCGCCGAGCCCGACCAACGGCCGGCCGGATCAGTCCAGCCCCGGCCGCGGCGTCCGCCGAGCCTGCCGGATCCCGTCCACGGTGAGCAGCGCCAGCGCCACCCACACCAGCACGAACCCGGCCCAGCGTGCGGCGGGCATGTGCTCGCCGAACACGAGCAGCCCCACCAGGAACTGGAGGGCGGGAGCCAGGTACTGCAGCATCCCGACCACGGACAGCGGGAGACGCCGCGCCGCGGCGCTGAACATGAGCAGGGGCAGGGCGGTGATCACGCCCGTCGACATGAGCAGCAGCGAGTGGCCGGCGCCGTGCCCGGTGAACGTACCGGAGCTGCCGAGCCAGAGGAGGTAGGCGAGCGCGAACGGCGTCGCGACCACCGTCTCGACGGCCAGTCCGGGCAGTGCCTGGACGGTGCGCCCGACCCGGTTCTTCGCGAGCCCGTACAGGCCGAACGACAGCGCGAGGCACAGCGAGATCCAGGGCAGTCCGCCCAGCCCGGTGGACAGCACGACCACCGACGCGGCGCCGAAGCCGATCGCGACCCACTGCGCGGGCCGCAGCCGTTCCCGGAGCACCAGCACGCCGAGCAGCACCGTGACGATCGGGTTGATGAAGTAGCCCAGGGCGGCGTCGAGCACGCGGTCGCTGAGCACGGCGTACACGTACACGCCCCAGTTGACGACGATCAGCACCGCCGCGACGGCGAACGTGCCCAGGATGCGCGGCGAACGCAGGGCGGTGCGGAAGTCACCCAGCTGGCGCAGCACGGCGAGCGCGATCAGGCAGAAGAGCAGGCTCCACACGATGCGGTGCGCCACGATCTCCAGGGCACCCGCCGGCTCCAGCAGCGGGAAGAACAGCGGCATGCCGCCCCAGGCCAGGTAGGCCCCGACGCCGAGGGGCAGACCCCAGCGATCTTGTTGTTGTGTCACGCCGTCACGATAGGTCCCGGGCGCCGGACCGGATCACGGCGAGCCCTGTGGGGCGCGTCACCAGGCCGAGGCCTCTTTTCGATTTCTCGCGGCGGCCGGTTGGGGGCTATGGTTGGACCCGTTCGCGGCGGATTACCCGAGCGGCCAAAGGGGGCTGACTGTAAATCAGCTGGCACAGCCTACGGGGGTTCGAATCCCTCATCCGCCACCGCGACGAGCAGGGCGTCATCCTCAGGGATGGCGCCCTGTTCTCGTTCCCGGCCGACTTCGGTCCCCTGCCGTGTCTCGTCCGTGAACCGCTCAAGGCGGTCCAGGGCGCGCGCCACCAGGGCTCCTGGGCGACGCGGCACAACTCACACCCGATTCGATTTCACGCCAGGCCGGAGGGCATGTAGAGTCTTCCTCGCCGCCCCGATAGCTCAGTCGGCAGAGCGTCTCCATGGTAAGGAGAAGGTCAAGGGTTCGATTCCCTTTCGGGGCTCTGTGATCGACGCGGGGTCGTCCGTTTCTCTCAGCAGTGATACTGAGGAGGGAACAACGGCGGACGGCCTCGCGTTCAGTCACGCGCGGCGGGGTAGCTCAGCTGGTCAGAGCGCACGACTCATAATCGTGAGGTCGCGGGTTCGAGCCCCGCCCTCGCTACCAAGCAAGTACATCCGTTCGGCGTCCCTATGCCGGACGACGAGAAGACACATGGCGCCTCCCTCTCGAGGCGCGGAGGTGAGAGCCATGGCAAGCAAGAGTGCGGATGTCCGCCCGAAGATCACGCTCGCATGCGTGGACTGCAAGGAGCGGAACTACATCACGAAGAAGAACCGTCGTAACGACCCCGACCGCCTGGAGCTGGCGAAGTTCTGCCCGCGCTGTGGCAAGCACACGTCGCACCGCGAGACTCGCTGAGTCTCGGTAGCAACCTCACCGACGTGGCGAACGCTGACTTCGAGGGCCGGGTCTACCCGGCCAACGCTCCCTACTCCGTAGGCCGCGAGAAGATCCGCGAGTTCGCCAGTGCCGTCGGTGCCACGCACCCCGCGCACCACGATCTCGTGGCGGCGCGGGGTTCTGGCTATCAGGACCTGGTCGCCCCGCCGACGTTCGCCGTCGTCGTCGCGCAGCGCGCGGAGTCGCAGTACATCAGCGACCCCGAGGCCGACATCGACTTCTCCCGTGTGGTGCACGCGGACGAGCGCTTCACGCACCACCGCCCGATCGTCGCAGGCGACGAGCTGACGACGGTGCTGCACGTGGACCGGGTCGTCTCCCGCGGGGCCATCAGCATGGTGACCACCCGCTGCGAGATCTACGCGATCCCGGAGAGCATCGAGGTGCCGTCCCCCGAGGCCGAAAGCCTCGGCGAGCCCGTCGCCACCGTCACGTCCACGCTGGCGATCCGAGGGGCTGACGCATGAGCCGCCCCGACATCGCCGACCTCGCAGTGGGCGACGTGATCGGCACGCGCACGGTCGCCTTCGACCGCGCGGCCCTCGTCCGCTACGCGGGTGCGAGCGGCGACCTCAACCCGATCCACTGGAACGACAAGTTCGCAGTGGACGCAGGCCTGCCCGGCGTGATCGCGCACGGCATGCTCACGATGGGCACCGTCGTCGGCCTGGTCTCGGACTGGGCGGGCGACCCGGGGGCCGTCGTCGACTACCAGACGAGGTTCACCAAGCCCGTCGAGGTGCCCAACCCGGGCAGCGCGTCGATCGACGTCACGGGCACCATCGGCGTGATCGACACCGAGGCCGGCACCGTCCGCGTGGACCTCGCCGTCACGGTCGACGGGGCAAAGGTCCTGGGCCGCACCCAGGTGCTCGTCCGCCTCTGACGCTCCGCGTCCCGGTCTCGGGTTTTTAACCCGCAGGTCTTCTCATGCGCCCCCGGATCGGGTGTGATTCTCTCGTCCCCATGTACGGCCGACGAGAGGAACTCCGCGTGACGTCACGACGGCGCACCACAGCCCTGGCCGCAGCGGCCGGGCTGCTTCTTCCACTCATACCGCTCTCGGCGGCCGATGCGGCCCCGACTGCTGCGCCCGACGGCGGCGTGGTCGCGTGCGACGCAGTCCTCGCCGCGGGCTCGCTCGACGAGGCGTTCTCGGCGGCGGCCGAGGCCACCGGGGTGCCGCGGGACCTGCTCAAGGCCGTGTCCTACATGGAGTCGCGCTGGGACCAGCACACCGGCCAGGCCAGCGCCGACGGCGGTTACGGCGTGTTCAACCTCGCGGGTGACCACGGGCCCGGTCACGCGCACGGCGACGGCCTTCCGCTGTCGGACGTCAACGACAAGAAGGGCCCGGCGCGCGAGGGCACCCCCGAGATCGTCCGTGCGGCCGGCCTCACCGGACTCAGCGAGGAGGCCTTGAAGACCGAGTCGCAGGCCAACGTGTGCGGCGGTGCAGCCCTGCTCGCGTCGTACCAGGCCCAGGCGATACGCGAGGGTGCCGTCGAGGTCGACCCGGCCGGGACGACCTCGGACAGCCTGGGGGAGTGGGAGAACGCAGTGTCCCGCATGAGTGACGTCGAGGATTTCGCTACACGGGTGTACACAATCCTCAGGGAGGGTGCGGGTGCGACCACCCCTGCCGACGGTGCGGTGATCCTCACGGGTAACCGGGACGTCGTCGTGCCGCGGGCGTCCAGCGCGAGCGACCCGGAGACCGACTGTCCCGAGGAGCTCGGCTGCGAGTGGCTGCCCGCGCCCTACGAGAAGGCATCCCCGGACCTGCCGGACAACACCGGGGACTACGGCAACCACGACCAGGCCGACCGCACGGGCGCGGGCGGCCTGTCGCTCGACTACATCCTGGTCCACGACACCGAGACCGCCTACCAGCCCTCGGTCAACCTGGTGCAGGACCCGACCTACCTGGCGTGGAACTACACGCTGCGCTCCTCGGACGGGCACGTCGCGAACCACCTCGACCCGGCCGACGTCGGCTGGCACGCGGGCAACTGGTTCCTGAACATGCACTCGATAGGCCTGGAGCACGAGGGCTGGGCGGGCACGGGTTCCTGGTACACGGAGGCGATGTACCAGGCGTCGGCGGACCTGGTCCGGCACCTGGCGGCGGAGCACGACATCCCGCTCGACCGGGCGCACGTCATCGGGCACGACCAGGTGCCGGGCACCCTGCCCGGGTCCACCAAGAGCGTGCACTGGGACCCGGGCCCCTACTGGGACTGGGACCACTACTTCGAGCTGCTCGGTGCCCCGATCGGCGGCGACCTGGAGACGACGACGAACGTCGCGCCCGGCGACGTCGTCGAGGTGCGGACCGGGTACGCCGACAACCCGAACACGGTGACGGGCTGCGAAGAGGCGTCGCCGGGCTCGGGCGCGTGCGTAGCGGGCGCCGGGACGAACTTCCGGTACCTGCACCAGTCGCCGTCGGCCGACGCACCGCTCGCGAAGGACCCGGGCTGGATGCCGGACGGGTCGGACGGGACCACGTACGCGAGCGACGTGAGCGCGCGCGTGCAGTCGGGGCACAAGCTCGTCGTCGACCAGGTGGAGGGCGACTGGCTGGGTGTGTGGTGGGCAGGTTCGCTGGCCTGGCTGCACAACCCGGCAGAGCGCCCGGTGGTGGTGCCGGCGACGGCGAAGACGGTCACGGTGGCGGGCGACGCCGCGGCGCCGGTCTACGGCAGGGCCTACCCGGAGGCGGCGGCCTACGCGAAGTACCCGGGCGTCCCGGTGCAGCCGGTCACCCCGATCGAGTACACGGTCGGGGTGGGCCAGACCTACGCGGTGGCCGACGCCCACGTCGCGTCCGACTACTACCGAGCCACCACGTTCGACGGCACGGGTCCGGGCGACCGCACGGTGGTGCGCGGCGACGACGTCTACTACCAGCTCTGGCTGGCGCACCGGTACGTCTTCGTCAACGCGGCCGACGTCGAGATCCACGATCCCGTGGTGGCGGACGTGACGGGGCCGAGCATCGAGGGCCGGGCCAAGCCGGGGAAGGTCCTGCGCGCGGACGCCGGCACGTACCTCCCGGGCGAGGCGGACGTGGAGTACCGATGGCTGCGCGACGGCGAGCCGGTGCGCTGGGCGAAGGGTGACCGGTACCTGGTGACGGCCCTCGACCAGGGCGCCGAGCTCACCGTCCAGGTAACAGTCTCCGCGAAGGGCCACACGTCGGCGACATACACCTCGCCCCCGAAGCAGATCCCGCCGAGATAGAACCAGGGCGAGATAGAACTGTGGCGAGATAGAACTGCAGCGAAGTAGAACCAGGGCTTGGCGCTCGGGTTCTACTTCGCTGCAGTTCTATCTCGCCCTGGTTCTACTTCGCGGGGCCTGGGGTCACCAGTTCTGCGTGACGCCCGGCATGTTGGCCGGCAGCCTCACGTGCTTCGGGTGGTAGACGTACGTGACGCCGTCGGTCGACGTCTGCCACACACGCTCGAAGTTCTCGCGCGTGTAGACCTGTCGCACCTCTTCGTTGCTGGCCTTGTTCGGGTCGTTGATGATCGGGTCACCGTCCGCGGTGAACCCGACCAGCACGACGAGGTGCCCCGGGGTGCTGTAACCGGCCTCGGGCATCTCCGCCTCGTCGAAGTTGATCGAGAAGGTGAGCGGGATACCCGCCTCGATGAACCTCTCGGCCTCCGCGAGGGAGCGCAGCCGGGTCACGAACGACTTCAGCCCGAACGTGCTGGCGTAGGCGGCGTTGAACGGCCAGTTACCGGCACCCTCGTACGCGTAGTCCCAGGTGTTGATCGCGGCGTAGTCGACCTGCGGGTCACCATTCGGGGCCACGATGTCCGCCAGCTCCTCGGCCGGCACCTCGCGTCCGTAGGAGTAGATGACCATCGTGGACGACGTCGGCGAGCACCACACCTGGCCGCCGCCCCCGAACTCGGGGTACTCGCCGCGGTGGATGTTCTGGCTGTACTGCGGCACGTCGAGCGACACCTCGCGCCCGAGCGTGAAGTCGCTGGTACCCGTGTAGTGCTCGTCGGGCAGGTTCTCGCTGGTCATGGTGCTCACCGACGCCAGGCGCGGCGACGTCCGGGCGCCCTCGGGCCGGTAGAGCCGGGCCCGGGTCTGGAACGCGTCCGGCTCGAACCCGGCCCGTGAGACGAACGTGTCGGTGAACAGGGCCGCGTCGGTGTCGCCCTGGCCGTTCAAGGAGGTGCGGTGGATGTCGCCGACGCGCCCGTCAGCGGGCGCGAACTCGTCGCCCGACGCCCAGCGGCCCATCACGAACCACTTGGTCCAGGTCCCGTCAGCCTTGCGGCCGCGGAACTCCACCTCGACCCAGGTGCCCGTGGGGGTGTCCGCGTTCCAGGAGGGAACGGCCTGCTTGATCGGGTACCCGACCTCGACGACCGGCGAGGTCCACGTGCCGGTCTCGTACGTGACGGGCGTGCCGTCGCCGAACGGGTCGGTGTAGTCCACGAGGTCGCCGCCGCGGGCCAGGAAGAGCCCACCGTGCACGTCGAACCGGAGCTCGTCGCGCTCGCCCCGGAGCAGCTCCCGGCGTCCGTCCCAGGAGGTCAGGGTGATCTGGTTGTCCGACGCCGTAGGGCTCACCTCAGCTCCCGCCGCCGACATCGCACCCGCCACGATCCCAGTCTGGACCACGAGCGCCCCCGTAGCCGCCAACGCGAACGCCCTCGTTCGCAGGTTGTTCCGTACCGGCATTCCAGCCTCCAAGTCCCGGCTCCCTGCTGGGGTGAGCGAGCCGTCCGGCCTTGCTTATCACGGTCGGCGGTGGGGGAGAAGGAAAGTGCCGGACAGTGCTAACCTCGGCGGCGATCCCACGGGTGCCTCACGCAGGGGCTGAGATCGGGCTGTACGGCCCGGGACCGTTGAACCTGTCCGGTTAACACCGGCGTAGGAAGCAGGAGTCTCATGATGGAGAAGTCCCAGTCCCGCACGCTCGCGTACCAGTACGAGCGCGACCACGAGCACGACGGCGGGTACAGCACGCCGCAGGACGACACAGGTCTCCGGGTGCCGGTCACGGAGATCACGCTGGCGCCGTCGCCCGACGGCGCCCCCAACGAGCCGGTCCGGGTCTACCGCACGCAGGGCCCCGGCTCCGACCCGGTCCGCGGCCTGGCGCCGGCCCGCGAACCCTGGGTCGTGGCCCGCGGAGACACCGAGGAGTACGACGGCCGCGACCGGGCACTGTCCGACGACGGACGCGGCGCACTGCGACGCGGTGCCGCGAGCCAGGAGTGGCAGGGTGAACGACGTCGGCCCCGCCGGGCGCTCCCCGGCCGGACCGTCACCCAGATGCACTACGCACGCCAGGGCGTGATCACGCCCGAGATGCGGTTCGTCGCGGTGCGCGAGGGCTGCGACGTCGAGCTGGTGCGCAGCGAGGTGGCCGCCGGCCGGGCGATCATCCCGAACAACGTGAACCACCCGGAGTCGGAGCCGATGATCATCGGCAGGGCGTTCCTGGTGAAGGTCAACGCGAACATCGGCAACTCCGCCGTCCACAGCTCTATCGCGGAGGAGGTGGAAAAGCTCGAGTGGGCCACCAAGTGGGGCGCCGACACGGTCATGGACCTGTCGACGGGCGACGACATCCACACCACGCGCGAATGGCTCATGCGGAACTCGCCGGTGCCCATCGGCACCGTGCCGATCTACCAGGCCCTGGAGAAGGTGAACGGCGATGCCAGCGCGCTGACCTGGGAGATCTACCGCGACACGGTGATCGAGCAGTGCGAGCAGGGCGTCGACTACATGACCGTGCACGCCGGCGTGCTGCTGCGGTACGTGCCGCTCACCGCCGACCGGGTCACGGGCATCGTCTCGCGCGGCGGGTCGATCCTCGCGGGCTGGTGCCTGGCGCACCATCAGGAGAACTTCCTCTACACGCACTTCGACGAGCTCTGCGAGATCTTCGCCCGGTACGACGTCGCCTTCTCGCTCGGCGACGGCCTGCGGCCGGGCTCGCTCGCCGACGCGAACGACGCCGCGCAGTTCGCCGAGCTCGACACCCTCGCCGAGCTGACGAAGCGGGCCTGGGCCTACGACGTCCAGGTGATGGTCGAGGGACCCGGACACGTCCCGTTCCACCTGGTGCGCGAGAACGTGGAGCGGCAGCAGGAGCTCTGCGACGGCGCCCCGTTCTACACGCTCGGCCCGCTCGTGACCGACATCGCGCCCGGCTACGACCACATCACGTCCGCCATCGGCGCCACCGAGATCGCCCGGTACGGCACCGCGATGCTCTGCTACGTCACGCCCAAGGAGCACCTTGGCCTGCCGAACCGCGACGACGTCCGCACCGGCGTGGTGACCTACAAGATCGCCGCGCACGCCGCCGACGTCGCCAAGGGGCACCCCGGCGCCCGCGACCGGGACGACGCCCTGTCCAAGGCCCGCTTCGAGTTCCGCTGGCGGGACCAGTTCAACCTGTCGCTCGACCCGGAGCTCGCGGAGTCGTACCACGACGAGACCCTTCCGGCCGAGGCCGCGAAGACCGCGCACTTCTGCTCGATGTGCGGGCCCAAGTTCTGCTCGATGCGCATCTCGCAGGACATCCGCGACGAGTTCGGCGGGGCGCAGCACCAGGCGGCGCTCGCGGACGCGGCGTCGGCGTCGGCGTCGGCCCAAGCGGAGGGCATGGCCCAGAAGTCCGCGGAGTTCCGCGAGTCGGGCGGCGAGGTCTACCTCCCGGCCCCAACCCTCCGCCCCTGACCCCACCCCCGCCAGACCCGCGAAGTAGAGCGTGTGTCTGGACAGTTGCTCTACTTCGCGGGCAGGCGATCGGCGAAGTAGAGCGGGTGTCCGGACGCACGCTCTACTTCGCGGACCTGGGGCGACGGGCCGCGGAGGGTCAGGTCAGGTCGGGTACCGGGCCCGAGGTCGTGCCCTCGACCAGGGTCACGGGCAGCACCACCGACGGGGGCTCCTCGCCGGCCAGCAGCGCGATGACGGCCAGGCCGAGCGCCCGGCCCTTCTCGACGAGCGGCTGGTGCACGCTGGTGAGCACGTCGGGGGAGAGCCACGGCAGGTCGAGCCCGTCGAACCCGGCCACGGACACGTCCTCGGGCACCCGCAGCCCGAGCTCACGGGCGGCGATCACGGCACCGGCGGCGAGCAGGTCGGAGTGCGCGACGATCGCCGTCGGACGGTCCCGGGCGGGCGCCCACTCGGACAGGATCTCGGTGGCGGCGTCGCGCCCGTGCTCCACGAGCGAGGCGGGCGTCTCCCACGAGATGACGGGCTCGATGACGTCCCGCACGCCGGCCAGCCGATTACGGGTCGGCGTGCGCTCGGCGGACGCGAGCCGGTCGGCGTCGACCAGCCCGGACCGCTCGTCCCGCCCGAACGGCAGCGTGATCTCCGCGATCCGGGTGTGCCCGAGCTCGACGAGGTGCCGCACCGCCTCGGCGGCGCCCCGGCGGTCGTCGACGCTCACCACGGGGACGCCGGACACGTCGTGTCCCTCGCCGATCACGACGGGCACCCCCCTGCGCTGCAGCGCGGCGAGGTTCGGGTCGTCCTTGAGGGTGCCCCAGACGAGCACCGCGACGTCCATCGCGGCGGCCTCGACCAGCGGGTCGACGGCGGGCGGCAGCCCCGCCTCGGCGGCGAGCCCCATGGACTGCGTGGTCGCGCCCTGCGGCATACCCGGCACGAGCAGCACGCCGAGGCCCTGCTCGCCGATCGCGGAGACCAGGCCGTGCAGCACCTGGGTGGAGACGGGGTCGCGGAACGACCTGCCGAGCTGGTCGCCGATCACCACACCGACGATCCCGGACCGTCCCGACCGGAGCTGCCGCCCCAGGGGGTTGGGGCCCGAGTACTCGAGCTCGCGTGCGGCGGCGAGCACCTTCTCCCGGGTCTCGGGGGTGATCGGTCCGGCACCGGAGAAGGCGAGCGACGCGGTGGAGACGGAGACACCGGCCAGCTCGGCGACCTTCGCGAGGGTCGGGCGTACGGTCTGGCGGCTCATCGCGGTTCCTTGTCTCTCACCTCGGCACCAGTGGTGCGGGGCCCAGGAATCTGCTGGGCTGGTCCCAGATTGTGGCTTACGGTCGGGAGATTCAACCGCACCAAGGAGTTCAGTGCCTACTGCACACGCCGCCGCTCGCGCGGTCTTCGTCGTCTTCGCCGCCAGTGGGTTCGCGTTCGCGAGCTGGGCGTCACGCCTTCCGGCCGTCCGGGACGGGCTGTCCTTCTCCGAGCAGGAGATGGGTCTGCTGCTGCTCACGGGGTCCGTCGGTTCCGTCGCCGCCATCCCGCTCTCGGGGCTGGTCGCCGAGCGGTTCGGTACCGCGCGGACCGTCCTGGGCTTCGCGAGCCTGGTCGTGGTGGGCCTCGCCGTGGCCGGCTACGGCGTCGCCACGGGCGAGCACCTCGCGGTGCGGCTCGGCCTCATCCTGTTCGGCGTGGGCACCGGCGTCTGGGACGCCGCGATGAACCTCGAGGGCGCGGCCGTCGAGCAGCGGCTCGGCCGCGCGATCATGCCGGTCTTCCACGCCGGGTTCTCGTTCGGCACGGTGGTCGGCGCCGGCGTCGGCATCGTGGTGGCCAACGTGGGCGTCCCGGTCCTCTGGCACGTCGTGGCCGCGGGTGTGATCGCCCTGCTGTCGGTCGTGGTCGCGGTCCGCTTCTTCTCACCGAACGTCGTCGCGGCGGTGCTGCCGGACGGCGTGGCGATGGCCAGGGCGGGCAGCGCGGACGGCGCCGACCCGGGAGAGGTGACGCCCCCGCCATCGGGCATCACGGGGCTGCTCTCCGCCTGGCGGGAGTCGCGCACGCTGGCGATCGGGCTCGTGGTGCTCGCCGCCGCCCTGACCGAGGGCGTCGCCAACGACTGGGTGGGCCTCGCGGTGGTGGACGGGTTCGGCACGTCCGACGGGATGGGCGCCGCCGGCCTCGCCGTCTTCCTCACGGCCATGACGGCTGCCCGGCTCGCCGGGACGCGGGCCATCGACCGGTTCGGCCGGGTGCCGGTGCTGGTGGTCTCCGCGGTGCTCGCCTTCGCAGGCGTGCTGACGTTCGCGCTGGTCCCCGTGCTGTGGGTGGCGCTGGTCGGCGTCGGCCTGTGGGGTCTCGGTGCGGCGATGGGCTTCCCGATGGGGATGAGCGCGGCGTCCGACGAGCCGCGGCGGGCGGCCATGCGGGTGGCAGCGGTCTCGACGATCGGCTACACCGCGTTCTTCGTGGGGCCGCCTCTGATCGGCCTGGTCGCGCACACGACGGGCTACCGCCTGGCGGTGCTCGTGCTCCTGGTCCCGATGGTGCTCGCGCTGGTCCTGGCGCGCTCCGTGCGCCCGCTGCCGTCGGCCGCTGGTGTGAAGAGGTAGTGCAGGGAGCTGAGCGCCCCGACCGGCGGGGACAGGCCTGCGAGAGTGAGCAAGGAACACGTCTGCCGACACGAAAAGGTTCCAGAATTGGCAGACATCACCCACGGCATGTCGAAGATGTGCACAAATCCAACGCGACAGGTAGATAGGCTTGCACGGTGAGCCCATACCCGGCAGACACCGTCCAGGCGCAAGCGGTGGCCCCCAGCCTCGCCGATCTCACCACACTCCGCGTGGGTGGCCCGGCAGCCTCGTTCGTCGAGGCCGAGGAAGAGGCTGCTCTGATCGAGGCGGTGAGGACCGCCGACGACGACGGTGTGCCGCTGCTGGTCGTGGGTGGCGGCTCCAACCTGCTGGTGGCTGACGAAGGTTTTGACGGTCTCGTCGTACGGGACACACGCAGCGGCATCGCCGTCGAGTCGGACGATTCCTGTGGCGGCGCCGTGGTGAGCGCCCCGGCCGGCCAGAACTGGGACGAGCTCGTGGAGCGTGCCGTCGCCGAGGGCTGGGTGGGCGTCGAGTCCCTGTCGGGCATCCCCGGGACGGTGGGCGCGGCCCCGGTACAGAACATCGGCGCGTACGGTCAGGAGCTCTCTGGAGTGGTCTCACTGGTCCGCACGTGGGACCGGGGCGAGCGACGGGTGCGCACCTTCTCCGTCGGGCAGCTGGACTTCGGGTACCGCACGTCGCTGCTCAAGCGTTCGATGCACAGCGAGGGCCGGGACGAGGACCCGCGTGCTCCCTGGTACCCGTCGCCGCGCTACGTGGTGCTGGACGTGCAGTTCCAGTTCCGCCTCGGCACCCTGTCGGCGCCCGTGGGCTACGGCGAGCTGGCCCGGCGGCTGGGCGTCGAGGTGGGGCAGCGCGCCCCGATGAAGGAGGTCCGCGAGACCGTGCTGGGCCTGCGTGGGGGTAAGGGCATGCTGCTCGACCGCCCGCCGTTCGGTGCGGAGCCGGACCATGACCGCTGGAACTCCGGATCGTTCTTCACCAATCCGGTGATCCCCGTCGAGCACCTCGCGCACCTGCCCGAGGATGCCCCTCGCTACCCGGTCCGTTCGTCGACGCCGGAGACCAGCACCGGCCCGAGCCTCGGTGCGATCGACCCGACCCTCGTCAAGACCAGTGCCGCCTGGCTCATCGAGCGGGCCGGCTTCGGCAAGGGTTTCGGCCTGGCGGGGGAGCACAGCCCGGCGCGGCTGTCGACCAAGCACACGCTCGCGATGACGAACCGTGGCGGCGCCCGGGCCGAGGACGTCGTGGCCCTGGCCCGCGCCGTGCGCGACGGCGTCCGCGACCGGTTCGGCGTGACTCTCGTCCCGGAAACGGTCCTGGTGGGCGTCTCCCTCTGACCTGCCCCGTGCCGAAGTAGAACTCTGGCGAAGTAGAACTCTGGCGAAGTAGAACCGCAGCGAGAACCGCGGTTCTACTTCGCCAGAGTTCTATCTCGCCACGGTTCTACCTCGGCGGGGTCAGTCAGTAGACGACTACCGGGGTGCCCGACGGTGCGCCCCAGGTGTCCCAGATCCAGTCCATCGCGCTGTTCGACACTCGCACGCAGCCGTGCGACGCCGGGAACGCGGGCACCGACGCCGAGCCGTGCACCGCGATGCCGCCCGTGAAGAACTTGGGCCGCCACATGTCGCCCAGCTCGAGCGTCGACGAGTGCATCCCGTTCACCTCGCGGAACACGGCGAACGACCCGCGCGGCGTGTACGCGGTGTACGTGGCGCCCTTCGCCTCGTAGGTCTCCCCGTTGCCGGACGACGCGTTGATGACCTTGACGACCTTGCCGTCCTCCACGGCCAGCACGAGCTGCCGGTCGATGTCTATCTCGAGCACCTTGCCCGACGACGTGTGCGCCTTGGGCACGACGCCGTCGTCCGCCGCGTTCTGCGTGGCGTCGCCCACCACGCCGTCGCGGTACAGGCCACCGGCCTTCTGCAGCGCGAAGACCGCCTGCTGCGTCTCGCCGCCGTACGCCTTGTCGACGGAGGTCACGAAGTAACCGAGGTCCTTCAGCCGCTGCTGAAGCTTGCCCACCCGGTTGCTGACCTCGCCGTACTCGATGTAGTTGGGCTTCTCGGGCTCCTTCTTCGGGTCCTTGTCGTCGCCCTTGTCGTCGCCCTTGCCGTCGGGCTTGCCCTCATCCTGCGGCTTGCCGTCGCCCTCGTCCTCGCCGGGCTTCGCGGTGCCGTCACCGGAGTCCTCCCCGTCGCCCTCGTCAGCGCCGTCGCCGCTGGGCTCGGACGACGGATCGCTCGGCGAAGCCTCCGGCTCCTGTTCGTCGGCGCTCGGCTCCGGGCTCGGGGTGCTCTCGCCGGGGCTGGCCGAGCTGGTCGCCGCCGAGTCCGCGGGTGGCTCCTCGTCGCCGCCGCAGGCCGACAGCAGGCCCGCGGTCAGCGCGACCGCGCCCAGCGTGCCAAGGACCCTCTTACCGACTACCGCGCCCACACCATGGGCAGGCCTGCCGTGCATTACCCGCATCGTGACTCCTCCTCGACTGCACCTTCTGGGGTGGTGGTGCAGTACCGCACTCGCGAGACGACGTCGTCCCCTCGCGAGTGTCCTGTATCTCCCACTGACGCGCGGGCGTCCAGGATGGTTGCGTCGGTCGATCGTCACCCAATCGTGACCGTCACCCGATGGTGACGGTGCCGCCCGCGGGGAGTGCATCCAGCGTGTCAGCGGGATCAGGAGCTAGCAACCACGCGTCGACGCCGGCCAGGAGCCGGGCCTTGGTGCTCGACGACGCCCGGCTCGCCCGGATCGACGATGCCGCGAGCCCGGCGAGCTCCGGGTCGGTGAAGCCGTGCGCGCTCCGCGCGATCTCGTACTGGTCGACGAGCCGCGACCCGAACAGGAGCGGGTCGTCGGCTCCGAGCGCGATCTCGGCACCCGCGTCCATCAGGGTGCGCAGCGGCACCTCGTTCGCCTCGCTGTACACGCCGAGGCCGATGTTCGAGCCCGGGTTCACCTCGAGAGCGACGCCACGCTCCACGATCTCGCCGAGGAGCCGTTCGTCCTCGGCGGCGCGCACGCCGTGCCCTATCCGGTCGGGAACGAGCTCCCGCATGACCTCGCTGATGTGGTCGGGCCCCAACAACTCGCCACCGTGCGGCACGGCCGCGAGGCCGGCGCGGCGCGCGATGTCGAACGCGTGCCCGAACTGGGACGTGTCCCCGCGGCGCTCGTCGTTCGACAGCCCGAAGCCCACCACCTCGCCCACGCCGTCGCCCGCGTACCGGGCGGCGAGCCGGGCGAGCGTGCGCGCGTCGAGCGGATGCCTCATGCGAGACGCCGCGATGATCACGCCCACCTCGATGCCGTGCGCGGCGCTCGCGGCCTGGGCGGCGTCGATGACTATCTCGACGGCGGGCGTGATGCCGCCGACGAACGGGGCGTAAGAGGTCGGGTCCACCTGGATCTCGAGCCGGCCGGAGCCCTCGGCGGCGTCGTCGGCCGCGGCCTCGTCGACCAGGCGGCGCATGTCGGCCTCCGAGCGCACGCAGGCGCGGGCGGCGTCGTACAGACGCTGGAAACGGAACCAGCCGCGCTCGGTGGCGGGCAGGCGCAGGGGGTCGTTGTCGATGAGCGCTTCGGGGAGACGCACCTGGTATGCGGCTGCCATGTCGACGAGCGTCGGCACCCGCATGGATCCGGTGAAGTGGAGGTGGAGGTGCGCCTTGGGGAGGAGTGCGAGGTCGCGCATCTGCGTAGTCTGGCAAAGCGGTGCTCCGGCGGCAGCCGGGAACGTGATACTCCGCACTACTCACACATCCCGCCGTCCCATCTTTGGTGTGCGTGCGCTCCGCTCCGTATCCTGAGAAGAACATGCCCCAGATAGCCGAAATGACTGATTTACTCGATGCGCAACCACGGACACCGGTGAACCAGTGAACGAAGAGACCACGAACGAGGACAACGCCGCGGATCATCCGGTGCACGTCGTTCTCGGCGGTAAGTACGAGCTGGTCGACGTTCTCGGCACTGGTGCGACGTTCACGGTCTACGAGGCGCAGCGTGTCGCAGCCCCCGCGGTTCCGGAGCCCGCGGCGAGCGACGACGGCGATACCGACGGCGACGCCGACAAGGCCGACGCCGACGGGACCGGCGCCGACGACGCCGACGCGACCACGAGCGAGGCCCAGCCTGGCGAGGCGTCCGACGACGAGACGTCCGGTGCCGACACCACGGCTGCCGACGGTGCGGACGCCGATGCCGCGGACGCCGATCCTGCGGATGCCGACACCGACACCACGACAGACGCCGGCGACGCCGAGCCGGACGAGCCCGAGGCCGACCTCGACCAGCCGCTCGTGGTCAAGGTGCTGCACCCCCACCTCGTCGACGACCAGAACGCCCGCGACTCCCTGCGGCGCGAGGTCGAGGCCTCCGCGCTGGTGGACCACCCCGGCGTCGTGAAGGTGCTGGACTCGGGCGAGGACGACGTCGCGGGCGCGAACGTCCCCTGGACGGTCATGAACCGGATGCCGGGCGTCTCCCTGTCCGATCTCGCGGGCGACCACGGCCTGCCCTGGCGCGACGCGCTGACGATCGTCGACGGTCTGCTGGAGGCGCTCGGCGCGGTGCACGCGGCAGGCCTCGTGCACCGCGACGTCGCGCCCCGCAACGTGATGGTCGACAAGCAGGCCGACGGCACGTTCGTCGTCGGCCTGCTGGACCTCGGGCTCACCCGGCCCGCGGGCGGCGAGGGCGACGGCGCCACGGTGGCTGGCTCGGTCATCGGGATGTCGCCGGAGCAGGCCCGGGGCAAGCCGCTCGACGCGCGCAGCGACATCTACGCGGTCGGCGCGCTCGCGTACTACACGCTCACCGGGCACGCGCCCTACGAGCGTGCGCAGGCGGAGGACGTCCTGCGGGCGCACGTGAACGCGCCGGTACCTGCGGCCTCCGCGCGCCGTGCTGCCGTCCCGGCGTCCGTGGACCGCCTCGTGTCGCGGGCGATGGCCAAGGACCCGGGTCGCCGGTTCCCCACCGCCGAGGCGATGCGCGGGACCGTGACGATCCTGCTCGGCGGCCCCGCCGGCCGGCTGGGTACCAGCGGCGAGACCATGCAGCTCGGCGTGGGCGCCGGTGGCACCGAGGTGATCGACCCGGTCCTGGGTGCGGGCGCCGGCTCGGGCACCATGAAGCTGGGCCAGGTCGACGAGGGCACCGACCGGACCATGATGGTCGGCGCAGTAGGCGCCGCGGCCGTCGGAGCGGGCGTCGCAGGGGCAGCGACTGCGGCTGCGGCCGAGGGCGCGCCCGGCGCGGCGCCGACCATGGTGGCCGCGCCGCCGTCGGTAGGGCGGCCGCCGATCGGTCCCTACCCGGCGGTGCCCGAGGAGGAGCGGAAGTGGTGGCACGCCCTGACGACCGGGCGCGGCCGCGTGATCACGATCATCGTGTTCGCGCTGCTCGTGTTCGGTGGTGCGGGCCTGGTGATCGCGAACATCATCAACAGCCAGGGCACGCCGACGCCCACGCCGTCCGTCAGCAGGACCCAGGACGATCCGACGCCGACACCTTCGTCGTCGCCCCTCCCGAGTCAGTCCGACAACACCGACGACGACTTCACGCCGACGCCGACCCCCACCCCGACTCCCACGCCGACGCCGACTCCCACACCGACGCCGACGCCTACTCCCACCCCGACTCCCACGCCGACGCCGACTCCCACACCGACGCCGATCCCCACCCCGACGCCGACCCCGGCCGTGACGCCGACGAACGAGCCGGTCGAGCCGACGGACGAGCCGACCGGCGGGGGAGAAGCGGGCGGCGACCCGTCGGCGCCCGCCGACGCCGACGGCCGCTAGACCGCTCCCGGGGAGCGGTCCTGCGGCCGGCGGTCAGGCGATCCAGCCCCGCTCCCTGGCCACGGTCACCGCTGCCGTCCGGTCGGCGACGCCGAGCTTGGCGAACGCCCGGATGAGGTGCGTCTTGACCGTCGCCTCCGTGATGGACAGCTCGCGCCCGACCTGTGCGTTCGACCGGCCGAGCGCCACGAGCGTGAGCACCTCCGCTTCCCGGGCGGAGGGTCGTTCCGCGGAGCTGCGTACCGAGCTGACCAGGCGGGTCGCGACGCTGGGGGCCAGGACGGTCTCGCCCCGGGCGGCAGCGCGGACCCCCGCGACGAGCTCGGCGCGGGGCGTGTCCTTGAGCAGGTAGCCGGTGGCCCCGGCCTCGACGGCGCGCAGGATGTCGGCGTCGGTGTCGTAGGTGGTCAGCACCACGACGCGAGGTCCGGTGCCCACTATCCCGGCGGTCGCGGCCACGCCGTCGAGCACGGGCATCCGCAGGTCCATGAGCACGACGTCGGGCCGCAGCGCCGCCGCGAGGGCCACCGCCTCCCGCCCGTCGGCGGCCTCGCCCACCACCTCGAGGTCGCCCTCCACGCTGAGCATGCCCGCGAGCCCTGACCGCACCACCGGATGGTCGTCCACCACCAGCACCCGGATCATCCCGTCACCCCCTGTGTCCTCTCGTGCTCCCCGGCAGCGGTGACCGCCGGGCCGACCTGCCCGTCGACCGGTACGCGGGCGCACAGCGTGGTGCCGCCGCCGTCCCTCGGCCCGACCGCCAGCGTGCCGCCCGCCGACCGCAGGCGCTCCCGCATCCCCGCGAGCCCGAACCCGTCGACGGCCTCCGCGTCGAACCCGCGCCCGTCGTCGGACACCGTGAGCGTCACCTCTCCCCCCGCCTGCCCCAGCCGCACGACGACGGAGCCTGCCTGCGCATGCCGTCGCACGTTCGCGAACGCCTCCTGCGCGGCCCGCAGCAGCACCACCTCGACGGTCGGCGACAGCGCCCCGACCTGATCCGTCTCCACGGTCACCGCGAGGCCGGTCTCCTCCGCGAACCGCGTGCCGAGCCGGCCGAGCGCCTGGGGGAGCGACGCGTCCTGCAGCGCCACCGGCGCGAACGCCGCCACCAGGGCGCGGGCCTCGGCGAGGTTGTCGCGTGCGGTGTCCTCCACGACGTGCAGCCGCTCGCGCACGGCGACGTCGTCCCCGATGTCGAGGGCCGCCGTCGCGGCCTGCGCCTGCATCACCACGCTCGTGAACCCCTGGGCGAGCGTGTCGTGGATCTCCCGGGCCAGGCGTTCGCGCTCGGCCAGGACCCCCGCCTCGTGGCTGGTCAGGGCGAGCTGCTTCTGCGTGGCGTGCAGCTGCCCGAGCAGCCGGACCTGCTCCTCCGCCCGGTGCATCGCCACGTGGAACCACAGCCCGAGCCCGATCGAGAACACGAGGGTGACCAGCATCTGCGGCACCACCTCGCCCATGACCGCGAGGTCGAAGGAGTACCGGGACGAGATGCCGACCGACACCGCGACCGCCAGCGCGACACAGCCGACGACACCCAGCCGGGTCGACTCCAGCAGCATCCACACCTGCGCGAACGCGATGAACAGCAGGAGCGACGCCACGCCGCCCTGCGACACCGTCACCCCGGTGCCGACCACGAGCACCGACAGATACAGCAGGGCCGGCCGCTGATCCCGGGTCCGGGCCGCCCGCGCGCCCCACAGCAGATAGGCCAGCACGATCACGCCCATCGCCGAGTACGCCACGGCGAGCTGCGTTCCCCGCGTCCCGTCCAGCACCAGTGCGACGGCGGTCAGCGCGACGATCACGCCGAACGCGGCGTCCCACCACCGCACCTGGTCCTCCCACCCGGCGTACAGGCGCTCCAGACCCTGGTAGCGGTCCGCCTCGTCCTGGTCGGCCGCGGCCGCGTCGCCCGCCGTCCCGTCAGCCGTCATCGTGCCGTCGCCACCGGAACGTCCGCGTGCCGATCACGAGCCCCACCACCAGCCATGCCGCCAGTACAGCAGCCGTCGCGCCGGACTGCCAGGCCCCGGACGGCTCCGCCGCGGCGAACGCGTCCGGCAGGAACACCGACCGCATGCCCTGCGCGATCCACTTGAGCGGGAACAGCGACGACAGGTCGATCATCCAGCCGGGCAGCTGGCTGACCGAGAAGAAGACCCCGGACGTGAACTGAAGGACCAGGAGCGGCGTCACCACCACGGCGCTCGCGGACCGCCCGGAACGGGGCACCGACGAGTAGGCGACCCCGCACACCGCACCTGCCGCCGTGCCGAGCACGAAGACCCAGGCGAACGTGGCCCAGCGCCCGGCGGAGTCGGGCAGCGGGACGTCGAAGACGAGCGCCGCGACCGCGAGCAGCAGCGCCGTCTGCGCGAGCACGGTGACCAGCGACAGGAACACCTTGCCGAGAAAGTACGACGTCGCAGGCAGCGGCGTGGCGCGCAGCCGCTTCAGCGTCCCGTCGTCCCGCTCGACGGCTATCGACATGGCGAGCGTCTGGTACGTCGAGAGCATGACGCCCGTCGCGACCATGCCGGGCAGGAAGTACTGCGCGAAGCTGACCGTGACGCCGCCGGCGACGATCGGGTCGTCGTCGCCGAACACCGTCGCGAAGATCGCGAGCATGACTATCGGGTAGGCGAACCCGAAGACCACCGAGTCGCGCTCGCGGACGAACTGCAGCAGCTCGACGCCGCCGCGCACCAGCCCCAGGCGCAGCACGCCGGGCAGCCCTCTCTTCCGTCGCTCGACCCCTTCCCGCTGGTCGAGCCCTTCCCGCTGGTCGAGCCCCTCCCGCTGGTCGAGCTTGTCGAGACCCAGCCCCTCCCGCTGGTCGAGCCTGTCGAGACCCGCCCCCTCCGTCGCGCCCATCACGCCGCCTCCCTGCCCTGGTCGCCGATATCGATGCCGTCCGCCGGCGCCTCGCCGATGAGCGAGAGGTACACGTCCTCCAGCGTCGGCCGGGTCACGGCCAGGCCGGGTACCTCTTCGTCAGGTCCGGCGCTAGCGATCAGCCGGGCGACGGCGGCCGTGGGCCGGTCCGTCCGCTCGGTCCGCCGCACGCCGCCGTCGTCCCATGCGACGACGGGTGTGCGGGCCTCGGGCCCGCCGAGCGTCTCGGGCGTCCCCGAGGCGACCACCACGCCGTCCCGCACGACCACCACCCGGTCGGCCAGCTGGGCCGCCTCGTCGAGGTAGTGGGTGGTCAGGAGGATCGTGGTGCCGTCGTCGCGCAGGCTCGTCACGAGGTCCCAGAAGGACCGGCGGGCCTGCGGGTCGAACCCGGTGGTGGGCTCGTCGAGGAACAGCAGCTCGGGTCTGCCCACGATGCCGAGCGCCACGTCGAGCCGACGCCGCTGCCCGCCGGACAGCCCGCGGGTCCGCGCCCGGGTCTTCTCCGCGAGCCCCACCGCGGCGATGACCTCCGCGGGGTCGCGCGGGTCGGGGTAGGACGCCGCGGCGGCCCGCACCTTCTCCAGGACGGTGAGCTCGCTCATGTCCCGCGAGTCCTGCATGACGACGCCGATCCGGGCCCGCCAGGCGCGTCCGGCGTGCCGGGGGTCCTCGCCGAGCACGGACACCTCGCCGTCGTCGCGGTCGCGGAAGCCCTCGAGGATCTCGACGGTGGTGGTCTTGCCCGCCCCGTTGGGCCCGAGGACCGCCACGATCTCGCCCGTGGTGACGTCGAGGTCGAGACCGGCGACGGCGTCCTTGTAGCCGGCGCGCGCGTTGCCGTAGCGCTTGCGGAGGCCGCGTACCCGCACGGCCAGGGGGTCGGATGTCTGCATACCGTCGAGCATGCTCTCGCCGGCGTCCCTGGCGGGACGCCCGTTCGGCTGCACCTGCTGTCCACCGTTCGATGGACACCGCCCCGGCACGTCGTCGCTGGTCGAGCCCTCGTTGGTCGAGCCTCGTCGGTCGAGCTTGCCGAGACCGGCCGACGTCGTAGCCCTCCCGTTGGCCGCCCGTTGGCCGAGCCTGTCGGGACCCCAACGGCCCGTCAGGAACGAGTTCGACCTACGGCGTTGGGTACCGTACAGTTGTGCCTCGGTGATCGATCCTCACCTCAAGTGGCGTGCCTCTCCGGAGGCAGTTGTTACCTTGGCAGAGGGATCGAACGCAGAGGGTAGTGGCGCAATTGGTAGCGCAGCGGTCTCCAAAACCGCAGGTTGCAGGTTCGAGTCCTGTCTACCCTGCCAGCGTGAACCCCAGCGGGGCCGCGCGCAGCGGGCCCACGTGAGTGGACCTGGCAAGCCAGTCCGCGCCAGCCGGCGCGCCGGGCCACAGGAGTGGGGTAGCAGTGAGCGACACCGAGGTGATCCAGAGCGCCGCGGAGCGTCCGAGCAAGGGCGGCGGCAACATCTTCGCCCGAATCGCGCTCTTCGTGCGCCAGGTGGTGGCCGAGCTCAAGAAGGTCGTCTCGCCGACGCGCTCCGAGCTCATGACGTACACGACGGTGGTGCTGGTCTTCCTGGTCGTCGTCATGATCTTCGTCGTGCTGCTGGACTACGCGTTCGGCATGCTCGCCGGCTGGGTCTTCGGCTGATTCGGTCTTCCGCCGCGGCACGTTGACGCAGCCGTAGACGACCTCGACCACGGTCGACGTCGGTCCGGGTGCGCCGGACAAGCAGATGGGGCACGCTGCGCAGTACTTCGCTGTGACCGTTCTCGCCTGTTGCTGATTGTCGCTTCGCGGCACTTTCGCGCGACAATGGGCGAACACAGCTCGTAGAGGTACGCACACACGTGCCGGGCGTAGCCCCGGCGCACGAAGAGAAAGCAGGTTCGTTTCGTGTCCCAGGACTCTCTGGACCAGACGGAGAACGTCTCGCCGTCCGACGGCGACGATGCGACCGTCGACGCGCCCCTGGACGCCGAGAACGCCGACGTGCCTGCGGACGCCGAGACTCCGGTCGACACCGACGCCGAGACCACGGACGAGAGCGAGGTCGAGGGCGAGGCCACCGACGAGCGCACCGTCGACGCCGACGGCGACGTCATCGTGGACGAGGTCGAGGAGTTCAAGCGAACCCTCCGCGGACAGTCCGGCGACTGGTACGTCATCCACTCGTACGCGGGTTACGAGAAGCGCGTGAAGACCAACCTCGAGAACCGCATCCAGAGCCTGAACATGGAGGACTACATCTTCCAGGTCGAGGTTCCGATGGAAGAGGTCGCCGAGATCAAGAACGCGCAGAAGAAGATCGTGAGCCGGGTGCGGATCCCCGGTTACGTCCTCGTGCGCATGGACCTGACCGACGAGTCGTGGGGCGCCGTGCGGCACACCCCGGGCGTCACGGGCTTCGTCGGGCACACGCACCAGCCGGTGCCGCTGAACCTCGACGAGATCTACTCGATGCTCGCGCCCTCGATGCTGCAGCAGCCGTCGCAGGCAGGCCAGGCGGCAGCGGGCGGTGGCGCGTCCACCGGTGGCAAGGCCCCGGTCCACGTGGACTTCGAGGTCGGCGAGTCGGTGACCGTCACCGACGGTCCGTTCGACACGCTGCCCGCCTCGATCTCCGAGATCAACGTCGAGGCCCAGAAGCTCAAGGTCCTCGTCTCCATCTTCGGCCGGGAGACCCCGGTCGAGCTGGGGTTCAACCAGGTCGCCAAGATCTGATCGTTCGTCCCTCAGCATTTGCAACCGGGTCATCGCCCACGGCGTCGGCCCAACCGAACAGAAGGTAGAAACGCATGCCCCCGAAGAAGAAGGTCTCCGGCCTCATCAAGCTGCAGATCAACGCTGGTGCGGCGACGCCGGCTCCGCCGATCGGCCCCGCGCTGGGTCAGCACGGCGTGAACATCATGGAGTTCTGCAAGGCGTACAACGCCGCGACCGAGTCGCAGCGCGGCAACGTCGTCCCGGTCGAGATCACGGTGTACGAGGACCGCTCGTTCACGTTCATCACCAAGACCCCGCCGGCCGCTGAACTGATCAAGAAGGCCGCCGGTGTGCCCAAGGGCTCGCCGACGCCGCACACGGTCAAGGTCGCCACGATCACGAAGGCTCAGGTCCGCGAGATCGCGACGACCAAGCTGCAGGACCTGAACGCGAACGACCTCGACGCCGCGTCGCTGATCATCGCGGGCACCGCCCGCTCCATGGGCATCACCGTCTCTGAGTGACGAAGTCACTCAGAGCCATAAGCACAGTCGAGTGATTCCCCCGGGGCTGCTTCCAGCCCCGGACCGCACGAGGTGACCGGCGGACGTCGTCGAGCACCAGCAGTGGCAGGGCTTACCAGCCCGCTACGACCACAAGGAGAGAAACATGGCAAAGCGCAGCAAGGCGTACCTCGCCGCCGCAGAGAAGATCGACAGCGAGACGCTGTACTCGCCGCTCGAGGCGATCCGTCTCGCCAAGGAGACCGCCACCGTCAAGTACGACGCGACCGTCGAGGTCGCGTTCCGCCTCAGCGTCGACCCGCGCAAGGCGGACCAGATGGTCCGTGGCACGGTCAACCTGCCGAACGGCACGGGTAAGACCGCCAAGGTCATCGTGTTCGCCAACGCCGCCAAGGCGGAGGAGGCCCGCGCGGCCGGTGCCGACGAGGTCGGTGGCGACGAGCTGATCGAGAAGGTGGCCGCCGGCTACACCGACTTCGACGCGGCCGTCGCCACGCCGGACCTCATGGGCAAGGTCGGTCGCCTCGGTAAGGTGCTCGGTCCCCGCGGCCTCATGCCGAACCCGAAGACCGGCACCGTGACGATGGACGTGACCAAGGCTGTCACCGACATCAAGGGCGGCAAGATCGAGTTCCGCGTCGACAAGCACGCGAACCTGCACTTCATCATCGGCAAGTCCTCCTTCACGGAGGCGCAGCTGCTGGAGAACTACGCGGCCGCGCTCGACGAGGTCCTCCGCCTCAAGCCGTCGTCGTCGAAGGGTCGCTACATCAGCAAGGCGACCATGGCCACGACGATGGGCCCCGGCATCCCGCTGGACCAGAGCAAGACCACCAAGCTCCTTGAGGAGCTCTCGGCCTGAGCCGAGCTCCCCTGAGCGCAAGAAGGCCCGCATCCCGCAAGGGGTGCGGGCCTTCTTGATTTTGGTTCAGCAGGATGTATCGAACCCGGCGCTCGGCCCTCTTGTCTGATGAGCGGCATCGAGCCGACGTGCGCCGAGGAGAGGGGAGTGCCTGATGGGCACAGTGTTCTACCTCCCCGGATCCGGAACCCCCGCCGTACACTCGGTTGGTCCAAGTGGTCCACGTCCGGCATCGGACGTGGAAACATCCGCCAGCAGAGAATCCCGTGGTGCAATGACAGGATCAAGGGAGGCCCTGCCCGACGTCGACGGGCCCGGGCTCACGCTCGGCGATCGCGCTGCGATCGCCTTGACCGAGTACCGCGAGGGCAACCATCAGGCACTGGGCGAGCTGGTCCGCGAGGCGACACCGCTGCTGTGGCACACGGTCCGCGCGCAGGGCGTCGAGCACGACGCCGCCGAGGACGTGGTGCAGAGCACCTGGGTGGCCCTCGTGCGTCACGCCGACTCGATAGCTGAGCCGAAGGCCGTGCTGAAGTGGCTGCTGGTGACGGCGAAGCGCGCCGCCTGGGAGGCCGTGCGCAAGCACCGCGACGACGAGAAGCGCCGCACCGAGCTCCCGGACGACAGCCCTGAGCACCCGATGGCCCTTCCTGCGAAGGATCCGCTGCCGGACGACGAGGTCCTGCGCGAGGAACGCGACCGCATCCTGTGGATGTCGCTCCAACAACTACCCGGACGCTGCCAAGAGCTGCTGCGTCTGGTCTCGCTCGCCGACCGGCCGGACTACCGGCACATCTCGGCGGCGATCGGAATGCCGATGGGCTCCATCGGCTCGACTCGTGGACGCTGCTTGGCGAAGCTGCGGACCATCCTCGACGAGCAGGGGGACTTCTCGTGGACCTGACGCCGGAACCGAACAAGGACGAAGAGGTCGTGGGGGACCTCTCGTACGACCCGAAGGGCAAGCTCGACGCCGACGACGGGGCTGTGCTGACCCGTCTTGCCGAGCTGGTCGACGCGGTTGACCCGGTGCCGAGCGACCTCGTGGAGCGCTCACTGTTCGCGATCACGCTGGCCGGCCTGGAGGCCGACCTCATGGAGGCCGTCTATCTCGACGCGCCGCTCGCGGGCGTCCGGGGGGCCGCCGCCGCAGCGCGTGCAGACGACACAGCGCCCGCCGAGGCCAAGACAATTACCTTCACGCACGACTCGCTGACCGTCATGATCAGCTTGTCCCCGGCAGCGGGCGGCAAGGTTCGGATCGACGGCTGGGCCGCTCCCGCGGCCGGGCTGGACATAGAGCTGCACCGACCGGGGGCCGACGTCGTCACTGTCGCGTCCGACGAGGACGGCAGGTTCGCCTTCGACTCCGTCGAGCGTGGCCGCGCGAGCCTGGTGGTTCGCCGGACCGACGGCGGCGGCGGTGCTGTGAGCACGCCGGTCATCGAACTCTGAATTTCTGAATCGCTGGAATCTCTGACCCGGCTGTGGGGGCGCGGCGGGGTTAGCCGAGTGCGCCTATCGATGGAGAGGTACTGCTGTGAGTGAGCCGATGCCCGAGGGAATGCACGTCCGGGACCACGCCGGGGGGTGGCGGCCGGTCCGGGAGCTGGACCCCGCCACGGACCGGCTCCCCGGTGGCCGCATGGCGCCGACGCGCTACGTGCGAGACCGGGTGATCGTCCGGGGCGACTCCGAGGGCGGGCACAACGCGCTCCTGGAGATGATCACCGCCCGTGCCCGTGAGAACGGTGTCACGGTCACGACCGGAGAGTTCCAGCAGGCGCCGTCGCGTGAAGGCGGCGACATCGTGGGCGCCCGGCCCGACGTCGAGGTCCGGCTCGACGACGTGCGGGACGACTGGGACGCGCTCGGGCTGCTGGCCGCGGTGGCGGAGGAAGCGGGCGACAACCGCAGGCGGGTGTCGCTGGACCACGTGGTGACGGGGCACCGACAGAACGGTGGGTTCGGGGATCCGAACAAGCGGGTTCCTGCCGTGTATCCGGGTGGGGCACCCGTTCGCACAGCCGACGGAGTGTCGTCCCTTGTCACGCGGGAAGGCGTCGATCGGCCTGTGGTGGCCATCCTGGACACCGGGATCGGGCGGCACCCGTGGTTCGATGAGCCAGGAACTGCCGTGCTCCGCGACGTGCAGCTCGATGGGAGCCCCATCGGGACCTATCCCGAGGACGATGTCGATGCGGAGCGCGAGGGGCGCCGAGACGGTGGGGCGTCCCACCTGGACCCGTACGCCGGGCACGGTACCTTCATCGCCGGCGTGGTCCACCAGGTCTGCCCGGACGCGGCGCTGCTTCCAGTTCGCGTCTACGGCGGGGACGGTACGGCCTCGGAGTGGGACTTCGCGCGCTCGGTGGAGCGGCTCCTGGAATTCCATCTGCGCGGACTCGCAGGCGTCCCCGGGCACTTCCCGGTCGACATCGTGGTGATCGCCAGTGGCTACTACCTGGAGCACCCCGAGGACGACGACGACTACGAGGGCCTCTACCGCGGCAGGCTTCGTGACCTGCGCCGAGCAGGCGTTCTGGTGGTGGCATCGGCCGGCAACGACGGATCGACCCGCAAGGCATTTCCCGCGGGGTGGGCACCGCCCGTGCGACGGACGAGCAGCGGGGTGATCCCTGGTGACGCGCACGACCTCAGCCCGGACTACACGCCGCTGATCGGTGTGGCCGCCTCGAACCCCGATGGCACCTTGGCCGACTTCAGCAACGACGGTCCCTGGATCGCCGCGGTGCGCCCCGGCGTGAATGTCCTGAGCGCGATGCCCACGACCTTCGACGGCGCCGGCGAGGGTACGCGATCGGCGGACGGCTTGCGGTATACGGTCGACCCGGACGACTTCACGCAAGGCTTCGGGACCTGGAGCGGCACCTCGTTCTCATCGCCGTATCTCGCGGCGCAGCTCGCGGCGCAGATGCTTGCACACCGGTCTGCCGGTCAGTCGCCGGCGCCTGACGCGCAAGGCCGTGTCAGCGATGCCTGGCATGCTGTGACCCAGGTCGGGGATCTCTACGCGGAGGTGCCCGGAGTGCCGGTGTGAGGTTCTGATCGGGGGGCGCGGTGGGTACGGCGGAGCTAGAGGCTCTAACCGAGCGATTCGAACGGGCGCGGGAATGGAACGTCCGTGCCCGACCGCGCCGCGCTCGCCGTGAGTTCCGCGCGCTTCTCCGGGACCTCGATCGCGGTGAGGTGGCGGGCCTGATGGTGGCCGACCGAGTGGCTTGGGCCTGGCTCGTTGCTCGGTCATGGATGGGACTCGCGCAGGCAGATCTCGCCTGCACCGGAGACCTCCCGGCGGCTCTCGAGCTGCTTGACCGGGCACGGGGAGCCGCCCGGCTGCTCGATGGGCTGGAACGTCGGCGCATCGAGGCGGTGACCGACGGACAACAGGGGCTGTTCCTGCTCCGGGTCGCTGGGAAGCCCGCGGAGGCGGTGCGCCTGTTCGACCGCGTTCTTGCGGTCAGCGACTCCGGTGCACCGCGGGACCTCGCGATGGCGTACCTCAATCGGGCGATCGCTCTCTCCGACCTCGGAGATGTCGAAGGCGCGCTGGCGGACAACTTCGAGGCCGTCCGGCACGCCGAAGCGGCGGGATCGCCCATGCTCGTAGCCTTCGCACGGCACAACTCGGGCTACTACCTGAGCATGCTCGGCCATGCACCCGCAGCGCTCGCGGAGATGGCTGCCGCGCGTGAGCTCGCGCCAGACCAGGATGACGGCATCCCCATGCTCGGCCGCGCTGAGGTGCTGTACGGCGTCGGCCTGCTGGAGGAAGCGGAAGCGCTGCTCGGCGAAGCAATACCGCAGCTGCACGCTGCGGGCCGGCGCACCGACCATGCCATCGCAGAGTACGTTCGGGCACGTTGCCTCCTGGCGCTCCTGCGCTTCGAGGAGGCATCGACGTTCGCCGCCCGGGCGCGCGCTCATTTCACAGCTGCGGGCTACGAACAATGGGCCGTTCTCTCTCGGGTCCTGGAGTTCGAAGCAGCCCTCGCACCACTGCGTCGCGGTGTGCGGACACCGACAGGTGGTGAAGTCCGCCGTCGGGCACGGCAAGCGCTCACGGCCGCGCAGGACGGCGACGCCGCCGGACCGGTCCTGGGCCAGCACCCCGGTCACGCCGCACGTCTGGTCGCAGCGCAATGGTTCCTGCTGGCCAACGACCTCGATACGGCTCGGGTCACGCTCGAGGGCCTGCCCCGCGGCCTGACGAGCGCTCCGTTGACGACCCGGATCCAGCACTACACGGTCCAGGCGGAGCTGGCGTTCGCAGCTGACGACCGCACGAAGGGACTTCGCGCCGTGCGGGCGGGTCTGAGGTTGCTTGCCGACCATCGCAGCAGGCTCGGCTCGGTCGAGTCCGTCACGGCCGCCGCCGCTCACGGCGTGGAGCTGACCCGTATCGACGTCGAGGCAGCGGCGCGCACCGGACGGCCGGCGGCGCTGTTCGACGCGGCGGAGCGAGGCCGCTCCACGTTCGCCGGTACGGGCCGTGTCACTCCGCCGGACGACCCGAAAGCCGCCGCACTTCTCTCCGAGGCTCGAGGCCTGTTGGCCAGGGCTCGAGAGATGCCTGCTGATCAGGCCAAGGAGCGGGAGCGGCTCACTCGCCGTGCGCACAGGGCCCAGAGCGAGGTGCGGGAGCGCTCGTGGCGCCATGCGGGTAACGCGGGCGGGGTACAGCGTTCGGTGACTGCCCGCGAACTGCGCCAGGTGCTCGTCGAGCGAGGCGACGACACGGCAGTGGTGGCCAACTTCGTAGTGCTGGACGGCATGTTGCGCTGTGTCCGTGTCGACGCCAAAGGCGTGACGGCCATCGAGTTCGGTCCGGCGCAGGACGTGATAGAGCGGGTCCGCCGCCTGGGCGCCGACTTCGCCATGGCCGCCAACGACCTGATCCCTGCTCCGCTCCGTGCCGCCGCCAGGTCCTCGCTGGACCGTAACCTCAAGGCTCTCGACAGCATGGTGCTCGCGCCTCTGCACGCGCGGGGCGACCTCTACGTCGTAGGCCGCGAACCCCTGCTCAGCGTCCCCTGGACCGCGCTCCCGTCCCGCAGCGGCCTGCGCACCGCCGTCAACTCGTACGTCGCCCGGGGCCGCACCCATGCCCGACCGAGCGGCAAGCGTCGTCTGCTCGCGGCTGCGGGCCCTGGCGTGCAGCACGGCACCGAGGAGGTCCACGCGGTCGGCAGGCAGTGGGCGGGCGCAACCGTGCTGACCGGCGACGACGCCGTCACCGAGCATGTCCGCACGGCGCTCGCCACGCACGACGTCGTGCACCTCGCCACCCATGGCCAGCACGACGCGGACAACCCGTTGTTCGCGAGCATCGACCTGGCCGACGGCCCCCTGTTCGCCCACGAGCTCGACGGGACGCCCCTGCCCGGCTCGGTGGTGATCCTGTCCTCGTGCGAGGTCGGCGGCTCCACCCAGGTGCTGGGCGGCGAGGTGCTGGGCCTGACGTCGGTGCTCCTGCGCCTGGGCGCGCGCGCCGTGATCGCGTCCGTCGCGAAGCTCTCGGACGAGCTCGCCGCCCGGGTCATGCCGCGCCTGCACGCTCACCTTCGCGAGTCCGACGATCCGGAGGCTGCGCTCGCGGCGGCCCTCAAGGATGTCGCCGAGCCCGTCCCGCTGGTCTGCTTCAGCTCCGTCGAGGGCCTCGCCAGCGCTTGACCCCGGGGCGGGTGAATAGTCGCCCGAGCGGCCACCTTCATCCAGGCTCGAGCCGCTGACCTGCGGCGTCGGAAAGAGCGGTGACACAAGACATCTCACCCCGCTAGCGTGTCCCGCCTGACGCCCCACGAGGGCGTGGAAATGGCTAGGGGGCAGCATGTGGCCGGAACTCGAGGCGGAGCTGGTGGTCGCGCGGGACCTCAGTTCCCGCTCGCGGCCGGGCGACGCCCTGCTGCGGTTCCAGGAGGTGCTCGACCGGCTCCGGGTCATCGACCTCGCCGATCTCGAGCCCGGGGACCACGAGCGCTGGGCGGAGGGCGTCGTGCGTTCCCTGACCGGGGAGGCCGTCGCCGTCCATGCGGTCGAGAACGCGCTCGACAAGTCGCTGGCCATCCTCGAGGACGCCGAGTCCCGCGCCGAGACGGCGCCTCCGGCTGTCCGGGGGCGGCTCGTCGCCGTCGTCGAGGGGGCACGCGGCCTGCTCCTGCAGCGTTCCGGTCGCCTGGCCGATGCCATGGCCGCCTTCGACCGGGTGCTCGCGGATCCCGGGGTGCTCAACGGGCGAGACCTCGCGACGGCACTGCTCAACCGGGGTGCGACAGCCATCGAGCTGGGCCGGCTCGACGCGGCGCTCGAGGACTTCGACGTCTGCCACGAGCAGGCGGTGCGTGCGGGCACGCCCTCGATCGCTTCCCTCGCCCTGCACAACACCGGCTTCGTGCGGTACGCGCTCGGCGACCTGCCCGGCGCGCTCCGCGCCATGGAGGCGGGCCGCGCCGTCGACCCGGAGCGGGCCGACGGCCTGCTCGACATCGGCCGTGGTGCCGTCCTCTACGAGGCAGGGCTGCTCGAGGACGCCGAACGCGTGCTCAGCCAGGCCATCTCCCGCATGGTCGGTCCCGGCCGCGCGTCGCACCGTGCAGAGGCCGAGTACTTTCGCGCCCGCTGCCTCATGGCACTGCACCGGTGGGACGAGGCCCGGACCGTCGCGGCCTTCGTCCGGCAGTACTACGCCGGGGTAGGCCATCCGCAGCGCGCAGCCATCGCCCGTGTCGCGGAGCTGGAGGCGATCCTCCTGCCGGTCCGGCGTGGTGAGGCCCCGGTGCCCGACGACGCGCGCCACCGCGCCGAGCAGGCCATCGAAGCCGCGGAGGCGGGCGACGAGGTGGACCCGCTGCTCGGACAGCACCCGGGCCTGGCCGCGCGGTTCGTCGCCGCGCACTGGTATCTCCTCGCCGACGACGTCGAGGCCGCCCGCGCAGTGCTCGACAACCTCCCGGACGACCTGGCCGACGCACCGCTGACCACCCGGATCCAGCGGCAGACGGTCCTCGCGCAGATCGCGTTCGCGGCGGGGGACCGGACCGCCGGCATCGCAGCCGTCTCCCTGGGCCTCGGGCTGCTCGCCGACCACCGCGTGGGCCTGGGTTCCGTGGAGTCGGTGACGGCCGCGGCGGCACACGGCGTCGACCTGCAGCGGACCGACGTCGCGGCAGCCGTGCGGACCGGCCGGGCCGATGCACTGTTCGAGGCGGTCGAACGCGGGCGCGCCACGTTCGCAGGGGTCGGCGGCGCCGCGACACCGGACGACCCCGCCGTACGCGCACTCGTCACGGAGGCCCGGGGCCTCGCCGTCCGGGCCCGCACCCTCACGAACCGCGCGAGCGCCCCCGAGCGGGCCCACCTGTTCGAACGCTCCGGCAGGCTCCTGGCGGCGGCCCGGGAACGCGCCTGGCACCGCACGGGCGCCGACGAGGCCCCGGCCGAGGAACGCCCCGCCACCGTCGCGGACGTGCGCCGCGTGCTCGCCACCCGCGACGACGGCCCGGTGGTCGCCAACTACCTGGTGCTCGACGGCGTCCTGCGGTGCGTCCGTCTGGACGCGGACGGTGCGCGCACCGTGGAGCTGGGCCCACGGGCCGACGTCGCCGAACGGGTGCTGCGCGCCCGGGCCGATCTCGGCGTGTGCGCCAACGACCTGGTCCCGACCACGCTGCGCGCCGCCGCCCGGCGCTCCCTGACCCGCAACCTCGACGCCCTCGACGGGCTCCTCGCCGTACCGGTGGAGGCGGACGGTCCGTTGTACGTCGTCGGCCGGGACCCGCTCGTCGGCGTGCCGTGGACCGCTTTGCCGTCCCGCAGGGGCAAGCGCACCACCATGCGTTCCTACGTCGCACGCGGACGAGCCCACGCGCGGCCGGGGGAGGGGCACCGGCTCCTCGCGGCGCACGGCCCGGGCGTGACCCTCGGTGCGAGCGAGGTGCGGTCGGTGGGCGACATGTGGCCCGGCGCGACGGTTCTCACCGGCCCCGCGGCCACGACGACCGCGGTACGCGAGGCGCTCGCCACCCACGACATCGTGCACCTGGCGACCCACGGCCGGCACGACGCCGACAACCCGCTCTTCGCCTCCGTCGACCTCGCCGACGGCCCGCTCTTCGCGCACGAGCTCGACGGCACCCGGCTGCCCGGATCGGTGGTGATCCTGTCGGCGTGCGAGGTCGGCGGCTCCTCCCAGGTGGTCGGGGGAGAGGTCCTGGGCCTGACGTCGGTCCTCCTGCGCCTTGGCGCCCGCGCCGTCGTCGCGGCGGTCGCCCCGCTGTCGGACGCCGTCGCCGCCCGCGTGATGCCGCGCTTCCACGCGCACCTGCGCGCCACCGACGACCCGGAGGCGGCACTCGCCGCGGCGCTCGCGGACGAGCCCGAACCGGCGCCGCTCGTGTGCTTCGGCTCCCTGGAGGGTCTGGAGCGCTGACGGCGCCCCGGCTGCAGATCCGCCCTCGGGCAGCGTGTGGCGCGTGCCACCGTCGACGCGTGTAGCACCACGCGTGCAGCCATGTATGATTCTCAGGTAACCCAAGACCGCCGGTTGTCTGACGCTGCTCTCTCGCAGAGCCGAAGAAGACCGAAGTCCCGCTGAGAGCGGGGGCCCGCGCAGGTGACGAACTCGAGTGCGGCCCTGCCGTGCGAACCGAGCCCCGTGCACCTGCGCCGGGGCTCTTTCTCATTTTCCGGGGCACGCCCGGGGCATGCGCCCCAGGGGACGGTGGTACCACCACCGGAAGGATTGCCATGGCGAGGCCGGACAAGGCAGCCGCAGTCGCAGAGATCGCGGGCAAGTTCCGCGACTCCAACGCGGCCGTGCTGACCGAGTACCGCGGGCTCACCGTCGCGCAGCTCAAGGAGCTGCGTCGGTCGCTCAGCGGCAACGCAACCTACGCCGTGGTGAAGAACACGCTGACGGGGATCGCGGCCAAGGAGGCCGGTGTCGAGGGTCTCGACGCCGACCTGAAGGGCCCGTCCGCCATCGCATTCGTGACCGGGGACCCGGTCACGGCTGCGAAGGGTCTGCGTGACTTCGCCAAGGCGAACCCTGCTCTGGTCATCAAGGGTGGCGTGCTCGACGGCCGCCCGATGTCCGCTGCAGAGATCACGAAGCTCGCGGACCTCGAGTCCCGCGAGGTTCTGCTGGCCAAGGTGGCCGGCGGTCTGAAGGCCACGCTGACGCGTGCTGCTTACGCCTTCACCGCCAAGCCCGCCCAGGTCGCTCGCGTTATCGATGCCCTGCGTCAGAAGCAGGAGTCGGAGGGCGCTGCCGCCTGATCAGGCGGTAGCGCTAGAACAAGAACCCCCTGCTTCTCGCGGGCCGCACCGGCCCGTGAAGCGCCTACTGAAAGGAACGCCATCATGGCGAAGCTCTCCACCGACGAGCTCCTGTCCGCCTTCGAGGAGCTCACGCTCATCGAGCTGTCCGACTTCGTGAAGGCCTTCGAGGACAAGTTCGACGTCACCGCCGCCGCTCCGGTCGCCGCTGCCGTTGCCGGCCCGGCCGCCGCCGCCGAGGCCGTCGAGGAGAAGACGGAGTTCGACGTCATCCTCGAGGCCGCCGGTGACAAGAAGATCCAGGTCATCAAGGAGGTGCGCGCGCTCACGTCCCTCGGTCTCAAGGAGGCCAAGGACCTGGTCGACGGCGCACCGAAGCCGGTTCTCGAGGGCGCCGACAAGGACGCCGCCGAGAAGGCGAAGGCCGCCCTGGAGGGCGCCGGCGCCACCGTCACCGTCAAGTGACCTCAGGCTCCACCGCCTTCGGGCTGGTGTGACGGCGGCCCGGGCTCGTCCCGGGCGCCGTCCGCCGACTGCAGAGGCCCGCACCCCTCGGGGTGCGGGCCTCTCTTTTTCACCCACGTCAGCCGCAGCGCCGCGGCAGTGCGGGCCGGGTAGTGCGGATCCGCAACGATTCGAGGATTATTGCGGTCTCGGCGTGCACGTAGTAGGGCGACTGGACATACTAGAACCAGATAGGTATGCTAGCGCTTTGCGCCCGCGTGTGCCCTCGACGCCTCCCCCTGCTTCCCGAAAGTCCTGGTTGCATCCCCTCTTGTGGGATGCCCTCCGGCGACCGGTGAAGTCCGGCAGAGCTTCCTGCAGCACCGCAGAGCGTACAGCGTTCACCCGAACTGCAGGGAAGGACCCCTCTTGGCTGCCTCGCGCACCCCTTCAGCTCCGTCCGCCGAAGCCATTGCGAACCGTACCGCTTCCCGTCGCGTTTCCTTCGCAAAGATCTATGAGCCACTCGAGGTCCCCGACCTGCTTGGCCTTCAGACCGAAAGCTTCGACTGGCTCCTTGGTAACCCAGCCTGGCAGGCCAGGGTAGAAATTGCCAAGACGGCTGGCCGTAATGATGTCCCGGAAACTTCGGGCCTCGAGGAGATCTTCGAGGAGATCTCCCCGATCGAGGACTTCGGCTCCTCGATGTCTCTCTCCTTCTCGAACCACCGCTTCGAGCCGCCGAAGTACACGGCGGACGAGTGCAAGGAGAAGGACTTCACCTACGCGGCCCCGCTGTTCGTCACCGCGGAGTTCGTCAACTACACCACCGGTGAGATCAAGAGCCAGACCGTCTTCATGGGTGACTTCCCGCTCATGACGGCTCGCGGCACCTTCATCATCAACGGCACCGAGCGCGTCGTCGTCTCCCAGCTGGTTCGTTCGCCGGGCGTCTACTTCGAGCGCACCCCGGACAAGACCAGCGACAAGGACGTCTTCTCCGCGAAGATCATCCCGTCGCGTGGCGCCTGGCTCGAGTTCGAGATCGACAAGCGCGACGCCGTCGGCGTCCGTGTCGACCGCAAGCGCAAGCAGTCCGTCACGGTGCTGCTCAAGGCCCTCGGCATGAGCGAGGCGGAGATCCGCGAGGAGTTCGCCGAGTTCCCGTCCGTGCTGGACACCCTCGAGAAGGACCACGTCCACACCGAGGACGAGGCGCTCGTCGACCTGTACCGCAAGATCCGCCCGGGCGAGCCGCCCACGGTCGAGGCCGGTCGCGCGCTGCTCGAGAACTTCTACTTCAACCCGAAGCGTTACGACCTCGCGAAGGTCGGCCGCTACAAGGCGAACAAGAAGCTCGGTGTCGACGCACAGCTGGCCGAGTCCACGCTGTCGCTGACCGACGTCGTCGCGACGATCAAGTACCTCGCCGCCCTGCACGCCGACAAGCAGATCCTCTCGGGGATGCGCAACGGCAAGCCGGTCGAGGTGCGCGTCGAGGTCGACGACATCGACCACTTCGGCAACCGTCGTATCCGCGCCGTGGGTGAGCTCATCCAGAACCAGGTGCGCACGGGTCTGTCCCGCATGGAGCGCGTCGTTCGCGAGCGCATGACCACGCAGGACGTCGAGGCCATCACGCCGCAGACGCTGATCAACATCCGTCCGGTCGTCGCGTCGATCCGTGAGTTCTTCGGCACGTCGCAGCTGTCGCAGTTCATGGACCAGAACAACCCGCTGGCCGGTCTGACGCACAAGCGTCGTCTGAACGCGCTGGGCCCGGGTGGTCTGTCCCGCGACCGCGCCGGCATGGAGGTCCGTGACGTCCACCCGTCGCACTACGGCCGCATGTGCCCGATCGAGACCCCTGAGGGTCCGAACATCGGTCTGATCGGTTCGCTCGCGTCGTTCGGTCGCATCAACCCGTTCGGCTTCATCGAGACGCCGTACCGCAAGGTCGAGAACGGCAAGGTCACCGACAACATCGAGTACCTGACGGCCGATGACGAGGACCGCTACATCATCGCGCAGGCGAACACGCCGCTGCTCGAGGACGGCACGTTCGTCCTCGACCGCGTGCTCGTCCGCACCAAGGGTGGCGAGACCAACGACATCCCGGGTGCCGAGGTCGACTACATGGACGTCTCGCCGCGCCAGATGGTGTCGGTCGCGACCGCCCTGATCCCGTTCCTCGAGCACGACGACGCCAACCGCGCCCTCATGGGTGCCAACATGCAGCGCCAGGCGGTGCCGCTGGTCCGGTCCGAGGCCCCCGTGGTCGGTACCGGCATGGAGCGCCGTGCGGCGGTCGACGCCGGCGACGTCATCCTGGCGACCAAGCCCGGTGTGGTCACCGAGGTCTCGGCCGACCTGGTGCTCGTGGCGAACGACGACGGCACGACGGGCTCGTACCGCGTGCACAAGTTCGTGCGCTCGAACCAGGGCACGAGCTACAACCAGCGCGTGCTGGTCGACGAGGGCGCGCGGGTCGAGGTCGGCTCCGTGCTCGCCGACGGCCCGGCCACGGACGAGGGCGAGCTCGCGCTCGGCCGCAACCTGCTGGTCGCGTTCATGTCGTGGGAGGGCCACAACTACGAGGACGCGATCATCCTGTCGCAGCGCCTCGTGGAGGACGACGTCCTCTCCTCGATCCACATCGAGGAGCACGAGGTCGACGCTCGCGACACCAAGCTCGGCCCGGAGGAGATCACGCGGGACATCCCGAACGTCTCCGAGGAGGTCCTCGCGGACCTCGACGAGCGCGGCGTGATCCGCATCGGTGCCGAGGTCGGCGCCGGCGACATCCTGGTCGGCAAGGTCACCCCCAAGGGTGAGACCGAGCTGACCCCGGAGGAGCGCCTGCTCCGTGCGATCTTCGGTGAGAAGGCGCGCGAGGTGCGCGACACCTCGCTCAAGGTTCCCCACGGCGAGCAGGGCACGGTCATCGCGGTGCGCGAGTTCAACCGGGAGGACGGCGACGAGCTGCCCGCCGGCGTGAACCAGCTGGTCCGCGTCTACATCGCGCAGCGCCGCAAGATCACGGTCGGCGACAAGCTGGCCGGCCGCCACGGCAACAAGGGCGTCATCTCGAAGATCCTCCCGCAGGAGGACATGCCGTTCCTCGAGGACGGCACGCCTGTCGACGTCGTCCTGAACCCCCTGGGTGTGCCGGGCCGGATGAACGTCGGCCAGGTGCTGGAGACCCACCTCGGGTGGATCGCCAAGCAGGGCTGGGACGTCTCCCTGGCCGACGACAAGGGCGGGGAGTGGCTGCAGAGCCTCCCCGAGGTCGCTCACACGAGCGTTCCGGGCCGCCCCGTCGCCACGCCGGTGTTCGACGGTCTGGAGGAGGTCGCGCTCCGCGGTCTCTTCGGGGCTACCCTGCCCAACCGTGACGGCCAGCGCATGGTCAACCACGACGGCAAGGCGATGCTCTTCGACGGCCGCTCCGGCGAGCCGTTCCCCGAGCCCGTGTCGACCGGCTACATGTACATCCTGAAGCTGCACCACCTGGTCGACGACAAGATCCACGCGCGTTCGACCGGCCCGTACTCGATGATCACGCAGCAGCCTCTGGGTGGTAAGGCGCAGTTCGGTGGTCAGCGGTTCGGTGAGATGGAGGTCTGGGCACTCGAGGCGTACGGCGCCGCGTACACGCTCCAGGAGCTGCTCACCATCAAGTCCGACGACGTCCCGGGCCGTGTCAAGGTCTACGAGGCGATCGTCAAGGGCGAGAACATCCCCGACTCGGGCATCCCGGAGTCCTTCAAGGTGCTCCTCAAGGAGATGCAGTCGCTGTGCCTGAACGTCGAGGTGCTCTCGAGCGACGGTGTCTCCATCGAGATGAAGGAGTCCGACGACGAGGTGTACCGCGCCGCTGAGGAGCTCGGTATCGACCTCTCGAGGCGGCCGAACGCCGCCTCCAGCGTCGACGAGATCTGACACCGGTCCGCGCCCGCACAGCGGGCGCGGACCCGGACTCCAGGCGCGGACCTGGACACCAAGGATTTTCGAGAACTTCAGGAAGTAGGACATCTTGCTCGACGTCAACGTCTTCGACGAGCTGCGTATCGGCCTCGCCACGGCCGAGGACATCCGTGCCTGGTCGCACGGTGAGGTCAAGAAGCCAGAGACCATCAACTACCGCACCCTCAAGCCGGAGAAGGACGGGCTCTTCTGCGAGAAGATCTTCGGTCCGACCCGCGACTGGGAGTGCTACTGCGGCAAGTACAAGCGCGTGCGCTTCAAGGGCATCATCTGTGAGCGTTGTGGCGTAGAGGTCACGCGCTCCAAGGTGCGCCGTGAGCGCATGGGCCACATCGAGCTCGCCGCGCCCGTCACGCACATCTGGTTCTTCAAGGGTGTGCCGTCCCGCCTGGGCTACCTGCTGGACCTGGCGCCGAAGGACCTCGAGAAGGTCATCTACTTCGCGGCCTACATGATCACGTCGGTCGACGACGAGGCCCGCCAGGAAGACCTGCCGAACCTGCAGAACGAGATCGATCTCGAGAAGAAGGAGATCTCCGACCGCCGGGACAACGACATCAACACCCGCGCCCAGAAGCTCGAGGCCGACCTGGCCGAGCTCGAGGCCGAGGGTGCCAAGGCTGACGCGCGCCGCAAGGTGCGCGACTCCGCCGAGCGCGAGATGGCTCAGCTCCGCAAGCGTGCGGACCAGGAGCTCGACCGCCTCGAGCAGGTCTGGGACCGGTTCAAGAACCTCAAGGTCGCTGACCTCGAGGGCGACGAGATGCTGTACCGCCAGCTCCAGGACCGCTACGGCACCTACTTCGAGGGTGCGATGGGTGCGAGCGCGATCCAGCAGCGCCTCCAGAACTTCGACCTGGAGGCCGAGGCGGACTCGCTGCGCGAGACCATCCGCTCCGGCAAGGGCCAGCGCAAGACCCGTGCCCTCAAGCGCCTCAAGGTCGTGAACGCGTTCCTCACGACCACGAACTCGCCCACCGCGATGGTGCTCGACGCCGTCCCGGTCATCCCGCCGGACCTGCGCCCGATGGTGCAGCTCGACGGTGGCCGGTTCGCGACGTCGGACCTGAACGACCTGTACCGCCGCGTCATCAACCGGAACAACCGCCTCAAGCGGCTTCTGGACCTGGGCGCGCCGGAGATCATCGTCAACAACGAGAAGCGGATGCTCCAGGAGGCCGTGGACTCGCTGTTCGACAACGGCCGCCGCGGCCGTCCGGTCACGGGTCCGGGCAACCGCCCGCTGAAGTCGATCTCCGACATGCTCAAGGGCAAGCAGGGCCGGTTCCGTCAGAACCTGCTCGGCAAGCGCGTCGACTACTCGGGCCGTTCGGTCATCGTCGTCGGCCCGCAGCTCAAGCTGCACCAGTGCGGTCTGCCCAAGCAGATGGCGCTCGAGCTGTTCAAGCCGTTCGTCATGAAGCGGCTCGTGGAGCTCAACCACGCGCAGAACATCAAGAGCGCCAAGCGCATGGTCGAGCGCACGCGCCCGGTCGTGTGGGACGTGCTCGAAGAGGTCATCACGGAGCACCCCGTGCTCCTGAACCGTGCGCCGACGCTGCACCGTCTGGGCATCCAGGCGTTCGAGCCGCAGCTCGTCGAGGGCAAGGCCATCCACCTGCACCCGCTCGTCTGCGGCGCGTTCAACGCCGACTTCGACGGTGACCAGATGGCAGTGCACCTGCCGCTGAGCGCCGAGGCGCAGGCCGAGGCCCGCATCCTCATGCTCTCGAGCAACAACATCCTCAAGCCGTCGGACGGCCGTCCGGTGACCATGCCCTCGCAGGACATGATCATCGGTCTGCACCACCTCACGAGCGACCGTCCGGGCGCCGTGGGCGAGGGTCGTGCGTTCGGTTCCGTGGCCGAGGCCATCATGGCCTTCGACCGCGGTGAGCTGGACATCAACGCCAAGATCAAGCTTCTGATGTCGGACCTCGTGCCGCCGCTGAAGGACTTCGAGGCGCCCGAGGGCTGGGAGCCCGGACAGCAGCTGCTGTTCGACACCACCCTCGGCCGGTACCTGTTCAACGAGACGCTGCCCGTCGACTACCCGTACGAGAACGGTGTCGCCGACAAGAAGCGCCTCTCCACGATCGTCAACGACCTCGCCGAGCGCTACCCGAAGGTGGAGGTGGCCGCGGCGCTGGACGCGCTGAAGGACGCCGGCTACCGGTGGGCCACGCGTTCCGGTGTCACGATCGCCATCTCCGACGTCGCCGCGCCGACCGAGAAGGCCGCGATCCTCGACGAGCACGAGGCTCGGGCCCTCAAGGTCCAGCAGCAGTTCGACAAGGGTCTGATCACCGACGACGAGCGCCGCCAGGAGCTCATCGAGATCTGGACGCAGGCAACCGACCGGGTCGCCTCGGTGATGCGGGAGAAGCTCGAGAGCAACGCGCGGAACACCGTGATGCGCATGGTGGGCTCGGGTGCTCGTGGTAACTGGATGCAGGTCCGTCAGATCGCCGGTATGCGCGGCCTCGTGGCGAACCCGAAGGGCGAGATCATCCCTCGTCCGATCAAGTCCAACTACCGTGAGGGCCTGTCCGTCCTCGAGTACTTCATCGCGACGCACGGTGCCCGTAAGGGTCTGGCCGACACGGCCCTCCGTACGGCCGACTCGGGTTACCTGACCCGTCGTCTGGTGGACGTGTCGCAGGACGTCATCATCCGTGAGGACGACTGCGGTACCGAGCGCGGCCTCACGCTGCCGGTCGCCGAGCGGCTCCCGGACGGCTCGCTCGTCCCGGACGACCGCGTCGAGACCAGCATCTACTCGCGTACCTTCGCGACCGACGTGGTGGACGCCGACGGCAACGTCATCGCGACCGCCGGTTCGGACGCGGGCGACGTCATCATCGACAAGGTGATCGCGGCGGGCATCGAGAGCGTCAAGGTCCGTTCGGTCCTTACCTGCACCTCTCGCGTCGGTACCTGCGCCAAGTGCTACGGCCGCTCCCTGGCCACGGGCCTGCTCGTGGACATCGGCGAGGCCGTCGGCATCATCGCGGCGCAGTCGATCGGTGAGCCGGGCACGCAGCTGACGATGCGTACCTTCCACACCGGTGGTGTGGCTGCCGCTGAGGACATCACGCAGGGTCTGCCGCGTGTCACCGAGCTCTTCGAGGCCCGTACCCCCAAGGGTGAGGCGCCGATCGCGGAGTACACGGGTCGCGTGACGATCGAGGACACCGAGCGGACGCGTCACCTCGTGCTGACGCCGGACGACGGTGGCGAGGAGATCAAGTACCCGGTCACGAAGCGTGCGCGCCTCAAGATCGCGGACGGCGACCACGTCACCGTGGGTACGCAGCTCGTCCAGGGTGCTGTCGACCCGAAGAAGGTGCTGCGCATCCTCGGCCCGCGTGCCACGCAGACGCACCTGGTGGACCAGGTCCAGGAGACCTACCGCAGCCAGGGTGTGGACATCCACGACAAGCACATCGAGGTCATCGTGCGGCAGATGCTGCGTCGCGTGACCGTGCTCGACTCGGGTGACTCGCAGCTGCTGCCCGGTGAGCTCGCGGAGCGCATGCGCTTCGAGGACGCGAACCGCAAGGCCGTGTCGGAGGGTGGCCAGCCGGCCGCCGGCCGTCCGGAGCTGATGGGTATCACGAAGGCTTCGCTCGCCACCGACTCGTGGCTCTCGGCGGCCTCCTTCCAGGAGACCACCCGAGTGCTCACCGAGGCGTCGATGAGCGGTCGCCGTGACCCGCTGCTGGGCCTCAAGGAGAACGTCATCATCGGTAAGCTCATCCCGGCCGGTACGGGTCTGCCCCGCTACCGCAACGTCGAGGTCGAGCCCACCGAGCAGGCCAAGGCCGAGCTCTACCCGAGCTTCGGCTACGACGAGATCGACTTCCCGACGCTCGGTATGGGCTCGGGCGAGGCGATCCCGCTGGAGGACCTGGACCTCGGCGACTTCCGCTGATCCGATCCTGACTGCGACGTAGCGAACCTGTCAGAGCCCCGCTGACGTGTCAGACGTGCAGGTCACTCCCGTGACCTGCACGTCTGACACGAAGGGTGGGCTCTGACAGGTTCGCTCGTTTTCGCTCGCGGTGTTCGGGCGCATCTCACACCCGATTCGTTTTGACCCCCCGTAAACACGTGGGTATTCTTAGAATTCGTGCCCGCGCCGTCGGGCCGCACCTCTTGAAGGCCGCCGCGAGGCAGCTTCGGAAGCGGCCGATGTGAGTGCGTGGGCATCCCGGCAAGAACCTCCCGGGGCACGTCGTGCCCCGATGGCGGAGCCGGGCCATCGAGCCGGTGGTAAGTGGCGCAGCAGTCCCCGTGGGGGCTGTGGGTGTCGCATGCAATCGGCACGCACAAGCCAAACCATCGACGGGGACGCCGGCAGGGCGTCGCCGAAGCTCAAGAAGACGACGGAGACGTAGTGCCTACGATCCAGCAGCTCGTCCGCAAGGGGCGTACCTCGAAGGTCACGGCGTCCAAGACGCCGGCCCTTCATGCCTCCCCCCAGCGGCGCGGTGTGTGCACTCGCGTGTACACCACCACCCCCAAGAAGCCGAACTCGGCGCTCCGCAAGGTTGCGCGTGTGAAGCTCTCCTCCGGTACCGAGGTCACCGCGTACATCCCCGGTGTCGGCCACAACCTGCAGGAGCACTCCATCGTGCTCGTGCGTGGCGGCCGTGTGAAGGACCTCCCGGGTGTGCGGTACAAGATCGTCCGCGGCGCGCTCGACACCCAGGGTGTCAAGGGCCGCAAGCAGGGTCGGAGCAAGTACGGCGCCAAGAAGGAGAAGAGCTGATGCCCCGCAAGGGTCCGGCCCCGAAGCGGCCGCTCATCGTCGACCCGGTCTACGGGTCCCCGGTTGTCACGCAGCTGATCAACAAGGTCCTGCTCGACGGCAAGAAGTCGACCGCTGAGGCGATCGTCTACGGCGCCCTCGAGGGTGTCCGCTCCAAGACCGACGGCGACCCCGTCGTGGTCCTCAAGCGTGCGCTGGACAACGTCCGCCCCGCGCTCGAGGTCCGCTCCCGCCGCGTCGGTGGCGCCACGTACCAGGTGCCGGTCGACGTCCGCCCCACGCGTGCCACCACGCTGGCGCTGCGCTGGCTCACCGACTTCTCCCGCGCACGTCGCGAGAAGACGATGACGGAGCGTCTCATGAACGAGATCCTCGACGCGTCGAACGGTCTCGGTGCTGCGGTCAAGCGCCGCGAGGACATGCACAAGATGGCCGACTCCAACAAGGCCTTCGCGCACTACCGCTGGTAGTAGCTTCCGAGCGGCCCCGGGTCACCCCGGGGCCGTCGGTGGATGCTTGACCGCCGGCCCCCACCCATCTTCAGACCAAGGGGTAAGACACCGTGGCACTCGACGTGCTGACCGACCTGAACAAGGTCCGCAACATCGGCATCATGGCCCACATCGATGCCGGAAAGACCACGACGACCGAGCGCATCCTGTTCTACACGGGTGTGAACTACAAGATCGGTGAGACGCACGACGGTGCGTCGACGATGGACTGGATGGAGCAGGAGCAGGAGCGCGGCATCACGATCACGTCCGCCGCGACGACCTGCTACTGGAAGAACAACCAGATCAACATCATCGATACGCCGGGTCACGTCGACTTCACGGTCGAGGTGGAGCGTTCGCTCCGCGTGCTCGACGGTGCCGTTGCCGTGTTCGACGGCAAGGAGGGTGTCGAGCCCCAGTCGGAGACGGTCTGGCGCCAGGCGGACAAGTACGACGTCCCCCGCATCTGCTTCGTCAACAAGATGGACAAGCTCGGTGCGGACTTCTACTTCACCGTCGACACCATCATCAACCGCCTCAAGGCGAAGCCGCTCGTCATCCAGCTCCCGATCGGGTCGGAGAACGACTTCGAGGGCGTTGTCGACCTCATCGAGATGAAGGCGCTCACGTGGCGCGGCGACACCAAGATGGGTGAGGAGTACGAGGTCGAGGAGATCCCGGCCGACATGCTCGAGAAGGCGCAGCAGTACCGCGCCGACCTGGTCGAGGCTGTCGCCGAGGCGGACGACGAGCTGCTCGAGAAGTTCCTCGGTGGCGAGGAGCTGACGATCCCGGAGATCAAGTCCGGTATCCGGAAGCTCGTCATCAAGTCCGCGGCCTTCCCGGTCCTGTGCGGCTCGGCGTTCAAGAACAAGGGCGTCCAGCCCATGCTCGACGCCGTGATCGACTACCTGCCGACCCCGCTCGACGTCCCGGCTGTCCAGGGTGTCGACGTCAAGGACGCAGAGAAGATCATCGAGCGTCGGCCGGACGAGTCGGAGCCGTTCTCGGCACTGGCGTTCAAGGTCGCCACGCACCCGTTCTTCGGCAAGCTGACCTACGTCCGCGTCTACTCGGGCAAGGTCGCGCAGGGCGCTGCCGTGCAGAACTCGACCAAGGGCAAGAAGGAGCGCATCGGGAAGCTCTTCCAGATGCACTCCAACAAGGAGAACCCGGTCGAGGAAGCGCACGCCGGCCACATCTACGCGTTCATCGGGCTCAAGGACGTCACCACCGGTGACACCCTGTGCGACCCGCAGAACCAGGTCATCCTCGAGTCGATGAGCTTCCCGGAGCCCGTCATCGACGTGGCCATCGAGCCGAAGACGAAGGCCGACCAGGAGAAGTTGTCGACCGCCATCCAGAAGCTCGCGCAGGAGGACCCGACCTTCCGCGTGCGCCTGGACGACGAGACCGGCCAGACCGTCATCGGCGGTATGGGCGAGCTCCACCTCGACATCCTCGTCGACCGTATGCGTCGCGAGTTCAAGGTCGAGGCCAACGTCGGTAAGCCGCAGGTCGCCTACCGCGAGACCATTCGCCGCACCGCGGAGAAGGTCGACTACACGCACAAGAAGCAGACCGGTGGCTCTGGCCAGTTCGCCAAGGTCCAGGTGACCTTCTCGCCGCTGGAGACGACGGAGGGCGAGCTCTACGAGTTCGAGAACGCCGTCACCGGTGGTCGTATCCCGCGCGAGTACATCCCGTCCGTGGACGCTGGTATCCAGTCGGCCATGCAGCAGGGTGTGCTGGCAGGCTTCCCGGTCGTCGGCGTCAAGGCGTCGCTGATCGACGGTGCGTACCACGACGTCGACTCCTCGGAGATGGCGTTCAAGATTGCCGGTTCGATGGTCTTCAAGGAAGGCGTCAAGCGCGCCGACCCTGTCCTGCTCGAGCCGGTCATGGCCGTCGAGGTGCGTACGCCCGAGGAGTACATGGGCGACGTGATCGGCGACATCAACTCCCGACGTGGCATGATCCAGTCCATGGAGGACGCGACCGGCGTCAAGGTCGTTCGCGCCCAGGTGCCGCTCAGTGAGATGTTCGGCTACATCGGTGACCTCCGGTCGAAGACCCAGGGTCGCGCGGTGTACTCGATGCAGTTCGACAGCTACGCCGAGGTTCCCAAGGCAGTTGCCGAAGAGATCATCAAGAAGACCCGGGGCGAGTGAGTCCCCACAGGTCGACCCGCACAACCAACCTGTAGGAAGAACCGCACGCCCCGCAGTTGTAGGCTTCTTGGCCGAGCATCTGCAACGTTCGGAACATCTACCCAAGTCCCAGGAGGACCCCAGTGGCTAAGGCCAAGTTCGAGCGGACCAAGCCGCACGTCAACATCGGCACGATCGGTCACGTCGACCACGGTAAGACGACGCTGACCGCCGCGATCTCGAAGACGCTTGCGGACAAGTACCCGGAGCTCCCGGCGAACACGCAGCGCAACTTCGACGAGATCGACGCCGCGCCGGAGGAGAAGCAGCGCGGTATCACGATCAACATCGCGCACATCGAGTACGAGACGCCGAAGCGCCACTACGCGCACGTCGACGCTCCGGGTCACGCCGACTACATCAAGAACATGATCACCGGTGCCGCGCAGATGGACGGCGCGATCCTGGTGGTTGCCGCGACCGACGGCCCGATGGCCCAGACGCGTGAGCACGTTCTGCTCGCCCGTCAGGTCGGCGTGCCGTACCTGATGGTGGCGCTCAACAAGTCCGACATGGTCGACGACGAGGAGATCCTCGAGCTCGTCGAGATGGAGGTCCGTGAGCTGCTGTCCTCGCAGGAGTTCGACGGCGACAACGCTCCCGTCGTCCGCGTCTCGGGCCTCAAGGCTCTCGAGGGCGACGCCGAGTGGGTCGAGAAGATCGTCGAGCTGATGGACGCCGTCGACGAGAACGTGCCGGAGCCGGTGCGTGACCTCGACAAGCCGTTCCTGATGCCGATCGAGGACGTCTTCACGATCACCGGTCGTGGCACCGTCGTCACCGGCAAGGTCGAGCGTGGCACGCTCGACATCAACTCCGACGTCGAGATCGTCGGTATCCGCGTGCCGCAGAAGACCACGGTCACGGGTATCGAGACGTTCCACAAGCAGATGGACCAGGCGCAGGCCGGCGACAACACCGGTCTCCTCCTGCGTGGCATCAAGCGCGAGGACGTCGAGCGCGGTCAGGTCATCGTGAAGCCGGGTTCGATCACCCCGCACACGAACTTCGAGGCTCAGGTCTACATCCTGGGCAAGGACGAGGGTGGCCGTCACAACCCGTTCTACTCGAACTACCGCCCGCAGTTCTACTTCCGCACCACGGACGTCACCGGCGTCATCACGCTGCCCGAGGGCACCGAGATGGTCATGCCCGGCGACAACACCGAGATGACGGTCGAGCTGATCCAGCCGATCGCCATGGAGGAGGGCCTGGGCTTCGCCATCCGCGAGGGTGGCCGCACGGTCGGTTCAGGCCGTGTCACCAAGATCCTCAAGTGATCTTGGAGCACAGACTCATCTGACGGAAGTCAGCTGAACGATGGGGCCCGGGTGCTTCGGCACCCGGGCCCCGTTGCGTAAGTAGCCCGCGTCACACGTCCTCCGTTTGGTACATGCGGAGACGTATGGCAAGATTGCATAGTTGCCTGTCAAGGGCGCGCTCTTTCAAGTGTCGAACAGTGTGCAGAACCGCAGTCCTTGGTCCCGGATCGTTCGGGGCCAACAGAGGCTGGAGCGGTCACCCTCCCGGGGAGAAACCGGGTGAGGGGTCGCGGGGTTTATCGCCTGTTGTTCGATACGTACGAGGCGCCCCGCGGAGCACACGTCCTTCGGTCTTCCGGAGGCACTGTTCCGAGCAGGCTCTGCAAACGTCGTGGTCGCTCTGGCTTGCAGCCAGCGCAGATCACTTCCCAACGGCCCCGGCACCAGCAATGGTGTTATGCGCCCGGCTGTGCCGCATTATGCGACACGCCCGAGTGCGTGGGTCGGACAGTAGCGGTTCGAGAGAGAGAGTCAGACGACGCCATGGCGGGACAGAAGATCCGCATCCGGCTCAAGTCCTACGACCACGAGGTGATCGACAGTTCGGCGCGCAAGATCGTCGACACGGTCACTCGCGCTGGTGCGACGGTCGTGGGTCCGGTGCCGCTGCCGACGGAGAAGAACGTCTTCGTTGTGATCCGGTCGCCTCACAAGTACAAGGACAGCCGCGAGCACTTCGAGATGCGTACGCACAAGCGGCTCATCGACATCATCGATCCCACGCCCAAGGCCGTCGACTCGCTCATGCGACTCGACCTGCCGGCGGACGTGAACATCGAGATCAAGCTCTGAGGCTGGAGGACATCATGACCAACCAGCAGAAGAACGTGACCGCGTTGCTCGGGACCAAGCTCGGCATGACGCAGCTCTGGGACGAGGCAGGCCGCCTCGTGCCGGTGACCGTTGTCGCCGTGGGCACCAATGTGGTGACCCAGGTCCGCACCGCAGACGCAGACGGTTATGCGGCTGTGCAGCTCGCGACCGGGCAGGTTGACCCGCGCAAGGTCACCAAGCCCCTCAAGGGCCACTTCGAGAAGGCCGGCGTCACGCCGCGCCGTCACGTGGCCGAGATCCGCACCGAGAACGCCTCCGAGTACACCCTTGGCCAGGAGATCACCGCCGACGCCTTCGAGGCCGGCGCGCTGGTCGACGTGGTCGGTACCACCAAGGGCAAGGGCACCGCCGGCGTCATGAAGCGTCACGGCTTCCATGGCGTGGGTGCCTCGCACGGTGCGCACCGCAACCACCGCAAGCCCGGCTCGATCGGTGGCGCTTCGACGCCGTCGCGAGTCTTCAAGGGCATGAAGATGGCCGGTCGGATGGGTAACGCCCGTCAGACCACCCAGAACCTGACCGTTCACGCGGTCGACGCCGAGAAGGGTCTGCTGCTCGTCAAGGGCGCGGTTCCCGGCCCCAAGGGTGGCGTCGTCCTCGTGCGTAACGCCGCGAAGGGAGCGTGAACCCGATGACCGCTCTGACTGTCGACGTCCTGGACGCCCAGGGCAAGAAGTCCGGCACCGCCGAGCTCCCTTCTGAGGTGTTCGACGTCGCCGTGAACATTCCGCTGATCCACCAGGTGGTCGTTGCGCAGCGCGCAGCCGCCCGCCAGGGGACCGCCTCCACGAAGACTCGTGGCGAGGTCCGCGGTGGTGGCCGCAAGCCGTACAAGCAGAAGGGCACCGGCCGCGCCCGTCAGGGTTCGACGCGTGCTCCGCAGTTTGCCGGCGGTGGCGTCGTCCACGGCCCGCAGCCGCGCAGCTACGACCAGCGCACCCCGAAGAAGATGAAGGCTGCCGCCCTGCGCGGTGCCCTCTCGGACCGGGCTCGTTCGGGTCGCGTGCACGTCGTCTCCGGCTTCGGCATCGAGGGTGTCCCCTCGACCAAGACGGCGCTTGCCACCATCACGAAGCTGACGACGCGTGCCCACGTGCTCGTCGTGACGCTGCGCGACGACGAGGCCACGGTCAAGTCCCTGCGCAACGTTCCCGAGGTGCACCTCCTGGTCGCTGACCAGCTGAACACCTATGACGTGCTCATCTCCGACGACGTCATCTTCACCGAGGGTGCGCTTGGCGCGTTCCTCGAGGGCCCGACCAAGGGCGCGAAGGCTGTCGCCACGGAGTCCGAGGCCGAGACCGCTGAGGAGACCGCCAAGTGACCGTCACCGTGAAGGACCCGCGCGACATCCTGATCGCGCCGGTCGTCTCCGAGAAGAGCTACAACCTTCTCGACGAGGGCAAGTACACCTTCATCGTCGACCCGAGCGCGAACAAGACCGAGATCAAGATCGCTATTGAGAAGGTCTTCAGCGTCAAGGTCGCGTCGGTGAACACGATGAACCGCAAGGGCAAGACGCGTCGCACGCGTTTTGGCCTCGGCAAGCGTAAGGACACGAAGCGTGCGATCGTCACCCTCCGCGAGGGCACGATCGACATCTTCGGCGGTCCGGTCGGCTGAGCTGACGAGAGACGATTGAGGACAGGTTTCCATGGGAATCCGTAAGTACAAGCCGACTACGCCCGGCCGCCGCGGCTCCAGCGTTGCCGACTTTGTCGAGATCACGCGCTCGCAGCCCGAGAAGTCGCTGATCCGCCCGCTGAGCAAGACCGGTGGTCGTAACAACACCGGTCGTATCACGACGCGTCACAAGGGTGGCGGCCACAAGCGCGCCTACCGCGTCATCGACTTCCGTCGTCACGACAAGGACGGCGTGCCCGCGAAGGTCGCTCACATCGAGTACGACCCCAACCGCACGGCACGCATCGCGCTCCTGCACTACGCGGACGGCGAGAAGCGCTACATCATCGCGCCGAACAAGCTGTCGCAGGGCGACCGCATCGAGGCCGGTGCGGGTGCCGACATCAAGCCCGGCAACAACCTGCCGCTGCGCAACATCCCGACCGGTACGGTCATCCACGCCATCGAGCTTCGGCCCGGCGGCGGTGCGAAGATCGCCCGCTCGGCTGGTGCGTCGGTGCAGCTCGTTGCCAAGGACGGCCCCTATGCGCAGCTGCGCATGCCGTCCGGCGAGATCCGGATGGTCGACCTGCGCTGCCGCGCGACGGTCGGCGAGGTCGGCAACGCCGAGCAGTCGAACATCAACTGGGGCAAGGCCGGCCGCATGCGGTGGAAGGGCAAGCGCCCGACCGTCCGTGGTGTCGCCATGAACCCGGTGGACCACCCCCACGGTGGTGGTGAAGGCAAGACGTCCGGCGGACGTCACCCGGTCAGCCCTTGGGGCCAGGCCGAGGGTCGTACCCGCCGTCCGAACAAGTCGAGCGACCGGATGATCGTCCGTCGCCGTCGTACCGGCAAGAAGCGCTGATAGGAGCCTGAAACATGCCTCGTAGCCTGAAGAAGGGCCCCTTCGTAGACGGACACCTCCAGAAGAAGGTGGACGTCCAGAACGAGAAGGGGACCAAGACAGTTATCAAGACCTGGTCCCGTCGGTCGGTTGTCACGCCCGACTTTCTCGGTCACACCTTTGCCGTGCACGACGGTCGCAAGCACGTCCCGGTCTTCGTGACCGAGTCGATGGTCGGCCACAAGCTCGGCGAGTTCGCTCCCACGCGGACCTTCCGCGGCCACGTGAAGGACGACAGGAAGGGTCGTCGCCGCTGAGGCGTGGGGTTCTCCCCGCACACAGCAGCGATGATCTGGACTGTCTGAGAAAAGGAAGCAGGACAGCAATGGAAGCCAAGGCGCAGGCGCGGTTCGTCCGTGTCACGCCCCAGAAGGCCCGGCGCGTCGTGGACCTCATCCGTGGCAAGCAGGCCTCTGAGGCCGTCGCGGTGCTGAAGTTCGCACCGCAGGCCGCCAGTGAGCCGATCCGCAAGGTCGTGGAGAGCGCGATCGCGAACGCTCGGGTGAAGGCCGACCGCGCGAGCGAGCGCTTCGACGAGGGCGACCTGGTCGTCTCCGCCGCGTTCGTGGACGAGGGGCCGACGCTCAAGCGTTTCCGGCCTCGGGCTCAGGGACGTGCTACGCGCATTCTCAAGCGCACCAGCCACATCACCGTGGTGCTCGCCGATAAGGAAGGGGCCCGATAGTGGGACAGAAGGTTCACCCGCACGGGTACCGCCTGGGTATTACGACTGACCACCGGTCGCGTTGGTTCGCCGACAGCACCAAGCCTGGTCAGCGGTACCGCGACTACGTCCGTGAGGACGTTCAGATCCGCAAGCTCATGGGCACCGGCCTCGAGCGTGCGGGTATCTCCAAGGTCGAGATCGAGCGCACCCGCGACCGTGTCCGCGTGGACATCCACACGGCACGTCCGGGCATCGTGATCGGTCGCCGAGGTGCTGAGGCCGACCGCATCCGCGGTGAGCTCGAGAAGCTCACGGGCAAGCAGGTTCAGCTCAACATCCTCGAGGTCAAGAACGCGGAGATCGACGCGCAGCTCGTTGCTCAGGGCATTGCCGAGCAGCTCGCCAGCCGTGTCTCCTTCCGTCGTGCGATGCGCAAGGGCATGCAGTCCGCCCAGCGTGCCGGCGCGAAGGGTATCCGCGTGCAGGTCGCCGGCCGTCTCGGCGGCGCCGAGATGAGCCGTTCGGAGTTCTACCGCGAGGGCCGCGTGCCCCTGCACACCCTCCGGGCGTACATCGACTACGGCTTCTACGAGGCCCGCACCACCTTCGGCCGTATCGGCGTCAAGGTGTGGATCTACAAGGGCGAGGTCACCGAGAAGGAGTTCGCCGCTCAGCAGGCCACTGCCGCACCCCGCGCGGGTCGCGGTCGTGGTGACCGTCCTGAGCGTGGCGAGCGCGGTGGCGAGCGCGGTGGCGACCGTCGCGGTGGTGGCGGACGTCGTAACGAGCGTCCGGCCGAGCGCAGCACTGAGGCAGCCCCCGCGGCTGAGGCAGCTGCTGCTCCGGCCGCTGAGACCGGAACGGAGGCCTGACCATGCTGATCCCGCGCAGGGTCAAGCACCGCAAGCAGCACCACCCGTCGCGCTCCGGTGCGGCAAAGGGTGGCACCCAGATCGCGTTCGGCGACTTCGGCATCCAGGCTCTGGAGCCGGCGTACGTCACCAACCGCCAGATCGAGGCGGCGCGTATCGCAATGACTCGCCACATCAAGCGTGGCGGAAAGGTGTGGATCAACATCTACCCGGACCGTCCGCTGACGAAGAAGCCTGCCGAGACCCGCATGGGTTCCGGTAAGGGTTCTCCGGAGTGGTGGGTCGCCAACGTCAAGCCCGGCCGGATCCTTTTCGAGCTGGCCGGTGTTGACGAGTCCCTTGCACGTGAGGCCATGCGCCGCGCGATGCACAAGCTCCCGATGAAGTGCCGTTTCGTGGTGCGCGAGGGTGGTGTCTGATATGGCTATCGGTACGCAGGGGCTTGCCCCCATCGATCTGGATGGCATGGACGACGAGACCCTCGTCGCCAAGCTGAAGGAAGCCAAGGAGGAGCTTTTCAACCTCCGCTTCCAGTCGGCGACCGGCCAGCTCGAGAGCCACGGTCGTCTCAAGGCCGTCCGTCGCGACATCGCCCGGATCTACACGATCCTGCGTGAGCGCGAGCTCGGCATCCGTACGGCTCCGAGCGTGAGTGAGTGAGGCAATGAGCGAGAAGACGACGCCTGAGGCCCCCGTGGCCCAGCGCCCGACGCGTAAGGTGCGCCGCGGCTACGTGGTCAGCGACAAGATGGACAAGACCATCGTGATCGAGGTCGAGGACCGGGTCAAGCACCCCCTCTACGCCAAGGTCATCCGTCGCACGACCAAGGTCAAGGCACACGACGAGCAGAACAGCGCCGGCATCGGCGACCTGGTCGTCATCATGGAGACCCGCCCGCTGTCCGCTACCAAGCGGTTCCGCCTGGTGGAGATCCTCGAGAAGGCCAAGTAAGGACTTCTACATCGGCAGGGGCGGTGCGTGACACACGTACGCGTGCCGTCCCGGCCTAGCACAGCAACTATCCGTTCGACCAGGCTCGCCGGAACCAGTCCGCGCGAGAACCAGTTCGACGACAGGAGTTCATTCAAATGATCCAGCAGGAGTCGCGACTTCGGGTCGCCGACAACACGGGTGCCAAGGAGATTCTCTGCATCCGCGTTCTCGGTGGTTCGGGCCGTCGCTACGCCGGAATCGGCGACACCATCGTCGCCACCGTCAAGGACGCGATCCCGGGCGGCAACGTGAAGAAGGGCGACGTCATCAAGGCTGTCGTCGTCCGGACCGCCAAGGAGCGCCGTCGTCCGGACGGTTCCTACATCAAGTTCGACGAGAACGCCGCCGTCATCCTCAAGAACGACGGCGAGCCTCGTGGAACCCGCATCTTCGGCCCGGTGGGCCGCGAGCTGCGTGACAAGCGGTTCATGAAGATCATCTCGCTGGCTCCGGAGGTGCTCTGACCATGGCGAAGATCAAGAAGGGCGACCAGGTCATCGTGATCTCGGGTCGTGACAAGGGCAAGACCGGCCGGGTGCTCGAGGTCCTCAAGGACTCCGACCGCCTCGTGGTCGAGGGTGTTCAGCGCGTCACGAAGCACACCAAGGTGGGTCAGTCGCAGCGCGGCGCCCGCACCGGTGGCATCGAGACGGTCGAGGCGCCGATCCACGTGAGCAACGTGATGATCGTCGACCCGGAGACCAAGAAGGGCACCCGCGTCGGGTACCGCGAGGAGCAGGTGGAGCGCGACGGTCGTACCAAGACCGTCCGGATCCGCGTTGCGAAGCGCTCCGGGAAGGACATCTGATGACCGAGACGACCATCGAGGCCCCGGCCCAGCCGCGCCTCAAGCAGAAGTACCGCGAGGAGATCCTCCCGGCGCTGATCGAGGAGTTCGGCCACACGAACCTGCACCAGGCCGGCGGTCTCACGAAGATCGTCGTGAACATGGGTGTGGGCGACGCGGCCAAGGACTCGAAGCTCATCGAGGGCGCTATCCGCGACCTCTCGGCGATCACCGGTCAGAAGCCGCAGGTCACCAAGGCTCGTAAGTCCATCGCACAGTTCAAGCTGCGCGAGGGCATGCCGATCGGTGCGCACGTGACGCTTCGCGGTGACCGCATGTGGGAGTTCCTGGACCGCCTGCTGGCGACCGCCCTGCCGCGTATCCGCGACTTCCGTGGTCTGTCGCCCAAGCAGTTCGACGGGCACGGCAACTACACCTTCGGTCTCACGGAGCAGTCGATGTTCCACGAGATCGACCAGGACAAGATCGACCGGGTCCGCGGTATGGACATCACGGTCGTGACGACGGCGACGACCGACGACGAGGGCCGCTCTCTGCTGCGCCGTCTCGGCTTCCCCTTCAAGGAGAACTGACATGGCGAAGAAGGCCCTGATCAACAAGGCGGCCGCCAAGCCGAAGTTCGCGGTTCGCGCCTACACCCGGTGCCAGAAGTGCGGTCGCCCGCACTCCGTTTACCGCAAGTTCGGCCTGTGCCGCATCTGCGTCCGGGAGATGGCCCACCGTGGCGAGCTTCCGGGCGTCACCAAGAGCAGCTGGTAACACAACTACGCCGTAGGTCTGTCCGGCCCCTCGAGGCCGTTCGGATACCCCGGCGAGGAAGGGCAAGAGCCCGATGACTATGACCGACCCGATCGCAGACATGCTGACCCGTCTGCGTAACGCGAACTCGGCGCACCACGACACGGTTTCCATGCCGTCGTCGAAGCTGAAGACGCACATTGCTGAGATCCTGCAGGCCGAGGGCTACATCGTCGGCTGGAACGTGGAGGACGCCCAGGTGGGCAAGACCCTCACGCTCGAGCTGAAGTACGGCCAGAACCGGGAGCGCGCCCTGGCGGGCGTGCGCCGCATCTCGAAGCCCGGTCTGCGTGTCTACCGCAAGTCCACCGATCTGCCCAAGGTGCTCGGCGGCCTGGGCGTGGCGATTCTGTCCACGTCCTCCGGCCTCCTCACCGACCGTCAGGCACAGGCCAAGGGCGTCGGCGGCGAAGTCCTCGCCTACGTCTGGTAATCCGGAAAGGAGAAAACGCCAATGTCTCGAATCGGCAAGCTTCCCGTTCCGGTCCCAGCCGGCGTGGACATCACTGTCAGCGGCGCGCTCGTGACCGTGAAGGGCCCCAAGGGTTCTCTCGAGCACAACGTGCCCGCACCCATCAATGTCGCTCAGGAGGACGCCCAGCTCGTGGTGTCGCGTCCTGACGACGAGCGGAACTCCCGTGCGCTGCACGGCCTGACCCGCACCCTGATCGCCAACATGATCACCGGTGTGACGCAGGGCTACGAGAAGAAGCTCGAGATCGTCGGTACTGGTTACCGCGTCGTGGCGAAGGGCTCGAGCCTGGAGTTCGCGCTCGGCTTCAGCCACCCTGTTGTCATCGAACCGCCCGCAGGCGTCACGTTCGCAGTCGAGAGCCCCACCAAGTTCTCGGTCTCCGGCATCGACAAGCAGCAGGTCGGCGAGGTCGCAGCGAACATTCGCAAGATCCGCAAGCCCGAGCCCTACAAGGGCAAGGGCGTGCGGTACGCCGGCGAGAACGTCCGCCGCAAGGTCGGAAAGGCTGGTAAGTGACGATGGCTATCAAGATCCTGGGCAAGGGCAAGTCCGTCGCTCGTCAGCGTCGCCACCTTCGCCTGCGCAAGAAGATCGCTGGCACCGCCGTTCGTCCGCGTCTCGTCGTCACCCGTTCCTCGCGCCACATGGTGGCGCAGGTCGTGGACGACAGCGTGGGCAAGACCGTCGCGTCTGCGTCGACCCTCGAGGCCGACCTGCGTGCGTTCGACGGCGACAAGACGGCCAAGGCCCGCAAGATCGGCGAGCTCGTCGCCGAGCGTGCCAAGGCTGTCGGCGTCGACACCGTCGTGTTCGACCGCGGCGGCAACAAGTACCACGGTCGCGTCGCTGCAGTGGCTGACGGCGCCCGCGAGGGCGGTCTGGCCCTGTGATGACCAACGCACGGAAGAAGAGGACTCTCTGATGGCTGCAGGGCAGCGCAGCGGCGCCCCCCAGGGTGCCGCCACCGAGAACAAGGACCGTAACGACCGCCGTGGTGGCGGCCGTGGCGGCGACCGTCGTGGGGCGCGCGAGGAAAAGAGCGCCTTCATCGAGAAGGTCGTCTCCATCAACCGCGTCTCCAAGGTCGTCAAGGGTGGCCGCCGCTTCAGCTTCACCGCGCTCGTCGTGGTGGGCGACGGTGACGGCACCGTAGGCGTCGGCTACGGCAAGGCCAAGGAGGTGCCCGCGGCGATCGCCAAGGGTGTCGAGGAGGCGAAGAAGAACTTCTTCCGCGTCCCTCGCATCCAGGGCACCATCCCTCACCCCATCCAGGGTGAGAAGGCCGCCGGTGTCGTGTTCCTGCGTCCGGCGTCCCCGGGTACCGGTGTTATCGCCGGTGGTCCGGTGCGCGCCGTGCTGGAGTGCGCCGGCATCCACGACGTGCTGAGCAAGTCGCTCGGTTCGTCGAACGCGATCAACATCGTGCACGCCACGGTCGCGGCCCTGAAGGGCCTCGAGGAGCCGGCTGCTGTTGCCGCTCGTCGTGGCCTCCCGCTCGAGGACGTGGCCCCGGCCGCGCTCCTGCGTGCGCAGGCCGCCGGTCGTGCCGAGTCGACTGCAAAGGCGGGTGCGTGATGGCTCGACTCAAGGTGACTCAGACCAAGTCCGCCATCGGCGGCAAGCAGAACCAGCGTGACACGCTGCGAACCCTCGGCCTCAAGCGGATCGGCGACACCGCCGTGAAGGAGGACCGTGCGGAGATTCGTGGCATGGTCAAGACGGTGGCGCACCTCGTCGCCGTCGAGGAGGTCGAGTGATCATGGCGGAGAACAAGCCGCTGAAGATGCATCACCTCCGTCCGGCCCCCGGCGCCAAGACCGCGAAGACCCGTGTGGGTCGCGGTGAAGGCTCGAAGGGTAAGACGGCAGGTCGCGGTACCAAGGGTACGAAGGCTCGTTACCAGGTCCCCGCAGGCTTCGAGGGTGGGCAGGTGCCTCTGCACATGCGCCTCCCGAAGCTGCGTGGGTTCAAGAACCCGTTCCGGGTGGAGTTCCAGGTCGTGAACCTGGACAAGCTCTCCACGCTGTTCCCCGATGGTGGCTCCGTCACCGTCGAGGACCTCGTCGCCAAGGGGGCGGTCCGCAAGGGTCAGCCCGTGAAGGTGCTCGGCAACGGTGAGATCACCGTCAAGCTCGAGATCGCGGTCGACCGCGTCTCGGCAACCGCCAAGGAGAAGATCCTGGCGGCCGGCGGTACGGTCTCGGAGGCCTGATACAGCTACAGGGCCGGCGGCGCATGATGCGCGGCCGGCCCTGTGTGCTCTCTTGATAATTTCCCGGGGCTCTTGTGGTCCGAAAGACCCCGTGAGCAACGTAGAATCCGACACGGTCTGGCTGCACCGTTGTGGTCTGGCCCACGTTCGACACATCTCGCCGGCGTTGCGCCGGCGACACTAGATCCCGCAACGGCGGGCCAGGAGGATAGGGTGCTCAGCGCTTTCGGCCGGGCTTTCCGGACGCCAGACCTGCGGCGCAAGCTGCTGTTCACGATCGCGATCATGGCGATCTTCCGGCTCGGGTCGTTCATACCGACTCCCGGCGTGGACTACGCGAACGTGCAGCAATGCATCGGTGAGCAAGGGGACAACACCCTGCTCGGCCTGATCAACGTTTTCAGCGGTGGCGCTCTGCTGCAGCTGTCGATCTTCGCCCTCGGGATCATGCCGTACATCACGGCTAGCATCATCGTGCAGCTGCTTCGCGTGGTGATCCCACGCTTCGAGGCGCTGCAGAAGGAGGGCCAGTCGGGTCAGACCAAGCTGACCCAGTACACGCGCTACCTCACCATCGGTCTCGCGATCCTGCAGTCGACCACCGTCATCACGACGGCGCGTCAGGGCCTGCTCTTCCAGGGCTGCGCAGTTCCCGTTATCCCCGATGACAGTGTTCTGACCTCCATCTTCATGGTCATCACCATGACCGCCGGTACGGGCCTCGTCATGTGGCTCGGCGAGCTGATCACCGAGCGCGGCGTCGGCAACGGCATGTCGCTCCTGATCTTCACGTCGATCGCCGCGAGCTTCCCGACGTCGCTCTGGTCGATCGCCGGTGGCGCCAACGGTGTCGTGAACTTCATCGTCATGATCCTCGTGATCATCCTGGTCATCGGCCTCGTGGTGTTCGTCGAGCAGTCGCAGCGCCGCATCCCGGTGCAGTACGCGAAGCGCATGGTGGGCCGCCGCATGTACGGCGGCACCAGCACCTACATCCCGATCAAGATCAACATGGCCGGTGTGATCCCGGTGATCTTCGCGGCGTCGATCCTGGCCATCCCGGGCCTTCTGGCCCAGTTCGGCGACCAGCAGGCCGAGTGGGTCATCTGGATCTCGAACAACCTGGTCCAGCAGTCGTCGCCGCTGTACATCGCGATCTACACGCTGATGATCATCTTCTTCTGCTTCTTCTACACCTCGATCACGTTCAACCCGGACGAGGTCGCGGACAACATGAAGAAGTACGGCGGCTTCATCCCCGGCATCCGGGCCGGCCGCCCCACGGCGGAGTACCTGGACTTCGTGATCACCAGGATCACCTCCGCCGGTTCCGTGTACCTCGCGCTGGTTGCGCTGATCCCGACGCTGGTGCTCGTCTTCCTGGGCGTCAGCACGGCCCTGCCCTTCGGCGGTGCCTCGATCCTCATCGTGGTCGGTGTCGGGCTGGATACGGTCAAGCAGATCGATTCACAGCTGCAGCAGCGCCATTACGAAGGATTTCTCCGTTGAGCCAGACCCCCTCCACCGCCTCTCGTCGCGAGCTCCACGCTCGTCCGGACAAGGAGGGCCAGGTCACGCGCCTGGTCATCATGGGCCCGCAGGGCGTCGGCAAGGGCACGCAGGCCGCCCGCCTCGCCGAGGTGTTCGGGATCGTCGCCATCTCCACCGGCGACATCTTCCGGGCCAACATCAAGGGCAACACGGAGCTCGGCACCACGGCCAAGGAGTACATCGACAAGGGTGAGCTCGTCCCGGACGAGATCACCAACGCGATGGTCCGCGACCGCCTCGGCGACGAGGACGTCAAGGGCGGGTTCCTGCTGGACGGGTACCCGCGCAACGCGGCCCAGGTCGCCGAGCTGGACACCACGCTCGCGGGCTTCGGTTGGGAGCTCGACGGCGTGATCGAGCTGACGGCGGACCGGGACGTCCTGATGGAGCGTCTCACCAAGCGCGCCGAGGACGAGGGCCGTGAGGACGACACCCCTGAGGGGATCGCCCGCCGGCTCGACATCTACAGCACGGAGACGGCTCCCCTCACCGCCGCGTACGCGGAGCGGGGGCTGCTCGCCAAGGTGGACGGCGTCGGTGAGATCACCGAGGTCACCGACCGCATCGTCGCCGCCCTCGCGGCCCAGCTGGGCTGAGGCGTGGTCTTCGGGCGGGACCGCGTCGAGTACAAGACACCGGACCAGGTACGCCTCATGCGGCGTGCCGGTCTGGTGGTCGCGGACACTCTTGCCGCGGTCCGGTCCGCGGCCCGGCCCGGCGTCACCACCGCTGACCTCGACGCCGTGGCCGCCAAGGCCATCGACGACGCCGGTGCGGCGCCGTCGTTCCTGGGCTACCACGGGTTCACCGGAGTCATCTGCACGTCGGTCAACGACGAGGTCATCCACGGCATCCCGGGCAGCCGGGTGCTGGCAGCGGGTGACCTCGTCTCGATCGACTGCGGCGCGATAGTCGAGGGCTGGCACGGTGACTCGGCGCTCTCGTTCGTCCTGGGCCCCGACGGGGCACTCGACCACACGCTGCCCGACGACGACCTGGTCGCCGCGGGCGCTGACCTCGCCGACGTCGCGCTCGTCCGGACCACGGAGACCGCCATGTGGGCGGGCATCGCCACGCTGGCGTCCGCGAAGCGCCTGAACGCGGTGGGCGCGGCGGTGGAGACCGCCGTCGAGATGGCCGGCGAGTTCAACGGCATCGACTACGGCATCGTCGAGGACTACGTCGGGCACGGCATCGGCAGCGCCATGCACCAGCCGCCGGACGTGCACAACTACAAGACGGCCGGTTCCGGTCCTCGGCTGCGGTCGGGCATGTGCCTGGCGATCGAGCCGATGATCACGCGCGGCGAGTCCGAGACCCGGGTGCTCGAGGACGACTGGACGGTGGTCACCGTCGACGGCTCCCGTGCGGCGCACTGGGAGCACTCCACCGCGATCATGGAGGACGGCATCATCGTCCTCACGGCGGTCGACGGGGGAGCGGAGCGCCTCGGCGTCTTCGGCGTGCAGCCGGTCTCGCTCGACTGAGCCGGAGGTGCAGCGCAGGGTGCGGGCCGAGGAACGAGGCACGCGCCCGAAGCGGAACCGCAGGCTCGGTCGATGGCTGCAGAGCCTGAGCGACTTTCACCCGGGGCCTATTTAAGTCGGAGTCAGTTGGCTACGATCTGGCTTGTGACCGACGAAGCGCACACTCCGCCCCGTAGCACCGGCGCTCCTGGGCCTGGCGCGCGGACACGGGTCCTCCCGGCTGCACGTCGTGGCCTCGAACGGTTCGGGCGCTGGCTCGCCACCTGGGGCCGCCGGCTCGCGCCGAGCCCGTTCCTCTGGGTGGGCGTGGTTCTCGGGTTCGGCACCTCGCTGCTCGTGTGGGAGTTGGTCCTGCTGCTCGGCGTGGTGGTGTGGCTGCTCGGCGTGTGGTTCTGGCGGGCGCGGGCCAGTCACGTGCTGGTCGCGCTCGGCCTGGGCATGGTGCTCGGGTGGCTCCCCATGCTGTTCTTCTTCGTCACCAGCCTTCCGCACACGATGATCGGCCTGCCGGGCGTCGAGTACGACCTCTGAGGGGCTCGTCGTGGCGAGGCTCACGGCCGGGAGCGGCTGTCGCCGTCGTCCTGCGCTTTGAATGCTTTCCGAAGTGACGTAGGCTGGACCGCTGGGTGTAGTCCGTTCAACGCCTCCAGTTCTTGAAAGGGTGCCGAGGCGCCTGCCGGTCCCCGCGCGAGCGGGGCGCAGGCCGAGGCACACGAGGTTGGCGGTACACGGACACACACGACATCCACACCCGACTGTCGGCTCCGCAGGGCTCCTGCGGTGCCGTGGGCGTGGAAGCAGTCACGACGAGAGTTAGCGGAGGATATGGCAAAGAAGGACGGTGTCATCGAGATCGAGGGCAGTGTGATCGAGGCTCTGCCGAACGCGATGTTCCGCGTCGAGCTGTCGAACGGTCACAGGGTTCTCGCGCACATCTCGGGCAAGATGCGACAGCACTACATCCGGATCCTCCCCGAGGACCGCGTGGTGGTGGAGCTCAGCCCGTACGACCTGTCCCGCGGCCGGATCGTCTACCGCTACAAGTAGTCAGTCCCCGATCCGGGGCTATGTCACTCGCGGCCTGGCCAGAGGTGACGTCGCCGCACGATCGACCACCCACGACACTGCTGCGTGCGCTCCGAGAGACCGGGCGCCGTGGTGGAGGAAAAACCATGAAGGTCAAGCCGAGCGTCAAGAAGATCTGCGACAAGTGCAAGGTGATTCGCCGGCACGGTCGCGTCATGGTGATCTGCGACAACCTGCGCCACAAGCAGCGCCAGGGCTGATCACGTCCCGGGCATCCGCCCGGGGTCCGGTGGCTGAGGCCACCACCAGCGCACCACCTCGAACCTCACCCAGCGGGCAACCGCGCAGGTGAGGGGAACCCTCGGCCCGGAGGCCGGGGCTCGCGTGAATCGCGGGATGGCGGTGCGGCAGACCTCCGATGAGCAGTACAGGAGCCGGAAGGCACATGGCACGTCTTATCGGCGTCGACCTCCCCCGCGACAAGCGGCTTGAGGTTGCGCTCACTTACATCTTCGGTGTGGGTCGTACCCGCGCGAAGGAGACCCTGGCCGCCACGGGCATCAGCCCGGACGTCCGCGTCAAGGACCTCGGCGACGCCGAGCTCGTTGCGCTCCGCGACCACCTCGAGGGCAACTTCAAGCTCGAGGGTGACCTCCGCCGTGAGGTCGCGGCCGACATCCGCCGCAAGGTCGAGATCGGTACCTACCAGGGCATCCGCCACCGTCGCGGGCTGCCGGTGCGTGGTCAGCGCACAAAGACCAACGCGCGTACCCGCAAGGGTCCCAAGCGCACCGTCGCGGGCAAGAAGAAGGCCCGCTGATAGCAGTCCGTGGAGCGGTCGGCTCATCGAGCTGAGACCGCCCCGGTCCGATCAGACCAGGAGATTCAAAAACACATGCCTCCCAAGACTCGCGCCGCAGCCGGCCGCAAGCCGCGCCGCAAGGACAAGAAGAACGTCCCGCTCGGCCAGGCGCACATCAAGTCCACGTTCAACAACACGATCATCTCGATCACGGACCCCTCGGGTGCTGTGATCGCATGGGCGTCCGCCGGCCACGTCGGCTTCAAGGGCTCCCGTAAGTCGACCCCGTACGCCGCGCAGATGGCAGCCGAGTCGGCCGCTCGTCGTGCGCAGGAGCACGGCGTCAAGAAGGTCGACGTCTTCGTCAAGGGCCCGGGTTCCGGTCGCGAGACCGCGATCCGCTCGCTCCAGGCGACCGGCCTCGAGGTCGGCTCGATCCAGGACGTGACGCCCCAGGCTCACAACGGCTGCCGCCCCCCGAAGCGTCGCCGCGTCTGATGTTTGTTGCGCCAGGTTGTGCCTCCGGCCCTGGGGCCGGAGGCACAACCTGATCGCGACATCGGCTCACCGTCAGCGGTGAGCACCATTGCCTGGTCGAGACGGACAGAGTTCTCACCAGGCCGCGAGAGATCGCAGCCGTGATGCGTCATATAGCGGACGCACACTCGAAAGGACACCCACAGTGCTTATCGCACAGCGCCCCACGCTGACCGAAGAGGTCATCTCGGAGAGCCGTTCCCGCTTCTCCATCGAGCCGCTCGAGCCTGGCTTCGGCTACACGCTCGGCAACTCGATGCGTCGCACCCTGCTGTCGTCCATCCCGGGCGCGGCCGTCACGTCCATCCGTATCGACGGTGTGCTGCACGAGTTCAGCACCGTGTCGGGCGTGAAGGAAGACGTCACCGAGATCATCCTCAACATCAAGAACCTCGTCGTCTCCTCGGAGAACGACGAGCCCGTCGTGATGTACCTGCGCAAGCAGGGCGCCGGCGTCGTGACCGCTGCGGACATCGTTCCGCCGGCGGGGGTCGAGGTCCACAACCCCGACCTGCACATCGCCACCCTCAACGACAAGGGCAAGCTCGAGATCGAGCTGACCGTCGAGCGGGGCCGTGGGTACGTGTCCGCCGCGCAGAACAAGCAGTTCGACGCGGAGATCGGGCGCATCCCGGTCGACTCGATCTACTCGCCGGTCCTCAAGGTCACGTACAAGGTCGAGGCCACCCGAGTCGAGCAGCGCACCGACTTCGACAAGCTCATTGTCGACGTCGAGACGAAGCAGGCAATCACGCCTCGCGACGCGCTCGCCTCGGCTGGCAAGACCCTGGTCGAGCTGTTCGGCCTGGCACGTGAGCTGAACGTCGAGGCCGAGGGCATCGAGATCGGGCCGTCGCCCACGGACACCGCGCTTGCCGCGGACCTGGCGCTGCCGATCGAGGAGCTCAACCTCACCATCCGTTCGTACAACTGCCTCAAGCGCGAGGGCATCCACCAGGTGGGCGAGCTTGTTGCCCGCAGCGAGGCGGACCTGCTCGACATCCGCAACTTCGGTGCGAAGTCGATCACCGAGGTCAAGGAGAAGCTGGCCGAGCTCGGCCTCAGCCTCAAGGACTCGCCGCTGGACTTCGATCCGGCCGGCGCTTCGTACTTCGAGGGTAGCGACTCCGCGGCCTACAGCGGCGACGAGCAGTCGTACTGACGTCCCACGTCCGGCCTAGGCCGGACGTGCGGAACCACTTCCAAGGAGACAAGTAATGCCTACCCCTACCAAGGGCGCGCGGCTCGGCGGTAGCCCGGCTCACGAGCGTCTGATTCTCGCGAACCTGTCCACCTCCCTCTTCGAGCACGGCCGCATCACGACCACGGAGACCAAGGCCAAGCGCCTGCGTCCCCTGGCCGAGCGTCTGATCACGTTCGCGAAGAAGGGCGACCTGTCCGCCCGTCGCCGCGTGCTCACCGTCGTGCGTGACAAGGGCGTGGTGCACACGCTCTTCACCGAGATCGCCCCGGCCATGGCCGAGCGCAACGGTGGCTACACGCGCATCACCAAGATCGGCACCCGCAAGGGTGACAACGCGCCCATGGCGGTCATCGAGCTCGTCACCGAGCCCGTGAGCCCCAAGCAGGCAGTCGTCAAGGAGGCCACCAAGGCCACCGAGAAGGCCGCTGACGTGACCGAGGCCCCGGCCGAGGACGCGGTCGTCGAGGACGCTCCGGTGGAGGACGCCCCGGTCGAGGACGTCGTCACCGACGCCCCCGCCGAGGACGCCGCTGCCGAGGCCCCCAAGAAGAAGAAGGCGGCTCCCAAGAAGAAGGCCGCCGAGGAGACGAAGGAGGCCTGAGCCTCTTTCTTCCCTGCACGACGCCGGGCCGCACCTTCCGTACGGAGGGTGCGGCCCGGCGTCGTCGTGCGTAGCAGTGCGTCACTGAGCAGGCAGCAGGTCCCAGGCACGCGCGCCGCCCACCAGCGCGGCGGAGTTCGGGACGATGACGACGTCGTCGCCGAGCCGGGCGAGCGCCGACGGCGTGATGCGCCGCGCGTTGCCACCCCCGAGGTAGAGCCGGTCCCAGTGGAAGACGGGTCGCAGCCCGTCGACGACCGTGACCACGCGTCGGGACCACAGGCCGTCGCCCAGCCGACGTCGTTCGGGCTCGCCGATGTACTGGTCGTACGTCAGGCTGCGGCGCACCGGGGCGTGCGACCACTCCAGGTGCGGCGCGATCCGGCCGCCGTGGAACATCGCGGTGCCGAGGCCGGTGCCGAGCGTGATGACCAGCTCGAGGCCCGACGCCGCGACGACTCCCGCGCCGTGCACCTCGGCGTCGTTCAGGACCAGCGCGGGCAGGTTCAGCCGGCTGGCGACGGCCGCGCGCATGTCGAAGCTGTGCCATGCGTCGAGCAGGGCCGGATCCACGCGCGAACGCGGCCCCGACCGGGTGATGTAGTGCGGCGTGTGCACGACGACGCCGCTCCGGATCATGCCGGGCATGCCGACCGTGACCCGTCCGGCCGCCGGGAGGTCGGTGGCGATCTTCGCGATCGTGTCCACGAGGAGCTCGGGCGGCAGCGGGTAGGGCGTCGGTACGCGGACGGGCGCCGCGTGAGCGGTGCCCGACGAGTCGAGGACCGCTGCCTTGATCCCGCCTCCACCGCAGTCGACCGCCAGCGTGAGGATGTCTGCCATGACGTCACTGTACGAACTCTGACGCGGGGATCGGGGAAGATGGCTGGCGTGAACGAGTTCATCAGGGTCCGGCTCGACCTCGCCTACGACGGCACCGACTTCGCCGGCTGGGCGCGCCAGCCCGGTCTGCGCACCGTGGAGGGTGCCCTCGAGGACGGGCTCGCGCGGCTCCTGCGCAGCGAGCAGAACGGCAGCTCGACGCCGCGCTTCACGGTCGCCGGGCGGACCGACTCGGGCGTTCACGCGCGGGGTCAGGTGGCGCACTTCGACATCGAGGCGGGTGCCTGGGCCAGGCTCCCGGGCCGTTCTGCGGGTTCCGGCCGCAGCCCGGAGGAGGCGCTGGTGGCCCGGCTGGCCAGCGTGCTGCCCACCGACGTCGTCGTCCGCGGCGCCAGGCAGGCGGCGCCCGGGTTCGATGCGCGCTTCTCCGCCCTGCGGCGGCGCTACACGTACCGGATCGCCGACGCGCCGGAGCTCCGGGACCCGCTGCGCCGCAGGCACGTCCTGTGGTCCCGCAAACCGCTCGACGCCGCCGCGATGGACGATGCCGTACGCCCGCTCGTCGGGGTGCGGGACTTCGCCTCGTACTGCAAGCCCCGCCCGGGCGCGACGACCATCCGGGAGCTGCAGCACATCGCCTGGGAGCGGCCGGCCGACGGGCCGGACGCGGGCCTCGTGGTCGGGCACGTCGTCGCGGACGCGTTCTGCCACAACATGGTGCGGGCCCTCGTCGGGGCGTCGATGGGGGTGGGGGAGGGGCGCCGCCCCGTGAGCTGGCCCGCGGAGCTCCTGGCGAGCCGCCGCCGGGACGCGGGCGTCTTCGTCGTGCCCCCGGAGGGTCTGTGCCTCGAGGAGATCACGTTCCCGCCGGACGAGGAGCTCGCCGCCCGCGCGGACGCCGTCCGCGCGAAGCGGATGGACGAGGACGTCTGGGACGAGACCCCGGCCGCGAAGTAGAGCGCCTGTCCGAGTCTCCCTGAGGTCACCAGGGAGACTCGGACAGGCGCTCTACTTCGCGGCCGGGGGTTAGGGCTCCTCGACCCAGTGGATCGCGGCCTCCTCGGCGCTGGCGCCGGCGCCGTCAATGCCCGCGTCGGTGCCGTACAGGTCGTTCTGGCGGCTGCCGTCCTCGGCCGCGTAGCTGCCGGGGTCCGCGTCGGGGTCGGACACGAGCCGTCCCGCGCGCGACGTGTCGGCGCGGTCCAGCGGGTCCTCCTGCCAGACGTCCGGCTCTTCCTCGCTGAGGCGCTGGTCCATCGGCTCGCGGTTCCGCTCCTCCCACGAGGTCTCGCCCCAGTGGTTGCTCCGCGGGCGCTCGGGCGGGGAGTAGCCCTCGTCGAGGTTGTCCTTGGTGCCCCGGCTGTAGAGGGTGTCCTCCGCCGGTAGCTGGTCGGTGTCGCCCTCGGCGATCCCGTCCGGTCCTGGCATGGTGGCTGGGGTTTCCTCGGTCATGTACCTACCGTGGCACCAGTTCCGCGCAGACGCCACAGGCAGACGTGTCGAACCTCATGCCGTTCGCGACACATCGGTGCCCGCTTCGCTTTGACCCCTGGGGAAGCAGCCAGGTACTCTAATGAGTCGTTGTGCTTTGTCACGACGTCCTGCGTAAGCACCGAGCCCACTCGAGTGCCGACGAACGGCCCGGACGTCACTCTGACCCCCGCGCACAACGACCTGACTCTTCGGGCGCTGCTTCTCGCCCGACGACACCGAAAACGAAAAGGTTACGAACCGTGCGTACGTACACCCCCAAGCCCGGCGACGTCCAGCGCGACTGGCACGTCATCGACGCGACCGACGTCGTCCTGGGCCGCCTGGCAAGCCAGGTCGCCATTCTGCTGCGCGGGAAGCACAAGCCGACTTTCGCTCCGCACGTCGACGGTGGTGACTTCGTCATCATCATCAACGCGGACAAGGTCGCGCTGAGCGGCAACAAGCGCGAGACCAAGCTGGCCTACCGCCACTCGGGTTACCCGGGCGGCCTCACTGCCACCCCGTACGGCGAGTTCCTGGACACCAAGCCGGAGCGCGCCGTCGAGAAGGCCGTGCGCGGCATGATCCCCAAGACCTCGCTCGGTCGGACGCAGATGACCCACCTGAAGGTCTACGCCGGCTCTGAGCACCCGCACACGGCGCAGCAGGCCAAGCCGTTCGAGATCACCCAGGTTTCGCAGCAGGCTTGAGCCGCTGCCGGATCGCAACGCTGAAGGACGCGAGGACACCACAGTGGCCGAGACCACCGTCGACATCGAGCAGGACGCCGAGACGCCCAGCTCTTACACCACCGAGACGACTGCGCCCGCAACGCGCGGCTCGTCCATCACCGCCCCGGCTCAGGCCCTCGGGCGCCGTAAGGAGGCCGTGGCGCGCGTGCGCCTCGTCCCCGGCACCGGCACCTGGAAGGTCAACGGTCGCACCCTCGAGGAGTACTTCCCGAACAAGGTGCACCAGCAGCTGGTGAACTCCCCGCTGCAGCTGGTCGAGGTCGAGGGCCGGTTCGACGTCATCGCCCGTATCACGGGTGGCGGCACGTCGGGCCAGGCCGGCGCTCTGCGCCTGGGCATCGCCCGTGCGCTGAACGAGATCGACCGCGACGCCAACCGCGCCGAGCTGAAGAAGGCCGGCTTCCTCCGCCGCGACGACCGTACGGTCGAGCGCAAGAAGGCCGGTCTCAAGAAGGCCCGCAAGGCTCCGCAGTACAGCAAGCGCTGACCCCAGCGCGTGGCTGGATGGCCCCGCCGAACAGTGTCGACACTGTTCAGCGGGGCCATCTGCATTTGCCGGCAGGTGCCGGTGGCCCGCTACGGTGGGATTCGAACGATCTGAGGAGAACCGGCATGGGCAGGCTGTTCGGCACCGACGGAGTTCGGGGCCTCGCCAACAAGGACATCACCGCGGAGCTGGCGCTGGAGCTGGGCGCCGCCGCGGCACGGGTGCTGACCGCGCAGGGTGAGCTGCTGGGGCCGCGTCCGCGCGCGGTCGTCGGGCGCGACACGCGTGCGTCCGGCGAGTTCCTCGCGGGCGCCGTCGCAGCGGGTCTGGCGTCCGCCGGCGTCGACGTGGTGATGCTCAACGTGCTGCCCACGCCCGCGCTGGCGTACCTCGTGACGGAGCTGGAGGCCGACCTCGGCGTCATGGTCTCCGCCTCGCACAACCCGATGCCGGACAACGGCATCAAGTTCTTCGCCCGCGGCGGGCTCAAGCTCGACGACGCCGTCGAGGACGCCATCCAGGCCACCCTCGGCGACGACTGGGAGCGGCCGACGGGCGCCGGCGTCGGACGCATCCGTACCGACGGCCAGGCCGCCGCCGAGCGCTACGTGCGGCACCTGACCGACAGCGTCGGCACCACCCCGGACCACCGGCCGCTCGAGGGCCTGCGGATCGCGCTCGACTGCGCCAACGGTGCCGCGAGCGAGGTGGGCCCGGAGGCGCTGCGCGCCGCGGGCGCCGACGTCGTCGTGATGAACGCGAGCCCGGACGGCCGCAACATCAACGAGAAGTGCGGCTCCACGCACCCCGAGCAGCTGCAGGCCGTCGTCGTGGCGTCGGAGGCGGACTTCGGTGTCGCGTTCGACGGCGACGCCGACCGCTGCCTCGCCGTCGACCACACCGGCGCCATCGTGGACGGCGACCAGATCCTCGGGATCCTCGCCACCGCGCTCAAGGAGGAGGGCCGCCTGCCGGGCGACACCCTCGTCGTGACGGTGATGAGCAACCTCGGCCTGCTCCTGGCGATGCGGGAGCGCGGCATCACGACCGTGCAGACCGCGGTCGGCGACCGGTACGTGCTGGAGGAGATGCGCGCCAACGGCTTCAGCCTGGGCGGGGAGCAGTCCGGCCACATCATCCTGGCGGACCACGCCACGACCGGCGACGGCGTCCTCGCGGCGCTGCACCTCGCGGCGCGGGTCAAGGCATCGGGCAAGCGACTGGGTGATCTCGCGGGTGAGATCGAGCGCCTGCCGCAGACCCTCGTCAACGTGCGCGGTGTGGACAAGTCCCGCGCGGGTACCGACGAGGGCGTCCAGGCGGCCGTGCTGGACGCGACGACGCGGCTGGGGGACACCGGGCGGGTGCTGCTGCGCCAGTCCGGCACGGAGCCGCTGGTGCGCGTGATGGTCGAGGCCCCGGCGCAGGACGAGGCGGACAAGGTCGCGGACGACCTGGCCGCCGTCGTGCGGGAGCGGCTCGCGCTGTAGGGGTAGGCGGGGACCGGCGTGAACACCCCGTGAATCCTTGGGAAGCGGGGTTCTCCCAGGGGCACCCCTGATGCTTTTCAGGGGCGCCCCTTGCGTAGGCTGGCATCAGGCACTAAGAAGTGCTCTCCCCGCCCCCGGGGCGCCGCCCTCAGCCGTTCGCAGGGCAGCTCCCGACGAGACTCTCGAGGTCCCGTGCTCGATCTCATCTCCACCGTCCTGAGCGCCACCGAGGCGTGGATCCTCGCGATGGCCGCCTCGCCGTGGATCTACCCGGCGATGTTCGCCTTCGCGACCATCGACGGGTTCTTCCCGCCGCTGCCCAGCGAGTCCGTGGTCATCACCCTCGCGGTCTCCGCGCACACCACGGGCACGCCCTGGATGTGGCTCGTGCTGATCGCGGCGGCGGCAGGGGCGTGGGTGGGCGACCAGATCGCGTACCAGATCGGGAAGATGATCGGCACCGACCGCGTGCCGTTCCTGCGCAACCGGCGTGGGCGCAAGGCGGTCGCCTGGGCCGAGCGTGCGCTGTCCCGGCGCGGCGCCTCGTTCATCCTGGCGGCGCGGTACATCCCGATCGGCCGCGTGGCCGTGAACATGACGGCGGGCGCCGTCGGCTATCCGCGGCGCCGGTTCATGGTGATCGCAGCTATCGCCGCGGTCATGTGGGCGCTCTACTCGGCGGGGATCGGCCTGGTCGCCGCCCAGTGGTTCGGCCACAACCCGCTGCTGGCCATCGGCATCGGCGTGGTCCTGGGCGTCGCGATGGGCTTCGTCGTGGACGTCATCGTGGGCTGGTTCTCCCACCGGCACCTCGACCCCGAGAAGACGGCGGACCCGGCGGACAGCTCGGCGGCCGCCGAGGAGCACGCCGACGTCCGCTGACGGGCTAGAGCTTGCGGAGGCGGACCCGCTGCACCGCGTGGTCCGACCCCTTGGTCAGCACCAGCGTCGCGCGGCCCCTGGTCGGGATGATGTTCCGTTCGAGGTTGGGCGCGTTGATGGACTCCCAGATCTTCAGCGCTCGCGCGGTCGCCTCCTCGTCGGAGAGCGAGGCGTACCGCCGGAAGTAGGAGTCCGGTTTGGTGAACGCGGTCCTGCGCAGCTCGAGGAACCGGTCCACGTACCACTGCCGGATGTTCCGGGTGCGGGCGTCCACGTAGATCGAGAAGTCGAAGAAGTCGCTCACGGCCACGGTCGACTCGTCGACCGTGGACGGCCGGGCCGGCTGCAGCACGTTGAGGCCCTCGACGACGAGGACGTCCGGCTTGCGGACCACCATCTCCTGGTCGGGCACGATGTCGTAGATGACGTGCGAGTACACGGGCGCCCGGACCTCGGCCTGCCCCGCCTTGATGCGGGACAGGAACCGGATCAGGGCGCGCCGGTCGTACGACTCGGGGAAGCCCTTGCGCTCCATCAGGCCGCGCCGTTCGAGCTCCGCGTTCGGGTAGAGGAATCCGTCGGTCGTGATGAGTTCGACGCGTGGCGTCTCGGGCCAGCGGGCGAGCATCTCGCGCAGGACGCGCGCCGTCGTCGACTTGCCGACGGCGACGGAGCCGGCCACGCCGATGACGTACGGCGTGCGGGGCGGATCCTCGTGCAGGAAGGTGGACGTCGCGTCGTGCAGACCGGCGGTGGCCTGCACGTACAGGTTGAGCAGGCGCGACAGGGGGCGGTAGATCGCGTCGACCTCGGCAAGGTCGATCGGGTCACCGAGACCGCGCAGGCGCTCGACGTCCTCGTCGGTCAGCGGCAGCGGAGTGGACGCCGACAGGCGGCTCCACGCCGCACGGTCGAGATCCACATAGGGCGAGGACGGGGCGAGGGCCAGCAGGTGCTCGCTGAGGTCCGTCGTCGGAAACTGGGAAACCACCTGCAGCATTGTGCCCCAACCGGGCGCGGGAATCTCCACCGGCCGCTGCGCGGCCCCGTGCGGTGCCTGTGGTGCACGCCTGTGAGCCCGGTCATGGGGGCAGGCCCGGACGCTCGCTAGACTCGCCCGCATGTGTGGGATTGTGGGTTACACGGGAACTGCTCCGACTATCGCGGACGGCAACGCGTCAGGTGCCGCCGCGCCGTCGGGCATGCCCCTCGAGGTGGTGGTCGAAGGACTCCGCCGGCTCGAGTACCGCGGGTACGACTCGGCAGGCGTCGCGCTCGTCGCGCCGGGGCTGGACAGCGTCGCCTGGGCCAAGAAGTCGGGCAAGCTCGCCAACCTGATCGAGGCACTCGAGCAGAACCCCCTGCCCGCCGCCACCGCGGCGATCGGCCACACCCGCTGGGCCACGCACGGCGGCCCCACCGACGCGAACGCCCACCCGCACCTGGCCGACGGCGACCGGCTCGCCGTGATCCACAACGGCATCGTCGAGAACTTCGCCCAGCTCAAGGCGGAGCTGCTGGCCGACGGCGTGACGTTCCGCTCGGAGACCGACACCGAGGTCGCCGCTCACCTGCTGGCCAAGGCATACCGCGAGACCCGCAACCTGACGGAGGCCATGACGGTCGTCGCAGGGCGCCTGCACGGCACGTTCACGCTGCTCGCCGTGCACGCCGACGCACCCGAGACGGTGGTTGGCGCGCGGCACGACTCCCCGCTCGTGGTCGGGCTCGGCGAGGGGGAGAACTTCCTCGGTTCCGACGTCGCGGCGTTCATCGCGCACACCAAGGAGGCCCTCGAGCTGGGCCAGGACCAGGTCGTGACCATCACGCCGACGTCGGTGGTCGTCACCGACTTCGACGGCAAGCCCGCCGACGCCAAGCGCTTCACGGTCGACTGGGACGCTGCCGCCGCCGAGAAGGGCGGCTTCGACTCCTTCATGGACAAGGAGATCCACGACCAGCCGCAGGCCGTCGCCGACACGCTGCTCGGCCGCACGGACGCCTCCGGCGCGCTGGTGCTGGACGACCTGCGCATCGACGAGTCGGTGCTGCGCGCGGTGAACAAGATCATCGTCGTCGCCTGCGGCACGGCCGCCTACTCAGGGCACGTGGCCAAGTACGCGATCGAGCACTGGTGCCGCATCCCCGTCGAGGTCGAGCTGGCGCACGAGTTCCGCTACCGCGACCCGATCGTCGACGAGCGCACGCTCGTCGTGGCCGTGACGCAGTCCGGCGAGACCATGGACACCCTGATGGCCGTGCGGCACGCACGCGAGCAGGGCGCCAAGGTGATCTCCATCGTCAACACCCACGGCTCGACGATCCCGCGCGAGTCCGACGCCGTGCTGTACACGCACGCCGGCCCCGAGATCGCCGTCGCCTCCACCAAGGCGTTCCTCGCGCAGATCACCGCCGCCTACGTGCTGGGCCTGTACCTGGCGCAGCTGCGCGGCAACAAGTTCCCCGACGAGATCGCGACCCTCCTCGACGAGCTGCGCGACATGCCGCGCAAGATCCAGACGGTCATCGAGCGCGGCGAGTACGTCCGCGCGACCGCCCGGTCCATGGAGAAGTCCGACAAGGTCCTGTTCCTGGGGCGGCACGTCGGGTTCCCGGTGGCCCTGGAGGGTGCGCTCAAGCTCAAGGAGCTCGCGTACATCCACGCGGAGGGCTTCGCGGCGGGCGAGCTCAAGCACGGGCCGATCGCGCTGATCGACGAGGGCCAGCCGGTCTTCGTCGTCGTGCCGTCGCCGCGCGGGCGCGACTCCCTGCACTCCAAGGTCGTCTCCAACATCCAGGAGATCCGGGCGCGCGGCGCGCGCACCCTCGTGATCGCGGAGGACGGCGACGACGCGGTGCGTCCGTACGCCGACGAGATCTTCTGGATCCCGCAGGCGCCCACGCTGCTCCAGCCGCTGCTGGCCGTCGTGCCGCTGCAGATCTTCGCGATGGCGCTGGCCACCGCCAAGGGCCTCGACGTGGACCAGCCGCGCAACCTCGCCAAGTCCGTCACCGTGGAGTAGCTGTGGCACGCTCGGCGGCGTGGAACTCAAGAAGCTCTCCGACGACGTCGAGATCATCAGCCGCGTCTACGCGCGGGTGCACGGGATCGAGCGCACCGACGACTGGCTGGTGCTGAAGCTCCACGAGGAGGTCGGCGAGCTCACGCAGGCGTTCCTCAACCTGTCCGGTCGCTCGCGCGACCGCGGCCTGTCCGACGACGAGACGCGGGACGCGTTCCGCGGTGAGGTCGCGGACGCGCTGGCGCAGCTGCTGCTCGTGGCCCGGCGGTTCGACGTCGACCTGACCGAGGAGCTGGAACGCAAGTGGTTCCGCTGGCGGCACCTCATCGAGCCGGAGGACACCGAGGGCATCCGGGATGTCGGTGACGCCGTCTAACCTCGGGCTGACGAGAGGGGCGTGCATGGCGTACGTGGAGGTCGACGGGGTCCGGGTGCACTACGTGGAGCACGGACAGGCAGGGCCGGGGGTGGCCACCGTGGTGCTGGTCCACGGGTTCCCGGTGGACCAGCGGATCATGGTCGGCGCGTTCGAGCCGGTCTTCGCGGACCGGCCGGGCTGGCGCCGCGTCTATGTCGACCTGCCGGGCATGGGCGGGACGGCGGCGCCGGACGTCGCGAGCACCGACGACGTCTTCCGGATCCTGCGGGGCGCCGTCCGGGCGCTCGTGCCCGAGGGCCCGTATGCCGTCGTGGGGCAGTCGTACGGCGGGTACCTGGCGCGAGGGCTCACTGCCGCCGACGCCGGACGAGTGGCCGGCCTGGCCGTCGTGGTGACCGTCGTCGAACCCCGCCACGAGCTGCGCGAGCTCCCGCAGCGGCAGGTGCTGGTCCAGGACCCGGCGCTCGTGGAGCGGGTCGGGCCGGAGGCGCTCGCCGCGGAGGAGGTCCTCGTGGTCCAGACCGAGGAGACCTGGGCGCGGTCCCGGCAGGAGGTGGATCCCGGCCTGGCGGCGGCCGACCCGGAGGTGGTCGCACGGGTCGAGGCGCACTACGCGGGGAGCTTCCCGGTCGAGCCGGTCCCGTTCGACAAGCCGGCGCTCGTCCTCGTCGGGCGGCAGGACTCGGTCACCGGCTATCGCGACGCGTGGGAGCTGGTCGAGCACTACCCCCGGGCGTCCTTCGCCGTGCTGGACCGCGCGGGGCACTCGCTGCACCTGGAGCAGCGTGGCCTGTTCGAGTCACTCGTCGGCGAGTGGCTGGACCGCGTCGAGGAGGCGGGAGCGGCGTGAGCGCCGCCGGATGCGGCCGCGGGGTCAGCTCGACACGGCGACGTACACGAGCAACGTGAGGATGGCGGCGATCATCACGCCGAAGACCAGGACCATGACCTTGGGGAAGGGCAGCTTGTCGTCGTCCGCGGGCATGGCGACCTCCTGAACATGAAAGATGGCGCGCCGCGGGCACGACGCGGGCGCAACCTTTACCGTTACGTTACTGTGACATGGTGCCCCAAGTCGGGCATCCTGCGCAAGGCCGCGGTTGTGGGACGCGACGGGGCCTGCGGCCATCGGCAGCCGCCTAGGCTGAGCCAATGATCATCGGGACGGGCATCGACGTGGTCGACGTGGCCCGGTTCATGGAGACCCTCGACCGGACGCCCCGGCTGCGCGAGAAGCTGTTCACCGAGGTCGAGCGCGAGCTGCCGCCGGCGTCCCTGGCCGCCCGGTTCGCCGCGAAGGAGGCCATCGCGAAGTCGCTCGGTGCTCCGGGGAACCTCCGCTGGCACGACGTCACGGTGCACCGCACGGTGGGGGGCCCGCCCCGGATCGACGCGAGCGGCACCGTCGCCGCCCGCGCCGCCGAGCTCGGCGTGCGCACCTGGCACATCACGATCTCGCACGACGCGGGCATCGCGTCGGCCATGGTGATCGCGGAAGGCTGACCACCTCGGCGGAGCGGGTTACTGGAGCTCGGGGATGACCTGCTTCTCGAAGAGCTCCAGGCCCGCCTGGTCGTAGGCGGCCTCCTGGAAGTACGTGATCGCGTACTCCAGGCCGCGCGAACGCATGTCCTGCAGCCGCTCGACGATCTGCTCGGGCGTCCCGACCAGGAGCCCCGTGCGCCAGGTGTTGATCTCCTGGTCGGCCTTCTCGGGGACCCACTTGCGCAGGTGCGCCTCGATCCAGCCCAGCCGCTCGGCGACCTCGGCGTCGTTCTCGCCGATCACCACGTTGTAGTTCGCCGACCGGGTGATCTCACCGAAGTCCCGTCCCAGCTCCTTGCAGTGCTCTTCCAGGACGCGCGACTTGTGGTCGAACGTCTCCGGCGCACCGGCGAAGTTCGTGTACTGGGCGTGCTGCGCGGCGATGCGCAGCGTCTTCTTCTCGCCGCCGCCCGCGATCCACAGCGGGATCGACGGCACCTCGGCGCCGCCGTCACCCACCGGGAGCTGCTGCAGGGGCTGCGGGTAGCAGAGCGCGCCGTCGACCTGGTACTGCTTGCCCTCGAACGTGCCGGAGGAGCCCGTGCGCCACATGTTCGCCATGATCTGCACGCCCTCGTCGAGCGCGCGCAGGCGCTCGCCGGCGGACGGGAAGCCGTAGCCGTAGGCGCGCCACTCGTGCTCGTACCAGCCGGCACCGATGCCCATCTCGACGCGGCCGCCGGAGACCGTGTCGACGGTCGAGGCGACCTTGGCCAGGTAGGCCGGGTTGCGGTACGCCATGCACGTGCACATCTGGCCCAGCCGGATGCGCTGTGTCGCCGCGGCGAACGCCGCCATGAGGGTCCAGGCCTCGTGGGTGGCCTCCGTGGTGACCGCCGGGACGGTGTGGAAGTGGTCGTAGACCCACGCCGACTCCCAGGCGAACTCGCCGCCCGGGACGGCCTCGCCAGCCGCCTGGTTCTCCGCGCGGTGCACGAGGGAAAGCATGGAAGCCCACTGGTCGGCAGGCGGGATGTCGACCAGGTCGAGGCGCCAGCCCTGCGGGATGAAGAGTCCGAATCGCATGGTCCGACCTTATGCCGAGAGGGTTGCGGAGGGGAGGGGCCGTCCATTTCGCCCACAATCTGTCCCTCGGACGGCGGCGGAAGCGGCACTATAGGACCGTGAAAGACGCGTGGAGTTCCGACGAGGTACGAAAGGCCGAAGAGCCACTGATCGCCGCCGGCGAGCCGCTCATGGCCAGGGCGGCGTACGCGCTGGCCCAGGCGGTGCTCCGCGAGGTCGCGGAGTCGCTTGACGGTCGCGCCCCTGGTCATCGGCTCGTCCGTCCGGGCACCGTCCGCCTGCGCGGCAGCCTCGGCTCCGACGGACTCCCAGGCACCGCCCGCATCCGCCCCGGCCGTGCGACCGGCCCCAGGGTCGACGTACGCGGCGCCGGCGCTCTGCTGCTCGTCGGACCGGGTAACAACGGCGGAGACGCCCTGTTCGCGGGCGCGCACCTTGCGCGGCGCGGCATGGCGGTCACCGCCGTGCTCGCGTCGGCGCGCGCCCACGAGGACGGCCTCGCGGCGTTCCGGGCAGCGGGCGGAAAGGTGCTGACGCTCGCCGAGGTCCGGGTCCCGGCCGTGGTCCAGGCCGCACTCGCCTCCGACGTCCTGCTGGACGGCCTGGTCGGTGTCGGCGCACGCGGCGCACTGCGGCCCCCGGCCGGCGGTCTCGTCCGGACGCTCGCGGAGGCCCGCGAGAAGGCGGGGAAGCGCTGGCCGCTCACGATCGCCGTCGACATCCCGAGCGGCATAGGCGTGGACGACGGCGCGGTACCCGGCCCCGTCCTGCGCGCCGACCGCACGGTGACGTTCGGCGCGCTCAAGCCCGGCCTGCTCCTGCCGCCCGCTGCCCACCTCGCGGGCGACGTCGAGCTGGTCGACGTCGGCTTCCCCACTGTCGCGGGTGCCCAAGGCTGGTCGGGCACCGTGTGGGGCGTGGCGACGGGCAGGCACGCGATGAGCGGGGCGGACCCGGCGTCGGGCCGGGTGCGGCGGATGGAGCCGGCCGACGTCGCAGAGCTGTGGCCCGTCCCCAGCCCGCACGACCACAAGTACACGAGGGGCGTGGTCGGCGTGATCGCCGGGACGAGCACGTACCCGGGCGCGGCGGTCCTCGCGACGTCGGGTGCCGTGCTGGCCGGTCCCGGCATGGTGCGCTACCTGGGGCCCGAGGCGACCGGCGCGCGCGTCCTGCTCGCCCGCCCCGAGGTGGTCGTGGCGGGCGGCCGGGTCCAGGCATGGGTCCTCGGACCAGGCGTCCCCGCGCTCGGCCCCGAGGACGGGCCGGACGACGACGGCCAGGCCCGCCGGATCTTCGGGGCGCTCGCCGCGGTGACCGGTGTGCTCTCCGAGGACGTGACCGGCGGCAGGATGCCTGCCGTCATCGACGCGGGTGCGCTCACGATGCTGGAGCACCGGCTCCCGGCCTGGGCGGTCCTGACCCCGCACGCCGGTGAGCTGGCGGAGCTGCTGCAGGGCCTGGGGCACGACGTCGACCGCGCGGCGGTCGAGGCGCAGCCGCTGCACTGGGTGCGTACCGCGCACCAGGCCACGGGCGCGACCGTGCTGCTCAAGGGCGCGATCACCGTCGTGGCGGGCCCGGGCGACGTGTACGCCCAGGCCGACGCGCCGGCCTGGACCGGCACGGCCGGGGCCGGTGACGTGCTCGCGGGGATCCTCGGGACGCTGCTCGCCGGCCGCTCCGCCGACGTCGTGGAGGACGAGACCCTCGCGGCCCGCCTCGCCGCCGCCGCCGTGCTCGTGCACGGCCGGGCCGCGGCGCGGGCGTCCGCCGGTGGTCCCGTGACGGCGCTGGAGATCGCCCACGCGGTGCCCGCCGTCGTCGCCGAGCTGCTGCGCGCCTGAGACCGGGTGCGCGCCCCGGGCTAGGGTTGGGGCGATGAGCCAACGTGTCGTCGCCTGGGGCCAGGAGCTTCGTGAGGTCCACCGGCGGTTGCGGGATGCACTCGCGGTGGCGAGGTCCGCGGTCGAGGACGGCGCGGAGGGGCCGGCTGCGGCAAAGGAGCTGCAGCTCTACTGCGTGGGCTTCTGCGCGGCACTGACCGGTCACCACCGCAGCGAGGACGCGACGCTGTTCGACGTGGTGCTGGCGGCCCGTCCCGAGCTGGCGCCCGTCGTGGCCGACCTGAAGCGGGACCACTCGATGCTCGACCACCTCCTGGGCGAGCTGGAGCGCGCCGCCCTGTCGGGTGGCGCGCAGGACGAGCTGCTGCGGCACCTCGACGGCATCGAGGCCGTCATGGAGACGCACTTCCGGTACGAGGAGAAGAAGCTGGTCGACGTGCTCGACGGCACGGTGCGGTCCGAAGCGGGCAGACAAGAAATGCTCGGCCCCCTGGCCTGATGCCCCCACCCCCGGAATGAGACATTCCGCGCGGATTGCGGGTGCGAAGTTTCCCCCACCTGTCCGAGATCCGCCAGTAGAACCGTAATATCCCGTACCACACGCTCATCCTGCACGATTCATCTCCTGTCATAGACTCCTGAGGCGCTACTGATAGACATTCATGTAAGTGGCGAATTGGGGTGTGCGTGCCATCAAGTAACGGGCCTTCCGTGGCAGTGCCTTCGGCAGTGCCGAGGGTATGGACCAACCAGGCAGGCAGCAGGGGGAGGGACCTCGTGGTCCACGGGCGTGATCGAGAGCTGCGGGTCATCGGGCATTTCGCAACCGACCTGGACCCGACGGTCCTCGTCGTGCGCGGACTGAGCGGGATCGGCAAGACCTCGACGGTGCTCCACGCGCTGAAGCAGGTCGGCGCGGGATCGTCAGCGGTCCGCGTGGTCCGGCCGTGCTCGTCCCGGCCGTCGGCGCACGACCTGGACAACAGCCGGCGGGTCGACCTGTCAGCCTGGTCCGTGCCGGACGATCCGGAGGTCGGCCCGGGCTTCGACGCGGCAGGGTTCCTGCGCGCGGTCTCGGTCTGGGCGGGCGACGGCGGCTCCGGGCCGCGCGTCCTCTTCGTCGACGACGTCGGGGTGCTGACCGCCGAGCGCGCGCGCTGGCTCCAGCACCTGGCGGACGAGGCGTACGGACAGGACTGGCGGGTGATCGCCGCGGTGCGGAGCATCGCGGTCGAGGCGCTCTCCGACGACGTCGAGGTGCTCGAGCTCGGCCCGCTCGACCGGATGTCCCTGCGCCGTGCGCTCGCGACGGAGATGAGCGCCCCGGTGGCGGCCGACGTCGTCGAGCACCTGCGCTGGTGGAGCGCCGGGAACCCGCGCCTCGCCCTCGAGCTCGCGGGTTCGCTGAGCGCCGCGGAGCTGCGCGGGGACGTCTCCTGGGCCGGACCCGAGACGGTCGGTTCGGCGGCCCGGCGCGCCTACCGCGCGATGCTTGCCGGGCTCGACCCGGCGACCATGACCGCGCTCGCGACCACACCCCTCGGCGGCGCCCTGGCGGCGCGTCGGGACGGCCGCTCGAGCGTGCGGCACCCGCTGCTCGCCCTGCTGTGCAAGGAGGTGCGGGGCGCCGACGGCCAGGTGGACGGCCGGGACGCCCTGACGCCGGATCGCGACGTCACCGACGCCGGCGCGCTGCTGAGGATCCTCGACGGGCTGCACCTCGAGGAGCTGCCCGCGCGCGCCTGGGCGGCCGTGGCGGCCGCGCCCGACCCACGCCTGGCCGCGCGCGCCGTCGGGGTGTCGCTCATGACCGGTCGCGCTTGGCGTGACCACGTGGCCGGCTCACTGGTGCCGGACGGGGTGGGCGCGGAATGGACCGACCACCTGTGGTGGCGCGACCTGACGGGCGTCGGCGCGGAGGCCCGCGCCGCGGGCGCGCGCGTCGCCGAGGCGCTGCTGTGCCTCGAGGACACGGGCGACCTGCCGGACCCCGGCGCGCTGCGGGCGGACCTGCGGCTGATCGGGCCGACGCCCGGCCAGGACTGGGTGGGTGTCGACATCCAGGTGCGCGCCCTCCTGACGCTGGGGGACGTGGTCGGCGCACGCGGTCTCCTCGCCGACCACTCCGGCGCGACGCCGGACCGGGCGGTGGCGGAGATCGTCGCGCGCGACCTCGCGGCGGCCCGGGTGGCCGCGTTCGACGGGCGCGCGGTCGACGTCCGCACGCATCTCGCGCACGCCACCGAGCTGCGCCCGTCAGTCGACGCGTGGCTGCCGGCCCGGGGCATGCGTGCCTCGGCGGACGCCGTCGTCGACGGGACCGTCCCTGGCAGCACCATGCCTGCGCAGGCGGGCAGCTGGTCGGCGCGGGTGCTCGGCGAGTACGCCGCAGACCTGGGCGCCGCCCACCTCGTCGTCGGACAGGCGGAAGGCGCGGTCGCGCTGCTGACCATCGCGCTCGAGCACTGCGCCTGGCCCTACCGGGGACGCGTGCAGGTCCGGTGCGATCTCGTGGAGTCCGTGATGGCCTCCACGCCGCCCGGCCGGGTGGGGCCGCGAGCCCAGCGGCTGCTCGACCCGCCGGTGGCACCCGAGGAACGGTCGACGCCCGACGTCGCCGCCGCGTACGCGAGGCTCGACGCGCTGCTGGCCGACGACGGTGTGCCGTCGGTGGCGTTCGAGACCGCGCTGCACGCTCCGTCCGCCCCCATGTCGCCGTGGCAGCGGGTCCGCATGCTCGTCGCGTACGGCCGGTACGCGGTGACGCGTGGCGGTCGCGCCACCGGCAACGCGATGCTCGACGAGGCCAGGACGCTCGTGCGGCTGGCCGGGATGGCCGGCTGGCTGCGGGGTATCGACGTGTTCCTCGCGGAGGCCGACGCGAGCGGTGGTGCCGGCCCCGAGTGGGAGGTGCTCGGCACGCACGAGCGGGAGATGGTCAAGCTGGCGGTGCACGGTGCGACGAACTCGCAGATCGCCCAGGCGACCTTCGTGTCCGAGCGGACAGTGGTGAACCGGCTGCGCCGGGCCTACGCCACGCTCGGCATCCGGGACCGCAGGGACCTGGTGCGGCTCGCCGAGACCCGTCCGCCCGCTTGGCTTGCCGGTGGCTGACACCCGACCTTAACGCAAGGTTTTCACCTGCTGTTGGTAGGGCTTTTCACCCGGCATTCCGGACGTTCTTCACTTCTTTCCGCGGACGTGCATGGGGATGCCTTTATCGCTCCTCTTATCGATTCGAGCGCACGGCGAATTGCGTTGAGTTGCGTCAGCGCACGATTGCCGCTCCGCCTGGCAGGTCCCTGGGAATCACTGTTCTCTAAAGCCCGGGCACCGGTGTGTCATACGCCTCGCCCCAGCCGATTCCGGACGTGATCACGTACCGATCCGGACGCTTTCACTTGAAGCGTGTATATGGAGGAGTGAGTTCTCTTGAACCGAACGCAAGTACCGTCAGGCCGACGTCGGAAGGGCGGCGCCCCGTGGCGCCGGACCCTGGCGACGGCCGCGGCAACCGCAGTCGTGGTTACGGCCACCGGACTGCCTGCGGTCGCAGTGAACAACTACCCGGACGAGCCGTCCGAGGCCGCTGCGAGCGTCCTCGACTCGACGCTCTTCCAGGAGGCGCTGCTGGCAGCCGCTTACTCGCAGGCCGGCTCGGAGTCGAACCCCGGGCCGAACGAGGGCAACCTCAACGTCGAGCTGCTCGGCTCCGAGCTCATCAAGCTCAATGACATCGAGGTTCGCCTCGACGAGATCCTCGACTACGGTCAGGCTGGCGCGCTCGCCAGCAAGAGCGAGGCGTCGTCCCCAGTCGACGCGTACGCGGTCTCGGGCCTGCTCGGCGCGGACGGTGGCGTCCACCTCGACGGCCAGACCGAGGACTTCGGCAAGGCGTCCGTGGACGTCCTGTCCGTCGCACGCCTGCTGGGCATCGACGGCCTCACCGACAAGATCGTCGACCAGCTCCTCCTGGAGACCGGTGCTGCCGCGGCCGAGGTCAAGGCCGAGGACGGCGTCATCCTGGACCAGGACGGCGTGGGTGGCCTCGGCCAGTACCGCGTTGCCGACCTGGACCTGTTCCTGCACTCCCCGGTCATCGAGGACGCTGCCGCGTCGATCTACGACCTCGGCGGCACCATCGACACGACCGTCGAGGACCTCGTCAACGAGAACCTGGACGACAGCGCCCTGACCGGCCTGTTCGACGCGGTCCCGGGTGTTCCGACGCCCTCGATCACCGTCGACAGCAACATGCAGGAGAACCTGTTCGAGTCCGTCGTGGCCGAGCCGATCACCTCCGCGAACCAGCTCATCACGATCGACCTGTCGACCGGTCAGCTGGAGATCCACCTCGACAAGCTGGTCGACAGCCCCGAGGGTAACGAGGAAGGCCTCAACGGCCTGCCCCCGAACACCGAGCTCATCGACGACACGACCTACCCGCTCATCGCGGAGACCGTGCACGAGCTGATGCAGGAAGTCACCCGCATCCTCATCGGTGCGATCGAGGACTCGCTGAACTCGGTCACGATCAACATCGCCTTCTACGAGGAGGGCGCCCTCGGCACCCTCGACGTCTCGTGGTCGCTGCCCCTGGTGGACGCCGTGAACGGCGACTTCCCCGAGGCCGTCGACAACAGCACGGGCACCATGGCGCCGGTCGCCACGGTCCTGGTCAACACCATCAACACGGTCGGCCCGGCGCTCGCGCCGATCCTGGCCCCGGTGTACGACCTGCTGATCAGCGACGAGGGTGACAACATCTTCGAGCTGCTCATCAACGACATCAAGACGGACTCGATCACGAAGCCGATCCGCGAGCTGCTCTCGCCGGTCTTCGACGTCCTGTCCCAGGTCCTCTCGATCACGATCAACCGTCAGGTGACCGAGACCGGTGGCACGGTGTCCCCGACCGCCACGGCGGACGAGGTCGTCACCTCGCTCGACCTGAACGCGCTGAGCATCGCGCTGCTGCCGGGGGAGAACGAGCTCGCTCGGATCAACCTGGGCAACGCCGCAGTGCGCATCACGCCCGACGACGGCGGACCTGGCGACATCGACCCGTCGCTGTCGGTCGACCCCGCCACCGTGGCGCCCGGCCAGTCCACGATCACGACCGGTGAGGGCTACACGCCCGACTCGACCGCGACCGTTCAGCTGACCGACCCCGAGGGCAACCCCGTGGGCGACGCCATCCCGGTCGACACCGACTCGGACGGTTCGTTCACCGTCGCGGTTCCGGTTCCGGCTGACGCCGAGCTCGGCGTCTACCCGGTCGTGGGTACGGACGACACCACCGGTGAGGCCGCTGAGGCCCCGCTGGCAGTGGTCGCCGGCTCGGACATCTGCGCCATGGACCCGACGCTGACCGTCGAGCCGGGTGCTGTCTACCCGGGCGACACCGTCTCGGTCGTCGGCCAGGGCTTCCCGGCGGGCGTTCCGGTCGCCGTGCAGCTGCGCGACGCCGAGGGCAACCCGGTGGGCGACGCGGTCATGGTCACCCCGGACGAGGCCTGCGGCTTCATCACGGACCTGACCGTTCCTGAGGACGCAGAGCCCGGCGACCACGTCGTCGAGGCCGTTCCTGAGGACGGCAGCGAGGGTGCCGAGGCGCCGCTCGAGATCCTGGAGCCGGGCACGAACCCCCCGGGTGAGTGCACGAACCCGACCATCGTTGCCGACCCGGCAGTGGTCGAGGCCGGCGACGAGGTCATGGTCACCGGTTCGGGCTTCCCGGCCGGCTCCACGGTCGTCGTCCAGCTGAAGGACACGCAGGGCAACGACATCGGTGACCCCGTCACCGTGACCGTCGGCGACGACTGCGGCTTCGAGACCCCGATCACGGTTCCCGAGGGGACCCCGCCGGGCGTCATCATCGTCGACGCTCAGCCGGAGGACGGCGGCGAGGGCGCGCAGACGCCGATCACCGTCGTGGCCAGCAACAGCGGCTCCGGCAACGGTGACGGCAACGGTGACGGTTCGGGTGCGGGCGCCGGTAACGGCGACGGCGGCCTGGCCAACACCGGTGCGAACGTCGCCGCTCTGATCGCCGCCATGGTGCTGCTGCTCGGCGCCGGTGCGGTCATGATCAAGCGTCGCCGCGAGATCAGCCAGGCCTTCGCCACGGCGATGGGTCGGATGTCGGGCGACAAGCCTGCCGTCTGATGAGCTGAGTCTCTGACGCAGCAGTGAGTGTCTGACGCAGTAAGACCGGCCCGGTGCGACGTCGTCGCACCGGGCCGGTCCCGTTTCCGAACGGCCCGCAGACGGGCCGTGTGCCCGAGATCCAAGGAGGAGTCGTGTCCGAGCTGTCGCCGAGACGAGGGATGATTCCGGCGGTCGTCGCAGCGGCGGCCATCGTCGCACTCGTCGTGGCCGCGATCCTGGTCGTGGAGCACGCGCTACCTGCCGCGCCTGCCCCGCTGACAGACGAGAAGACGGTGTCGAGCGGTGTGGACCTGAGGTGCCCGGAGAACGAGCCGATCACGCAGGAGCTGCTCAGCCGTTCGACGTGGACCATGTGCTGGCGGGTGGACCCCAGCCGCGGGCTGGTGCTCGAGGACGTCCACTTCGTACCGGCGGACCACAAGCCGGTGCAGGTGCTGGCCGAGCTGTCCATCGGGCAGCTCGAGGTGCCGTACGACACCGGCCTGCGCAATACCGAGGACATCACCACGCAGGGCTTCGGCGGTCCCCAGATGATGACGCTCACCGAGACCGAGTGCCTGGGCGAGCGTCTCGAGACGTATCTGCCGAAGGTCGGCGACGGTTCGCTGGGCGGGGGCGGCGGGAAGCGTCCGGTGCTCTGCCAGGAAGTGGTCGACGGCGGCATCGCCTACCGCAGCGGCGAGGGCGCCGGGGCCGAGGCCGAGGCCGAGGTCGCACGGCGCACCGAGCTGCGGCTCGCGACCGTCTCGAAGGTCGGCTGGTACGAGTACGTCAGCCAGTACACGTTCGGCAGCGACGGGACCATCCGGTCCGACCTGGGCGCCACGGGCGACCTGTCGCCGGAGGACTACGGCGACGACCCGGCCCACGGCTGGCCGGTCGGCCCCGGAGACACCGACTACGCCACCAGCCACTCGCACAACGCGGTGTGGCGGGTGCACTGGGCGCTGGGCGGCCAGGGCGGGCAGGCGGTCGAGCAGTACGACGCCGCGCCGACCGGCGAGCAGGGGCCGCGGGCACCGCTCGTCGCCGGCAAGCTCACCAGGATCACGCACGAGGGCACCGCGGAGGCGGCGGACCGGCGCTGGTGGCGCGTCGTGAACCCCGACGTGCTCAACGAGGACGGGCACGAGATCTCGTACCAGGTGGACCTCGGCGCCACGACGCCGTTCGAGCTGACCCAGGACCACCATCACGACGACGCCGACGACGCCGGGTACGCGATCGCGTTCACCGAGGCCGACGACTGCCAGCTGTTCGCCACGGCGAACAAGGAGGGCACGTGCGGATCGGGTGTGCTCGACTTCGCGCAGGACCAGGCGGAGCTGTCCGACGTCGTCACGTGGGTCGCCGTCGGCTTCCACCACGTCGCGCGCGACGAGGACCAGAGCCCGATGGAGATGCACTGGCAGGGCTTCACCCTGACGCCGCGCGACCTGACGGCCCAGCGCGTCGACCCGCCGTCGGCCCGCCAGGACGTGAACGGGAAGCCCGCCGAGCTGCACTGACGCAGCCGCCCCGGAGGCCCGCGCCGCTACGGCTTCCGCGCCTCCACGAGCGTGCGCCGGCTGTGGCAGACGAACGAGCCGTGCTCCGCGATGTGCTCCCGCAGCGCGCCCAGCCGGTCACGGTACTTCTCGACAGTGAAGTCGGGCACCGTCCACAGGACCTTGCGCAGGAAGTGCACCACCGCCGCCAGGTCGAAGAACTCGACCCGGGTGAGCGCGTCCTGGAGCCGCACCATGTCGAGCCCCGCTGTGCCCACCCGCGCGCGCACGTCGTCCAGGTACTCGGCGTCCCGGTTCTCCTGGGGACCCATCAGGAACTCGTACAGGGCCCGGTTGGAGCCCGCTCCGACCTCCTGGACCAGGACCGTGCCGCCCGGCGCCAGCACGCGAGCGGCCTCCGCGTAGGGGAACGAGACCGGATGGCGGCCCGTGACGAGGCCGAACGCGGAGTCGTCGAAGGGGAGCGGCGCCGCCGGGTCCTCGACCAGGGTCACGACACCGTCGAACGGTTCGAGCGCGGCCGAGGCGAGCGCGTGGTTGGGCGCCCAGCCCTCGGTGGCCCGCACGGTGCCGGGCACGCGTTCCGCGCGCCCCAGCGCCTCCGCGAACACCTCGCCGCCGCCGGTGTCCACGTCGAGCGCCGAGTCGACCCGGCCCAGCCGCTCGCCGCACAGCCGCACGTAGCCCCAGCCGGGTCGCTCCTCGGTGGCCCGCCCCGCGAACCAGGAGAAGTCCCAGCCGTCGGTCGGTACGGCCAGCCCTTCGGCGATCTCCTCGTCGAACGTCATACCGGCGAACGTATCCCCGCGAATCCCCCGGCCACCAGCCGATATCCCCCGGTCGGGGGAGGGGGAGGGCGCCTGGCGGACGGGAGTGTGAAGGCATACCGCACGACCGACCGGAAGGAACCGTCATGGAACGCCTGCCCCGCGCCACGCTCATCGGCGCCACCATCGCGAGCGGCGCCATAGCGCTGCTCGGCCTGGCCTGGATGCTCGGACTAGTGCCGAACGTCTACGCAGACCCCGCTACCGCGCTCCTGGCCGGCCTCGCCGGACAGGAAGCCGCGACCACCCTCCACGTCGTCACGGCGCTGGCCGGCGTCGCCGGCGGTATCGCGGCGCTCGCCGGTGTCCTGGGCGTGCGGGGCCGGGTCTGGGCAGCGGCGCTGCAACTCGTCGTGTTCGGCGTGGTGCTGCAGGGCAGCGGCCCGCTGTCCACGATGGGCTACTTCGTCGCGATGGCGATGCCGCTGGCCGTCGTGGTCCTGCTCGTCCAGGTGGTGCGCCGGTACCGGGTCGCCCGCTGGACGGTCGGCGTACCCGGCCTGGCCCTGCTCGTCGTCGGCGGGTTCCTGGCGCGGGACGCCCTCGCCGGGGTAGTGCGCATGCTCGGTGCAGGCCTGTACGAGAACCGCGCAGGCCTCCTGCTCTCCCTGCTGGTGCTCGCCGCCGGGACCCTGTGGGCCGCAGTTGGGGCGCAGGCCCTGGCGGGCACGCGGGTCATGGAGCGGGCCACGGACTGGGTGGTGCGGCACCGCAGGGCCATCACGATCGTCGCCGCCACCGGACCGCTCCCGTACGCCCTGGTGCGGCTCACCTGGCTCACCCCGTGGCCGCAGCTCGGGTTCGACCTGGACCTGTCCACGCGGATCTGGGGGCTGACGCTGTCCAGCGGCGCCTGGCTCGGCGTCTTCCTCACGCTCGGCCTGATCCGCCCCTGGGGCGAGGTGTTCCCCCGCTGGATGCCAGGCCTCGCAGGCCGTCGTGTACCGATCGCCGCGGCCGCGGTGCCCGGCGGGCTGATCGCGGTGACCCTTGTCTTCTCCGCGATCCCGATGCTCGTGATGTTCGGCGGGCGGACCCTCGTCGAGGGCATCGTGGGCGCCATCACGTTCCCCTGCTGGTACTGGGGTCCGGCCCTGGCGCTCGCCGTCTGGGGCTACGTGGCCCACCGGACCCGGTCCGAGCGGGGCATCGCGGCGCCCTACGCCGGGAGGCCGGCCCGGGAGCAGCTGCCCGCCGTCTGACGCGGCAGGTTGCCTGGCGGGTGGACCCGAGGACCGGAGAGGATGACGGCATGCAGGCGACGAGGCGGCAGCTCACAGGGGATCGGGCTCGGTACGTCGCCCGGTATCTCGCACGGCGGTTCGCCTGGCAGATGCTGGGCGGGGCGATCGGGCTGGCCCTCGTGCTGCTCGTCTACAGCCTGCTGAACATCGTCGCCGGCGGGCTGCCCGCCTGGGTGGTGGCGGTCGCGACGGTCGCGGCCGCCATCGGGCTCGGGCTGGTGCCCGGCGCACGGGAGCTGGAGGTCACCGCGGCCCGCGCGCTGCTCGACGTGGACGACGAGCTGGTGGTCCCCGCCCGGCCCCGCCCCGCGCACCGGCTCCGGACGGCGGCCTGGGTCGCGGGGCACCTCGCCTCCGGCCTGCTGGTGGCGGCCGGCCTGTTCGCGGGCGTCCCGATGGCGGTACTGATCGGCGCGGAGGCCGTCGCGGGGGAGGCGTTGGCCTCGGGGGACTCGTTCTACACCGGGCTGCCGCTGCCGACCGGACCGGTATCCCTCACGCTGCGGCTGTTGGCGTGCGCCGCCTTGGCGCTGCTGGCCCTGATCGCCACCTGGCCGCTGGGTGCCGCCGCCGCGGCGCTCGCCGGCCGGGTGCTCGGGCCCACGCCGCACGACCGCATGGAGACGGCGCTCGCCAGGGCCCGCCGGGAGGCGGAGCACACCCGCCTGGCGCGCGAGCTGCACGACGGGATAGGCCATGCCCTGACCGTCGTCAGCGTCCAGGCGGCGGCCGGACGCCGGGTCGTCGCGGTCAACCCGGACGCGGCGGCCGAGGCCCTGGCCGCCATCGAGGACACCGCACGGTCGGCGCTCGCCGAGCTCGACCAGCTGCTGGCAGTCCTCCGCGACGACGCCGACGACCCTCGGGGCCCTCGCGAAGTACCGCAGCGAAGCGAGGACACTTCGTGGGGTGAGGAGGCACCGGTCGCCCTCGCACCCGCCCTGGACGACGTCGTGTCGGCGCACCGCCGCGCGGGGCTCGACCTGAGCGCTCGGCTCGACCTGCCGGCCGGGCTGCCCGCCCTCCTCGGCCGGTCCGTGCAGCGCATCGTCACGGAGGCGCTCACCAACGCCCACCGGCACGGCGCTCCCGGCCCCGTGCTGCTGACCGTGGGGCACGGCGGCGACGAGGTGCGGATCGAGGTGGTGAACCCGGTCCGGCCCGGTTCGCGTCCCGGCAGACGCTCCTCCGGAGGGCGCGGCCTGTCGGGCATCCGGGAACGCGTCGCCCTGTTCGGCGGCACCGTCCACGCCGGGCCGGACGGCGACCGGTGGGTCTTTCGTGCGACGCTGCCCTGCGCACCCCGGGCAGCCGGCGGGGCCGACCGGAAGGATCCAGATGCCTGACACCCAGGTCCGGGTGCTCGTCGCCGACGACGAACCGCTCGTCCGCAGCGGCCTGCGCCTCATCCTCGACGCCGAGCCCGACATCGAGGTCGTCGGGGAGGCCGGCGACGGCGCTCAGGCGGTCGAGCTGGCGCGCGCCCTGCGGCCCGACGTCGTCTGCATGGACGTGCGAATGCCGGGCGTGGACGGGCTGCGCGCGACGGAGCTCGTGCTGCGGCTGCCGGAGCCGCCCCGCGTGCTCGTGGTGACGACGTTCGAGCACGACGGCTACGTGCTCGACGCGCTGACGGTGGGCGCGTCCGGGTTCCTGCTCAAGCGGGCAGGCGCCGACGAGATGGTGCAGGCGGTCCGGACCGTCGCCGTCGGGCAGAGCCTGCTGTATCCACAGGCGCTCCGTGACCTGATCCGTACGCGTCCGCGGGCGACGGCCGGTGCGCCGGTGCTGACGCCGCGCGAGCGGGAGGTGCTGGGGCTGGTCGCGCAGGGCATGACGAACGCGGAGATCGCTGCCGCGCTGGTGGTCGGGGTCGAGACGGTGCGCACGCACGTGGCGTCGGTCCTCGCGAAGCTGCGGGCCCGGGACCGGACGCAGGCTGTGGTGCTCGGGTACCGGGCGGGGCTCGTCGACCTGTAGCCGTTCCTGAGGCCGTGCAGCCGGTCCGGGCGTCAGTCCCGGCGGAGGGCCATCTCCACCTGGTCCGGGAACGGCGCGTAGTCGGACGCCAGGGTGCGTCCCGTGCGGCGCCAGCCGAGGTGCTCGTAGAAGCCGATGGCCTGGTCGTTGTCGGCGAGGCACCACAGGCGCGGGTCGCGCATCTCGGCGACCGCCGCGTCCATCGCAGCGCGCGCGAGGCCGGCGCCCCAGCGGGACGGGTGCACCGCCAGGTGCCGCAGCAGCCGCTCGTCGTGGGCGACGAAGCAGGCCAGCCGGGAGCCGTCGGCGTCGTCGTCCAGGACGAGCACGCGCACGCCGGGCTCGGTGAGCGCGGACTCCCACTTGGCCAGGACCTCGTCGGCGGGGAAGGGGTACATGCCCGGCGGGAAGATATGGCCGAGCGCCGCGATCCCGGCGGCGCGCTCGACATCGAGGAGCGCCTGCGCGTCCTCGGGCGTGGCCTGCCGGAATCGGGTCGGTTCCATGCTTACCAGCGTAGGCCCCGCCCGCGGCGCGGGCACCACTGTCGAGATTTGCGGAGGGCCGCGATCGACCGGGCGAAATTGGTCTGCAACATTTCCCGGAAGTGCTGTGACCTCCGCGTGGTTCGAGCGTCAAGGCTGCATGACAGATACAGCATTCAGTGCAGTGATGTCCCGTCTGACGGCGCTCGACACGCTCTCGCTACGAGTGAGTCAGGACTGGCTCGCGTTCGGCCTTGATCGGGTGGACGTGCTGGTCATCGACATTCTGACGGTCAGCGAGCTCACGGCCTTGTCGCTGGTGAGCAAGCACAGGCTGATCGCGGAGGAGACCGATCCCGGAAGGGAGCTCGGCCTGACGAGGGTGTGGACCGGCTGGCTCGGCGACGCCTCGGACGTGGTGCCGGTAGCCATGCGGCTCACGCTCGCCCCCAGTGAGGGCTGAGGAGAAGGAGGCCGCCGCCTCGGGGCGGCCTCCTGAGCCTCAGCGCGGCAGGTGTGCCTCGATCTCGCCGACGATCGCCGGGTCGTCCGGCAGCGTCTTCGGTGAGTAGCGGCGCACGTCACCGCCGGGCAGGACCAGGAACTTCTCGAAGTTCCACCGGATCTTGCCCGAGTGTCCCTCGGCGTCCTCCGCCTTCTTGAGCTCGACGTAGAGCGGGTGCGCGTTCCGGCCGTTCAGCCTGATCTTGTCGAGCACCGGGAACGTGACGCCGTACGTCATGGAGCAGAACTCGGCGATCTTCTCGTTCGAGCTCAGCTCCTGCAGGAACTGGTTGCTGGGGAAGCCCAGCACCGTGAACCCCCGGTCCTGGTACTTCTTCTGCAGCTCCTCCAGGGTCGCGTACTGCGGCGCCAGACCGCACCGCGAGGCCACGTTCACCACGAGCACCACGTCGTCCTTGTGCTCGGCCAGCGAGATCTCGGTGCCGTCCATCGTGTGGAAGGGGATGTCGTAGAGGTCCATTCCCGCATCGTCCATCTTTGTTGCACTCACTGCAAGGTTTCAGGCGGGCTGGTTGACCGGAGCGGCTGTGTCGTTCGACTCATCAGCGTTCGGCTCGGCCTCGTTCGGCTCGGCCTCGTCGACAGAGGCGTCGCTCTCCGCGACCGTCTTCCGCTCGTCGTAGACGTCGCGGTCGATCTCGCCGGAGGCGTTCGCGACGAGCATCGCGACGAGCGTGTCGCCGTTGACGTTGAGGAACGTCCGGAAGATGCCCGTGAACCAGTCCACCGCGATGAGCAGCCCCACTGCCTCGAACGGGAGGCCGAGCGACGTCGCGAGGAACATCGCGACCACCGGGAAGCCGCCCGGGACCGTGATGGTGCCCATGTTGAGGAGCACGGCGAGTGCCATGCCGAGGACCAGCTGTCCCGGCGACAGGGTGACGTCGCCCGCCTGGGCGAGGAACATCACGACGATCATGTAGTTGAGGACGGCTCCGTAGGAACCCATGGTCAGGCCCACCGACAGGGTGAAGCTCGCGACGCGCTTGCTGATGCCGACCTTCTCGACGGCGTTGCGCAGCACCGTCGGGTAGGTGACCGCCGAGCTCGTCGTCGTGACCGCTATCGCCGTCTGCTCCGCGAGCTTGCGCGGCAGGCGCCACGGGCTCAGCCGCGTGCGCAGCGTGACGACGGTGACGAACAGGACCAGGAGGATGACCACGCCGAGCAGCGTCGTGCCGAGGTAGCTCAGTGCGGTCGTCACGACGGCGAACCCGACGTCTCCCGCGAGCGCCGCGAGGAGGCAGAACACGCCGACGGGCGCGATGTACATGACGAACCGGATCATCGTGAGGACGATCTGCTGGAGCTGGTCGAAGAACCCGAGCACGAGCCGGTTGCCGGTCCTGGCGATGTACGCGTTGAGCGCGGCGCCGAACAGCAGCGAGAAGATGATGATCGGCACCATGGTCGCCGTCGACATGGCCTCGAAGATGTTCGTCGACACGAAGCCGAGGACGGTGTCCTGCCAGCTCGTCGGCTCGGGCGGGGTGAGTGCGGGGTCGAGCTCGCCGTCGAACACCATCCCGGCTCCGGGGCGCAGGAGGCTGCTCAGGCCCCAGGCGAGCAGTGCGGCGACGACGGAGAAGGAGATCATCCAGCCGAAGGTCCGGGCGGCGAGCCCGCCGGCGCCCTTGCCGCTCATGGATCCCGTCGCGACGATCACCGAGGCCATCACGAGCGGCACTATCGACATCTGGATGAGCCGGATGAAGAGGTCACCGACGAACTTCAGGTTGCTCGCCCAGTCGCCGACGAGGAGCCCGAAGGCGATTCCGGCGACGGCGGCGATGCCGATCTGCAGGGCAGGGTTCTTCAGGGCCTTCACGGTTCCTCCGGTGTCATGTGCCGCACGACCGCGCGGCTCTGCTGCGAAACTAGGCGGGCGCCGTTAGGCCGGTGAGGACTGCGCGTTGCATTCCTGTTTCAACTTCGACGGGTTCTGGCACAAATGTTTCGGGATGATGACCGCAGGTCGTGCGGGGTTAGGTTGACGGCGTGAGCCACCCGCCCTCGGGCACCGGACGCCGGTCCGGACCCACCAAGCACCGCCCGCCGCTGCCGGTGCGGGACGGGCTCAACCCGACCCGGATAGTGCTGCCGCACGACCCGGAGGTGGTCGCGCGGTTCCCGTTCGCGCTCGACTACCTCCTGGACCGGTTCCCCGACGACGAGGTGCGCCTGCGCGAGAAGCTGGGCCTGGGCGAGATCGTCACCGGAGGCGGGGAGCCGCTCACCCCGGCGACCCCGTACGAGCCGCGCGGCTTTCTCTACCTGTACCGCGACCCGCCCGCGCACGAGGACAAGATCCCCTTCGAGCCGGAGGTGCTGCACCGCGACGAGAACCTGCTCGTCGTCGACAAGCCGCACTTCCTCGCGACGATGCCGCGCGGGCGGTGGATACGGGAGACCGCCCTGGTCCGGCTCCGCGTCGCCCTGGACCTGCCGGAGCTCTCGCCGGCCCACCGGCTCGACCGCGGCACCGCGGGCGTGCTGGTCTTCACGGTGCGGCCCGAGGTGCGCGGCGCGTACCAGGAGGCGTTCGCGCGCCGCGAGGTGCGCAAGGTCTACGAGGCGGTGGCACCGCTCACGCCGTCGGACGGCGCTCCGCCCGACGCCGCCCTGGTCGCCCGGGGCGAGCCCGTCACGCTGCGTAGCCGCGTGGTGAAGCGACGCGGCGTCACCAGGGCCGAGGAGGTGCCCGGCGTGCCGAACACCGAGTCCCTGATCACCCTCTCGGACGCCGACGAGACCCGTGGCCTGGGCTTGTACCGCCTGGAACCGCACACCGGCAAGACCCACCAGCTCAGGCTGCACATGGCCTCGCTCGGGCTGCCGATCCTGCACGACCCGTTCTGGCCCGAGCTCCGGGACTCCGAACCCGACGACTTCGACCGGCCGCTGCAGCTCCTGTCCCGGTCGCTCGAGCTCACCGACCCGCTGTCCGGGCGGCTCCGCCGCTTCGAGTCGCGGCGCACGCTCAGCGAGACCCCCCGGACCTGTCAGACGCTCAGGTCACCCGAGTGACCTGAGCGTCTGACACGTCCGGGGGTGTCTGACAGGTGCAAGAATCTTCTGGATGAGCACCGGCCCCGACCACCCCGCCCGCGCCGTCGTCGATCTGGACGCGATCCGCGACAACGTGCGCGCCCTGCGCGCGACCGCCTCGACCGCCCAGGTCATGGCGGTCGTCAAGGCGGACGCGTACGGGCACGGCCTCGCGCCGGCGGCCCGGGCGGCGCTCGCCGGCGGCGCCACCTGGCTCGGCGCGGCACACGCCGCGGAGGCTCTCGCGGTCCGGGCCGTCGTCGGACCCGAGGCCCGGATCCTCATCTGGCTCTACGCACCCGGCGCCCCGTTCACCGACCTGATCAGGAACGACGTCGACATCGCCGTCGCCGCCGCCTGGGCGCTGGACGAGGTGGCCGACGGCGCCCGCGCCGCGGGCCGGACCGCCCGCGTGCACCTCAAGGTCGACACCGGGCTGGGCCGCAACGGGATCATGCCCGAGGACCTGCCGGCAGTGCTCGACCGCGCTGCGGCGCTGCAGGCCGAGGGGTCGCTCGCGATCGTCGGGATCATGTCGCACTTCGCGCTCGCGGACGAGCCCGACCACCCGTCGGTGAAGATGCAGACCCACGCCTTCGAGGACGCGACCAGGGCCGCCGAGGCGGCCGGGATGCCCATCGAGGTGCGGCACATCGCCAACTCCGCGGCGACCCTCACGAACCCGTCCGCCCACTACGACCTGGTGCGCGCGGGGATCGCCGTCTACGGGCTGTCGCCCGTGCCGCACCTCGGCGCGCCCGGCGACTACGGCCTGCGCCCGGCGATGACGCTCGAGGCGCGGCTCGCCACGGTCAAGCGCGTACCGGCGGGCCACGGCGTCTCGTACGGCCACTTCTACACCACCACGCAGGACACGGTTCTCGGCGTCGTCCCGCTCGGGTACGGCGACGGGATCCCCCGGCACGCCTCGGGCGGCTCGCTCGGCCCCGGCGGCCCGGTCCTCGTGGGCGGCGGCGTCGACGACGTCGCGGCACCCGACACCGGGCTCGGCACCGCCCGCGTGCTGCGGATCGCCGGCCGGGTGTGCATGGACCAGGTGCTCCTCGACCTCGGCCCCTACGCACCCGAACAGGCAGGAGACGTGGTCACCCTGTTCGGGGCGTCGGACGGGCTCGCCCGCGCCGGCGCGCCGAACGCGGAGGACTGGGCGCAGGCAGCAGGCACCATCAGCTACGAGATCGTCACGCGCCTCGGGGCGCGTGTGCCCCGCGTGTACGCGGGTACCGCAGGAAGGGAGACCGCGTGAGCGGGGCAACAGGAGGACAGAGCGACATCACGACGTCGGAGGCGGTGACGCTGGAGCTGCCCGACGCCGACTCGACACGGGCACTGGGCGCGGCCCTCGCCAGGCAGCTCCGCGCAGGGGACCTGGTGATCCTCACGGGCGACCTCGGCGCCGGAAAGACCACCCTCACCCAGGGGATCGGCGCCACCCTGCACGTACGCGGCCAGGTCGCCTCGCCCACGTTCATCGTGGCGCGCGAGCACCCGGCGCTGCCGCGGGAGGACGGGACGCGCGGCCCCGGCCTGGTGCACGTCGACGCCTACCGGCTCGGCGGGCTGAGCGAGCTCGACGCGCTCGACCTCGACTCGTCCCTCGGGGACTCCGTGACGGTCGTGGAGTGGGGGCGCGGCCTGGCCGAGGCGCTCGCGGACGACCGGCTGGAGATCGACCTGGAACGCCCACGCGGTGCCGCGCCGTCGTTCGACCCCGGCGTGACCACGGAGGAGGACCCGGAGGCGGGGACGCGGAAGGTGACGATCCGCGCCGTCGGGCAGCGCTGGGCCGGCGTGGACCTAGCCGCCCTGCTGAGCTGACCCGGCCGGGTCGGTACCCTGGTCATGTGGCCGTTCTTGCTCTCGATACCTCAGCAGCCGTCGCCGTCTCCCTCGTCTCCGATGACGGCACGCGCCTCGCGTCCCGGACCTCGGACGAGCGGCGGCGGCACGCCGAGTCGCTCGCACCCCTGATCGAGGAGGTCCTCGCCGAGGCGGGGATCGAGCCCAGCGGTCTGACCGCCGTCGTCGCAGGTACGGGGCCCGCCCCCTTCACCGGACTGCGGGTCGGGCTGGTCACCGCGCGCACGCTCGCGCTGACCATCGGCGTCCCCGTGCTCGGCGTGCCCAGCCTCGACGCACTGGCCGTGCAGGCCGTCAGCGACCTCGGGCTGCGCCCGGGCACGGAGATCCTCGCGACCTCCGACGCGCGCCGCAAGGAGGTCTACTGGGCCCGCTACCGCGTGATCTCGCACGAGGGTCCGCACGGCGTCCCGGTGGTGGAGTGCCTGGCCGGGCCGGACGTCGACCGGGCGGGGTTCGTCGCGCAGGCGCAGCTCGCCGCACCCGACTCCGCGGACGGGCAGCTGCCCGTCGTGGTCGGCGAGGGAGCGATGCTCTACCCCGAGTTCCTGCCCGTGGCCGACGACGCCCCGCTCGTCCCCGACGCGACCGTCCTGGCCCGGCTGGCGCTCGTGCGCCGCGCGGCGGGCGAGGAGCAGCCGTCCGAGCCCCTGTACCTCCGGCGTCCGGACGTGCACGAGCCGGCGCGGGTCTCGACGGGCTCGACCACCGGAGTGGGCTCGACCACCGGTTCCGGCTCGACCAGCGGTCCGGCCGGGGGCGCCGCGTGATCACCGAGGTGCGGCTGCGGCCGCTGCGCAACGCCGACTTCGACCGGGTCCTGGAGCTCGAACGCCAGCTCTTCGGCCGGGGTGCCTGGACCTACGGGATGCTCGCCGACGAGCTCGCCGGCCTCGGCCGCTGGTACATCGTGGCGGAGCCGGAGCGGCGCGACCGGGCGGGGGACCAGCCCGTCGTCGGCTACGCGGGCCTGTGGTTCGACGGCGACGTCACGCAGGTCATGACCATCGGCGTCGACCCGGTCGTGCAGCGGCACGGGGTCGGCCGGCAGCTGCTGACCGCGCTGATCGAGCGCTCCCGCAAGGTCAAGGCCGAGGCGGTGCTGCTGGAGGTGCGGGTCGACAACGCGCCGGCCATCGAGATGTACCGGGACTTCGGGTTCGAGATCCTCGGCGTGCGCAAGCGCTACTACCAGCCGGAGGACGTGGACGCCTACACGATGCGCCTGGACCTGGCGGCCCCCGCGGACGACACGGCGGACGCCCCGGTGGACGCACCCGTGGACGCCCCGGGCGACGCTGCCTGAGGCTGCCGGAACTTCCTGCTCGAACCCGCTCGACGTACTGATCCGAAGTCGGAGACAGTACGTTCAACAACGCCGTCGATCTGGGTTGATGGCCGACGACGAGGAGTATCACCGCATGAGGGAACGAGTTCTGGTCGACGCCGCGAGCCTGGCCGCGGACCTGCGGATCGGCGGGGGAACCGACCCGGTGGAGGGCAGTCCTGTGGTGCTCGACGTCCGGTGGGCGCTCGGGATGACCGACGGTCACGACCAGTACCGCGCCGGCCACATCCCGGGCGCGGTCTACGTGGACCTGGAGACGGAGCTCGCCGCGCCCGCGTCGTCCGCCGCCGGGCGGCACCCGCTGCCGTCGGCCTCGGCGTTCCAGCAGGCCGCGCGCGGCTGGGGTGTCTCGGGGGACTCGCGCGTCGTCGTCTACGACTCCGTCGGCGGCACGTCCGCGGCCCGCGCCTGGTGGCTGCTGCGCTACTTCGGCGTAGCCGGCGTGCGCATCCTGGACGGCGGGCTCGCCGCCTGGAACGCCGCGGGGTTCGCCCTCGAACCGGGCGAGGTGACGGCCGAGCCGGGCGACGTCGTCGCGCGTCCGGGCGGGATGCCCGTGCTGGACGCGGACGAGGCAGCCGCGCTGGCCGACGGCGAGGGCGTGCTCCTGGACGCACGTGCCGCCGAGCGCTACCGCGGCGAGGTGGAGCCCGTGGACCCGCAGGCGGGGCACATTCCCGGCGCGGCCAGCGCACCGACCACCGAGAACCTGCGTGCGGACGGGCGTTTCCTGTCGACGGCGGAGCTGAAGCGGCGGTTCGGGGACCTGGGGGTCTCGACCGGCTCGACGACCGGCTCCACGAACGGCGGGGTCGGCGTCTACTGCGGCTCCGGCGTCACGGCGTCGCACCAGGTGGCCGCGCTCGCTGTCGCCGGTGTGGACGCCGCGCTGTACCCGGGCTCCTGGTCGCAGTGGTCGAACGACCCGGCGCGGGAGGTCGCGACCGGCGCCTAGCCGGCCGGCCAGGTCTCAGGCCTCACGCCTCACGACGCCGTGCGCTCCTCGCTGAGCACCGTGATCTTCTGCCACACCTTCCGCGACATGCCCATGGTCAGCGTCTCGATGGTCGACACGGTGTTCAGCACTATGTCGTCCTGCGACTCCTCGGCGCACAGCGCAGCGGCCTTGCTCACCATGGACAGGAGCTCGGTGCAGTACTCCAGGTAGTACTCGATCTGCTCGGACGTGAGGCCGACGTCGGCGCCGTCGGTCCCGCCCGCGAAGGCGTCCCGGAGGCTCTCCGGCTCCTTGGTGAGCTGGTGCATGTCGACGATGTGCGCCAGGGAACGCAGCCGGTGCAGCTTGGCCAGCAGGTCGGCCCGCTGGACGCGCTCCGGGAACGAGTACAGCAGCACGACGGCGATGGCGACGAACACTATGTCGTTCACCGCGCTCTCGATGAGCGGGAGCCAGTCGAGGCCGTTGTCCGGGGCGTCGGTGAACGCGGCCTCGACCGCGAAGCCGAAGGCCACCACCGCGACGAGCACCACGATGCCGATGACCGTGTGCGACGCGGTGCGGACGAGCCTGCTGCGTCGGCGGGACCCCGCGGAGGTGTCGGCCACCTGCTCGGTCAGGGAGACGAGCTCCTGCGCGACGCGATGAATACCCCGGTCGGGGAACCGTGCGCCGATGCGGTCGCGCAGGCGGCGCGCCGTCTCGATGACGGGGACGGGTTCGAGCTTCTCCAGGGTTCTCGCGGTCACGGGAGGCAGCGTAGAGCCAGGGCAGGCCTCGCGGTCAGACGGTGATGGTGGTGAGCGGCATCGACGAGTCCACGGGGATGTCCAGGCTGCTCGGGGCGACCCCTGCCGCCACAACGGCGGAGCCGAGCGCCGCGATCATCGCGCCGTTGTCGGTGCAGTAGCGGATCGGCGGGATGCGCAGGTCGATCCCGGCCTCGGCGCAGCGCTTGGCCGCCATCTCGCGCAGCTGGCTGTTGGCCGAGAACCCGCCGCCGATCACCAGCGTGTCGACGTCGTGCCTGTGGCAGGCGGCGATCGTCTTGGCGGTGAGGACGTCGGCGACCGCCTCGGCGAACGACGCCGCGACGTCGTGCACCGGGATGGGCTGACCGGCGTCGGTGCGGGCCTCCACCCAGCGGGCGACCGCCGTCTTGAGTCCGGAGAACGAGAAGTCGTAGGCGTGCTTGGCCTGGTCCTTCGCGGCGGTGAGGCCGCGGGGGAAGCGGATCGCGGCGGGGTCGCCCTCGCGCGCGAGCCGGTCGATGTGCGGTCCGCCGGGGTAGGGCAGGCCCAGCAGCCGGCCGACCTTGTCGAAGGCCTCGCCCGCCGCGTCGTCCAGGGTGGAGCCGAGCTCCGTGACGTCGGTGGCGATGTCGTTCACCATGAGCAGCGAGCTGTGGCCGCCGCTCACCACGAGCGCCATCGCGCGTTCCGGCAGCGGTCCGTCGACGAGCTGGTCCACGCACGCGTGCCCGATGACGTGGTTCACGCCGTAGAGCGGCTTGTTGAGCCCGATCGCGAGGGCCTTCGCGGCGGACGCCCCGATGGTGAGCGGCCCCACGAGCCCGGGGCCCGCGGTCACGGCGATCGCGTCGACCTCGGACAGGTCGACGTCTGCCTCGCCGATCGCCCGCTGGATGGTGGGGATCATCGCCTCGAGGTGGGCGCGGCTGGCGACCTCGGGGATGATGCCGCCGTAGCGGGCGTGCTCCTCCATCGAGCTGGCGACGGCGTCGACCAGCAGCTCGTTGCCGCGGACCAGGGCGACACCGGTCTCGTCGCAGGAGGTCTCGATGCCGAGCACCAGGGGTTCTGCCATGGGGTCCAGCCTAATTGGTCGCGGTCGCACAGTGGTGTGCTGCCCGGTCGTGTGTCCCGCCTCATAGTTGAATTCGGAACTATCGCCGGGGGCAACCTTGTTGGCACCGGCATGACCGAGACTCTTGAGGCTTCGAGCCTCGCTATCGACGACGCGACCGCCGACCGACTGTTCCGCACGGCGCGCACCGTGACGACCTTCGCCGAGTCCGAGGTGACCGACGAGCAGCTCGCCGCCGTGTACGACCTCATCAAGTGGGGTCCGACGATGATGAACACGAGCCCGCTGCGCGTGCTCGTCGTCCGCACGCCGGAGGCCCGGCAGCGCCTCGTCGCCAACGCCCCCGAGGGCAACCAGGAGCGCATCGCGAAGGCGCCGGTCACCCTCGTCCTCGCGTCCGACCCCGACTTCCACGAGCGCCTCGACGTGCTGGTCCCGCACATCCCGGGCGCGCGCGAGATGTTCGCGGGCGACGCCGAGGCGCGCGCCGAGGCGGCACGCACGAGCGCTCTGCTCCAGGCCGGGTACCTCGTCGTCGGCCTGCGGGCTGCCGGCCTGGCCGCCGGCCCGATGCACGGGAACTACGACGGGATCGACGCCGAGTTCTTCGCCGAGAGCGGCTGGAAGAGCTTCCTCGTCGTCAACGTCAGCTCGGCCGACGGCGCCGACACGACCCGCCCCCGCGCCCCCCGCCTGAACTACGACGAGGTCTCCCAGATCGTCTGACACCAGTTCGCCGAAGTAGAGCGCCTGTCCGGCCCGAGCCCCGTCTCACGGGGTTGAGCCGGACAGGCGCTCTACTTCGGCGAACCGGTGTCAGAGCGGGTGGCCCGCTCGCATCTCGTCCACCATCGAGCGCACGACCGGCACCAGGTCGCCGCCGTGCGCCGCGGCCACCGCCTGCTGCCGCTGGTACGACGCTCCAGCGCGGACGATGTCCCGCACCCCCGCCAGCTCCGCCGTGCAGCCGAGCCGGTGTGCGACAGGCTCCAGCTCGACCAGCAGCTTGCCGATCGCGTCGACTATCGGGCCCTGGTTGCCGTCGGCGTCGAGGATCACCGTGGCGCCCAGGCCGTAGCGGGCCGAGCGGAACTTGTTCTCCTGCACGTACCACGGCGGCAGCACGGGCAGGGTCCTGCCCTGGTCGAGCTGGGTGGACAGGTGCTCCACCAGGCAGTGCACCAGCGCCGCGAGCGTGAGGGCCTCCGAGAGGTTGGTCGGTCCGTCGCAGACCCGCACCTCGAGCGTGCCGAACGTCGAGGGCCGCACGTCCCAGTGGACCTCGTTGAACGCCTCGACCGCGCCGACGTGCAGCATGTCGCCCGCGTACGCCTCCAGCTCCTGCCAGGTCTCGAAGGGGACCGGCAGTCCTGAGCTGGGGATCTGCTGGAACAGCAGCGACCTGTTGGACGCGTAACCGGTGTGCTGGCCGGCCCAGTAGGGCGACCCGGCAGAGAGTGCCTGCAGGTGCGGGAAGTAGGTGAGCATCGCGCGCATCAGCGGCAGCGCCTTGTCCCGGTGCTCGATCCCGACGTGGACGTGCAGCCCCCAGATGATCAGCTGCGCGCCCCAGACCCCGGTGCGCTCCATGATGCGGGTGTAGCGCTCCTTCTCGCCGACCTGCTGGTCCGCGGCGCGCGCGAACGGGTGCGTCCCGCCGCCCATGAGGTCGAGGCCGAGCGGGTCGGTCACCGTCCGCACCCGGTCGAGGAGCCGGTCGAGGTCCGATCCGGCGTCCGCGACGGTATGGCAGACGCCGGTCACCAGCTCGATGGTGTTCTTCATGAACTCGCCGGCCACGTGCGGGGCGTAGCTCACCGAGCCGTCGGGTGGTTCGACGGCGGTGCGTGCGAGAGCCGCGAGAACCTCCGGTCCCGACTGCGAGAGGTCGGCCGTGTCGGACCGGATCAGCCCGATCTCCCATTCGAGGCCAACGGTGGAGCGGGGGGACTCGCCGAATCCGAGCCGGGCCGGCGAGCTCATACGGGTCCCAGTGGTTCGACGAGGAGCACCTGTTGGTTGCCTGCCACGCGTGTGAGCACGATCGTCGCCTCCTCGGTCCCGGTGAGCACGAGCTGCTTGCGAAGTTGTTCAGGTACCACCGCGGTGCCGCGCTTCTTGATAGTGATGCGCCCGACGTTGCGGTCACGCAGGTACGCCTTGAGCCGCTTCAGTCCGAACGGCATGGTGTCGAGCACCCGGTAGCCGGTGGCTATCGGCGCCGGCGCCCCTACCGAGTCGGTGGGCCGGGTCGACGGCAGCTCCGCGGGGCTGTCCGTGGTGACGTACGCGATGGTCGGGTCGACGAGGCGTCCGCCCAGCTCAGCGGCCGCCTGGCCGACAAGACCCGCGCGGATGACCGCCCCGTCGGGCTCGTACAGGTACTGTCCGACGCCGCCGACGTCGGGCACGACGTCGGCGCCGCGGACCGTGCGGCTCAGCGTGTGCTCCTTGCCGTCGTCGTCGGTGAACGTGCGCAGCACGAGCGCCGACCGTCCGGGGCCGTCGAGGGCGAGCGGTCCGAACCAGAGGCCGGCCTCGACCACGTCGCCGTTGACGGAGACCCACTGGGTCTCGGCGTCGTCGGGCAGGCCGTCGTGCGGGATGCCCGGACCCACCTTGATGCCCACGGCGGGCACCGTCTCGCGCAGCGCCCAGACGGCGTCGAGCGGGGGCTCGTACGCCCGCGGGTCGAAGACTCGCCTGCTCCGTGCGCCCGAGCCGCCGCTCACCCGGCGGGCGGGGTCGGCGTAGACGCCCTCGATGCCCTCGGCACGCAGGTCGATCCCGAGCCCGTCGGCATGCCGCACGTCTGCCTCGGGGAAGTGGCGCAGGTTCCACTGCGCGATCGCGGCGGTGCACTCGTCCAGATCGGTGGCGACCACCCGCAGGCCCGTCCCCGCGAAGGCGAGCGAGTCGGCGCCGATGCCGCAGGTGAGGTCGGCGATGGCGGAGATGCCCGCGTCGAGGTACCGCCGGGCGTGCAGCGCGGCGACGAGGAGCCGTGTCGCCTGCTCCAGGCCGTCCGGGGTGAAGAGCATCCCGTCGGCGAAGTCACCGAACTTGGCCCGGGCCCGCGTGCGGAGCCTGGACTGGGTGACCAGCGCGGCCGCGAGGTCCGGCGCGACGCCCCTGTCCCGCAGGGCGGTCACGGTCTTCATCGCCTGTCGCTCGTCGTAGGGCGGGAGGGCGCCCAGCAAGGCCCAGCCGTCGGGGCTGAGCAGTTTGCTCAGAATCGCCGCATCCATGGGAAGATCTTTCCACGTTTGTCCTGGTCGTGACGAGCGGCGCGACGGAACCTTTTCGCGGAGATGGCGAGATTCCGGTGTGGCGGCGGCGCGTCGGTCCCGCAGAGTGTGAGCCACTCCACCCGATTGGCACTCGCCTTGACCGAGTGCTAGCGCCGACCTAGATTTGGGGTTGTTCACCACTGCGGGAACCCGGATGACGGGCCCGCGGGGGAGAACCCAGACGTTCGTGCCCGCCGGCACCCGCGACGACGGCGGACGGTCGAACGTTCGAGCCACTTACGCCCATCACGCAGCTGATCTCTCGATCCGCTCACGAAAGAGGAGGTCCGACGTGTCGGTCCCCATCAAGCCGCTCGAGGACCGGATCGTCGTCAAGGCTCTCGAAGCCGAGACCACGACCGCTTCCGGCCTGGTCATCCCGGACACCGCCAAGGAGAAGCCCCAGGAGGGCGAGGTCCTGGCCGTTGGCCAGGGCCGCATCGACGACAACGGCAACCGTGTGCCGCTGGACGTCGCCGTCGGTGACAAGGTGATCTACTCCAAGTACGGCGGCACCGAGGTCAAGTACGCGGGTGAGGAGTACCTGGTGCTCTCCGCTCGCGACATCCTCGCCGTGGTCGTGAGCTGACTCCAGCTCACCCCAGGTAGACGACGAGGGCCCCGCACCGAGAGGTGCGGGGCCCTTGCCATGCCTGGATCAGGCGGAAAACTCGATCAGGCTCTCGATATGGGCGGATCAGGCGATGCCTGAATCAAGCAGAGACGGACTTGCCGGCGAGGATTGCCGAGCGCTCGTCCTCGCTGAGCCCACCCCACACGCCGTACGGCTCGCGCACGCGGAGCGACTGCTCGCGGCACTGCATCATCACGGGGCAGGAGCGGCAGATCGCCTTGGCGGCCTCGGCGCGTCTGCGGCGTGTCGACCCACGCTCGCCCTCGGGGTGGAAGAACAGGGTGTCGTCCGCGTCACGGCACGCTCCCGTGTACTGCCATTCCCACAGTTCCATTACCGGACCGGGAAGCCTCGAGATCTCCGTCATGCCGAACAACCTACAAGTTGTGCAGAAGTTGTTCAAGGGGCAATTTTTGGACGGGCGACTCGAATCGGGTCACGGCAAGCGCGCCAGGGCTGACCGGTTTTGCGGCGATCTAGACCGGATTCCACCGAGATCGGCGGCACGCCGGGTTTCGCAGTGGCGCGGAGAGGTCCAGGTCGGCAGAATCGAGTCCATGACATCTTCGCGGCCTGCCGAGAGCTCGGGCGGGTCACGTGCATCCAGCCCCGGACTGGCCGTCGCCGCAGTGGCCAGACGTCTCGGGGTGGCGCCAGCCACCCTCCGTACGTGGGACCGCCGGTACGGGCTCGGCCCCTCGGGCCGGACCGCTGGGTCGCACCGCCGCTACACCCCGGACGACGTCGCCCGCCTGCTGGTGATGCGCCGTCTGACGCTCGAGGGCGTCGCGCCGGTGGATGCCGCGCGGGCCGCTGTCGAGGCAGGGGACGCGGAGCTCGAGGTCGCCACCCGGTCGGCGCCCGCGCTGCCCGCCGTGCAGGTGGAGGGCGACCTCGACGACGCCGAGCCGGAGGAGTTCGCCGAGACGTTCGTCGGAACCCTCCGGGCGCCCGAGCCCGGTGAGGAGGAGCCGACCCCGCCGCCGAGCGGCGAGCCGAAGGAAGAACCGCGCGGCAGGGCACGCCTGCGGGCGCTCCCCGGTGGTGCCACGGGCGGGGACGCCCCCGCCGCGGCAGGACCGCGGTCGGCCTCGTCCCCGGCGCCGACGTCGGGCCGGGTCTCCGCCCTGGTCGATGCCGCTCTCGCCTACAGCAGGACCGCCTGCGACAACCTGCTCGTGCTGGGCCCCGACGGGGACCCGGCGACGTGGTGGACCGAGCTGGTCGAGCCGGCGTGGCTGCGCCTGTCCGAGCGCACGGTCCTCGCCGGTCCCGGCGAGATGCCCGAGGTGGTGCTCGCGACCGCCGCGCTCCGGGCACTGCGCCACTACACCGAGGAGTTCGAGCGGGCGATGGTCGAGGCGGGCGGTCCGCCGGCCAACCACCCGAGCCGCATGCGCAAGATCGTGCTCGTGTTCGCAGCGCCGGACGAGGTGGTGCCGCTGTCAGCGCACGCGCTCGCCGCGGCGCTGGCCGCGCAGGGCTCGATGGCGCGGATCGTCACGGGCCCCGCGAGCACGCACCGTTCGGTCGAGCTGGTGACGATGGTCCGGCCGACGGCGGTCGTCCTGGCCACGACCCAGAACAAGCCCGACCTCGACGTCGTGCACGCGGTGAACGAGAGCCATCCGGACCTGCCGATCTTCGTGGGCCTGCGGGCCGACGCCGCGGCGACCGACCTGCCGTTCGGTCCGACGGTGCAGCGTGTGCGCTCGTTCACCGGCCTGCTGCACGAGGTGCTGGCGGTCATCAAGGCGAGGTGACGCACGCCTCGGGCCGGTACCACTGCCCGACCAGGATCCGTGGCCGCACCGGCCGTAGACTTGCTCCATGACGGACCAGACCTCGCCGGCCGACCCGTTCGGGTTCCTCGGGCTCACCTATGACGACGTCCTGCTGCTGCCGGGTTACTCCGACCTGGCGCCGTCGGACATCGACACGACGTCTCGCCTGACGCGCGAGATCTCGCTCAAGATTCCGCTGCTGTCCGCGGCGATGGACACGGTCACCGAGTCGGCGATGGCCATCGCCATGGCTCGCCAGGGTGGCCTCGGTGTCCTGCACCGCAACCTCTCGATCGAGGACCAGGCCCAGCAGGTCGACCTCGTGAAGCGGACACAGACGGGCATCATCACGAACCCCGTCACGATCGGGCCGGACGCCACGCTCGAGGAGCTCGACACCCTCGCGGGCCAGTTCCGGATCTCGGGTTTCCCCGTCGTCGACGCCGACAACAAGCTGATCGGCATGGTCACCAACCGCGACCTGCGCTTCACGCCCGTCGCCGAGTGGGCCACGACCAAGGTCGACGAGGTGATGACGCCGCAGCCGCTGATCACCGGCCCCGCCGGTATCTCGCGTGACGACGCCACGCTGCTGCTGCGCAAGCACAAGCTGGAGCGGCTCCCGCTGATCGACCCCGACGGCCGCATCACCGGCCTCATCACCGTCAAGGACTTCGTGAAGTCCGAGCAGTTCCCCCACTCGTCCAAGGACGGCCAGGGCCGCCTCATGGTGGGCGCGGCGATCGGCTACTTCGGCGACGCGTGGCAGCGTGCGACCGCGCTCATCGAGGCAGGCGTCGACGTGCTCGTCGCGGACACCGCGCACGGCAACGTCCGCATGCTGATCGACATGGTCAAGCGCCTCAAGACCGACCCCGCCACCAGGGACGTCCAGGTGATCGGCGGCAACGTCGCCACCCGCCAGGGCGCCCAGGCGTTCGTCGACGCCGGGGCCGACGCCGTGAAGGTCGGCGTCGGACCGGGCTCGATCTGCACCACCCGCGTCGTGACCGGCGTGGGCGTACCGCAGATCACCGCCGTCTACGAGGCGTCGCTGGCCTGCAAGCCGGCGGGCGTGCCGGTCATCGCCGACGGCGGTCTCAAGCACTCCGGCGAGATCGGCAAGGCCCTCGTGGCCGGCGCCGACACCGTGATGCTGGGCTCGCTGTTCGCGGGCTGCGAGGAGACGCCGGGTGACCTGGTGCTCGTCAACGGCAAGCAGTTCAAGACGTACCGCGGCATGGGCTCGATGGGCGCCATGTCCTCGCGGGGCAAGAAGTCGTACTCGAAGGACCGGTACTTCCAGGCCGAGGTCACGAGCGACGACAAGATCGTGCCCGAGGGCATCGAGGGTCAGGTCGCCTACAAGGGTCCGCTGTCCACCGTGGCCCACCAGCTCATCGGCGGTCTGCACCAGACGATGTTCTACACCGGCTCGCGCACCGTCCCGGAGCTGCAGGCCGAGGGCAGGTTCATCCGCATCACGTCGGCGTCGCTCAAGGAGAGCCACCCGCACGACGTGCAGATGACGGTGGAGTCCCCCAACTACAGCGGCTTCTGACCCACCCCAGTTCCGCGAAGTAGAGCGCCTGTCCGAGTTTCCCGGGTTTTCGCCAGGGGGGCCCGGACAGGCGCTCTACTTCGCGGAGCTCGGCTGCGTCAGGTCGACATGACGCGTTCGTGCAGGGTCTGGACCGCGTAGCGCGCCGACCAGAAGGCGCCGTGCTGCCACGCGGAGATCTCCGACATCCAGTCGCCCGCGAAGTACACGTTGCCCGCCCCCTGCTGCAGCAGCTTGAAGCCGGCGGACGTGGTGTTCGGGAAGGCCCAGGCGCCCTCGATGTGGGGGACCTTGTGCCAGGCGATGGAGAACGAGCTGTCCAGCTCGGTGCGGTACTTCTCCCCGTGGATCTTCACGCCCTGCTCGACGGCGCGCAGCTCTCGCTGCCGCGGCGCCATGTCGGCGTACGCGCGGGCGTTGGCGCCCGTGTTGTAGTAGCCGACGATCAGCCCCTTCCGCTCGCCGTACCCGTAGGACGGGTACCACAGGTGCGCGAGGTCCATGTCGGTCTCGGTGATCCCGCCGAAGATCCGGTGGTCGTCCTCCCAGAACCGCGACCGGTACTGCAGGCCGATCTTGCCGGCCGGAGAGCCCACGGCGAACTCGCCGAGCGCCGCGTCGACCTCCGGTCCCCAGTTGGTGTCCCACCGCCGCATGATGCCGGCGGGCGCCGCGACGACCGCGAAGTCCGCCTCGATCTGCCGGTCCCTGCCGTTGCCCGGTTTGTAGGTGACCCTGACTCCGCGGCTGGTGTTCTCCACACCTGTCACGGGTGAGCTGAAGTGGACGTTCTGCGTGCCGATGGCCCGCACCAGGTACTGGTAGGTCGTGTCCATGCCGCCCTTCGGCTGGAACATGAGCATCGACTGCTCCCAGTTGATCTCGAACGGGAAGTACTGGCCCACCTTGGAGGCCAGCACCTCGGAGACCGTGCCGGGTCCGGGCAGCGGCGTGCCGTGCTCGTTCCACGCCGACGGATAGGTCTCGAAGCCGCGGTTGCTCCCACCGGCATAGGTGCCGTCGGGCCCGAGCGAGCCCCAGCTGCGCAGGAAGGAGCGCAGGTTCTCCTTGTCCTCCTCCGTCAGCTTCTGGTCCAGGGCACCCTGGTCGGTGGCGTGGTGCAGCAGCTCCGAGGTGTAGCCGAAGACGTCCGCCTTCGCGGTGCGGTAGCGGACCGGGTTGCCCGGCGTCGCACCCGACCTCTCGTTGTACAGGTAGGCGTCCGCGTTCGCGTTCGTGAAGACCTCGTACGGCACCCCGAGCTCGCGGATGTAGTCCATGGTGACCATCCACTGGGCGATGCGCGCTGCGCCGGCGTTCATGTAGATGCCGTCGGAGAATCTCGCGGTCTGCCGGACGCCGTCGAGGTCGGTCTCGGAGTCCCCGCCGCGGATCGTGAGGGTTCGCCCGCCGGGCCGGTGGCGGGCCTCGAGCACGGTCACCCGGTAGCCGGCCTTCTGCAGTTCGTAGGCGGTCGCGAGGCCTGCGGGGCCCGCTCCGACGACTACCACCTTCTTCGCGGAGCGGCCGGTCAGCGAGAAGTCGCTGCCTCGCGGGGGGACCCACGCCTCTGCCCTCGGCTGGGCGGCTGCAGTGGGGGCCAGGCCCATCGCGCCCATGGTCGCGAACATGACACCGGCGCTGGAGCCCGCGCCGACCGCCTGGAGGAAGTTGCGGCGGGATACGCCAGAGGTGCTCTTCTCAATGACCACTGTGCCTACCTCTCGTTCGAAAGGTCTGACGGCCGCGGGATCCCGGTCTGGAGTCCGGACGCCGCCGTCAGCACCGCTTCGGACGTTATGGAGAGCACGTCACATTGACGGGTCTGCACCGTTTCTATGCAATTGCCCGCAGTAACCATGTTGTTTCGGTACTTACGAATAATCCAGCGTTTTCCCAGGAGAGCTCGAGCATCGAGCGTGCGGCCGTTCCAGAGGCGACCCGCGACGTTCATCCCGCGGAAATGCCCCGTCGCTAGCGTCACGCGGCACCCGGTGTCGACCGCCGGGCCACCGCACCTGGGCTCCGTCAGGCGCCCGGCCGGCCAGCTGGAGGAGCACCATGAAGAACCGCACGAAGCTCATCGCCGCCGTCGTCGTCACCGCCGCCGTAGCGGTCCCCAGCACGGCGTTCGCAGCCGGGCACGTCTTCCGGCCGGACCCCTACCGCGCCCATTCCTTCGTCACCGGCGACACCCCGCTCATCGCCGACGGCGTGGCGATCGGCAAGAACGTCTCCTGGTACAAGTCGTCGGGCCTCGGCCCGGCGGCGAGCAACACCGCGCCGGGCGCGTCCGCCGAGGAGCGTTACATCCCGACCGACGTCTTCCCGGGTGCCGAGCTGCCCGACGGCGTGACCCTCACGGAGGCCCAGGGCATCAACGCACTCACCCGCATCGGCACGAACCTGGAGCGCGCCGGCCTGTCCTACGACGACGTCGTCTCCATGCGCGTCTTCCTGCAGAACCCCGAGGGCGAGGAGGAGATGGACTTCGCCGGGTGGAACCGGGCCTACCGGCAGTTCTTCGCGAACACCAACCTGGCCACGGGCGAGGTGCTCGACGTGCAGCTCGGGTCGGCGACCACCGAACCGATGGTCGTCAACAGGGCTCGCCCGTCGCGCTTCGCCCTGGAGGTGGAGAACCTCCCGGTGGACGGGTGGCTCGTCGAGGTCGAGGTCGACGCCGTGTACTCCCGCTGAGCCGGGCCACGCCCCGGGACGCCCGGGGCGTGGCCGCTAGGCCGGTTGCCGGGTCAGAAGCCGGCCGAGTACTGCACGGGCCAGACGCCGGACGCGCCCGGGCCGACGAGGCCCTGCTCGCGGCGCCACTCGTTGAAGCTCACCGCCCACTGGCGGTGCGCGCCGATCTGCTGCTGATGCAGGTCGGTCAGGGGCATGCGCTCCAGCTGCGGGAACCGGCGGGCCAGCGCCTCCAGGACGTCGAGCGTGGCGAGCACGTCCACCTCGGCGGTGTGCAGGTCGCCGTCAGAGGTGATGCCGTACCACTGCGTCAGGTCCCCGAGGCGGCGTTTGCCCGGGCGGTACCGGTCCAGCCAGCGGTCGATGACGAGCGGGTCGATCACCGGCTCCACGGGACGGCCCAGCCGCTGGGGGAGGGTCTTGAGTCCGTGCCGCAGCAGCTCCGAGTCGAGCAGCGAGAGGTCGAAGGCCGCGTTGTAGGCGACCACGGGCACGCCGTCGGCGAGGTGGGTGGCGAGCTCTGCTGCTATCTCCTCCAGCGCCTCCCTCGGCTGGACGCCGTAGGTCCGGGCGTGCTCGGTGGAGATGCCGTGGATCGCCGCGGCCTCCTCGGGGATCTCCACGCCCGGATCCATCAGCCAGGTGCGGACCTCGGTGCCCACACCGGGCGAGCGCAGCACGAGAGCTGCCGTGACGATCCGGTCGCCTGCGACGTCGACCCCTGTGGTCTCCGTGTCGAAGCCCAGCAGCGGCCTCTTGATCCAGCTCTCGTTCATGGTGTCCTCCCTGCTCGTCCGGGGTTTCCGGGCCGTGTCTTCCAGCTCTGCCCGGTCGTCCGGTGCGTCCATGGAGAACCTTGCCACCGGTCACTGACACTCTGGTCCGGCACTGTGGCTCGCCCCACGGCCGCACATCACCGGAACCTGCGCGCCGCGTCCGGTGCGATGGGTAGGCTTGGCGGGTGAGCAACGAGATCGAGATCGGACGCGGCAAGCGTGGGCGGCGCGCCTATTCCTTCGACGACATCGCGGTGGTGCCTTCCCGGCGCACCAGGGACCCGAAGGACGTCTCGGTCGGCTGGCAGATCGACGCCTACCACTTCGACCTCCCGATCGTCGCGGCCCCGATGGACTCCGTGATGAGCCCGAGCAGCGCCGTCGCACTGGGCCGGTTCGGTGGCCTCGGCGTCCTCGACCTCGAGGGTCTGTGGACGCGTTACGAGTCGCCCGAGCCGCTGCTCGCCGAGATCGCGGCGCTGCCCGGTGACGAGGCGACGCGGCGCATGCAGGCGATCTACTCCGAGCCGATCAAGCCGGAGCTCATCACGCAGCGCCTCAAGGAGATCCGGGCGGCCGGCGTGACGGTGGCTGGTGCGCTCACCCCGCAGCGCACGCAGGAGTTCTACAAGACGGTGGTCGACGCGGGCGTCGACCTGTTCATCATCCGCGGGACCACGGTCTCGGCGGAGCACGTCTCCGGCAACGCCGAGCCGCTCAACCTCAAGCGGTTCATCTACGAGCTGGACGTGCCGGTCGTCGTCGGCGGGGCCTCCACCTACACCGCGGCGCTGCACCTCATGCGGACCGGTGCGGCGGGCGTGCTCGTCGGGTTCGGCGGCGGCGCCGCGCACACCACGCGCGTCAGCCTCGGCATCCACGCGCCCATGGCCACCTCGGTGGCAGACGTCGCCGCGGCGCGTCGCGACTACCTGGACGAGTCCGGCGGCCGGTACGTGCACGTCATCGCCGACGGCGGGGTGGGTCACTCCGGCGACGTCGTCAAGGCCGTGGCCTGCGGTGCGGACGCCGTCATGCTCGGTGCCGCGCTCGCGCGTGCTGCGGAGGCGCCGGGCCAGGGCTTCCACTGGGGCCCCGAGGCGCACCACCCGCAGCTCCCGCGCGGCGAGCGGGTCGAGGTCGGCTCGGTCGGCACGCTCGAGGAGATCCTCTTCGGGCCGGGCAAGCAGGCCGACGGCACCCTGAACCTCGTCGGTGCGCTCCGCCGCGCCATGGCCACGACCGGTTACTCCGACCTGAAGGAGTTCCAGCGGGTCGAGGTCGTCGTGTCGCCGTACCAGCCGCGGTGAGCATGCGTCCCGACGGCGAGCCGCTCGCGCCCGTCCTCGCCGCGGCACCGGCTGCCGACGGCGAGTTCGTCGAGATCACCGACGCCGACGTCGAGCAGGTGGTCGAGCTGTGGAAGACGTGCGGTCTGACCCGGCCGTGGAACGACCCGTACGTCGACATCGCCGACGCTCGCGCGAGCGGCGGTTCGACGGTCCTGGTCGCGCGGGCCGACGGCAGGGTGGCCGCAACGGCGATGGCCGGCCACGACGGGCACCGTGGCTGGCTCTACTACGTGGCGGTCGCGCCGGAGCTGCGGGGCACGGGCCTGGGCCGGGCGGCAGTCGTCGCCGCCGAGGCGTGGCTGGTCGCGCACGGGGCACGCAAGATCCAGCTCATGGTGCGGACCACCAACACGGACGTGCTCGATTTCTACGGTCGGATGGGCTACACCGACCAGGAATGCACTGTTCTGGGGCGCTGGGTCGAGTCCGACTGAGAGTGCGTCGTGCGAGGTGAACGCGCTATGACGACCCTGCTGTGAAAGTCAGTTTCACACACCCATCAATACATGGTGCAGGGTTTTGTGCGTAGGGTGGGCGCCATGATCGACGACGCAGCAGCCGACGCAGCGGCTAGTGGTGCGGTCGGCGGTGTGCTCGACCCAGAGCACCCGCAGGGGACTTTTGTCCTCGAGCCAGGGGTCATGGCCCCGCTCGTGGCTCGGATCGCAACTTCCGAGGGATCGGGTACGCACCGGTCCATGTGCCCTTTCACGGGCGCTCCGCTCGTGACGTTCCCGGTCTCCTCCGCCGAGGACGTCGCCGCGTGCGTCGTCCGGGCGCGCGTGGCGCAGCGAAGTTGGGCCCGCATGTCGGTGCGCGACCGGGCCGGCGTCCTCCAGCGGCTCGGCCGGATCGTCCTGGAGCGGCAGTCCGAGGCGCTCGACCTGATCCAGCTCGAGACCGGCAAGTCGCGTCGCGCCGCCTTCGAGGAGATCGCGGACATCGCGCAGGTCGCCAGGCACTACGCCGTCCGTGGCGCGCGCTACCTCGCGTCCCGCAGGGTCGCCGGCATGGTTCCGGTGCTCGTCGGCGCGCAGGTGCACCGCAGGCCCGTCGGTGTCGTCGGTGCGATCTCGCCGTGGAACTACCCGCTGGTGCTCGCTCTCTCGGAGGCGCTCCCCGCGCTCCTGGCCGGCAACGCCGTGGTGCTCAAGCCGGACCCGCAGACCACGCTGACAGCGCTGTGGGCCGCGGAGGCCCTGGACGACGCGGGCCTGCCCGCGGGGCTCTTCCAGGTCGTCGCCGGCGGCCCCGAGGTGGGCCAGGCGCTGATCGAGAACGTGGACCACATAGCCTTCACCGGCTCCACCGCCACCGGCCGCAAGGTCGCCGCGCGAGCGGGCGAGCGCCTCATCGGCGCCACGCTCGAGCTGGGCGGCAAGAACGCGCTCTACGTGACGGACGACGTCGACGTCGACGCGGCCGTCCCGGGCATCGTGCGGGCCTGTTTCTCGAACTCCGGCCAGCTGTGCGTGTCCATCGAGCGCCTGGTGGTCCACACCGCCGTCGCGGAGGAGTTCGTCGCGAAGTTCGTGCGGGCCGTGCGGAACCTGCGGCTCAGCCCGGCGCTCGACTACTCGGCAGAGGTCGGGTCGCTCACGTCCGCCGCACAGCTCGACAAGGTGACGGCGCACGTCGACGACGCGCTCGCACGGGGCGCCCGGGTGCTCGCGGGCGGCGTGCACCGCGCCGACGTCGGCCCGTACTTCTACGCCCCGACGGTGCTCGACGACGTGCCGGCGCAGGCAGTGGTCGCCCGTGAGGAGACCTTCGGGCCGGTCGTGACCATCTCGCGCGTCGACTGCGACGAGGAAGCCATCGCCGTCATGAACGACACCGAGTACGGGCTGCACTCCGCGATCTGGTCCCGGGACGTCGGCCGGGCACGCCGCGTCGCCGCACGGGTCGAGGCGGGATCGGTGGCGATCAACGACGGGTACACGATGACCTGGGGCTCGGTGTCCGCGCCGCTCGGCGGCTGGAAGGCCTCCGGCCTGGGCGCCAGGCACGGGGCGGCGTCGATCGACGGCCTCACGCGGCAGCAGACCGTCGTGACCTCGCGGGGCGCCCGGTTCGGAGCCACTCTCGACAACTTGTACGGCCTGGGCGGCGACACACCCAGCCGGGTGCTGACCACTGCCCTGGACGTGATGCGCAGGCTGCGCATGCCGTGAGGTGAACGGTCGTCACCGCGCCCGGTACGCTCGCGCGCATGACGACGCAGCTCCATGCCTTCTGGAAGTCCGCCAACGCACTGCCGGTCATCGGTGGGCTGTTCGGCAAGCGGATCTTCTCCCTGGTCTACTCCTTCAAGGCGCCGTACTTCGGCAGCTTCGCCCCGCGGGTGGTCGACATGCGGCCGAACTACGGCGAGGTGGTGGTGCCCAACCGGTGGCGTAACCGCAACCACATCGGCACGGTGCACGCCATCGCGGTCTGCAACGGGCTCGAGATGGCGATGGGCTCGCTCGCCGAGGCCACGGTGCCCGACGACAAGCGCTGGCTGCCGAAGGGCATGGAGGTGTCCTACCTCGCGAAGTCGACGGGCGACGTCAGGTGCGTGGCCGAGACCGAGCAGGCGCACTGGGACGGCGACGACAGGGACCTGCCGGTGCGCGTCCGGGGCGTCCTCGCCGACGGGACCGTGGTGGTCGAGGGCACCATCCACCTCTGGGTCACGCCGAAGAAGAAGTGACCGGTCAGACGCTCCGCGACGTGTCAGACCTACAGGTCACCCGAGTGACCTGAGCGTCTGACACATCGGTGGGGTCTGACAGGTCAGCGGGGCCGACGGCGGGCCAGGGAGCGGACCGCCGCCTTCCAGCTCGCGGGCAGCTCCCGCACGTGCCACCAGGCCCACTGCACCGGCCGGACGCTCTCGGCGCTCACGCCCATCCCGACGGCGTCCAGCCCCGCCTCTACACAGGAGTAGAGGGTGCGGCGCAGGTGATAGTCCTGGGTGACGACGACGGCGGTGCGCACGCCGAACAGGTCGTGGGCGCGCCTGCATGTGGCGGTGGTGTTGAAACCCTCGCGGTCCAGCACTATCGCGTCGTCGGGGACGCCGAGGTCGTTGTCCAGGAGCCAGGCGCGCATCGAGCCGGGCTCGTCGTACCGGGTGCCGTCGGCGTTGTCGTGCGCGTCGCCGCTCAGGATCACCGTGGGCGCGATGCCCGCACGGTAGAGCTCGGCCCCGCCCTCGATGCGACGACGCAGGTAGGTCGACGGCGTCCCGTCGGCGCGGAGCCCGGCGCCGAGCACGATGACGGCGTCCGTCTTCTCGATCTCGCCCGGGTCGTGCCGCACGCGGACGTGCCCGGTGCCCTGCACGACGGCGACGGGAACGGTGAAAGCAACGGCAAGCACACCCGCGACGATGGCGGCGGCCTTGAGGGGAGTCACGCGGAGAACGCTACTGCGTCCAGGCAGGGGCGTGGTCGGCAGCTCGTCACAAGGTCGGCAGCTCGGACTGCCGACCACCTGACGCTCTGCCGACCACGCGCGCCCTTCACGCTGCCAGGGCCGTCAGCTCGTCGCGGAGGTTCGCCTCCGCCGCGGCCTGCCAGCGGGCGACGCCGGGGGCGGTGCGGAACAGCGGACCGCCGTCGAGGAGTGTGCGGAGCACCTGCGACCGGCCTGCGCGGAACAGCGTGTCGGGCACCTCGCAGTACTCCGCGCGGACCTGGTGCGTGTACCGCGCGTAGCCGGCGGGGGAGGCGCCGAGCACCGCGAGGTCGGCGTCGCTGACCAGGCCGCCGCCGACGTCGTCCGGCGCGGGATCGTGGTCCGCCGTGACCATGACCAGGCGTGCGATCTCGTCAACGTCCTCGGCAGTGACCCCTGACCCGGCGAGCGGGCCGAGCAGCTCGGCGACGAGCGCTGCCGACCGCTCCTCGTCCTGCTGCGCGACGCCGTCGTGCACCGCGTCGTGGAACCACAGGGCCAGACGGGCGCGCCAGAGGGCACGCTCGGAGAGCCCGCTGTCGGGGGCGATCGAGTCGAGCGCGTCCAGGGCCGTCGCCAGGTGCAGCGTCGAGTGGTAGACGCGGTGCGGCTCGCGCCAGCGGTCCACCAGGTCCTCGCCGGCCTGGTACGCGAGGCCCGGGTCGGCCCACAGGTCGGCCCAGCGGATCAGGAGCGCCGCCCGCTTGGCGCGGTTTCGTTCGGCGCCTGAGACCCGCAGACCGGAGGACGCCAGCCGCCGGGCGAGGTCGCCGCCCTCGACGGGCACCGCGCCGGCGGCGACGAGTGCGTCGTACCGCGAGGCGGGGACGTCGTAGTGGTCCAGGTCGAACGCGCGGTCCGGCACACCGGCCGCACGGGCGAAGAGGCGGAGCTCCTGCAGCGACCCGTCCGAGACCAGGTGGGAGAACAGAGTCCCGTGCGCGGGCCAGGCGGGTGGGTCGATGAAGACGGTCACGGGGCGAGCCTACGCGCGGTCCGGTGGGCGATCAGACAGGCCTGCGGCCCTGGCTCGACGTACCAGGTACGTCGAGTCAGGGCCGCAGGACTCGCACCGGTCAGGTCACGACCCGGCGACCTGCCACGGTCCGAACCGGTCCCCGGGCTCCTGGTTGCGGGTCCACCACTTCGCCCGGTACTGCTCGCCGTCGTGCACCACGACGTCGCCCCGCACGAAGATCCGCGACGGCGTCCACACGGCTGTGCCGTCCCCGGCCCGGAGGGTCTCCTGCCACGGTCCGTACGCCGCACCACTCGGCTCCTGCTTGGTGGTCCAGGCGGCCCGGTAGTACGCCCCGTCGTGGAAGACCTCGTCACCCGAGCGATACCGCACCGACGACTCCCAGAGCGGTGCGGCCTCGCCCGGGACCTTCGCCATGACCTCGATCTCGCTGACGATCATGTGCACGTTCTCCTGGGCGGTCATGACCACCCGGACGGCGTCCGCGCGCACGTCCGCGGGGAGGTCGACGACCGGCGCGGCGCCGTCGGACGTCACCGGGACCGGGTCTCCCACGGCTTGCCACACGCCGTCGACCTGGGCCTCGAGCGCCACCGTGCGCGCCCAGCTCAGGTGGCCGCCGTCGCGGAAGAAGCGGGTGACGACGCGCGTCACGTCGCGCTCCGTCGGCAGCGTGACGGTCAGCGTGTCCTGCGCGTTCTTGGTGCCGGAACGCCAGTTGGACCAGCCCTTGTCGTCCAGGTCGCCGTTGATGACGTTCTCGGCCGGGTAGCCGGGCTCGGTGTAGGTGGCCGACGCCGTGGTGCCCTCCGTGAGGGCCACGTTCGCCTCGCCGGGCTCCGCTACCAGTACCCGGACGGTCGCGGGCAGGGTGTTCGAGTCGCCGGCGTCGGCGGTGCCCTGCAGCTCGACGGCGCCGCGCTCGTCGAACGCGCCGTCGGGCGCCTCCTCCCACGTGACCGGGCGCTCCACGGACGCGCCGCCAGCGGCGATCGCGGTGACCGTCGCGGGCAGCTCGGCGGAACCACCGATGTAGGCGGCGCCCTGGGCGGGCAGGGTCCGCTCCAGGATGTCGACGACGACCGTCGCGGTCGCCTCGACGGTGCCGCCTGCCGGGATGGCCACGGCGCCGGTGACCTCGACGATCCCGGCCTGCGCCCACGTCTCGTCGCCGGGCAGGTCCCAGGTCACGGGCAGTGCGCCGCGCGCCCCGTCCGGGTAGATCGGGGTGACGGTCTCCGGCAGCTCCGGCGTCGTCCCCGGGCGGGTGAACGCGTCGACCGGCGTGGTGCCCAGCACCGTCTCGTCGACTATCGCCCAGCGCTGGTTGGCGTTGGAGTTGGCGAGGTAGGTGCCGACGGGAGATCCGTCCGCCCGTGCCTCGCCGCCCACCTCGAGCACCGTGCGCGCAACCACGTTGACCAGGGTGTACGTGCCGTCCCCGGTGGTGGAGAGCACCCAGCGTGCGGTGTCCGGGGTGTCGGCAGGGTCGGCGGGGGAGTCGACGAGCACCGCGGAACCGTCCGCGGTGACCGCGAGCTGCTCGCCGGTTCCGACGTTGGTCACCGCGTACCGCGTGCGGTGGGTCCCGGAACCCTCGGGAGCGCCCAGGTCGGTGAGCGTCCACAGCTGCCCGGCTGCTGCCGGGTCGTCGGTGGAGATCTGCACGCCGCCGTCGCCGTCGGGTGCCAGCGACAGGTCGGACTGCACGCCGTCGATCCGGTACACGTGGCCGTCCTGTGCCAGCGGGGCGTCGTCCGCGACGCCGGAGACGCCGTCGACCAGGAACGTCGTGACGGACTCCGCGGGCACGGTGAGCGTCGCGGCGGCGTCCTGCACGGCCACCGGCGTGCCCTCGACGAGGTAACCGTCGACGCTGGTCACGACGGGTGTGACGGTCGCGTCGGAGGCGACGTTCCCGAAGCCGGAGAGGTCGAGCGTGACGTCGCGGTCCGCGGTGGTGTCGTTGACGTGCACGACGGTCGCTGCGTCGCCCGAGGCGGACACGGCGGCGGTGCTGTCGGTGTCGTCGACGCCGATCAGGCGGTCACCGGGCGTGATGTAGTGCGTGAAGTTCTGGGTGACCCAGTACTTGGTGTTCGTGTAGATGGGGCACGTCTCCAGCGTGTCCTCAGCGGTGCAGGAGAACGGGATCTGGATCTCGCCCCAGTTGCCGCCCTCGGGGCTCTCGCCGCCGGGCGCCATGTTGTCGTAGTCCTCGACGGGCTGCCAGAACACCCACGCGGACGGCTCGAGCTCGCGCAGGTCGTCCATGATCTGGTGCGCGCTGCCCAGGCCGGACTCCATCGACTCGAAGTTCTGCCCCGTGGTGGACCAGGAGCCACCGACCTCGCTCATCCACAGGGGCTTGTCCTCGCCCTTGGCGATGTCACGCACGGTGGTGCGCTGCCCGGTGCCGTACGTGTGCACGTTCAGCTGGGATACCTGGTCGCGCACCGCGTCGGGGTACGCGTTCCAGTTGGTCGCGAACTTACCCGGGTTCGTCTCGTCCATCGCGGAGATCCGGGCTTCCGTCGTCGAGCCGCCGATGGCGTCGGCGAGCACCGGGATCACCTGCTGCTGCAGCTCGGGCCCCATGTGGGCGCCCTCCTGGCGGCCGCCCGTCGGGTTGCCGTCGGCGCCGAGCTTGGTGCCCCAGTAGTTCGTGTTCGGCTCGTTGAACGCGTCGATGGTGTCGACGTCGATCCCGTGCGCGTCCTCGAGGCGTTCGGTCGCGCCGACGACGTAGGCGGCGAACTCCTCGATGCTCTCGGGCTTGAGCTGGTCCTGGTTCGCGTCGAAACCGCCGGAGACGTAGCCGCTGACCGTCTGGAACCACGGCGGGGAGTTGCTGAACGTCTCCCAGTGCGTGATGTCGTCCTTGATGCGGTCCACCCACCAGCGCTGCGTGGCGTCGGCGTCCGGGTTCCAGTGGTCCGGGTTCGCCGGGTCCCACCAGTCGACGTCCTCGCGGGTGGTGCCCTCGGGCGCCTTCCACCAGCCCTCGACGTCGGCGCCGGCGCGCAGGTAGTCCGGGACGTCGGGGGCGTTGCCGCCGCCGATGTTGTACCGGGCGATGTTCAGGTTCATGCCGTCCTCGCCGAACAGCATGTCGGCGAGCTCGTTCCGGATCTCGTCCGGGTAGCCGCCCGTGGCGTTGGCGAACCAGACGAGGCTGGTGCCCCAGCCCTCGAAGGGCTCTCCCGCGTACGACGGGTCGGGGCGCACCGTCACCCCCGCTGCGCTCGCGGCCGCGGCGGTGGCGCTCTGGGGTTCGTCGGGCTGGGCGTTCGCCGTCGCCGGGGCCAGCCCCGCCGCCAGCAGCGCGCTCGCCGTCAGGACGGCGCCTGCGCGCCGTCGTCCTGTGTTCCTTCTGATCGAGCTCATCGTTGAGCCCTCCTCTCGCGTCAATGCGACGATTCGGGACCTGCCGGGTGAATGTTCACGTGAACATCTGCTCGCGAGCGAACCGATGTTGACGTCATCATGGATGTGGTGATCCTCCTCGGCGAGGCCGCGGACGTCAAGCCTCCGGCCCTTCGGATACCTACGACCCGGAGGCGCCGCACTGCGGTTGGTGCGCTGTCAGTCCTCGACCAGAGCCATCGTCTGGCGTGCGATCGCCAGCTCCTCGTTGGTCGGGACGACCATGACGAGGGGGGTCTCGACAGGCTCGACCAGCGAGTGCGGCTCGGCCGGTGAGCCAGGCTCGGCGGGCTTCCGGACCGAGATCACGCGCGCCTCGTCCGACCGGGTCTCGTTGGCCGCCGGGTCGACGGTCAGGCCCAGGAACTTCAGCCCGCGCACCACTCCGGAACGGATGCGGTGGTCGTTCTCGCCGACGCCGGCGGTGAACGTCAGCACGTCGATACCGCCCAGCACCGCCGCGTACGCGCCCACGTACTTGCGCAGCCGGTGCAGGTAGACGTCGAGCGCGAGACGCGCGTCCTGGTCACCGCTCGCGACGAGCTTCTGCAGCTCGCGCATGTCGCCCACCCCGGACATGCCCAGCAGGCCCGAACGCTTGTTGAGCAGGGTGTCCACCTCGTCGCCGGACATCCCGCCGCGCACCAGGTGGAAGATGATGCCCGCGTCCAGGTCGCCGGAGCGGGTACCCATGACGAGGCCTTCGAGCGGCGTCAGGCCCATCGAGGTGTCGACCGGCGCGCCACCCAGCACCGCCGACGCCGACGCGCCGTTGCCGAGGTGCAGCACCACCTGGCGCAGCGTCTCGGGGCCGCGTCCTTCGGCCGCCAGCTTGGCGAGGACCGCCGGATGCTCGGCGACCGCCGACGACACGAACTGGTGCGACGTCCCGTGGAACCCGTAGCGGCGCACGCCGTGGTCAGCGGCGACCTTGCGGTCCAGCGCGTAGGTCGAGGCGGCCTTGGGGAGCGTCGTGAAGAACGCCGTGTCGAACACGGCGACGTGCGGCACGTGCAGCAGCTCGCGCGCCACCTCGATGCCCGTGACGTTGGCCGGGTTGTGCAACGGTGCCAGCGGGATGAGATCGCGTACCCCGGCGACGACGTCGTCGTCGATCAGGGTGGGGGCGCTGAACACCTCGCCGCCGTGCACCACCCGGTGCCCGACGGCGGCGATGCCCGCCTCCGCGAGGGACGGACCCACCTCGTCGAACAGGCCCATGACGATCCGGAGCGCCTCGCCGTGGTCCGGTACCGGCAGGTCGCGCACGACCTGCTCGCCCTTTGCCTCGTGCTTGACCTTCCCGGTGGCCTCGCCGATGCGCTCGACGATGCCTCCGGCGAGAGCGTCGCCCGACGCGGGGTCGACCAGCTGGTACTTCAGCGAGGAGGAGCCGGAGTTGAGGACGAGGACGGTGCGTGTCTCGGGGTCCCCGGCCGATCGGGAGCGCAGCGAGTGATCGGTTGGGGTGAGGGTCATGCGGACTCCTTGGTCTGGGCCTGGATCGCCGTGATCGCCACCGTGTTCACGATGTCCTGGACGAGCGCGCCGCGGGACAGGTCGTTCACCGGCTTGTTCAGGCCCTGCAGCACCGGGCCGACGGCGACAGCGCCCGCCGACCGCTGCACCGCCTTGTAGGTGTTGTTGCCGGTGTTCAGGTCGGGGAAGACGAACACGGTGGCGCGTCCGGCGACGTCGGACCCGGGCAGCTTGGACGCGGCGACCGAGGCGTCCACCGCGGCGTCGTACTGGATGGGGCCCTCCACGTCGAGCTCCATGTCGGCCTGGGTGATGCGCTCCCGGACGAGCTCGGTGGCGGTGCGCACCTTGTCGACGTCGGCGCCCGTGCCGGACGTGCCGGTGGAGTAGGAGAGCATCGCGATGCGCGGTTCGACGCCGAACTGCCGGGCGGTGGCCGCCGAGGAGATGGCGATGTCGGCGAGCTCGGCCGACGTCGGATCGGGGATGACGGCGCAGTCGCCGTACACGAGCACCCGGTCCTCGAGACACATGAGGAAGACCGAGGACACCGACGACGTGCCGGGCTTCGTCTTGATGATCTCGAACGACGGCCGGATGGTGTGCGCGGTCGAGTGCGCGGCGCCCGAGACCATCCCGTCGGCGAGGCCGAGGTGGACCATCATCGTGCCGAAGTAGGAGACGTCCGTGACGATCTCCCGCGCGCGCTCGACCGTCATGCCCTTGTGGGCGCGCAGCCGGGTGTACTCCGCGGCGAACTTCTCCACGTGCTCCGGGTCGTGCGGCGACAGCACGCGAGCGGCCTCGATGTCGAGGCCCAGCTCGGCAGCACGGGCGCGGACCGACTCGTCGGAGCCCAGGATCGTGAGGTCAGCGATGTGGCGGGCCAGCACCGTCGAAGCGGCACGCAGGATCCGGTCGTCGCTGCCCTCGGGCAGCACGATGTGCCGGCGGTCGGCGCGTGCCCGCTCGATGAGCTGGTACTCGAACATGAGCGGCGTGACGACCTCCGGCCGCGGCAGGTCGAGGCGGGCGGCCAGCGCGGCGGAGTCGACGTTGCGCTCGAACAGCGCCCGGGCCGTCTCGACCTTGCGCACCGAACCCTTGTCCACGCGGCCGCGGGTCGTGGCCGCGGCGCGGGCCGTGCGGTAGGTGCCGAGCTCCGTGGTGATGATCGGCAGCTTGGGCCGCATCGCCTCCAGCAGCTCGGCCGGACGGCCCTGCGGGTAGAACCCGCCGTTGAGGATGATCCCGGCCAGCGACGGGAACGACGGCGTCATGTGCGTGGCCAGCAGCCCGATCAGGAGGTCGATCCGGTCGCCCGGGGTGATGACCACCGCGCCGTCGGTCAGCCGTTCGAGCAGGTGCTCGAAGCTCATGGCGCCGACCTGCAGCTCGAGCGCCTCGCGGCCCAGCAGCTCGGGATCACCCAGGACGAGCGTGCCGTCCACCGCCTCCAGGAGCTGGCCGACGGTCGGGGCCTGCAGGAACGGCTCCTCGGGGATCGTCCAGACGGGCAGGTCGGGCTGCGCCTCGGCCAGCAGCGTCCGCACGTCCAGGGCGCTGTGGGTGTCCGCGCGGTTGACGACCAGCCCGATCGCCTGCGCGTGGTGTGCCGCCAGCTCAGCGAGACTCACGTCGGCCAGGGCACGGATGCCGTCGGGGGTGCGCTCGCGGCCCGAGACCACGAGCAGCACCGGGGCGCCGAGGTTCGCCGCGATCCGCGCGTTGAACGAGAGCTCGGTGGGGCCCGCGACGTCGGTGTAGTCGGTACCGAGCACCACGACCGAGTCGCAGCGCCCGGCCAGGTCGTGGAACCGGGACACGATGCGGCTCAGCGCGGCCTCGGGGTCGGCGTGCAGGTCCGCGTAGGTCACGCCGACGGCGTCGTCGTAGGCGATGTCGACGCCGTCGTGCTCCAGGAGGAGCTCGAGGACGTGATCGCGTTTGCCGCTCGTGTCCTCGGCCTCGCTCGCCCGCGAGACCGGCCGGAAGACCCCCACCCGCTGGCCCTTGCGGACCAGCAGGTCGAGGACGCCCAGCGCGACCGTCGACTTTCCGCTCTCGCCCTCCGGGCTCGCGATGACGATGCTGCGGGTTGCGCCGGTCACATGTGGCTCCGTGTTCGCTCTGTTCGGTCTCGCGTGGCGCCGGATCTCGCATGGCGAGATCTGCTGCTACTCGTTGTCTCCACCGGTGCCGAGCGTAGCGTCAACCTGGCCGCCGTCGGCCAGGTCCTGGGCGTCCGGCCAGACCCAGTCGCGCACCTCGGGGATGTCGTCGCCGTGCTCGCGGGTCCAGGCACGCGCACGAAGCCGCGCGTCCTGCATGCGCTGACGCAGCCCGGCCTGGGCGCTACCGAGCGAGGGAACCCGGTCGATGACATCGATCACAAGGTGGTACCGGTCCAGGTCGTTGAGCATGACCATGTCGAACGGCGTCGTCGTGGTGCCCTCCTCCTTGTACCCCCGCACGTGGATATTCGGGTGGCCCGCACGCCGGTAGGTCAGGCGGTGGATGAGCCACGGGTACCCGTGGTAGGCGAAGATGATCGGCCGGTCGTTGGTGAACAGGCCGTCGAACTCGGAGTCCTTCAGACCGTGCGGGTGCTCGGACGCGTCTTGCAACCGCATCAGATCCACCACGTTGATCACGCGGACCTTCAGCTCGGGCAGCTCGCGGCGCAGGATGTCCGCCGCGGCCAGGACCTCCATGGTCGGCACGTCGCCCGCGCAGCCCAGGACGACGTCGGGCTTCTCACCAGCCTTCTCCGTGCCGGCCCACTCCCAGATACCGAGGCCGCGCGTGCAGTGCTCGATCGCGGACTCCATGTCGAGGAAGTTCGGCGCCGGCTGCTTGCCCGCGACCACGACGTTGACGTACTGGCGGCTGCGTAGGCAGTGGTCGTACGTGCTGAGCAGGGTGTTGGCGTCCGGCGGGAGGTAGACCCGCACGATCTCGGCCTTCTTGTTCACGACGTGGTCGATGAACCCGGGGTCCTGGTGGCTGAACCCGTTGTGGTCCTGCCGCCACACATGACTGGACAGCAGGTAGTTCAACGATGCGATCGGTCGCCGCCACGGGATGTCGTTGGTGACCTTGAGCCACTTCGCGTGCTGGTTGAACATCGAGTCGATGATGTGGATGAACGCCTCATAGCTGGTCAGCAGCCCGTGCCGGCCCGTCAGGAGGTAGCCCTCCAGCCAGCCCTGGACCTGGTGCTCGCTCAGCATCTCCATGACCCGGCCCGCGCGGGCCATGTGGTCGTCCACCTCCGGGCCGATGTACTCGGCGTTCCACTGCTTGTCGGTCGTGTCGTACACGGCCTGCAGCCGGTTGGACGCGACCTCGTCCGGCCCGAAGATGCGGAAGTTGTGCGGGTTGAGCCGGATCACGTCGGTGAGCCACTCACCCAGCACCCGCGGCGCCTCCGACGACGACCCGCCGGGCACCGGCACGTCGACGGCGTACTTGCGGAAGTCCGGCAGGCGCAGGTCCTTGAGCAGCAGCCCGCCGTTCGCGTGCGGGGTCGCGCTCATCCGCAGCTCGCCCTCCGGGGCCAGGGCGGCGATCTCGGGCAGCACGCGGCCGTCGTCGTCGAACAGCTCCTCCGGACGGTAGGACCTCAGCCATTGCTCGAGCACGCGCAGGTGCTCGTCGGTGTCCCGGGCGTTCGCGAGCGGCACCTGGTGCGCACGCCACGAACCCGTCGTCTTCTTGCCGTCGATCTCCGCCGGGCCGCTCCACCCCTTCGGCGTGCGGAACACGATCATCGGCCACGCGGGACGGCTCAGGTCACCGCCGGCGGCACGGGCCTTGATCCCGGCGATCTCGTCCAGCACCTCGTCCAACAGCGCGGCGAACCGCGCGTGGAACTCGGCGGGCGACTCCTGCGAACCGTCCTCCACCGTGAAGAAGTACGGCCTGTGCCCGTACCCCACCATCAAGTCGCGCAGCTCGTCCTGCGGGATCCGTGCCAGGACGGTCGGGTTGGCGATCTTGTACCCGTTGAGGTGCAGGATCGGCAGCACGACACCGTCCTGGCCCGGGTTGACGAACTTGTTCGAGTGCCACGAGGTGGCCAGCGGGCCGGTCTCCGCCTCGCCGTCCCCCACCACGGCGGCGACCAGCAGGTCGGGGTTGTCGAACGCGGCGCCGTAGGCGTGGCTGAGCGCGTAGCCCAGCTCACCGCCCTCATGGATCGAACCCGGTGTCTCCGGTGCGACGTGGCTCGGGATCCCGCCCGGGAACGAGAACTGGCGAAACAGGCGCTTGACGCCCTCCGTGTCCTGCGTGATGTCGCTGTAGACCTCGGAGTAGGTTCCGTCCAGGTACGCGGAGGCGACCAGGCCCGGCCCGCCGTGGCCCGGTCCGGTCACGTACACGGTCTGCTGCTGCCGTTCCTTGATCGCCCGGTTCAGGTGCGCGTACAGAAAGTTCAGGCCCGGTGTCGTGCCCCAGTGGCCCAGCAGGCGCGGCTTGACGTGGTCCCGGGTCAGCGGCTCACGCAGGAGCGGGTTGTCGAGCAGGTAGATCTGCCCGACCGAGAGAAAGTTCGCCGCCCGCCACCACGCATCGAGGCGCTCCAGCTCGGCGGGCTCCAGCTCGGCGACGCCGGTGGCGCGCCATCCGGTGGCGGTGGAGTCGGGGGCTGCTGTCGTGGTCATCGCTCACACTCCTACGGGAACTACGTGCGGGATCTGTACCGGGTTGTCTGCTCAATCATTCGAACGCAGAACTGCTCGGCACGCGATAGGACCGCCCGGACCCCCGTGTGTGAGATGTGAGACGTCGGGCTCACAGGGGCGACCTGTGCTTCTGACACCTCGGTGGGCGGCTACCGTTGACGTCATGCCTGTCAGTGCCTCCAGCACACCCACGCAGACGGCGTCCGACGCCGATGCGCACCCCGAGCGCCGCACCTTCCTCCAGGTCGCTCGGCAGCCCCGCATGATCGGCCTGCTGCTGGTGTTCGTGCTGGCGGCGCTCGTGTGCGGCAGGCTCGGCGCATGGCAGCTGGACCGCGCGTACGAGCGTGCGGAGCTGGCCGCCCAGCAGGCGGCCGCGGAGGCCGTGGCCGCCGGGCCGTCGTGGCTGGGTGACGTGCTGACGCCGCAGGAGAGCTTTCCCGGCGAGCTCGTGGGACGCGAGGTCCGGGTGGCCGGTGAGTTCGAGGACTCCGGCACCCTGCTCGTCCCCGGCCGCGTCCTGGAGGGGCACACCGGTTACCTCGTGCTGACCCCTTTCCGGGTGACCGACGACGGGACAGGCGGCGCCTCCTGGGCCGATCTCTCGGGTGCGCCGGTGCTCGCAGTGGTCCAGGGCTGGGTGGCAGCGCCCGCCGACGCAGAGGCGCTGACCCTGCCCGAGGGCGAGGTCACGCTGACCGGCTGGCTCCAGGTGGGCGAGTCGACGTCGGGCAGTGCCGCCGTGGTGGACGGGCAGACCGAGCAGATCGCCCTCAGCGCGCTCGTCAACGAGTGGGGCGGGCCGATCTACACGGGCTACCTCGTCGCGAACGCGGGCCCGGGCTCACCCGAGAGCGGGGGAGTCGCGGCCCTGCCGAGACCCACCATCGACGGCGGGTCGGGCGCCAACCTGCAGAACGTGTTCTACGCGCTCCAGTGGTGGGTGTTCGGCGGGTTCGCCGTGCTCCTGTGGATCCGCCTGGTGCGGGACGAGATGGCCGGCGGACGCCGGGGCGGCGAGCCCACCGACGCCGACACGGGGATCGCGGGACTGCCGTCCGCGTGACCCGAACGCTGGTCAGCGGTCCAGGCTCTCCAGCATCTGACCGACCGCCTGCTCCAGGATCGGGCGTGGCATCGCCGCGTTCAGCCGCACGAAACCCCGTCCGGCACCGCCGCACTCACTTCCGTCGACCAGGACGACGCCCGCCCGCTCGCGGAAATGGGCGGCCGCGCTCCCGGGCCCGCCCGGGAGCTCCAGCCCCCGGCAGTCCAGCCAGGTCAGGTAGGTCCCCTCGGGCGCGCGGTAGCCGATCCCGGTCCCGTCGAGCAGCTCACCCAGCCGCGTGACGTTGCCGTGCAGGTAGGCGACGAGGCCGTCCAGCCAGTCCCGGCCCTCGGTGTAGGCGACCCGGTTGGCCAGCATGCCCGGCGTCGACGCACTCTCCTCGATGCGTTCGGCGCCTGCCTCGTTCCAGAGCTTCACGTCGGTGTCGTTGGACAGGACGACCTGCGCGCACTTGAGGCCTGGCAGGTTCCAGGCCTTCGAGGCCGAGGTCGCGGTGAGGGTGTGGCCCGCCGTCGTCTCGTTCAGGGAGGCGTACGGGACGTGCCTGCGGCCCGGGTGGACCAGCGGGGCGTGGATCTCGTCGGAGAAGACGCGCCCGCCGTGGCGGTCGACGACCTCGGCGACGGCCAGCATCTCGTCGGGTTCGAGGACCCGGCCGACCGGGTTGTGCGGGTTGCACAGCACCAGCAGGTGACCGCCCGCCCGGAACGCGTCGTCGAGCGCGTCCAGGTCGTACGTGTACCGGCCGTCGGCGTCGCGCAGCATCGGCACCTGGATGAGCTCGCGGCCCAGCTCGCCCGGCAGGGTCTGGAACGGCATGTACGAGGGGGAGGGCACGATGACCGGCGAACCGGGGCGCGAGAAGTGCATGATGGTGTGCACCAGCGCGGTCAGCACGTCGGACACCGGGCGCACCCGTGCCGGGTCCACGGTCCAGGCGTACCGGTCCGCGGCGAACGCCGCGTACGCCTCGGCAGTCCCCGTCACCAGGTGCGGCGGGAGGTAGCCGAACATGCTGCGGTCCACGGCGTCGTGGAGCGCGGCGGCGATCGGGGGCGCGACCGGGAAGTCCATCTCTGCGACCCAGGCCCCGATCTTGTCGGGGAAGGCCGTCCACTTGAGGCTGCCGTTGGCGCGTAGACGGTCGGCGGTGAGGGCGTCGAAGTCGTAGGCGTTCACCTTCGCATTGAACCAGGTGCTCCGCGCTCGCCGTCCGGGTGCCCAGGGATGCGCGAGGATGGCTACCTGCGGCAGGCGCCGAGGCTGGAGGACGACGATGACTGACACCGGATCGCGGACCGGACCCTGGACCGGGTCCGCCTGGCTGGAGCACACGGTGCTCGCCGCCGTGCCGCTCGCCCGGGAGGTCGCGGGGAGCGAGGTGCGGGCCGGGCTGGACGCCGGCCTCGACGCCGACCTGATGACCGACGGGTTCGTGATGGAGCTGGTCTCGGCGGCGCTCGTGGCGCGGGTGCAGGCCGGTGACCTGGCGGCTCGCGAGGCGATGGTCGCGCTGGGCGCGCTGCTGGAGGCCGGGCCGCCGGTCGTCGGCGAGGACATCGTCAGCGCCTATCTGATCCACGTCCCGTCGCCCGGTCAGCCAGGCGGGGAGATCGCCGACGGGCTGGGCCCGCGGGTGCGGGCCGCGCTCGACCAGGACCGCGACCACCGGAACGAGCCGGCGGTCGCCGCGTTCCTCGACCGGCTGCTCCAGGCGGTGCCCGCGCTCCGGCCGCTGGCCGATGCCGAGCGCTACGGCTACCACGACGAGGTGCTGGCGCACCCGTTCCTCGGCGACGTCGCCGAGCGGGCGGTCTCGCTGCTCACCGGCGGGGCGTCCCTCGAGATCGACGACGACTGGACCGACGAGGAGCGGGCCGAGGCGCTCCGGCTGTTCACGTCCGCGGCTGCGGATCCCGTGGCGGAGGTGCGGGCGGTGCTCGACTTCTTCGAGGCCGAGCTCGGGTCCGCCCCCGAGGTCGACGACCTCGTCGCCACGGCGTTCGTCGAGATGCTGCCGGACGATGACGAGCCGGGCGCCGAGATCCTCGAGCTGATCGGACCCCGTCTGCGCGCCGAGCTGCGTCAGACCAGGTAGCGCTTCTCCAGCGCGACGAGCTTCGCCTCGGCCTCGGTGTGGATCTTCTTCTCGAGCACGAACGACATCACCGGGACGACGCCGGCGATCACCATCGTGACCAGGCGGCCGAAGCCCCAGCGCATCTTCGACCAGAGGTCCGCGACGGTGACCAGGTACACGACGTAGATCCAGCCGTGCGCGAACGGCACCCAGGCGATGAAGGGCATGACGCCCTCGACGTCGGTCAGCGCACCCAGGCCGTACTTGATGCCCAGCTCGACGCAGAGGATCAGCAGCATGACACCGGTGACGAGCGCCATGAAGCGGTAGCGGGCCATGGCGCTGCGGGCCTTGCGGATCGCGACGGCCGCGGCCTCGGCGGAGATGTCGGGTGTGGTCTGAGGGGTACTCACAACCATCGAGGATATGCCTCTTCCGGGGGTGCTCCCTGCCGTCGGCTCTGCCGTGTGGATAAAGCGTGGATCAATGTCAGTGGTCCTCCGTACGGTGTTGGTCGTGCGCTCCCTCCCCTTTGCCGATCCCGGCACCCCGCCGCTGCGCGGACCGATCACCCTGCTCCTGTGGCTTGCCCGGAAGCAGGTCCGGGTGCTGCTCGTCGCGATGCTGTTCGGCGTCGTGGGCTTCACCTGCAGCGCCTTCCAGCCGTTCTTCCTGGGGCGGATCATCGACAGCGCCTCCGTGTCGGGTCTCGACCGGACCACGTGGAGCTGGGCCGTTCTGATGCTCGGCGTCGGCCTGGTGTGGATCGCGGCCAACGCGATCGGGCACCGGTGGGACATCGCGGCGTGGATGCAGGCGGCGTTCCGCACGTCCCAGCTGGTGACGCGCACCGTGTCGCGGTCCGGGCACAACATCACCAAGGAGCTGCCCACCGGTGAGGTGGTGTCGTCGGTAGCCAACGACACGATGCGCATCGGTGAGATCTTCGGCATCGCCGCGCAGACGATCGGCAGCATCGCCACCTACGGCATCGTCGTGGTGCTGATGCTCAACCAGTCGCTCACGCTGGGTCTCGTCATCGCGCTCGGGCTACCCGTGGTCGCCGCCATCCTCGCCCTGCTGGTCAAGCCGCTGCAGAAGCGGCAGAAGGAGCAGCGCGACGCACAGGGCCGGCTCACCACGCTCGGTGCCGACACCGTCTCCGGCCTGCGGGTCCTGCGCGGCATCGGCGGTGAGAAGGTCTTCACGGGCCGGTACCGGGCGCAGTCGCAGAAGGTGCGCCAGACCGGTGTCGACGTCGCGGGCACCCAGTCGGTGCTCGACGCCCTGCAGATCCTGCTGCCGGGGCTCTTCATCGCGCTCGTCGTGTACCTCGGCGCCGTCGAGGCCATCGCGGGGCGGATCACCACGGGTCAGCTCGTCGCGTTCTACGGGTACGCGTCTTTCCTGTCGTGGCCCGTCCACCTGCTCGTGCAGTCGGTGAACGTGGTGACCAAGGCGCACGTCGCGGCGGGCAAGGTGATCAAGGTGCTGCAGGTCGTCCCGGCCACCGGTGCGGACGTCTCGACCGCGGAGATGCCGCCGGCCGGCGTCCCGCTGGTCGACGAGACGTCCGGCGTCACCCTCCGGCCCGGTCGGGTGGTCGCGCTGGTGAGCGCGGACCCCGACGAGTCGGCGGACGTGGCGATCCGGATGGGGCGGTTCGACGACGAGGGCGAGGCGGGCACCCCGGTCACGCTCGGCGGCGTCCGGCTGGCCGAGCTCGACAAGGACGAGCTGCGGGAACGCGTGGTCGTCGCGGACGCGACGCCGTCGCTGTTCTCGGGCAGGCTCGCGGGCGAGCTCGACGTGCGGGACTCGGCGACCGCCGAGGCCCTGCTGCGCGCCATGTACATCGCCGACGCGCACGACGTGCTGGACTCGCTGCCAGACGGTATCGAGGGCGAGATCCCGGAGAAGGGGCGCTCGCTGTCCGGCGGTCAGCGGCAGCGGGTCGCGCTGGCCCGGGCGCTCCTCACCGATCCCGAGATCCTGGTGCTGATCGAGCCGACGTCGGCGGTCGACGCCCATACCGAGGCGCGCATCGCGCAGCGGCTCACCGACTGGCGTCGTGGCAGGACCACCCTGATCGTCACGGCGAGCCCCCTGGTGCTCGACCACGTGGACGACGTGATCTTCCTGGAGGGCGGGAGCGTCGTCACGCACGGGACGCACCGCGAGCTGCTGGATCTGCCCACCGGTGCGGAGGGTGGGCGTGAGGCGGCCCGCTACCGCCGGGTCGTGGGCCGGTCGCTGGACGACGACCTCGACCTGGAGCTCGACGAGCTGCTGGACACCGCCAACGCACAGGAAGGAGGCACGGCATGAGCACCGGAAAGATCCTGCCGATCGCGGACGCCGCAGAGACCTGGCGGTACACCCGCGGGCTGCTCGCGCGGCACCGGGCGCCCCTGGTCGTCATCACCGTGGCGAACACGGTGGCCGCCGTCGCCGGTCTGGTCGGCCCGTTGATGCTGGGCAAGCTCATCGACGCGGTCACCGGCGGGACCACCGTCGAGGTGGCGCGCAACCTGGTGCTCGTCGCGGCCGCCGCCGTGGTGCTGCAGGCGCTGATCACCCGGTTCGCGCAGCGGCGCGCCATGGTGTTCGGCGAGACGGTCTTCGCCGACATGCGCGAGGAGTTCGTCGAGACCGTCACCGCACTGCCGCTGTCCACCGTCGAGACCGCCGGTACCGGCGACCTCATCGCCCGCACGACGCGCGACGTCGGCCGGATCCAGAACGCCGTGCGCTTCGGCGTGCCGCGCCTGGTGATCGCCGTGGTCACGCTCGTGCTGACGGTGGTGATGAGCATGGTCGTGTCGCCGCTGGTGGCGCTGGGTATGTTCGTGGGCGTCCCGGTGCTCGTCACGGTGGCGCGCTGGTACCTCAAGCGGGCGACGCCTGCCTACCAGCGGGAGTCCGCCGCGTACGCGCAGCTCGACGGAACGGTCACCGAGTCGGTGGAGGGCGCGCGCACGATCGACGCGCTCCGGATCGGCCGCCGGCGGACCACACGTGGCGACGAGGACCTGCACGAGGCCTTCGAGGCGGAGCTCGGCACCCTCAACCTGCGGACCGTGCTGTTCCCGGGTGTGGACTTCGCGTTCATGCTCGCGCCCATCACGGTGCTCGTCTGGGGTAGCTTCCTGGCGTCCCAGGGCACGGTGACCATCGGCATGGTCGCCACGATCGTCATGTACGCCTACCAGCTGCAGGGGCCGATCTGGGAGCTCATCTTCTGGCTCGACGAGATCCAGGTGGCCGCGACCTCCCTGTCGCGGATCATCGGCGTCCGCCTGGTGCCGGCCGACCGTACGGCGGGCGACGCGGTACCGGCCGACGAGGAAGTGCGCGGCGTCGACGTCCGCTATGCCTACCGGGCGGGCACCGACGTGCTGCACGGCATCGACCTCGACCTGCGGGTGGGGGAGCGGCTGGCGATCGTCGGTCCCTCGGGCTCGGGCAAGTCGACCCTCGGCCGGATGCTGGCCGGCATCCACCCGCCCACCGGCGGCACGGTGAAGGTCGGTGGCGTCCCGCTCGTGGACCTGCCTCTGGAAGACCTGCGCAAGCACGTGGCGCTCGTGACCCAGGAGCACCACGTGTTCGTGGGGTCACTGGCGGAGAACCTGCGGCTCGCGAAGATCGACGCCGGCGACGACGAGCTGATGGACGCGCTGCGGGCGGTCGACGCGCACGGCTGGGTCGAGTCGCTCGACGACGGTCTCGCGACGGAGGTCGGCTCGGGCGGGTACAAGCTCACCCCGGCCCAGGCGCAGCAGATCGCGCTCGCCCGGCTCGTGCTGCTCGACCCGCACACGCTGGTGCTCGACGAGGCGACGTCGCTGCTGGACCCCCGCGCGGCCCGGCACCTCGAGCGCTCGCTCAACGCGGTGCTCGACGGGCGCACGGTCGTGGCCATCGCGCACCGCCTCCACACCGCGCACGACGCGGACCGGGTGGCAGTGCTCGACGGCGGCCGCATCACCGAGATCGGCCCGCACGACGAGCTGGTCGCCGCGGGCGGCGAGTACGCGAAGCTCTGGCACAGCTGGCAGCACGAGTAGCCCTCGGCCGCTGGTCTCCCCGCGGCTGGTCCCGGGCGGCGCCTACCCAGGGATCGGGCCCGAACTCACGCGAGTTCTGGGCCAGATCCCTGGGTGGGCGCGGGAGTCCTAGCTCAGCCGCCAGCCCAGGCCCGCCGAGATCCGGGCGGCGGCGTCGTGCACGACGGGCGCGAGCGTCTCGAGGCGTTCCGGCGGCATGTACGGCCGGGTGGCCGTGACGCTGATGGCCGCGACGATCGAGCCCGACGTGTCCCGGACCGGCGCCGCGACGCAGAGGATGCCGGGTTCGTTCTCCTCCAGGTCGAACGCCACCCCGCGGCCGGCCGATGCATGCATGACCTGCACGAACGCGTCGACCGTCAGGACATCCTGTGCGAGCCCCTGCCCTGCGGTGACCGGCCGCTCCGCGAGGAACCGGTCGCTCCAGCGCTCCGGGCTGTCGAGGAGCAGCGCCTTGCCGATGCCGGTCCGGGTCAACGGCATGCGGTGCCCGATCTGCGAGCGCATGACGGCCCCGCGGGTGCCCGGGATCTTGTCCAGGTAGAGCACCTGTCCCCGGTCCTCGATCGCGAGGTGGACGGTGTCGTGGACCCGCTCGGCCAGCGTGCGCAGCACGGGCGCCGCGATGGCGGTCACCGGGTTCTCCTGCAGCGCCTGGTAGCCGAGCTCGATCAGAGCGGGGCCGAGCGCGTACGCGCCGTCGTCGAGCTGCCGGAGGTAGCCCGTGGCGAGGAGCAGCTGCAGCAGGCGATGCGTGGTGCTGCGGCCGACTCCGGTCTCCTCCGCGATCTCGCGCAGCCGGGATCTGCCGCGGGCTACCGCGTCGACGACGGCGATGCCGCGGGCGAGCGTCTGGGTGCCCGGGGGAGCGTCGGATGGGCCGGTCACCCGGCCACCGTATCCCGATAATAGGGACGTGGTTCGCATAGTCGGGACGTTGCTCCTACCGTCCGGAACATGGCTGACGACGGACCGAGGCGCGACGCCGCGCTGGTCGCACTCGACTGGGGGACCACCACGTTCCGCGCCTGGCTCCTGGACGGCACGGGCTCGGTGCTCGACAGCGTCCGGACTGCCGACGGCGCACTTACCGTCTCCGGGCGATCCGACTCGGCACGGGTGCGGGCCCTCGCGTTCGAGGAGACGTTCCGGCGGCTGTGCCGGTCCTGGCTCGACGAGCACCCCGGGGTGCCCGTGCTGTGCGCGGGGATGGCGGGGTCCAACCACGGCTGGGCCGACGCCGGCTATCTCGACGTCCCGGCGGATCTCGGCGAGCTGGCCGAGCACCTGACGGTGGTGCCCGCCGGGGAGTCGGTGGTCCACCTGGTCCCCGGCCTGCGGGTCGACCGTCCCGACCCGGACGTGCTGCGGGGCGAGGAGGTACAGCTCGTCGGAGCGCTGTCCGAGGTCCCGGAGGGCCCGGCGACGGTGGTCCTTCCCGGCACGCACTCCAAGTGGGTGCGTCTCGACGGCACCCGTGTCACGGGCTTCACCACCGCCATGACCGGCGAGCTCTACGGCCTGCTGATGCGGGACAGCATCCTCGCGCGGCTCGCGACGGGAGAACCGGGCACCGCGGTCACCGAGGCGTTCACCCGCGGGCTCGACGCCGAGGACGCCCGCGGTGAGGAGCGGGGTCTGGCCGCCCTGCTCTTCACGGCGCGGCCGCTCGCCCTCGCAGGCCGGCTCGACCCCTCTGAGATCGCCGACTACGTCTCGGGCCTGCTGGTCGGCTCCGAGGTGCGGCACATGCTGCGCGGCACCCCGGCCGGCGTCGTCGCGCTTTGTGGGCCACCGGCGACCGAGCACCGCTACCGCTTCGCGCTGGAGCGGGGCGGGGCCTCCGTCCGCACCGTCGGGGAGGACGCCGCGGCCCGCGGGCTGTGGGGCGTCGCGCTCTCCGCCGGCCTTGTCGTACGCCCGCCGGCGACGTCGTCGGCCACTCCGGCGAGCACCTCACCAGGCAACCCGACGAGGAAGGACCAGCCCGTATGACCTCCCGCTCCACAGGCCTCGTGGCCATCCTGCGCGGGGTGACGCCCGGCGAGGCGGTCGCCGTGGCGGAGGCGATCTTCGCCGCGGGGTTCGACGCCGTCGAGGTGCCGTGCAACTCCCCGGACCCGCTCGAGTCGATCCGCCGGATCCGGGCGGCAGGCCCGGCGGAGCGCCGGGTCGGTGCCGGCACGGTGCTCACCCCGGACGACGTCCGCCGCGCCGCCGACGCCGGTGCCTCCCTCATCGTCTCGCCGAACACCCGGCCCGACGTCGTCGCCGAGACCGTCCGGCTCGGCCTCGACAGCTACCCCGGGGCGGCGACTCCTACCGAGGCGTTCGTCGCGCTCGATGCCGGGGCGCGCGCCGTCAAGCTCTTCCCCAGCTCGGCGGTCGGCATCGACGGCATGCGCGCATGGGCGAGCGTCCTGCCGGCGGGCACCGCCCTCGTGCCCGTCGGCGGCGTCGACGCCGGGAACCTCAGCAGCTGGGCGCGCGCGGGTGCGGCCGGCGCGGGCATCGGCACGTCCCTCTACCGCCCGGGCGATCCGCCGGACGTGGTCGGCACCCGGGCCGCCGAGCTGGTCCGGATCTGGTCCGCCGCCACCGCCTAGCCGCGGCACAGCCACGCGGCACACCCCCACGCAGCACAGTCCCGCGGCACGAGCCCGCCGCACGACCGACGACACAAGCCACAGAAGAAGCTGAGAGGCCTGCCGTGAAGATCACGTCGATGACGACCTATGCCGTCCCGCCCCGCTGGCTCTTCCTCAAGATCGAGACCGACGAAGGCATAGTCGGCTGGGGCGAGCCGGTGCTGGAGGGCCGCGCCGCGAGCGTCGCGGCCGCCGTCGAGGAGCTGTCCGACTACCTGATCGGCCAGGACCCCCGGCGGATCGAGGAGCACTGGACGGTCCTGTACCGCTCGGGGTTCTACCGGGGCGGCGGCATCCACATGAGTGCGCTCGCCGGTATCGACCAGGCGCTCTGGGACATCAAGGGCAAGGCGCTCGGCGTCCCGGTGCACGACCTGCTCGGCGGCCGGCTCCGTGACCGCATCAAGGTCTACTCCTGGATCGGCGGCGACCGCCCCGCCGAGACGGCGGCCCAGGCCAAGGCCGCGGTCGAGCGCGGGTTCTCGGCGATCAAGATGAACGGCCCGGAGGAGCTGCAGTACCTCGACTCGCGCGACAAGGTGGAGAAGGTCGTCGCCAACGTCGCGGCGGTGCGGGAGGCGGTCGGCCCGGACATCGGCATCGGCGTCGACTTCCACGGACGGGTGCACCGCCCCATGGCCCGCGTCCTGCTCGATGCGCTGGCGCCGTACCACCTGATGTTCGTCGAGGAGCCGGTGCTGACGGAGCACGTGGACGGGATCGCCGACGTGCTGCGCAACTCGGCCACGCCGATCGCGCTCGGCGAGCGGCTGTACTCCCGGTGGGACTTCAAGGACGTCATCACGTCGGGCGTCGTCGACATCATCCAGCCGGACCTCTCGCACGCCGGCGGCATCACCGAGGTCCGCAAGATCGCGGCCATGGCCGAGGCCTACGACATCGCCGTCGCCCCGCACTGCCCGCTCGGCCCGATCGCGCTCGCGGCCTGCCTTCAGCTCGACGCCGTCGCCTACAACGCGGTGATCCAGGAGCAGAGCCTCGGCATCCACTACAACACCTCGAACGACCTGCTGGACTATCTGGTCGACCCGTCAGTCTTCGCCTACGAGGCAGGCTCCGTGGCGATCCCGCAGGGCCCGGGCCTCGGGATCGAGGTGGACGAGGACTACGTGCGGGAGCGCGCGGTGGAGGGTCACCGCTGGCGCAACCCTGTCTGGCGGCACGCCGACGGCTCGTTCGCGGAGTGGTGACGCGCTACCGGGCCGACGACGAGGTGCGGGACGTAACACAGGTGCGAGACGCCGAGCCGCCGCCCGGCACTTAGACTTGTGCTCGTGACGTCACCCGCCACCGCTACCTCCGGTCAGCCAGAGAATCAGCCCCAGACCCCCCGCCCGGTCATCGTCGTCGACTTCGGCGCGCAGTACGCCCAGCTGATCGCGCGCCGGGTGCGCGAGGCGAAGGTGTACTCGGAGATCGTGCCCCACACGTTCACGGTCGAGCAGATGCTCGCCAAGGACCCGGCGGCCATCATCCTGTCCGGCGGTCCGTCCTCCGTGTACGCGGCGGGCGCCCCGTTCGTCGATCCCAAGCTGTTCGAGGCCGGCGTGCCGGTCATGGGCATCTGCTACGGCTTCCAGGCCATGGCGCAGGCGCTCGGCGGCGAGGTCGCCCAGACCGGCCTGAGCGAGTTCGGCGGCACCGAGGTCGAGGTGTGCTCCTCCGGCGTGCTGCTCGCCGGCACCCCCGAGCACCAGACGGCGTGGATGAGCCACGGCGACGCCGTGCACAAGGCCCCCGTCGGGTTCGAGGTGCTCGCGACGTCGGTCGGCGCTCCCGTCGCCGCGTTCGAGGACACCCGCCGCCGCCTCTACGGCGTGCAGTGGCACCCCGAGGTGAAGCACTCCGCGCACGGCCAGACCGTGCTCGAGCACTTCCTCTACGAGGGCGCAGGGCTCAAGCCCGACTGGACCCCCGGCAACGTCATCGCCGACCAGGTCGCCGCCATCAAGGCGCAGATCGGCACCTCCCGCGTCATCTGCGCGCTGTCCGGCGGCGTCGACTCCGCCGTCGCCGCCGCGCTCGTGCAGCGGGCCGTCGGGGACCAGCTCACCTGCGTGCACGTGGACCACGGCCTCATGCGTGCCGGCGAGGTCGAGCAGATCGAGAACGACTTCGTCGCCTCGACCGGCGTCCGCCTCATCGTCCGCGACGAGAAGGAGCGCTTCCTGACGGCGCTCGCGGGCGTCAGCGACCCGGAGACCAAGCGCAAGATCATCGGCCGCGAGTTCATCCGCGTCTTCGAGGACGCGCAGCGGGACATCGTCGCCGAGGCCGGCGAGCACGGCGAGGACGTGAAGTTCCTGGTGCAGGGCACCCTGTACCCGGACGTCGTGGAGTCGGGCGGCGGCGAGGGCGCCGCCAACATCAAGAGCCACCACAACGTGGGCGGCCTGCCCGACGACCTGGACTTCGACCTCGTCGAGCCGCTGCGCACCCTGTTCAAGGACGAGGTCCGTGCGGTGGGCCGCGAGCTCGGCGTGCCCGAGGAGATCGTCTCGCGCCAGCCGTTCCCGGGTCCGGGGCTGGGTATCCGGATCGTCGGCGAGATCACGGCCGAGCGCCTGGAGATCCTGCGCCGTGCGGACGCCATCGCCCGCGAGGAGCTGACGAAGGCCGGCCTGGACAACGAGATCTGGCAGTGCCCGGTCGTGCTGCTCGCCGACGTCCGCTCGGTGGGCGTCCAGGGCGACGGCCGCACCTACGGCCACCCGATCGTGCTGCGCCCGGTCTCGTCCGAGGACGCGATGACGGCGGACTGGACCCGCCTGCCGTACGACGTGCTGTCGACCATCTCGACGCGCATCACCAACGAGGTGCGTGAGGTCAACCGCGTGGTGCTCGACGTGACGAGCAAGCCGCCGGGCACCATCGAGTGGGAGTGACCTCCTGCGGCCCCGTCCCGGTTCCGGGGCGGGGCCGCAGTCATGTTCCTGCTTGAGTGATCGGCTGAGGGTCAGGAGATGGCGAACGAGTTCGCGCGGTCGTTGAAGCTGCCGAGGTTGTCGTCCCGGTCGATGAACCCGGTGGCGGCGCCGCTCTTGTTGTTGCCGTCGAAGAACTTGACGTCGCAGCTGTTGTACGTCTTCACGGAGGTGACGGCGTTCGCGAACTCGAAGAGGTTCGCGCCGCCCTCGTTGTCACCGGTGCTGCTGCTGCAGCCCACGGAGTAGGCAGGATTGAAGACGACGATGCGCCACCCGCCGAACCCGGCGTGCTGGAACAGCTCGGCGACCACGAGCCCCTCTCCAGGCGAATCGTTCGTGCACCCGAAGGTCCCGTCACGGACTGCGCAGTAGTACGTCGCGGTCACGCTGGCGGGCGTTGCCGCCAGGTCGTCGATCGTCACGGGGGCGCTCGAGGCGACCTCTTCGACCTGCACGTCCCCGGGGCTGTGTTCCACCGCCGTCCGTGCCATCGCGGGGGCCGCGGCGCCGAGCGCCAGCAACAGCAACGCCCCGGAGGCCGTGAGCCGGGTCCGGAGCGCGGGGGTAACGCGTGCGTCCTTCGTCATGAGTACTCCTCATGTCTGCCGGCGACGTTGTTGTTGCCGGTCTCCAATGACGAGGATTTTTCACCCCTGCTGATACATGGAAAGAGTTTTCGCCGGGTGGGCGACCCGAGGGGACGGGCGGCCGGGTCAGCCGCCGAGCCGCGCCCAGGTCAGCCCGATCATGGCTCCGACCAGCATGTACGGGCCGAACGCGATACCGGTCTTCCAGCCCGCACGCCGCCCGAGGAGCAGGACTATCGCGACCACACCGGCCAGGAGGTGCGCGGCGAAGACGCCGACCAGGAGCGTGGTCCACGAGTGCCACGTGAGGACCGCACCGAGGCTCAGGGCGAGCTTGACGTCGCCGTACCCGATGCCCCCGCGCGGCGCGACGAGGTAGAGCACCTGGTAGACGGCGAAGAACGCCAGGCCGCCCAGCGCCGCCCGCCCGAGCGAGCCCCAGTCGCCGGTGCCGAGCGCGGCGAGGGCGAGCAGCGCCGCCGTCGCCCAGGTCAGGGGGAAGACCAGCGCGTTCGGCAGCCGGTGGGTGTGCGCGTCGATGACGCCGAGGGCCGCACCGACGACGGCGAGCACGAGGTACGCCGGCGTGAGCCAGCCCGGGCCGCTCGCCCAGAGAGCCCAGGCCACTGCCGGCACGGCGACCACCACGATGGCCCACGGGTACGGCGTCACCTCCGCCCGAGCCCGCTGGTACAGCCGGACGGCGAAGGGCGCGGCAGGGCTCGTCGCGGCAGGTTCGGTGGGGCTCACCCGGGGAGGCTATCGGGCGCCAGAAGGGGCCGCACCAGAGCGGAGCGATGAGCCGAACGTGGGAGTGGTAGCCGCATGGGCCTGCATGAAGCGACCAGCCCTACGTTCGCCGAGATGGCGCGACCAGGCCTACGGTCGGCGGCTCGGAAGGGCCAGGGCCGCGGCCTCCTTGTAGGCCTCTTCCGTCGCGCCCAGCACCTCCGGCCAGGCCACCCCTGAGGGCGGGGTCGCCGCCCGTTTCAGCAGCCCGTCGAGCAGGTCTGGTTCGGTCGCGAGCCGGACGAGCGCGGCGGTGAGCGCGGCGTCGTCGGGCACGACGAGGCCCGTGGCGCCGTCGACCACCCGCTCGGCCACGCCGGAACCCGCGCGGGTGACCACCGTCAGGCCCGCGGCCTGGGCCTCGAGCGCGGCGAGGCCGAACGCCTCGGCGACGGCGGGCGCGGCGAAGACGTCGGCCCGCGCGTAGAGCCGCTTGAGCTCGGTGCCGGTGAGCCGCCCGGGCAGGGAGACGACGTCGCGCAGCCCGCGCTCCGCGACGAACCGCCGCGCCGCAGCACGTTCGGGGCCGTCGCCGGCGAGGGTCACGAACAGTGCGCCCTCCGGGAGCCGGGACGCGGCGTCGGCAACGGCGGTGAGCAGCGGAAGTATCCGCTTGCGCGGCGCGAACCGCGCCGCGGACACCACGTGCATCGCCGAGCCCTCGGGCCGGGCGGCGCGTTCCGTGCGCGGCACCCGCCAGGCGTCCAGATCGAGGCCGTTGGGCAGGATCGCGACGTCGACTCCAGCACCGGCGCCGGCACCCGGGCCCACGAGCCGCCGCAGCGGCTCCGCCGTCAGCTCGCTCACCGCCGACCAGCGCACGGGCAGACGCGACCAGCGGACCACGGCGTCGGCCGCGGCGAACAGGCGCCGGGCCGCGCCCCACACACTGTGCACGGTCAGCACGGCGGGCAGCCCCAGCCGGGTCACGGGTCGCAGCGCGGCCTGCGCGGTCGGGGCGAGCACGCCCATGTGCAGGTGCACGACGTCGGGCCGCTCGCCCCGCGCGATCGCCGCCCGGAGGCGGGCGGTCACGTGGGCCGTGGACCGCGGGTGGATGGGCCAGCCGCCCGGGACGCGGGCGGCGATGCGGTGCACGGTGACGCCGTCCTGGACGGTGGTGCTCACCCCGTGCGCGCCCGGGGTCGCGGGGGTGGTGGTGATGACCTCCACCTCGTGACCGGCCGCCGCCTGCTGGCCGGCGAGGCGGCTCACCTGGGCCTCGATCCCGCCGAGCAGCGGCAGGTAGGTGTCCGACACGTGAGTGATACGCACGCTGGTCATCCTCGCACCGAGGGCCCCGTGAGGTCTGGCGAAGTAGAGCGCCTGTCCGGGTATCCCTGTCGCCAGGGACTCGGACAGGCGCTCTACTTCGCCAGGTCTCAGGAGGTCAGCGTCGGCGGATGCTCGAGATCACCGATCCAACTACGAGGATCACGCCCGCCGCGCCGAGCAGCAGGATGAGGGCGACGCCCACGTCGAACATCACGCCCGCGGACACCGCGAGGATGCCGAGGCCGACGGCGATCACTATCAGCCCCCACACCGCCGTCCCGACACGTGGTCCGCGCTTCGTGGTGGCCTGGGTCGGCCGCGCCTGGGCGGCCCGCCCCTGGTGAACCGGCTGTGCCTGTGTCGGCTGCGCCGGGGCGGACGCCGGAGCGGTCGGACCGGGCGTGGCCGGCGCCTCGGGCGCCGGGTCACGCAGCGCGGCGAGCGGGTCGGAGTCGTCGCGCGCCGGGGCGTCCTGGATGACGGTGGCGGCCGCTTCCTGCTCCTGTACCCGTGCCGCGGCGACGCCGTAGGCGGGGTGCACCTCGCCCTCGGGCGCGGGGCCCTCCGGCAGCCGCTGGGTGGCCTGGGCGATCTCCTGCGTCGGCGGGGTCTCCGCCGCGGGCAGCACCTCGGTGGTGCCCGGGTCCTGCGGGTTCTTGTTGTCCATGGTTTCGCTCGTGTCCTGGCCCTCGGGCCGGCTCGGGTTCTTGCTCGGGTTCTCGTGGTCGCTCGTGTGCTCGGTCATGGTGCGCTCCCTCACTTGATCTCGCTCACGATGACTTCGCCGGCACCGGCCTCGATGTCGAGGGTCAGCACCGCGCCGTCCTCTCCCACCTCGTCGCTGGCGAAGTAGGTGTCCGATCCGACGCCGCTCGCGGCCCGGTCGTGCTCGTCCACGTTCCACTGGACGTGCCCGGCGGCGACGTAGGCGTTCGCCTCGACCGCCACGTCCTCGGGCACCAGCACGGTGGTCTGCCCCGCGCCCAGCTGGATCGGCACGACCACCGGGTCGCCCGTCTCGACCTTCGACAGGTCGAGCTCGCTCAGGTCGATGGTGGGCTCACCCCACTGGACGTAGAAGCCGTTCTCCGCCTCCCGCACGGTCTGCACCATGACGGTGCCCTCCGTGATGGTGGCCGCGTCCGGGTTGTTGGGGCCCGATACGTAGCCCTCGATCTCGCGGCTGCTCGACATGGCGTCGTCCACCCAGCGCGGCCCCACGGCATCGGCGACCGCCACGTAGGCGACGCCGAACAGCATGGCGACGATCGCGAAGAACCCCAGCACACCGCTGGTGCGGCCGCGCATGGCCGAGACGAGGATCGCGATGCCGAGCGTCACGGTCCCGAGGCCCAGCCAGACGGAGCCGAGCTCGCCGATGCCGTCGGGCAGGCCGGAGACGTCCATCCGCTGGAGGCCCAGGAGCAGGGCGCCGCCCAGCAGGATCACGCCCATCGTGACCCCGACGGTGGTGCCGCCCGGGCCGCGGTGCACGCGGGGCGCAGGCGGCGTGTAGGCGGGCTGCGGCGGGACCGTCTGGGTCGGGTTCGACCGGTACGGCGCCTGCGTCTGGCGGTAGGGCGCGGGGCTGGCACCGGTCGCGTAGACCAGGCCGTCGGGCCGGCGGTACTCGACCGGCGGCGCGGGCGTGAAGTGGGCGGATGCGCCGGGGTCAGCGGCAGGCGTGCCCGGGGTGGGCACACCGGGAGCCCCCGCGACGGCGCCCGTCCGGCGGACGGCGTTGTTGTCGCGGCGCCGCTGCACGCCCTGCACGATCAGGTAGAACACCACACCCAGGACGGCCAGCCAGAAGAAGAAGGCGAGCCACTCCCAGCCGCTGTCGTCCCACCAGCCGGCCGGTCCGCCCCAGGCGAAGCCCGTGAGGAACACGGCCACCGACCCGAGCATCGCCACGTCGAAGTTGCCGCGCGTCGCCTCCTGCAGGTGGATGCGGCCGTCGCGTTCGGGCAGCAGTGCCCAGCCGATGCCGTACAGGATGAGGCCGAGCCCGCCGAGGAAGAAGCTCACGACCAGGATGCCGCGGACCAGCAGCGGGTCCCAGCCGATGCGCTCGGCGACGCCGCCCGCGACACCACCGACCCAGCGCTGCTCGGAGCGCGGGAAGAGGCCGCGGCGGATGGATGCGAAGAAGCCGGACTCCGGGTAGGGCTTCTGCCCGGGTGCGACAGGTGCAGGATCGACCGTCGGGTCGGTCGCTGGATCGACTGCTGGCTTGAAGGCCGGGCCGGCGTGCTCGGCGTCCGGGCCGACCGGCCTGGCGTCGGCCGAACCGCCCGGCTCGTTCGTGGCGCCCTCTGGACGCGTCTCGTCGGTGCTCATGCCTCAATGCTGCGCGCCCGCCGCCCCGTGCGGCATCGGGACCTGCCCTGAACCAACCCTGGTTACCCCCGCGCAGGACCCTGAGATCCAGGCTCAGGCGTGTTCAGGGGAGTCCGGACATGTGACGATCGGGGTGTGAACCAGAGACTCACCCTCCGCCGGCCCAGCACCGCGGGCCCGGGATACAGCGGCCGCTGGGTGGCCGGCGTCGCCGCAGGCCTGGCGGCGCACATGGGCGTACCCGTGTGGCTGGTCCGGCTCGGGTTCCTGATCCTCGTCTGGTTCGCCGGGGCCGGAGTGGTGGCCTACGTCTTCTGGTGGGTCACCGTCCCCGCAGGCGTCCCGGCGGTGGCCGCCGACACCGTGCCCACCGAACGCCGTCGGCTCGCGCCGCGGCTGACCACTGATGCGAACGCCGACGCCGGTGCCGCCGACCGTGCGGCGTCCCTCGTCGAGCGCGTGCGCCTCTCCGGCCCGGTGTCGAGGCTCGCGGTCCGCGACATCTGGATCGGCGTCGTCCTGCTGTCCAGCGCCGCGCTCCTGATCGCGCTCCGCGCCGACTGGGACCCGGTCGCATCGTGGGTGCTGCCCGCGCTCATCGGGCTCGGCGGCGTCGCCCTGGCCTGGAGCCAGGTCGACGTGACGGAACGGGACCGCTGGGTAGGTGGCTCGGGCAGGGGCCTCCGGTCGCGGACGGCGCTGCTGCGGCTCGCGGGCGGCGTCGTGCTGACCATGCTCGGCGTCCTCATGCTGGTGGGGCAGGACACCCCGGTGAGCGTGCTGATGCAGGTCGCCATCGCGTCGGTGGCCATGGTCGCCGGTATCGCGCTCGTGTCGCTGCCCTGGTGGTTCCGGCTCGTGCGCCAGCTCGGCGACGAGCGCGCCGCCCACGCCCGGGAGGCCGAGCGCGCCGACATCGCCGCCCACCTGCACGACTCGGTGCTGCAGACCCTGGCCCTGATCCGCGCGCAGGCCGCGGACCCGGAGGCTGTGTCCCGCATGGCCCGCGCCCAGGAGCGCGAGCTGCGCGGCTGGCTCTACGACGACCGGCAGGAACCCGGTACGTCGGTGGCCGCCGAGCTGAAGGAGCTGGTCGCCGAGATCGAGGACGCCGTGGCGCCGCTCACCGTGGAGACCGTTGTGGTGGGCGACTGCCCGCCCACCGAGTGCACCTCGGCGCTGCTGCAGGCGGCGCGCGAGGCGTTGCTCAACGCCTTCAAGCACGGCTCGCCGCCCGTGTCCGTATACCTTGAGGTCACTGACGCCGTGGCGGAGGTGTTCGTCCGCGACCGGGGTGACGGCTTCGACCTCGACGAGATCGCGCAGGACCGGTTCGGCGTCCGGGAGTCGATCCTCGGCAGGGTCCGCCGTCGTGGTGGCACCGCCGAGGTGGTCAGCCGGCCCGGCTGGGGTACCGAGGTGCGGCTGCGGATGCCGCTCGAGAAGCCCGCGAACGGCGACAAGAAGAACGAGAAGAACGGCAGGGCGCGGGCCACGACGGCCCCCAGCGCTGCGCCCACCACTGCGGAAGGTGCGACGAGATGACAACCCAGGCGACGGCGTCGGGCGGCGGGCTGGTGCCGCTCCCGGTGCCCGTGGTGCTCGTGGACGACCACCACCTGTTCCGCACGGGCGTGCGCGCCTCGCTGGACGACCGGGTGACCGTGGTGGGCGAGGCGTTCGACGTCGACTCCGCGGTGGCCAAGGTGCACGAGCACCGGCCGCCCGTCGTCCTGCTCGACGTGCACCTCCCCGGCGGCAACGGCGGCGGCGGTGCCGAGGTGGTGCAGCGCTGCACCGACCTGCTGGCGGAGGGCGTGCGGTTCCTCGCGCTGTCCGTCTCGGACGCGGCCGAGGACGTCGTCTCCGTCATCCGCGCCGGCGCCCGTGGCTACGTCACGAAGAACATCGCGCCGTCGGAGCTGTCGTCGGCGGTGGTGCAGGTGGCAGGCGGGGACGCCGTCTTCTCGCCGCGGCTGGCCGGCTTCGTGCTGGACGCGTTCGGCGCGTCCGCGAACGACATCGCCGTCGCCGACGACGAGCTCGACCGGCTCTCGAAGCGCGAGCAGGAGGTCATGCGCCTCATCGCCCGCGGCTACTCCTACCGGGAGGTCGCGAGCGAGCTGTTCATCTCGATCAAGACGGTGGAGACCCACGTCAGCGCGGTCCTCCGCAAGCTCCAGCTCTCCTCGAGGTACGAGCTGACCCGCTGGGCAGTGGCCCGCCGCCTCCTCTGACCCCTCGTTGAGTGCTGGGTATCTGCCCTCTCGACGGCTTCGGGAGGGCAAATACCCAGCACCCAACGGGGCGGATCTTCCTGTGAAATCCTGAGGGGATGAAGATGGGCGGAACGCGATCTAGCTGCTAGTTCGCGTTGGTACGCTGCTGTGCCCCAGCGGGGGAGCGTTTGTCGGAGGGGGCTTCGGCGGGGTGGTTTGCTGCTCGTGCCGAGCTGATGATGGCTGACCCGACCGATTCGAGACGAAGAAACCAACCTCCATGCGGACCAGTCGACTAGTCAGCCTCATGATCGCGCTGGTCGCCGCCATCATCTGGGTGGTGAGCACCTATGCGAACGCATCGAACTCCTGGGACCCCCTGAACTTCGTCCTCCGGATCGCGGCGGGCGCCGTGACGATCGCCGCCGCGGCCGAGTGGCTGGTGCTGAGCGTCCGCGAGAGCCGGCGGGAGAGGTTCCGCGACGGCCGGACGACGGGCGTCCACGCTGGCGGTTCGCGGAAGAGGGCGCGACGCGGCGCGCAAGCGGAACCAGGCCCGGAGCCGGAGATCCAGGATCCCGAACCCGCGCGGCCCGACCCGGAGCCGGTGGCGCAGAGCCCCGAATCCATGCTGCCCGGTCCGGAGCTGGTGGTGCAGAGTCCCGAGCCGGTGGTGCCGCACCCCGAGCCGGTGGTGCCGAGCCCCGCGGCAGCGGTGCGGCGCAGCGCCGGCTCCGGAACGGTAGTCGACAAGCTCCTGTCGGTGTTCGGCCGCCGCCGCTCGCCGGCCCAGGACCTGGCTGCCGTCGCGGCCGGCGGGGCCGTGCTGGTCGTCGCGTACCTGATGGAGCGCAAGGTCCGGCGGGTAGTGGTGCGGGTCGGGCTCGACGCGGCGTCGGTCGCGTCCCTGGAGTCGGTGCTGGGTGGGGCGCCGCACCGGGTGTTCGGGACGCAGAAGCCCTCCCGAGGGCTGTTCGAGCGATCGGCCTACACACAGCTCGAGGGCGCCTCACGGTCCGGGGCCTGGAGCATCGCCGTCCCGACGGCCGACGTCGACCTGCTCCGGTACGTCCTCGCGCGAGCGGACGAGGTGCGCTGAGGCGGGACCACCTGGCTGGTGGCCCCGCCCTTGCGTGTGACTACTGGTGTTGCGACTACCGCCGTGCGGACAGCGATGCTGCCCGCACGGCGGTGAGGATCACGACCCCGACGAGAGGGGCGGCGTGATCTGGATCAGGGCCGCGGTGTTGCCCTTGAACGCCTTCTTGAGGTGGATCACGGTGCCGTAGCCGACGCCGTCGTCCTCCGGGTTGCCGGTGCCCGTGATGGCGCCGATGCCGAAGTCCTCCCCGAACAGCTCCGGCAGGAGCTGCCCGCGCTCGTCGACCATCCGCACCGAGTAGGGCGCGTTACCGACGGACGGCACGACCGTCGACGCGTCGTTGTCCCGGTAGTACAGGCTGCCGTTGTCGTTCAGCTCGAGCCCCGGGTACCAGCCGGCGTCGTCCCTGAACGTGCGTACCGGCGCCTGTGCCCCGAAGTCGGTGCAGAACTCCACAGTGGTGTCCGTACCCGTGATGCACTCGGTGAACGGGTACGTCGGCTTGAGACCGAACGCCACGTTCGACGACTGCGCGCGGGACGGGACGTTCTTCAGCACCGACGTGTCCGGCGTGGCCGAGTCGTCGCGGCGCAGCGGGTCGAAGTGGCTGTCCACCAGCAGCAGACCGCCCTTCGGCCCGGTGCTCGGGAGCGCCGACAGGTTGCTCAGCACCAGGTTGGCGCTGCCGTACGTGGTGTCCCGGTACCAGACGAGCATGCCGGGCGCGTTGTACGCGACCTTCTCGACCTTCCACGCGTCGCTCTGCGGCGCGGCGTAGGTGGAGTCGTACCCGTACTTCAGGCCCTTGTCGAAGCCGTCCAGGTTCCGCCACTCGACCAGGTAGTACTGCGCCTGGACCGACGAGCCGGAGGTGGTGTGCCAGCCGGCGCCGGTGGTGTCGACGAACGTCTCCACCTCGGCGGTCCAGCCCGGGTCCGTCGTCTCGACGTCGTCGCTCCACACGACCGTGTCACCGCTCGTGAGCTCGAAGTCGTCGGAGAACCAGCCGCGCTCCTGGAAGGCGGCGTCCGTGGCGTAGCGGAGCCGGACGTCCACGGTGGTCCCGGCGAACGCGGACAGGTCCACGTTGAGGTGGCCCCAGCCCTCGGTGGTGCCGGTCAGGCCGTACTTCTTGTCGCCGAAGTCGGCCATGCGGCCGTTCGGGTCCGCGTAGCCGTCCGGTGTGGTGATCTCGTTGCCGTCGTCGTCGAGGACCTTCTGCTCCGCCCAGGTGGCGCCGCCGTCGGTCGAGACCTCGACGAAGCCGTAGTCCCAGTCCGCCTCGATGACGTAGTCGGCCCAGAAGGAGAACGTGGCGTCGGCCGGGACCTCGACGCTGCGCGACAGCCGCACGTCGGCCCAGTCCTGGTCGGCACCGGAGTACCACATGCTCTCGCCGCTGTGCGGCGTGCCGAGCGTGATCTCCTTGTCCGGCAGGTTGACCTTGACGCCGTCCGCGGTGCCCTTCAGCGGGCGGGACGCCTGGCCCACCTTGACGCTGGTCCGGTCGTCACCAGGGTTCACCTCGACCGGGTCCACCCAGCCGAGCACCCACTTGTCCCAGATGCCCATGTGCGTGGGCATCGACTGGAAGATGGGGCCAGAGTGCGAGCCGGAGCTCATCAGGTCCCAGAAGTCGACGTCGGAGTCGCCGCCGCTGCCCGTGTCGTACAGGTCGGGCAGGCCCAGGTCGTGGCCGTACTCGTGCGCGAACACGCCGACGCCGGAGTCCTCCGGCTGGACGATGTAGTTGGAGAGCTTCAGGTCGGTGCCCGGGATGTCGGCGCCGCCGGCGACGGCCGAGGAGTGGGCCCAGAGGGCGTAGGTGCCCTGTGCGCCACCGCCGCCCGACTTGTCCTCACCCGCGTGGACGAGCACCACGTGGTCGATGACGCCGTCCGGCTCGAGGACGTTGCCGTCGTCGTCGCGGTCGCCCTGGTCCTCGATGTCGTAGTCCGCCCACGGGAAGTCGGGCTGCAGCTCGGCGAGCGCCGCGACGGCGTCGATGGGCAGCTGGCCTGCGCCGAGCGGGTTGTCGGGGTGGCCGTTCATGGACTGGTAGGCGCCGGCCTCCCACTCACCCTCGTCGTTCAGGAAGCAGCGCTGTGCGCCGTAGTAGCCCTCGGAGTGCGGCACCTTGACCCACGGGGTGGCCTCGCCCGAGACGGTGTAGGCGTTCCGCGACATCTCCTCGTACATGTTCTTCATGGTGTAGCCGGAGATGTCGATGCCCCGCTTGCCGTCCGGCCCCGTGAGGTCGGGGCGGACCCGCTTGGTGATGCCCTTGTCGCTGAAGAGCATCTTGTTGAAGTGGTCGGACGAGAAGTCCTTGACCCACATCGAGTTGTTGTCCGGCTGCGATGCCTTGGCCGGGTTCGGGATGTTGTTGTGCAGGGGGCCGTTCTGGACGTTGCCCGGCATGCACTCCGAGGAGCCCCAGTAGGTGGGCACCATCTCGTCGGTGAAGTCGTCGTTCGCGTTCTCGTCGAACTCGACCAGGATCGTCAGGAGCTTGGCCTCCTGCGTCTGCGGCGCACGCTTGTAGCGCGACTGCTTGATCTCCTTGGGGCTCGAACCCGTGACGACCGCCTGGTTCTCGAGCTCGGCCAGCTTCCGCGCCGCCGCCGGGTTGCCGGCGGCGAACTTCTTGTCGATCTCGTCCGAGGCTGCCTGGACGGAGGCGTCGACGGCGACGCCGGTCTCGCCCTCGGCCTTGTGGAGGACGGTGCGGCCGCCGGGCGTGATCTCGACGTCGTCGTCGATCTCGGGCTGTGCCGCGACGTCCGCGTAGTTGATGTAGTGCTCTGAGCTCTGGATGGCCGGTGCGCTGCTGCCGGGGGCCGACGCGGTCGCCGCTCCTCCGGTCGCGGCGAGCCCGGCGACGGCCAGCGCGATGGCGGGCATCGCGGCTACCGTGCACCGCAGCGCACGTCGTGTCCTTGTTCTCATACGTTCTCCCAGATCAGGCCGTCGGCATTGGTCGTGTGACGGCAGGGCAGAAGGCCGCCGAGTATGGCGGCGACTGCATGCCTACCGGAACTTGACCTACGGCGAAAAGGGAGTTGGGGGATCTTCACCCGGGGAGAGATCCGTTGAGTGCTGGGTATCTGCGGGGTTGATGGCCTTCGCGCCCGCAGATACCCAGCACTCAACGAGCTTGTTGCGCCCAGGCGGGCGAGAGGCGGACCACCGCGCCCACCACGATCACGGCAGGCGGTCGGACGCCGACGGCGGCGGCCCGCTCGGCGATGTCCGCCAGCGTGCCGACCGTGACGCGCTGCCGCGGCCCGAAGCCGTCCTCGACGAGGGCGACCGGGGTGTCCGCGGGGCGGTCGGCGGTCACCAGGGCGTCCGCGGTCTCGGCCAGGCGGGTGACGCCCATGAGCAGCACGAGCGTGTGATCGGGACCGCCGGGCACGTCGGCTGCGCCGTCGTGCCCGGTCAGGACGCTGAAGCCGCGCGCGACACCGCGGTGCGTGACCGGGATGCCTGCCGCCGCGGGGACGGAGACGGCGCTGGTCACGCCAGGCACCACCTCGACCTCGACGCCCGCCGCGTGGCACGCGGCGAGCTCCTCGCCGCCACGGCCGAACACGTACGGGTCGCCGCCCTTGAGGCGTACGACGTCGCGCCCCGCCAGGGCGTGCTGGACCAGCAGCGCGTTGATCTCGTGCTGCGGCACCGGGTGGTTGCCGCTGGTCTTGCCCACGTCGATGACCTCGACGTCGGGCGAGAGCTCGTGCAGCAGAGCGCGCGGGCCGAGCCGGTCGACGACCACGACGTCGGCCTGCGCCAGGACGGTGCGCCCGCGCGCGGTGATGAGCCCGGTGTCGCCGGGCCCGCCGCCGACGAGCCAGACCCGGCCATTGACCCGCGAAGTAGAGCGTGCGTCCGACACACCCTCTACTTCGCCAGCACTGGTCGCCGAAGTAGAGGGTGTGTCGGACGCACGCTCTACTTCGCGGGGCCGGTCCCGGTCCCGGGGGGCGGCGGCGGCGGAGGGGGAGGGTGCCCGACTGGAGCGCCGCCGCGACCGCGTCCCGGATCGCCGTGGCGCGTCGCGGGTCGCGGCCGGCGGTCACCGAGACGGTCACCTCGGCGTCGTCGGTCAGGGCCGTACGGGCGACAGCGGGAACCCAGGCGCTGCCCACCGAGGCGTCGCCCGCGGTGACGCAGAAGACCCGGGCGCGCTCGGCGTCGTCGGACACCTGCTGGTCCACCGCGGGGGAGCCCGTCGCCGTGTGCACGAGCCATGCCTCGTCGAGGTCGCCCGCCCGGTAGGCACGGGGAACCAGGTCGACCGCGCCGGGCGCCGAGACCCGGGCCAGCACCGACAGCTCCTCGCAGACGTCGGGCGCGATGACGCGCACGCGCGCGCCCGCCTCGACGAGCGCACGGGCGCGGCGCGCGGCGACCGGCCCGCCGCCGACCACCACGACGAGCCGCCCGGCGACCTTCAGCCCCAGCGGGTAGATCTCGTGCGCCACCCCTCCATCGTGCGCCCCGGCGGTGGGCAACGGCGCGGCGTCAGACATGGAGACCGCACTCGTCCTTGTCGAGCCCGGCCCACCGGCCGGAGCGCGCGTCCTCGCCCGGCAGCGGCCGAGCGGTGCACGGCTCGCAGCCGACCGACGGGTAGCCGTCGAAGAGCAGCGGGTTGATCACGAGGCCGTGGCGGTTGGCGTACTCGGAGACCTGCTCCTCGGTCCAGGCGGCGATCGGGTTGATCTTGACGACGCCGTTGCGCTCGTCCCAGGACACGAGCTGGGCGTTGGCGCGTGCGGCGGTCTCCTCGCGGCGCACACCGGTGGCCCAGGCCTCGTAGTTCTCCAGGGCCTTCTTCATCGGGGCGACCTTGCGCATGGCGCAGCAGGCCTCGGGGTCGCGGTCGTGCAGCTTGGGACCGTACCGGTCGTCCTGCTCGGCGACGGTCAGCTCGGGCCGCACGTCGACGACGTTCACGTCCAGCTCGATCTCGACGGCGCCCCGCGTGCCCAGCGTCTCGGCGAAGTGGTAGCCCGTGTCGCCGAACAGCACGTCCACGAACGGGAACTGCTCGGCCACGAGGTGCGATAGCACGGTGTCCTGCATCGAGGAGGCCACCGCCATGTATGGCCCGAACTCACGCACCGCCCACGCGATGACCGCCTGCGCGTCCGCCTCCGGGCTCTCGGAGGAGGCGTTGAGCTGCGCCTGTCCGCGCTCCACCACGGCGCGCAGCTCCTCGGGGGTCCGACGGCGGCGCTTGGCCCGCGCGGCCGGCCGCATCGCCCGGATGCTCTCGCGGGCGGCGGCCCGGGCGCGTACCCGTGCGAGGCGCGGGTTCACCCCCGAACCCGGCCCGGAGAGCGAGAGAGAGGAAATCGGTGCTGCTTCTGTCGTTGTCATCGAAGAGCCTCCTCGTCGGCGCGGTGTGCCCACTCTGCGAACGTCTCTTCACCGTCGTGGTCGGCGTCGTACCTGCGCACGACCCGCTCCACGTAGTCGCCGATCCCGTCGGCGGTCACCTTGAGCCCGCGCACGGTGCGCCCGAGCCCGGCGTCGTCCCGGTCGAGCGACGTCAGGCCGCCACCCAGGTGGACCTGGAAGCCGGGGACCTGGTTGCCGTCGTCGTCCAGCACGAGCTGGCCCTTGAGGCCGATGTCGGCGGTCTGGATGCGCGCGCAGGAGTTGGGGCAGCCGTTGACGTGCAGGCTCAGCGGCTTGAGGTTCTTCAGGTCCCCGAGCCGCTCCTCGAGCTGCGTGATCGCCTGGGCCGACGTCGCCTTGGTCTCGACGATCGCGAGCTTGCAGTACTCGATGCCGGTGCAGGCGATCGTGTTCCGGCGGAAGTTGCTCGGCCGGGCCTGCAGCCCGAGCTCGGCGAGGCCGGCGACGAGAGGCTCCACCTCGTCCTTGGCGACGTCGAGCACCAGCAGCTTCTGCTGCGGCGTCAGGCGGACCCTGCTGCTGCCGTGCGCCTCGGCGAGGTCGGCGAGCTGCGCGAGGATCTCGCCCGAGACACGGCCCACCGTGGGTGCGGCGCCGATGTAGAAGCGGCCGTCGTGCTGCTCGTGGATGCCGATGTGGTCACCGCGCTCGTCCAGCCCGAGCGACGCGGGCGACGGCGGCTCGATGCTGTCGCGCAGCTTGTAGCCCAGGTACTCGTCCTCCAGGACCTGGCGGAACTTCTCCACGCCCCAGTCGGCGAGCAGGAACTTGAGGCGGGCCTTGTTGCGCAGCCGACGGTAGCCGTAGTCGCGGAAGATGCGGACGACGCCGTGCCAGACCTCGGGGGCCTCCTCGGGGGAGACGAAGGCGTTCAGGCGCTCCGCGAGACGCGGCGCCGTCGACAGCGCGCCGCCCACCCACACGTCGTAGCCGATGCCCAGCTCCGGGTGGTCGACGGCGACGAACGAGATGTCGTTGATCTGGTGCACGACGTCGAGGCTCGGGTGGCCGGTGATCGCCGACTTGAACTTGCGCGGCAGGTTCGCCAGCGCGGGGTCCCCGATGAAGCGCTCCTGGATTTCCTCGATCACCGGCGTGGGGTCGATCAGCTCGTCCTTGGCCACACCCGCGACCGGGCTGCCGAGGATCACGCGCGGGACGTCGCCGCAGGCCTCCGTCGTGCTCAGCCCCACGGCCTCCAGGCGGCGCCAGATCTCCGGCATCGCCTCGACCTCTATCCAGTGCAGCTGGAGGTTCTGGCGGTCGGTGATGTCGGCGGAGCCGCGGCCGAAGTCGGTGCTGATGCCCGCGATGACGCGCAGCTGCTCGGTGGTGAGCGCCCCGCCGTCGATCCGGACGCGGAGCATGAAGTACTTGTCCTCGAGCTCGTGCGGCTCGAGCGTCGCGGTCTTGCCGCCGTCGATCCCGGGCTTGCGCTGCGTGTACAGGCCCCACCAGCGGAACCGGCCGTGCAGGTCGTCGCCGGGGATGGAGTCGAAGCCCTCCTTGGCGTAGATCCGCTCGATGCGGTCACGGACCTCCAGCGGGTCGGACTCCGCCTTGAACTCCTCGTTGTGGTTCAGGGGAGCTGTGCCGTCGATCTTCCACTGGCCGTTCGGACGAGCGGGGCGCTTGGTCGTTCGGGGCTGGGCGGGGGCCGTGTTGACCATGTAGTGGGGTCCTGTTCGTGCGGTGCGCGCGGGCATGGAAGCGATGGCTGGGGGAGTTGTGCGCGTCGTACGGGCACAGGCGGCCGATTCCCGGGCGTGACCAGGGACTCAGTGCTGCGGGCCGGCGGCGCGCGCTGACCTTGCAGGGGCGAGGGGCGCGTCAGAGCTGACAGCTGCGACAGCAGTCGCAGGCACAGGTCGGCATGGCACACATGGGCATCTCGTGACGGGTTGTCACGAGGAAGATGCGCGCTGCCTTGGTCATGGCGATGACGTTAACCGCCGCTGGTAAAGGGCGGAAGGGGTCGTCCACATAGTGGATGTCTATTGGGTGCATCGATGTTGCCTATGTATTTCCCTACTAAATCGGTAGGGAATGGGCGACGGGGTGTGGCTGTCCAGGTCGCGCGTGCCGAGGTCGGCAGGTTGCCCCCGCAGTGCTCCTTGAGGTCGGCAGTTGGCATCGAGATCGGCACAGGCCTGTGCCGATCTCGATGCCAACTGCCGACCTCAGAAGGGGGACGCGTTCAGGTGGCCGGACGGGCTGGGCTTGTACGTTGTGGCTGACTTGTCGAAAGCGGAGGGCCGATGTTTCACCTGAAAGCGTTGCAGGAGTGGTGCGCCGCGATGGCGGACGGCGATTGAGAGCATGAGTTCGGAATCGGCATGGACACCACTGGAGGAGGCTCGGTGTTGAAAGCGTTGCACAGCGATTCGACCAGGGAATTGGAGCTGTCCGGAACTCGCTCCGAACTGCTGGCCTTGGGGCGGAAGTTGCGCAGCGGCAGGGGAGAAATCCTCCTGGCCAAGGTCCCGAATCCGTTCCCGTACACCAGATCGTTGTCACGGATCGAATTTCAGCAAGCGAGCGGGAAGATCAGGGTGTCCTCTTCCGGAGATGGCGAAACCCTGGAGGTTACGGGCAGGCTGGAGTCCTTTTCTCTCCTTGCCGAGAACATTGAAGGGTTCGCATCGGAGGCGGATCAGGGCGACCACCTTCATGTGGACTACTTTCCAGAACATGACTACCTGGCCGAGGGGTCGGGCTCGCTGGTTGTCGCCATCGACAGCTATGCGATCCAGACGTCCTGAAGCGGCTGGATCCAACTGATCGTCAGGTGAAGGAGTGACGGCAACGTCAGCGACGGTTGTTGCAGGTGGGTCGCGCACGCTGGCTTCTCGCTCGGGAGACCAAGTACCGCTGACGGTCCTTTCTTCGTCGGCGTGGCTCTTGTCACGTCGCCGCAGACGCTCGATTTGCGTACCCCACGGACCCCGCCGCCGATAGGCTGGCGGCCATGGAGTTCCTCTATAACGTCTTCGTGTTTCTGCACTTCGCGAGCTGGGCCCTCGTCTTCGGCGGCTCGATCGCCTCGATGCGCACCAAGGCCCTCTACAAGGGTGTCTCGCACGGTGCCATGGGAGCCGTCGTCGCGGGCGTCATCATGGTCGGCATCGCCGAGATGGGCGGCCTCTGGGACGACGGCGGTCCGTCGATGGCGAAGATCGGCGTCAAGCTGGTCATCGCGCTCGCCGTCGCCGTGCTGGCCGTCATCGCCGTCCGCAAGGGTGAGGACGTCTCGAAGGGCCTCAAGGGCGCGGTGCTGGGCCTGACCCTGGTGAACATCCTGGTCGCGGTCTTCTGGAACTGACCGGCTGACCTCTAGCCGGCCGCCCTGGTCGCCAGCCACTCCCGGTGGGCGGCCAGGCTGCGGTCGAACAGGCCGCGCAGGGCATCGTCGTCGATGCCCCGCAGCGCGATGCCCAGTGTCCGGAGCCCGTCGCGCCAGTCGTCGTACGCCGTGAGCTCGACCCGCTCGGTGCGTGATCCGGTGCGCGTGAAGAGGCAGCCGCGCAGCGTCTCCGCGGCGTCGGGCAGACGCCGTTGCACGACGAGCTTGCGCGTGTACGCGCCGTCCGCCGGGTCGGTGAGGCGGCGGTGCGCCGAATTCTCGCGTTCGGGCGTCAGCTCCTCGTCGAAGAGGTCCACGGCGCCGAAGCTGCCCTGGGTGTCGTGGTGGAACGTCCAGCCGCCGTCGCGCAGCTCGAGCCGGTAGGTGAACGGGCCCTGCCGGTACTCGCCCGCGACCAGCGGCAGGGGGTCGTGGAGGCCGTCGCCGCAGCCCACGTCGGGCCACCAGAGGCCGCCGGGGTTGTCGTCGGTGGGGAGCCCCTGGACGGACAGCGCCAGGTGTCCGACGTGCACGTCACGGCGCTCGGCGTCGTCGTCCCAGTTGTGGCCCCACGCGGGCACGACGTCGTAGCCGAGCTCCCGGAGCACCAGGGTCAGGATGCCGTTGTGGTGGAAGCAGTAGCCGGCGTTGCCGCCCGCGGCCACCCGGGCCAGGGTCGCCGCCGCGTCGACCGCCGGCGGGCTGCCGAGCATGGTGTGCAGGTTCTCGTACGGGAGCCGCTCGGCGTGGCGCCGGTGGATCTCGAACAGGGTCCCGACGGTTGCCGGAGGCCGCTCGTCGAGGCCCAGCCGGGCCAGGTATCCAGCCACGTCACGCGTCATGATGAGCAGGGTAGACGGGCGCCGCGCGACCCGGCTCGGTCGTCCGGCCGGATTTGGCCGAGCCGACGTCGCGTGACCGCTAGTGTTCGGGCGTGGAGATCTGGGGAGAAGTACTCGTCGGCGTCGCAATCTTCGCCGGACTCATCGGCATAGTCGTCCAGGTGCTGCCTGGCGCCGTGCTCGTGCTGGGCGGCATCCTCGTGTGGGCGATCATGACGGGCGGCACAGAGGCCTGGGTGGTCTTCGGCGTCGCGGCCGCCGCCATCGCCATCGCCGAGGTGCTCCAGTGGATCCTCGCCGGCAAGCACATGCGCAAGGCCGAGGTACCCGTGCTGACCCTTGCCGTGGGTGGCATCGCGGGCATCATCGGGTTCTTCGTGATTCCCGTGATCGGCCTGTTCCTGTTCTTCGTCGGCGCGATCTTCCTGCTGGAGTGGGCGCGCCGCAAGGACGTGCGGGCAGCCTGGGGCGCCACCAAGGCCGCCCTCCAGGCGACGCTGATCACCATCGGCGTGCAGCTCGCGGGCTCGCTGATCGCGGCGGGCGCCTGGGTGATCGGCCTGATCAACACGTGATGGTCGCGCCGTAGCCGTCCTGGTGCGGCTACCCAGCGATTCGGCCCGAACATCGCACGATCTCGGGCCGAATCGCTGGGTACGCGGCCGCCTGGCCGCGCGTCAGGGGTGCGCCGGCGGGAGGTCGAAGACCAGCAGCGTGCTCGACGCCGTCGCCACCACCGCGCCGGTCGCGTCCCGGACGACGCCCTCGGTGAAGCCGACGCGCGAACCCGCCTTGACCACCGTGCCCTCAGCGGTGAGCGGGCCGCTGTTGCCGCGCACGGCCTTGACGTAGTTGACCTTGATCTCGACCGACGTGTAGCCCTTGCCCTGGGGCAGCACCGACTGCATGGCGCAGCCGCACACGGTGTCCAGGAGCGTGCAGAGGACGCCGCCGTGGATGGTGCCGATCGGGTTGAAGCCGGACTCGTCGGGCGCGCACGTGAACGTGACCCGCCCCTCCTCCACGACGTCGATGTCGAGGCCGAAGTGCGCTGCGATCGGCGGCGGCGGGATGACGCCCTCGCGCATCCGGGTCAGGAACTCGACCCCCGACATCAGCGGCGCCTGGGCGGCGATCTGCATCGGGTCGAACCAGGTCAGCTCGCGGGTACGCGGCTCGCCCCAGGCCTCGTGAGCGCTCGCGGGGGCGTCGGTCTGCTGTGTTTCGGACATGTCGGTAAGGGTAATGTCCGGCTCATGCAGGCCACTGACCTTCCGCTGATCCGTACCGTCTCCCGGCCCGACGTCCACCCGGACGGCACCTGGGCAGTCGTGTCGGTGACCCGCCCCGATCTCGACGCCGACGCCACCGTGGGGCAGCTCTGGCGGGTGCCGCTGGGGTCGGCGGGCGGGGTCTCGACAGGCTCGACCAGCGGTGGAGGCTCGACCAGCGATGACGAGTCCCGGCGCCTCACCCGCGGCTTCCGGGACACCGCCCCGCGCATCTCGCCCGACGGCGCCCTGATCGCCTTCCTGCGCGCCCAGCCGCAGTCGGCGCCGCAGCTCTGGGTGCTGCCGACCGGCGGCGGCGAGGCCGTGCAGGTCACGGACCGCAAGCTGGGCGTCACCGACTTCCGCTGGTCGCCGGACGGTAGGCGCATCGCCTTCCTGAGCCGTGAGCCCCAGCCGGGCCGGTACGGCTCCGTCGAGGGCATCGCGCCGGGTGCCGAGCCGCCGCGCCGCATCACCGAGTGGAGCTGGAACCGCAACGGCCTCGGCTATCACCGGGACCGCCCGCAGCACGCGTTCCTGGTCGACGTGCCCGACGTCGCCGCCGAGCCCGTCGTGCAGCCGGTCCCGACCGCGGAGGGCGAGCCCGAACCGCGGCCCACGGTGCCGGAACCGCGGCGGCTGACCACCGACGACGTCGACCACAGCGGTATCGCCTTCACCCCGGACGGCGGCTCGATCGGCGTCATCGCCGAACGCGAGCAGGGTGCGGGGCAGGTACCGCACGGGACCGTGCGGGTGCTGCCGCTCGCCGGGCCGGCCGGGGGCGGGTCAGAGGTCGACCTGGGCACGCTCGGTCCCTGGGCGATCGCGTTCGGTCATGGCGGCGAGCTATACGTGATGGCGCAGGACCGTGGTCCCGAGGGCAAGGACTTCGTCGCGCGGAACGCCGCGCTGTACGTGCTGTCCGCCTGGGCCGACGCCGCGCCGCGCCGGCTCACCGACCCGGAGACCCAGGAGGTCGGCGGCGAGCCCCTGCCGCTGCCCGACGGCGGCGTGCTGCTCGCCCTCGCGAGCCGCGGCACGCAGCAGGTCGTCCGCGTCTCCGACGAGGGGGTCACAACCCAGCTGACCAGCGGCGATGTGGTCGTCTCGGAGTTCGACGCCGCGGGCGGCACCCTCGCCGTCTCGTACTCGGACCCCGGCACCTACGGCGAGGTCGGCGTGGTGGAGCTGGCGGACGCCGAGGGCGGCGCGCCCCGGCGTCGGACCGACTTCTCCGCGCCGCTGCGCGCGACCGGTATCGCGACCCCGAAGGAGCTGACCGTCACCGGGCGCGACGGCTACCCGGTGCACGGCTGGATCGCCGTTCCCGAGGGCACCGGCCGGTTCCCCACCCTGCTGATGATCCACGGCGGCCCCTATGCCTCCTACGGCGTGGGCCTGTTCGACGAGGTGCAGGTGCTGGTCGACGCCGGTTATGCCGTTGTGTACTGCAACCCGCGCGGCTCGGCGGGCTACGGGCAGGCCCACGGCCGGGCGATCCGCCAGGCGATGGGCACCGTCGACCTGCACGACGTGCTGGACTTCCTGGACGGCGCGGCGGCGGCGGACGGGCGGCTCGACGGGTCGCGCGTCGGTGTGCTCGGCGGTTCGTACGGCGGGTACCTCACGGCGTGGACCATCGCCCACGACCACCGGTTCGCCGCCGCGATAGTGGAGCGCGGGTTCCTCGATCCCGAGGTGTTCTTCGGGACCAGCGACATCGGCTCGTTCTTCGGCACGGAGTACGTGGGCGAGACCCCTGAGCAGATCGCCGCGCAGTCGCCCCAGGCGGTCGCCGGGCAGGTGCGTACGCCCACGCTCGTCATGCACTCCGAGCTCGACCTGCGCTGCCCGCTGTCCCAGGCGGAGCGCTACTACTCGACGCTCAAGCTGCACGGCGTCGAGACCGAGCTGGTGGTCTTCCCCGGCGAGAACCACGAGCTGTCCCGCTCCGGTCGCCCGCGGCACCGGCAGCAGCGCTTCGAGATCATCCTGGACTGGTGGAAGCGGCACCTGCCCGCGAGATGAGAGCATCGACCCCGTGCAGATCATCACCGCCCCCCTTGACCAGCTCGACGTGACCATCGCCTACGGGGTCTGGAAGCTGCGCCAGGACGTGTTCGTCGTCGAGCAGGACTGCCCGTACGAGGACCTGGACGGGCGCGACCTCGAGCCCACCACGGTGCACGTGGTGGGCCTCGGGGAGGCAGCGCCCGACTCGGTGTCCGACGGCGGGACCCGCGTGCTCGGCACCGCGCGCGTGCTCGACGACGGCGACGTCTGGCGCATCGGCCGCGTCGCCCTGGTCAAGGGCGCGCGGGGCAAGGGGCTGTCCGACGAGCTGATGCGCGCGGCGCTGCGGTACGTCGACGCCGCCGCCGACACCCGCGACGTCGTGCTGGACGCGCAGTCCCCGCTGACCCGCTGGTACGGCAAGCACGGGTTCGAGCAGGACGGCGCGGAGTTCCTGGAGGACGGCATCCCGCACACCCCGATGCGCCTGACCCGGGCCTGACCAGGGTCTGACCCAGGTCTGACGCCCGCGACCGGGGCGGAGGGTCAGTAGGCGCCTCGGGCCGAGACCACCGCGCGGGCCGTCTGCGCCAGGATCAGCAGGTCCAGGAACGGCGTCCAGTTCTCGGCGTAGTAGACGTCGAGCCGGACCGACTCCTCCCAGGACAGGTCCGAACGCCCGGTGACCTGCCACAGGCCGGTCATGCCGGGCTTGACGAGCAGCCGGCGCTTCATCCGCTCCTCGTAGGCCGCGACCTCGTGGGGCAGCGGCGGGCGCGGCCCGACGAGGCTCATGTGCCCGCGGAGCACGTTGAAGAGCTGCGGCAGCTCGTCGAGCGAGTAGCGGCGCAGGAACCGCCCGACGCGCGTGACGCGGGGGTCGGAGCGCATCTTGAACAGCGGGCCGTCGGCCTCGTTGACGGCGGACAGCGCGACGACGTCCCGGTCCGCGCCCACGTACATGGTGCGGAACTTGACCATCGGGAAGAGGCGCCCGCCGCGGCCCACGCGGTGCGAGAGGTAGAACACCGGACCGCGGCTGGTGAGGGCCACGGCCAGCGCGATGCCCAGCAGGATCGGCGAGACCAGGAGCGTCAGCACCGCGGTCAGGCCCCAGTCCATGACCTGCTTCACGGAGAACTTGGGCCCCTCGAAGCGGGGCGTGTCCACGTGCAGCAGCGACATGCCCGGGGCGGGCGAGACCGTGATGCGGGGGACGGCGACGTCGGCCAGCTCGGCGGTGAGCATCAGGTCGACGCCGTACCGCTCGAGCTCCCAGCCCAGCCGCCGCACGACGTCGGCGGTGATCTCGTGCGAGCTGCACACGGCGACCGCGCCCGCGCCCATCTCGTGCGCCGTCAGCCCGACGTCGTTGAGGTCGCCGAGCACCGGGACGCCGCTCAGGCGCTCGCCCGGCTGGGCGCCGGTCGTCAGGCAGACGCCGGCCACGACGAACTCCTGCTCGGGGGCGCCGTTGAGCAGCCGGATCAGGCGCGTCGCCTGCTCGCGGTCGCCGATCGCCAGGAGGATGGTCAGGCCGCCGTCACCGCGGCGGCGCTGCCGCAGCAGGTGCTGCCGCCAGAGGTAGCGCGACGCGACGAGGCCGACCATGCCGAGCGGGAAGGCGACCAGCAGGAGGGTGCGGGCCTCGGAGTAGGCGGTGACCCACGCGATCAGGACGATCAGGCTGAACGACTTCCAGGTGGCGTCGAGGACGCGCTGGTACTCGGACATACCCCGGCCGAAGAAGCGCACGTCGTAGGCGCGGTTCGTGGCGAGCGCGGCGAGCCACGCGGTGGCGAGCAGCAGGCCGACGGCCGCGTGCAGCGGACCGATGGCGGACCACTGCGAGGTACCGCTGAGCGCGAGCTGCACGCCGTAGGCGGTGAGCAGGGTGACGCCGACCACCACGGCATCCGTGAGCCGGAGCCGCGCCTGGTAGCCGGCCTGCCAGCCGGTCCGCGCGCGCGGTAGCGCGGCGGCCCGGAGCTGCCGGACGCGCGCACCCTCGGACTGCGCACCGGCCGGTACGCCGCGGGTCGTCTGGTCGGGGCTCGTGGCGGGGTCGGACGGTACGGGAAAGAGCAGTGGCGGCTCGCCGTCAATCGAGTGTGCGGTCACTCCCGATCCCTTCGGTTCCTGCTGGCGCGGCTGGCGTCCGGACACGTGCGGTCGCGGCGTCAAGGACGTCGTGGGGTGATTTGTGGTAGCCCGACGGTCGCTGTGCGCGCTCCGTGGCTGTGAACAAGTTACGGCGAAAGGGCGGACATCGCGGCGTGAACCGATAGAAGTCACCCGGTAGTTCTCAAATTTCACCTCTCGGGCGGGCGATTCCAGGAGAACCAGCAACATTTCGCCCATCCTGTTTCCCGGTCCAGAGTTCACCCGGTCCGGGATCTCCTGTTTGGTGTCCGGCTGGCACAGTTGGCGATCATGACGACGGTTCTTCTCGCGCACGCCTCCGTGGAGCTCTACGGCTCCGACCTCCAGCTGGTCGAGACCGCGGCCGGATGTGTCGACGCCGGAGCGGACGTCGTCGTCGTGCTGCCCGGTGATGGACCGCTGGCCGAGCGGATGCGCGACGTCGGCGCGCGGGTGGAGACGCTCGACGTGCCGGTGCTCCGCAAGGCGCACCTGACGCCGCGGGGCATCGTCGCCCTGGGGGTCGCCACGCTGCGGGCCCTCGGCCCGATGACGCGGCTGATCCGCCAGGTGCGGCCGGACACCGTCCTCGTCAACACGCTGACCATTCCCGCGTGGCTGGTCGCCGCCCGGCTCGCCGGGGTGGCACCCGTGTGCCACGTGCACGAGGCGGAGGCCGACGCGCGGTGGGTCGTCCGGGTGGGGCTCGCGGCTCCGCTCCTGCTCGCGCGTGCCGTAGTCGTGAACTCGGCCGCGGCGTGCGACGTGGTCGTGTCGGCGGTCCCGGCGCTGAGGCGGCGCACGCGGGTGGTCTACAACGGCGTGCCGGGGCCGCCGGAGGCGCCCGTGTCGGACGGCGGTGCAGGCGGCGGTGCGGACGGCGGCGGCGGTACGGCCCCGGGGTCTGCGCACGTGGTGCTGGTCGGCCGCCTGTCGCCGCGCAAGGGGTCCGACCTGGCGCTCGAGGCGGTGGCGCTCCTGCGGGGCACAGGCCGCGACGTGCGGCTGACGCTGTGCGGCTCGGTGTTCACGGGCTACGAGTGGTTCGAGGACCAGCTCCGGGTCCGGGCCGCCGCGGACGACCTGGCCGGCGCCGTCGACCTCGTCGGGTACGCGGACCCGTGGGAGTGGTTCGCCCGGGGCGACGTCGTCGTCGTGCCGTCGCGGGTGGAGCCGTTCGGGAACGTGGCGGTCCAGGCCATGCTCGCCGGCCGGCCCGTCGTGGCGAGCCGCACGCAGGGGCTCGCTGAGATCGTCAAGGACGGGGAGACCGGCCTGCTCGTGCGGCCCGACGACCCGGTGGCCCTCGCCGACGCGATCGCCGAGCTGCTCGACGACCCGGCGCGCGCGTCCGCGCTGGCGGAAGCCGGCCGGACGGACGCCGCCGAGCGGTTCGGCGCGCAGCGGTACCGGGCGCAGATGGGGCGCCTGCTGGTTGTCCGACGTGCTGTAGTCCGGATGTCGCCGGAGGGGTGAAATGCCATGTTCACCCACTCTTCGGGGTGTTCCAGGCAACTAACGCGACCTACGCTCCCGGCATGCCTCCCAAACCCCTGCACGTCGCGATGGTCGGCACCCGTGGTGTCCCGGCCCGTTATGGAGGCTTCGAGACCGCCGTCGAGGAGATCGGGTCCCGCCTCGCCGCGCGCGGGCACCGGGTCCGGATCTACTGCCGTCGCGGCCCCGAGACGGAGGGCGACGCCGGCCCGGCCCCCACGGAGTACCTCGGCATGGAGCTCGTCACGCTGCCCGCGGCACGCCGGCGCTCCCTGGAGACGCTGAGCCACACCGCGCTCTCGGTCGCGCACCTGGCGCGGCACCGCACCGACGTGGCGTTCGTGTTCAACGCGGCCAACGCGCCGCTGCTGCCCGTGCTGCGCGCGGCCCGCATCCCGGTCGCGACGCACGTCGACGGGCTGGAGTGGCGGCGCGCCAAGTGGGGCCCCACCGGGCAGCGCTACTACCGTGCGGCCGAGACGGCGGCCGTGCGGCTCTCGGACGCCCTGATCGCCGACGCGCAGGGCATCGCCGACTACTACCGCGACGAGTACGGCGCGGACAGCCGCCTCATCACGTACGGCGCGCCCGACCTCACCGAGGTGGGCCACGATCGCCTCGCCGAGCTCGGCCTGACCCCGAACGGCTACCACCTCGTGGTCGCGCGGTTCGAGCCGGAGAACCACGTCGACGTCATCGTCGAGGGGTACGTCGCGGGCGACGCCGTCCGGCCGCTCGTCGTCGTCGGCTCCGCGCCGTACTCGCACGGGTACACCCGGCGGATCTCCGACCTCGCCGCGAGCGACCCGCGCGTGCGCCTGCTGGGCGGCGTGTGGGACCAGGACCTGCTCGACCAGCTCTACGCCGGAGCCCTCACCTACCTGCACGGACACTCGGTCGGCGGGACCAACCCGTCGCTGCTCCGCGCGATCGGGGGCGGTACGGCGACCGCCGCGTACGACGTCGGCTTCAACCACGACGTGCTCGGGGACGCCGGACGGTACTTCCGCACGCCCGCCGACGTCGCCGCGCGGCTCGCCGAGGCCGAGGACGACGTCGCGGGGTGCGCGGACCGGGGCAAGGCCCTCGCCGAGCGCGCGACGGCCTACGACTGGGACCTCGTCGCCGACGGCTACGAGCAGCTCGCCCACGACCTCGCCGCCCGGCGGACGCCCGGGCCGAAGCGCCTCGCACGACGTCGGAACGCCCCGGAGTGGGCATGGTCGGGAACGATGGCGGGAACGGTGGCATCCGATGACTGAGACTCTCCGTGAGCCGTACAGCGCTGTCCTGGCCCGGCTCGGTGGCGCGCAGAAGGGCGCCGCACGCGGCGCGCCCGCCTACTCCCGGTTCGTGAACCGCCGCATCGGCAGGTACCTCGCCGCTGCCGCGTACAAGCTCGGCCTGACCCCGAACGCGGTCACCGGCGTCAGCGCGCTCTTCACGTTCAGCGGCATCGCGCTGCTCGTCGCGCTGCCGCCGTCGTGGGGCCAGGGCGCCGCGATCGCCCTGCTGCTCGTCCTCGGCTACGCCTGGGACTCCGCCGACGGCCAGGTCGCACGCCTCACCGGCCTCGGCAGCCCCGCGGGCGAGTGGCTCGACCATGTGGTCGACGCGATCAAGGTGGTGACCCTCCCGCTGGCGCTCGCGGTGGGTCTCGTGGTGCACGACGTCGTCGACCTCGTCTGGCTGGTCGTCCCGCTCGTCTCGGTGGTCGTCAGCAGCGTCCTGTTCTTCGCGATGATCCTCACGGACCAGCTCCGCCGGGCGCACGGCGTGCAGTCGGTGGCGCCCACCGAGGGCCGCTTCCCCTGGCTCCGGTCCGTCCTGGTGCTGCCGACCGACTACGGCGTGCTGTGCTGGACGTTCCTGCTGCTCGGCGCGCCGCACGTGTTCCTGTGGGTCTACGCGGCGATCACCGCCTGCACCGCGGCGTTCCTGGTGCTCGCGCTGGTCAAGTGGTTCCGCGAGGTGCGCGCGCTGTGAGCGGGCTCGACGACGTCGCGCTGGTCGTCGTCAGCTACGGATCCTCGGGCCTGCTCGCGGCGAACCTGCCGCGCACGGTCGGCGACAGCGGCGTGCGGGTGGTCGTCGTGGACAGCTTCAGCGGTGCGGGGGAGCGGGCCGCCGTGACGCGCCTCGCCGCCGAGCGGGGCTGGGAGCTCCTGACGCCGGCGACGAACGTCGGGTTCGGCGGCGGCTCGAACCTCGGGGCGGCGCACGCGCTCGCGGCCGGCGCGCAGGTGGTGGTGCTGCTCAACCCCGACGCGTGGACGGACCCGGCGGGCCTGTCGGCCGTCGCCACGGCGGTGCGGTCGCACGACCGGGCGCTCGTCGCGCCCCGGATCCACCGGCCCGACGGCGAGGTCTACTCGCGCGGCCTCACCTACCTGCACCGCGCGGACGGCACCATGAGCGGCCGCTCCACCGCGCCCGACGACGTGCCGTGGCTCAGCGGCGCCTGCCTGGCCGTCGGGGCGGAGCTCTGGCGGGAGCTCGGCGGGTTCGACGAGGACTACTTCCTGTACTGGGAGGACGTCGACCTGTCGTGGCGGGCCGTGGCGCTCGGAGCCCGGCTCGAGGTGGTCGACGACGCCCACGTGGTGCACGACGAGGGCGGGACCCAGGAGTCCCGGGGCCGGGCCAAGAGCGAGACGTACTACCGGTACGACATCCGGAACCGGATGCTGTTCGCGGCCAAGAACCTCGGCCCGGCCGACGTCCGCCGGTGGCGGCGGACGCTGCCCCGCGCCGCCCGCGCGGTGGCGCTGCGCGGCGGGCGGCGGCAGTTCGTCGAGGGCGTCGCACCGTGGCGCGGGGTGACGCGGGGCGTGCTCGACGCGTTGAGCGTCCGCTGACCCCGGTCAGCCGAGCGCGATGGCGCGCAGCGCGTCGCACATGACGGTCGTCGAGTGCTTGGCGACCACGTGCGCGCGTGCGGCCAGGCCCATGCCTGCGGCGCGGTCCTGGTCCTCGAGCAGCCCGAGCACTGCCGCTGCCATCGCCTCCGGGTACTCCGGAGGCACCAGCTCGCCGGTCTCGCCCGGCAGCACGTAGTCCTCCATCCCCGGGGTGGTGCAGGTGACGACGGGCCGGGCGCACGCGCCCGCCTCCAGCGCCACGGTCATGCCCGACACGTGCGAGTTGGGGCGCGTCGCGATGGCGACGACGGAGGCGCGCGCGAACAGCCGCCGCACCTCGTGGTGCGGGATGAACTCGTGCCGCTCGACGCCCGAGGGCACCGGCAGCGTGCTCTTGGAGCCGACGACGACCCGGACGTCGGGCCGGGCCCGCAGCACGAGCTCCAGCGCCGCGTACAGCGTCTCGGGGTCCCGGTCGCGGTCGCCGCCGATGCTCGCGATCAGCGGTTGCTCCGGATAGGCCGACGGCGCGTAGAACTCCGTGTCCACCCCGAACGGCAGGTGATGGACGGGTGGGTGGCCGTTGCCCAGCCAGGACTCCACCTGCTCGACCTGCGGGCGGGCGAGGGTCCAGAGCGCGTCCATGCTGCGCAGGGCGGTGCGCGCGGCGCGTATCGCGGGCGTGGCAGCGCCCGCCGCGACGACGTCGGTCGCCCAGATGACGCCGCAGGCGTGGCGGCGGGCCCGGACCTGGGAGCGCATGGCGACCGCCAGCGACTCCTCCCACGCGATCGCGACGTCCAGCCTCGGGTCGCCGAACGCCGGCAGGACCAGCCCGCGGGCGTAGGCCTGGGTGGCGACGCGCGATGCGGGCCGGACCTCGCGGTCCGTCAGCGTGAGGCCCGGTGCCGCGAGCTCGTCGAGGCCGTACGGCCAGCGGCTGGGCACGGGGCTGTCGGCGTGGCGCTCGGCCCAGCGGGCCACGCCCCGCCCCTCGGGGAAGACGACTCCGACGTCGACCATGGGTTCAGCTCCTCGTATCCGTCGGGATCATGCCTGCCACGCGCACCGGGTCACGCCTGCCGCGCCATGGACCGGCGCACCCACAGCGCGTTGGGGACCACCTGGCACACCAGCACGGACACCGACGTCGCCCACACGGGGCCGGCCGCGCCCAGGTGCGGGATCGCCCACCAGCTCAGGGCGAGGTTCAGGGGGATCATCAGCACGATCGGGAGCACCTGCGCCCGCAGGCCGGGGCCGTCGGTCATGTACATGCCCACGGGGTACTTGGCCGCCTGCAGCACCGTGAACACGACGAACGCGGCGACGATCGACAGGGTGAGGCCGAACTCGCCGCCGGTCACGAGCGGGACCACCACCGGCAGCAGGCCGGCGAGGACCAGCGCCAGCACGATGCCCGCCACGACGAACACCCCGGTGGCCCGGAAGGGCGAGGCCTTGACCGACTGGCTCCGGGCCCGCGCGAAGTGGGGCCACAGCGCGACGCCGGCCGTCGCCACCGCCGCGAGCACCACCCCGAAGAGCTGGGACGCGAGGTTGTACCGCGCGAGGTCCAGGGGCGTGCCCTGGTGGCTCAGCAGGATCCGGCCGGTCTGCATGGCGATCGGCAGCGAGATCATCTGCACGAGCATGGGCCACGCGGTGTCGAACACGGGGACCCCGGGGACGGTCCGGAGCCGTGGCACGTCCCGGAACGCGGCACCGACCTGGGGCCGGACCAGGCGGGACGCGGCGATCAGCAGCACCACCGCCACGACGGCCGCCGCGGCGTAGGAGGCGACGGCGAGGAAGGTGCCCGAACCGTTCCCGGTCAGCAGGACCAGGAGCACGCCCGCCATGACCAGCGGCGCGGTGAGCCCGGTGAGCGCGATCTGCAGGGCGTTGCGGCCCAGCCCCACCAGGATCCGCGCGCCGACGCCGAGCGGCAGCGCCAGGCCGAGGACCACGACGCACAGCGTCGCGGTGGCCGCGCCGCCGTCGAGCAGCCCGGGGCCGAGCAGCAGCGGCCACCAGCCGAGCAGCCCGAGCAGCGCGCCGACGGTGGCGATCACGAGGCCCGAGCAGAGCATCACCCGGAAGGCGCTGGTCAGCGTCCTGCGCACGACGAGGTCGGTATCGACCCGGTCCGTCGACGCCATGGCGTTCACCACCACGGCGGCCACGCCCAGGTCCGCGAACGGGATCAGGGCGGGCAGGGACGTCAGGAGCCCGTACTGGGCGTACTGGGCGACGCCGAACTGCTCGATGATCAGGCGCGCGGTCACCATCCCGAGCAGCCCGGAGAGGCCGGTCACGACCACCTGGACGACCGCGCTGTTGCCGACGGAGCGCCAGGGCGCGCCCACCCGGGCCGTGCTCACGAGGACGCCCTGGAGCGGGGCGCGGCAGACCGCTCGCGGGACCCCGCACGGGACAGCGCCAGCCGGTAGATCGCCAGGTGCGCCTGACCGGCGTCGTCCCACTCGCGCGCGCTCAGGTCCGGGGACGCGGCGCGGGGCTCCCGGGCCGCCGCGAGGGCGGCCTCGACGGCCTCGCCCGTCAGGTCCCCGGTGAAGGTGTGGATCCAGCCCGGCCCGACCTCGGCGGCCAGGTCGGCGTTGACCGGCGTGTCCGGGACGAGGACCGGCCGGTCGAGCGAGAGCGCGGCCAGGACCGTCCCGGAGTTGTGCATGAACCGGTAGGGCAGCACGACGAGCTCGGCGGAGGTCACCGCCGCGACGAGCTCGTCGTCCGACAGGTAGTCGAAGCGCAGGCTGACCCGCGGGTCGTCGTAGGCCAGGGCGGAGACGGTGGCCACGAGCTCCGGGGACGACGCGGCGCCCGCGACGTCGAGCGTCAGCGACTCGTCCGCGACGGAGCGGAACGCCTCGACCAGCCCCTCGACCCCTTTGTACCGCCGGACGAGCCCGACGTACTGGAGCCGGCCGGGCACCATCGACGAGCGCGGGCCGGTGTACCAGTCGCGGTAGTGCCCGTGCGGGATGGTGGTGCTGGGCCCGGGGCACTCGGTGCGGTCGTTCAGCACTACGCGGTGCGTCGTGAGCCGGTCGAACCAGCGCAGCAGGAGCCGCTGGGCGCCGCCGGCGTCCGCCGGCAGCTCGACGTTGTGCACGGTGCGGACCACCGGCGTGCGGGCGATCGTGAGCCTCGCGAGGAGCAGGGCGGCGAGCACCCAGCGCACGAGGCGGCCCGTGAACCGCCGTCCGCCGAGCCCGAGGATCGTCTCCGGCCAGTGCAGGTGCACCACGGAGTACCGCCCGAGCAGGGCCGCCCGCGCGGAGAACGTCACGACCTCCACGCCCGGCGTCCGGCGCAGGGCCCCCGTGAGCATCGTGATGTACGGGTTGGTGGTGGGCCGCGGCTCGCCGTGCGAGGTCAGGACGCGGACGGCGCTCACGCGGCGCTCCCGGTGGGCGCGCCGGTGTCGACCACGGCCGTGTCGATGGCCGTCCGGTAGAGGCGCGTGACGACGTCCGGGAGCCGGGAGACGGACCACCGGCCGGACGGCGCGCCCGGGGCGGTGGCGGCCTCGGCGAGCCGGGCCGCCAGGTGCCCGACCACGTCGCCGTTGAGATCGGCGGGCCGGGCGTTCGAGTCGGCCAGGAGCGGCACGCCGCCGAGCGGCAGGCACACCACGGGCCGCCCGAGGGCGCTCGCCTCGGCCGCGACCCAGCCGGCCTGGTCGTGCATCGACGGGAACAGCATCGCGTCGCACCCGGCGATCGCGTCGAGGACCTCTGCCCTCGGCCGGTGCCCGTGGAAGACGACGCGGTCGGTCACACCCCGCCGTCCCGCGAGCCGGTCGAGCGCCGGGCGCTCGTACCCCGTGCCGTAGACGTGCAGCTCCCAGCCGGGAGTGCGCGCGAGCGTCTCGATCGCGAGCCGCCCGCCCTTCCAGGCCAGCAGCCGGCCGATGAACACCGCGCGCCGGACGTGCGGAGCGGACCCGCTCTCCGGCCCGGGCGGTACCGGCCGGGCGGGCCGGGCGCGCTCCGGCAGGTCGTCGTCGAGCGCGGCGTTCGGCTCCACGACCACGTTCCGTGCCCGCCGGAACCGGCGCGCGACGGTCTCGTTCTGCGCGACGACGACGGCCGCGCGCCGGGCGGTGGCATCGCCCCACACGGCCCGCAGCGGCGCGGTGAGCACGCCGCGGAGCAGCTCCGTGACCGTTCCACGCAGCCCGAGCCAGCGCACCAGGCGCAGGGGGATGACGCTCGCGCCGCCGACCGGACCCCAGACGACGGGCAGGTCCCGGACCCGCGCCAGGCCGCAGGGCAGCCAGTCGTTCGCGAACGTCACGTGGTGGCCGACGTCGAACGGCGTGGCCCGGTGCAGCTCGGCGGCACGCCGGGCCAGCGCGCGCTGCCAGAGCGCGTAGTACCAGTACACGTCGCTGCCGCGGCGCTTGCGGGCGAGCACCCGTTCGGACAGGTCGAGGTACTCGACGGTCAGGTGCTGAGCGAGCTCCGGCTCGCGCTCGAGCTCTGCCGTGATCGCCGGGGCGAACCGGTGCCGGGTGATCACGTGCACCTGGTGGGACGTCGCCGCCGCCCGGGCGAACGCCCAGCCCGCTGCGGCTTCCGGCTCGTCACCGGGCCCACACGCATAGGCGCTCATCAGGACGCGCGGGTGAACCTGCACGAGTCTCGGCTCTCCAGAGGATCAAGGGGGCGGGCCACGCTACGGTAACTGCCGGATCAGCCGTCGTGGTGCCTGGGAAGGGGTGATTGTGGTGGGTGAAGTTCGGATGGAACGGTTGGTTGTCGCCGTGCTCACCTACCGGCGCCCGGAGCGGATCGCGGCACTCGTCCCCCTGCTCGTGGATCAGGCCGGTGACCTGACGCGCCGGGCCGAAGGCGTCGAGGCGAGCGTGCTGGTGGTCGACAACGACCCGGCCGGAGCCGGCGCGGCAGCGGTGGCCGGGCTCGGCGCGGACGCCGTCGTCGAACCCGAGCCGGGGATCTCCGCCGCCCGGAACCGGGCGCTGCGCGCGGCGGACGACCACGACCTCCTCGTGTTCGTGGACGACGACGAGGTGCCGCACGCCGGCTGGCTGCACGCCCTCCACACGACCTACCGCGAGACCGGCGCGGCCGCCGTCGCGGGGGCCGTGGTGTCCCGGTACGCGGCCGAGCCCGAACCGTGGGTCGTCGCCGGCGGCTTCTACGACCGCGCCCACCGCGGCGGGCTCCGCACCGGTGACCAGGTCGGGAGCGCCGCGACGAACAACCTCCTGCTCGACCTGCGGGTGGTCCGGCGGGCGGGTCTGGCGTTCGATCCCGCCCTGGGGCTCTCGGGCGGCGAGGACACGCTCTTCACGAGCGCGCTGACGGCGGCGGGCGGGCGCATCGTCTGGTGCGCCGAGGCCGTCGTGTCCGACGTCGTGCCCACCGACCGGCTCACCCGCCCCTACCTCCTGGCGCGCACCGCGGGGCTCGCGAACGCGTCGGCGCGCGTGGCGCTCATGGTCGCGCCCGGCCGCGGACGGCGGGCCGTGCTGCGGGCGCGCACCCTCGCGGCGGGGCTGGCCCGGGGGGCCCTCGGAGCGCTGCAGGTCGCCCGCGGGGCTGCGCAGAGTGACATCGCACAGGACGCGCGGGGCCGGCGGTCGCTCGCGAGGTCCCGGGGCGAGCTGCTCGCGGTGTTCGGCAGGGTGCTCCTGCCGTACGCCAGGCAGGGGTGAACTCCGCCGGATCACCGGCTTTGCGGCCCTCCACGCGGCTACGCTCGAAAGATCATGTCTGCCACCTCCCTCATCACCCGACGCCGGCTCCTGCTCGGCGTGATCGTGCTCGTCCTGGCCGTCGCGGCCGTCGTGGCGGTGGTCGCGCTGCGGTCCGACGCCGACCCGACGGCCGGTAACACTCCCTCCGCGAGCCCGACGGCGTCGTCGGGCACGGACGCCGGGAGCGATCCCGAGGCGAGCGAGCCCGGAGCCGGCGACGGCGAGCAGCCCGGCGACGAGCCGTCCGACGGCGACCCGGCCGACGCCGAGCCCGGCGGCGCGGCGGACCCGGCTGCCCGCGAGACGCTCGACCCGGCTCCGTTCGGCGCCGAGGTGACGCCCCAGCGGGGCGTCACCGTTGTGGTGCCGAAGGTCGAGGAGGTGACCGGGGAGTCGAACGTCCCCGGCGAGGTGGGCGGCCCGGCGCTCCGGTTCACGGTCGACGTCACGAACGGCACGGGCAAGACGCTCGACCTGCGGACCGTCGTGGTGAACGCCTACTACGGCCCCGACCGCACCCCGGCGTCGCCCCTGCTCAAGCCGGGCGGCAAGGCTTTCGGGTCGGAGGTCGGCGACGGCGACACCGCCCGCGGGGTGTTCGTCTTCAACGTCCCGGCCGAGTTCCAGGACGAGGTCGAGCTCGAGTTCGATCCGCGCATCGACGCGCCGATCGCGATCTTCACGGGCGCCTGAGGCACCCGAGATCACCCGCGATTCACCCCGATTTGACCGCGCCGACTGGCGTGTCCGCAATTAGCGTGATGAGCAGTCAGTTCTACAGGTCCCATATCGTCCGGCGGCTCAGCGATCCGGCGGGTCCTTGTCTCCCAGTGAGGTAGTCGTGTCCCATCGAACTCTGTCCCGCCGGCGGGCGTCCGCCGTTCTCGCGAGCGTCACGCTCGTGGTCGCATCCTTCGTGGCCGCGCCGACGGCATCGGCCATCAAGCAGGCCCCCGCGGCCGCCGCAGTAGCAGCAGAGGTCGCCGATGACCCTGCCACCGTGTCCGCGGACGCCCTGCCGACCGTCCAGGTCGACGGGATCGTGTGGAAGCAGGTCATCGTCGGGAACACGGTGTACGTGGGCGGCGAGTTCCAGAACGCCCGTCCGGCCGGGGCGGCTCCCGGTACGAACCTGGTGCCCCGCACGAACCTGCTGGCCTACAACCTGACGACCGGCGTGCTGATCTCGTCGTTCAACCACACGCTGAACGGCAACGTCACCGACCTGGCGGCGTCGCCGGACGGGACGCGGCTCTACGCGGTGGGCGGGTTCACGACGGTCGACGGCGTCGCCCGCAACCGCATCGCGGCGTTCAACCTGCCGACCGGCAGCCTGAACACGTCGTTCGCGCCCACCCCGAACGGCAACACGAAGGCCGTCGCGGCCACCAACACCACCGTCTACTTCGGCGGGTGGTTCGGCGGCGTCAACGGCGCCACGCGCTACCGCGTGGCGGCCGCGAACGCCTCGAACGGCGCTCTGGTCCCCGGTTTCGTGCCGGTCGTCGACGACCGGCAGGTGCAGTCCATCGTCGTGTCGCCGGACGAGCAGTCCGTGGCGATCTCGGGGACGTTCACCTCGGTCAACTCCGACACGCAGAACGGCTACGGCATCGCGTGGCTCGACGCCGCGACGGGCGCCACGCGCGACCTCCCGATCAACCACACCGAGATCCGCAACGCCGGGGACAACTCCAGCATCCTGCGCCTGGCGACCGACGGCGAGGCCTGGTACGGCGTCGGCTGGCACTACGGCAGGGGTGGCACGACCGAGGGCACCTTCAAGGCGAGCTGGACCGACGGCACGCTGATCTGGCTCGAGGACTGCCACGGCGACACGTACGACGTCGCGCCGGTGGGCAACGTCGTCTACACCGCCAGCCACAAGCACTACTGCGGCAACAGCGGCGGGTTCCCGCAGACGAACCCGTGGAACTTCTACCACTCGACCGCCTGGATCAACGAGGTGCGCGGCACCAACACCGCGGACATCTGGGGATACCCCGACCACCCGGGCACGCCGCGCCCGGAGCTCCTGACCTGGCACCCCCTGACCGACGTCGGGACGTACTCCGGTAAGGAGCAGGCCGTCTGGACGGTCTCCGGCAACGCGGACTACGTGCTGTACGGCGGCGAGTTCCCGAAGGTGAACGGCGTCGGGCAGCAGGGGATCGTCCGGTACGCCAAGCGTTCCAGTGCCCCGAACAACGTGGGCCCGGTCGACTCCGGCGCGACGATCAACCCGACGGTGGCCTCCGTCTCGGGCGGTGCCGTCCGCATCAACCTGACCACCACGTGGGACCGCGACGACGAGGCCCTCACGTACCGGATCTACCGCGACACGGAGGCGAACGCGCCCGTCTTCGAGGAGACGATCGCCACCAAGTTCTGGCTGCCGCAGAAGCGGACCGCGCGGGACACCGGCCTCGCGGCGGGCTCCGAGCACAGCTACCGCCTGACGGTCACCGACCCGTCGGGCAACGTGAAGCGGTCGGACTGGGTGCCCGTCACCGTGTCGAGCACTCCGTCCAGCGACTACGCGGACACCGTGATCCAGGACGGCGCCGCGAACTACTGGCGCCTCGGCGAGCCCCTGGGCGCGACCCCCACCTACGACTGGGCGGGCGGGGCGGACCTGACCGTGCCGTCGGCCGTCCGGCTCGGTACCGCCGGCGCCATCACCGGTGACCCGAACACCGCCGCGACGTTCCAGAACTCCTCGTCGAGCAGGCTCGTCGCCGGCAGCGCCAACATCGCCCCCGCGTCGAACACGTTCACGGTCGAGGCCTGGATCAAGGGCACCGGCACGGGCCGGATCGTCGGCTACGGCAACAGCAACAGCGCGACGGGCACCTCCAGCTCCACCGACCGGCTCTTCTACGTCGACGCCGGCGGCCGCCTCTCGTTCGGTGTGAACAGCGGCAGCAGGCTCACGCTCCGGTCCCCGGGCCGGGTCGACAACGGCGCCTGGCACCACGTGGTCGGCACGCTCGGCTCGAACGGCATGCAGCTCTTCGTCGACGGCGTCCGCGTCGCCAACCGGGCCGACATCACCAGCGGCCAGGCCTACAACGGCTACTGGCGGATCGGGGCCGACACCCTCAGCGGCTGGCCCAACCGTTCCCTCCTGGGCGGCGACCGGTACACCGGTGCGATCGACGACGTCGCGGTCTACCCGACCGTGCTGTCCGCCGCTGCCGTGCAGGACCACTACACGGTCGCGGTGAGCGGCGGGCGGCCGAACCGGCTGCCGGTCGCGGACGCCGTGGCGAGCATCCACGGCTTCGAGCTCGAGGTCGACGGCCGGGGATCGTCCGACCCCGACGGTCCGCTCGCGTCCTACGCCTGGAACTTCGGTGACGGCGAGACGGGCACCGGTGCGCAGGCCACGCACACCTACGCCGCCCCCGGCACGTACACCGTGACCCTCACGGTGACCGACGCCGACGGTGCGACCGATGAGGACACCGTCCAGGTCGAGGCGACGGCGCCCGCCGAGTTCGCCGTCGACGACTTCGCGCGGTCCGTGACCGGCGCCTGGGGCGAGGCCCCGATCGGCGGTCCATGGACCATCTCCGGCACGGCGTCGAGCTTCTCGGTCGCCGGTGGCGAGGGCCTCATGGCCCTCCCCACGGCCGGGAGCAACCGGAAGGCACAGCTGCAGGGCGTGTCGGTCGGGGACGTGGAGATCAAGAGCGCACTCAGCCTGGACGAGATCTCCGACGGCGGTGGCACGTTCGTCTCCCTGACCGGACGCACCGGCGGGTTCAGCAGCGAGTACCGGGCCAAGGTCTGGGTCAAGTCGACCGGAGCGGTCCAGCTCCAGCTCGTCTCCCTGCAGTCCTCGGAGACGACGCTGGCCGCCGCGAACATCACCGGCCTGACGGCCGCGGCCGGTGAGAGGCTCTCCGTCCGCATGCAGGTCACGGGCTCGGAGCCGACCACCATCCGGGCGAAGGTGTGGAAGGCGGGAACCACCGAGCCGGCAGCCTGGCAGCTCACGGCGACCAACTCGATACCCGAGCTGCAGGACGCCGGTGGCGTCGGCTACGCGGTGAGCAACGCGGGCAGCGTTACGACCGGCGCGAACACCGTCCGGCTCGACGACCTGTGGGCTGGACCGCCCGCGCCGTGACCTCGAGCCCCGTCGAGACGACCCTGGCCCTTCCGTCCCCTCCGGGGCGGGAGGGCTGGGGCGTTGCTACGACGTGGTTGGCGTTGCTCTGCCTCGTTCTCACGGGGATGCGTCTCGACCTGTCCTTCGGTCTCACCGCGGGACTCGCGCTCACCGTGGTGCTCCTGCCGCTGTGGGTGCCGTGGGTGCGCAGCTCCCGGTGGATCATCTGGATGGTCGTCCTCGGGGTGGCCTCGGCGGCCGGGAGCGTCTGGCTCACGGTCTGGCACAGCGACACGCGGGGGGTTTCCACCGTCGGGCTCCTGGAGTCCGTGTTCGGCGTGCTGGGGCTGGTCTGCGGCATCGTCTGTGTCCTGTGGGCGCGCAGCCGCACCTCGATCGGGGTGGTGGGAGCCGTGTTCGGCATCGGGCTGCTGCTCGGGATCAACCCCGCCGGCGGCACGTTCGCCGAGAACCCCTGGCGCTTCGGTTTCTCGCTGCCGGTCACCGTCATCCTCCTGGCAGTCGTGACGCGGTGGCGCAAGCGGTGGCTCGACGTCATCGCCGTGCTCGCGCTCGCGGGTGTCTCCGCGCTCAACGGCGGACGCTCGACGAGCGCGATCCTGCTGCTGGTCGCGCTGCTCGTCGTGTGGCAGTCGTGGGGCAGGCCCGCGTCGTCCAAGCTCGCGGCGGTCCGGACCCTGATCCTGTTCGGGATGCTCGCGTTCGGGACGTACCTCTCGGTCCAGGCCGCGATCCTGGAGGGCGCGCTCGGCGAGAGCGCGCAGCTCCGTACCGAGCTGCAGCTCTCGACGTCGGGCACCCTGATCACCGGCGGAAGACCGGAGATCGGTGCCACCCTGGCACTGATGGCCGAGTCGCCGGCCGGGTTCGGCGGCGGGGCCGTCCCGTCCATGACCGACGTCCTGGTGGCCAAGTCCGGCATGGCCGCCATCGGGTACGACCCGAACAACGGCTACGTCGAGAACTACATGTTCGGCAGCGGGTTCGAGGTGCACTCGGTGATCGGCGACCTGTGGGCCTGGTGCGGCATCCCCGGACTCGCCCTGGCCGGCGTGCTGCTGGTCTTCCTCGTGACGCGCACGGCGGTGCTCACCACCGGACGAGCGGCGTCCGCGCTGCTCCTCTTCCTCGGGGTCAAGTCGATCTGGAACCTGCTGTTCGCCCCGCTCGAGAGCGCGCTGACCGTGCTGGTCCTCGCCGTGGCGCTGATGGCGCCCCTGGCCCTCCAGAAGCGGCGGACGGACGAATGACCGGCGCTCCCGGCCGTGAGGTCTGGATCGACGCCGGCCGGGGGATCGCGGTGCTCCTGGTCGTGCTGTACCACGCGGCGCGCTGGTTCGAGGTAGCCGGGTGGGAGCAGCTCAACGACTACGTGTCCTCCGTGCGCATGCCGTTCTTCTTCGTGATCTCGGGCATGCTCGCCTACCGCATCGGTGTGGTCGCCCCGGTCGGGACGACGTGGCGGGCGCTGTGGGAGCGCCGGCTGAGCCTCTACCTGTGGGTCTTCGTGATCTGGGAGTGCATCGGCACCGCGTGCTACCTGATCGGGTTCGCCCTGCGCGGGACCCCGCTCGGGTTCGGCCCGATGCTGCGTGACCTGCTCCTGTCGCCGGTCCGCCCGCAGTTCGAGCTGTGGTTCATCTGGGCGCTGGCGATCTTCTGCGTCGCCGCGCGGCTCCTGCGGTCGCTCGACTGGCGCTGGCACCTGCTCGCCGCCGCCGTCCCGTCGGTCATCGCGCTGACCGACGGCTTCGACCTCGGCAACGTCGGCTGGAACGGCGCGCTCAAGTACTACGTGTTCTTCGTCTGCGGCATGCACCTGCGCGGGCTGCTGCTCGCGTTCGCCCGGACGTCCTGGCCGGTGCGGACCGGTCTGCTGGCCGGCTGGGTGGTGCTGGCCGCCGTCGTGGAGACGACGGGGCTCCGGTCCGTCGTCGGGGTCTACTTCGCCCTGTGCGTCGTCGGGATCCTCGCCGGCGTCGCGCTGGGGACCTTCCTCGCCCGCAGCGCCGCCCTGGTCCGGATCGGGGCCGCGACGCTGCCGGTCTACCTCGGCCACACGCCCGTGATCATCCTGGGCTCGTCCCTGGTCTTCGCCCTGACCGGATCGACGGTCCTGCCGGACGTCGTCGGCCTTCTCGTGGTGCCGGTCGCCGCGGCGGTCGCGATCGCGCTCTCGCGGCTCCTGCACAGGTGGGCCGACTCCGGCCCGCTGCGTTACCTCTACGTCGCCCCGGCGTGGCTCCGTCGGGATCAGCGCGTCCCGCGGCGCTGATCGTGCCCGGTACGGCGGACGTCGCCGGCCTCACGCGGTGCCGTCGCGCGCCCCGTACCGGTCCAGGAACGTGGTGACGGCCTCCTGGGCGACGGCCTCCAGCTCCGCGGGGCTGTAGCGCGCGGCGCCCGCCGTGAGGGTCAGCCGGTTCAGGGGCGCGGCGAGGGTGAGCCAGGTGAGCTGCTCGGCGGCGACGGCCGGGTCGTCGATGCGGAGCAGGCCGCGCGCGCCCAGGTGCCGCAGGGCATCGGCGAGGAGCCCCTGGTTGTGGTCCCAGCTCCGCCGCACGTAGTCGGCGGCCACCTCCGGGAACCGTTCGGCCTCGGCGGCGATCAGCGTCCGCATCTGGAGCACCGGCGGGCTCAGGACACCGGCGTGCAGGATCCGGGAGAGCTCCAGCAGGCCCTGCCGGACGTCGTCCGCCGCCATCAGGTCCTGGAGGTGCGGCCGCATCGCGTCACGACCGCGGTCCACCCAGTCCCGGACGACCGCGCCGAACAGAGTCTCCTTGGACGGGTACTGCCGGTAGAGCGTCTGCTTCGAGACCCGTGCTCCCGCGGCCACGGCGTCCATCGTCGCGCCGGCGTACTGGTGCGTGAGGAAGACGTCGCGCGCGATGGCGAGCAGGTCGGTGCCCTGGCTGCCGCCCGGCCTGCCACGGCGCCGGGCGGGGGAGGCTGAGGTGGTCACGTCGAAAATAGTACTGGACGGTACTCACTGCGTCGGGCTACAGTACTGGGCAGTACTAAAAGGAGGATCGTCATGATCGTTTGGGGTATCGCAGTCGCCGCCGTCGCGGCGTTCGTCCTCAGTTCCGTCTACTACGTCGTCACCACACCGCTCGAGCAGCGGGCGCTCGGTGACCGAGCGCTCGACCGTGGCCGCCCGGCTCCGTGGAAGGTGGTGACCGAGCTCGTGCGTACCGCCGTGGTCGGGGCGGGGTTCGCCTGGGTCGCGGTGCAGGGCGACCTGCTGGCGCTGCCGTCGTCGCTGCTGCTGGCGCTCGTGCTGTGGGTGGCGTTCCCGGTCGTGCTGCTCACCGGCTCGGTCATCTGGGAACGCGTGCCGTGGCAGACCGCCGCCATCCACTCAGGAGACTGGCTGCTCAAGCTCTTGCTCGTGGCGCTCGCCATCGGGCTCATCCACTGAACCGCTGATCCGAAGGAGTCCGACCATGTCCGGAGCCACCGGCGACCCCACCAGCGCAGGCCCGCTCGACCGCACCTTCACCGCGGTGCTGCTCCAGAGCGAGGCCAAGGGCGGCTGGACCTATCTCAAGCTCGACGGCTCCGCCGAGTACTTCGGCACGCGTGGCCTGGTCAAGGTCACCGGCACCGTCGACGGCGTCCCGTTCATCAGCTCCTTCATGGCGCTCGGCGACGGCACGCACAAGCTCCCGGTCGCCGCCGACCTACGGCGCAAGATCAGCAAGCAGGCCGGCGACACCGTCACCGTCCACCTGCTGAGCCGCCTGAACTGATGACCGGCTGGGCTGACGCCGGCTGGGCTGACGCCGGGTAGTGACCGTCAGAGGGTGCCGAGCACGGAGGCCCGCGCGGCGTCGCGCTCGGCACTCGTGATCTTGCCCGCTGCGTGCAGCTGCTCGATCTCCGCCAGCCGGCCCTCGAGCGTCTGCGCGGGGCGCGCCGCGGGCTGAACGCCGGATCGCTGTGCCGCGGAGCCGCGTACGGCGTCGGCCACGATCTCCGCTTCCGTGGCCAGGGGGCTGATGCCCTTGCTCCGCAGGCGCCTGGCGTTGACGACGGCAAGCACGATGATCAGGACGACGATCCCGACGAAGATGATCGGGACGATGACGAACACGGCGCCGAAGGCGGACATGAACGGGTCCCCGTCGAGGAAGGGCTCGATGCCGGCACCCTGCACGTCGATCCGGACCATGACGACCTCCGAGAGCTGGGCGCCATGCCGGCACCGACTGGCCGGACACTAACATCTGGGCGGCTTCAGGGCTGGTAATCAGAAGATGCCTGGCGCCGCGGCGCTCGTTACGCCCGGTCGTAGCGGTCGCGCGCGACCAGCACCTCCGCGGTGTGCGCCTCGGCCCACTGCCCGAGCGCGCTCAGCGGCCCCTGCAGCGTGCGCCCCAGCTCGGTCAGCTCGTACTCCACCCGGGGCGGGACCTCCGCGAACGCGTGCCGGCTGACCAGCCCGTCGCGTTCGAGCTCACGCAGCGTCTCGGTGAGGACCTTTCCGCTGATGCCCTCGACCGCGCTCTTGAGGTCCCCGAAGCGGGCCGGGCCCCGGCTCAGCACGATCACGATCATCGCCGTCCACTTGTTGGCGATCCGGGCCAGCGACGTGCGGGACGGGCACGTCACGGTGAGGACGTTCCAGTCAGGTTCGTATGACATGGGTCACAGTGCTCCGATGGTTACGTTGAGGTGACCGGTTTCGAATAGTGACTATAGGCGGGAAGCAGGAACGACACACAAGGGAGCATCTGATGACCGAGTCCAGCACCGCCGTGATCGCCCAGCAGTACTACGAGGCCATGTCCGTCGGCGACATCGCGACAGGGACCGCGCTCTTCGGCGCCGACATCGTCTGGCACCAGCCGGGCCGCAACCGCTTCTCCGGTGCGCACGCCGGCGGGCCGGCCGTGGGCGCGCTGCTCGGCGGGATGGGGGCCGCGTCCGAGGGGACCTTCGAGCTGCGGTTCACCGGCGAGCCGATGGTCAACGGCGCACTGGCCGCGATCCCGGTCCACTTCTCCGGCAAGCGCGCGGACGTGGCGATGTCGATGTCGGGCGTCGACGTGCTCCGTGTCGAGGGCGACAAGATCGTGGAGATGTGGCTGTTCTCGGCCGACCAGGATGCCGAGGACGCCTTCTGGGGCAAGGCCTGAGCGCCGAGCCGCTCTAGGCCCTGACGACCGTACCCTCGAGCGCGAGGCCGGTGCCGAGGCCGACCATGGCGACGCCGCCGGTGACGCTCAGGTGGTCGAGGCGCTTCGGGTTGCGGGAGAACCACGTGCGGGCCTGGCTCGCGACCAGGGCGAGGATCGAGTCCTGGCAGAGCGCCAGGATGCCGAACAGCAGCCCGAGGAACAGTAGCTGCGGGGTCGCCGGAGCGGCGTCGTTCATGAACTGCGGGAGGAACGCCGCGAAGAAGACGATGGTCTTCGGGTTCGTCGCGCCGACGACGAACCCGGCCCAGACCGCACGCCACGGACTCGCCGCACGGGTCTTGTCGGGCGCGGCCAGGGAGAGGCGGGCGTCGGCCCGGTGGCGGATCGCCTGGATGCCCAGGTAGATCACGTAGCCGGCGCCCACCAGCTTGAGCACCGTGTAGGCGGCGGCGGACGCCTCGACCAGCGCACCCAGCCCGACCGCCACGAACGCGACCTGGACCAGCAGGCCCAGCGCGTTGCCGGTCACCGACAGGAGCGCGTCCCGGCGGCCGACCGTCAGGGCGCGGCCGATCGCGAAGAGGACGCTGGGTCCCGGCAGCGCGATGAAGACTACGGACGCCGCGAGGAAGGCGAGCAGCTGGGCGGTGGTCGGCATGGGGTCAGCGTAGCGAGGAGATCACCGGCGGTCGCCGGATTTGTCGGCCGAACCGGCGGCGATGACCTCGCGCGCGAACATCCACGAGTCCGCCTCCAGCCGGGAGTCCTGACGCGGCAGGGAGGCGCACACCGCGCGTGCGTCGAGCGGCCTCGCAGCGGCCTCGGTGATCACCGACGCGAGCAGCTCGCCCACCGAGGCCGCGGGGATGACGCCGTGCCCGTTGCGCCGGAGCCAGTCCGCGATCCCGGTCTCGTCCGTGGTCACCACCGTGCAGCCGTGCGCGAGCCCCTCGACGATCGGCAGGCCCACCTGCTCGCGCCACGCGACCTGGCGGCGGGAGGGCAGCACCACAACGGAGGCTCTCCGCAGCTCCGCGTGCACGACGTCGCGCGGCGGGTCGGCGATGACGCGTACCCGGCTGTCCGCCCGCGCGGCCGCGTAGGCGTCGTCGAGCAGCGCGCCGCGTCCCACGACGGTGAGGACGGCGCCCGGCGAGCGGTGCCGCACCGTCGCCCAGGCGGCCAGCACCGAGTCGAACCCCTTGCGGGCCGAGAGGTCGCCCAGGAACAGCACGCGGCCCGGCGTCTTGCCGCCGTCGAGCAGGCAGTCGCAGACGGCGGGCAGCGCCTCGATGGTGGTCCAGCGCAGGCTGCGGCGGCCCGCGATGCCGAAGACGGTGCCGTAGAGCTGGCGTGCGGTCTCCGTGCCGAACACGACCCGGTCGAGCCGCAGCCAGATCCAGCGCGCGAGGACCAGGTCCAGCCGCCTGCCCAGGCGCGGCCACCAGGCCGTGGGCCTCGGGAGGGTGCGCGGGTCGATGTTGCCGATCGCGTAGGCGACGATCCGGGTGCGGCGTCGTCGGACGAGGTCGCTCAGGAGCAGCGCGGCGAGGACGGCGGCGGACCGGCGCACGCAGTCGATGGCCGCCGGCTCGTTGATCTCGACGATCTCGTACCCGTTCCGGGCGACGAGCCACGCGGAGCGGAGGTCGCCGGCCTGCTGCGGGCGGACCTCCGCCACCAGGTCCTCGTCGAAGTCGTAACGGCTCTCCTGGTAGAGGATGTCCGCCGGGCTGAGCGCGAGTGCGCGCTCGAGGTGGGCCGTGCGAAGAGTCTTGTAGACGCGCACGTCGCGCGTCCTGCCGTCACCCGGCTCGCTCATCGGCCGTCCCGAGATCGGCGACGACAGGGGGGATCGGCCGCGGCGAGGGCCCAGGGGTCAGCCGCGCGCCGGGGCCGGGGATGCCGCCCGGCCCGTGGATGGTGTCGATCCCGGGTATGCCCTCGGAACCCGGGACGACGCCGCCACGCGGGACGCTGCTCGGGCCGGTGGTGCTGCCCAGGACCGGGGCGATGCCGGGGCCGGGGATGCCGCTCGGCACCTTGCCGGCTCCGGGCACCGCGCTGATCGTGCCGGTGATCGGCGGCAGGTCGAGCGTGTCGTGGTGCCGCTGGCCCGGCAGGAACCGCAGCTTCCGGCGCCGGTTGGTGCTGTAGCCGTAGTAGGAACCGCCAGGGCCCGACCGGGGTGCGAACGCCAGGATGAAGCCGAGCACCCGCGCCTCGACCCCGGCGAGCGACCGCATCGCCTGGGTGAGCTGCTGGCGGCGCACGCGGCGGGCCCCGACGACCACGACCACGCCGTCGGCCATGGTGGACAGGACCGCGGCGTCGGAGACGGGGAGCAGCGGCGGCGCGTCGATGATGACGACGTCGTAGGCCGCGCGGGCCGCGGCGATCAGGTCCCGCGTGGCGTCCGAGGCGATGAGCTGGTGCGGGTTCGGCGGGATGGGGCCGAGGGGGAGGACGTCGAGCGGGCCGGGGCCGTACCGCTGGACCAGGTCGGTCATGGCGGACCGTCCGACCAGGGCGGTGGTGAGCCCCGCGGCGTCCTCCAGGCCGAGCACGGTGGCGATGGACGGGCGTCGCATGTCGCTGTCGATCAGCAGGACGCGGCTGCCGCTCTCGGCGAAGGTCGAGGCGAGGTTGATCGCCGTCGTCGACTTTCCCTCGCCGGGCACGCTCGAGGTCACCACGAGGACCCGGGCGGGCGTGGTCGCGTCGACGAAGGACAGGTTCGTCTGGACGCGGCGGTAGGCCTCCGCCCGGGTGCTCAGCGGCTCGTGCGTGGCCGGGACGCGGGCGGCCTTGCGCTTGACCAGGGGGATCGAGCCGAGCAGCGCGGTGCCCTCCGACACGACCTCCAGGTCCTGCGAGGACCTGATCCGCGTGTCCACGACGGCCCAGAGCAGGACCAGCGCGACGCTGATCGCGAGGCCACCCGCGCCACCGGCGGCCACCAGGAGGCGGGTCCGGGGCGCCGACGGGTACCGCGGGACCTCCGCCGACGAGACCGTGGTCACCGCGATGGCCTGCTCGCCCGTCGGCGTGGCCGGCGACAGGTCGACGACGGTCAGCGAGAGCTGCTTGGCGACGGAGTTGGCGATCACCGCGGCGCGTTCGGGGTCGCCGTCGTCGACCTTGATCTCGATGATCGAGGTGTTCAGCGGCGAGTCGGCGGAGACGGCGCCGGCGAGGTCACGGCCGGTGACGTCCGGGCCGAGGTCCTCCGCGACGGGGTCGAGCACCACCGGCATGTCGGTCAGCGCGGCGTACGACTCGATCAGGTTCTTCACGTACGTGGAGCCCTGCAGCAGGTCGCTGGTCGACTCACCGGTGTTCAGGGACACGTAGACCTTGGCCGTCGCGGTGTAGGACGGCGGTGTGGACCAGGCATAGCCGAACGCGCCGAGTGCCCCGACGAGCGCCGTGCAGACGATCACCGCCCAGCGTCGTCGCAGCACGTTCGCGTATTCGGCGAGTTCCACGTCCTGCCTCCTGTCTGTGTTGTACGGCCTGTCGTCCGGTGGTCTGGTGCTGGTCGTCAGCTCGGCTCAGAGCCTGCCGAGGTGCGACGAGTGCCGCGGCTGGGTGAGCGGCTGGGGACCGGAGCGCGGGGTGGGCGCGCTCAGGAGCCAGGGCTGCCGGCCGGTGCCGAGCACGCCGCACACCGTGTCGGTCGCCGACCAGATCCGCTCGAACACGCGCCGGAAGGCCTTGTCGCCACGGCCGTAGGGGTCCTCGATGTCGAGCGTGCGGTTCCACGCCGAGTGGTTCAGGCGCTCCAGGCTCACGAGCTCGGGCACCCGGGCCCACCGGGTCGCGTCGTCGGTGGCGGAGCGCGGGCCCGGCGACGTGCTCAGCACGTGCGCCAGCTCCAGCAGGGTGAACGTCCGCCGGACGGCCTCCGGGACGGCCCGCACCACCGCGGAGCGCTGGGCGCGCGTCATCGTGACGATGACGGTGGCGGTGCGGATCATCTCGGGGGTGAGCTGGCGTGCGGTGAACTGGCCGCTGTCGAGCCCGCGCGACTGCAGCAGGCTCGCCATGTGGGGTTCGATGGGTTCGTCGGCGCGCGCCCGGATGCCCGCGCTGCTGACCTGGACGGTGCCGTCGGTACGGGCTGTGAGCAGGCGTGCCAGAACGGGGGAGCGACAGATGTTCCCCGTGCACACCGTAAGGATTGTCGTAGCCATGTAGTGCCCAGCATGCCGTGGCCCTTTGTCCGGTAGTAGCCGAACCACGTACTTTCACCCGAAGGTCACCCGTTCAGGGTGCCGCGACCGACTCGCTCGCGTGCGATCGGTGTGGGTCTGTGCGCATACGTGGGGGTGAACTGCACGTTCACCCGCTCAGATGTCCGTGTTGGGCAGCGTTGGAAACACAGCCCTTCTAGCCTCTCAGGCATGACTGTGGTCGGTTATGCGCCTGGCGCCTGGGACCTGTTCCACGTAGGCCACCTGAACGTGCTGCGGCACGCGAAAGGTCGCTGCGACTATCTTGTGGCAGGCGTCGTCGACGACGACATGCTGGAGCTCGCCAAGGGGCGCCGCCCCGTCGTGCCGGTCATCGAGCGCGCGGAGATCGTGCGCCACATCGCGTTCGTCGACGAGGTGTTCATCGAGACCCAGCCCGACAAGATCGAGACATGGCGCCGCCGCCCGTTCGACGTGTTCTTCAAGGGCGACGACTGGAAGGGCACCGAGAAGGGGCTCGAGCTGGAGCGCCGGTTCGCCGACGTCGGCGTGGAGGTCATGTACTTCCCGTACACGGTGCACACCTCGAGCACCGCGCTGCGGCGCACGCTGGACGTGCTGAACGGGCACCGGGACCACGCCAGGCAGGGCCGGAAATAAGCGTGTGCGGGCGCCGCCGTCGGGCGTAGCGTCGCCGTCGTGAGCGAGACGGCGCGCGACGACACGACCATCGACGACCCGAGCGACGGCCTGTTCCCCGAGAGCGTGGCCGCCGGGTACGACGGCCCGGGGGGCGCGAACGCCCCCGAGGCGACAGACCCGGTCGTCGACGTGCTGGCAGACCTGGCCGACGGCGGCCCCGTGCTGGAGCTCGCGATAGGGACCGGCCGGATCGCCGTGCCGCTGGCCGCGCGCGGCGTCCCGGTGAGCGGCATCGAGCTCAGCAAGGCCATGGCCGCCCGCATCGGCGGCAAGCCGGGCGGCGAGGGCATCGACGTCACGATCGGCGACATGACCTCTACCCTGTCCGACGGCGCCGTGGCACCCGGCGAGTTCTCGCTGGTCTACCTGGTCTTCAACACGATCGACAACGTCACCACCCAGGACGGGCAGGTGGACGTCTTCCGCAACGCGGCGGCGCACCTGCGGCCCGGCGGGCTGTTCCTCGTCGAGGTTCTCGTCCCGGGCCTGCGGCGGATGCCGCCCGGCCAGGACGCCGTGCCGTTCGCCGTCGCGCCCGACGACGGGGGCGGGTACGTCGGCTTCGACCGGTACGACGTCGCGACGCAGCTCTACACGTCGAACCACGTGACGGTGACCCCGGACGGCGGCCGGTTCCACGTGGTCCCCTTCCGGTACGCGTGGCCCGCCGAGATGGACCTCATGGCCCGCATCGCGGGCATGCGGCTCAAGCACCGGTGGGCGGGCTGGGACCGGGCCCCGTTCGAGCACGAGAGCACCAAGCAGGTCTCGGTCTGGGAGAAGGTCTGACGGCGTGACAGCTCGTATCCGTGCCACCGTCGGCAGTGTCGGTGAGCCCGCCTAGGCTTAGGGGCGATGACTTCCCTCTTCGACAGCCTCTCCCTGCCCGGCCTCGACCCCGCGTCGCCAGGCACCATGTCGCGCCTGCCGAGCACGGCGCCGCAGTGGGACGACGACGGTGCGGGCGCCGGCGACCCGGGCGAGGCCGCGCTCCCCAGCGAGCCGGACTGGCTGGCGGGCCTGCCGCACGAGTCCGAGGCGCCGCGCGCCGGGGGCGCTTACTCCCACCTCGACCCGGAGGCGTTGCTGGACGGGCTCAACCCGCAGCAGCGGGCCGCCGTCGTGCACGAGGGCGGGCAGCTCCTCATCGTCGCGGGCGCGGGCTCGGGCAAGACGCGCGTGCTGACGCACCGCATCGCCTACCTGCTGGCCACCGGCAGGGCGCGGGCGGGCGAGGTCCTCGCGATCACGTTCACGAACAAGGCGGCGGCCGAGATGCGGGAGCGCGTCGCGGGCCTGGTCGGCCCGGCCGCGAACCGCATGTGGGTGTCCACGTTCCACTCGGCCTGCGTGCGGATCCTGCGCCGCGAGGCGACGACGCTGGGCCTGCGGTCGAGCTTCAGCATCTACGACGCCGCCGACAGCCAGCGCCTCATCACGCTGGTGACGCGCGAGCTCAACCTCGACCCCAAGAAGTACCCGGCGCGCGGCCTGTCGAACAAGATCAGCGACCTGAAGAACGAGCTGATCGACCCGGAGACCTACGCCCGGCAGACCGGGGCGAACGCCACCGAGGAGGCGCTCGCGGCCGCGGCGGCGGCAGAGGCAGGCGCCATCCGCCGGCCGTGGGGCGGCCAGTCGGCCGAGGAGCGCAACACGACGGCGCCCAAGTTCGACCAGGTGCTGGCCGACGTCTACACGCGCTACCAGGCGCGCCTGGCGCAGGCGAACGCGCTGGACTTCGACGACATCATCATGACCACGGTGAACCTGCTCCAGGCGTTCCCGAACGTCGCGGAGCACTACCGCCGCCGGTTCCGGCACGTCATGGTCGACGAGTACCAGGACACGAACCACGCGCAGTACACGCTGGTCCGCGAGCTGGCGGGGGTGGGCGCGGAGGTCGACGGGGGACTGGATCCCGCCGAGCTCACCGTCGTGGGCGACTCCGACCAGTCGATCTACGCGTTCCGCGGCGCCACGATCCGCAACATCCTGGAGTTCGAGAAGGACTACCCGGCCGCGACCACCATCCTGCTGGAGCAGAACTACCGCTCCACGCAGAACATCCTGAGCGCGGCCAACGCGGTGATCTCCCGCAATGCCGGCCGCACGCCCAAGCGCCTGTGGACGGACTCGGGTGCCGGGGCCAAGATCGTGGGCTACGTGGCCGACGACGAGCACCAGGAGGCGCGGTTCGTCGCCGACGAGATCGACAAGCTGGGCGACAGCGAGGGTGTGCGGCCGGGCGACGTCGCGATCTTCTACCGCACCAACGCGCAGTCCCGCGCGCTCGAGGAGGTGCTGGTCCGGGTCGGCCTGCCGTACAAGGTGGTCGGCGGCACGCGGTTCTACGAGCGCCGCGAGGTCAAGGACGCCGTCGCCTATCTGCGCGCACTGGCCAACGAGGACGACGACGTGAACCTGCGCCGCATCCTCAACGTGCCCAAGCGCGGGCTCGGCGACCGCGCGGAGTCGCTGGTCGCGTCGTTCGCCGACCGGGAGCGCAGCTCGTTCGGTGCCGCCCTGGAGCGCGCCGACGAGATCCCCGGCATGACCAACCGGTCCCTCAAGCCGCTGCTCGTCTTCCGCGACATGATGCGGGAGCTGCGCGCGCTGGTGGACCAGGGCGCCCCGCCGGCGGAGGTCCTTGGTGCGGTGCTCGACCGCACCGGCTACCTCGCGGAGCTGCGCGCGAGCGAGGACCCGCAGGACGAGGGTCGCGTGGAGAACCTGGCGGAGCTGCACGCCGTGGCCGTCGACTTCGGGGAGACCGATCCCGAGGGCTCGCTGGCCGACTTCCTGGAGCGGGTCTCGCTGGTCGCCGACAGCGATCAGATCCCCGACGAGGACGTGGCGGACGGCGCCGCGGAGGAGGCACCGAAGAAGGACCAGGGCGTCATCACCCTCATGACCCTGCACACGGCCAAGGGCCTGGAGTTCCCCGTCGTGTTCCTCACGGGCATGGAGGACGGCACCTTCCCGCACATGCGCTCGCTGCACGACGACTCGGAGCTCGCGGAGGAGCGCCGGCTCGCCTACGTGGGCATCACCCGGGCGCGCGAGCGGCTGTACATCACGCGGTCCTCGGTGCGGGCGGCGTTCGGCATGGCCAACGAGTTCCCGGAGAGCCGGTTCCTGCAGGAGATCCCCGAGGAGCTGTGGGACTGGCGGCGCCGGGAGTCGTCCACCGCCGCGATCCGCAACGGACGAGGCGGCTGGAGCGGCGGGTACGGCTCGGGCGGCTACGGCTCGGGCGGGCGCGGCGCGGGTACGGGTTCGACGTGGTCCGCCGGCCGGTCCGGGACCTCGCGCACCGGCGCGCCGGCGGCGTCGTCGGGCGGCGGGCAGAGCAAGCCGTTCGCCCCGGAGAAGAAGGCGGGCGCGAAGGGCGGGTTCGGCGGGATCAACGTCCAGAAGGACATCCCGAGCCTGGAGATCGGCGACCGCGTCACGCACGACTCGTACGGGCTCGGCACGGTGGTGGACGTCGAGGCGAACGCGGTGGTCAAGATCGACTTCGGGAGCAACGGGACCAAGCGCATCGCGCTGAAGTACACGGCGGTCACCAAGCTCTGACGGTGCGCGCCCCGTCAGAGCCGGCTCGGACGTGTCCCTCCGGCGGTGGCGTCAGGCCAGGGTGCGCCGCGCCCAGGTGCGGAAGTCCGTGGTGGGCAGTCCGAGGGCCCGGACGTCCTCGGGCCGGGCGGGCGTCCCGTTCGCGTTGATCCGCTCGACGCCGTTGACCATGGCGGGCAGCATGCCGCGCTCGACGGCTTCCAGCGGGCTGAGCACCGGTGCGCTGATCGTGCGTCCGGTGACCTCGCTGAGGATCGAGGCGGTCTCGGTCATCGTCAGCATCTCGCCGGCGAGCTCGACATCCATGCCGTCGAGCCTGCCGGGCTCCGTGAATGCGATCGCCGCGGCCTCCCCGATGTCGTCGACGGCGATCCAGGGGATCCGGGTGTCCGCCGCGAACCCGGTGATGATCGTGCCGCTGGACCAGTCGCCGAACAGGTAGGACCAGCTGGTCAGGTTCTCCATGAACGTCGCAGGCTTGAGCACGGTCCAGCGCTCGAAGCCGCCGGTCCGTACCGCCTCGTCGATCGCGGCCTTGCTCTCCCAGTAGTGCTGGTCCCAGCGCCCCTCGGCCCAGCCGGGCTGGGTGCGGTGGAACTCGCCGGCGCCGGAGACGCTGCTGTGCACGACCTGGGCGACCCCCGCCTTGCGAGCGGCCTCGACGACGTTGCGGCCCCGGACCACCTCGGCATCGCCCGTGAGGTCGGTGACGTCGGGGTACGGGATCGAGAACACGCCGTCCGCCCCTTCAGCCGCGGCGAACAGCGACGCGGCGTCGTCCAGGTCACCGATCACCAGCTCGGCTCCCCGTTCCTCCAGGGCCTGCGCCTTGTCGGAGCGCGTGTCGCGGACCAGGGCGCGGACCGCGACCCCACGGTCGAGCAGGGCCCGGGCAGTGGCCCCGCCCTGGTTGCCCGTCGCTCCGATGACCAGAACCGTCATGCTGCCTCCTGAGTTAAGTGGGGTGGTACCCCGTTTGCTGGCTCGGCTAACATATGGGGGACCACCCCACTTTGGCAACGGCGGATCATGAGAGCTGACGCACGACGCAACTACTCCCGGATCGTGAGCGCGGCCTCCGCGGCGATCGCGCGCGACGGCGCCGACGCGTCGCTCGAGGCGATCGCGCGCTCGGCGGGCGTCGGCTCGGCCACGCTGCACCGGCACTTCCCGTCGCGCTGGTCGCTGCTGGAGGCGGTCTTCCGGGACCGCATCGAGGGCCTGTGCGCCCGCGCCGAGGAGCTGCGGGCCGCGCCGGACGCCCTCGAGGCGCTGAACACCTGGCTCCGGGAGGTGGCCGTCTACTCGACGACGACCCGCGGCCTGGCGGCGTCGATCCTGAACGCACCGGCGGAGGAGAGCGACTCCTGCGGCACGACACTGATCACGGCGGGTGACCCGCTGCGCCGTCGGGCGGTCGACGAGGGCTCCGTGCGCCCGGACGTCGCGATGGCGGACCTGATGACCCTCGTCAACGCGATCTCGCTCGCGGCGCAGGAGGCCGGCGCGGCCGAGGCGGAACGGCTGGTCACGCTGGCCCTGGAGGGTGTCCGGCCGCGAGGCGGGTGACGTTCCGGCGCGGTTGCCGGGCTCCACCTCCGTGCGACGATCGCGGGCCGCTTGGCGCATACGTCCTGCTTTAAGACACTATGTGTCGCCATGAGGATCCTGGTCTCCGCCGGCCGACTGTTCGTCGCACACTGGCCCGCGCTGCTGACGCTCGGCCTGCTCGGCGTCGCCGTGCGGAACGGCGCCATGTGGGGCGCCGTCGAGCTGAGCCAGTGGAACTCGTTCGTGGCGCAGCTGCTGCTGATCGTGAGCCCGATCGGCTACCTGATGCCGGTCGTCGGGATGCTGTGGGTCTGCCGGCAGTCCCTGCCGCACCTGAGCCTGGAGCGGGGACCGTACCGGGACGAGAACGGTCAGATCCCCGGCATGCTCTCCGGTACGGCTCGCGCCCCGATGATGCCGTCCGAGGGGCGCGAGCGGCGCCTGATCGACGTCGCCCTGTCCGTGCTGGTGCCGTTCCTCGTGATCTACGAGGTAGAGGGCCTGATGGACGCCGACCGGGACCGGTTCGTCAACGAGGCGGCCGCGGACGAGGCGTTCAACGACCTGTTCTCCGCGCAGGGTGTCGACTTCGTCTCCCGGCTCGGCCTCTGGAACGGCTGGACGCTCGTCGCCATCGTGGCCGGCGCGTTCGTGCTGCGCTGGCTGCTCGGCCGGCTGGAGGGCAGGTTCCAGTTCCTCGGCATCGCCGTGCTCGGTGGCTGCCTCGAGGTCTACTGGACCAGCCAGGTCGCGGGGCAGATGGAGCGCATCGAGCTGAGTCTGTGGGACGAGGCGACGAACCTGCAGCTCGTGGCGGCTGCCGTCGGGACCGTCGGCGTCGCGCAGGAGGCCGTGGGAGAGACGGGCAACACCGCCGCCACGTTCGTGACCGACGGGATCGTGACGGTCTTCGAGTCGCTCGACATCGTCCTCGTCGCGCCGCTGGCGTGGCTCGCCCTCGGCGCCGTCGTCCTCGGGCACAAGCTCATGGAGCCGCCGTCCACCGAGCACCGCTGGCTCGACCGCATGACCTGGCTGCCGGGCGGGCTGCGCTCGCTCCTGGAGTCGCTCACGGAGGACCTGCGCGCCCGCTTCTCCGCCCTGTGGAACGGTCTGAAGCTGATCGTGCACGGCGGCCTCGGCCCGATGCTCGTCTTCTGCCTGGGCTACCTCGTCATCATGCGGGTGCCGCAGGCCGCCGGGTGGCTCGTGCGTGCCGTGACCGGTCCCGTCGAGACCAACACGTGGCTCGCCTTCAGTCCCATGGAGTCAGCCGCCGGGCTCGCGCTGGCGCTGGCGCTCGCCGCGGCCCTGATCGCCGCCACCGTCGGGGTCCTGGTCGAGCGTGGCATGGTGGTCCGAGAAGACGGCGGCGCCGATTCCGGCCTGGCTACGGCAGCTCGAACGTCACGTACTCGGGACCCCCGAATCCCAGCCGCACCTGCGTGATCTCCGCGCCGGGATCGGCCAGCACGAACGACGTGACCTCCCACTCCGGCTGCTCGCTGACGAAGCCCTCCGCCTCCGGCGTCGAGCAGCGGTTGGAGCTGCCCAGCACATCAGTGGTCGAGTCCCCGTACCGCGTCCCGTCCTCCGCCACGAGGGTGATCTGACACAGCGAGAGGTCGGTCCGGAGCTCGGCCGCGAACTGCACCCGCACCTCGTACGCGACGGAGCCCTCGGGGATCGGCACCGGATCGCCGTAGCTGGGCGCGGGCAGCTCGGTGACCTGCTCGACGCTCGTCACCGTCGCATCGATCTCCCGGAGCACCGTGGTCTGCGCCCGCTCCGGCACGTCGAGCCCGAAGGCGTCGTAGTACTCGCCCGCCAGGTGCGCGGGCTCGCCCAGGGCCACCCGGTCCACCTCGAGGTGCAGGCCCACCGGCCACCAGAACGACCACACCCGGAACGACGATGCCCCCGCGGCCACCACGATCGCTATCGGCAGCAGCACCAGCCAGACGGCGTTGCGCCGCCCCCAGCTCCTGCGCGGGCGCGGCGCCCGGGCGTTCGGCGGGATCATGCCGGGCAGCATGCCGGGGGGCAGGCTCGGTGCCGCGCCCGGGGGTGTCCCCTGACCAGGGCCCGGCGACGCCGGGGTCACCAGAGTTGTCATCCCTCGCTACCTCCTGCGCTCGCCGGGGCGTAACCCGGCGCCTCGGGCGATACGGTCTCTTCCGCCTCCCACAGCGTGTCGGCCTCGCTCGGTGTGATGCCGAGGTCGATGACGGCGACGGCGTCGCGTCGCTGGCCCGCGTGGTCCTCGCTCTGGCCGCCCCGGGCGAGCCGGACCGTCGCCCCCGCCAGCGCGTCGCGCGGCACGTCGAAGCAGTACGTGGTGCGCCAGGCATAGCCTGGCTGCGCGCTGGCCGACGTGGAGCACCCGGCCAGGTTGGTCGGCCAGAACCGGCGACCCTGCTGGTCGGTGACCTCGGCACCGCCGAAGCTCGTCTGGCCCTGCACGGCGCGCCAGGTCGCGTCGACCACGACGAAGGTCCCGCCCGCGGCTGCGGTCTCGGAGAGTCCCGTCAGGGTGTCGGCGACCCGCACCTCGGTGACCGTGAGCTTGGCGTACGTGAGGTCGAGCGTCTCGCCGACCTCTCCCTCGACGACGAAGGGCGCCTCCACGCCCGCGTCCTGCGGCAGGTAGGTCACGAGCGCGCAGCCCGCCGTCACCGCGCCGACGACGAGCGCGGTGCCCTTCCAGGTGATCCGGCGCCGCCCGTGCCTCACTGCGCACCCTCCTCGGCGTCGGGTGCCGGCTTCGCCGGCTGGACCGGGATCTGCCCCGCGAAGGCGACCTCGTCCAGAGGAAGCCAGTACTCGTTGTCCAGGCTCCCCGCGCTCTCCTCGATCCACTCGAGCTCCATGATCCGGAGCGGGATCTCGTCGCCGGAGAACGTGCCGCTCTGTTCCCAGATCAGCGCGACCCGATAGGTCAGGCCGGGGTTGAGGATGCTGATGCTGGTGCCGTCCTCGATGTTGACGACGGACGCGGAGGGTAGCTCGGCCTCGTCGGGGGACGGGCTCGCTGAGGGGTCGGCGCCGTCCGGTGCGTCCCCGGTCCCGGGAGCGGCCTCGCTGCCCGCGCCGGGCTCCCCGAGTGGCGCAGCAGGAATGATGCCGACGTTCTGCGGGGCCGGGATCGCCTCGCCGATCTGGCTGCTGTACTCGGGCACCTCGCCGGTGTTGGTGACGTCCGCGACGACCGCGAGCATCTGGTTGCCCGGCTCCGGCACGAGGTAGCCGAGCTCGTCCGCCGTGGCGGCCTTCTCGATGGTCACCTCGAACGGACCGACCTCGACCGGCGTACCCACGGTGAGCGGTTCGGCCTGGGCCTCGACCTTGTTCCACGCCCCGAACGGGGAGATGCCGACGAGCGCGGCGACCGCACCGGCCACGACGCGCTGCGTCGTCGACATGTCGTCGGCGACGGTCGAGACCACACGCCGGGCGAGCCGGAACGCGATGTCGGGACCGGCATTACGGGCATGCTTCATGGCGCACGATCGTAGCGGTGCATTACAGACCATCCGGGCGAAAGTCCACGGCGGTGAGTTGGGAGGAACGGCCGCGTCCACTCCGCGAAGTAGAGCGCTTGTCCGGGTCTCCCTGGTGACACCAGGGAGACCCGGACAAGCGCTCTACTTCGCGGAGTGGACGCGGGGCCTCACCCCCGTGCGGGGTGGTGTCAGCGCACGCCGAACGCCCGCGTCAGCGTCTGCGACACGCTGTTCCCGTCGCTGTCCTCGACAACCGTCCGCAGGCTGACGAACTCAGCGTTCCTCGGCGCCGCCAGTCCGGCCGACCAGGAGCCGCGGTCCCGCGTGAGGTCGAGCCGGCGCCAGGTGGCACCGTCGTCGTACGACACCTCGACCGTGGGCCGGCCCACGCGGGCCTCGATCCCCGGCAGGTGCGACGGGGTCACCGTCAGCCGGGCGTTGCGGGAGGCGCGGCCCGCCGTGTCGGTGTCCACGTCGTAGTCGAGCTGCACCAGCGGCAGGGGCTCGACGGCGTCGGGCCCGCTGGCCGCGGACGTGAAGTCCCACTCGGTGTGCGTGTGCGTCGAGTACGGTCCCGCCCAGTCCGCGCGGTCGTTGTCGACGACCACCCGGTACGGCAGCCGCTCGGCGGGCAGGCCGCCGTCGACCGGCAGGAACTCGGCGTTGCCCCACAGGAGCTCGGTGTCGCCCTGGTAGAGCGTCGCCCGGTTGCGGACCTCGAAGTTCCCGCCGCCGGTCGTGCCCACGTGCCCGCTCCCGGAGTCGCCCCAGCCCGGCACCGGGACGTACATCTGGTCCAGGTAGCGGATCGGCTGGGACCCCAGCGGACCCATGCGCGGCCGCAGGATCGGCCCGAACCACGTCACGTCGCTGGCCGTACGAGCCCCGTACCGCAGCACCTCGATGGACGACTGCCCCATCTCGCCCGAGATGTGCGCGCTCTGCGTCCACGGGACGCCGGCGGTCACCCAGTCGGTCCGCTCACCCTGCGCGGGCGCCGCGAGCTGGTTGCCCGCCGTCCACCCGTGCCAGACGTCGAACCGTGTCTCCATGGCGGGACCCTGCCGGTAGTTGCGGAACGACGTGTCCACCCGGGCGAGGTCGCGTTTCGTCGAGGTCCACGTGGGCCGGGCCGGGACGGCGCCCGTCCAGTGGTGCACGACGTCGTACACGTACTCGGTCGTCGGGTGCGACGCGACAGTGACCTCGGGTCGGCGGCGGTCCAGCGACCGGAGCAGCTCGGCTCCCTGGCCGGACGTGAGCGTGGCGACCGTGAGCGGGGCCGGCTCGCCGGGGACCCACGGGGACTCGTCCCACGGCGCCAGCCGCCCGACGCCGTCGTGCACCACGAGCAGGAGGCGCGCACCGGCGTCGGCGGCGGCCTGTGCCAGCGCCGCGATCTCGTCGGTGTCGGCGGCGTGCACGACGACTGCCGTGCCCTTCAGGTGCTGGCCCGAGCCCGGCCGCGCCAGGTCGGACGGGCCCTCGGCCCGCACCACCCGCAGGGTGCGGGTGCCGGCCGGCAGCGGCGTGGCACCACGCTTGACCCGCAGGTCGCCGATCCCGTCGCGGCCCTCCACGATCGTCAGGGCCGGCTGGTCCAGGCGGAACTGCGCCCCGAACTCGAACAGGCCGTCGGTGACCTTCTTCCCGGTGGGCAGCGCCCACAGGCTGTCGTGCTCACCCGCCGGGAGCATGGAGCTCGCCGTGTACCCGCCGTTCGGGAACTGCCGGATCACGTCGAGGCGCATCGCCCCCGGGTCGGTGTCCTGCGGCACCTCGGCCCGCACCTGGACCGCCTTGCGGGCGTCGAGCACGACCGCACGGTCCTGGCTCAGGTCCACGTCCACGAAGCTCAGGAGCGCGGTGCCGAGCGAGCCCGGCCCGTTCGCGCCCTCGACGTCGACCGACAGCCAGCCGCTGTAGCTGTCCACGGGCAGCCGCAGCACGGCCTTGCCGTTCTCGTCGAGGTCCGCCCCGGCGAAGATGGCGTCCGACGTGACGAGCAGCTTGCCGGTCGCCGGGCGACCGTCGTCGTCCTTCACGGTGACGGTCAGCTCCTGGCGCTGCCCCTCCCGGGTCGCGCCCGTCAGGGTCCGGGCCCGCACCGTCCCGGCGTCGTCCGTCGCGACGACCGTGGCACTGAGCTCCTGGTCCGCGGGCAGCAGCGACAGGTCGGCAGTGAGCGTCACCGACGCGGTGCCGTGCGCGGGCACCGTGACCGAGCCCGACGACAGTGCGAGGAAGCCCGCCGGGACCGCGCCGTCGACCGCGAGGCGCAGGTCGACCGGCGCGTCACCCAGGTTCGTGTACGTGACGGGCTTCGACAGCTCGTCCGGGCCGGACCCGAACGTGTGGAAGCCGAACCCGGCGCTCGCGGTGCCGAAGACCTCCGCGGCCACGGCCGCCGGCGCGTCGACCCGGCCGCTGCCGGCCTCGAAGGCCGTGTAGGCGGGCGTGGGCGCGGCCGTGCTGACGATCGCCTCCTTGATCTGCTGCGCCGTCCAGTCGGGGTGCGCCGCCGCGACGAGCACCGCGGTGCCCGCGACGTGCGGGGTCGCCATCGAGGTGCCGCTCATGGTCGTGTACATGCCGGAGCCGCGCACGAGCTGCGAGCGGGCCGCGAGGACGTCGACGCCGGGGGCGGTGACCTCGGGCTTGAGCCCGCCGTCGAGCGCAGGGCCCGTGCTGGAGAACTCGGCGAGCGTGTCGGTCGCGTCGACGGCACCCACGGTCAGGGCCGAGTCGGCGAGGGCTGGGGTGCTGATGGTCCGCGGGCCGCCGTTGCCCGCTGCGGTCACGAACAGCGCTCCGGTCTCGGCGGTGAGCTCGTCGAGGGCCTGCGCCATCGGGTCGTCCGCCCCGGCGGGCTCGCCGCCGAGGCTCATGCTGACCACCCGGGCGTCCTGGTCGCGGGCGGCCCACTCCATGCCGGCGATGATCCAGGACTCCAGGCCCTGGCCGTTGCTGTCCAGCACCTTGCCGACGTGCAGCCGGGCGCCGGGGGCGACACCCCGCTCGAGCCCGTCGGATGCCGCGCCGGTACCCGCGATGGTCGAGGCGACGTGCGTGCCGTGCCCGATGTAGTCCTCGACGTAGTCCTCGGTGGGTACGAACGAGGCCGACGCCGCGACCTGGTCGGCCAGGTCCGGGTGCGTGGGATCGATGCCCGTGTCGAGCACGGCGACGTCCACGCCGGCGCCGGTGTTGCCGTCGGCCCACACGTCGGGCGCGCCGATCTGGGCGGTCGACTCGGCGAGGTCGGCGGTGACCGGGCCGTCGAGCCAGACCTTCTCGATGCCGCCGGCGAACACGGGCGCGTCGCCGCGGCGGGCGCTGCCGGAGCCCGCGGCGTCGGTCAGGGCGGTCCAGAACGTGGCTGCATCGGAGCGGTCCTGCTCGACGGCGGCGCCGTCCACGCTCGGCAGCGCGCGGACGACGTCGGACCCGTCGAGCGGCGTGGTGCCGCGCGACCGGGCCGCGGCGTCCGTGTAGCGGACGATCAGCGGCAGCGTGTCCGCGCTCGCGTCGTCGTAGCCGTTCGCGAGGAGCTGCGTGACGTTGAACAGCCGGTCGTCGAGGGTGCCCGCGGTGACGTAGGGGAGCACGGCGTCCGGGTAGACGTACGTGCTGCCCGCGCGCTCGGTGCGGTGGTAGGTCGACGTCGCGCCGCCGGGGCCCTCAACGTCGGTGACGGTGGTGCCGTCCGCCGCCGTCGTGACGGTGACCGTGTCGCCGGTGATCAGGGTGACGCTGCGCGATCCCGGCGCCGACGACGGGAGCGCTGCGGGGGAGTCGCCCGGCGGGACGGGGCTGCCGGGGCCTGCCGGAGCCGCGGCGGACGTCGACGCTGCTCCGACCGCCAGAGCCGCTGCGACGCCGACGGCGACCAGCCCTCTGGCATGGGTGAGGAAGGTGGACACAGAAGTCCCTTTCGAGAGGTGTTGCTCCTTTCCTACCTATCGGAAACCGTGCACTGGGTTTCGCTCGTATAACGGCGACACCGTTTCGTGGCCGACTCCGGTCAGGTGGCACCGTTCGGCCAATTTCCTGCCGTCGCCCCACCCGTCGCGGCGGACGACGACGGGCGTCACGCCGCCTCGTTCCCACCCTCCGCGAGGTGACGGACCCGCTCGACGTCCGCGCCGGCGTCGGACAGGATGCTCCGGGCCGGCGACTCCGCACGCGTCAGGCCGAGCAGGAGGTGCCCGCCGTGGATCTCCTTGGAGCCCAGGCGGATCGCCTCGCGGAGCGCGAGCTCCAGCGACTTCTTCGCGTCAGCGGTGAACGGGATGTGCTTGCGGCGTCCGCGCAGGATGCGGCCGGCGCGGGTCAGCGCGCCCTCACCGAAGGTCTCCTCGGTGCGCCGCGTGACCTCGTCGAGGTCGATGCCGACGGCGGCCAGCGCGGCCGGGTCGAGGGCGTCGCCCGCCTCGATGTTCGTGCGGGCGCGTGCGACGAGCTCCGCCACGTCGGTACCGCCGCCGGCCAGAGCGGTGCGGGCGGGTCCGTCGCACTCGGCGAGGGCGACGAGCAGGTGGCGGCTGTCGATCTGGTCGCTGTGCGCGGCACGGGCGACCAGCTGGGCGTCGACGACGGCGGAGCGGGCGTCCTTCGTGAACCTCTCGAACATCAGATCCTCCTGTTGTGCTTCTTGTGGACTGCCTGGCGGGAGACGCCCAGCGCACCGGCGATGTCCTGCCACGACCAGCCGAGCCGCCGCGCGCGCTCCACCTGGAGCGCCTCGAGACGGTCGGCCAGCTCGCGCAGGGCCCGTACGGCGCGCAGTCCTTCTGCGGGGTCGTCCCCGGCGGCGGACGCGACGAGTGCTTGCTGGCTCATGTGTCAACTATGGTTGACAAGCCTCCCGGGTGTCAACCCAGGTTGACGATCTGCCGGGTAGCCTCGACGCGCCGGTGCCAGGGGGCGTCGGGCGTCCGCCCGCCGGGCGCACCACGACAAGGGAGTCGTCATGCACAGCACTCGCATCCTGAGCCGGGGGATCGCCGCGCTCACCGCGTTCGGCGCGGTCGTGGCAGGTCCGGCCTACGCGGCGATGACCAGCGGCGCCGACCAGGTCGCAGGCTCCGGGACCACCAGCACGTCCACGGCCGACGGCGCCGAGGCCGGGCGACCCGGGGACTGCGCGGTGCCGGCGGGCACGAGCCAGGTCGACGTCGAGCTGGACGGCGTCGCCTATCCCGTCCGGGTGCACGTTCCCGACGCCGGTCCCGGAGCCGGCCCCGACACCGACCACAGCACCGGCGCCCCGCCGCTGGTGCTCAACCTGCACCCCAGCAACGGCAACGCGGAGTCGATCTCCGCGTACAACGACCTCGACCTGACCGCCGACGCGGAAGGGTTCGTCACCGTGGCGCCCAACGGCGCCATCCCGGTCGCCGACCCGAATCCCGACCAGGTCTGGTTCTGGAACGTGCCCGGCGTGCCGACGACGGCCGGCGCGTACCCGCCGCCCGGCACGCGCGACGACGTCGAGTTCCTCACCGCCGTGATCGACGAGCTGGTGGACCTCGGCTGCGCCGACCCGCGCCGGGTCTACGCGACGGGGCACTCCGGCGGCGCCCGGATGGCGTCGGCGTACGCGTGCGCCCGCCCGGACAAGGTCGCGGCCATCGCGCCGGTCGCGGGACTGCGCGCGGGCCGGCCCTCGCCCGACGACCCGGCCGCCGTCGAGCTCCAGTCGTGCGCACCCGCGCGCAGCGTGCCGGTCATCACCTTCCACGGCGACGCGGACACCGTTAACCCCTACCAGGGCAACGGCGACAAGCGCTGGGGATACACGACCCAGCTCGCCGTGCAGTCGTGGGCGCGGATGAACGGTTGCACCACCGGACCGAGCGTCGAACCGGTCACGGAGCACGTCGTCAGGGAGACGTACACCACATGCCGCGGGCGGGCCGACGTCGTGTTCTACAAGGTCGCCGGCGGCACGCACAGCTGGCCCGGCGGCAACGACAGCAGCGCCACACAGGAAGTGTCTGCAACCGAGCTCATCTGGGAGTTCTTCACCCACTACCGCAGGTGAGCGGACCGCGCTCGTCGCCCGTGCCGCCGAGCCGCGACACCACCTCCTGCCGGGCCCGGAATAACGCCGCTTCGTTCGGAAGCACGGGCGATCCAGGGCTACGCTGTACCGGGATGTCTTGACGTCGAGACATCGCTTCAGCCGGGCTCCGGGCGACAACGACGTCCGAGGGCCGCATCCCGATGGAAGGACGCAGCAGGGTGGACCTGTTCGAATACCAGGCGCGCGACATCTTCGAGAAGCACGGCGTGCCCGTGCTTGGTGGGGTTGTCGCGACGACCCCCGAAGAGGCTCGCGAAGGCGCCGAGAAGCTGGGCGGCGGAACTGTCGTCGTGAAGGCCCAGGTCAAGACCGGTGGTCGTGGCAAGGCGGGCGGCGTCAAGCTGGCCCACTCGCCCGAAGAGACCGCCGAGAAGGCCGGCGAGATCCTCGGCATGGACATCAAGGGTCACACCGTGCACCGCGTGATGGTGGCGCAGGGCGCCAAGATCGCCGAGGAGTTCTACTTCTCCGTGCTCCTGGACCGGTCGAACCGCAACTACCTCGCCATGTGCTCCGTCGAGGGCGGTATGGAGATCGAGCAGCTGGCCGTCGAGCGCCCTGAGGCGCTGGCCCGCATCGCCGTCGACCCGGCCGTCGGCATCGACGAGGCCAAGGCCGCCGAGATCGTGGACGCCGCCGGCTTTGCCGACGACATCAAGGGCAAGGTCGCCGAGGTCATCCGCGGTCTCTGGACCGTGTTCAAGGCCGAGGACGCCACGCTGGTCGAGGTGAACCCCCTGGTCAAGACCGAGGACGGCGAGATCGTCGCCCTCGACGGCAAGGTCACGCTCGACGAGAACGCCGGCTTCCGCCACGCGGACCACGCGGAGCTCGAGGACTCGGCCGCTGCCGACCCGCTCGAGGCGAAGGCCAAGGAGAACGACCTCAACTACGTCAAGCTCGACGGCGAGGTCGGCATCATCGGCAACGGCGCCGGCCTGGTCATGTCGACCCTGGACGTCGTCGCGTACGCCGGTGAGAAGCACGGCGGCGTGAAGCCCGCCAACTTCCTCGACATCGGCGGCGGCGCGAACGCCAAGGTCATGGCGAACGGTCTCGACGTCATCCTCGGCGACGAGCAGGTCAAGGCAGTGTTCGTGAACGTCTTCGGCGGCATCACCGCCTGCGACGAGGTGGCGAACGGGATCGTCGGCGCGCTCGACCTGCTGGGCGACGCCGCGACCAAGCCGCTGGTCGTCCGCCTCGACGGCAACAACGTCGAGCTGGGCCGTCAGATCCTCGCCGAGCGGAACCACCCGCTCGTCACCCTCGCCGACACCATGGACGGCGGCGCCGACCTCGCCGCGGCCAAGGCCGCGGCCGCCGCCTGATCGCCCGCTGAAGACTTCGAAAGCAGAGATTAGAAGACAATGTCGATCTACCTGAACAAGGACTCGAAGATCATCGTCCAGGGCATCACGGGCGGCATGGGTGCCAAGCACACCGCCCTGATGCTGGACTCCGGCGCGCAGATCGTCGGCGGCGTGAACGCCCGCAAGGCCGGCACCACGGTGCAGCACAAGGACGCCTCGGGCGCGGACGTCACCCTGCCGGTGTTCGGCACCGTCAAGGAGGCCATGGCCGAGACCGGCGCGGACGTCTCCGTCGTCTTCGTGCCGCCGGCCTTCACCAAGGACGCGGCCGTCGAGGCCATCGACGCGGGCATCGGCCTGCTCGTGGTCATCACCGAGGGCGTGCCCGTGCAGGACACCGCCGAGGTGTGGGCCTACCTGCAGGGCAAGGAGACCCGGATGATCGGGCCGAACTGCCCCGGCATCATCACGCCCGGCGAGTCGCTGGCCGGCATCACGCCGCACACCATCACGGGCAAGGGCCCGATCGGTCTCGTGTCGAAGTCGGGCACGCTGACCTACCAGATGATGTACGAGCTGAAGGACCTCGGCTTCTCGACCGCCATCGGCATCGGCGGCGACCCGATCGTCGGCACCACGCACATCGACGCGCTCGAGGCCTTCGAGAACGACCCGGAGACCAAGGCGATCGTGATGATCGGCGAGATCGGCGGCGACGCCGAGGAGCGTGCCGCCGAGTACATCAAGGCGCACGTCACCAAGCCGGTCGTCGGTTACGTCGCGGGCTTCACCGCCCCCGAGGGCAAGACGATGGGCCACGCAGGCGCGATCGTGTCCGGCTCGGCCGGTACCGCCGCGGCGAAGAAGGAGGCCCTCGAGGCCGTCGGCGTCAAGGTCGGCAAGACGCCCACCGAGACCGCCGACCTCATGCGCGAGGTCCTGCAGTCCCTCTGACCCCTCGGGGTAGCTGTTGATCGAGCGGCACTTCGGTGGTCGAGCTTGTCGAGGCCCAGGTCTCGACAAGCTCGACCACCGAAGTGCCGCTCGACCAACGATGGGCTCGATGGGTTAACGGGCAAAGCGGGCGCTTCTACACCAGAACCGCTCGTAAACTCCATGCTTCGCGGTGATTTTTCCCGAGATTCACCCGGGCCACGCCGAGCCGCGTCCGCCGTGTGACAGCCCTGCCCGGGTGAAGATTGAGCGGTGAGCGCACCACCCCGCCCCAGCTCGGCAACCCGCACCCCCGGTGCCCGGACGAGCCGACCGGCCAGCAGGCCGACCGCCCGCCGCAGCCGGCTGGTCGAGGAGCCGACCCCCGCGGAGCACGAACCGCCGACGGTCTCCCACATCGTCGCCGGTGTCCTCGCGGCCGGTCAGGCGCTCGTGCTGTCGCTCGCCGTGGTGGTCCTTCCCGCGGTCGTCGCCTACCTCGTCGGCACCGCCGCGATGTCCCCGGCCCCCGGTACCCCCGGCGACGGCGCGGAGGTGCGCTCGGCCGTCGACGTCGCGATGGGCATCTGGCTGCTGGGCCACGGCGTCCCGCTCACCGCCGACGCCGTCACCGTCTCCCTCGCGCCGCTCGGCATCGCGGGCCTTGCGCTGTTCGCGACCTACGTCTCGGCCAAGCGTTTCGCGACGACCTCGGTGGCCGCGTGGGCCGCCGGTACCGTCACCTACGCCCTCTGCACGACGGCGGTGGCCGCCGTCGCAGGGAGCGCACCCGGCTGGACGCTCGCGACGGCGCCCCTGGCCGGCCTGTTCATGGGCGGGCTCGGCATGGCGCTCGGCATCCTTGCGCGCCCGGACGCCCCGGCAGCCACCGAGCTCGGTGAGCGGGTGGAGGTTCTGGCCCGCCGGGCCACCGGTGTCGACCTCGTGCCCGCGACGCTGCGGCTCGGCCTGCGGGGCGGAACGCTGGCCGTCGCGCTGCTGCTCGGCGGTGGGGCGCTCCTGGTGGCGGCGTGGGCACTGGCCGGGCGCGCCACGTCGTCGGACATCATCACCGCCCTCGAACCCGGCTGGACCGGCGGGATCGTGTTCGCCGTCGCGCAGCTGGCCCTGCTGCCCAACCTGGTGCTGTGGGCGATCGCCTGGCTCGCGGGGCCGGGTTTCGCGATCGGCGAGGGGACGAGCTTCACGCCGTTCGGCACGATCTCCGGACCGCTGCCCGCCATCCCGCTCCTCGGCGCGCTGCCGGGGGAGGACTGGGCCAACCCGATCACCGCCTGGGCTCCCGTGCTCGTGGTCGCGTGCGGGGTGGCGGCGGGTCTGTTCGTGTGGCGCCGGCTGGAGCCGTCGCTGGTTCGCTGGTCCGACGTCGGCTGGGTGCTCGGCGGGATCGTCCTCACCCCGGCCGTCGTCATGCTCCTCGGGCAGTGGATGGCGGCGGGTGCCGGTGGACCGGGCCGGCTGGCCGACGTCGGTGCGAACCCCCTGGTGACCGCCGGCCTGGTGGCCGCGGAGGTCGGCGGGGGAGCGGCCGCGGTGCTGCTCGGCGCCAAGCTGGACGCCGTCGGCCTGCCCGCGCGCCTGCGGGACCGGGTCGAGGAGGCAGGGAGGGGTCCCGAGAGCTCCGTCGCCGATCTGCTGCACGACGAAGGATCAGGCGCCGACGCCGTCGTCGTCGCCGAACGGTCCGACGGGCCTGAGCCCGGCGACTCCGATGGCGCCGGGCCCGACGGGTCCGGGGAGCCAGGCAGGTCCGTCGAGTCCGACACCGCTGGCGACTCCGACAGCCCCGACGGGCCCGGGTTTCCTGACCGGGCCGGGTGGCCCGACAGGCCCGTCGCAGGGGCGGGCGACACCGAGCCCGCGTGACCCGGCGGCGTCGGCTGACGGCGCCGTCCGCGGTCCGGTCCACGTAGGCTGGGTCTCGTGCAGACGCCCTCCGGTCACCCCGTCGAGTCCACGTCGTCCCAGCGGGTCGTCGTGCTGGTCTCCGGGTTCGGCTCCAACCTCGCCGCCCTGCTCGCCGCTCACGGGGAGGCGTCGTACGGCGCCCGCGTGGTCGGCGTCGTCACCGACAACCCCGCCGCCGGCGCCCTCGGCCTCGCGCACGAGGCGGGGGTCGCCTCGGTAGTCGTCTCGACGAAGGACTTCGAGGACCGCGCCGCGTGGAACGTGGGCGTCGCGGAGGCTGTCGCGGTCTTCCAGCCGGACCTCGTGGTGCTCGCCGGCTTCATGCGGATCCTGGCGCCGACGTTCGTGCGGCGGTTCGAGGGCCGGATCATCAACACGCACCCCGCCCTGCTGCCCTCTTTCCCGGGCGCCCACGGCGTGCGCGACGCGCTCGCCCACGGCGTGAAGATCACCGGCTGCACGGTCCACGTCGTCGACGACGGCGTGGACACCGGCCCGATCATCGCCCAGGCCGCCGTGCCCGTCCAGGAGCACGACGACGAGCCGGCCCTGACCGAACGGATCAAGGTCGCCGAGCGGGCGCTGCTCGTCGAGACCGTGGGCCGCATCGCCCGAGAGGGCCTGTACGTCGCAGGTCGGAAGGCCTCGATCGGCCGCTGAGCCCGGTCTCGACCCGCCCGGTCTCGACCCGCCCGCTCTCGACCCGCCCGGTCGAGCAGGCCCGACGCGTAGTGGACCTTGGCGGCGGGTGCCAGGTCTGCTGGATTTCGTTCATCTCAGCTACGCTTAGTTCGCCCTGGCTGAATAGTTCAGCAGGGCCCGCATCCTCGGGGCTGAACTGAACGCAGTACGGCCCAGCCGGCACCCGCGAGATGGGTATGCGTTACCCCGTCGGCTCCGACACCGCCTGAGGCCCGGCAGGTGGGACTAGCCGAAGTGCGGACATTTCACCCGCTCGACACACCCGACCACTACGTTGTGCGGCGTGATCGCAGAGACTCGGACCGCCGGGACCGAACCCGCGCAAGAGGTTCCGCTCCGGCGTAACCGCGCCTACCTGCTCCTGACCACCGGGCGGTTCGCACAGGCGATCGGGGCGGGCATCGGCACGTTCGCGGTGCCGCTGCTGGCGTTCGAGCTCACCGGCTCGGTGGCGCAGGCGGGCCTGATCAGCGGGATCGGCCAGGTCGGCGCGCTGGTGGCGACCCTGCCGGCGGGCGTCGTCGCGGACCGGGTGGACCGCCGTCGGCTGCTGGTGCTCGCAGCCACCACGGGAACTGCCCTCTGGACGACGGCGCTGGTGGCCGGCCTCGCCGGCGCGCTGAGCGGCTGGCACCTGGCGGCGGTGCTGTTCGGCTCCTCGATGGTGAGCGCGTTCGTGAACCCCGCGTCGGGGGGCGCGCTGCGCGCCGTCGTGCCGCCCGCCCAGATGGCCAACGCCATGGCCGTGAACCAGGGGCGGATGGCGGCGGTCGGGCTGTTCGCGGGGCCGATCGGGGGACTGCTCTACGGCATGGCCCACGTGCTGCCGTTCGTGGCCTCCGTCGTCGGGCACGCGATCGAGGCGGTAGCGGTCTCGCTCGTGCGCGAGCCGCTCAACCGCGAGCGGACCGAGCTGAGCCATCCGCTGGCCGACCTGCGCGAAGGGCTGCGCTTCGTGGGTGCCGTGCCGCTCTTCCGTGCCGTGCTGGTCCTGATCACCCTGCTGAACCTGACGGCGATCGCGCTGGTCGTGGTCGTCAACCTGGAGCTCGTCCGGACCGGCACCGACCCCCGGCTCATCGGGCTGGTGGACGCGTGCGCGGGGATCAGCATGCTGGCGGGAGCCGTCGTTGCCGGACCGATCGTGCAGCGCACCAGGGTCGGCCGGTTCGGGCTCCTGACCATCGGCCTGCTCGTCGTCGCGCTGGCCGTCATGGCGCTCGTGCCGACGTACTGGGTCTTCGTCTCGATGCTGGCGTTCGGGGTGTTCCTCTACCCGGCGCTCAACGCGGGCTTCACGGGGTACCTCACGGTGATCGTGCCGGACCGGATGATGGGCCGCGCCACGTCCCTGCTCGGGCTGACCGGCCTGATCGCGGCGCCTGCCGCACCCGTCCTGGGCAGCGCGCTGCTGGCGGGCCTCGGCATCGGCGCCGGCCTGTGGGTGATGGTGGGGACGATGGCGTGCGTGCTCCTGGCGCTCGGCTGCACGCGGCCGCTCATGCGGATCGGCAGGCCGGACACCTGGGCGGCCGACGCGCTGGAGTGGCCGACGCCGCATCCGTCGTCGGCCACCCGGTCCTAGGGCGTCAGACGGCGGACCAGCCGCCGTCCGAGGCGATGATCGCGCCGTTGAGGTTCACCGAGTCCTTCGACAGGAGGAAGGTGATGGAGGCGGCGAGCTCCTCGGCCATGGCCAGGCTCGGGATGTTGCCCTGGTAGGGCCGCAGGACCGGCGCGCCGAACTCGGCCGCGCCGGGCACGTGGATGCCCGTGGCGACGCCGCCGGGCGCCACCGCGTTGGTGCGGATACCACTCTTCGCGTACATCACGGCGGACGACTTGGTCAGGCCGACCACCGCGTGCTTGGAGGCGGTGTAGGCGACGCCGGCGGACGAGCCGCGCAGCCCGGCCTCGGAGGCGACGTTGACGATGCGGCCCTCCTTCGCCGCCAGCATGCCCGGCACGACGGCGCGGGTCAGCCGCATGGTGCCCTCCAGGTTCACGCGCAGCACGCGCTCCCACAGGTCGTCGCTGACCTCGTGGACCGCGGACATGTCGTCCATGATCCCGGCGACGTTGGCCAGCGCGTCGACGCGGTCGCCCGCGGCGAGCGCTATCCGCTCGACGTCGCCCTGGTCGGAGATGTCGCCGGCGACGGGGATGACCTCCGCCCCTGCGGGAAGGTCGGTCAGCGTGGCCGCGAGCTCGTCGAGCTTCTCCTTGGAGATGTCGGCGGCGACGACCCGGCCGCCCTCGCGTGCCACGCGGGTGGCGACGGCCCGGCCGATGCCGGACGCCGCGCCCGTCACGATCACCGTCTGGCCGGCGAAGCGGCCGGGGGTGAGCTGCTCGACCCAGCCTGCCGGCTGCTCGCTGGTGGTGTCCGCGTCCGCCTGGGCGGCCTCGTCGGGTGCCGCCTCCCGGTAGGCCCCGACCAGGGCGTCGAGCGCCTCGGCGGGGAACTTGCCGCCGGACATGGCGACGAGCTGCCCCAGCGGCAGGCCGCGGGCGGGGGCCAGCGAGTCCGGCGTCGCGCCGCCCTGCGCGAGGAAGCCGGCGAGGATCTGGCCACCGACCGGGTGGTCGAGCCATTCGCCGACGGTGGAGTGAACGGTCAGTGCCATGGTGCGCTCCTGGGACGTGAACGATACCGGACAGTGTTGTCCGGTATCTAGGATAGCGCCATGACCGGTGTACTTCGTGACCCTCGGCGCGGCGATCTCCCGCACGCACCCGCGCGCCGCGGGGGAGTGCCCAACCTGGGGCCGCGCGCCGCGGCGGGTAACCGCGCCGCACTGCTGGCGGCGGCTCGTGAGGTCTTCGGGTCCGCCGGGACCGGCGCGCCGCTGAGCGCGGTCGCCAAGCGCGCGGGCGTCGGGCAGGGCAGCCTCTACCGGCACTTCCCCGAGCGGATCGACCTCGTGGTCGCCGTCTTCGAGGAGCAGGTCGCCGCCGTGGAGGAGCTCGCGGCGACCCCCGGCGTCGGGCTGCCCGAGCTGCTCGGGCTGGTCACGCGGCATGCCGTCGAGTCGGTCGGGTTCGTGGACCTGGTCCGGTCGGGCGTGCCCGACGGGCGGTTGGCCGGCCTGGGTGACCGGGTCGCCGTCGCGCTCGGGACCCGGCTCGAGGACGCGACGGCTGCCGGTGACGTGCCGCCCGGGACGACGTCGGACGACCTGTTGCTCGCCGTCTCGATGGTGGCCGGCGGGCTGTCCGGGGTCGGTGCGGCCGACCGGGTCCCCAGGGCGGCGCGCGCCTGGGAGCTGCTGGGGTTCGAGGTGCGGATCCCGGCGTGAGCGCTACGCGCTCCGGGCCGGCGCGCCGGTGCGTCGGAACTCGCTCGGGCTGACGCCGCGGACCCGCTTGAACGCGACGCTGAAGGCGAACGGGTCCGAGTAGCCGACGGCCCGGGCGACCTCCGCGACGGTCGCGCTCTCGCGTTCGGTCAGCAGGTCGGCGGCGAGCGTCATCCGCCAGCCGGTGAGGTAGGTCAGCGGCGGTTCACCGACCAGGTCGGCGAACCGCTTGGCCAGGGTGGACCGGGACACCGCCGTCCGGGCGGCCAGCGTGGCGACCGACCAGGGCGCCGCCGGCTCGGCGTGCAGGAGGCGCAGGGCGTCACCGACCACCGGGTCCCGCTGGGCGGCGTACCAGGCCGGGGGCTCGCCGCCGGGCCGGTCGAAGTAGTCGCGCACCGCGCAGACCAGCAGCCAGTCCAGGAGCCGGTCCAGGACCACCTGCTGCCCCGGGGTGTCGGCGGCGACCTCGGCGGCCAGGTGGTCCAGCACGGCGTCGCTCCCGCCGCCCGCCCCGACGCGCAGCACCACGGGCAGCGCGTCCAGCAGCCGCCGGCTGATCTCGCCGCGTTCCGGATAGGCGCCGACGACGAGCGTCGTCGCGCCCTCTCCGCAGTCGCTCCAGCCGCGCCGGTGCCTGGTCCCGCCCAGCTCGGGCACCGCGCAGTGCTCGCCGCACGCGACCGGTTCGGCGGTCGTGCCGACCTCGTCGACGAACAGGAACGGCGCGGGGCCGCGCACGACCGCCGTCTCGCCGGCGCGCAGCTGTACCGGTGGCTGGCCCTCGGTGACGATCCAGCCCGCTCCGCTGATGACCGCGCACAGCGTCAGCGGCGCCCCGTCGACGAAGTCCAGCGCCCAGGGCGGTGACAGGGTCGAGCTGCCGAACAGCGAGCCCTGGGCGCGCATCCCGCGGAAGAGGTCCCCGAACGAGTCCATCTCCTGAGGCTAGACGATCACAAAGGTAATCCGGCTCATCGCCCATGGATTCGTCCGACTCGGCCGCGTTGAATCGCTGGCATGACCAACAGCACGAACCTGACCGCCGAGGACCTCGAGTTCCTCGCCCGCCCCCTGCACGGGTTCCTGTCCGTCGCCGGCGGGACGCAGCCGCCCCAGCCCCGCCCCGTGTGGTTCGAGGCCACCCCGGAGGGCACCGTCCAGTTCTTCACGGAGCCGGGCTCCCTGAAGCTGCGCCGCCTGGCCCGCGACCCGCGCGCCTCGCTGGTCGTCGCCGCACCCGTCGGCGAACGCGAGCGCTGGATCTCCGTCGCAGGCCGCACCACCGTGGAGACCGAAGGGGCGCACGACCTGAGCTCCCGCCTCGCCGCCCGCTACTGGGACCTCACCGACCCGACCCGGGCCGCCGACCTCGCCGGGATCCTCGCGACCGAGCAGCTCCGCGTCGTCATCCACCCGGAGACCGTCCACCGCTACGTGTACTGACGCCGGGCTACACTTCTGGTGGCCGTGACTGGCGAGGGTGGGTCACCACCGGGGAGCGGCCGAGCGACCCGTGATGCGCGCCGCCCGCCTGGGTGCCAGGGTTTTCCGCGAAGCTACTCCGAGGAGAACCGCCATGTCCGGCGCCCCGTCCACTGATTCCAACGACCAGCAGGTCGTCCAGCTCACCGACGACTCGCAGCGCCCCGTCCGGCGCGCCCTGCTGAGCGTCTACGACAAGACCGGGCTGATCGAGCTCGCCACCGCCCTGCACGACGCAGGGGTCGAGCTGGTCTCCACCGGCTCCACCGCGTCGCGGATCGCCGACGCCGGGATCCCCGTCACCCCCGTCGAGCAGCTCACCGGGTTCCCCGAGTGCCTCGAGGGCCGGGTCAAGACCCTGCACCCCCGCGTGCACGCCGGCATCCTCGCCGACACCCGCAAGCAGGACCATCTCGACCAGCTCGTCGAGCTCGAGATCGCGCCGTTCGAGCTGGTCGTCGTGAACCTCTACCCGTTCGCGGCCACCGTCGCGTCGGGCGCCGGGCCGGACGCCGTCGTCGAGCAGATCGACATCGGCGGGCCGTCCATGGTGCGCGCCGCGGCGAAGAACCACCCGTCCGTCGCCGTCGTCGTGGACCCGGACGCCTACTCCACCGTGGTCGACGCCGTGCAGGCCGGCGGCTTCACGTACGCGCAGCGCAAGGCGCTCGCGGCGGCGGCCTTCGTGCACACCGCCACGTACGACGTCGCGGTGGCGTCCTGGATGGGCTCCGTGCTCTCGCCCACCGACGCGGTGGACGGCGCCGAGGGTCCGGTGTCCACAGGCTTCCCGGCCTGGGCCGGCGGCACCTGGGAGCGCGCGGACGTGCTCCGCTACGGCGAGAACCCGCACCAGCGGGCGGCCCTCTACACGCGCGGCGACGGGGTCAAGGGCCTGGCCCAGGCCGAGCAGCTGCACGGCAAGGCCATGAGCTACAACAACTACGTCGACGCCGACGCCGCGTGGCGGGCCGCCTGGGACCACGAGGGCCCGGCGGTGGCGATCATCAAGCACGCCAACCCGTGCGGCATCGCCGTCGGCGCCGACATCGCGGAGGCGCACGCGCGCGCCCACGCGACCGACCCGGTCAGCGCGTTCGGCGGCGTGATCGCGGCCAACGGCGTGATCACGGCGGCCGCGGCCGCGCAGATCGCCCCGGTGTTCACCGAGGTCGTCGTGGCGACCGGCTTCGAGCAGGAGGCGCTGGAGATCCTCCAGGCCAAGAAGAACATCCGCCTGCTGGTCGTCCCGGAGGCGCCGTCGGGCGCCGTCGAGACCCGGCCGATCTCCGGCGGGCTGCTCATGCAGGCGACCGACCGGTTCCAGGCTCCTGGGGACGACCCGGAGGAGTGGACCCTGGCGACCGGTGAGGCCGCGTCGCCCGAGGTCCTCGCCGACCTCGCCTTCGCCTGGAAGGCCGTGCGGGCCGCCAAGTCGAACGCGATCCTCCTGGCGAAGGACGGCGCGGCGGTCGGTATCGGCATGGGCCAGGTGAACCGCGTGGACTCGTGCCGGCTCTCGGTCGAGCGCGCGAACACCCTGGCCGACGGCGCCGAGCGCGCCCGGGGCGCCGTCGCGGCGTCCGACGCGTTCTTCCCGTTCGCGGACGGCCTCCAGGTGCTGCTCGACGCCGGGGTGACCGCCGTCGTCCAGCCGGGCGGCTCGATCCGCGACGAGGAGGTCATCAAGGCGGCAGAGGCGGCCGGCGTGACGATGTACCTCACGGGCACCCGCCACTTCGCCCACTGACCCACCCGGCTTCGCCGAAGTAGAGCGCCTGTCCGGACAGGTGCTCTACTTCGCGGTCGCTCGGCGCGCGAGGTAGAGCGGGCGTCCGGACGGGCGCTCTACTTCGGCGAAGCCGCGTTAGACGACTGCGTCCTTCAGTTTTGTCGCCGGGGTCAGGGCACGGTCCAGGTCGAGCTCCAGCGGGACGCCGCGGTTCATCAGCTTGCGGACCTGGCCTACCTCGCGCGGGGAGTCGACGAGGAGCACGGCCCGGACGGTCGCCACCCGGTGGCCGTCCGAGGTCTGGCGGGGGTGGCGGTCCAGCGCGTTCTCCAGGTAGAGCGCGGCCCAGCCGCCCGACGCCGCGGGGTCGCCCCGCAGCACCACCTCGTCGAACGGGGACGGCGCGCCGAACAGGGCCAGGTCGTGCCCCAGCTGCTGCGAGAAGACGTACGGCGCGTGCGCCGGGATCGGCGCGAGCCCGAGCCGCGCACGCACCCGCTCCGGCTCGGCGGCGCGCTCGTCGAGGCCGAGCAGGGCCCGGACCGTGACGTCGGGGTCGTGCAGGGCCGCCGACCAGTGCCCACCGGGGACCGGCCCGAACACCGGGTGCTCCCGCGTGGCGATGTCGCCCACCGCCCAGACCCGGCGCAGCGCGTCGAGGTGCAGCCCGCCCGCCGGGTCGGTGGGGGAGCGCAGCCCCATGAACCGGCCCGCGCGGTTGACTCGCAGCCCGCCGTTCGACTCGCGCGGCAGGGAGCCGGCGAGCCAGCCCGACGCAGGCCGCGCACCGACCGCCGCCAGCACCAGGTCCGCCTCGAGCACGCGGCCGTCGGCCAGCGTCACGCGCGCGCCGTCCTGCGTGCCCTCGTGCGACCCGGCCAGCACCTGGTCGACGGCGACACCCGTGACCAGGGTGACCCCGGCGGCGTCGTACCAGGGGGCGACCAGGCCGCCCACCCGCCGGCCGAGCTGCCGCTCCAGCGGTACCGGACCCGCCTCCACCACGGTGACGCGGGCGCCGGCGCCCGCGGCGACACCCGCGACCTCCGCCCCGATCCAGCCGGCACCCACCACGACGAGCCGCATCCCCGGCTGGAGAGCCGCGCGCAGCCGCTCGGCGTCCGCGGCGGTGTGCAGGGTGACGGTGGCGTCCCAGCCCGCCGGCCGGACGGGCTCGCTGCCGAGGGCGAGCACGACGACGTCGGCCGTCACGTCGTCGCCCGACGCCGTCCGCACCACCACGCGCTCCCGGTCCACCGCGAGCCGCACCGCCGGATCGGCGAGCCGGAGGTCGTCGGTGAGGGCGTCCAGGTCGATGCCGAGGTCGTCGGCGAGCCAGACCGGCTCCGTGCGCTTGAGCAGCTCCTTGGACAGCGGCGGCCGGTCGTAGGGCGGCAGGCCCTCCGCGCCGAGCAGCGTCACGTGACCCTCGAAACCGTGCTTCCGCAACGCCGCGGCGGTTTGCGCACCGGCCAGTCCCGCACCCACGATGACGACGCTGCTGGGGACCTGTGCTGGAGGCGTGGGCATAGACCTCACGGTAGCCGGGAGGGCCGCCAACCTGGGAACGGACAGGTATTCAGGTTGCAAGCAGGTCACGGCTCTGCAGAATCGCGACGTTTCGGTTGTAGTCTCGTGCCGTGGATCTCAGTGAGACGCGGACTGCCTCCGGCGCACCGGGTGGCGCTACGGCGCTCCTCGAGCCGGTGACCGCCGGAACGGCTACGCTCGAACGAACCGGAGAGGCACGTCTGACGACTGCCACCACGACGACCAGCCAGGAGCTCGACCGCAGTGAGCCCTCCAGCGGCGAGGCACCTGACATGACGTCACCCGAGCCCCAGCGCAGCAATCTCGCGATCTGGCTCGTGCTGCTCGGTGTCGCCCTCTCGGTGATCCTCGGCATGACCGCCGGGGCACGCGTCGGGGCGATCGGCATCGGTGTGGTCCTCGTGGTCTGCGCGATCTTCCGCGCGGTGCTCGACAGCCCGGTCGGGCTCGTCATCCGCACGCGGACCGTCGACATCGTGCTGTACGGCGCGACGGCGGTGCTGATCGGCATCCTCGCCGTGGCGACGCCCAGCATCTGACGCCGTTCCGCCGGCCAGCCGCCCCGCCGGGCGGCTGGTGCCGCCCGGCGCGCGTCAGCGAGCCGCGCCCTTGAGGGAGCCCGTCACCGGCTCCTCGGACTCGACGACGCACAGGATGCGCCGGTCGCCCTCGGCCCAGCTCTCCTCCGACGGCGCGATCGGCCAGTACAGCAGCTCCGACCTGGCCCACCGCATGCCGACGAACTTCGTGAACTCCGGGTAGCAGTACGCGTCCGCGGCGTCCCAGAGCGCCTGCTGCGTCGGCGCGGTGCCGTTCCGCGCGAGGCTGTCGGGCGCGGTCGTCTCGGCGTAGATCTCGCCGCCGTGCGCGGTGCTGCAGGGCACCACCGGGATCCGGTAGATCGTCGTCTGGCCCGACGTCGCCGACGTGTCGAAGCAGTCGCCCACCGCGAGGTCGGGGATCTCCGCCCCGGCCGTGGCGGTCTCGTCCAGCTCCGGGTCCGGCTCACCGGCGGGATCCGTCTGGTCGTCCGCCTCGGGCGTCTCGCCGAGGTCGTCCGCCGGGACGTCCGCGTACGGGTCCGTGGCCGACGAGTCGGGGCCGTAGGGGTCGGCGGTCGCGTACGGGTCGTCGCTCGGGCCGGGGGACGACGTCGGCGCGGCGAGCTCTTCGCCGTCGTCGGGCAGAGTGATGCCGAGCGGGCCGGCCAGGGCCGGCGGGACGAACGACCGGACCGCCGAGACGAACCCCGCCGGGAGCGACGACGCGTAGGTGGGGGCGGCCACTACGCCGACCGCCAGCCCCACGATGCCGAGCACACCCAGCGTGACGGCGCCCAGGGCGAAGTCGAGCGTGCGGACGGAGGACTTCTCCGCGCGGCGGACGTTTCCCGTGCCGTTGGCCTCGGCGGTCCGCATGGAGAGCACGAGCGCCGGGATCGCCAGCGGCCAGAAGAGCAGGAACGCGGCCACCACCCAGCCGACCCGGGTGGGGAAGGGGCCGGTGGGGCGCTGGTCCGGGTCGTCATCGTCGGCGTCGTTGGTGTCGTCGTTGACGTCGTCGCCGGGAGAGCTTGCCGGCTCGGTGTCGGGCGAGTCGGGCGAGGCTTCAGCGTCGTCCGCAGCGTCCGCAGCGTCGTTCGTGACGTCGCCTGCCGGGCCGTCCGCTGCGTCGTCCGCCGCGCTGTCCGCCGGGTCGTCCGCTGCGTCGTCCGCCGGGTCGGCCGTCTCGGGTTCCGTAGCCGGCTCCGGCTCGTCGCCGGGGGTCTGCTTCTTGTCGGCCATGATCCGGGATCGTAGCGCCGGGGAGCGCCGACCCGGCAAACGGCTGCCGATCGACGCACGGTCTGCACAGTGCCCGCACGACGGCGGGGCCGCACCTCCCGTACGGAAGGTGCGGCCCCGGCGTCGTGCAGGTGCTGCGGTGGATCAGGCCTTGTCGTCGGCCTTCTTCGCGGGCTCGGGCGTGGCCGCCTCGGCCTCGGCCTCCGCCTTGGCGGGGGTCTCCACGGCGACGATCTCCGTCTCCTCGACCACTACGACGTCGTCGTCATCGAGATCGTCGTCCTCGTCGAGGTCCAGCTCGTCCGTCTCCTCGGCCTCGTTCGAGCCGAACGCCCGGTAGAAGAGGGCGGCCAGGGCGGCGCCGACGAGCGGGGCGACCCAGAACAGCCAGAGCTGGCCCCACTCGCCCGCGAAGATCGCGGCGGCGGTCGAGCGAGCAGGGTTCATGCCGGTGTTGGTGACGAACCACGAGACCAGGGTCAGCGCGGCGATGGCGCTACCCACGGCGACGGGCGCGTAGCCGAACTTGCTGCGCGGGTCGTTGGCGCCCAGGTACACGCCCACGAGCACCGCGGAGATGATGACCTCGACCAGCAGCGCCGGGAACCAGTCGAACTGGGCCCCGCCCTGCGTCTGCAGGTAGAGCGGGGAGAGCTCCCCGAAGCCGTTCACCGCCGAGCTGAAGACGCCCTGCACGTCCTCCTTGCCGAGCAGCTCGACGAGGGCGCGGGGAATCGTCGTGAAGAGCACGGCGGCGGCCAGGATGGCGCCGACGAGCTGCGCACCCCAGTAGCTGAACATGGCGGTGATCGAGATACGCCCACCGAGCCAGGCGCCCAGCGAGATCGCCGGGTTGAAGTGCGCACCGGAGATGCGGCCGACGGCAGCGGCACCCGCGATGTACGCGAAGGCACCACCGAGCGCGATGCCGAGTGCCTGAGCCGAGTTCAGCGGGCCGTAGACGAGCATCCCCACGATCACGAGCGTCAGCAGGAACGTGCCGAAGGTCTCGGAGAGCAGGCGGACGAGCAGGCTCGGAGACCGCTCCTCGACCTCGGTGACGCCGCGGGTCGCGGCGAGGTCCTGGGACATGAAGTCAGATCCTTTCAGTGGCACACCGATTCGGTGCGCGTTGTGGCGGCGTGCGTGCGATGTCGCGCACATCCTGCCATTACCTGGCTGAGCAATACCTGAATGCCCGCAGGTATTTTCATCACCGTACTCATGCTGTGCCCTACGGCATCGTCTAGGACCGGTCTTCCCTGGTCGCCGGGCCCCTGTGCACGGATGTCGCGTGGGGGCTGGGCGAGGCGGGCCGGTCGATGCAAGAGTGGGGTCATGACTGAACCCGTGAATGTCACCGTCACCGGAGCCGCTGGCCAGATCGGGTACGCGCTGCTCTTCCGCATAGCCGCGGGCGAGATGCTCGGCGCGGACACGCCAGTACGGCTCCGCCTGCTCGAGATCCCCCAGGCCGTCGCCGCCGCGGAGGGTACGGCGATGGAGCTCGACGACTGCGCCTTCCCGACCCTGGCCGGCGTCGAGATCTTCGACGACCCGGTCAAGGCCTTCGACGGGGTCAACGTGGCACTCCTCGTCGGTGCCCGCCCGCGCGGCGCCGGCATGGAGCGCGCGGACCTCCTGGAGGCCAACGGCGGCATCTTCGGCCCGCAGGGCCGCGCCATCAACGACGGCGCCGCCTCCGACGTCCGCGTGCTGGTGGTCGGCAACCCCGCGAACACCAACGCGCTCATCGCGGCGACGAACGCGCCCGACGTGCCGGCCACGCGGTTCACCGCGATGACCCGGCTCGACCACAACCGCGCGCTCTCGCAGGTCGCGGCCAAGACGGGGACCGCCGTCGCGGACATCAAGAAGCTGACGATCTGGGGCAACCACTCCGCCTCGCAGTACCCCGACCTGTTCCACGCGGAGGTCGGCGGACGTCCCGGCGCCGAGATCGCCGCGGACACGACCTGGCTCACCGACGACTTCATCCCGACCGTGGCCAAGCGCGGGGCGGCGATCATCAAGGCGCGCGGGGCCTCGTCGGCGGCGTCGGCGGCCGCCGCTGCGATCGCGCACGTCCGCGACTGGACGCTCGGCACGCCCGAGGGCGACTGGACCTCGGCGGGCCTCTGGTCCTCCGGCGAGTACGGCGTCCCGGAGGGGCTCGTCTCGTCCTTCCCCGTGACCTCGGACGGCACCGGCGAGTGGAAGATCGTCGAGGGCCTCGAGATCGACGAGTTCTCCCGGGCGCGGATCGACGCGAGCGTCGCCGAGCTGGCCGAGGAGCGCGACGCCGTCCGCTCCCTGGGCCTGGTCTGACGTTCCCGGTGGTCGAGCGCTCCCGTTGGTCGAGCTCGTCGAGACCCGCCCAGGTATCGACGAGCTCGACCAGCGGGAAGTCGTGACGTGAGGTGCGTCTCGCGATTCTGGGACGAGGGGTCGGCTCAGGTATCTTGATGTCGAGAGATCGGCACATTCCAACACCCGGGGAGTCAGCCACACCCATGTCCAAGATCATCTATACCCACACGGACGAAGCCCCGCTTCTGGCGACGTACTCGTTCCTGCCGATCGTCTCGGCCTACGCGGCCAAGGCCGGTGTGGACGTCGAGACCCGCGACATCTCGCTCGCCGGCCGGATCATCGCGCAGTTCCCGGAGCGGCTCACGGAGGAGCAGCGTCAGGCCGACGCGCTCGCCGAGCTCGGTGAGCTCGCGCACGACCCGTCCGCCAACATCATCAAGCTGCCCAACATCTCGGCGTCGCTGCCGCAGCTGAAGGCAGCCATCGCAGAGCTCCAGGGCCTCGGCTACGACCTGCCGGACTTCCCGGAGAGCGTCGAGACCGACGCCGAGAAGGACGCGCGCGAGCGCTACGGCCGCGTCATGGGCTCCGCCGTGAACCCGGTGCTCCGCCAGGGCAACTCCGACCGCCGCGCACCGGCGTCGGTCAAGAACTACGCGAAGGCGCACCCGCACCGCATGGGTGCGTGGACGCCCGACTCGAGGACGAACGTCGCGACCATGGGTCACGACGACTTCTTCTCCAACGAGAAGTCGGTGGTCATCGAGGCCGACGACACCCTGCGCATCGAGCACGTCGCCGCCGACGGCACCGTCACCGTGCTCAAGGAGTCGCTGCCCGTCCTCGCCGGCGAGGTGGTGGACGGCACGTTCATCGACGGCGCCGCGCTGGACGCGTTCCTGCTCGAGTCGATCGAGCGGGCGAAGGCCGAGGGCGTGCTGTTCTCCGTGCACCTCAAGGCGACGATGATGAAGGTCTCCGACCCGATCATCTTCGGCCACGTGGTGAAGGCCTTCTTCAAGCCGGTCTTCGAGAAGTACGGCCAGGACCTGGCCGACGCCGGCCTGTCGGCGAACGACGGCCTGGGCGGCATCTTCGCCGGGCTCGCCGAGCTGCCGAACGGCGCCGAGATCCGCGCCGCGTTCGACGCCGCTCTGGCCGACGGCCCGAAGATGGCGATGGTGAACTCCGACAAGGGCATCACCAACCTGCACGTACCGTCCGACGTCATCGTCGACGCTTCGATGCCCGCCATGATCCGCATCGGCGGCCACATGTGGGGCCCGGACGGCGAGGAGGCCGACACCCTCGCGGTGATCCCCGACTCGTCCTACGCCGGGATCTACCAGACCGTCATCGACGACTGCCGCGCCAACGGTGCCCTCGACCCGGCCACGATGGGCTCCGTCCCGAACGTGGGCCTCATGGCGCAGGCAGCCGAGGAGTACGGCTCGCACGACAAGACGTTCGAGATCGCTACCGACGGCACCGTGCGGATCGTCAACGGCGCCGGCGACGTCCTCATCGAGCACGCGGTCAGCGTCGGCGACGTCTGGCGCGCCTGCCAGACCAAGGACGCGCCGATCCGCGACTGGATCAAGCTGGCCGTCACGCGGGCCCGCGCCTCCGCGACCCCCGCCGTGTTCTGGCTCAACTCGCGCCGCGCGCACGACGCGAACCTGATCCAGAAGATCGAGCAGTACCTGCCGGAGCACGACACCGAGGGCCTCGAGATCCACGTCATGGACCCGTCGGAGGCCACGGCGTTCTCGCTGGCGCGCATCCGCCAGGGCCTGGACACCATCTCCGTGACCGGCAACGTGCTGCGCGACTACAACACCGACCTGTTCCCGATCCTCGAGGTCGGCACGTCGGCGAAGATGCTGTCGATCGTGCCGCTGATGAACGGTGGCGGCCTGTTCGAGACGGGCGCCGGCGGCTCCGCGCCGAAGCACGTCCAGCAGCTCGTCGAGGAGGACTACCTGCGCTGGGACTCGCTCGGTGAGTTCTTCGCGCTGGCCGCGTCCTTCGAGCACCTCGCGGTGAACGAGGGCAACGCCCGGGCCCAGGTCCTGGCCGACACCCTCGACCGCGCCACCGAGACGTTCCTGGGCGAGGACCGGTCCCCGGGCCGCAAGCTCGGCACCATCGACAACCGCGGCTCGCACTTCTACCTGGGCCTGTACTGGGCCCAGGAGCTGGCCAAGCAGTCCGACGACGCCGAGCTCGCCACCACGTTCAAGCCGCTCGCCGAGGCGCTCGCCGCGAGCGAGCAGGCCATCGTGGAGGAGCTGCTCGCGGTCCAGGGCAAGCCCGCCGACATCGGCGGGTACTACCGCCCGGACGAGGCCAAGGTCAACGCGGTGATGCGCCCGAGCAAGACGTTCAACGAGGCTCTCGCGTCCCTCTGACACGACGGCCCGCGAAGTAGAGCGCCTGTCCGGTCTCGACAGGCTCGACCACCGGTGGTCGAGCCTGTCGAGACCGGACAGGCGCTCTACTTCGCGGATCCTCTGTCTTGGGGTGACCGGCGTGATCTCCGTCGCTCTGCGGAAAAAGAGGCGGGGACTGTCGGTGTCCCGACGTAGCCTCAGGAAACCATGATCGACGCACCGCAGACCCCTGAGACCACGCCCTACCCCGAGGCGTCGCCTCGCCCTGCGCCCGTGCTGACGGACGACCCGGACCGCCGCCTCGACTGGCGCCGGCTGCGCGGCGCGGCCGCGGTGATCGCCCTTCTCGCGCTGACCGCGGGGGCCGTGGGTCAGGCGCTCGGCACGGTCGCGGCCGGGCAGCTGGCCGCGGACGCCACGGTCGTCGGCCTGGTGCTGCTCGCCGTGTGCGTGGTGGGCGGCGCGCTGTTCGACGGCGTCGGGCAGGTCGTCTGGGCCAGTGTCGTGGACCGCGCCGAGGGCAAGCTGCGGAGCGACCTGCTCAGCGCCGCGCTGCGCCAGCCGCTCGCGACGCTGTCCGAGCAGGCGGTGGGCGAGGTGCTCGACCGGGTCGACGACGACACGCACGCCGTCGGCACCCTCGTGCGCCGTCAGCTCTGGGGCGCCGGCCGCACGGTGGTCGGCGTCGTTCCCATGTGGATCATCGCCGGCGTGACCTGGTGGCCGGCCTGGCTTCTGTTCCCGGTGCTCGGTGGCATCGTCGCGCTGCTCACCCGGCCCCTGCTCGGCGAGATCTCGCGCCGCAAGGTGATCGAAGAGGCGGCGTGGACCGACCACGCCGCGGCCTTCGAGGAGGCCGTGGCCGCCCGGAACGACCTGCGGACCAGCCTGGGTCAGGCGTTCGCCGTGCGGCGGGTCGCGCAGCTCTCGGCGGTCGTGCACGACAAGTTCCGCGCGGTGGTGCGCGTCGAGGAGAAGCTGCTGCGGCGCGCCGGACTGGTGATGTACGCCCTGCTGGCCGGGACCGCCGTCGTCTGTGCGGTGGTGGCCTCGGGTGGTGGCCTGTCGGTGGACCAGCTGGTCACGCTGTTCCTGGTCACGGCGATGTTCGTGGGCCAGATGGACAACCTCGTGCACCACCTGCCGGACATCCAGGAGGGCCTCGGCGCGGTGCTGCGCATCCGCCAGATGCTCGCGGTCGAGCCGGAGCCCGACGGCGGCGACGACCTGCCCGGCGGGCCGCTCGGGCTCGAGGTGCGGGACCTGACCTTCGCCTACGCGGAGGGCACGTTCGCGCTGAGCGGCGTCGACCTGTCCGTACCCGCGGGGGAGACGATCGCGCTCGTGGGCCGCACCGGCTCGGGCAAGTCGACGCTGGCCGCGCTGATGTCGCGTGCCGTGGAGCCGGACCCCGGTTCGGTCTTCCTCGGCGGTGCCGACGTGCGCGACCTGGACCTGCAGAAGCTGCGCGGCGCCGTGGGCGTCGTCACGCAGCGCACCGAGATCATCGCGGGGACGCTCGCGGAGAACATCGCACTGTTCGCCGACGTGCCGCGGGCCGACATCGAGGGTGCGGTGCGTGAGCTCGGCCTGACCGACTGGGTCGAGGGCATGCCCGACGGTCTGGAGACCCTCCTCGGGCCGGGCGGTACCACCCTGTCGGCCGGTGAGGAGCAGCTCGTCGCGTTCGCGCGGCTCCTCGTGCGCGACGTGCAGCTCGTCGTCCTCGACGAGGCGACCGCGCGCATGGACCCGCTCACCGAGGCGCGCGTGGTGGCGGCGTCGGACCGGCTGCTGACCGGGCGCACCGGTGTGCTCATCGCGCACCGGCTCGGCACCATCGAGCGCGCCGGCCTGGTCGCCGTGCTCGACCACGGCCGCGTGGTCCAGCAGGGGCGGCGCGCCGAGCTCGCTCGTGTGCCCGGTCCGTTCCGCACGCTGCTCGAGGCCGGGGCCAGCGACGGGTCGCTCGACGCCGCCTCGGCGGACGGCGAGACCGACGCCGCTGCCGAGACGCGGGCCCAGACGGTCGCCGCGCCCGAAGCGGCAACGGCTGAGCCCGGCACAGCCGCTGCCACGGGCGACACCGCCACGGCAGAACCCGACGCCGTCGGCGGACGCCGACGGGCCGGGACACCGCCCGACCTGCCCGAGCCGGGCACCGGACCGAGCCTCGCGCGGGGCGTGCTGCACGCGCTGTTCGTCCGCCCCAAGTGGGGCCTGTTCGGCGCCGTCCTGTTCCTCCTGGCCAGCCTGGTGGCGGCGCAGGGCGCGGTCACCGGATTCCTGTGGGGCCGCACCGTCGAGCGCGTCGGCACCGGCGAGCTGCCGGTGAACCTGCTGGTCGCGCTCGCCGTGCTGCTGGTGATGCAGCCGCTGTTCATCTCCCGCGCGCTGGGTGTGTACCCGCGCTGGTGGGTCGAGGTGCTGCTGCGGATCCGGATGTCCGTCATGCACGGCCAGACCCGGCAGTACCGGCTCCCGGCCACGCCGCCCGGCGAGGTCGTGGCCCGGTCCATGGATGCCGACCGGTTCGTGCGGTACGCGGACCGCTGGGTCGACTTCGTCAACGGCCTCGCGATCGTCGCGGTCACCGCGCTGATCAGCGGTACGTGGACCGCGGGCGCCGTCCTGCTGGCGGTCATGGTCGTGTCGGCACTGGCCTCGGCCATCGGCCGGCCGATCGCCGGCCGGTCGGCCGCGGGTTCCTCCGCCGCGCGTGCGCGGTTCGGCCGCGCCCTGGTCTCGGCGCTCGACTCGGCGCGCACGGTCAAGCTCGCCGCCCGCACGCCCGACGTGCGCCGGCACCTCGGCGAGGTCGACGCAGGCCGCGTGACAGCGGCGATCTTCGAGCACCGGGTGCAGGCGGTCCTCGACTCGGTGCCGCTCGTGACCCTGTACGCGGGCGTCGTCGCCGCGTGGTCGTTCTTCCTCACGGACCGGTGGGACCTGGCCACGACGCTGCTCGTGGCGAGCGCCGTGATGGGCTTCGCCTGGTTCGGTGTCGTGGCGGGGGCAGTCGTCACGGAGGCCCCCGGTACCCGGGCCTGGCAGGTCGCCACGGCCCGGTTCGCCGGCGGCACCGACCTCGTGTCGCGGCAGCGCGGCGTCGACCTCGTGACAGGCACCGCGCCCGCTCCCGAGCCCACCCGGCGCGAACCCCTGGACCGCCTGGAGCTGCGCGACCTGACGGCCGTGCACGACGACGGCACGATCGGCGTCTCCGACGTCGATCTCGAGATCAGGCGCGGCGAGCTCGTGCTGCTCCTGGGCCAGGTCGGCTCGGGCAAGTCGTCGCTGCTGTCCTCCCTGGCCGGCCTCATGGAGCACACCGGCGAGGTCAGGTGGAACGGTACGGAGGTGACGGACGCCCAGGCGTTCCTGCGCCCGGGCCAGGTGGCGCACGTGGCCCAGGTGCCGCGCGTGCTGTCCGGCACGTTCTCGGACAACGTGCGGCTCGACCACGCCCGCGACATCGTGGGCCCCGTCCAGGGCGCACGGCTCGCGCAGGACATGGAGGAGGCCGGCGGCCCGCACGCGCTGGTGGGGCACCGGGGTGTGCGCCTGTCGGGCGGGCAGGTGCAACGGCTCGCGCTCGCGCGGGCGCTCGCCGCGGACACGGAGCTGCTCCTGGCCGACGACGTCTCCAGCGCGCTGGACGCCTCGACCGAGATCGAGCTGTGGACCGCCCTGCGTGAGCGAGGCACCACGGTGGTCGGCGCGACGTCGAAGCGTGCGGCCCTCGCCCGCGCCGACCGTGTGGTGGTGCTGGTGGACGGAAAGGTCGCCGAGGTCGGGCCGTGGGCCGGCCTCGCGGCGAGGTGGAGCCACCTCGCCGGCTGACGGCTGACGACTGACGAGTGCCGGTGCCGGGCGCGAAGGGCGCGCCCGGCACCCGGCGGGGCTGGGTGGAGCGTCAGTCCAGGTGCTTCAGCTCAGGCCACAGCGAGGCCCAGCCGCCCACCGGCTCGCGGCACACCAGCACCGCCACGCCCTGTTCCTCGTTGTCGACGTCGACGCCGTTGTCGAGCTGTCCCTGGACGGCGCACTCCGCGAACCGGTCACCCCAGGCGCCGGGCGCCTCCGTGACGACCAGCGCGATGCTCGCCGACTCCGGCGGCGGACCGTACTCCCACAGCTCGTTGTGCCCCGAGTACGCCGGCGGCAGGCCGAGCGCCGGACCGTACCGGTCCACCGCCCCGGCCTCGCCGTAGTTCTGCGTGAGGACCACCGCCCGGTCCTGGTCCGCCTCGGGCAGAGCGCCGTGCACGTCGGCTATCTGCCGCACGTACTCCGGCCAGCCGACGGCGTCCTGGGCCGACGCGTTGATATCGGCGACCGGCGTCTCGGCCAGGTCCTCGACGGGCACCAGGGGCAGGCTGATGACCAGGCACGCCGCCGCGTTGAACAGCACGACCGCCGCGACGGCCACCCGCCGCCACGCCGTCCGGGCCCATGCCGCGACCGGGACGCAGCCGGCGGCGAAGAGGACCGCGAGCAGGCCCGTCGCGTAGTACGTCTGCGAACCGGCGGAGTAGGTGAACGCCAGCAGCACCGGGTACGCGACCACCAGGAACCGCAGTGTCGGCCGACGCCGCCACAACCAGAACAGCCCGACCAGCCACACGAGCGCGAGCGGTGGTCCGAGGGTGAGCAGCTGGAACAGCCACATCTCGGCCCGCACGTCCGCGGCGTTGTTCTCGCCGAGCGCCGCGCCCATCGCGAGCTGCGGCCACCCGTTCGTGGCCTGGTAGAGGAGGTTCGGGAGTCCCACCAGCAGCGCGACGGCCGCACCCGCCCAGGGCCAGGGTGTCGCGAGCGGCCAGCGGACGACGGCGTCCGGGCCTCCCGCCGGGGCAGTCCCGCGCGCCGTACGGAGCGACCGCCACGGCCACGCGACCAGCAGTCCCAGCACCAGTGCGCCGACCAGCGCCGCCACCAGCAGCTTGTTGTACATGGCGACACCCGTGACCAGCCCTGCGGCCAGCCACCAGCGTGGGTCGCGCCGCACGGCCCGGATCACGCACAGCAGCACCGCCGGCCAGACGACGAGGTCCAGGCTCGCGGTGAGGAACGTGTGCCCGAACGCCAGCGGGATCGCCGCCGTCCCGTAACCCCAGGCGGCCAAGGCCTGCGCGCCGGTGCGCCCGCCCAGCTCGCGCGCGACGAGCGCGATCACGATGATCGCGGCGAGGTGCGCCAGCGTGGCGGGCACCCGCATGACCAGCAGCGTGTCGCCGAACAGGTCGGCGAACGTCCGCGCGATCCAGGGGGTGAGCGGCGGCTGGTCCACATATCCCCAGGCCGGGTCGAGCATGCGGAAGTACAGCTCGTCCCGGTGGTACCCGTACTGCGTGCTGACTGCGGTCAGCAGCACGCCGAGGACCAGTACCGCCGCGCGCACCGGAGCCCAGGCGACGGCGGGCAGGACGTCGGGCGGGCGCGTCGACAGCGAGCCAGGGCCGGGTGGTGCGGACGCGACCGCCATGGCCGGAACGTACCGGCCGCCGTCTGCGGCGCGCCAGGGTTGGCGGGGGTGGTCTTCTGCGCCGCCGGGATCCCCGCTAGGCGGGCCGCACCCGCTCGTCGACCCGGCGCGGCAGCGTGAAGACCAGCAGGAACGCCGCCACGGCGAGCGCGGCGCTCGTCGCCATCGCCATCGTCGCGGCATGCGCAAAGGCGTCGGCGACCACCTCGGGCGTCGGGCGTCCGGGCGGGAACGTGAGCGACCCGAAGAGCACCGAGCCGACGACGGCGATGCCCGCCGCCGAGCCGACACGCTGCATGGTGCCGATCACGCCGGACGCCGCGCCGGCCTGGTCGCGGTCCACGGTCGCGACGATGAACTGGGCGTTCGGTGCGATGAACAGTCCGCTGCCGATACCGCCGACCAGCAGGGGCGCGGCAAGGGTCCAGTGCGTCAGGTCGCCGGTTGGCACCAGCCAGAGCACCAGCCACAGCGACACGAGCCCGAGCGCGACCATGCCTGTGCCGATCACGAGCACCGACCGGCCCAGGCGGTGCGCCAGGCGCTCGCTCTGCGACGCACCGACGATCGACCCGATGGCGAACGGCACCGACACGATCCCCGACGCCAGCGCCGAGTGGCCCAGCCCCGACTGCCAGAAGATCGAGATCGTGAAGAAGATGCTGGTGAAGGCCGCGAAGTAGACCAGCGCGAGGATCACGCCGCCGGTGAACGCGGCGTGGGCGAACAGACGGGGCGGCACGAGCGGGCTGCCGCCGCGGCCCGCGACCCGGCGCTCCCAGAAGGCGAACGCCACGAGCAGCAGCAGGCCGCCCACCAGCGACGTCCAGGTCCACCACGGCCAGCCGGCGTCCTCGCCCTCGATCAGCGGCACGAGCACGGCGACGAGGGCGACCGAGATCAGCAGCAGCCCCACGACGTCGACCCCGCGCGACGTGGCGCCCACGACGATGCGGGGCAGCAGCACGATCGCCGCGGCGACGGCGATGACCCCGAACGGCAGGTTGACGAAGAAGATCGAGCGCCAGCCCTCGTTCTCGCCGAACGCCTCGATGAGCAGGCCGCCGACGATCGGCCCGAGCGCCGTGGAGAACCCGATCGCCGCGCCCATCACCGCGAACGCCTTGCCGCGCGTGCGGCCCGCGAACATGAGCTGGATCAGCGCCGTCACCGCCGGGAAGAAGATGCCGCCGCACAGGCCCTGCACCACACGGGCCATGATCAGCTCGGTGGCGCCGTCCGCGAGCCCGCACCACAGGCTCGCGAGCGTGAACCCGGCGAGGCCCACGACGAACACCCACTTGTGGCCCACCCGGTCACCGACCCGGCCGGCAGGGATGAGGGCCAGGCCGTAGGCGAGCGCGTACCCGGAGATGATCCAGGACAGGGTGCCCTCGGACGCGTCGAGGGACGTGCGGATGGTCGGCAGCGCGACGTTGACGATGGTCGTGTCGAGCAGGGCCATCGAGACGCCGAGGATGAGCACGGCGAGCGCGATCCACGAGCTGCGCGGGGTAGCGTCCTGGCCGGCGGACAAGGGGGAGCTGGTCACGGAAGATGCGCCTCTCGGGGAACGGGACAACCCCTCGATCGTAGGGTGACATCCATGGAAATGATCTTTCGCGAGGCGAAGCGCGACGACCTCGAACGCGTCGTCGAGCTCATCGCCGACGACGCCGTGGCCGCCCGCCGCACCGGCAGCTACGGAGAGCCGCACGTCAGAGGGTTCGAGGCGATCGCCGCGAGCCCGGACAACGAGCTGATCGTGGCCGAGCTCGACGGCGAGGTGATCGGCGTCATGCAGCTGACGTTCATCCCGGGGATCTCGCGCAACGGTGCGTCACGGCTGCTGGTCGAGGCCGTGCGGGTGGACCGCGCGCTGCGGGGCCAGGGCATCGGCCGGCGGCTGATGGAGCACGCCCACGAGCGCGGCCGAGCGCGGGGCTGCGCCCTGGCCCAGCTCACCTCGGACAAGCAACGGCCCGAGGCGCACCGGTTCTACCGGGGCCTCGGCTACGAGCAGTCGCACGAGGGCTTCAAGCTCCCGCTCTGACGACATGGTGAGCGACCGGCCGATTGGTCGTCAGCGAACCTTGCTGCAAACTTCTGCAAGCGTTACAGTCGCGATCGGTTCATCATGGGGTTCGGACGACGAAGGGGTCATCCATGTATCGCACCGCGCGCCTGCGCCCAACACAGCTAGGCGCTGCCGCCGTCGCGGTAACCCTGGTGACATCCATCGGGCTCGCCGCGTCGACGTCGGCCACAGCCTCGACGTCCGGCACCACGACCGAGGCGGCGGATCGCACGGCCGCCCTCGTGGGCAGCCTCCAGGACGAGCTCGGCTGCGCCGCCGACTGGGATCCCGCGTGTGCCGAGACGGAGCTCGTCGCCCAGGGCGACGGCACGTTCGTCGCCGACTTCGAGCTCCCGGCGGGCACCTACGAGTACAAGGTCGCGCTGGACGACGCGTGGGACGAGTCCTACGGCCGCGACGGCGGCCAGGACAACGCCCCGCTCCACCTCGAAGGCCCCGCGACCCTCCGCGTCACCTACGACGACGCCACCCACCGCACCGCCCTGACCCCGCTCACCCTCGCGGGCGAGTACACCGAGCAGGACGGCGCCCTCGTGCGCGCGCCCGTCCGCCAGCCGGGCAGCGACGAGCGCTTCTACTTCGTGATGACCGACCGGTTCGCCAACGGCGACCCGGCCAACGACGAGGGCGGCCTGACGGGCGACCGGCTCACCACCGGCTTCGACCCCACCGACAAGGGTTTCTACCAGGGCGGTGACCTCGCGGGCCTGCGCCAGAACCTCGGCTACATCGAGGACCTGGGCACCACGGCGATCTGGCTCACCCCCAGCTTCCTCAACCGCCCCGTTCAAGGCGAGGGCGCGGACGTGAGCGCCGGGTACCACGGCTACTGGATCACCGACTTCACGCGCATCGACCCGCACCTGGGCACCAACGCCGAGCTCGAGGCGCTGATCGACGACGCCCACGCGCGCGGTCTCAAGGTCTACTTCGACATCATCACCAACCACACGGCCGACGTAGTCGACTACGCCGAGGGCACCTACGACTACGTGGACCAGGCCACCGCCCCGTACACGGACGCCGCCGGCAACCCGTTCGACCCGGCCGACCACGCGGGCACGGGCAGCTTCCCCGAGCTCGACGCCGCCACCAGCTTTCCGTACACGCCGGTGATCGACCCCGCCGACCAGGACGTGAAGGTTCCCGCCTGGCTCAACGACCCCACGCTGTACCACAACCGGGGCAACTCGACGTGGGAGGGCGAGTCAGTCACCTACGGCGACTTCAGCGGCCTGGACGACCTCATGACCGAGCACCCGACCGTCGTCGACGGCTTCGAGGAGATCTACAAGGCGTGGATCGACCTCGGCATCGACGGGTTCCGCATCGACACGGTCAAGCACGTGAACTTCGAGTTCTGGGAGGAGTGGTCGACCGAGATCGAGGAGTACGCCCACGCCCAGGGCAAGGACGAGTTCTTCACGTTCGGCGAGGTGTACGACGCCGACGCCGCCAAGACCTCCCCCTACGTGCGCCGCACGGACATGAGCTCCGTGCTCGACTTCTCGTTCCAGTCCGCCGCCACCAGCTACGCGAGCGGCAACAGCGCGCAGCGGCTCGCGGACCTGTACGCGTCCGACGACCTGTACACGACGCCGGACAGCAGCCCCGCCGCGCTGCCGACGTTCCTCGGCAACCACGACATGGGGCGCGTCGGCTACATGCTCGCGGGCTCCGACGACCCGCTGGCACGCGACGAGCTGGCCCACGAGCTGATGTACCTCACGCGCGGCCAGCCGGTGGTCTACTACGGCGACGAGCAGGGCTTCGCGGGCGCCGGCGGCGACAAGGACGCCCGGCAGACACTCTTCGCCACGCAGGTCGACGAGTACGCGAACCAGCCCCTGGTGACGGGGGAGCAGGCCGGGAGCGTCGACCGGTACGGCACCGACGCGCCGCTCTACGAGCACATCGCGGCGCTCGCCGACCTGCGCGAGGACCACCCCGCGCTCGCCACGGGCGCCCAGATCGAGCGGTACGCCGCCGACGGCGCGGGCGTCTACGCGTTCTCGCGCGTGCACCGCGACGAACAGGTCGAGCACCTGGTCGCCGCGAACAACGCGGGCGGGGAGCGGACGGTCACGTTCGACTCCCTCACGCCGGGTGCGACGTTCGCCCCGCTGTACGGCACGGAGACCACGGTCACCGCGGACGCCGACGGCGCGGTCACGTTGACCGTCCCGGCGCGCTCCGCCGTCGTGCTGGTCGCCGACCGGACTGTGGGCGCCGAGTCCGCGGGAGCCGTCACCGTCGTCCCGGGTACGAGCGCCCGGCCGGGTGCCGCACTGTCGGGCGTCGCCCCGGTCGCCGCGGGCATCGACGACGCCTGGGCCGAGACCTCCTTCGCCTGGCGTGCGGTCGGCACGGACGAGTGGCAGCACCTCGGCACCGCCGAGGACACGACCCCGCGGGTGTTCCACGACGTGAGCGCCAACGGCGCGGACCTGCCCGACGGCACCCTCGTCGAGTACCGCACGGTGACCCAGGACGCCGACGGCGACCGCGCCGCCGCCAGCTCCTACGCCTCGGTGGGCGTCGACGTGAGCGGCGTGGTGGACGACGGCACCGACCCCGAGATCGACATGGTCGCCGTCGCCGGCTCGCACAACAGCGAGATGGGCTGCGCCGGCGACTGGACCCCGGACTGCGAGGCCGCGCGCCTCACGCTCGCCGACGACGGCACCTACACCGGCACGTTCGAGCTGCCCGCCGGCTCGTACGAGTTCAAGGTCGCGCTGAACGGCTCCTGGGCGGAGAACTACGGTGCCGACGGCGTGCGCGACGGCGCCAACATCCCGTACTCCACGGGTGGCGGCCCGGTGACCTTCACCTGGGACCCGGAGACCAAGGTGCCCACCGTCCAGGTCGGCACCCCGGGAACGCCGGGGGAGGGGCAGCAGGCGGCGCACTGGGTGCGCGAGGGCCTGGTCCTCGTGCCAGCGCAGGACTTCGGCGCCGGTGACCGGTGGGCTCTGGAGACCGGCGACCCGGAGGATCCGACGTCGTACACCCTGGTTCCGGGGCAGGTCCCCGCGGACGTGGCCGAGGACTTCCCGCACCTGGCCGAGCACCTCGCCCTGGAGGTCGAGGGCATGGACCGCGCCGCGGCGGCGTCGGCCCTGCGGGGCGCGCTCCGACTGACCCGGCACGACGGCGAGACCCTGACCGCGGCGACGGGCGTCCAGATTCCGGGGGTGCTGGACGACCTGTTCGCCACCGACCGCCCCCTGGGCGTGACGTGGCGGGCTGGGGAGCGCGCGTCGTTCGCGCTGTGGGCCCCGACGGCCCGCGCGGTGACGCTGCAGGCCTGGGCTGCCGGGACGTCGCTCGACGCCGAGCCGCGCACCTTCGAGATGAGGCGCCAGCGTGACGGCGCGTGGACCTACGACGGCGGGCGGGGTCTCGCCCACCGGAAGAGCTGGCAGGGGGCCCGGTACCGGTACGCCGTCGAGGTGTACGTGCCGAGCACCGGGCAGGTCGAGACCAACGTGGTGACCGACCCCTACTCGGTGGGCCTCACGCTCGACTCCACCCACTCGGTGGCGGTGGACCTCGACGCGGCCGACTGGCGGCCCAAGGTCTGGCGTTCGACGCCCGCACCGGTCGTCGAGAACCCGGTGGACCAGACGATCTACGAGCTGCACGTGCGCGACTTCTCGATCACTGACGAGACGGTGCCCGAGCGTCTGCGCGGCACGTACGGAGCGTTCGGCGCAGGCCGCTCCGACGGGATGAGGCACCTGCGCTCACTGGGCGACGCCGGCCTGACCACCGTGCACCTGCTGCCCACGTTCGACATCGCCTCCATCCCCGAGGACCGTGCAGTACAGGCCACGACCGGCGACCTGTCGGGCTTCGCCCCGGACAGCGAGGAGCAGCAGACTGCCGTCGCGGAGATCCAGGGGCAGGACGCCTTCAACTGGGGCTACGACCCGTACCACTTCATGGCGCCGGAGGGCTCCTACGCCGTCGAGGCCGAGGGCGGCAAGCGCGTCGCGGAGTTCCGCTCGATGGTCGGCAACCTGCACCGGGCCGGTCTGCAGGTGGTGCTCGACCAGGTGTTCAACCACACCGCGGCATCGGGCCAGGACCCCAAGTCGGTGCTGGACCGCGTGGTGCCCGGCTACTACCACCGGCAGAACCCGGTCAGCGGCGCCGTCGAGACCAGCACCTGCTGCCAGAACGTCGCCACGGAGCACGCCATGGCGCAGAAGCTGATGGTGGACTCGGTGGTCACCTGGGCCCGCGACTACCGCGTGGACGGGTTCCGGTTCGACCTCATGGGGCACCACTCCCGGGAGAACATGGAGGCGGTCCGGGCGGCCCTGGACGAGCTCACCCTCCGGCGTGACGGCGTGGACGGCAAGAGCGTCTACCTGTACGGCGAGGGCTGGAACTTCGGCGAGGTGGCCGACAACGCGCGGTTCGAGCAGGCCACGCAGGGTCAGCTCGGCGGCACGGGCATCGGCACGTTCAGCGACCGCCTGCGCGACGCCGTCCACGGCGGCTCGCCGGTCGACGGCGCCTCCCTCTTCACGCAGGGCTTCGGAACCGGGCTGTTCACCGACCCGAACGGCAGGGACGCACGGCTCGGTGACCCGGCGACCGTCAACGACGGCGGGGCCGACGAGGCGGCCGACCTGGCCCACCAGAGCGACCTCGTGAAGCTCGGGCTGGCCGGCAACCTGCGTTCCTACGAGGTCATCACCTCATCGGGGGAGCGGGTCAGGGGCGACGAGCTGGACTACCGGGGCTCGCCGGCGGGGTACGCGGACTCGCCCGAGGAGGTGGTCACCTACGTCGACGCGCACGACAACGAGACGCTGTTCGACCTGCTCACGCTCAAGCTGCCGGCGGACACCCCGATGACGGACCGGGTCCGGATGAACACGGTCTCGCTCGCGACTGCCGCGCTGTCGCAGTCGCCGTCGTTCTGGCACGCGGGCACCGACCTGCTGCGCTCCAAGTCGTTGGACCGCAACTCGTACGACTCCGGGGACTGGTTCAACGCCATCGACTGGTCGGGGCGGGACAACGGGTTCGGGCGGGGCCTGCCGATGGCGGCAGACAACGAGGACAAGTGGCCGCTCCAGGCCCCGCTCCTGGCCGACCCCGCGCTCAAGCCCACCCCGGACGACATCGCGTTCGCGTCGGCACAGGCGAGCGAGCTGCTGGAGCTGCGGCACTCGACGGACCTGTTCCGGCTGGGCTCCGCCGAGCTGATCCGGGACAAGGTGACGTTCCCCGGTTCCGGTCCGGACGCGGTCCCGGGCGTGATCACGATGTCGATCGACGACCTCGCGGGCTCGTCCGACGTCGACCGGCGGCTGGACGGGGTGCTCGTGGTGTTCAACGCGTCGCCGACGTCAGTCACGGTGGAGGTGCCCGAGCTAGCGGGCCGTGACTACGCCCTCTCGCGGGTGCAGGCGCGCGGGGTGGACGCCGTCGTACGGGAGACGAAGTGGGACGCGGCGGACGGGACCGTCACGGTCCCCGCCAGGACCGTCGCCGTCCTGACCGACGCCCGAGGCTGACCACCCGACCGCGGACTTGTCGGCGACGCGAGTCGCCGACAAGTCCGCGGTTGTGGCGCGGTCTGGCTGACAGCGCTGACAATCAGCCCTTGACTCTGACCCGTCGGGGGTGAATCGTGTGCCTGAGTTGGTCCGGCAGTGCTGCCGGACTTCGCACGACGCAAGGGAGCTTCATGCGCACGGCACGATTCTTCATCGCACCCGTCACGGCAGTGGCACTCGCCCTCTCGCTCGGTGCCTGCGGCTCGGGCGGAGGCGGCTCCGACGACGGCACGATCAAGGTCGCCTACCAGAAGTTCGGCAACTTCACGCAGGCGGACGAGCTGTTCAAGGACGTCAAGGCCGACTTCGAGAAGGCGAACCCGGACGTCACCGTCGAGCTCGTGCCCATCGAGGCACAGCAGAACGACTACTTCACGAAGCTCGCGCTGATGAACCGGTCGCCCAGCACCGCACCCGACGTCATGTACGAGGACACGTACATGATCAAGTCCGACGTCGAGGCCGGATACCTCCAGCCGCTGGACGACTATCTCGCCGAGTGGGACGAGTGGGACCAGTTCGTCGACAGCGCCAAGGAAGCCGGCGCGGGCGACGACGGCAAGACCTACGGCGTCTCCATGGGTACCGACACCCGCGGTCTCTGGTTCAACAAGGACGTGCTCGCGAAGGCGGGCCTGCCGGAGGACTGGGCGCCGAAGTCCTGGGACGAGCTGCTCGAGGCGGCCAGGGCCATCAAGGCGTCCGACCCCGACGTCGTGCCGTTCAACATGTACTCCGGCAAGCCGCAGGGCGAGGCGGCGGTCATGCAGGGCTTCGAGATGCTGCTGTACGGCACGGGCGACACCCTCTACGAGGACGGCAAGTGGGTGCTCGGCTCGCAGGGCTTCGTCGACGCCCTGGGCTTCGTCCAGACCGTGTTCACCGAGGGCCTCGCGCCGACGCCGCAGCAGGCGCTCGACACCAACATCGGCAACACGGTCCAGGCCGAGTGGCTGCCCGAGGGCAAGGTCGGCATCGCGCTCGACGGCTCCTGGGTGGCCGGCAACTGGCTCGAGTCCGGCGTCGCGCCGTGGCCCGAGTGGTCCGAGAAGATGGGCGCCGCGCCCATGCCGACCCAGGACGGCGCCGAGCCGGGTGCCGTGAGCATGTCCGGCGGCTGGACCCTCGCCATGGGGTCCGGCTCCAAGAACCCGGACGCGGCGTTCGAGTTCATCTCGATGGCCCTGAACCGCGAGAACTCCCTCTGGTTCGACGTCGCGAACAGCCAGATCGCCGTGCGGACCGACGTCGCGGAGGACCCCGAGTACACGAAGACCAACCCGACCACCGAGTTCTTCACCGGCCTCGTCGACGTCACCCACTTCCGGCCCGCCACCTCGGACTACCCGAAGGTCTCCAACGAGATCATGGTCGCGATGGAGTCCGTGATGACCGGACAGCAGACGCCTGAGGAGGCGGCTGCGGTCTACGACGAGGCCGTCACCGGCATCGTCGGCGAAGAGAACACGATCCAGGGCTGACCCGTGGCCGTCACATCACGCGGCGCGGCGCGGGTGATCCCACTCGCGCCCGCCGTCGTCCTGCTCGTGCTCTTCATGCTCGGCCCGGTGGTGTGGTCGTTCTACGGCTCGTTCACGAACGCCGCGCTCACCGGACCCGCCGCACTGAACCCGGAGTGGATAGGGCTCGACAACTACACCGCCCTGTTCGGCGACCCGGACTTCCCGAAGTCGCTGTGGCTGACCGTCGTGTTCGTCTTCCTCTCCGCGGTGGTCGGGCAGAACGTCATGGGCATCATGCTCGCCGGGCTGCTGCGCTCGGCGGTCAAACCCGTGCGGTCCATCGCCTCGACGGTGGTGGTCGCCGCCTGGGTGCTGCCCGAGATCGTCGCCGCGTTCGCCGCGTACGCGTTCTTCCACTCCGAGGGCACGCTCAACGCCATGCTCGGCGGCATCGGGATCACCGGGCCCGACTGGCTCTACTCCACCCCGATGCTCGCGGTGATCCTCGCGAACATCTGGCGCGGCACCGCCTTCTCGATGATGGTCTACTCGGCGGCGCTCGCCGAGGTGCCGCCGGAGCTCACCGAGGCCGCCCAGCTCGACGGCGCGAACGGGATGCAGCGGCTCGCTTGGGTGACCCTGCCCGTCATCCGGCGCAGCATCTCGACCAACCTCATGCTCACGACGCTGCAGACCCTCTCCGTGTTCACGCTGATCTACGTGATGACGGGCGGCGGTCCGGGCACCGACAGCTCGACGCTGCCGATCCTGGCGTACCAGGAGGCGTTCAAGTTCGCGCAGGTCGGCTACGGCACGGCCATCGCGACGGTGATGATCATCGTGGGCGCGGTCTTCTCCGTGATCTACATCCGCGCGCTCCGACCGGAGGTGGACTGATGACGGACACGATGACGAGGCCCGCCGCACCGGCCAGGGGCGGCGTCGGCCGGCTGGCGGGACCACGCGTCAAGGCCACCAAGGTGGCGGCGAACCTCGTGCTCCTCGTGATCGCGCTGCTGTTCGTGCTCCCGATGGCCTGGGTGCTCGTCGCGTCGTTCGACGCGGAGGCGACGCTCTCCTTCGGCCTGCCCGACGCCGTGACGACCGCCAACTTCTCCGCGATCCTGACGCCGGAGCTGACCTGGCTGCCGCTGTGGAACGCGTTCGTGCTGTCCGCGGGCTCGGGGGCCATCACGGTGGTCGTGGCGGTGCTCGCGGCCTACCCGCTGTCGCGCTACCGCATGCGGTTCGGCAAGTACTTCCTGTACTCGGTGCTGTTCGGCACCTGCCTGCCGATCACGGCGATCATGGTCCCGGTGTACGCGCTGTTCGTGCAGCTCAACCTGCTGGACTCGCTGCCGGGGACCATCTTCTTCATGGCGGCGACCTCGCTGCCCATGGCGATCTGGATGACGAAGAACTTCATGGACTCCGTGCCGATCTCGCTCGAGGAGGCCGCCTGGACCGAGGGCGCGTCGGCGATGCAGGCGCTCCGGCGCGTGGTGCTCCCGCTCATGCGGCCGGGCATCGCGGTGGTGTTCATCTTCGTGTTCGTGCAGGCGTGGGGGAACTTCTTCGTCCCGTTCGTGCTGCTGCTCTCTCCGGAGAAGCAGCCGGCGGCCGTGAGCATCTTCGCGTTCTTCGGGCAGTACGGGTCGGTCGCGTACGGCCAGCTCGCGGCGTACTCGCTGCTCTACGCGGCTCCGGTCCTGGGCCTGTACGTCCTGGTCACGCGAATCTCGGGCTCGGCGTTCGCCCTGGCGGGCGCGGTCAAGGGCTGACGGCGCGGGGCCGGGTCGGCTGGCGCCAGCTGATTCTGGTAGTCGGCAGATTGTCAGGTGATCGGTAGCTCGGACTGCCGATCACCTGGCCATCTGCCGATCACTCGCCCTGGCCAAGCCCCTCAGCGGAAGACGACCGTGCGGCGCCCGTCCATCAGCACCCGGCGCTCCGCGTGCCAGCGGACGGCGCGCGCGAGCGTGCGCCGCTCGACGTCCTCGCCGATGCCCACCAGGTCCTCGACCGTGCGGGAGTGGTCGACGCGCTCGACGTCCTGCTCGATGATCGGGCCCTCGTCGAGGTCGCCGGTCACGTAGTGGGACGTGGCGCCGATGATCTTGACGCCGCGGTCGTGCGCCTGCCGGTACGGCCCCGCGCCCTTGAACGACGGCAGGAACGAGTGGTGGATGTTGATGATCTGCCCGCTCAGGTCGCGGCACAGCTCGTCCGACAGGATCTGCATGTACCGGGCCAGCACGACCACCTCGACGTCCAGCTCCTTGACCAGGCCGCGCAGCGTCGCCTCGGCCTCGGGCTTGGTGTCCTTGGTGACCGGCACGTGGTGGAACGGCTTGCCGTAGAACGTGGCGATGTCCTCCAGGTCGCGGTGGTTGCCCACCACGCCGACGACGTCGATCGGCATGCGCTGCGAGCGCTCCCGGTACAGGAGGTCGACGAGGCAGTGCGCGGCCTTGGACACCATGATCAGCGTGCGGATCCGCCTGCCGACGACGTCGAGCGTCCAGGTCATCGCGAACCGGCCGGCCACCTGCGTCATCGCGGTGGTGAGCTCGTCGCGGGACGCCGTCGACTCGACCTGCACGCGCATGAAGAACAGGCCGGACGTCGGGTCGCCGAACTGCTGCGACTCGGTGATGTTGCCGCCGTGCTCGGCGAGCATTCCCGCCACCGCGTGCACGATTCCCGGCTGGTCCGGGCAGGACAGGGTGAGGATCCAGTGCGTGGCTGCGGTCGCGTCGTTCACGCGGTCAGGCTAACCCGCCACGGCCGGGGCGGCTCCGCCGTCCACGACGAGCTCCTTGCGCATCACCCAGCGCCGTCGACCGCCGCTGACGCCGCTCGTCTCGGCCGCGCGTTCGAAGCCCGCCTCCTCGAACATCCGCACGGTCCCGACGTAGCCGCTGATCACGTCGACGCGGTCCGGGCCGACGTCGGCCGGGTAGCCCTCGACCACCTCGGCGCCGTGCGCCCGGGCGTGCTCCACGGCCCCGGCGAGGAGGTGGTGCATGAGTCCCCGCTTGCGGTACCCCGCGCGGACCACGAAGCACACCGCCACCCAGGCGTCCCGGTCGTCGACGAACGGGATGGTGCGGCTGTTCATGAGCCGGCGGTACGTGGAACGGGGTGCGATCGAGCACCAGCCCGCCACGACGTCGTCGACGTAGACCAGCACACCGGGGCCGGGCTCGGTCTCGCAGAGGTCCCGCATGTAGCCGGGGCGCTCGTCGTTGCGGACCCGGCTGTCCCGGTAGCTCATGCACCAGCAGCCCCCGCCACCGGGCTTCTTGACCCCGACCACCTCGGAGAAGTCGTCGAACCGGCCGGCGGCGGAGCGCACGTCGATGCGCTCGCCGTCCTCCGCCGTCCGCTTGGCTCCTGAGCTCCCCATGCACTGAATCTATGCGGAGCCACTGACACGACCGCACCGCGAACACCGTCGACCCGGGCACGCCAACTCTGCCACCATGGACCCATGAGCAACTCCACCACGACGATCGCGCTGGTCGAGGACGACCACGCGGGCGAGCTCCTCACGTTGCGGCGCGCCGCGTTCGTGACCGAGGCCCAGCTGTACGACGACCCGCACATCCCGCCCCTGACCCAGACGCTCGCCGAGCTGCGGGACGACCTGGCCCGCGACGACGTGGTGACCATCGGCGCGTGGGAAGGCCACCGGATGATCGGCTCGGTACGCGTCGAGATCGAGGGCGAGAAGGCGACGCTCGGCCGCCTTGCCGTCGCGCCGGACAAGCAGGCCCGCGGCATCGGCACCGAGATGCTCTTCGCCGTGCTCCCGTACCTGCCGGAGCAGACCAAGGAGATCTGGGTCTTCACCGGCAAGGACTCGAAGCAGAACCTCGCGATGTACACGAAGCACGGTTACGAGGAGCAGTACGACAAGGCCGCTGGCGACCTGACGTACACCTACCTGCGGCGCGTGCTGGGTGCCGCGGGCGCGCAGAGCGTGCCCCAGGACAGCTGAGGTCAGTAACCCCAGGCGTGGTAGGACTCGATCTCCATCCACGCGTCGACCCGCGGGTTCTCGCGGTTCGGGTACGCGCTGCCCGTGTAGTGGGTCGCGAGCCGGTCGATGCCGGCCAGGTCCTCGTCGGGCGTGATCGTCACGCGGCCCTGGACGCTGATGTGGCGGTACCAGGTGTCGCCGTCGAGCACCGTGAGGGAGACGCGCGGGTCCGCGCGCAGGTGCTCCAGGCGCTTGCGGGTGGCGTCGAGGTTGAGCAGCACCCTGCCGTCCTCGTACAGGTACCAGGTCGCCACGGAGACGGGCGCGCCGTCGGGCCGGACGGTCGCCATGACGGCGGGGTTCGGCTGGGCGAGGATCTTGGCGATGTTCTCGGGGACCGGGGGCGTGGCCACTGTGTGCTCCTTCGACGTCGGACGGTCCGAGCAGCCAATCAGGTATCGAGCCCCAGGCCAAGCGTGTCGAGCGACCGGAGCAGCAGGTTGCGTCGTCCGTTCTGGTGGTCTGCGCGGTCCAGGGCCAGCCGTGTCGCCCGGATCCCGGCGGCAGCCACCGGCTCGGGCGGGAACGGCACGGGCATCCGGCGCACCGTCCGGAGCGTCGTGCGTTCGGTGTCGGGGGCGCCGTCCATGACGTCGAGCCGGTCGAGCATCACCTGAGCGGCGAAGTGGCCGGCGCCGACGCCGAGTCCTGCCAGCCCTCCGCTGTGCTGCACGCGACCGTCCGCGGCCTGCGCGAAGTACGCGCCCGGCCGGGTGGCCGTGTCGATGGTGCCCGACCACCTGTGCGTGAGCCGGATGCCCTCCAGCTGCGGAAACGTGGTCAGGAGGTGTTCGGTGAGCCGCCGGAACGTCGCGGGCCGGTCCTCGTACGTCCTGCTCATGCGACCGCCGTAGTGGTAGACGGCGTCGTGGCCGCCGAACACTATGCGGTCGTCCGCCGTGAGCCGGTAGCGGTGGGACCGGTTCGCCAGGTCGGCGAGACCCTGCCTGCCGCGCCAGCCGATGGCGCCCAGCAGGTCGGCGGGCAGCGGCTCCGTGGCGATCGCCGACGCGTAGACGGGCACCGTGTGGTGGCGGTAGCGCGGGAGCAGCGTCGGGAACGCGCTGGTCCCGAGCAGCACGCGGTCGGCCCGCACGCTCGCCTCGCCGCCGGATGAGAGCGTGCGCAGCACGACGTCGTGCGCGCCACGACGCGGCGGGACGAGGTCGGTCACCCTGGTGTGCTCGAAGATCTCCACGCCGAGCCCGCTCGCGGCCCGGGCCAGCTCCGTGGCCAGCCGCGCGGGGTGCACGAGCGCGGCGTCGTCGGGCCGGACCAGGCCGGCCTCATAGGTAGGGCTCGCCACCTCGGCGCGCATCTTCGCACGGTCGAGGAAGGTGTGCGGAGCGCCGTTGCGGGCGGCCCGCGCGGCGGCGTCGAGCAGCCAGTCGATCTGGTGCGGCTCGATCGCGAGGTCCACGATGCCGGTGCGTTCCCACTGGCAGTCCAGGCCCAGGGCGTCCACCGTCGCCCCGATGGCCGCGAGGTTCTCGTGGCCGAGCCGGGTCAGGAGGGCGTGCTCGCCGGGTTCGTCGAGGCGGTCCGGGGCGTCCGGCGGGCGGCCGCTCTCGCGGCCGTGGGTGAGTTTCGCCCCGCAGAACCCACCGTTGCGGCCCGACGCCGCCCACCCGACCGAGCGGGCCTCGACCAGCACGACGCGTGCCCCGGGGTGGCGCTGCTTGGCGCGGAGCGCGGACCACAGGCCGGTGTACCCGCCGCCGACCACGGCGATGTCGGCCCGGACCGGCGCCGACAGCGCCGGATAGCTCGCGCGCTCACCCAGGTCGTCCAGCCAGAACACCGCGTGGTGCGTCCCACCCAGTGCGTGGTCGACGACGGCGCGAGCCGGGACGTTGCGCTCGAAAACAGTCCGCTGGAGACGTGCCATACAGCGAATCTAGCCAATGTCCGGTGACTGCCGGTTTCGCCGGGATGAGCGTCAGATGACGGTGCAGGTCAGGCGCCGAGGCAGATCGTCTCGTAGCTGCGCTGCGCGTCGAAACCGAGCCGGAGCTCGTCCTCGGTCCCCTCGGGGCACTCGACGCCCCCGACCATCAGGCCGGTGACCGGACGTGCGCCGTCGGACGAGCACGCCACCTCGGCGCCGTCGTCGTCCACGCAGTCGCCGGTCACGAGCTGCCCGCCACCCATCCCCGGGTCACCCGGGTGGTCGTCGGACAGGTTGCGGGCACAGACCGCCTGGGTCTCCCCGCCGGCGTTGCCGTCCTTCTGGAAGACGATGTCCGTGCCCTCCGGGCAGTGCAGCTGGCCCACCGACACGGCGTCCTGGATGTCGAGGACCGTGACGGTCGCACCCGGGTCGTCGCAGGGCAGCGGACGGTAGGTCGCCGTCTCGGCCTCGGGATCTGCCTCGGTAGCTGCCGCGGCCGGGTCGGGTCCGGCGCACGAGTCGATCGCCCAGGTCGCGGTGGGCTCCTCGGTGGAGTCGGGGCCGAAGAAGTAGAAGCCGACAGCGCCGATGACGACCGCGGCCACGAGGAACGCGACGACCGACCAGATCCAGTCCCGCCGGCCGCTCTTCCTGCGCCGGCCACCGCCGCCGTCGTCGCCGGTCCGTACGGGGCCCGTGGCCGGCCAGCCGGGTTCCGGCTCCTGACCCGGACCGGGGCGGGCAGGGAACTGGCCCGACGGGGGCCGGCTCGCCGCGAACGGGCCGGACGGCGGTTGTCCGCCGGTCCACGGGCTGTTCTGGCGACGCCGGTCCGGCTGGTGCTCCGGAACTCCGGCGTCCGGTGACACGGGGTATGGCATGGGCCGCACGATAGCCACGTCCGGCTGAATCGCGAAAGGGTCTCAGATACTTTCGTTGCAATACCGGGCTTTTCGCCTCGGATGGTCGAGGACGGGATCACCGGGCGGTCGTCGAGCACGGGTTCGTACCCGCCGCTGCTACGATCTTCGGGTCGCGACTGGCGTCAGGTGGATCACCACCGGGGAGCGACGAGTCATGCCGACGAGGGGTCGTTCGCCTGGGCCCCGGGTCACCTCGTGAAGGTGTGCGCCCGGGCAGTCGTGTCGCGGCGCGTGTGCTTTCCACCGCCGTCCGACAATCCCCGTCCCGCATGAATCGAGGAGCTATGAGCGCATCGACTCCCGACCCGCTCTCCACCCCGCTCGCTGAGCTCGACCCCGAGATCGCCGCCGTCCTGGACGGAGAGCTGGCCCGCCAGCGCGACACTCTCGAGATGATCGCGTCCGAGAACTTCGTCCCGCGCGCGGTCCTGGAGGCCCAGGGCTCGGTCCTGACGAACAAGTACGCCGAGGGCTACCCGGGCCGCCGTTACTACGGCGGCTGCGAGCAGGTGGACATCGCGGAGAACCTCGCGATCGCCCGCGCCAAGGACCTGTTCGGCGCCGAGCACGCCAACGTCCAGCCTCACTCGGGCGCCCAGGCCAACGCGGCAGTGCTGCACGCCCTGATCAACGCCGGTGACAAGATCCTCGGCCTCGAGCTGGCCCACGGCGGCCACCTCACGCACGGCATGAAGATCAACTTCAGCGGCAAGCTGTACGACGTCGGCGCCTACGGCGTGGACCCGGAGTCCTACCGCATCGAGATGGACGAGGTCCGCAAGAAGGCCCTCGAGCACCGGCCCGACGTCATCATCGCCGGCTGGTCCGCCTACCCGCGGCACCTCGACTTCGGGGCGTTCCGTGAGATCGCCGACGAGGTGGGCGCCAAGCTGTGGGTGGACATGGCGCACTTCGCCGGGCTGGTCGCGGCCGACCTGCACCCGTCGCCCGTGCCGCACGCCGACGTCGTCTCCTCGACGGTGCACAAGACGATCGGCGGGCCGCGCTCCGGCTTCATCCTCTCCAAGGGTGAGTACGCCAAGAAGATCGACTCCGCGGTGTTCCCGGGCCAGCAGGGCGGCCCGCTCATGCACGTGATCGCCGCCAAGGCGGTCTCGTTCAAGGTCGCGGCGACCGAGTCGTTCAAGGACCGCCAGGAGCGCACGCTGCGCGGTGCCTCGATCATCGCCGAGCGCCTCTCGCAGCCCGACGTCGCGGCGGCCGGCGCCTCCGTGCTCACCGGCGGCACCGACGTGCACCTGGTGCTCGTCGACCTGCGCAACTCCCAGCTCGACGGTCAGCAGGCGGAGGACCTCCTGCACGACGCCGGGATCACCGTGAACCGCAACGCCGTCCCGTTCGACCCGCGGCCCCCGCGCGTCACCTCGGGCCTGCGGATCGGCACGCCGGCGCTCGCCACGCGCGGGTTCGGCGACGCCGAGTTCACCGAGGTCGCCGACATCATCGCGACGGCGCTGAAGGACGGCGCGTCGACGGACGTGGACGCCCTCTCGGCCCGCGTGGCAGCCCTGACGACAAAGTTCCCGCTCTACCCGGGTCTCTGACAATTCCGCTGAGTGCTGGGTATCTGCCCATCTGAACGGTTTCAGAGGGCAGATACCCAGCACTCACCGAGGGAGGTATGCATGAGCGCTCAGATCCTGGACGGGAAGAGTGTCGCCTCGGCCATCAAGGGCGAGCTGAAGGAGCGGGTCGCGGCGCTGCGCGAGCGCGGCGTCGTGCCCGGGCTGGGCACGCTGCTGGTCGGCGACGACCCCGGGTCGCAGTGGTACGTCGCGGGCAAGCACCGCGACTGCGCCGAGGTCGGCATCGCGTCGATCCGGGAGGACCTCCCGGGCGACGCCACGCAGGAGGACATCGAGGCAGCGGTGCGCCGGCTGAACGAGGACCCGGCCTGTACCGGGTACATCGTGCAGCTGCCGCTGCCGAAGGGCATCGACGCCAACCGGGTGCTCGAGCTCGTCGACCCCGACAAGGACGCCGACGGCCTGCACCCCACCAACCTGGGGCGCCTGGTGCTGCGGGTCAACGAGGAGGTCCCCTCCTCGCTGCCCTGCACGCCGCGCGGCATCATCGAGCTCATCGAGCGGCACGGCATCAAGCTCGCGGGCAAGGAGGTCGTCGTGCTGGGCCGCGGGACCACCGTCGGCCGGTCGATCGGCCTGCTGCTCACGCGGCGCGCCGTGAACGCCACGGTCACCCTGACGCACACCGGCACGCAGGACCTCGCCGGTCTGGTCCGCCGGGCCGACGTCGTCGTGGCGGCCGCGGGCGTCAAGGGCATCGTCTCCGGCGACATGGTCAAGCCGGGCGCCGTGCTGATCGACGTCGGCGTCTCCCGCGAGACCGACCCGGAGACGGGCAAGTCGCGCGTGGTGGGCGACGTGTCGCCCGAGGCCGCGGAGATCGCGGGCTGGGTGTCGCCCAACCCGGGCGGCGTCGGTCCGATGACCCGCGCGATGCTCCTGTCCAACGTGGTGGACTCGGCGGAGCGAACGCTCGCCGGCTGAGCCTCGCACCGGACGAAGACGCCGGGGTGCGCCCGAGGGCCGCACCCCGGCGTCTCTCGTTGCCGGGACCTGGCAGCGACCAGGCCTACGTTCGCTCGACCGATGAGTTTCCTCAGGTCGCGAGGTCGAAGCAGGTGACGGGGCCGACGGCGGTCCCCACCAACTCAGGAGGACACGATGGCTACCGTTCGAGCGCATCTCTGGTTCGGGAACAACGACGCCGGCGAGGCGGCCGCGTTCTACGCCGAGCACATCCCCGGATCGTCGGTGGACAACGTCGTGAAGGCGCCGGAGGACGCGCCCGGTGCCGAGGCGGGCACCGACTTCGTCGTGGAGTTCACGGTGGGCGGGCTGCCCGTGACCGGGCTGAACGCAGGCCCGCACTTCACGCTGAACGAGGCGTTCTCGTTCTACCTGTCCGTCGAGGGTCAGGAGGAGGTCGACCACTACTGGGACCTCCTGACCGCCGACGGTGGTGAGCCCGGATCCTGCGGCTGGTGCAAGGACAGGTTCGGGGTCTCGTGGCAGGTCATCCCCAAGGAGCTCGAGCAGCTGTCGGGCACCTACTCGACCCCCGCCGAGATCGCCACGATGAACGCGATGCTCAAGATGGGCAAGATCGACGTCGCCGCGCTGCGGGCCGCCCACGACGCCGCGTAGGTCGCTCAGCGCGGGCGGCGTCGCACGACCAGTGCCTGCTGCTCGGGGAACCTCCAGTCGTACCGCACGGCGAGCAGCCGTACCAGGGTGGTGAGCACCACTGCGGCGACGGCTGCCCAGAGCACGGGTACCCTGAGCGCCACGAGAGCCACGAGCAGTGCGCCGCCGCCCGCGGCCGCCACCGCGTAGAGCGACCCGACGTGCAGCAGGGCGACCGGGAGGTTGAGGGTCACGTCGCGGAGCACGGAGCCGCCGACGGCCGCCGCCGTGCCGACGAACACCGCCGGGACCGCGGGCACCCCGAGCGCGAGGGCCTTCGAGGTGCCGATCGCGCCGAACAGGCCGATGACGACGGCGTCCAGCGGCAGGATGACTGGGTCGAGGCGGGCGAACAGCCGCTGCAGCGACAGCCCGACCAGGGCCGAGATCGCGGCGACGAGCACGTACCAGGGTCCGTAGATCGCCACGGGCGGCTCGCCGAGCAGGATGTCGCGCAGCAGGCTGCCGCCCAGCGCCACCCCGATGCCGACGAGGACCGTGCCCAGCACGTCGATGCGGCGGTCGGTGAACGCACCGGCGAAGAGCGCACCCTGGAGGGCGCCCAGCGCCACCGCCGCGAGCTCGGCCCAGAGGGGGATGCCGAAGGGGATGATCGTGTCCATGCGGGTGCCCGTTCTCTGTGCCTGTGTCCCGTGCCCGGCGCCGGTCCCGTCGCGCAGGATCAGGTGCGCGACGCGACCGGCGGTAACGGGTCAGCGGGCGGTGGACCGCGCGGCCTCGAGGATCACGTTCGTCACGGACTCCGGCCGGGAGACCGTCACGGCGTGCGAGGCGTCGACCTCGACGAGCGTGGCGCCCGCGCGGTCGGCCATGAAGCGCGAGAGCTCTGCGGGGACGGCCAGATCCTCCGTGGCGGAGAGCACCCACGACGGGATCGACTTCCAGGCCGCCGCGCCGGCCCGCGCCTCGAAGGCGGCGAGCCCGAGCGGACGCTGCGTGGCCGCCATGTGCTCTGCCGTGGTCGCGTCGACGTCGCCCGCGAACAGCTCGTGGAACTGCGTGGGGTCGATGTAGAGCTCCGTCGCCGTCCTGCCGTCGGGCGTGGTGTAAGGGAACGGCTGCGCCGCGCCGCCGAGCTTGGCCCCGGGGAACTTCTCGACGAGGTCGACGAGGCTCTCGCCGGGCTCCGCGAGGAAGCTCGCGACGTAGACCAGGGCGGTCACGTCCGGGTTGCCCTCGGCCGCGTGGCTCATCACGTGCCCGCCGTAGGAGTGGCCGGCGATGACGACGGGTCCGTCGATCGTCTTCAGCACGTCACGCAGGTACTGCGCGTCCGGCTCCAGGTCGCGGAGCGGGTTGGCGACCGCGATCACGCGGTGGCCGGCCTCGCGGAGCGCCGTGATCGAGCCGTTCCAGCTCGACGAGTCGGCGTAGGCGCCGTGGACCAGGACGATGGTCTGCTTGGTGGCGGTGGTGTTCATGATGCCCTCTCTCGGATCGGTCCTGCTTCTTCGAAGACCTGATGTCTTCGTCCCCCCGCGTAACGCATTGTGCGTGCAATATATTGCACGCACGGGGAGTGAGCAAGAGCACGCCGAGCGGCAGCCGCCGGCGACGGGCCTCGATGCGTCTCTGTCAGAGGCGGCCGTTACGCTTCCCGGGTGCCTCTGATCGTCGCCACCGCCAATGTCAACGGGATCCGCGCCGCCGTCCGCCGCGGTATGGACTCCTGGATCACCACCCGAACCCCGGACGTCCTGCTGCTGCAGGAGGTGCGCGCCCCCGACAAGGTGGCCCGCGAGCTGCTCGACGGCTGGCACGTCGCGCACACCGAGTGCGAGGTCAAGGGCCGCGCCGGCGTGCTCGTCGCGTCCCGGCTGCCGCTCGGCGAGGTGCGTACGGGCCTGGCCGCGTACGGGCCGGAGGGCGACGTCGAGCAAGGCGGTGACACCGGCCGCTGGATCGAGGCGGACATCGAGCTGCCCGACGGCGGGACGTTCACCGCCGTCTCCGCCTACCTGCACTCCGGTTCCACGAACCCGGGCCAGGAGCACACGATGGTGGCCAAGTACGCCTACCTGGAGAAGGTCACGGCCCGCCTGGCCGAGCTCTCGACGGCGCAGGCCCCGGCAGTGGTGGCGGGCGACCTCAACATCGCCCACCAGAACGCGGACATCAAGAACTGGAAGGGCAACCTGAAGAGCGCGGGCTTCCTGCCGGAGGAGCGGGCCTACGTGACCCGCTGGCTCGACGAGCACGGCTGGGCCGACCTCGGGCGGGTGCACGCCGGCGACGGTCCCGGCCCGTACACGTGGTGGTCGTGGCGCGGCGCGGCGTTCGACAACGACTCCGGCTGGCGCATCGACTACCAGCTCGCCAACCAGGCGCTCGCGAGTGCATGCCGCAAGATCGAGGTCGACCGTGCGCCCACCTACGCGGAGCGCTGGAGCGACCACGCCCCGCTGGTGGCCACGTACGAGCTCTGAGCTGCCCTGTCTCTCACGAGATGAAATATCTCTAGAGGCTAACTCTGGCGAGCACGGGCGCCACCCGGTAGGGTCCGGCCACCGACGGACCGCATCATCGGCGACGCGGGCCGCACGATCGAAGGGACAACGCCGTGGGAATCATCGGCTGGATCCTCATCGGCTTGATCATGGGCGCCATCGCGCGTGCCATCCTGCCCGGCAAGGCCAAGGGCGGCTGGCTCATCACCCTGGTCATCGGCGTCCTCGGGGCTCTCCTGGGCGGCTGGCTCGGCGGAGAGCTCTTCGGCGCCCGGACCAACGAGTCCTTCTTCTCCCTGACCACGTGGCTGTGGGCCTTCATCGGATCACTGCTCGTGCTGGTCATCTGGGGTGCGGTCACGGGCAGAAGGCGCTGACCTTCGACCCCGTCGCTGGTCGAGCTTGTCGGGACCCGGGTCTCGACAAGCTCGACCACGGTCGGTCTCGACAAGCTCGACCAACGGCGGACAGGGTCAGTAGCGGATCGCGTCGATCACCTTGACGCGCACCGCATAGATCGCCGGGATCAGACCGGCGAGCGCTCCGATGCCGATGGCGCAGGCCATGCCCACGAGGGCGGCGTCGAACGGGAAGCCGGGCAGGTCGTCGATCGGGCGGCCGAAGATGCGGTCGATCGGGATGTTCTTGATGATCGCCACGGCGATCACCACCCCCACGACGCCGGCCACGGTGGTCGCCACCACGGACTCCATGAGGACGCCGAAGAACACCCGTCCGCTCGTGGCGCCGAACGACCGGCGGATGCCGATCTCCCGGATCCGGTAGCGCACGGTGACCAGCGCGATGTTGAGCAGCCCGAGCCCACCCAGCAGCAGCGCGAACCCGCCCACGCCGAGCACGAGGTACTGGAGCACCCGGTCGATCGCGAAGACCTCGACCGGCGGCTTCTGCACGTCGAAGGGCACGCCGGCCGCCGCCAGGTCGCGGGGCAGCACCTCGGCGAACTGGTCGGCCAGCTCCGGCGGAACCCAGAACCGGTAGGTGTCGGCCGTGACGCGGTCCGGGAACCAGCGGATCGCCTGGTCGAACAGCAGCACGGCCCGCGGTTCCTCGCCGTTCCACTGCACGGGCACCTCGCCGATCACCGTTGCGGCGACCGGCGTCTCGCCCTCGATCACCACTGACGGGTGCGTGCCGGCCGGGGCGCCGTCGGCGTACTGGTCCAGGAAGGCCTGGTTGACGACGAGGACGGGGGCCAGCCGCTCGCTGTCGGAGTCGGTGAACCACCGACCGTCCTCCATGTCCTGGCGGGTGATGGTCCCGCTGTCGACGTCGACGGCGGACCAGTCGACGTAGCTGCCGGCCTCCGCCCCGTGGACCTGCAGGTCCGCGGTGGCACGCACGGAGTAGTACGAGATCTGGTGCCGGTCGGCGACGCCGTCGACCACCGCGTCCACCTCGGCCGCCGACATCCCGGCCCCGCCGCCCATGAACCACGCCTCGAGGGTGGTGTCCCGGCCGCTCATGCGCTCGGTCTCCTCCTGCATGGCCTGGCCGACCATCGTGACCGCCGCCGTGATCCCGGTGATCGCGGTGACGGCGCAGGCGACGCCGATCAGTGCGAGCAGCACCCGCACCCGATGGATCCGCAGCTCGTCCCAGGCCTCGATGATCGCCCCGACGACGCCGGTCATGCGGTCAGTCCGGCGGTCTGGTGGGCGGCGGTCCCGGCGGCAGCGGCTCTCGCGGCCGCGTTCCCGGCGACGGGGGCCTCGGCGATGGTGGCGTTCTCGGCCACCGCCACGGGGGCGTCGAGGTGGATGGGGACCAGGATGCCGTCGGCCAGCCGGAACTGGCGGTCCGCGCGCGCCGCGATCGCCAGGTCGTGCGTGATGGTGACGAGGGCGGACCCGGTCTCGCTCGCGGCGTCGTCCAGGAGGGTCATGATCGCCTGGCCGGTCTCGACGTCGAGGGCGCCGGTGGGCTCGTCGGCGAGGATGACGCGCGGCCCGCGGACGAGCGCCCGGGCGATGGCCACCCGCTGCTGCTCACCGCCGGAGAGCTTCTCGGGCCGGGTGTCGAGCCGCCCGCCCAGACCGACCCGCTCCAGCGACTGCGCGGCAAGCTTGTTCCGGTTCCAGAACTGCTTGCCGCGCGCGTACAGGAGGGGCGCCGCGACGTTCTCGAGGGCCGTGCGGCCCTGGAGCAGGTTGAACTGCTGGAACACGAAGCCGAAGTCGTCGCCGCGGCGCCGGGCGAGGGCGCGGCTGCGCAGGCGGCCGACGGGCTCGCCCTCCAGCAGGTACTCGCCGGATGTGGGGGAGTCGAGCAGGCCCAGGATGTTCAGCAGCGTGGACTTGCCGGTGCCGGAGCGGCCGACGATCGCCACGTGCTCACCGGGGCCGACCGTCAGGTCGACGCCGCGGAGGATCTCGAGGGTGCTGCCGTCCGGCAGCTCGACGTGGCGGGTGACGCTCTGCAGGTCGACGAGGGGGACGGGGGTCATCCGAAGCACTCCTCCTCGAACGCCTGCATGGTCGCCATGTCGCCTTCCATGGACGCCTGGTCGTACGCGGAGGTGTCGTCGCAGTTGACGCCGCCCTCCGTGCCGTCGTCGATCGGCGTGAACTCGAGGATCTGCTCGCCGGCCTTCAGGCCCTTGGTGATCTCGACCTGCAGGCCGTCGGTGAGCCCCAGCGCCACGTTGCGTGCCTCGGGCTCCGCGCCCTCCTTGGCGACCGTCCACACCTTGCCGCTCTGCGAGGTGCCGAGCACCGCGCTGATCGGCACCACCACCACGTCCTTCGCGTTCCCGTTGGTGATCTCGATCTCGCCGCCGAGACCGGAGAACGCCTTGATCTTGGGCGGGATGGCGCAGCGGACGGAGCCGGTGGCCGACTCCGGCGCCTCCTCCATGATCATGCCCTCGCTGCCGGCGGCGTCCGCGCCCCCCGCGGCCTCACCGATCGTGAGCCCGGTGCAGGTGAACGGCGCGGGACCGCCCTTGAGCGTCACCTCGGCCGTTCCGGTGGCCCCGACGAGCCGGTACTGCTGGTCGGCCGTGAGCGTGCCGGAGACGGAGAGGGTGCCGGGGGAGACCGCGCCGATGGTCTCGCCGACCGTGACCGCCTGGTCCTTGAGCACGCTGATGTCGACCGTGCCGGTGACCGGCGCGAGGATCGAGGTCCACGTGACCTTCGGCTCCTGCTCGGTGACGGTCTCCCCGCCGGTCTCCTCGTCGACCTCGACGACGGGCTCGACGACCTCCTCGCTCTTGATCCACAGGACGCGCGTGTCCTTGTCGGCCTTCTTGTCGTCGACCTCGATCTCGGCGATGACGCCGTCGGCGGTGGCCTTGATCTCGACCGGCGGGTCGGTCACCACCGAGCCCGGGACCGTCACCGCGTTGGTGACGGACCCCTTCTCGACGGAGATCACCGACTCGGTGATCTCACCGGTGGGCTGGAGCGCGTCCGGTGGGTCGAGCTCAGCGCCCTTGAGGGCCAGCACGACGAGCGCTGCGGCGATCACCGCCCAGATGATGATCCGGACTGTGGGGAAGACGTACTGGCGGACGGCACCCATGGGGGCTCCTCGCGGCGGCGCTTGACGGAGATCGAACTCTGCGGACTGGTAGCCCGGGGACATTAGCGCAGGTTGCCGGCGAGACGGGATGAAAGTAACGGGTGAAACAGGGGCCCTGCGGTCGAGCTTGCCGGGACGGGGTCCCGACAAGCTCGACCGACGGAGACGGCGGTCAGGCCGCCGGCGCGGAGGGCGGTGCCAGCAGGAACGCCGGGGCCGTCAGGCCGGCGTCGGCGAAGGCGTCGGCCACGGCCTGGGCGACCGTGTCGACGTCGGCCCGGTTGACCAGCGCGATAGCGCTGCCGCCGAACCCGCCGCCGGTCATGCGCGCGCCGAGCGCGCCCGCCGTCATCGCCGTGTCGACGACGAGGTCGAGCTCGCGGCAGGAGACCTCGTAGTCGTCCCGCAGGGAGACGTGCGAGGCGAGCATGAACGGGCCGACGTCGGCCGCGCGCCCCTCCCGCACCAGGTTCGCGAACCGCGCCGTGCGGTCGGTCTCGGAGACGACGTGCCGCACCCGGCGACGCAGGACGCCGTCGGCATCGTGCGGCTCGAGCTCGGCCAGCGCACGGTCGATGCCCATGCCACCGAGGGCCGGCGCGATCTCGCGGAGGGAGTCCAGCCCGAGCAGCTTGGCGGCCTGCTCGCACGCCGCCCGGCGGGCGCCGTACTCGCCGTCCACGTGCGAGTGCTCGGCCTTGGTGTCGACCACGAGGAGCGTGAGCCCGGCAGTCTCCAGGTCGAACGGCACGGGCACGCCCGACTCCAGGGCGCTCAGCCCCGGGCGGAAGTCGAGCAGCAGCGCATGACCCTCGCGGCAGCGCAGCGACGCCGACTGGTCGAGACCGCCCGTGGGCGCGCCCGCGATCTCGTTCTCCGCACGGCGGGTCGCGTCGACCAGCTCGGTGCGCCCGGCGTCGGACGCGGCGAGGCCGAGGCCCGCCACCGCGTCGAGCGCCACGGCGACGGAGGCCTCCAGCGCCGCCGACGAGCTCAGCCCGGCTCCGAACGGCACGCACGAGTCGACCGCGGCGTCGAAGCCACCGACCTTGTGGCCGGCCTCGGCCAGGGCCCAGGCGACACCGGCGACGTAGGCGCCCCAGCCGCCGGTGCCGGGAGCGATCTCGGAGAGGTTCGCCTCCCATACACCCTCTGCCTGCGCCGATACCAGGCGGACCCGGTCGTCCTCACGCGGTCGCAGCGCGATGAACGTGCGGTGCGGCAGCGCCGTGGGCAGGCAGAGCCCGGCGTTGTAGTCGGTGTGCTCACCGATGAGGTTGACCCGGCCCGGGGCGGACCAGACGCCCTCGGGGGAGCCCTCGAACGAACTGGTGAAGAGCTCGTCGACCCGGCGCGCGCCTTCCTCGACGGGCCAGGCTTCGAGCCACTGCGGTTCAGTCATGGGAACTATTGTCTCTCGCCGTCAGCGGGTGGTGGTACGCAGCACACGGACCGCTCCCGCGGGCACGTCGGCGGAGCCCGCGAAGGCGTCGCCGGTGAGCAGATCGGTCGCAGGTCCGCCGAGGGGCAGCTTCACCTCGCCGTCCGTGTGGTTGATCGCCACCGTGTAGGTGGCGTCCTCGCCGGTTCGGCGCACCACCTCCAGTCCCTCCACGGTGCCCGACGGCGCCAGCCCAGCGCTGGCGTACACGTCCGTCATGACCGTGGCCAGGGCATCGACGTCCAGGCTCGTCGAGACGTACCAGCCGGTCCCGGCACCGTGCCGGTGGCGGGTGATCGCCGCGCCGCCCGGCTTGGGGCCGTCGACGTAGGAGCCGACCGGCTCGGCGCCGTGGAGCACGAGGTCGTCGGCCCAGACCGTGCCGGTGAGGTCCGTGGCGTCGGTGGTCGCGGCGCCGGCTCCGGCCGCCCCCGCACGGTAGGTGACGGTGAGCCCTTCGCCGTCGCGCAGCGGGAGGAACTCCTCGACCTGCACGCCGAGCGCATTGCGCAGCGGAGCCATGAAACCGCCCGGGTGCACGGCGTCGTGCTCGTCGACTATGCCGCTGAAGTAGCTGACCAGCAGCGTTCCGCCGGCCGCGACATATGCCGTGAGGTTTGCCGCGGCCTCGGCCGTGAGCAGGTACGACGCCGGGGCGACGACCAGCTTGTACCCCGACAGGTCCTGGCTCGGCCGGGCCAGGTCGACCGTGTGGCCGTCCCGCCAGAGGCGGTCGTAGTAGGTGTCGACGCGCTCGCGGTGGCGCGCGCCCTCGCTCGGCCGGAACTCGAGGTCCTGCGCCCAGAACGACTCGTAGTCCCACAGCAGAGCCACGTCCGCCGTGACCCGGGAGCCGCGCAGCTCGGTCAGCCGGCCGAGGTTCGCCCCCAGTTCCGTGACCTCGCGCCACACCCGCGACCCGGTGCCGGCGTGCGGCAGCATCGCCGAGTGGAACTTCTCCGCGCCCGAGCGGGACGCGCGCCACTGGAAGAACATGATCGCGTCCGCGCCGCGCCCGAGGTGCGCGAACGAGTTGCGGGCCAGCTCGCCGGGCCGCTTGGCGACGTTGCGCGGCTGCCAGTTCACCGCCGACGTCGAGTGCTCCAGCAGGAGCCACGGCTTGCCGCCCGCGACGGACCGGGTCAGGTCCGCGGCCAGAGCGAGCCCCACGTACCCGCGCGGGTCGGCGGCTCGCAGGTAGTGGTCGTTCGAGACGAGGTCGACCTCCTTGCCCCAGGCGAACAGGTCGGTGGACGGGCAGCTCGCCGCCATGAAGTTCGTGGTGACGGGCGCGGAGGAGTACGCGCGGACGGCGTCCCGCTCCGCGACGAAGCAGGCGCGCAGGGCGGCGTCGGAGAACCGCGCGAAGTCGAGCTGCTGGGCCGGGTTCACGGCCTCGGGCGCCGCGGCCGGGACCTGGACGTGCTCCCAGTCCGCGTAGTGCTGGCCCCAGAACGCGGTGCCCCAGGCGGCGTTCAGCGCGTCCAGCGACCCGTACCGCTCGCGCAGCCACTCGCGGAACGCGCGCTGGGCGTGCACCGAGTAGTCGAGGGCGACCGGGGCGCCGTACTCGTTGTGCACGTGCCACCCGACGACGGCGGGGTGCGTGCCGTAGCGCTCGGCCAGCGCGACGGTGATGCGCAGGGCAGCCTCGCGGTACGCGGGGGCGGTCGGCGCCATCAGGCCCCGCCCGCCCGGGCCCATCGGGGTGCCGTTCCGGTCGACCACCCGGGCGTCCGGGTGCGCGGCGTACAGCCAGGCGGGCGGGGCTGCCGTCGGCGTGGCGAGCAGCACCCGCACACCGCCGTCGTGCAGCAGGCCGATGACGCGGTCCAGCCAGGCGAAGTCGAACTCGCCCTCGCGCGGCTCCAGCAGCGCCCAGCTGAAGATGCCGAGGCTGACGAGGTTCACGCCCGCCTCGTTCATCAGCCGGACGTCCTCCGCCCAGACCTCCTCGGGCCACTGCTCCGGGTTGTAGTCGCCGCCGTAGCCGATCTGCTCGACGTCGGTCAGCCACCCGTCGTACCGCGGTCCGGGGACGAAGGTCGGGGTCTCAGGCATGAGGGTCCTTTCTGGGGGTGTGTCAGCGGGGGCGGTCAGGGCAGGACATGGATCGTCGCCGTGACCGGGCCGTGGTCGGTGGTGCCGTCGACGGTGAGCGTGCCCGGCTGGGCGGTCGCGTCGTCGGGCACGTCCTGCCAGGTGACGCGGACGCCGTCGACGTTCCCGTCGGCAGGGGTCAGGACGTCGACCCGGCGGGGGAGCCGGACGTCGTCGCCCACCGTGGTGACGACGTGCACGGTGTCCTCCAGGACATGCGTGACGTCGCTGTCGTGGAAGACGTCGAGCGACGCGTTGGCCTCGGGGAACCAGCCCTGGCCGGTCTCGACCCACGTGAACATGGGCTGCCAGTTCGCCGGCTCCCAGACGAGCACGCCCTGCACCCGGTTGCCGGGCACGTCGTTGGCGACCTGGAAGACCCGCTGGATCGCGTCCGCCTGACCCTGGACGGTCACGGGGAACGGGGAGTTGGGCAGCGGCGTCGGGTCGCCGGGCGGCCAGCTCTCGGCCGGGTAGGCGGTCTCGGCGACGTCGAGCGCGTACTGCGGGAAGGCGTCGGCGATGGTGTGCAGGTTGTGCTCCAGCGCCTCGGGGCTGCCGTGCCACTCGGGGTAGTAGGACAGCGCGAGCACGTCGGGGGCGGCGTCGGCGGCCTCGAGGCGGGTGAGCAGCTGCGTCCAGAACTCCATGGTCTTGTCGAGGCGACCTGCGTCGACGATCGCGTGGATCTCGACCTCCGACTCCGGTGACGCCTCGCGCACCGCGCGGATGCCCGACGCCATGAGCGTCCCGAACCGGTCCCACTGCTCGACGTAGGCCTGCTGCTCGGCGGGGTCCTCGCTGCGCCAGTAGTCCCACAGCAGGCCGCCGCCGGGCTGCGACCGGTAGACGTCCGCCTCCTCGACGAAGTAGGCGGGCGCGGTGGTCCCGATGATCTCGGCCTCGCTGCCGTACATGAAGCCGTTGATCACCTCGTTGCCCACCGCCACCTTGGCGGGCGTGGTGCCCTGCTCCACGAGCTGGGTCAGGTAGTCCGCGGTGAAGTCGTGGACCTCCTGGGTCAGCTCGTCGAAGGGCAGCTCGGCCCAGGCGCGCGGCTTGGGCTGCTTGCTCGGGTCGGCCCAGCTGTCCGCGTAGTGGAAGTCGATGCCGAGGCTCATGTCGTGGTCGGTGATCTCCTCGGCCACCGTGAGCGAGCGTTCCGGGCCCTGGTACGCCGGGTCGGTCTCGACGCCGGTGGTCTCGTCGCGGGGGTCGTTCCAGATGCGCAGGCGCAGGTGCTCCATCCCGCGGTCCTTGACGACGTCGAGCAGGTGCGGGCCGGGGTCCGGCTCGCCGGCGAGGGCGGCCTCGGCGTCGAGGTAGTACGGCTGGTCGCGTTCCTGGTCGGCGTAGGAGAGGTCGGCGCCGAGCCTCAGGTCGTCGCGCAGGTAGTTGTAGGCACGCAGCTCGGCGACGCCGTTCGTGCCCGCCCGCGAGGCGGTGAACCGGACGCGCAGGTACCGGGTGCCCTCCCTGTCGACCAGCGCGGTGGTGCCGGCCGCGCCGCTGCGGCCGTCCCGGTGGTCGGCGAGGGTCGTCCAGCGCTTGCCGTCGGCCGAGGCCTCGACGACGTAGCGGGCGGGCGCCGCGTTCGCGAGCACCACCTCTACCTTGTGCAGCCCGTCGTACGCGCCGCCGAGATCGACGGTGAGGGCCTGGTCTCGCTTGCCGTGGCGGCTGCCCGACGCCGGGCGCCAGGCGGTGGCCTCGTCGCCGTCGAGCACCAGGCCGCCGTCGGCATCGTTGCTGGTAGCGCGGGTTGTGACCCAGTCCTTGCCGGCGAGGTCGGTCTCGACGGGCTCGATCACCGCCTCGCCGTAGCCGGCCGCCGACGGTCCGATCGCGAGGCCCGCCGTCGTCAGCGCGACGGCGAGTGCGGCGCCGCCCGCGAGGGCGCGCCTGCGGTGTGTGCTGTGCGTCATGAGGACTTCCTTGTCCTGGGTCGGGGGCGTTCGTCCGGGGTGTCGGGACAACGTTAGATCCTCGGCGCGCGCGGGGGAATACGCTTCCCAGCGCTGGGCGGATTCGTTGGGCCTGTTGGCTTGCATCGATTTACTGATGACCCTGACGATAGCGCCCGTACTGATGCGGAGGACTGGCCATCCAGCGGGTTCGCGTCGCGGTGTGGGCGGCAGAACGTGCGAGCGGTGACAGGCATCAGCCCGCCACCGCCCGCTCACGTGGACGAGCGGGCGTGTGTGCGCCCTCCGGAACGGCGGTTCGCACCGCCGAGCAGTACCCGTTACCGGGCCGGGGCTCGAACCCGTACTGCCATCACCAGGTAACCGAAGAGACTCCGGCCCGCTCTACGAGGCACAGGTGGGCATGTTGACGATCACCGGTGTCATGCTCTGCCATCTGAGCTACGCCGACCCGACGGGCGACGGCGGGACTCGAACCCGCGACCGAGATAACCAACGATCTCCGGCCCACCCGTGCTCGTTCCATGTTCTGTTGTCGAGTCCGGACCCTAGGCGCGCGTGAGTCGCCCTGGCCAGTACTTATTTCGACCTACGCCTGCCGGAGATTCGCCACCAGCAGATTCATGTGCTCCCCGCCGCCGCGATGCGGTTCGGTGGGCACATGCGAATCCTGGTACTCGGTGGAACGGTCTTTCTGTCTCGCGCGGTCGCGGAGGCGGCGGTGGCACGCGGGCACGACGTCACGTGCGCGGCACGCGGCGTGAGCGGCACGGTGCCGGACGGCGCCACCCTCGTCCCCTGGGACCGCGCCGACGCGGTCCCCGCTGAGCTCACGGCCACGCCGTTCGACGCCGTCGTCGACGTCTCGCGCATCCCATCGCACGTGCGCCGCGCGGTCGCGGCGTTCCCGGACGCCCACTGGACGTTCGTCTCGACCATCAACGTCTACGCGGATACCGCCACACCGGGCGGCACGCCGGCGACGCTGCCCCTGCTCGACCCGATAGAGGCCGACGAGGACCCGGCCACCGGCCCGGAGACGTACGGCGCCATGAAGGTGGCGTGCGAGAACACGGTCCGCACCGGCGTCGCGGCCGCGCTCGTGATCCGGCCGGGCCTGATCGTCGGCCCGGGCGACCCGAGCGGCCGGTTCACGTACTGGCCCGCCCGGTTCGCTGAGGCGGCGCGCGACGGTCTGCCGGTGCTGGTCCCCGAGCCGGTGGACGCCCCGGTCCAGCTGGTCGACGTCCGCGACCTCGCGGAGTGGATAGTGACGGCGGCGGAGGCGGGCACCACCGGAGACTTCGACGCCGTCTGCCCGCCGCTGCCCCGGTCCGAGTTGCTCGCCCAGGTGGCCGACGGCGCCGGGACAGCCCCGGAGCTCGTCCCCGTGGCCCCCGAGGTGCTCGCCGAGCACGAGGTCGTCCCGTGGTCGGGCCCCCGCTCGATCCCGTTCTGGGCCGCCGACCTGGTCGACGCCGGCTTCATGGCGCACGACGTCACGTCGTCGCTGGAGGCAGGCCTGGCGATCCGGCCGTTCGCGGACACCACGCGCGACACGCTCGCCTGGCTCAGCGCGACGCCCGACGCCAAGGTCACGGGCCTGACCCGGGAGGAGGAGCAGGAGGTGCTGGCCGCCGTCCGGGGCTGAACGTGTACTCATCGGGGCAGGCGGGCACGCGGACCTGCTCGCACCGTGCGGTCGCGGCCGACTGGGCCAGAATCACCCTGGCAGCATGCGATAAGTCCTGGTCACCGCCGTCCCGCGCGCCCTATGGTGCTGACGCGACAACAGAACATGGCACGAGCACGGGTGGGCCGGAGACCGTCGGTTCCCACTTCCCATGGGGAGGCTGCGGGTTCGAGTCCCGTCGTCGTCCGTCAGGACGGCGTAGCTCAATTGGTAGAGCACCAACGTCGGCGATCATCAACACGCCTACCCGTGCTTCGTAGAGCGGGCCGGAGTCTCTTCGGTCAAGCCCGATCGTTCCATGTGACGAGAGCGGTAGCAGCCTTGCGCCTGCTGCCGCTCTCGGCATGTCGGTGCTGCGCCGGGCACCGCCAGATGTCACCCCGGATATTGCCTGGTCAGAGCGAAACCGGCCCTCTAGGGTCCTGGTTCGACAACAGAATCGCGGAGGCACGGGCGGGCCGGAGACGGTCGGTTATCGGATCTCAGTGTGCGGGTTCGACTCCCGTCGCCGCCCAACGGCGGCGTAGCTCAGTGGACAGAGCATGAGACAAACCCGGTCGTCGTACACACGCCCACCCGTACTTCCACGCTCGACAGCGGTGGCGGGCCCACGCCTGCCACCGCTCTCTTCTGCCCGTCGCCAGAACTACCCATCCCGAGAGGAGCTTCGCCATGGACATCCTGCGCGCCGTCAACCGCCGTCGGACTCCCCAGAACCAGCCCGCCGACCCGCGCCAGGAGGCGAACTCCGCCGGCGGCTACACCTTCGTGCTCGACGACCCCGCTCGTCTGCGCCGTTTCCTCACGCTCGGCGTCGACGGCGGCACGTACTACGCCTCCGCCGGCACGCTGGCGCGTGAGAACGCCGAGGTCGTGGGCCAGATGGCGGCTGCCGACCCGGTGACGCTGGTCGACACGATCGTCGAGGTGTCGACGAGCGGCGCCGCGCCCAAGCAGAACCCCGCGCTGTTCGCGCTCGCGTACGCGGCGTCGGTCCCCGAGTCGGCGGCGCTCGCGCTCGCCGCGCTGCCCAAGGTCGCGCGCACAGGTACGCACCTGTTCCTGTTCGCCGGCTACGTCGAGCAGTTCCGCGGCTGGGGTCGCGGGCTGCGTCGCGCCGTCGGCGGCTGGTACACGGCCAAGGACGCCGACGCCGTCGCCTACCAGGCGGTCAAGTACCGGCAGCGCGAGGGCTGGTCGCACCGCGACCTGCTGCGCCTGGCGCACCCCGTCACGGCCGACCCCGCGCTGCGGGCGACGTTCGACTGGGTGGTCCGCGGTGCGACGGGCGAGCAGACTCCCGCGCTGGTCGAGGCGTTCCTCAAGGCGCAGGAGGCCACGGACTCCTCGACCTGGTCGGCGCTCGTCCGCGAGGCCGGCCTGACCTGGGAGATGCTGCCCGACGCCGCGCTCGCGGAGCCGGCGGTGTGGGACGCGCTGCTCGACGTCGGCATGCCCGCGACGGCGCTGATGCGTCAGCTCCCGCGGCTCACCCGGCTGGGGCTGCTGCCCGCCGCCGGCGGGCGCACCGACGAGGTCGCGAGCCTGCTCGCCGACCCCGAGCGGCTGCGGCGTGCCCGCGTGCACCCGGTGAGCGTGCTGGTGGCGCAGCGGACCTACGCCTCGGGCATCTCGGCCAGGGGCACGGGTATGTGGGAGCCCACGCAGCGCATCGTCGACGCTCTGGATGCCGGCTTCTACGCGGCCTTCGGGGCCGTGGAGCCGGCCGGCAAGCGGATGCTGCTCGCCGTGGACGTGTCGGGTTCGATGAGCGCGCCGATCGCCGGCATGCCGCTCACGGCGCGTGAGGCCTCGGCGGCGCTGGCGCTGGTCCAGCTCGCGACCGAGCCGGGCTCGTCGGCGGTCGGGTTCGCGGCTGGATCGGACGGTTCCTGGGATCCGCCGGCGATCAAGCCGCTGCGTATCTCGCCGCGCCGTCGGCTCGACGACGCCCTGCGCGTGGTCGACGAGATGCCGATGGGCGGCACCGACTGCGCCCAGCCGATGCTGTACGCGCTGGACAAGGGGCTGGAGATCGACACGTTCGTGGTCTACACCGACAACGAGACCTGGCACGGGGACATCCACCCGCACCAGGCGCTACGGCAGTACCGGGAACGCACGGGCATCCCGGCGCGGCTCGTGGTGGTGGGGATGACCGCGACCGAGTTCTCGATCGCGGACCCGTCCGACCCGGGGATGCTCGACGTAGCGGGCTTCGACGCGGCGGTGCCGTCCCTGATCTCGCAGTTCGCGCGGGGTATGTGACGGCGCGACCGGCGCGCGACTTCGATTTCGACGTCAATTCGTTCGACGTCGAAATCGAAGTCACCAATGGTTGATATCGAAATCGAAGTCACGTAGGCTGACGTCGATATCGACGTCAGGAGAGTGGTCGTGCGAAGCGTTCGGACGGAGATCGACAGCCCCGAGATGCTCGGCTTCGCGCTGCAGCAAGGCCGGCTGGTCCAAGGTCTCAGCCAGCGCGAGCTGGCGGCGCAGCTAGGCATCGGTCAGAAGTGGGTGTGGGAGATGGAGGGCGGAAAGCCTGGCATCCTCACGACCCGACTGTTCGCCATGCTCAACGCGACGGGCGTCCGACTGTATGCGGACCTGCCATTGCCTGACGATCCGGCGAAGGGAGACAGTGATGCCTGAGCTTCACGTCGAGCTGTACGGGCATCTCGTCGGGCACCTGTACTCGTCGGGTGATCGAACGTTCGACTTCCGTACCGACCACGCGGCCTTCGAGTACTTCAGGCCGGCTTCCACGACCCTGTCGGTGTCCGTACCGCTGAGCGTGGTGGACAGCCGAGGAAAGGCAGGGCGCCGCAGGGTCTTCTTCACCGAACTGCTCCCCGAGGGGAACATGCTCGCCGACTTGGCTCGCAGAGCAGGCGTGGCCGAGCACGATGTGGTCGGATTCCTGGCTCACTACGGTCGGGATGTGGCCGGCGCCGTCCAGATCTGGGACCCGGACCGTCCGGGCGAGCCACGTACGCCGCGTCTCACCGCGGTCACCGATGACGAGGTCGGGATGTTGCTCCAGGACACCCGGTCTGCGCCGCTGGGTAATTCGCCGGTGTCGGGAAAGTCGTCGCTCGCGGGTGTGCAGGAGAAGATCGTCCTGGCGCGGGTCGACGGCGGATGGCACCGCGTGCACGACGGCTATCCGTCCACGCACATCGTCAAACCCGAGACACGCGAGCACTCGTCACTGATCTACGACGAGGAGTACGGGACGCGCCTCGCTCGCACGACTGGTCTGACCCGTCACGCCTCATGGATCGAGAACTTTCCCGGCCGACCGGGCCTGGTGATCGAGCGCTACGACCGGTCGCCGAACGCGCCGCAAGGGCGGATCCACCAGGAGGACATGAATCAGGCGCTCGGGGCGGTCGGAAACCAGAAGTACCAGGAGTACGGCGGAAAGGTGAGCCTGGCACGGGTCGCGGAAGTGCTCGCACGGGTGACGAACGACGACTCAGAGGAGCGCTTGCTTCGTATGACGGCGTTCGCCGTCGCCATCGGCAATCTCGACATGCACGCGAAGAACATCTCGCTGATCCACAACCCGGACCAGACGACGACGCTCGCGCCCGCCTACGACGTCGTACCCTTGCGACAGCACCCGACCGATGGCCGGATGGCGCTCGCCGTGAACAAGAAATACGTGCACGCGACGATGACTGCCGAGGATCTAATAGCGGAAGGTGCGGCCTGGGGCGTGTCCGATGCCGAAGGAGTCGTGCGGAAGACTCTCGAAGCGACTCTGACCGCCATCGAGACGGAAGAGCCGGACCGGCGAGCTGACCCGAAGCTCCGGGAGACGCTCCTCGCGTTCACGCGCAACCTGCTGGCAGGCGACCAAGCGTCGTAGGACCTGCGTCGCACGTCTGACACGTCAGCCCTGGACCGTTCTGTCCTCCGTCAGGAAGTCCGCGCAGCGTTCGCCGATCATCATCACCGTGATGTTCGGGTTGACCGTGGTGATCTCCGGCATGACCGACGCGTCCGCAACGCGCAGCCCCGTGACGCCCTTGACCCGCAGCCGCGGGTCGAGGGGCGAGCTGTCGTCGTCGACCGCGCCCATCCGCACCGACCCGGTCGGGTGGTAGACCGTGTTGTGGGTGCGCGCGATGTAGTCCGCTATCTCCTCGTCCGTCTGCACGTCAGGCCCCGGGTACAGCTCCGCGCCCGCCCACTGCGCCATCGCGGGCTGGGCGACGATCTTCCGCGCGAGCTTGATGCCCTCGACCATGACCTTCATGTCGTACGGGTCGGTGAAGTACTTCGGGTCCACCATCGGCTTGTCCCGGAAGTCGCGCGAGCGCAGCCGGACCGTGCCCCGGGAGCGTGCGTGCGTCACGTTCGGCGTGAGGCAGAACCCGTTCTCCGTGGTCGGGTAGCCCTGCCGCGCCGTGTGCATGTCGAACGGCACGGAGCCGTAGTGCATCATCAGGTCCGGCCGGTCCAGGTCCGGCTCGGTGGCCGCGAAGATGCCGATCTCCCACCACTGCGTCGAGGACGTCGTCATCGGCTGCTTCGCCTCCCACTGGATCACCCCTTCGGGGTGGTCCTGCATGTTCGAGCCGACGCCGGGCGCGTCCACCAGGACGTCGATCCCCACCTCGGCGAGATGCTCCGCGGGCCCGATGCCGGACAGCATGAGCAGCTTGGGGGAGTCGATCGCCCCGGCCGACAGCACCACCTCCTGCCGCGCGGTGAACGTGCGGTGGTGGATCAGGTCCGGGTCGAGCACCTCCACGCCCGTGCACCGGGTGCCGTCGAAGACGAGCCGCCTGGCGCGGTGCTCGGTGAGGATCGTCAGGTTCGGCCGGTCGAGGATCGGGTGCAGGTAGCTCACCGACGACGACGAGCGGACGCCGTCCTCCCGGGCGTTGATCTGGAAGAAGCTCGCGCCGGTGACGACCGTCGTGCCGTCGTTGAACTGCACGCGAGGGATGCCCGCCTGCTCGCACGCGTCCAGGACCGCCACGCCGCACGGGTCCGTGGACGGGACCTGGCGGATCCGCACCGGGCCGTCGTGTCCGTGGTGCACGCCCGGCTGGTCGTTGTTCTCGAGCTTCGTGTAGTACGGGCGGGACTCCTGTGCCCGCCAGCCGGTGGCGCCCATCGCCTCCCACTGGTCGAGGTCCTCGGCGGGGGCCCAGAACGCGATGCACGAGTTGTGCGAGGAGCAGCCGCCGAGCACCTTGGCCCGCGCCTGCCGCATGAACGAGTTGCCGTTGGTCTGCGGCTCGATCGGGTAGTCCCAGTCGTAGCCCGACTCCAGCAGCCCCATCCAGCGGTCCAGCCGGAGGATGGCGTCGTCGCCGACGTCGGACGGCCCCGCCTCCAGCAGGGCGACGGAGACCTCGGGATCCTCGCTGAGCCGGGCGGCGACGGCGGCGCCGGCGGAACCCCCGCCGATCACCACGTAGTCGAAGGTGCGCTCACCGGTCTGCGCGGCGGCCTGCTTCTCGGGGTGCTTCGCGGGCTGCTCAGTCATCGGTGCCTCCGAACCACCCGGTCACCGCCGGGCGCAGGTTCTGGTAGATGTGCTTGGACTCCTGGTACTCGGCAAGGCCGGCCAGGCCGAGCTCCCGGCCGAACCCCGACTGCCCGTAGCCGCCCCACTCCGCCTGCGGCAGGTAGGGGTGGTAGTCGTTGATCCAGATCGTGCCGTGCCGCAGCCGGTTCGCGACCCGCTGGGCCTTGCCCGCGTCCTGCGACCAGACGGCGCCCGCCAGGCCGTAGATCGTGTCGTTGGCGATCTCGACCGCCTCGTCCTCGGTGCTGAACGTCTCGACGGTCACCACGGGACCGAATGCCTCGTCGACGACGGCGGAGCTGCCGCGCCGGACGCCGTCGAGCACCGTGGGCAGGTAGTAGAAGCCCGCCTCCAGCTCGCCCGTGCCCCACTCGCCGCCGCAGCGGACGACGGCGCCCTCCTCGACCGCCTTCGCCACGTACGCCGTGACCTTGTCCCGGTGCGCGGCGGAGATCAGCGGGCCGGTTTCGGCGGCGTCGTCGAACGGCCCGCCGAGCCGGATCTGCCGGGCCCGGCGCACCAGCTCGTCGACGAAGCGGTCGTGGATCGACTCCTCGACCACCAGCCGTGCCCCGGCCGAGCACACCTGGCCGGAGTGCACGAACGCCCCGTTGAGCGCGTTGTCCACCGCGGCGTCGAAGTCGGCGTCCGCGAAGATCACGTTCGGGTTCTTGCCGCCCAGCTCCAGGGCCACCTTCTTGACGGTCGCGGCGGCGCTCGCGGCGATGATCCGGCCGGTGAGGAGGCCGCCCGTGAACGAGACCAGGTCGACGTCGGGGTGGCTGGAGAGGGGTGCGCCCGCCTCGGGACCCGCGCCCAGCACCAGGTTCGCGACGCCCGCCGGCACGCCGGCGTCGGTCAACACCTCCATGAGGAGGACGGCGGTGTGCGGCGTCAGCTCGCTCGGCTTGAGCACGAAGGTGTTGCCCGCGGCCAGGCAGGGCGCCACTTTCCACACGGCCTGCAGCAGCGGGTAGTTCCACGGCGAGATGAGGCCGCAGACCCCCACCGGCTCGTGCACCACGCGGCTCAGGACGTCGGGGCTGCCGGCGTCGACCACGCGCCCGGCGTCCACGCCCGCGAGCTTGGCGAACCAGCGGAAGCAGGCGATGCAGTCGTCGATGTCGATGCGGCTCTCGACCAGGCGCTTGCCCGTGTCGCGGGACTCGGCGAGGGCGAAGTCCTCCGCCCGCTCGGCCAGGAGGTCGGCCACGCGGTGCAGCAGCTCGCCGCGCTCCGGTGCGGTCGTGGCGCGCCACGGGCCGGCGTCGAACGCCCGGCGCGCCGCGGCGATGGCCCGCTCGGTGTCGGTGGCGGTCGCCTCCGACACCTCCGCGACGAGCGAGCCGTCCGCCGGGCAGCGGATCTCGCGGGTGCCGCCCGCGGCCGCTGCCTCCCAGGTGCCGTCGATGTACAGGGTGGTCGGTGTGCTCATGGTGGTGCTCCCGGTCGGGACGTACGGGACGTGCGGGTGTGCGGTGGTCAGCTCTCGACCGGTTCCGTGTCGTGGGTCGGCGAGCTGCTCGCGTGCAGGAACAGCAGGTGCCGCTCGTACTGGTCCAGCACGTCGGCGATGAGCTGCTCCTTGGCGTAGTCGGTGACGTCGTAGCCCTGCGTACCCTCCGCGAGGAGCACCTCGACACGGAAGTACGTGTCGCCCTGGTCCGACGTGTTCATGCGGAACGTCGGCGTGGGGTGCGCCTGCGGCCACAGCGTGTAGGTGAACGGGGCCTCGTCGCCGTGCTCGACGGTGAGCGTGATGGCCGGCAGCCCGGTCTCGCCCACGGGCGCCTCCGTGCAGGAGGTCGCGATGCCCTGCTCCTCGAGCGCGGCGGAGACCTCGGTGAGGGCCGGGCGCACCGTGCGGTCGATGAACCGCAGCACGTGGCGGCGGTCGGGGAAGCTGACCAGCCGCTTGAGCCGCTGCCGCCAGCCCGGTGTGCCACTCGCGCCCGGTTGCCCGATGCGGCCCGACAGGCTGGACGGCAGTGCCGTGCGGAGGGTGTCGAACTTCTGGCCCTCGGTGCGCAGCACCTTGTAGAGGGCGAACATCACGCCGAACATCACCAGCGAGAACGGCAGGCCCATGATGATCGTCCCGGACTGCAGCGTCGTGATGCCGCCCGCGAGCAGCATGCCTGCCGTGAGGAGGCCCGTGGCCGACGCCCAGAAGATGCGCAGCCAGATTGGCCCGTCGTCCGACGCCTCGTGCATCTTGATGGTCAGGTGCGACAGGACGAGCGCGCCCGAGTCGGCGGACGTCACGTAGAACAGCAGCCCGATGAAGATGGCCAGCCCGATCGTCGCGGGCGCTGCGGGGAACTGCTGGAGCAGGGCGTAGATGCCGGACGCCGGGTCGTTCATCGCCGCGTCGCCGAACGCGGCCCCCTCGGCGCCGCCGTTGCGGATGTGGTCGAGGGCGCTGTTGCCGAAGACGGACACCCACAGCAGCACGAAGACGAACGGGATGGTGAGCGTGCCGACCACGAACTGGCGGATGGTCCGGCCACGCGAGATCCGCGCGAGGAACAGGCCGACGAACGGCGCCCAGGCCACCCACCAGGCCCAGAAGAACAGGGTCCACGCGCTCATCCACTCGGTGGGCGCGTCGAAGGCGTAGGTGTTGAGCGTCATGCCCGGCAGCCGGGAGACGTAGTCGCCGACGTTCATCACCAGGGCGTTGAACAGGAACGTCGTCTTGCCGGTGACGACGAGGAACAGCACCAGCAGCAGGGCGAGCACCACGTTGAGCTCGGACAGGCGCCGCACACCGCGCTGCACGCCGGAGACCACGGACAGCGTCGCCATCACGACGGCGAGCGCGAGCAGCGCCACCTGTGCGCCGACGCCGATCGGCACGCCCACCAGGTCGGAGAGCCCGCGGTTGAGCATCTCGACGCCGATGCCGAGGGTGGTGGCCAGGCCGAAGACGGTGCCGAGCACGGCGGCGACGTCGACGGCGTCGCCGAGCCTGCCCCAGACGCGGTCGCCGAACAGCGGGTGCAGCACGGACCGGATGCTCAGCGGCATGTTGCGCCGGTACGCGAAGTAGGCGATCGCCATGCCCATGAGGGCGTACATGCCCCAGCCGATCACGCCGTAGTGGAACAGCGTCCAGACGATGGCCATCCGGGCGGCCTCGACCGTGCCGCCCTCGCCGACGGGCGGGGCGAGGTACTGGGTGGCCGGCTCGGCCACGGAGTAGAACATCAGGTCCGTGCCGATGCCCGCGGCGAACAGCATCGCGGACCAGGTGAACAGGCCGAACTGGGGCTTGGACTGCTCCGGGCCGAGCTTGATGCGTCCCGCGCGGGAGAGGGCGACGCCGATGACGAACACCAGGAACGCGGCGGCGGCGACGAAGTAGTAGGCGCCGAACCAGTCAGAGATCCTGGCGACGACGACGCCGATGTACTGCTCGGTCTGCGCCGGCCAGATGATCGCGGTGAGGCCGACCACGAGGATCAGCGCCGCGGAGCCGAAGAACACCGGCGGATTGATGCTGCTGTGCCGTGGCGCTTCGGTCGGGTCGGCTGCTTCGGTCGGGTTCTCGGCTGCTGCGGTCGGACTCTCGGTCTTCGCCGGGCTGCTCATGTTTTCCTTCGTCGACGACGTTGGGCGGTGACCACCGTACATCGAGATCAAATTTCACCCTCTATCCCGGTGGTCGAGGCCCGACCGGTCCGGTACAAGAGCGCGACATCACGCCCGACGTCGGAGCGCCGCCCGCTGTTCCGGCGTCAGGGCGCCCCTGAGCTGTTCGGCGGTGACCGGTAGACCTGCCCGCGCCAGCGCACGCAGCAGCGCGCCGGTCTCGCCCGTCGCGAGCGGCCAGGGACCCGCCGACATGGTCTCCTGCACAGCGGTGAAGAACCGGGCCGCCCTGGCGAGCCGGATGCCCGCCGGGGTGTCCGGGCCGAGTGCCTCGACACCGCGGGCGGTGATCCGGACCCAGCGGGCGTTGGCCTCCACGCTCTCGTTCCAGCTGGTGGACCAGACGTCGTCGCCCACCACGTAGCGCTCGCGACGGCCGGCGGAGGTGCTGGTCCGGAGGCTCTCCTACCGCCGCCGCTGAGCCGGGGCCGCCCGGGTTGCTCAGACCGGCGCGAGCCCCAGGCTGCGCCCCGCGAGGCCGCGGCGGCGCTTCGCGAGCCCGCGGGCGACGTCGGCCAGCACCCGGGCGCCCGGTGAGTCCGGCGCGGTCAGGACCACCGGGGTGCCGTCGTCCCCGCCCTCGCGGACGGCGACGTCGAGCGGGACCTGACCGAGCAACGGCACGTCCGTGCCCACGAGCTCGGTGAGCCGGGCCGAGACCTTGGCTCCGCCGCCGGAGCCGAAGATCTCCATGCGGGTGCCGTCGGGCTGCTCCAGCCACGACATGTTCTCGACCACGCCGACCACGCCCTGCTGCGTCTGGGTCGCCACCGACCCCGCGCGCTCGGCGACCTCGGCGGCGGCGGCCTGCGGCGTCGTGACCACCAGGATCTCGGACGACGGCAGCAGCTGGGCCACCGAGATGGCGATGTCGCCGGTACCCGGCGGCAGGTCGAGGAGCAGCACGTCCAGGTCGCCCCAGAACACGTCGGCCAGGAACTGCTCCAGCGCGCGGTGCAGCATCGGCCCACGCCAGACGACCGGCTGTCCCGGCGGCACGAACATGCCGATCGAGACCACCTTGACGCCGTGCGCGATGGGCGGCAGCAGCATGTTGTCGACCCGGGTGGGCTGGCGGTCGACACCCAGCATGCGAGGGATCGAGAAGCCGTAGATGTCGGCGTCGATCACGCCCACCGAGAGGCCGTCCGCCGCCATGGCCACCGCGAGGTTCGCCGTGACCGACGACTTGCCCACGCCGCCCTTGCCCGACGCGACAGCGAACACCTTGGTCAGCGAGCCCGGCTGCGAGAACGGGATGACGGGGTCGCCCGCGCCCCCGCGCAGCATCGAGCGCAGGGAGGAGCGCTGCTCCGGCGTCATCACGCCCAGCTCGACCTCGACGCCGGCCACGCCCTCGACGGCTGACGCCGCGGCCGTCACGTCCTTGATCAGCGTCGACTTCATGGGACAGCCGGCAACCGTCAGGTCGACGCCGACGGTCACGTGGGCGCCCGGTCCGGAGCCGGTTCCGGTGGCAGGGCCGGTCGAGACCACTACCGACCGGACCATGCCCAGATCGGTGATGGGACGCCGGATCTCGGGGTCGAGCACACCGGTCAGCGCGTCGCGGACGCGCGCCTCGAGTGTGGGGGAGTCGACTGGGGTCATGAATCGATCCTATGGGCCGGGTCCAGGGGGGTGGAATCAGCAGGCTCTTTCATGTCTTTGCAATGAATGGCAGTTGAAAACGGTACGCTGCGTCACCACCAAGGGTGAGGAGGCCCCATGACCGAGTCACGCGTCCCCGCGCGGGTCCTGCGTGTCGCCTCCGAGGACCAGGCCCGCGAGCTCGCCGCCGCGCTGCAGCGGCCCGGCCGCGACCAGCCCGTGGTGGTCATCTCGACGCCCGCCGGGCGCGACGTCCCGTACGTGGACCCGAAGCGGGTGCTCGACGACGTCGCCGGGCTCGCCGAGGTGGTGGTGATCCCCACGGGCGACGTGTCGTGGGCGTTCTCGTCCGGCATGCCGCCGGACACCCAGGTCTACGGCGGTGCGTCCCGCGTCTACGGCACGGACCTGGAGTGGGTGCACCACCCGCGGCGCTCTCCGCTGCACTTCGCCTACTCCGCGGACGAGGACGAGCGCGTGCGTGAGCGCCTGGTCGGCGACGTCATGCGGTTCGCGGTGCGCGAGGGGATCGTCGGCGCCCCCCGGTCCGCACCGGACGCGGCGAACACCGAGGGCAAGGTGCTGGGCGTGCTCGGCACCCGCGCCCTGATCAGCACCGAGGACGGCGGCCAGGCCACCGTCGCGGAGGAGCTCGTCTTCTCCGACGTCGCCCTGGCGCGGGTGCTCGCGCCGGGCATGCGGGTCACCGGGGTGCTGGACCCGGCGCGCCGCCTCCTCGACATCCGCGGCATGCTGCCCGACGCCGGCGCGCTGCGCCGGGTGGTCAACGCCACCTACCGGGTGGGTCACGTGGTGCTCGGCCGGGTCGAGGTGGTCGAGGACGACGCCGTACGGATCGCGCTGGCGCCCGGCGTCGTCGTGCGCGTGCGTCGCGCGGAGATCACCGGCAACGACCTGGACCTGCTGAGCGACCTCTTCACGCCGGGCGAGGTGGTGGCGGCCCGCCGGGTGCCCGCGCCGCTCGACGGCCTGGCGCTACGGCTCGACGACGTCGACGAGACCGAGGACGAGCCGGTCCCCGCGATAGCGCTCCTGGACGACGGGCCGCCCTGGCTGGAGCTGCCGCCCGCGCTGCAGATCGAGCCTCCCGAGACTCCCCGGCTCCCGCTGGTCGAGCCTGTGGTGACGCTCCGGCCGCCGCTCGTCGAGCTGGTCGAGACCTCCCACCTCCCGCTGGTCGAGCTCGTCGAGACTCCGCCGACGCCCGCCGACCTGTTCGGCCCGCGCCAGACCGACCCGGACCCCGGACGCCCGGCCCCCGACACCGGCCCGGTGCCCACAGCCCCGGGCGGCCAGCGGGCACCGACCCCCGGCGACGTGGCGGCATGGCACGCCGGTGGGCAGGACGCGCTGCCGTCGCCCGCGTCGGCCGAGTCGCCCGCGGAACCGCCAGGCAAGGCGGCGCGCGACCTCAGCCTCTCCCTCGACGCGGCGCGAGCCCAGGTCTCGGCGCTCGGGAAGGAGCTGCTGGACGACAAGGTCAAGCGGCGCCAGGTGGAGCTGGAGGTGGACCGGCTGCTCGGCCGGGTCGGCGAGCTCACCGAACGGCTCGAACGTAGCGAGCGCCGCGCCGAGCAGCAGGCGACAGCCCTCCGCAAGGCGCGGCAGGAGGCGGCGCGGCTCCGCCGCCGGCTGGGGGACGCCGGGGTCGAGGTGCCCGAGGACCGGCACTTCGTCGACGACGAGGAACAGCTCCGGTTCGAGGTGCTGAGCGAGTGGGCCCGGGCGATCCCGGCCGCCGAGAAGGCCGGGCGCCCCCTGGCGGAGTACGCGCTCGGCTCGCGCTTCCTCGCCTCCCTGACCGACGTCGAGGGGGTGAGCCGCGACCGGGTCGTCTGGACGCTCGTCATGGTGCTCACCGGGCTGGCGCCCGGGATGAACGGACTGCAGGTCCACCGCCTGCGGACGGGCGCGGGCGGCGACGACCCGGCCAGGCACCGCGACGACGGAGCCGTGTGCTGGCGGGTCTCGCTGCAGGTCAACACGCCGTCGGCCCGGAGGCTGCACTACTGGAAGCTGCCGGGCGGGTCCTACGAGCTGTCGCGCGTCGTGCTCCACGACGACGTGGAGCCGTAGCTACCCGGTCAGGGTCGAACCGAGCGGCCGGGTCGCGTCGAACCCCGGGAGCACGAGGAACGTGGCGCTCGCCGTCGGGGTGACGAAGTCCGTGAGCGCGTCGGCCTCGTCGAGCCGGTGCTGCGTGCGGACGAACGTGTCGAGCTCGCGCTGGAAGCAGACGAACAGCAGCCCGGTCTCGCCGGGGTCGTCGCCGACGGCGGGCGTGGCGAACGTGTAGCCGCGCCGGAGCATGAGGCCGCTGCCCGTGAACGAGGGGTGCGCCGCACGGGCGTGGGACCGCGCGGGCACGAGGTACTCGCCGGCGGGGGTCTTGGCGTGCAGGTCGACGTCGTCGGACAGGGTGCCGCCGGACAGCGGGGCGCCGTCGGAGCGGCGTCGTCCCATGACGGCGTCCTGGCCCTCGGGCGGCAGGCCGGCGAAGCGTTCGGTGTCCAGGACCAGCCGCCGCACCACACAGACGGTGCCGCCGGCCACGCGGGGGTCGCCGCCGTCGGCCGCCGTGGGCAGCCAGACCTCGCGGGCCAGCTCGTCGTCGCCGTGCGGGACGACTATGCCGTCGTGGAAGCCGAGCGGGTTCCGCACGACGGTGCCCTCGCCGGGTCCGCGAAAGCAGGACTCGGACCACCGGAGAACGGTGTCGCCGAGCGCGGCGCGGAGCTCGCGGAGCGCGGTGGGCAGGGCCAGGGGGTCGGAGCCGTGCAGGGCGAGCAGGAGGTCGCCGCCCTGGCGGCGCGGGTCCATCGACCCGTCGCCCGCGAACGAGGGGAGCTCCGCCGTGCCGGGGAGGCCGGGGTCGATCCCCGCGACGAGCCGGGGTCCGAGGCCTACCGTGACGGTGAGGTCGCCGGGGCCGTCGGGGAGCGGCCCCGCTCCGTTCGTGACGGTGAGGATCGCCGCACCCAGGGCGGCGAGCCGGGGGCCGAGGGCCTCGGGGCCGTCCGGCAGGTCGAGCACCGCGAGCAGGCCGAACCGCTGCGGCGTAGCAGGCCGGGCGATCCCGGCCTGCGTGGACCCGGTGGCCTCCACGCCCTCGGACGGCGGCCCCGGGGTGTCCGTGCCGGCCCGGGCGGACGTCAGCGTCCGGCCGTAGGCGTCCGGGCCGCCGAGGGCCCCGGCGGCGGCCATCCCGCCGGCCGTCGCGGCCAGGCCCGCGATGGCGCCGCCGGTGCCGAACAGCAGCTCTCGCCGGCTGACGCCGCTCATCCGTCGTTCCTCTGGGCATTCATCCGGGGATCGGGGAGCGCACTCGGCTCGACGTCCTTCAGGACCGCCGGGACGGTCAGCGTGGCGTCCTCCAGCTTGATCTCCGCCCAGTGCTCGCCGAGGCGCACGTCCACCCGGTGCGCGAGGCCGCTCTGGTCCACCCAGTAGTGGATGCCCGCGGCGTCCGGGTCGGCTCCGTCCGTCTGCTGGTCGGCCGGTCCCGCGAAGACCGTCACCTCCTGCCGGCCGGCGGTGTCCTCGCGCAGCCAGAGCGCGCCACCCTGCCTGATGAGCAACGGGTTCTCGGGGCGGTCCGCGCCCAGGCCCGCGAGCACCGTCAGTACGACGGCGAGCGGCGAGGTGCGCGCGTCCAGCCTCCCGGCCTGCCAGCCGTCGAGCGACGTCACGGGTTCGCCGAGGTGGTCGCCGGCGGTCGTTGCGAGGACGCGGCCGTCCCAGACGACCCGGTCCGAGGGCACGCCGTCGGCCGAGACGAGCCCGTAGCCGGTGTGCGTCGTGTAGTCGTACCAGCCCTCGAGGGCCACCTCGTGGCCCTGGTCGCTGTACGTCGCCGTGACCTTGCGGCTGCCCGCGTCGAAGTTCCGGAACCGGACGCTCGCCAGCCGTTCGGACTCCGCCACCGTGACCGGCCGTACGGCGCTCGCCTTCGCCGCCGGCTCGGCGTCGCCGGAGCAGGCGGTGGTGAGCAGCAACGTCACCGCGACGAGAGCGCCAGAGAACTGCCGCCGCGTCACGCCACACCACTCCGCTCGGCGAGCAGATCGGCGGTGGGAACGCCGTCGGGCAGCACCGCATGGTCGGTCACGGCCGGCGGCAGTGGGCCGGGCACCGTCTCGACGTCGCTCATCCCGGGCTGGGGCGGCGGGGCGGGCACCTGCAGGAAGCTCACCCCGGGTGGGGCCTCGACGTCCGGCAGCGCGTCGGGCGGGACGGCGCCCAGCGGCGACGTCGTCCCGCAGCGCGTACCCAGGTTCTCCGGCAGCGTGGACGGCCGCCCGCCCGCGCAGTTGTCCCGGGCCGGCGTCCGCTCCGCCGAGATGTTCGCGATGTCGACGCCGTTGGCGTCCAGGCCGGCGGCGGACCAGGCGCCGTCCATCCGGTTCCCGACGGCGGCCAGGTCCTCCGTGTTGGCGAGCAGGACACCCGCCCGCGGGTTCCCCGCCACCAGGTTGTCGCGCAGCACGTTGTCCCGGCCGCCGCTGATCCCCACGCCGATGCCGAACCCGCCCTCGGCGTGCGCGGGAGAGTCGGCGGCGTCGTTCGAGCTGATCACATTGCCCACAATGGTATTGCCGTGCTGGGGAGTAAATGCCTCCAGATAGTTCGACAGCAGCGTCATCCCGATGCGGTTGTGCGAGAACCTGTTCCCGGTCACGACCACCGAGTCGGAGGCGTTGGCATTCTCGAAACCGACGGCGTTGCGCTCGGCCACGTTATTGGTAACGAGAATGTCACAGTCCTTGCACTGCCCCACGTAGATGCCCGAGTCGGCAGAACCGGAAGCATAGGAGTCCGCGATGACGCCGTGGCGGGCGTCGAACGCGTAAATGCCGTACAGCCCGTTGTTCGACGCCGTGACGTTCCGGATCGCGAACCGCTCGACGGGCGGGAACTGCTCGGGGTCGAGCCGTTCGTAACCGTCGAGACCGTGCGCGGTGGGGCCCGCCTCGTCGTGCATGCCGGTGACGAGCACGCCGTAGTACATCGTGCGGCGCACGGTGAGGTTCTCGATGCGCACGCCGTCGGCGGTGGCTATGACGCCGGAGCTGCGCATGCCCCCGCCGTCGATCACCACGTCGTTGCGCTCGGTTCCGCGCAGCGTGACGTCGTCCGTGCCGATCAGGACCTCCTCGGCGTACGTCCCCGGGGCGACGAGCACGAGGTCGCCGGGGGCGGCGGCGTCGACGGCCGCCTGGATCGTCTCGAACGCCTCGGGAACACGCAGGACGCCGGGCGCCCCGTCGGCGGAGGAGGCGGGGCCGGCCGCGCAGGCCGCGACGGTGAGGACGAACGCAATTGCGGCGGTTCGGGGTATATATCCGAACAATGATTTTAAGTGCCTCTTCGGTGGCATGTGCGGAGTGTAGGCAGGCGGGCCTGCCGCGCACCTGTTGAACGGCAATGTGCCTACGGAGAATTCGTGTGCCCTGGGCACTCGTTCTTGGAATTCCGATTCGTTCTGGAATGCACTCGGTTGCATTGTGGTGCGTCGCGGCAGAGTTTTCGGACAATACGCGGCCAGCAGTGATCTCGGCTTGCACCACCTTCGCGCGTGGCATCTCATGACGTCGGATTGGCGACATGCGTAAAAAGGCATTGTCCGTTTTATGACAGGAGAAAAAGACATGGGAATTCGCCAGCGCTCCGAGCGCGGTGCGCATGGGTGGTGGGCCTCCTGGGCCGGAGCCCATGCACTCACCCCGCGGCTCGACGTCCGACGAATCGGTGTCTCGTCACCGCGCAGCCTCGTGGCCGGCGGCGGAGCGCTCGCGCTCGCCGCGGTGCTGCTGGTTCCGGGAACGGTCCCGTCCGCCTCGGCGGCGCCGGACGACGTGATCGCCGCGGGCCAGGTCTGGGAGGACAACGACGGCGACGGCGCGTACGACGACGACGGCTCCGACGGGTTCCGCGAGCAGGGCGTCGGCAACGTCACGGTCACCGTGACCGACGCGCTCGGAAGCTCCGCGACCACCCGGACCAACCGCGTCGACGCGGCCGGCGGCTGGTCGATGACCGAGGGCGAGTTCACCGACCAGACCGGTGAGGTGCCCCACGTCGCCGACGGCGCGACCGCCGCGGAGCTGCGCGTCACCTTCTCCGACATCCCCGAGGGCTATGCGTCGTGGCTGGCCGGCGACCTCGCGGACAACGGTACGTCCGTGCAGTTCGTCGCCGCGGGCGACCAGTCGGTGGACTACGCGGTGCTGCCGCCGGAGGACCACCGCCCCCAGTCGCCGGACGTCGTCACGGCGATCCACTCGGCGGGCGACCCGCTGGCCGAGGGGACGACGGAGCGGCCCGCGCTCGTCGTCACCGACTGGACGACCGCCCAGGACACGGGCAAGCGTGACATCGCCACCGTCGGCGACGTCGGCACCGTGTGGGGCACCGCCTACGAGCAGGCCGGCAACGCCTTCCTGGCCTCGGCGGTGTACCGCAGGAACGCCGGCCTCGCCGAGCACCGGTGGGACGGTTCGACGGACCGGGCCCTCGGCGCCGTCTACCGGATCCCGGACGCCGTCGACCCCGCGACGGGTGACGTCGCGGCAGGCATCGGACCGTCGGGCAGCGTGGAGGCCTGGTTCTCCCTGACCGACCTCGGGATCGACGTCGGCACGGTCGCCTCGAACGCCGACCGCGCGCTGGCGGCAGGTGTCGACCCGACCGCCGACCCCGACGGGTTCACGAACGCCGCGAAGGTCGGCCTCGGCGGCATCGACACGTGGACCGACGGCGTCACGACGTACCTGTACGTGATGAACCTCGCCGACAGCAACCTGTACCGGATCGACATCTCGCCGACGAACCCCGTCAGCCCGGACTTCGACCCGGCGTTCGTCCCGGCCGCGGGCGATGTCCTGCAGATCCCGCTCGGGCTCGGCGACGCCCAGCGTGGCTGGGCCGTCGAGGTGCACGACGACGAGGTGTACGTGGGCTGGGCCGACACCGGCTCGGCACCCGGTAGCTGCGCCACCACGGCGCCCGGCGAATCCACCGACAGCTGGCCGCAGTGCGGCTCCACGGAGGCGCTGCGCGGCTACGTGGGCAAGGTCCCGGTCGACGGCGGCGCCGTCGCGCAGGTCATGGACGTGGACCTGGGCTACCCGCGCGGCAACCCGATGTCCTACTGGGACGGGACGCAGCAGGGGAACGTCGAGCGGCACCCGCAGATCCGGCACTGGAACTCCTGGACCGACGTCTGGACGTGGGACAGTGCGGACGCGAACGCCGACAGCTGGCCCGACGGGTCGGTCGGCTTCAGCAAGACCGCGGCCGGCGACCCCGACGGGGCCCAGGCGTACCCGCAGGCGATCATGTCCTCGATCACGTTCAACACCGCCGGCTACCTGACGGTCGGCATGACCGACCGCACCGAGCTGCAGGGCGGTAACCGGCAGTGGGCCGCCGACACCGGCCAGGACGGCGGAACGTCGTCGGAGATCGTCTTCGAGACGATCGCCCAGGGCGACATCATGCTCGCCGGCCGGAACACGGACGGTACGTACACGCCCGAGACCGGTGCCGCGGCGGAGGCGACGGGCCTGGACGGCGAGACCACCCAGTGGGCGAACACCACCGCTCCCATCCTCGCGTCCGGCCCGGGCGGCAACGAGTTCCACGGCGACGACCAAGGCCTTGACGGCACCGTCTCGGGCGTCACCCACGAGGAGATCGCGCTGGGCGCCGTGCTCGACGTGGCCGGAGCGACGGACGTGGCCTCCACGGCCTTCGACCCGCTCGCGACGCTGCGTGTGCAGGGCCTCATGTGGTTCGCCGACGGTGACGGCGCGGCGACGCGCGGGGTCGAGTTCACCGAGGACGAGGGGAACACCGGACGGCCGACCGTCAGCTTCCAGAAGGGCGGTGGCCTCGGCGACCTCGACGCACTGATCCCGCCGGCTCCGGTCGAGATCGGCAACCGCGTCTGGTTCGACGGCGACGGTGACGGCCTGCAGGACGCGGGCGAGCCCGGCATCCCCGGTGTCATGGTCGAGCTGGTGGACGCCGAGGGTGCCGTTGTCGGCACCCAGGTCACCGCTGCCGACGGGACCTACTACTTCTCGTCCGACGCCACCGACACCGCGCACCTCACCGAGCTGGTGCACGGCGCTCAGTACACGGCGCGGTTCGTCACGCCGGCCGACGGCGACCTCGCCCTCGACTACCTGGGCGCGGCGATCAGCGTTCCGTGGTCCGACGTCCTGTTCACCACGATGCAGGCGAGCAGCGGCGACAACCCGCACGCGGAGACGGACAACGCCGACGGCGTGAACCCGCGCCCCGAGCCCGTGCCCGACGTGCCGGAGGCCGCAGAGGACGCGGACCGGACCGACTCGAACCCGGACCCCGCGACCGGCGAGTACACGTTCACCCTGGGCGGCTACGGCCAGAACGACCACTCGATCGACGCCGGTGTCGTGATCCTCGGCTCGATCGGTGACTGCGTCTGGTCCGACCTGAACGGTGACGGCATCCAGGACGACGGCGAACCGGGTGTCGAGGGCGTCGTCGTGAACCTGTACGACGTCGACGGCAACCTGGTCGACACGGCCACCACGGACGCCGAGTGCAGCTACCTCTTCGAGGGCCTGCCGCTGGGCGACTACACGGTCGAGTTCATCGCACCGGACGGCTCCGTGCTCTCCCCGCAGGGCGCGGGCGAGGACCCAGCGGTCGACTCGGACGCCGACCCGGCCACCGGGAGGACGCCCGTCGTCTCCCTGACGCCCGGCAACCCGGTAGACCTCGACGTCGACGCGGGCATCGTCCCGACCGACGAGGTGCTGGGCTCCATCGGTGACTGCGTCTGGTTCGACGAGAACGCCGATGGCATCCAGGACGACGGCGAGGCCGGCGTCGAGGGTGTGACGGTGATCCTGTTCGGAGCTGACGGCGACGAGGTGTCCCGCACCACCACGGACGCGGACTGCGCGTACCTGTTCGCCGACCTGCCGCTGGGCGACTACTCGGTCGGGTTCACCGACCTGCCCGACGGGATGGTGTTCACCGAGCTGGGTGCCGGGGACGACCCGGCGGTCGACTCGGACGCCGACCCGGTCACGGGGCAGACGGGTTCGTACACGCTGACCGAGGAGGTCCCGGACCGCCTCGACGTGGACGCGGGCATCTACGAGCCGACCGAGCCGCTGGGCTCGATCGGCGACTGCGTCTGGCTCGACGAGAACGGTGACGGCGTCCAGGACGACGGCGAGCCCGGTGTCGAGGGTGTGACCGTGACCCTGTACGACGCCGAGGGCGCCGAGGTGGCGACCACCACCACGGACGCCGAGTGCGCCTACCTGTTCACGGGTCTGCCGCTGGGCGACTACTCGGTCGGGTTCACGGACCTGCCCGAGGGTGCGACCTTCACGACGCCTGGTGCCGGGGACGACCCGGCCGCCGACTCCGACGCGGACCCGGAGACCGGGACGACCGGCACGGTGTCGCTGACCGAGGACTTCCTGGACCGTCTGGACGTCGATGCGGGAATCGTCTCGCCCGATGCGGTGCTCGGCTCGATCGGTGACTGCGTCTGGTTCGACGAGAACACCAACGGTCTTCAGGACGACGGCGAGCCCGGAGTCGAGGGTGTGACCGTGGTGCTCTACGACGCCGAGGGTGTCGAGGTGGCTCGTACCACCACGGGTGCCGACTGCCTGTACCTGTTCACCGACCTGCCGCTGGGTGACTACTCGGTCGGGTTCACCGACCTGCCCGAGGGCAAGACGTTCACCACCCCGGGCGTCGGGGACGACCCGGCGCTGGACTCTGACGCCGACCAGGTCACGGGCCGGACGGGTACGTACTCGCTGACCGAGGAGGCTCCGGACCGTCGGGACGTGGACGCGGGCGTCGTGTCGTCCGACGAGGTCCTGGGTTCGATCGGTGACTGCGTCTGGTTCGACGAGAACGGGGACGGTCTCCAGAACGACGACGACTCCGGCGTCGGTGGCGTGACCGTGACCCTGTACTCCGCTGACGGTGACGAGGTGGCGACCACCACCACCGACGCCGGGTGCGAGTACCTGTTCACGGGGCTGCCGCCGGGTGACTACACGGTCACCTTCGGGGACGTCCCCGAGGGGATGTGCTTCGTGGCACCGGGGGCCGGCGACAAGCCGGCATTCGACTCCGACGCCGACCGGAAGACCGGTGAGACCGGAACGGTCGCGGTGACCGAGGGCAACCTCGATCGGTCGGACATCGACGCCGGCCTGCGTGACTGCGCCGAGGAGACGTCCGGGGAAGGCCCGGGCGAGATGGCCAGCACGGGCGCCGACGTGGCGCTGATCGCGCTGCTGAGCGTCCTGCTGGTCGCCGTCGGCACGATGCTCGTGGTGTGGCGCAACCGCCGTCGGGACCATGCCTGACGGTAGGTGAGCCAAGCGGACGGCCCTCGCACCTACGGGTGCGAGGGCCGTTCGCTGTCCTTCTCCTCGAGCTCCTCCAGCAGGTTGCGGATCTCCGAGCGCACGAAGTCCCGGGTGGCGACCTCCGACAGGGCTATCCGCAGCGCCGCCATCTCGCGCGCCAGGTACTCGGTGTCCGCGAGGTTGCGCTCACCGCGCTGGCGGTCCTGCTCGGCGGTGACCCGGTCACGGTCGTCCTGCCGGTTCTGCGCCAGCAGGATCAGCGGGGCCGCGTAGCTGGCCTGCAGCGACAGCATCAGCGTGAGCGCGGTGAACCCGTTCGCGGCGCTGTCGAACCGCAGGTTCTCCGGGCCCCACGCGTTCCACACCAGCCAGACGATGCAGAACACCGTGAGGTAGATGAGGAACCGGGGCGTGCCGAGGAACCGGGCGATGCCCTCGGTGGCCTTCCCCACGGCGTCCTGGTCCATCCGGAACCGGGGGACCAGGCTGCGGCGCTGCGCGAGCGGGGTGTCCAGGCGATCAGCCACGGTTCGCCTCCTGTCCTGTCGGCTCCTGTCGCAGCGACTCCCTGCGCGCGGACTCACGACGTGCCGAGGGGGCCGCCTGCGCGGCGATCGCCTCCAGCCGTTCGTCGTCGCTGCCGCGCCAGTTGTCCGGGAGGATGTGGTCCAGCACGTCGTCGACGGTGACCACGCCCAGCAGCCTGCGCTGGGCGTCGAGCACCGGCAGCGCGAGCAGGTCGTAGGCGGCCAGCAGGCGCGTCACCTGGCCCACCGAGGCGTCGTGGGTGAGCCACTCGGTCTCGGCGTCCAGCACCGACGCGACGGCGGCGTGCGGCGGTTCGCGCAACAGCCGCTGGAAGTGCGCGACGCCGAGGAACCGGCCCGTCGGCGTCTCGAGCGGCGGTCGCACCACGAACACCATGGAGGCCAGCGCCGGCGGCAGCTCGGCGCGCCTGATCTGGGCCAGTGCGGTGGCGATCGTGTCGTCGGCGCCCAGGATCACCGGCTCCGTGGTCATGAGACCACCCGCGGTGTCCTCCGCGTACTCCAGCAGACGGCGGACGTCGGCCGCCTCCTCCGGCTCCATGAGGTTCAGGAGCTGTGCCGCCTGCTCCTCGGGCAGCTCGTTGAGGAGGTCGGCGGCGTCGTCCGGCTCCATCGCCTCCAGCACGTCGGCCGCGCGGTCCCGGTCCAGACCCGAGAGGATCGACACCTGGGCGTCCTCCGGCAGCTCCTCCAGCACGTCGGCGAGGCGCTCGTTGTTCAGCGCGCTCGCGATCTCCAGCCGGCGCGCCGGCGCCAGCTCCCGGATCACGTCCGCGAGGTCGGCCGCGCGCATGTCCTCGTACGCCTCCAGCAGGCGAGCGGCGCCCTGCTCCGGCGAGCGGCTCATGAGGTCCTGCACGGCGTCGACAGGGACCGTCAGGGTGGAACCGCGGCGGAACGGCGCGGCTCCCCGCGCGGACCGGCGCCGAACGAACAGCTGGTCCACCAGCCAGTCGCCGGTGCGCTGCTGCGCGATCGACACGTCCTCGATGGTCACCTCACCCGAACCGTCCTTGAGCTGCACCCGGCGGTCGAGCAGCTCGCCCAGCACCACCGACTCCATGGCCCGCTGCTCGAACCGCCGCAGGTTCACCAGGCCGGTGCTGATCACCTGGCCCGAGTCGATACTGGTCACGCGGGTCAGGGGGAGGAAGACGCGGCGTCGGCCCGGGACCTCGACCACCAGGCCCACCGCACGCGGCGCGCCCTTGGCCCGGACCAGCACGACGACGTCACGGACCCGGCCCACCTGGTCCCCGATCGGGTCGAAGACCACCGTCCCGGCCAGACGTGCGACAAAAACCCTGCTGGTGGCGCTCACGCTGGTCAGCCTACGACTCGCCCCTGGGCCACGCTCCTCGCCACTTCTGCCGAGGTAGGGGAGACTATGGGGTATGAGCATGTCTCGCCCGGGTGCCGTCCCGAAGGTCCCGACCCTGCCGGCCGGCGACGAGGTCGCCGCGTACTCCACCTACCTGGAGGCGCAGAAAGCAGTCGACTACCTCTCCGACAACAAGTTCCCCGTCGAGAACGTCACCATCGTGGGCACCGACCTGCGCATGGTCGAGCGCGTCACGGGGCGTCTCACGTACGGCCGGGTGGCGCTCGCGGGCGCACTCTCCGGCGCCTGGTTCGGTTTCTTCGTGGGCCTGCTGATCACCCTGTTCGCGGGCGAGGCGGGCTTCCAGGTGATGTTCGCCGGGATCGCGCTCGGTGCGGGTTTCGGCCTGCTGTTCTCCGTGCTGTCGTACGCGTTCACCGGCGGACGGCGTGACTTCACGTCCTCGTCGCAGATCGTGGCCGCGACGTACGCGATCCTCTGCGGGCACGACCACGCGAGCGACGCGCGGGCGCTCCTGATGCGCTCGCCGGGCGGGCTGGGCAAGTCGCGCGGCGCCGCCACCGTGGGCGTCCCCGCGCCCGTCACGCCGCCGGTCTCTTCCGCTCAGATGCCTGGTGCTCCGGGTGCGCAGGCTCCTGGTGCGCAGGCGCCCGGTGCCGAGCCCGCCGCTGCGCCGACCCGCCCGACGGACCCGCGCTGGGTCACGCCGTCGGGCGAGCCTCGTTACGGCGCGATGCGGCCTGGTGCTGATGGTGGTGCTGCCGGGGCGGCGTCGGCCGAGACACCGGCGGCTGCGCCCGCGGTTCCGCCCGCCGCTACGACGGATGCACCGGCTGCCGTGCCCTCCGACGCACCGGCGGATGCGCCGACGCAGACCGAGTCGCTGACCCCGCCGGACCAGGCGGCGTCCGCCTCGGACGGCCAGCGCCAGGACGAGCCGGGCGACGACGACGAGCGGACGACCCGCACGACGCCCCGCCACACCAACCCCTACGCCCCGCCGAGCGACGACCAGAAGTAGCTCAGGCTGCGTCGACTTCGGTCGGTTGCACGGTGGCCCGTGTGACTTCGGTCGGTTGCTCTGAGATCGGTCAATCAAACGACCGATCTCAGAGCAACCGACCGAAGTCATTTGTCCGTGCCGTGCAACCGACCGAACTCATCGTCTGCGCTGTGCAAGGGACCAAGTCCGGAGGTCAGCTGGCGGGCAGCCGAGGATCGACCCGGGCCTTCCGCAGCACGTCGGGTGGGATGTGCGCGGTGATCCGGTCGAGCATCGCCTGGACATCCTGTTTGTCGGACGCGCTGACGTTCTCGAGGGTGACACCGGCTCGCCGGACGGCGTCGGCGCGAGCCTTCTCGGCCAGGTACTCCTGCGCGGGGTCGTGGCCGGGGCGAACGCCGTCGGGCCGGTACTTGACCTGGCCGTCGAACTCGATGCCCAGCGCCCACCGCTCGTAGCCCAGGTCGGTGTGGAAGAGCCCGGCGTCGGTCTGCACGGGCATCTGCGTGGTCGGCCGAGGCAGTCCGGCACGGAGCAGTTGATAGCGGACCCAGGTCTCCCAGGCGGACTGGGGGCCGGCGTCGGCCAGCTCGATCACCAACCGGGCCTGCTGGATCCCGCGCCGGCCGGTCTGAGCGGCGAGCGTCGCGAGCAGTTCTTCTCGGTCGGCGCCCAGGGCGAGGGCCGAGTCGGCGATGACGAGCGCTTCGAGCGGGTGCAGCGACCGCGCGCAGTCGACGACCGTTCGTACGAGCGACGTCACCGGCAGACCTGCCGCCTCATCGATGTCATCGGGCGCCAGGGTCCACGAGTACCGCCGGACGTCGCCGGCCGCGTGGCCTGAGGCACGGTAGTACTGGTAGACGTGTGTCTCTCGTGGCGTCGTCCAGACGAAGCAGCCCAGGAGCAGCGCCGCCGTCTTGTGGCTGAACACGTGCTTGGCTCTGAGCTGGGCGTGCAGCGCACGGGCGCGGGCGAGAGCCTTGTTGCGTGCTTGCCGCGCGGCTCCCGAAGGGCCTTCCACGCGGATCTCGTCCGGGGCGCAGTACGCGCCGCGTCTGACCCTGAGCACCTCACCGGCGCGAGCTGCAGCGGCCAGCTTGTTGCGGTTGTGCTCGAGCGCGAGGGCAACCGCCGGAATCTTCACTTCGACCATGGGACGACGTTGCGCCATCTCTGGCGGTTCGGATGACCGGCACCGAGGGAACTGTGCATAGACCGCGAATCCACAGGGCCGTGGTCGTGCTCGGACCGTTGACCTACCGTCCCGCGGGGCTTCACGCGGGGCAATAATTCCCGGCTCGGCTCGGCTCGGCTCGGCTCGGGTGGTGTGAAGTCGCTAGTGACATCGGTCCGTTGCGCGATGCCAGACATGACTTCGGTCGGTTGCTCTGAGATCGGTCGTTTAATTGACCGATCTCAGAGCAACCGACCGAAGTCAGCTGTTCGCGCTGTGCGACGGACCGAAGTCAGCTGTTCGCGCTGTGCGACGGACCGAAGTCAGCTGTTCGCGCTGTGCGACGGACCGAAGTCAGCTGTTCGCGCTGTGCGACGGACCGAAGTCAGCTGTTCGCGCTGTGCGACGGACCGAAGTCAGCTGTTCGCGCTGTGCGACGGACCGAAGTCAGCTGTTCGCGCTGTGCGACGGACCGAAGTCAGCTGTTCGCGCTGTGCGACCGACCGAAGTCAGCCGCCCGCGCCGTGCGACGGACCGAACTCAACTGCCTACGCCGTGCAACCGACCGACCTCAGCGCCATCCAGCCCGGCGCCACCGCAGCACCTCAGCGCAGCGATGCCATCCACGCCTCGACGTCCTCCGGACGACGGGGGAGCGCCGCCGAGAGGTTCTCGTTGCCGTCGGCGGTGACCAGCACGTCGTCCTCGATGCGCACGCCGATCCCGCGGAACTCCTCGGGCACGGCGAGGTCGTCGGCCTTGAAGTACAGGCCCGGCTCGATGGTGAACACCATGCCCGGCTCCAGGACGCCGTCGAGGTAGAGCTCGCGGCGCGCCTGCGCGCAGTCGTGCACGTCGAGGCCGAGGTGGTGCGACGTGCCGTGCACCATCCAGCGGCGGTGCTGCTGGCCGTCATCGGAGAGGGCGTCGGCCGCGGTGACGCCGTCGGGCAGGAAGCCCCACTCCTCGAGGCGGGCCGCGATGACCTCCATGGCCGCCGCGTGGACGTCGCGGAACTTGGCGCCGGGCTTCGCGACGGCGAACGCCGCGTCGGCCGCGTCCAGCACCGCCTGGTAGATCTTGCGCTGCACGTCCGTGTACTCGCCGTCGACCGGCAGGGAACGCGTGATGTCCGCGGTGTAGAGCGAGTCGACCTCGACGCCGCCGTCGAGCAGCAGCACGTCGCCCGAGCGGACCTCGCCGTCGTTCCGGATCCAGTGCAGCGTGGTGGCGTGCTCGCCCGAGGCCGCGATCGTCTCGTAGCCGACGGCGTTGCCCTCGAGCCGGGCGTGCCCGTCGAACGTGGTCTCCACGACGCGCTCGCCGCGGCGGTGCTCCACGGCGCGCGGCAGGGCGCGCACGACGGCCTCGAAGCCCTCGATGGTGCGGGCCACGGCCTCGCGCATCTGCTCGATCTCGTGCTCGTCCTTGATGAGCCGCAGCTCGGACGTGGCCTCGACGAGGGTCTCGTCGGTCACCGCGTCCTCGTCCTCGCCGGCCTCCAGGCGCAGCTCCTCGACGAGCGACTCGACCGCGTCGTCCGCGCCGGTCACCACGAGGAGGTGCACGCCGCCGTCGCCGACGTCCTTCGCCAGCGCGTCGCCCAGCTCGTCGATGTGCCGGGCCTCGATCCCGGTGAGGGCTTCGACGTCGGCCAGCGACGGGCGGGCGCCCACCCAGAACTCGCCGTAACGGGCGTCGGCGTAGAACTCCTCGTTGTCGCGGGGCGCGAGGGGACGCACGTAGAGCACGGCGTGGTGGTTGGAACCGCCGTCGCCGGCGCCGTCCTCGACCGGGTGCAGCACCAGCACGGCGTCCGGCTCGTGGTCGGTGCCCAGGCCGGTGAGGTGCGCGAACGCCGAGTGCGGCCGGAACCGGTAGTCGGTGTCGTTGGAGCGGGTCTTGAGCGAACCCGCCGGGATCACGAGGCGCATGCCCGGCAGCCGCTCGGAGAGCGCCGCGCGTCGGGCGACCGTGTACTGCGCGTCGGGCGACGCCGTCAGACCGAGCTCGGCGCGCGGGGCCCACTGCGACATCACGAAGTTCTTGAAGGCGGTGGAGCCCGGGCGGTGTGAACGGTTGGCCCCGCGGTCGGCGGTTCCCTGCTCGTCAGGCTGCGAAGTGGTGGTGGGTTCGCTCATGCGCCCAGTGTTTCACGCACGCCGGTTGAAGTCCGCAAGCGCCCTGGTGAGCACCCGGTTGAAGGCCGAGGGGGCCTCCATGTTCACGTCGTGCCCGGCGCCGGGGATGACCACGAGCGACCCGTCGTGGGCCGCGGCGAGGTGGCGCTGCTCCTCGATGCGCATGGCGTCGCGGGCACCGTTGACGAACCAGAGCGGGATCCGCGCGGCGCGCACGTTGGCGAGCGAGGAGCGCCCCGCGAGGTGGGTCAGCGCATCGGTCACGACGTCCCAGGTGGGCCGGTACATCTCGGCGGTCTGCTGCGGGGCGATCTCGACCTGTCGCAGGTCGGAGCCGCCGGGGGCGCTCCGCAGCGGGCGGAACGGGAGGCGCACGGTGGGTACGGAGAGGCGCGGACGGTGCACGCTCGGGTGCACCACCCGGCCGGTCAGCCGGCGTCCGAGGTAGGCGGCGTTCGCGACGCCCCGGGCGACGTCCCGGTAGAGCCGCACGGGCTTGCCCTTCGGGTCCGAGGTACAGCCCGCCGCGAGGATGCCCACCAGGCGGTCCGCGGCTCCCGGCCGAGCGGCCCAGGCGAGGGAGGTGTAGCCGCCCAGGGACAGCCCGACCAGCGCGATCGGACCGGAGGGGAGGCTCGCGACGGCGTCGTCCAGCGCCTCGAAGGCGCCGTCCATGGTGAACCGTTCGTGGCGCCGCGCGCCGTGCGCCGGCAGGTCGACGGCGACGGCCGCGTGGCCGGCGTCGCGCACGTGCCGCACCTGGTTCTCCCAGATGGCGCCGGAGCTGCGCATGCCGTGGACGAAGACGACGCTCGTCGGAGCGTCCTGCGGGGTCTGGTTGCTGCTCGTCATCCCTTCGATGATGCGGGATCGGCTGGGGCAGGCGGCGTACGACGGCGGAACGGTCGGTGAACGGTCTGTGTGGGCCTGATGCTTCTCCGCCAATAGGGGCGACGACGCCGGGGGTGCCGCACCTCACGCCCCTCGCGACGCCTGACGGGCCCTTGGCTCTCTACCCTTGTGGAGTGATCGACCTCCATACGCACTCCACCGCGTCAGACGGCACCGACTCGCCAGCGCGTCTGGTCGAGGTCGCCGCACTCGCCGGTATCAAGACGCTCGCCATCACCGACCACGACACGACCTCGGGCTGGGCCGAGGCCGCCGAGTCGGCCGGGCGCTTCCAGATAGGTCTGGTGCGCGGCGCCGAGATCTCGGCGATCGCCCGCACCACCGGCTGGGGCACCGGTGTGCACCTGCTCGCGTACCTGTACGACCCGACGCACCCCGACCTGGTGGCCGAGACGGAGCGGACGCGCGACGACCGCACGTCCCGCGCCCGGCGCATGGTGGCCCTGCTCGGCGAGGACTACCCGATCACGTGGGACGACCTGCTCGCCCAGACGAAGCCCGGCACGACCATCGGCCGTCCGCACATCGCGGACGCGCTGGTGGCGGCCGGCGTCGTGCGCGACCGGGACGAGGCGTTCGCCACGATGCTGCGCACCGGCACCCGCTACTACGTGGGCCACTACGCGCCCGACGCAGTAGCCACCGTGAAGGCGGTCCGGGCAGCCGGCGGGGTGCCGGTCTTCGCGCACCCCGGCGCCGACGCGCGCGGCCGCGTGGTCCCCGACTCGACCATCGAGGAGCTCGCCGCGGCGGGGCTCGCGGGGCTCGAGGTGGACCACCGCGACCACACCCCGGACACGCGCCGCCGTCTGCGCGAGATCGCCGAGTCCCTGGACCTGCTGGTCACGGGATCGAGCGACTTTCACGGGTCGGGCAAGCGCAACCTCATCGGCGAGAACACGACAGTGCCCGAGGTCCTCGAGGCGATCGTGGAGCAGGGCACTCTCGAGGTGCTCCGGTGAGCTGGTTCGACGTAGCGCTCTTCACCGAGGTCTTCGTGACGCTCTTCGTGATCATGGACCCGCCGGGCACCGTGCCGGTCTTCCTCGCGCTGACCTCGCGGATGACCGCGCACGACCGCAAGCGCGCGGCGCGCACCGCGATCTTCGTGGCCTTCGGCGTGATCGTGGTGTTCGCGGTGTTCGGCCAGCTGCTGCTGGAGCACATGGGGATCTCGCTCGCGGCGCTCCAGGCGTCGGGCGGGCTGCTCCTGCTCCTGGTCGCGCTGGAGCTGCTCATGGGCAAGATGGATGCCGGCGGGACGGACGCCGGCGGGGCCGCCAAGAACGTGGCCCTGGTGCCGCTCGCGACCCCGCTGCTCGCCGGCCCCGGCACGATCGTGGCCACCATGGTGTTCGTGCAGCAGGGCGTGAGCGCCGGCGAGTCCGCCGTCGGGCACTACGCGTCGATCGGCATCGGCATCGTCGCGGTGTGCGTCTGCACGTGGGCGGCCATGCGGTTCGCCGGTCTGGTGCACAGGGTGCTCAAGGACTCCGGCGTGACGCTGGTGACCCGCATCGCCGGCGTGCTGCTCGCGGCGATCGCGACCCAGATGATCGCGAACGGCGTCATCGAGTTCGTCCGCACGGTCTGACACGTCAGATGTCGATGGTCTCCAGGGTCACCGAGACCGGCTTCTCCGGGACGAGGCTCTCCGCCTCCCGCACCTTCTTCTTCATGGGCAGCACGTAGCCGCCGTCCTTGTCGCTCGGGAAGACGGAGGTGGTCCAGGTGGTCTTCCCCACGGTCACCCGCACCCGGATGGAGCCGAACCCGCGCGGCGGCAGCGGGAGGTCGGCCAGCTCGTCGGACTCGTCGGGCGGCAGGGTCACGAACCACCAGGAGTCGGTACGTACCTGCCACTGCCACAGGGGAGCGGTGAACTCGATCTGCACGGGTAGCAACCTACGCGATCCGCGAAGTAGAGCGCCTGTCCGAGATCTCCAGGGTGAAGCCGGGAGACTCGGACAGGCGCTCTACTTCGCGGATCGTTGGGGTCAGCTCTCCGTCTGACCGCCACGCGTACGACGGCGGTTGCGGCTCCGGCGGCGGCGCTGGCCGCCGTCCTCGTCGCCCGACGTCGGGTGCTCGCCCGACGCCGGGCTGTCGCCGCTGGTCACGGCACTGCTTGTCGACGCGCTGCTCGTCGGTGCGCTGCTGGTCGCGGCGCCGCCGTCGGGCCGCGAGGTGGCGCGAGGCTCACCGTGCGAGCCGCCCTGCCGCCCGCCCGAGCGGGATCCGCCGGACCGCGGTGCCCCCGAACGAGGCGCGCCGGAACGCGAGCCGCCGGAGCGCGAGCCGCTGTTGCGCTTGCCCGTCTCGCCCAGGTCCTCGACGTCCTCGGCGTCCAGCCCCGCGAGGTGCTGCGCGGACCGCGGCAGGCGGCCCTTGGTGCCCTCGGGGATGTTCAGGTCGGCGAACAGGTGCGGCGACGTGGAGTACGTCTCGACCGGCTCGGGGTACCCGATCTCGAGCGCCTTGTCGATGAGCGACCAGCGCGGCACGTCGTCCCAGTCCACGAAGGTGACGGCGGTACCCGTGTTGCCCGCGCGGCCCGTGCGGCCCACCCGGTGCAGGTAGATGCGCTCGTCCTCGGGGCACTGGTAGTTGACCACGTGCGTGACGTCGTCGACGTCGATGCCGCGGGCGGCGACGTCGGTCGCGACGAGCACGTCGATCTTGCCGTTGCGGAACGCGCGCAGCGCCTGCTCGCGTGCGCCCTGGCCCAGGTCGCCGTGGATCGCGCCGGCCGCGAAGCCGCGCGTCTGCAGCTCGTCCGCGACCTTGGCGGCGGTGCGCTTGGTGCGTGCGAACACGATGCTGCGGCCACGACCCTCGGACTGGAGCAGGCGGGCGAGCACCTCGATCTTGTCCAGGGCGTGGGCCCGGTACACGACCTGCTTGATGTTCTTGACCGTCGCGCCCTGGTCGTCCGGCTCGGCGGCCCGGATGTGCGTGGGCTGCTTCATGTAGCGGCGGGCCATGGAGACCACCGCACCCGGCATCGTCGCGCTGAACAGCATGGTGTGCCGCTGCGCGGGGGTGCGGGCAAGGATCTTCTCGACGTCGGGCAGGAACCCGAGGTCGAGCATCTCGTCGGCCTCGTCGAGTACGACGGTCGCCGCACGGAGCAGGTTGAGGTGGCCCTGGTTCAGCAGGTCGATCATGCGGCCCGGCGTGCCGACCACGACGTCGACGCCGGTCTTCATGGCCTCGATCTGCGGCTCGTAGGCGCGGCCGCCGTAGACCTGCACGATCCGCACGCTGCGCCGCGAGGACGCCGCGCTCAGGTCGTTCGCCACCTGCACCGCGAGCTCGCGCGTGGGGACGACGACGACCGCCTGCGGCTTGCCGGGGGCGACGAGCTGGTCGTAGCCGGGCTCGCCGGGGGCGACGACGCGGTGCAGCAGCGGCACGCCGAAGCCGAGCGTCTTGCCGGTACCGGTCTTGGCCTGGCCGATGATGTCGTGCCCGCTCATCGCGACGGGAAGCGTCATCGCCTGGATGGGGAACGGGTGGGTGATGCCCGCGTCCTTGAGCGCGTCGACGATCTCGGGGCGGACGCCGAAGTCCGCGAACGTCACGTTCTGCGCCTGGATGGCGGACGGGCTGGAGTAGTCGGGGCCCGAACCGGTGGCCGGCTCGGGACTTGTCTCGATGACCGCGTCTGCGGCCGGGGTGTCTGTGGTAGTCACTGGCGCCTTCATCTCTCGCGGCGCGGTGGGCCCTCATGGCCCGGCGATCGCGCCTTCGTGCGGCAGCCGATCGTGAAAATCATCGCGCGCCGGGATGGACCCAGGCTGCGCGTCCTGTCGGGGCGGCCTCTGGGAGGCCGAAGCACAGGCTCGGGGGTCGGAACGTGACGACCGGGCAACCGATGTACGGGATTCATGGTACGCGCACGATGTTTCCGAGTGGTTAGCGAAACACGGTGAACAGCCCAGTTAGTAATGAACGCCACGTGGCGGGCGGCACATGCGGGTGTGCCGTCCGCCACATGGCGTGGGGTGCGACGTGCTCAGACCGCGCCGAAGCCGACCTTGCGCTGCTCCTCGGAACCGATCTCGACGTAGCCGATCGCGGCACCGGGGACGATCACGAGGCGGCCGCGCGAGTCGGTGAGCTCGAGGGTGCCACCGGCCAGGGCCTTCTTGACGGCAGTCGCGACGGCGTCCGCGTTCGCATCCGTCTCGACCACGACCTCGCGAGGCAGGTTCTGCACACCGATGGTGACGTCCACTTTTACTCCAGTTCGGTCGGGGATTGCGCCGTGTGCCCGGTGATCCGGGGACCCGGCTTGTCGATCCTAGTCACGCGTCGGCGCCGTCTGCCCTCGGTTTCGCCGTGAGCCGACAGGAGACACGGCACCATGCCCCGGACGTCGGCGCCGGTCCCGCATTCCTGTGGACAAGGGCATGGGCGCGCGGGCGTGTGCGTGGCACCATGGTCGGCGTGAGCAGACAGTCCTCCGCACGGCGCGCCGGCCGGCACGCCCGTGGAGGCGCGCCCGCAGGGCTCCTGACGGAGGGCGTGGCCGCCGGCCGTTCCGTGGCGCGGAAGGTGCGCCGCCGTGCCGCGCAGGACCCTCGGCGGGCGGCGGTCGCGCTCAGCCTCTGCCTGGCGGCGGGGCTGGGCGGAGGCATCGCCGTCACCATGAGCATGGAGCCGGACGCGTCCGCGGCGGTCGTCGCCGGGGCCGTCGAGGACAGCCTGGGCGCCGAGGCGGCCGCCGCGGTGCGGAACGCGTACGAGGCGACCAGGTCGGGTGAACGGTCGTCGCCGCCCGCGACGGCGTCGTCGCCGGATGCCGCCGAGGCGGGTGTCGCGGCCTCGGGGACCGGGCCGGGTGTGGGCACCGCCGCGGAGGTGCTGCCCGAGCCGCCGGCCCCCGAGCCGACCGAACCCCAGGCCGTGGCCTCGGCGGGAGCGCCGTCCGCCGAGAAGTCGGCGCCGCCGTCGCCTGCCCCGAGCCTCCGCGCCGCCGGCGGGCCGACGCCGGAGCCGGGTTCCGGCCTGCTCGGTACGAGCGTCGCGGTGGAAGAGGAGCTGTCCGGCAGCCTTGTCGTGGCCGCCGGGTCTCGTCGCGCGCCGGCGGAAGGGAAGGTCTGGCGCGTCCAGATCGCCGTCGAGAAGGGGCTGCCGGTGGATCCGGAGGTCTTCGCCGAGTCGGTGCTGGCCACCCTGAACGACCCGCGCGGCTGGAACGCCGCCGACGGATCCACCTTTGCCTGGACCGACTCCGACGACTACGACGCACGCGTGGTGCTCGCCAGCCCCGGGACGACCGACCGGCTCTGCCTCCCGCTGGACACGATAGGCGAGCTCTCGTGCGGCATCGAGGAGACCGCGGTGCTCAACTTCAAGCGCTGGGCGAACGGCTCCCAGGCGTGGGAGAGCACGGAGCGCTACCGGCAGTACCTCGTGAACCACGAGGTGGGTCACGTGATCGGTTACCACCACGACCTGTGCGCCGGTGAGGGCGAGCGCGCGACGGTGATGGTGCAGCAGACCACCACCACCAGCGGCTGCATCCCCGAGCCCTGGCCTGTTCCCGACGCGCCGGTACCGGACGAGGACTGAACATCCTCCCACGGGATGAAACGGGCATTGCCGACGTCCCAGCGCGGGGCGTCGGGGAGTGTCAGTGGCTCGTGGTTCGATCGTTCGTGTGACACCAACCCCCGCTCTCGCACCTCGGCTGACGCCGCCCGGGCACCGTCCCGACGCGGCAGGACCTGTGCTGGTCGAGGGCGGTGTGCCGCTCGACGACACCCAGACGGCAGCCGTCGAGGCTGCGCTGAGCAACCGGGCGACGCTGGTCCTCGGGGCGCCCGGGTCGGGCAAGACGACCGTCACCTGCGAAGTCGCCGTGCGGGCGCTGGACTCCGGCGTGCAGCCCGAGCGTGTGCTGGTCCTCGCGTCCTCCCGGCGGGCCGCGGCGCGTCTGCGCGACGAGGTAGCGGCCCGGGCCGGGCGCACGGTCGGCGCGCCGATGGTTCGCACGGCGTCGTCAGCCGCGTTCGCGGTGCTGCACAAGCGCGCCGCCGCGCTCGAGCAGCCGACACCGACCCTGGTCTCGGGCCCGGAGCAGGACCTGGTGCTCGCCGAGCTGCTCGCCGGCCACGTGGCGGGAGAAGGGCGGCCGCTGGCGCTGCCCGCCGGTCTGCCCGAGGAGTCGCTCGGCCTGCGTGGACTGCGCCAGGAGCTGCGTGACCTGCTCATGCGGGCCGCCGAGCGAGGGCTCGGCCCGGTCGAGCTGGACGAGATGGGGCGTGCGAACGGCCGCCCCGAGTGGGTGATGGCGGCACAGATCTACGAGGAGTACCTCGACACGATGGCGCTGCGCCTCGGCACGCCCGACGCCGGGCCGCGCTACGACCCCGCCGTGGTCATCGACGAGGCCGCCGAGTCGCTGCGTTCCTGGGAGGACGAGGTGCCGGGCATGGCCCGGCCCACCTGGGACCTGGTGGTGGTCGACGACTACCAGGAGGCGACGGCGGCGACGGTCCGGCTCCTGCGGGTGCTGCACGACGACGGCGCACGGCTGGTCCTGCTGTCCGACCCGGACTCCGCGGTCCAGACGTTCCGTGGTGCCGCGCCGGGGCTCACGGGCCGTGCCGCCGCGCCGGCCGGCCCCGGTCGCGCGTTCGGCGCGTTCGACGCCGAGACGATGGTGCTCGGGACGGTGTGGCGGCAGCTGCCCGAGCTGCGTGCGGTCACCCGCGCGGTGACGAACCGGATCCCGGTGTCGGCAAGTGCCATGCACCGCCGTGCGACGGCGTATGCGCCCACCACCTCGGAGCCACCCGCCGGACCCGTGTCGTCCGTCCAGGTGGCGGTGCTCCCGGGTGCGGCACAGGAGGCTGCCTGGATCGCCCGTGAGCTGCGGGCCGAGCACCTGCTGCGCGGCACGCCCTGGGAACGGATGGCGGTGATCGCCCGCAGCGGTACGCGGCTGGCGGCACTGCGGCGCGAGCTGGTCTCGGCGTCGGTGCCGGTCGCGCTGCTCGGGTCGGACCTCCCGCTGCGGGACGAGCCCGCCGTGGCGCCGCTGCTGGCGGCCGTGAAGACGTGCGCAGGCGCGCCGCGCGGGAGCCTCGAGGCCCTGATCGCCGAGGAGCTCGACGGGAACGAGCCGGTCCTGGACCCCGAGACGGCCGCACACCTGCTCGTCTCGCCGATCGGCGGGCTCGACGCCGTGGCGCTGCGCAGGCTGCGACGTGCGCTGCGGTCGGAGGAGCTGTCGGCGGGCGGGGGCCGCACGTCGGACACCCTGCTGGTCGAGGTCCTGGCGGACCCGGCGCGTGCGGCCCTGCTGCCCACGCAGGTGCGGCGCGGGCCGCTCGCCGTGGCACGGGTGCTGGCCGCCGGGCGCGAGGCCGCGGGGGAGCCGGGCGCCACGGCGCAGACGGTGCTCTGGGCCGTCTGGGCGGCGACCGGTCTGGCCGAGCGGTGGAGTGCCTACGCCCTCGCCGGTGGTCCGGCGGGACTGCGGGCCGACCGCGACCTCGACTCCGTGCTCGCGCTGTTCCGCGCGGCGGAGACCTTCGTGGACCGGATGCCGGGCGCGCCGGTCGCCGCGTTCGTCGACTACCTCGCATCGCAGGACCTTCCGGCCGACTCGCTGGCGGCGTCGGCACAGGGCGCCGGTGCCGTGGAGGCGCTCACGCCGCCGGGGGCCGCCGGGCGCGAGTGGGACGTGGTCGTCGTGGCCGGCGTGCAGGACGGCGTCTGGCCCGACCTGCGGCTGCGCGACTCCCTGCTCGGCTCGCAGGCGCTCGTCGAGCTCATTGCCGGCCGCTCGGAGGACGGCCGGGTGGTCGGCGCGGAGGCTCGGCGCCAGGTCCTCACGGACGAGCTGCGCGCCTTCGCGGTAGCGGTCTCCCGCGCCCGACGGCGTCTCCTGGTCACCGCCGTGGAGGACACGGAGGAAGCACCCAGCGTGTTCTGCGACCTCGTGTCGCCACGGAACGACGGCGGCGACGGGCCGGACCCCCGGCGCGTGCCGGTCGGCCCGCCGCTCGACCTGCGCGGCGTGGTGGCCGCCGCCCGGTCGGAGCTGGTGCGTGCGGCCGCGCTCTCGGTGCCGGGCACCCAGCCCGCTGCCACCCTCCTCGCCGACCTCTCGGCCGCGGGCGTCGCCGAGGCGGACCCGAGCACCTGGTACGGCGTCGCCGGGGTGTCGAGCGAGGTTCCGCTGTGGGGCGCGCAGGACACCGTGAAGGTGTCGCCGTCGAAGGTCGAGACGGTGACCACGTGCGCCCTGCGCTGGGCGCTCGAGGCGGCGGGCGGCACCAAGCCGGACGCCACGCACCAGACCCTCGGCACGCTGCTGCACTCGATAGCGCAGAGCTATCCGAAGGGTTCGCTCACCGAGCTCAAGAAGGAGCTGGACCGGCGCTGGCCGGAGCTCGCGCTGCCCGAGGGCTGGCCGTCGCTGCAGCTCCGCAAACGGGCCGAGCGCATGGTGGAGCGGCTCGCGGACTACCTCGCCGACTCGGGCGAACCGATCCTCGTGGAGGCCGACTTCGACCTGCAGGTGGGGCGCGCCCGGCTGCGCGGCCAGGTCGACCGCGTCGAGGACGCGGGCGAGGGTGCCGTGACGGTGGCCGACCTCAAGACCGGCAAGTCCGCGGCCAGCAAGGACAAGGCGGCGGAGAACCCGCAGCTCGGCGCCTACCAGCTCGCGGTGGAGGAGGGCGCGCTCGACCTGCCCGAGGGCACCGTCAGCAAGGGCGCGAGCCTCGTCTACGTCGGCACCGAGACCGTGTCGGCGAGCGTGCGGAACCAGCCCGCCCTCGTCCCGGACGAGGACGGCAACAGCTGGGCGCGCGACACCGTCGAGGGGGCCGCCGACACGATGGCCGCGGCGAAGTTCGCGGCGAAGAACAACGACCTGTGCGAGGTGTGTCCGGTGCGGCGTTCCTGCCCGCTGCAGCCCGAGGGACGGAAGGTGGTCGAGTGACCAGGCACGAGCCGGAGATCCGGTTGTCCGCGCGCGCGATCGCCCGACTGCTCGGCCGCCACGAGCCCACCGACGAGCAGGTCCGGGTCATCGAGTCGCCCCTGGAACCGGCGCTCGTCGTCGCGGGCGCGGGCTCCGGCAAGACCGAGACCATGGCCGCGCGCGTCGTGTGGCTCATCGCCAACAAGCTGGTCCAGCCCGAGCAGGTGCTCGGACTGACGTTCACGCGCAAGGCCGCGGGCGAGCTCACCCAGCGCGTCCAGACGCGGCTGGCGCAGCTCAACCGGGCGCTCGGCGAGGAGTCGGGCGAGGCGCTCGCCGGCCTGGACCTCGACCGGCCCACCGTCGCCACCTACAACGCCTACGCCGCCTCGCTGGTCGCCGACCACGGTCTGCGCCTCGGCGTCGAGCCGAGCGCCCGCCTGCTCGGCCAGGCCGAGCAGTGGCAGCTCGCCTCCCAGGTGGTCGAGTCCTGGGACGAGGACCTCGGCACCGACAAGGCGGTCAGCACCGTCACCGGCGCCGTCGTGGCCCTGTCCAGCGCGCTGGGCGAGCACCTCGTCGACCCCGCCGACGCCCGCGACCGCCTGACCGAGATGGCGGAACACCTCGAGTCCATCCCGCTCGGACCGAAGCAGAAGAAGCGCACCAAGGACGTCGACAAGCTCATCAGCTCGGTCGCCGAACGGGCTCGGTTCGTGGACCTCGTCGTCGAGTACCGCCGCCGCAAGCGCATCGCCGAGGCGCTCGACTTCGGCGACCAGGTCGCCTTCGCCGCCCAGCTCGCCCGCGAGGTGCCGCTCGTGGGCGCCGCCGAGCGCGCCCGGTTCGAGGTGGTGCTCCTCGACGAGTACCAGGACACGTCCTACGCCCAGGTCGAGCTGCTGTCCGGCCTGTTCGGCGGCGGCCACCCCGTGACCGCCGTCGGCGACCCGCACCAGTCCATCTACGGATGGCGTGGTGCCTCCGCGGCGGGCCTCGCCCGCTTCCCGGGCCGCTTCCAGCGTGACGACGGCGTCCCCGCCGCCGTGCACTACCTGTCCACGTCCTGGCGCAACGACGCCGCGGTGCTCACCGCCGCGAACATCGTGTCGGGCCCGCTGCGCTCGCGGACCGGGGCCGGCACGAACGTCGAGGTGCCCCCGCTCGACCTGCGGCCTGGGGCGGGCGAGGGAGTGGTGTCGGCGCACGTGGCGGCCACGCTGGAGGAGGAGGCAGAGGCGGTCGCCGAGTGGGTGGCCGCACGCTGGCGCTCCGGCGCCCACCCGGACGGGCGGTCGACCGCCGCCGTTCTCTGCCGGGCCCGGGCACAGTTCCCCACCCTCGAGGTGGCGCTGCGCCGCCGCGGCCTCCCGGTGGAGGTGGTCGGCCTCGGTGGCCTGCTGTCCACGCCCGAGGTGGTCGACGTCGTCGCGCTGCTCCAGGCCGCGCACGACCCGTCCCGCGGTGACTCGCTGATGCGCCTCCTGACTGGTCCGCGCCTCAACCTCGGAGCCGCCGACCTCCATGCGCTGGGTTCCTGGGCGGCGGACCTGGCGCGGATGGACGACCCGCGCACGGCCGCGGCGTCCGCGGCCCGGGTGGACGGCGTGGACGGTTCTGACGACGCCGTGGACGACGACCCCCGTGTCGTCGAGGGCGACGTCTCGGACCACCGTTCGATAGTCGACGCGCTCGACGACCTGCCGCCGGCCGGGAAGCCGGCTCGTGACGGCCGGGTGCTGTCCCAGGACGCTCACCTGCGGCTGACCGCGCTGGCCCGGCTGCTGCGGGACCTGCGCGGCCTCACGTACCTGTCGCTGCCCGAGCTCGTGGTCCAGGCCGAGCGCGCGCTCGGCCTCGACGTCGAGGCGGCCACCGCGGCCGCCCTGACGAGCGCAGGCGTCGGTGGAGCGGTGAGCGATCGTGGCCGCGAGCATCTCGACGCGTTCCGGGACGTGGCCGCGTCGTTCGCGCAGTCGTCGGACACGGCGACGCTCGGCGCGTTCCTCGCCTGGCTCGGTGTGGCGGGGGAGAAGGAGCGCGGCCTCGACATGCCTGTGCACGAGCCCGACCCGGACGCCGTCCAGATGATCACCGCGCACGCCGCCAAGGGGCTGGAGTGGGACGCGGTGGCCGTGGCCGGCCTGGCCGACGGCGCCTTCCCGACCTGGGACAGGGGCTCGCGCTCGGGCGAGTCGTCGTCGGGCTGGCTGTCCGACCTGGGCGAGCTGCCCTACCACCTGCGGGGCGACGCGGACGACCTGCCGGACTTCGGCTGGGAGCGCGCCTCCGACACCAAGGACCTCATCGCGCTGCGCGACGAGTTCAAGTACGAGTGCGGCGAGCACCGCCTCGCCGAGGAACGCCGGCTGGCGTACGTGGCGTTCACGCGCGCCCGGCGCGAGCTCTTCCTCACTGCCTCGTGGTGGGGTTCGGCGAGCCGCCCGCGCGGCGTCTCCCCGTTCCTCGCGGAGCTGGCGGACGCGGGTCTGGTCAACACCGACCTGTGGGCCCCCATGCCGGCCCCGGACGCCGAGAACCCACGCAACGCCGAGGAGCTGACGGCGGTCTGGCCCGCTCCGGACGGAGGACAGGACCAGGCCGGGACGGCGCCGGACACGGCCGGAGGCCAGCTGCTGACCGCCCGGGGCGTGCTGCGCGCGACCGCCGAGCTCGTGGACGAGGCCGCGGAGGAGCGCCTCGTCGCACTGGCCGCCATGCGCCTGCCCACCGATGCGCTCACCGCGCCGCGGGGCGCCGTCACCGACGCCGCAGGCCATGACCTGGTCGATCTCGCCCGCATGCTCCTCGCCGAGCGGGACCGGCACGCCGACCAGGAGATCGCCTTCCCGGCACATGTCTCGGCGTCCGGGCTGGTACGGCTCGCCGCGGACCGCGAGGCGTTCGCCCTCCAGCTCCGCCGCCCGGTGCCGGTGCAGCCGACGGTGCACGCCCGCCGGGGTACCCGGTTCCACGAGTGGGTGGAGCAGTTCTTCACGTCGGCCACGCTGCTCGACGTCGACGACCTGCCCAGCGCCGAGGACGACGACCTCCCGGAGGACACCGACCTCGACAAGCTGCGCGACACGTTCCTCGGCTCGGAGTGGTCGGCTCGCACGCCTGTCGCCGTGGAGGTCGACGTCGAGACGCCGGTGGCCGGCGTCATGCTGCGCTGCCGCATGGACGCCGTCTTCCGGGACCCGGCAGCCGGACCGGGCACAGGATCGGACGCAGTGGTGGTCGTGGACTGGAAGACCGGCCGCGAGCCGCTCGACGCCGCGGCGCGAAGCGCCCGCGAGGTGCAGCTCGCGGTGTACCGCCTGGCGTGGTCACGCTGGACGGGGCTGCCGCTGGAGCAGGTGAGCGCCGCGTTCTACTACGTCGGCTCGGACACGACGGTCCGGCCGGAGCGCCTGCTCGACGAGACGGAGCTGGAGGCGCTCATCCGCGGCGAGTGACTACGGCGGCGAGTGGCTACGCGCCCTCTTCGAGCGTCGCCTCGTCCAGGTCCTCCAGCATCGAGGTCGCGTCCTCGACCACCTCGGGCAGCCGGTGCCGCACGCCGTGCAGCAGCCACCGCGCGAGCGCCAGCTCACCCACGAGCATCGCGCGCTCGGCCAGGCGGGAGTCGCTCAGCTCGGTGCGGCGCAGCTGGTACGCCTCCATGATCGAGTCGACCGCTTCGAGCGGAGCCGCCGCGATGAGCCACGCGAGGTCGTCGGCGGGGTCGGCCACACGGGCCTCCGCCCAGCCCGAGATCGCGACGACCCGCTGCCGGTCCACGAGCAGCTGGTCGGGCGCCAGGTCGCCGTGCGCGACGACCGGCTTGAACTTCCAGAGGGAGACGTCCTCGAGCGCCGCCTCCCAGCGCCGCAGCAGGGTGGGCGGGATCCGGCCGGTCCGCGCGGCCTCGTCCACCTCGGTGAGCCGACGCTCGCGGTACTCGGACGCGGTGTAGCTGGGCAGGCCGCAGGTCTCCACGACCGACGTCGGCAGCTCGTGGATCGCGGCGATCGCCCGGCCCAGGTCTGCCGCCAGGCCGGGGCCCGGCTCCAGCGCCTCGACGTCGAGGGTGCTGCCGATGATCCGCCGGTGCACGACGGCCCGGCCGCCCTCCGGCAGCAGCGCGTAACCCGCGACCTGCGGCACGACGAACGGGAGCACGCCCGTGTCGATGTACAGGCGAAGGGCGTCCAGCAGCTCGATCTCGGCCTCGAGCGCCGCGCCGGCCACGGTGCTGCGTGGCGCGCGGACCACCCACTCCTGGTCGTCCTGCCCCGTGACGACCGCGACGTCGTAGTCGCCCGCGAGCTCGCCGACGCGCACCGACTGGGCGTCGAGTCCAGGTACGGCGGCGGTGGAGAGGGCGGCGAGAGCGAGGGGCGTGCGGGACACGTGCTCAACCGTATTGCAGTGTTCGCGTGCCATGGCACAGCGCGGTGGTGTGTCCCCGCTCCAACGGGGACACACCACCCTTCTGGGCCCGGCGGGTGCTACGCCCGCGCGGGCGTCCGCGGTCGGGCGTGCACGAGGGCCTGGCTCGCGCCGAGGGTGATGAACAACCCGCCTGCCCACCAGACGGCAGAGGTGAGCATTCCCGGATAGAGCGCGGAGCTCACCAGCGCGGCGACGCCGAGCAGGGCCAGAACGACGCCGGCCCAGGGCTTGCCGAGGGCCATCAGCACGCCGAGAACGGCGATCGCGACGGTGTAGAGGACGTAGTCGAGCTCCAGGCCCCAGCTGCCGACGAGCGCTCCGCCGATACCAAAGGCCATGGGCAGGAGGGCGAGCACTCCGCCGGTGATGCGCCAGCCGACGGCAGGCGGTCCGTTGCGGGCGATGACCGGTACGACGAGCGCGGCCCACGCGAGCCAGGCCGTGGGGGCGAAGGCCCAGCCCTCGGGGAAGACGAAGCTCACGACCGACAGCATGATCGCCACCGCGGCGGTGAAGAGGGTGCGGGCACGCGCGGAGGCGAAGTTCGGGAGCGCGGCGATCAGCGCAGGGGCCAGATTCAAGAGCACGATCCCGAAGCCGTGCGCCTCGAACTGGGTGTTCGGCACCTGGAGGGAGTTGTCCGGCTGCCAGAAGGAGACGAACATCGCGGCGAAGACCCCGACACCGGTCGCCAGCCACAGCAGGATGCGGCTCATCCGGTCGGTCCGGCCGGGCTCGTGGCCCAGCTCGTCCCGCACCCGTGCGGTGAACTGCGCGGGGTCGCCGAGGCTCTCGGCGGCCTGCTCGGGAGTTCGCCCGGCGTCCTCGGCCTCCGCGAAGTGGGCCCGGACGTCGTCGAGCACCGCTTCGCGCTGTTCAGGGGTGAGCGCGCGCAGGCGCTTGCCCACGTCACGCAGGTAGGCGCCCTCGGTGTTCGCGTTCATCGCGGTCCTCTCGGTCGTCGTGGTGTTCTCGGCGGTTGTCGTGTTCTCAGTCATCGTGATCCCTCCAGCAGTGCGTTGACCTGCGTGGCGACCGACGTCCAGACCTGCGCGAACGCGGCGAGCTGCTTGGTGCCGTCATCGGTGATGGCGTAGTAGCGACGGGGGCGGGCGGTGCCGGACGAGTCCCATCGAGGCTCGACCAGTCCGTTCTCACGCATGCGGGCCAGCAGCGGGTAGAGGCTGCCCTCGCTTGCGATGAGCCCGCGTGCGGTGAGGTCGTCGGCCAGCTCGAGGCCGTACTTCTCACCGCGGGAGAGCAGCGCGAGCACGCAGTACTCGAGCACTCCCTTACGGAGGTTCGTTGCGATGCGCTCTTCGGTCATGTTGAGAACTGTAACCTTGCGTAGCAAGACGTGCAATACAAGTCTTGCAATACAAGTCTTGCGAAACAAGTCTTGCGTGGCAAGATCCGGGTGGGTTCCGGTGGCGGGCGCTCGAGCGGCCGTCGTCCGGGCGCCAGGACGGCCGACTACTGTCGACCCTGTGCCAGCTCTCGACCTCCCGTTCGCGCGTGCCGCCCACTACCGCGCCGCCCACCGCCGCGACGAACCCGGCCTCGTCGGCGACCTCCTCAAGGAGCGCGGCACCCAGGTGCTGGTCGTCCGTGGGAACCGGGTGGCGATGACCGGTCAGGGGGTGGCGCTCTTCGCGCCCGACGACGTCGCGCACCTCGCCGTCGGCCTGCACCTCTTCCTCGGGGAGGCGGACGGCGTGGCCTACCTCGCCGCGGTCCTGGCCGACGCCGAGGCGGAGCCCGGGCTCGACGTCGACTGGGCGGGCCTGCGGGCCCTCGACGAGCCGGACCTGGAGCAGGGGCTCGTCGTCGAGGCCATCGCTCTGGCCCAGTGGCATGCCGTGCACACCCACTGCCCCCGGTGCGGCACACGGACCGAGGTCGTCCAGGGCGGCTGGGTCCAGCACTGCCCGAAGGACGGCACGAACCAGTTCCCGCGCACCGACCCCGCGGTGATCATGGCGGTCACCGACGCCGACGACAGGCTGCTCCTGGCCCGTGGCCCGCAGTGGGGACCGGGCCGGCGGTCGGTGCTGGCCGGCTTCGTGGAGCCGGGCGAGGGGCTCGAGCAGGCAGTGGTGCGCGAGACGATGGAGGAGGTGGGGGTCGTCGTCGACCCCGGGACCGTCGAGTACCGCGGCAGCCAGTCCTGGCCGCTGCCGGCGTCACTCATGCTCGGCTTCCGGGCCCGGGCGACCACGACGCGCCTGGTGCGGCAGGAGGACGAGATCGCCGAGGCGGACTGGTTCACCCGCGCGGAGATGGCCGCCGCGGTGGCCGACGGCGAGCTGGGCCTGCCAGGGCGCGCCTCGATCGCCCGCTCCCTGATCGAGGACTGGTACGGCAGCCGTATAGAAGACCTGCCCGGGGGCGGCTGGCAGGCCGCCAGGTGACCGGGGTCTAGTTCGCCAGCGCCAGCCGGACGTCTGCGAGGCTCGGGTTGGTCGCCGCCGAACCGTCCGGGTAGACCACCGTGGGAACCGTCTGGTTCCCGCCGTTGACCTGCTCCACGTAGGCGGCGGCCTCGGGCTGGTCCTCGATGTCGATGACCGTGTAGCCGATGCCCTCCGAGTCGAGCTGCGTACGCAGCCGACGGCAGTACCCGCACCAGGTGGTCGAGTACATCAGGACCGTGCCGTCCGCCGGGACGGGCGGGTGGTTCGACGTGGCCGTATCGGACATCAGTACTCCTTGTCAGTGGGTGCTGCGAGAATCGCAGACGATGCTCACCCAGACCAACTCCGCTGCCGGTCCGAATCATCCTGGACCGATGAGCCCCGACGACATCCTGACCGCTCTCGACCCCGAGCAGCGCGAGGTGGCGCTCGCGCTCAACGGGCCGGTCATGGTGCTCGCGGGTGCGGGCACGGGCAAGACGCGCGCCATCACCCACCGCATCGCCTACGGGGTGCGCATCGGCGTGTACGCGCCGACCAGCGTGCTGGCGGTGACGTTCACGGCCCGTGCGGCGGGGGAGATGCGCACGCGGCTGCGGGAGCTCGGCGTCCAGGGCGTGCAGGCCCGCACGTTCCACGCCGCGGCGCTGCGGCAGCTCGGGTACTTCTGGCCGCGCGTGGTGGGCGGCGCCCCGCCCCGGCTGGTGGAGCACAAGGCGCAGATCATCGCCGAGGCGGCCCGCCGGCTCGGCCTGAGCGTGGACCGCGTCGCCGTCCGCGACCTGAGCAGCGAGGTCGAGTGGGCGAAGGTCTCGCTCATCACCGCCGACGACTACGAGAAGGCGCTGCTCGCGACCGGCCGGGAGGCGCCGTCGGGCTACGACCCGCAGACGGTGTCGCGCCTCATCACGGCGTACGAGGACGTGAAGACGGAACGCGAGGTCATCGACTTCGAGGACGTGCTCCTCATGCTCGGGGACATGCTGAACAGCCACAAGATCGTGGCGGACGAGGTGCGCTCGCAGTACCGGCGCTTCGTCGTGGACGAGTACCAGGACGTCTCGCCGCTGCAGCAGTTCCTGCTGGACCAGTGGCTCGGCGGGCGCAAGGAGCTGTGCGTCGTGGGTGACCCGTCGCAGACCATCTACTCGTTCACCGGCGCCTCGCCGCGCCACCTCCTGGAGTTCCGGCGGACGTACCCCGAGGCGCAGGAGATCCGGCTCGTGCGTGACTACCGCTCCACGCCGCAGGTGGTGAACCTCGCCAACGAGGTGCTCAAGCGCGCCGGCCGCGGAGGCGGGGCGCACCAGGCGCTGGAGCTCGTCGCGCAGCGCAAGCCGGGCCCGCCGGTCTCCTTCACGGCGTACGACGACGACGAGGCCGAGGCCAAGGGCATTGCCGGCAGGGCGGCCCGCCTGATCCAGTCGGGCGTGAAGCCGAGCGAGATCGCCGTGCTGTACCGGACCAACTCGCAGTCCGAGGCGTTCGAGGCCGCGTTCGCCGACGCCGGGGTGGGTTACCTGGTGCGCGGCGGGCAGCGGTTCTTCCAGCGCAAGGAGGTACGCGACGCGATAGTGCTGCTGCGCGGCGCCGCCCGCTCGGCCGACCCGGAGCTCCCGATGCCGGACCAGGTACGCGACATCCTCGCCACCGCCGGGTGGGCCGATCAGCCGCCCACAGCGCGCGGCGCCGCCCGGGAGCGCTGGGACGCCATGCAGGCGCTCGTCTCGCTCGCGGACGACCTGGCCGCCGCCGCGACCCCCGAGAGCCCCGCGACGGTCGCACTGCTCGTCGCCGAGCTCGACGAGCGCGCCGCGGCGCAGCACGCGCCGACGGTCGAGGGCGTCACGCTCGCCTCGCTGCACGCGGCCAAGGGCCTGGAGTGGGACGCCGTCTTCCTCGCCGGCATGAGCGAGGGGCTGATGCCCATCTCGCTGGCGGAGTCCGACGACGCCGTCCACGAGGAGCGCCGGCTGCTGTACGTCGGGATCACCCGCGCGCGCGAGCACCTGGAGGTGTCGTTCGGGCGGGCGCGGAACCCGGGCGGCCGGTCCACGCGCAAGCGCACCAGGTTCCTCGACGGGCTGTGGCCGGAGGAGCCGCGCTCGCCCAGGGCACGCACCACGACGAAGGGCCAGGCCCGGACGCTACTGACCGGCGAGCACGACGTCGCGCTCTTCGACGCCCTGCGCGACTGGCGCCTCGAGGTAGCCCGCGAGACGGACAAGCCCGCCTACACGGTGCTCACCGACGCGACGCTGGCGGCCATCGCGGAGATCCGACCTTCGGCCATAGCCGAACTTGCTCGCGTGGACGGGATAGGTCCGGCGAAGATCGACAGGTACGGCGCCACGATCCTCGCGATAGTGGCGAGCGCGCCGAGCACCTGAGCGGCCCGTCGTGGTCTCTCGGGTGGTCCGGCGAGGGGAACTTTCGAGTGGTTCGGAGGCTCCGGAATGGCTGCAGAGTGGGCCGTTCCGGGACCGGCGAAAAACTTCTCAAGAAAGTTTGGAAAAAGAGTTGGCTCGCCCCGGTGCCCCGGCATAGTGTTCACATGTCCCTGACGGCAGTGGGTGAGACCTTAAGGTCTGGCCCGGATTCGAGTGAGGAGGTGGGTGTCTTGGAGATGAACATGATTCCGCAGACGGATCTGCACGCGTGCAAGTACGTGCTCGGCAACGAGCCCGTTCAGGCAATCGGCGCAGCTCTGCCTTTCCGCGCGCGCACTCACCGCGGAGGCAACAAGCCGTCCGCTCTCGCACCCGACTCCGCATCTCCAGGAGACTCGCCGGTCTGACGACCGAGTCATCCAGGCCGCGGAGTCCATCTAGGACCCGCGGCCTTAATTCTTGCCCGGAGACCCGGCCCCGCCAGGGCCGGCCGGCCGAGATCTAGCCCGGGGTCCTGTTCCCCCAGACGTTCATCGACGACGTTCTCTTTACAGGACACAGGAGACAACCGTGCGCCTCACTGCGCTCCTCGACACTCTTCCCCAGGGCGGTTCGGGCCCCTGGGACCCACCTCAACACCCCGTCACGAGCGGGATCGGTTCGGACTCGGCGGAGTTCAACCGGCTAATGGACACACTGCTGCCGTGCCGTACCAACGACCCGGAGCTGTGGTTCGCCGAGCACAGCACTCAGGTGGAGCAGGCCAAGGCACTGTGCCGCACCTGCCCCCTGATCGAGGGCTGCCTCGCCGGCGCCCTCGAGCGGAACGAGCCCTGGGGCGTCTGGGGCGGCGAGGTCTTCGTCGACGGCGCCGTTGTCGCCCGCAAGCGTGGCCGGGGACGGCCGCGCAAGTCCGAGAACGTCGCAGCGGCCTGACCGACCGCAGCGTTGAGTGCGTGATATTCGCCCGGCCAACGGCCATTGGTCGGGCGAATATCCCGCACTCAACGCTAGGAGTCAGGACGTAAGGCGTCCGGCTCAAACAGGCAGGACCACGCACCCGCAGCGCGGGTGCGGCTCCGCCGGCCGGACGCGGGGGAGCCCCGCCGGGAGCGAGATCTCCAGGCATGCACCGACGGCCGCGGGCCGGTGTCCGTCCAGCTGGGCGAGCACCTGGCCCGCGGCCGTCGCCGCTGCCACCGCGGCGAGCGTCGCCTCCTGCGTCGGCTCCGCCACCTCGCGCAGCTGGGTGGCCAGCGCGGGCCACTCCCGGTCGGCGTCGGCGCGGGCCAGGTCCACGCACGCCACGCACGCCGACCGGCCGGGCCGGACGAACGGCCCGACCACCACGTCCGCCTCCCGTACCACCACCGGCAGGTGCGGTACCCCGAGGCCGAGCAGCCGCTGGTACCGCGCCGGGTGCGCGGCGTGCGGCTCGGTGACGACCACCACGTCGAGGGTCGTCGGGTCGAGCCCTGTCCCGCCCGTCCTGGTGTCGTCGACCCGCACCGTCGTCCGCGGGGAGCGTTCCGCCAGCAGGGACCGGACGGCGTCGTCCCGCGCCTGCCCGACGTCGACCGTCCGCAGGCCGCCCAGGCCGACGTCGGTGACCTGCACCGGCAGCGGGTCGTGCAGCAGCAGCCCGCCGACGCCCGCCGTCGCCAGGTGCAGCGCCACCGCCGTGCCCAGCCGCCCGAGCCCGACCACGCCGACCACCCGCCGTGCGCGGTCGGCCAGGGTCGCGAGCCCCGCGCCGTCGGGCCGCAGCATGCCGAGCACCGTCGCGTCCGCGGCGCCGTCCGCCGGAGCCGTCACCGCGCCGACGGCCGCCGGCACCGGGACCAGCACGCCCGCCCGGAACAGGGCGGTCATGATCTCGTCGCGCCGCTCGGCGGGAACACCGCACCGCGCGGCCGACTGCTCGACGGTCACGTGCCGCCGCTCGGCGATCTCCTCCAGCCACGTCTCCTCGGCGGGCGTGAGCCCGCTCAGCACGAACGACCAGCGCGGGTCCGAACCGCACTGCACCTGGCCGCCGCCGCGACTGAGCACCGGTGTGCCTGGCCGCAGGCGGAGCAGGGAAGGGGGCTTCATGGCGACAACCATGCACGACGGCGTCGCGCGTCCCCGACCCTCGTCCACAGTTCCAGAGGTATATCCAAAGCAGCGCCCGGGCCGGAAGTTCCCGTGTGCGCCCAGAGCCAAATGGACGGCGCAGAGCTTGCCGACCCGGTTACGGTGACCCTATGAGCGACCAGCACCAGCCCGGCGATACCCCCCAGTCGTGGGAGGAGATGCTGCGCTCGATGCTCGGCGACGGCGCAGACGAAGTGATGGCCGAGATGCGCGAGCGCGGCATCGACCCGACCGCGCTCGGCGGACCACCCGACCCCGTGATGATGCAGTACGCGCTGGCCCAGGTGCAGAAGATGCTCTCGGCCGAGGGCGCCGGACCGGTCAACGCCGACGTCGCGCACGACGTCGCGCGGCAGGTCGCCGTCAGCAAGGGCGACCCGTCCCTGACGGGCAAGCAGGCCAAGGAGGCCACGGACGCGCTCACGGTGGCCGAGCTCTGGCTCGACGCCGTCACCGACCTGCCGCCCGCCGGCGGGAAGCGGCACGCGTGGAACCGGTCCGAGTGGGTCGAGGCGACGCTGCCCGTGTGGAACGAGCTGGCGGCGCCCGTCGCCTCGTCCGTCTCGGAGGCGCTGGCCACGGTGCTGCGCGACCAGCTCCCCGAGGGGATCGACGACGGCGAGGCGATCCCCGGAATGCCCGCCGGTGTCCTGCACGGGCTCGGCGGTTCCATCGACCCGACCCAGATGATGCGCCGGCTCGGCTCGGCGGTGTTCGGCATGCAGGTCGGCCAGGCCGCCGGCACGCTCTCGCAGGAGGTGTTCGGCGCCACCGACGTCGGCCTGCCGCTGCTCGACAGCTCCGACACCGTGCTGCTGCCCACCAACGTCGCCGCGTTCGCCGACGGTCTGGACGCCCCGCTGGAGGAGGTCCGGCAGTTCCTCGCCGTCCGCGAGGCCGCGCACGCCCGGCTGTTCACGCATGTCCCGTGGCTCCGGTCGCACCTGCTGTCGATCGTGGAGCGCTACGCGCGCGGCATCACCATCGACCTCGACGCGCTCGAGGCGCAGGTCCGCGACATCGACCTGGCCGACTCCGACGCCCTGCGCAGCGCCCTGTCCGGCGGTGTGTTCGGGCTGCAGAACACGGACGAGCAGAAGGCCGTGCTGCTGAACCTGGAGACCACGCTCGCCCTGGTGGAGGGCTGGGTCGACGAGGTCAGCGCCATCGCCGCCCTGCCGCACCTGCCGCACGCCATCCCGCTGCGCGAGATGATCCGGCGCCGGCGCGCCGCGGGCGGACCGGCCGAGCAGACGTTCTCGACGCTGGTCGGGCTGGAGCTGCGGCCGCGCCGGTCGCGCGACGCGGCGACCCTGTTCGCGATCGTCTCCCGCGCCCAGGGCACGCAGGGGCGCGACGCCGTGTGGGACCACCCCGATCTGCTGCCGGGCACGCAGGACCTCGACGACCCGTCGAGCTACCTCGTGCGCCGCGAGGCCGCGGAGAACGAGCACGCCGACGTCGATGCCGCGCTCAAGGAGATCTTCGGCGAGGACTGACTCCGCTGAGTACTGACTCCGCTGAGGACTGACTCAGCTCACCACGCACGGGTCGGACGCTGAGGTCAGTCGTCCTCGTCGTCGGACGTGACGTCCCCCGGGTCGTCCTGCGCGAACGACGCGCCCTCGAGGAACCCGCGCGCCCGGTCCGTCCTGGGGTAGACCTCCAGGATCTTCCAGAACTCCGGGCCGTGGCCCGCGTGCAGCAGGTGCGCCAGCTCGTGGAGCAGCACGTAGTCGAGCACCCAGGACGGCATGCCCTGGAGGCGGGTCGAGATGCGGATGGACCCGTCGAGCAGCGTGCACGACCCCCAGCGCCGGCCCTGGTTCGTCGACCACCGCACGCTCGAGGGCTTGGCCTGGCCGTCGAGATACTTGGCGGAGAGCTCGCCGGCGCGGTCCATCAGTTCTTGGTCGGACGGACGGCGTCGCCGTTCCTTGTCCTCCAGCCGGGCCACCATCTTGGCCACCCACTCACGTTCCTGAGCCCGAGAGAAGCGCGCGGGAATGGCGACGATGGTCCGTCCACCGTCGCGGTATGCGCTCACCGTCGCGGTGCGACGGCGGCTCCGGCGCACCTCCACGGACGTCAGGGCGTCGTGGGCCACGGAACGACCGTAGCGTGTTATCGGCGCGACGTGGGGTATAACACACCGTTCAAGTGGAAAATCTTTGCACGACGGCGTAGGGATTGGCGTAGAGGGACGGCGTGGCGGTCGCATCGTGCGGTCGGGCGCCGCGTCGCCGTCGGGCGGCTTTCACGGAAACCTCAGCCAAGTGAGGAATGATGGTCCGGTGACCGATATGCGCGACCGCCAGCCCGCCCCGCAGCCCGACCCGTCGCCCTTCGACGACGTGCCGGCAGCGGTCGCCCCGATCTCGCGCCGCACGGTGACGCTCGGCGTCTCGCTGCTGGCCACCGCGGTCCTCGCGGCGGTGGCGCTGGTGGTGCCGACGCCGTACGCGATGCGCTCGCCGGGGCCCACCGAGGACACGCTGCAGCGCAACCTGATCCAGATCGAGGGCGCCCGTACGTACGAGTCGACGGGCGAGCTCCGCCTCACGACGGTCTCCGTGCTGGGCGGGCCGGGTTATCCGATGCTGTCCGGCCAGGTGATCCAGGGCTGGCTGGACCCGAAGCGCTCGGTGCTGCCGGTGGAGGCGATCTTCCCCGAGGCGACCACCCAGGAGCAGCAGAAGGAGCTCAGCCAGGCGGAGATGGTGTCCTCGCAGGAGTCCGCCACGGCGGCAGCGCTGACCGAGCTCGGCTACGACGTGCCCGCCGTCCTCGACGTGGCAGGGACGGAGCCGGGCTCCGGGGCCGAGGGCAAGCTCTCCGAGGGCGACGTGATCGTCGAGTTCCAGGGTGAGCCCGTCGGCACCTATGCCGACCTCATCGACGGGCTCGCCGAGACGAACCCGGGGGACGACGTGACGCTCGGCGTCCAGCGGGGCGAGCGCACGACGGACGTCGACATCACGACGTCGGGCAACGGCGAGCGGGCGGTCCTCGGCGTCTTCATCGACCCGCAGTACGACTTCCCCGTGGACGTCTCCATCGAGATCGAGAACATCGGCGGGCCCAGCGCGGGCACCATGTTCGCGCTCGGCATCATCGACAAGCTGACCGCCGAGGACGAGGCGAACGGAAAGGTGATCGCCGGCACCGGGACGATGAGCCCCGAGGGCACGGTCGGCCCCATCGGGGGCATCGAGCAGAAGCTGTACGGGGCGGTCCGCGACGGCGCCGAGTGGTTCCTCGCGCCGGCGGACAACTGCGCCCAGGTGGTCGGCAACGTGCCCGCCGGGCTGAACGTCGTGAAGGTGGCCACGCTGGCCGAGGCACGCAACGCCGTCGAGCAGATCGGACGGGGCGAGAGCAGCGACCTCCCGACGTGTTCCTGACCTCCCGGTGCAGATGTTGACCGTGTGTTGCACATCTGGAGGATGTGGGAACCTTGTGCTGGGAACCTTGAGCAGAGCCCGGCCGTTCCACCTGGGTACGGCCCAACCATTTGATGACGTGAGGTAACGCAGTCGTGTCCTTCGCCGCAGCACCTCGCCGCCCTTCCGGCGGCGCCCCCCGAGCCCGACGACGCAGTCCGCTGGGGGTGGCGATAGTCGCGGTCGCCGCCGTGATCGCAGCCCTGCTTCTCCTAGCCCAGTTCTGGACCGAGGTGATGTGGTTCGGTCAGCTCGGGTTCTCCCGGGTGATCTGGACCGAGTGGGGCATGCGCGCCGCCCTGTTCGCCGCCGGGTTCCTGCTGATGGCCGGATCCGTGTTCTGGTCGTTCACCGCGGCCTACCGGTCCCGCCCCATCTACGCACCGAGCACCCCCGAGCAGGCGACGCTCGACCAGTACCGTGAGGCGGTCGAGCCGCTGCGCCGGGTCGTCATGGTCGCCGCGCCGGTCCTCGTCGGCTTCTTCGCCGGTGTCGCTGCCTCCGCGCAGTGGCGGACGGTGCTGCTGGCGTTCAACAGCGAGCCCTTCGGCGAGACCGACCCCGAGTTCGGCATGGACCTCGGGTTCTTCGTCTTCCTGCTGCCCGCGCTGCGGTTCACCGTCGGGTTCCTCATCTCGGTGGTGGTGATCGCCGGTATCGCCGGGCTGGTCACGCACTACCTGTACGGGGGCCTGCGGGTCGGACCCGCCGCAGCGGGCGGTCCGCGGACCACCACCGCCGCGCGCGTCCACCTCGCCGTCATCGGCGCGGTCGGTCTGCTCCTGATCGCCGCCAACTACTGGCTGGACCGCTACTCGATCCTGACGAACGCGGGCGACCGGTTCGACGGCGCCTCGTACGCCGACGTGCACGCGGTGATCCCCGCCAAGGGCATCCTCACCGTGGTCGCGATCTTCGTCGCCGCGCTGTTCATCGTCACCGCGTTCCGTGGCGACTGGCGCCTGCCGGCGATCGGCGTCGGCCTCATGGTCGTGTCCGCCATCGCCATCGGCGGCATCTACCCCGCCGTCGTGCAGCGGTTCCAGGTGAACCCGAACGCGCAGGAGCTGGAGGCCGAGTACATCCAGCGCAACATCGACGCGACGCTGACGGCGTTCGACATCGACGACATCGAGAAGGAACAGTACGACGCCACGACGGAGGCGGAGGAGGGTGCGCTGCGTGCGGACGCCGACACCGCGGCCTCGATCCGCCTGCTGGACCCGCAGATCGTGTCGCCGTCGTTCCGGCAGCTGCAGCAGAACAAGCAGTACTACAACTTCAACGACTCGCTGTCCGTGGACCGGTACGAGATCGACGGGGAGTCCCGCGACACCGTGATCGCGGTGCGCGAGCTGAACCTCGACGGCCTCGGCCAGGACCAGCGCAACTGGGTCAACGACCACACCGTGTACACGCACGGCTACGGCGTCGTCGCCGCGTACGGCAACCAGCCCGGCCCCGACGGCCGTCCGGCGTTCTTCGAGGGTGGCATCCCGTCGCAGGGTGCGATCACCGACATGGAGGGCGAGTACGAGCCGCGCATCTACTTCAGCCCCAGCACCGAGACGTACTCCGTCGTCGGCGCGCCCGAGGGGACGAAGCCCTGGGAGCTCGACTACCAGGCGGACGACGCCGAGGACGGCGGTCAGGTCAACACGACGTTCACCGGCGACGCCGGGCCCGACGTCGGCTCCTTCGGGAGCAAGCTGCTCTACGCGCTGAAGTTCGGCGAGGAGCAGCTCCTGTTCTCCGACCGCGTGACGAGCGAGTCGCAGATCCTCTACGACCGTGACCCGCAGCAGCGCGTCAGCAAGGTCGCCCCGTGGCTCACCCTCGACAACCGGGTGTACCCGGCGGTCGTGGACGGCCGCGTGAAGTGGATAGTCGACGCGTACACGACCAGCGACGCCGTCCCCTACTCCACGTCGACGCCGCTCGACGAGGCCGTCGCGGACACGCTCACCACCGCCTCCGGCGCTCCGGTCGAGCTGCCGGAGGAGGTCAACTACATCCGTAACTCGGTGAAGGCCACGGTCGACGCCTACGACGGTTCGGTCGACCTGTACGCCTGGGACGCCGAGGACCCGGTCCTGAAGGCCTGGACCAACGTCTTCCCGGGTTCGGTCAAGCCGCTGTCGGACATCTCCGCCGACCTGATGAGCCACGTGCGCTACCCCGAGGACCTGTTCAAGGTGCAGCGCACCCTCCTCAGCCAGTACCACGTGACGGACTCCGCCGAGTTCTTCTCGGGCCAGGACTTCTGGAACAACCCGGCCGACCCGGTGTCGGACGCGGCCACCGCGCCGCTGCAGCCGCCGTACTACCTGACGCTGAAGATGCCTGGGCAGGAGGAGTCGTCGTTCTCCCTGACGTCCACCTTCATCCCGGGCGGTAACACGGACCGTGAGGTGCTCACCGGGTTCCTCGCCGTGGACGCCGATGCGGGGACCGAGGAAGGCAAGAAGGCAGAGGACTACGGGAAGCTCCGTCTGCTGGAGCTGCCACGAGACACGACGGTGCCCGGCCCCGGCCAGGTGCAGAACAACTTCGACTCGAACCCGACGATCTCCGAGCAGCTCAACATCCTGCAGATCGGCGCGTCCACGGTGCGGCGTGGTAACCAGCTGACCCTGCCGGTCGGTGGCGGTCTGCTGTACGTGCAGCCCGTGTACATCCAGTCGACCGGTGGCACGCAGTTCCCGCTGCTGCGCAAGGTGCTCGTCGCCTTCGGTGACGACATCGGGTTCGCCGACACGCTCGACGAGGCGCTGGACCAGGTGTTCGGCGGTGACTCGGGTGCCGAGGCGGGCGACGCGGGTACGGCCGAGGACGAGGCGCCCACCGCACCGCCGACGGGTGAGGGCGAACCGGGTACGGATCCGACGTCCGAGCCGTCGGGCGAGCCGAGCAGCGAACCCACCGGCGGCGCCGGTACGGGTGGCTCCGGGTCGGACCTGGACGCCGCACTGCAGGAGGCGGCCGACGCCATGGCTGACGCCAACGCCGCCCAGCGCGACGGTGACTGGACCGCCTACGGCGAGGCGCAGGACCGCCTGCAGCAGGCGCTTGAGGACGCGATAGCGGCCGAGGAGGCGCAGAGCTCGGCGGGCTGACCGCCCCCGCGCTCTGAGCGCACCATGACGAAGGCTCCCCGGTGCTCGCACCGGGGAGCCTTCGTCATGCTCAGCCGAGCCGGCGGGCCACCACCACCGAGTTGACGACGTCGTCGGTGGGATGGACCACCTCCAGCACCTCGAACCCGGGCATGGCACGCAGGTCCACCGGCGGGTAGAGGAGGGTACGCAGGCCGCGCGCGCTCCGTGCGAGCAGCAGGGTGCCGGGCCGCATCGAGCCGGCCATCCGCGCGAGGATCTCCGCCTTGGCCGACGGCGTCTCCCCGACCAGCGCGGCGAGCACCACCGCGTCGTGCGCCGCGAGGTCGACGTCGGCGGCGTCGGCCTGCTCGAACCGGACCCGCGGGGTACCGATCCGCGTGGTGACCCGTCGGGCGAGGGCGACAGCGACCGGGTCGCGGTCCAGGCCGACGACGGCGCAGCCGAGCGCGTCGGCGTACCCCACGGTGCTCAGGGGGAGCGGCCCGCAGCCGACCACGGCGACGGACGCCGGTGCGCCGCCCGAGTGGGTCAGCAGGCGTACCTCGAGGGCGGTGAGCCGGTGATAGTTGTCGAGATACGGGAACTCGCTCAGCGCGGACGCCGGGTCGGGCGCCGTCGCGATGTGCTCCGCCCAGGTGTGCTCGAGCGCGGTCTCGCCGCGCGCCGAGAGGTCGCGGACGACGTTCTTGCGATCCTTGATCTCCGGGTGCGCGAGGATCTCGAGGGCCTGACGGTCGGGCGCCGCGAGGACCGTCTGCACCAGCTCGCCGAAGAGCGCGTTGGTGCGGGGGTCCGGTCGCAGGTGGGGGAGTGCGGCAAGCTGGTCGGTGAGACGGACGATCCGGTCCGCGGTCAGGGTGGTGGCGCTCAGCTCCGTCGGCATGAGGATGATCGTTCCACGGCCGCATCGGTTCGATCGCTTGTGACCTGCGTCTCTACTGGCCGACCCGGTTTGCACTCAGCCCCGGGGCGTGCGTAAAGTAGGGGTTACCGACGCGGGGTGGAGCAGCTCGGTAGCTCGCTGGGCTCATAACCCAGAGGTCGCAGGTTCAAATCCTGCCCCCGCTACAAAAGAAGGGCCTGATCAGCAGAAATGCTGATCAGGCCCTTCGGCTTTCCCGGGCATGTAGGTCGGGCGAGCATCGTGGTGCCATCGCGCTCGACCTGTCCGCCGCACACCCGACAACCCCGTCGAGGAACCCCGGTCGGGACCTGCCTTACGGGGCAGCCACCCGTGCGGACACGGAACCTCGTGAACGCAGGGGCATGGGCAGGCGGTGGACGAGACCGTCCGGTCCGGACGGTCTCGGGCCTCCGGCGGCCCCGACCGACTCCAGCAGCAGCTCGACGGCTCGTCGTCCCAGCGCGCGATGGGGCAGCGCGAAGGTCGTGAGCCCGGGGCGGAGCCATCCGGCTACGGACGCGTCGTCGAAGGAGACGACGGAGACGTCGTCGGGGATGGTCAGGCCCGCTTCCTGGACTGCCTGATAGGCGCCGAACGCGAGGCGGTCGTTGAAGCACAGGAGGGCTCTCGGGCCGGCGCCGTCGCGCGCGAGGACCTGCTGTGCCGCTTCCCACCCGTGCTGGGGCAGCCATGACGGGTCCTCGTACCCGGAGGCGGGCGCGAGGCCTGCGTTCTCCAGGGCGCTCAGGATGCCGCTGAGCCGCAGGTGCGCGGCGATCGAGACCGGGGGCCAGTCGTCCGGACCGGGACCGGCGCCGATGAGGTGTATCTCGCGGTGGCCTGCGTCCAGAAGGAGCTGTGCGGCCTCGCGACCTGCGCGTTCCTCGTCCGGTAGGACGCTGGGGATCGCAGTGCCAGGAGGCGCCACGAGGTTGAGGAGCACCACGGGTGTGCGGTCGATGTCCTCGGGCAGCGGCCGCGACCGGGTGAACGTCGAGGCGAGGATGATTCCGTCGACCTGCTGGTCGAGCATCGCCTCGACCAGCTTGGCCTCCTCCGCCGGCTTTCCACCCGTCTCGCTGATGAAGAGCATGAACCCCTGTTCGCGGGCTGCCTCGATGGCGCCCTTGATCATGTCTCCGGCGAGGCGTGAGGACGCCACGCTGTCGGACACGAACCCGAGGGTTCGGGTCGTGCCCTTGCGCAGCCCGACCGAGACCGCATTGGGCCGATACCCCAGCTCCTGGGCCACGGCACGCACACGCGTGTGCACGGTCTCGGAGATGCGCAGCTCACGTCCGCGGCCCGTCATGACCAGCGACGCGGTCGACGACGACACGCCCGCAGCCTTGGCGACATCGGCAAGGGTGACTCTCTTGTGCCCCACGGCCCTCCTTCCCTCGCGTGAATCCTAGTCAGGACGTAGCCAGAAGAAGGTAACGCCTGCTTGTTGCCTGCCCCGGCCGACGTACTTGACAGGGATCACCGGAGGGATCCATATTTGCCGTGCTAAGACGGTTTAGCAAGCCTTGGGCGAAGAGGCCCGGGCACCGACCGAAGGGAAGACGACGGTGTCTCATCGACGAGGAACCATCCGCGCACGCCTGACCGCTACGGCTGCTCTGGGCCTGGGCGCCGCGCTCGTGCTCGCGGCCTGCTCGCCACCGGGTGCCGGCACGTCCGACGGACCGGGCGGTCCTGCGACCTCGGCCGCGTCCGGCGGCTCATCGCCTACTTGCGGGACCGAGGACGTGGTCCTCAGCTCCTACATCGAGACGGGCTTCCCGCTGTTCAAGGCGCTCGCCGAGGAGTTCACCGCACAGCACCCGAACGTCACGTTCGACATCCGGGAGGACCAGTTCGCGATCATCACCCAGAACGCGCCGCGGGTGCTGGTCGACGACCCGCCGGACCTCATGCGGCTGCCTCAGATGTCGGAGCTGGCCGGGGACGGGCTCCTGCTCGACCTCGACGGCTACGCGCAGGCGTTCGGCTGGGACCAGTGGCCGTCCTCGCAGCTCGAGCAGATGCGGGTGGATGACGACGGCCGGCGCGGCGACGGGCCGCTCTACGCCATGGGCCTCAACTTCTCCATGACCGGCGTCTTCTACAACAAGAGCCTCGCGGAACAGATCGGGATGGACGAGCCGCCGGCCACGCTCGGCGAGCTCGACGCGGTCCTGCAGGAGGCCAAGGACGCAGGGCTCACCCCGATGGCGCAGTTCAACGGTGGTGCCACCGGTGGTCTCGCGTTCCCGCTCCAGGGACTCATGGCGTCCTACGGCGACCCGGCCGAGATCAACTCCTGGATCTATCAGCAGCCCGAGGCCACGATCGACACCCCCGCCAACCTGGAGGCCGCCGAGCACCTCCAGGGCTGGGTCGACGCGGGCTACTTCGCCGACGACATCAACTCGATGGACTACTCGATGATGATGAGCCGGTTCATCGAGGGGCGCAGCCTGTTCATGTTCAACGGCGACTGGGAGTCCGGGAACCTCGACGAGCAGATGCCGGGCGACGTCGGCTTCTTCCTCATGCCACCCGTCGAGGAGGGCGGCGGCCTCGGCGCGATGTCCGCCCCGCTCACCTACGGCATCTCGGCCCAGGCCGAGCACCCGGACTGTGCGGCGTTCTTCCTCGACTGGATCGCGACGAACGACGAGGCACGCACGATCGCCGTCGAGATCGGCGGGTCGCACCCGATGGGCCCGACCGACGCTTTCATGCCCGAGGTCGACCCCGACACGGTCACCGCCCAGACGCTCGCGGCCGGCGCCGCCGTCGGCGAGAACAACGGCGCGATGGACTTCATCGCGAACGCAACCGGCTCGATCTACGCGAAGAGCTGGACGCCGAACCTGCAGAAGCTGGTCGCGGGCGAACAGGACCCCGCCGGCCTGCTGAGCTCCGTCCAGGCCGACTACGAGAACCAGATCGGGAGCTAGGGCGCCACGATGACCGAACGAGCGCAGAGCGTCCTCACGCCGGGACGCGACGAGCGCGATGCCGCGATCACGGCACCACCGGTCGACAGGCGCCGCGCCATCCGGGTGCGGCGCCTGCGCCAGACCGGGGTCGCGCTCCTCCTCCTGGCCCCGGCCGCGCTGGCGTACGCGATGTTCGTGCTGCGCCCCATCCTCTCCACGATCCAGTACTCGTTCTACGACTGGAACGGCATCTCGGAGTCGGCGTGGGTGGGGCTGGGCAACTACGGGCGCATCCTCACCGATCCCGAGCTGTTCGGACCGATCCTCCATGCCTTCGAGCTGATCGTGTACTTCAGCCTCGTCCCGGTCTCCCTGGGGCTGGTTGCAGCGGCGACCATCCGCTCGTTCGCCGCGGCCCGGGTCGCGGTCCTGGCGCGGGTCGTGCTGTTCCTGCCGCAGGTCATCCCCCTGGTCGCGGCAGGCATCATGTGGACCTGGCTCATGTCCACCGACGGTCTCGTCAACCAGTTCCTGCGCCTGCTCGGGCTCGGATCCCTCACCCGGGCCTGGCTCGGCGAGTTCGACACGGCACTGCCCGCCGTCGGCCTCATCGGTGCCTGGGTGTCCCTCGGGCTGTGCATGGTCCTGCTGCTCGCCGGGATGACGAAGATCGACCCGGCGCTGTACGAGGCCGCGCGGCTCGACGGCGCGGGACCCGTGCGCGAGTTCTTCGCCATCACGCTCCCGAGCGTGCGCCAGGAGCTCGGGATCTGCCTGACCGTGACCGTGATCAGCGCGCTCGCGAGCTTCGACATCATCTACATATCAACCCAGGGCGGGCCGGGGAACAGCACGCTCGTACCCGGTCTGGAGATCTACTACCTTGCCTTCTTCGAACGCGAGGTGGGCCAGGCCTCCGCACTCGCCGTCGTCCTCATGCTCCTCGTCCTGGCAGTCGTCCTGCCGCTCCAGCGCGTCGCCCGGGGGAGGGAGTCATGATCACCTCCGCGCGTGAGACGTGGCTCGGCCGGGTCCTCCTGGTCCTGCTCATGGCGTTCACGATCGTCCCGTTCGTCAGCCTGTTCATCACGGCGCTGCACGAGCCCGGCACCTACCCCGGAGGACTGGCTCTCCCCGAGACCGCCCACTGGTCGAACTTCGTCACGGCGTTCCAGTCGGCCAGGATGGCGGACATGCTCGCGTCGAGCGTGCTGATCGAGCTCGGCGTCGTCCCCGTCGCGCTGTTCATCAGCACGCTGGCCGGGTTCTCGCTGGGCCATCTGCGCCCGCCGGGCCACAAGGCGATCTTCATCGCCTTCCTGCTGGGTCTCACGCTCCCGTTCGAGGGCGTCGTCGTGCCGCTGTACTACCAGATCCGCGAGCTCGGCCTGCTGAACACGCGCTGGGCGATCATCCTGCCGCTCATCGGCCTCTACATGCCGTTCGGTGTGATGTGGATGCGGGCCCACTTCCTCAACATGCCCGAGGAGCTCTCCGAGGCCGCGCGGATCGACGGCGCCACGACCTGGCAGCTCTTCACGCGGATCCACGTCCCGCTGTCGATGCCCGCCCTGTCCTCCCTGGCGATCCTGCTGTTCCTGTGGACGTGGAACCAGTTCCTGCTGGCGATCGTGCTCGTCGACGATCCGACCAAGCGCACGATGGCCGGTGCGCTGGGGGCGTTCCAAGGGCAGTGGGGGACCGACATCCCGCTGCTGTGCGCCGGATCCCTCCTGATCCTGACCCCGACGCTGGTGGTCTTCCTGGTCTTCCAGCGCCACTTCGTGTCCGCCCTCATGCAGGGTGCGGTCAAGGGTTAGGGCCGGACGACGCGACCCCCGTTCCCACCTCGGGAGCGGGGGTTGCGTCATCCGCTCGGCTCACGAGGCGGGGCGGTCCTTGCGCTGGGCGAGCAGCCACCGGAGCGTCGCGGGGTCCTCGAGCGTCGGGGCGGCCGCGAGGTGCCGGTCCGGCAGGGTGAACGCGTCGTCGCCGTACTCCGTCCAGCGGGCGAGCTGCGCGATGCGCCGCTCGCTCAGGCCGCGGGCCTCGTACGCCGCGACCAGCTTGTCGTACGACGCGCGCGCGTTGGCGACCGGCAACAGGTGGTCGCCGGTGCCGTGGGTGATCCACATCGGCACCTCCGCCGCGGCGATCGGCGCGAACTCGTCGTCCTCGCCGGGAAAACCACCCGTGAGCAGGCCACCGGCGAACAGGTCCGGCCGGGTGGAGAACGCCTCCCACATCAGCTGCGACCCGTAGGACACCGAGGTCGCGTAGACACGCCGCCGGTCGACGGCAAGACGTGCGGTGAGGTCCTCGACCAGCTCCACGACCTGGGCGCCCTCGACGGCCTTGCCGACCCGGCGGTTCTGCGGCGCGACGACGATGACGTCCTCGCCCGTGCGGGTCCATTCCCTCTGCGTCCACGCCAGGGCCAGCATGTCCGAAGCGAGCTGGACACCGCGGTTCTGGCCGTCGTACCCCATGCCGTGGCCCGGCAGCGCGACGACGAGCGGGTACCGCTTGCGCGGGTCGTAGCGCTCGGGCAGCCGGTAGCCGTACAGCAGCTCGCCGGTCGAGGTCACGAGCGACCCGCTGCGGAAGTGGTCGACCTCGCGGTCGATCGACTCCTCCGTGATCCGGTGCGGGGTCTGCGGCGCGGCCGCGGAGACGACGGCGCCGCGCGGACCCACGACGTCCGCGAGCTGGGTGACCTGCGTGAGCTGGTCCGGGTTGACCCGCACCGAGCACAGGAACGTCGGGCACGACGACGTGATGACGGTCCAGCCGCCGTCCGGGTCGTCGGCCAGCTCCAGCACGACGTACCGCCCCGGTCGCCGGGGCCGGTCCGTGTCGAGCAGCCGTGCCGGGTCGTCGGTCGTGTAGATGTCGGCGATCTCCCGGTCCACGAGGTTGCCGAGCTCGGAGGCCGGGTCGAACCGGAAGTTGTAGCCCGAGTCCTCGACCCGGAACATCGCCGGCGAGAGCCTCCTGCCGTCGACCCTGGCCGGGTACTCGACGACGACCTTGGTCACCTGCTGGCCGTACGAGCCCACCTCGGTGACGGGCGTGACGCCCAGCACCTGGTGGGCGGGCAGGCCAGGACTTGCAGCCGCCGGACCCGTCGCGGCCAGGGCGCCGCTCACGGCGAGCACGCCCGCGACGAGCGCCGCGGCGATGCGCCGCGGGCGGTGTGGGGAGAAGGCCCGTGATCGATTCACACGGTGCGTCGGTCGTGAGTGCATGCGTGTCTCCTTTGACGGCACGGGACGATACGAGGCGACTTCGGCTGTCGCTCTGCTGCTGCCCTTCGATCTTGCTAGATCGATTGAGCAAGGCTAGCGCGCAGTGCCTCCCTCTTTGCACCCCGGCGCCAGGAACCGCCCGGGTCCGCCGCCCTCAGGAGCCCCCGCGTAGGCGATGCGACGGTGCCCCAGGAAGCGGCACGGTCCTGCCACCGAGTCGGTGACAGGACCGTGCCGGTCCAGCTCTGGCGCAAGGACCTACATGTTCACGCGGATCCCGAAGTCACCGCCGTAGACGTTGGTCACGTGCACGCTGGTCGAGGTCCGGGGCGACGACGCCTCGACCATCTTTCCGTTCCCTAGATATATCGCGACGTGGTACGTGCTCGACCAGCCGCCCCACATGATCAGGTCGCCGCGCTGGAGGTTGCTCATCGAGACCTGCGTGCCCTTGCTCAGGTGCGCACCGGTGTACGTGCCGATGTCGACCCCCGCACCCTGCCAGAACGCGTACTGCGTCAGGCCCGAGCAGTCGAACCCGAACCGGCTCCGGTCGTCGTAGCCGCCCGGGCTGCAGCAGACGCCGTAGGTCGGGCCGTACTTGTTGCCGCCGCCCCACGAGTAGGTGTAGCCCTGGCCGGTCTGCGCGAGCGCGGCCTGGATGACGCGCTCGACCTTCTGTGCGTAGTCACCACTGGTGTCCCCGCCGGGTTCGCCCGGGTCGACGGGGCCGCTGGAGACGGGGCAGTCGGCCGTCGTGATGAACTTGTGGGAGGCGTTGTTGTTGTACAGCGTGCTGTTCAGCTGCCCCTTGAAGCCCGCCGCCACCTTCTGCGAGGAACCGCCGTAGTAGCTGTTGTAGTAGATGCAGACCGTCTTGCTGGACCGGTTCCAGACGGAGGCCGCGTTGTTCTTGATGCACTCGCCCTGGCCGGCGCCCGCGCCCTTGAAGTCGAAGCACGACGGCTGCGTCGCGCCGTAGTCGCCCTCCGAGTCGGTGAAGTCCGAGATGGACCCCGTGTTGCCGCTGTTGTAGTAGTAGCAGAGCTCACCGGTCTCGCAGGTGCCGCTGCGCGAGCCGCCGCCCGGAGCCGTGGCGCCGACGAACTGGTGCGAGGCGTTGTTGTTGTAGAGGGTGCTGTTGAGCTGTCCCTTGAACCCGGCGGCCACGTCCTGGTAGGAGCCCCCGTAGTTGCTGTTGAAGTAGACGCGGACGGTCTTGCTGGACCGGTTCCAGACGGAGGCCGCGTTGTTCTTGATGCACTCGCCCTGACCGGCGCCCGCACCCTTGTAGTCGTAGCAGACGGGCTGCGCGTCACCGTAGCTGCCGGCGGACTCGGTGAAGTCGGAGATCGACCCCGTGTTCCCGCTGTTGTAGTAGTAGCAGAACTCGCCGGTCTCACAGGTGCCGCTGCGGGCACCGGTGTCGGTCCCGGCGGTCCCGACGAACTGGTGCGAGGCGTTGTTGTTGTACAGGTCCGCGCTGAGCTGTCCCTTGTACCCCGCTCCGATGTTCTGGTAGATGCCGCCGAACGCGGTGTTGAAGTAGACGCGAACCGTCTCGCCCGACCGGTTCCACACCGAGGCGGCGTTGTTCTTCACGCACTCGCCCTGGCCGCCGCCGGAGCTCTTGAAGTCGTAGCACGACGGCTGGGTGGCGCCCAGGTCGCTGATCGACCCGGCGAAGTCCGAGACCGACCCCGCGTTGTCGCTGTTGTAGTAGTAGCAGAACTCACCGCTGTCACAGTTCCCGTCACGGGCCGCGGCGGACGCAGGTGCTGCCACACCCACCACGGCAGCCAGCATCGAGGCCATCAAAGCGATCACCGCGAGAAGCGCAGGCGCTCTCCTCATGAATGTTCTCCCCTCAGCGGGTCACACAGCGACCCGGTGGTTCAGCCTGCCGGTGCGGTATTCCGCACCGGCTAGGGAGATGTTTGCAGTTCCTTGAACAACCCGGAAGGGGAAGAAGTACCCATCGGAGCGGTTCCGCTCATCGACGGCACCGCGTCGTCCGGAGTTCACCATCTCGTCAGCGGCCGGCGCTTGCATGAGCTGGATCGGTGGGCACTCAGCACAGATCCACCGGCACAGATCCGCAGGAACAGATCCAGCAGGTACAGATCCAGCAGGTACAGATCCAGCAGGACCAAGGAGACGACAATGCGCGGAAGAACTATCGTCGGTGCGGCCCTCGCGGCCGCGACGCTGCTCGCGGGGCTGGCCACGCCGGCGTCGGCCACCTCGCCCGGATGGGGCGTCGACCTGGGTGAGCCGCACGACGCCGCGCACGCCCACAACGACTACGAGCACGAGCGGCCGCTGTACGACGCGCTGTCCCACGGCTTCACGAGCGTCGAGGCGGACGTCTGGCTGGTCGACGGCGAGCTGCTCGTCGCGCACGACCTCGTCGACGTCGACCCCGCCCGGACGCTGGAGAGCCTCTACCTCGACCCGCTGCAGGACCTGACGCGCGGCCGCGGCCGGAGCGTCTACCCCGGCTGGGACGGCAGCCTGCAGCTCCTGATCGACATCAAGTCCGAGGGCGAGACCACCTACGCCGCCGTCCACGAGGCGCTCGCCGAGCACGCGCGGCTCATGACGCGCACGGTGCACGGCAAGGTGCGGACCGGCCCGGTGACCGCCGTCATCAGCGGCAACCGGCCGCTGGAGACCATGCGCGCGCAGCCCGTGCGGTACGCGTTCTACGACGGACGGTCGGGGGACCTGGGCTCCGGGCTTCCGGCGAGCCTGATGCCGCTGGTCAGCGACAACTGGACCAAGCTCTTCACCTGGCAGGGCGTGGGCCCGATGCCCGCCGCCGAGCGGGAGCGCCTGCACGCTTTCGTGGACCAGGCGCACACCGCGGGCTACCGGGTCCGGTTCTGGGCCACGCCCGACCAGCCGGGGACGGCGCGCGACGCGGTGTGGACCGAGCTGGCGGACGCCGGCGTCGACCACATCAACACCGACGACCTCGCGGCCCTGGACGCGTTCCTGACGGCCCGCTAACCCTCCCCACCCCAGTTGAGTGCTGGATATTCGCCCCGAAACCAGCCTGAGAAGGGCGAAGATCCAGCACTCAGCGTGCCGGGGTGGGGCGGGTCAGCTCGATCGCGCTCAGGCCTGCCAGGCTGAGGATCAGGCGGTCGCCCGCGTCGACGATCGTGGCCAGCACCTGGTCGCAGCCCGCGCACCGGGCCACCAGGCCGGGCGCGTTGGTGTAGACCATCGCCTCGGCGAGCGCGCCCATCCGGCCGCAGCCGCCGCAGCGGGCGCGGGCGGAGGTCACGTCGGCCGTGAACACCTCGGAGAGCGCGCCCGCGAGAACATTGCCGTCAAGATGGTTCGTCATCAAAGACCTCCGAAGCGCTCGGTGTGGATGTCCGCCGCCGGGTGGCCGAGCTCCTGCAGCCAGCCGGCGACCGCCTCGACAAAACCTGTCGAGCCGCAGACGTAGACCCGCGGCCGCTCAGCCGCGGGGATCGTGCGGGCGGCGAGCGACTCCCGGGTGAGGCGCCCGACGGCGTCGGGCCAGCCGTCCGGGGCGTTACGCGTGTAGACGAGGTCCAGTCCGAAGGCCGGCCCGGCGAGTGCGGTCAGCTCGTCCGTGAAGAAGACGTCGGCCGGGGTCCGGACCGAGTACAGCAGCCGGAAGGGCGAGTCGTCGCCGGCGGCGCCGTGCGCGGCGGCCATGGCATACAGCGGGACGACGCCGGAGCCACCCGCCACGAGCTGGACCGGACGGGTGCTCTCGCCCGGCCGCCAGACGAAGAACGCGCCCAGCGGGCCGTGCAGCTCGAGCTGGTCGCCGGGCCGTACCTCGCGGACCAGGAACGGCGAGACCTCGCCGTCCGGCAGCTCGTCGACCGCGAGGACCACCTGCCCCGCCGGGGTCGACGAGGCGATCGAGTAGGACCGGCTGGCCTGGTAGCCGTCCGGGGCGGTGAGGCGTACGTCGACGTGCGAGCCCGCCGCGCTCCCCGGCCATGTGGGCACGTCGAGGACGAGCCGCGCGGCGGTGGGCGTCTCGTGGCGGGTCTCGACGACGGTCGCGACGTGCCACGCTGCGTGCGGCCGCGACCTGCGGACCGGGGCGGCGGGCTGCGCGCTCACCAGTACCGCTCTTCCTTCCACGGGTCGCCGTAGAGGTGGTAGCCGTACTGCTCCCAGAAGCCCGGGTCGTTGTCGGGCATCATCGTCAGCCCGCGGAGCCACTTGGCGCTCTTCCAGAAGTACAGGTGCGGCACGAGCAGCCGGGCCGGGCCGCCGTGCTCGGGGTCCAGCGGCCCGCCGTCCGCCTCGGTGGCGATCCAGGCCTTGCCGTCCAGCAGGTCCTCCAGCGGGATGTTCGTCGTGTAGCCGCCGTAGGAGTGCGCCATGACGAACTCGTGCTCGGACTCGACGTTCTCGAAGACCTTGTCGAGGCTGACGCCACGCCAGGCCATGTCGAGCCGCGACCAGTGGGTGACGCAGTGGATGTCGACGGTGACGTCCTCGACGCCGAGCGCGAGGAACTGGTCCCAGCTCCAGCGGTGGTTGGCGCCGGTCTCGTCGCGGATCGTGAGCTCCCAGTCCGCGGTGTCGACGCGCGGGGTGGGTCCGGCGCTGAGCACCGGCCAGTCCTGGACCAGTGTCTGACCGGGTGGGAGGCGCGCGTCCGGCTCACGTCTGCGGCCGGAGAAACCACGAGTGGCGAAGGACATGCTGACTCCCGTCCGGGCGACCTGCGGCCGGGCCGGCGAGCCCGGCTCGATGGTGGGATCAGCGTAGAGCCGCGGGCCGCCCCGTGGCGCGTGGAACCGGACCTTGCTTGCGGGCGAACTTTTCGGGTCGCTCGGGACCGCAGCGGCCCGGCCCGCCGTCGTCGTAGGGTCGGGCCCATGACCAAGGAGTCGTTGCGGCCCGACGAGCTGGAGGCCTTCGAGGGCTTCCGCCCGCGTCTCGAGGCCATCGCCTACCGCCTGCTGGGCTCCGCCGCGGAGGCCGAGGACGCCGTCCAGGAGGTCTTCCTGCGCTGGGAGGCCGCCGACCGCGCGCAGATCAGGGTGCCGGAGGCCTGGCTGACCCGGGTGCTGACGAACCTCTGCCTCACACAGCTGGGGTCGGCGCGCGCCCGGCGAGAGGTCTACGTCGGCCAGTGGCTGCCGGAGCCGGTGCTCGGCGGCGACCCGATGCTGGGTCCGGCGGACACCGCGGAGCAGCGCGACTCCGTCTCGACGGCGGTCCTGGTGCTGATGGAGCGCCTCACCCCGAACGAGCGCGCCGTCTACGTGCTGCGGGAGGCGTTCGCGTACTCGCACGCGGAGATCGCCGAGATGCTCGACATCACCGAGGTCGGCAGCCAGCAGATCTTCCACCGCGCCAAGGAGCACCTGGCCACCGAGCGGTCCCGCGCCGCCGTCGACCAGGCCGCGGCCCGGCAGGTGGTGGAGGAGTTCCTCGCCGCCGCGACGAGCGGCCGGACGGAGCCGCTGATCCGCCTCCTGACCTCGGACGCGATGGGCGTGGGCGACGGCGGCGGCAAGGTCCCGGCGCGCACCAAGCCGTTCTTCGGCGCCGAGGCCGTCGCGAAGTTCCTGCGCGGGCTCTTCAAGCCCGCCGAGGCCAAGCGGGCGGCGCTTGGCGGCAGCCCGGACGTCTACGCCTGGACCGCCAACGGCAGCCCGGCACTGGTCGCCGTCGTTGACGGCGAGCTCATCGGCGTCATGACGCTGGAGGCGACCACCGACGGCATCGCGGCGGTGCTCAGCCAGGTCAACCGGGACAAGCTCGGCCGCGCCGCGCGGCAGTGGGCGGCGTCGGACCACGGGGAGCCGATCATCAAGGGCTGGTGACCGGGCTCACAGCCGCGGGTGTCAGGGATCGGTCGGCCATCTGGTTCAGGTGGCATGACCGATCCCGCGACCCGATCCCCCGACAGGCTGAGTGATCCCATGAAGCACCGCATCGTCATCCTCGGCGCCGGCTATGCCGGCGCCTCCGCCGCAGGCCGCCTGGCACGGCGCCTGCACGCCGGCGACGTGGACGTCGTCCTCGTCAACGCCGAGCCCGACTTCGTCGAACGGGTCCGCCTGCACCAGGTGGCGGCCGGGCAGGAGCTGCGACCGCGGCCGCTGCGCGACATGCTCGCCGGCACGGGAGTCACCCTGCGCGTCGCGCGGGTCACCGCCGTCGACGTCGACCGCAAGGTGGTCACCCTGACGGACGCCGACGGCGGCAGGGCCGACGACGGCGCGGCCGGCGGCCCGACCGAGCTGGGCTACGACACGCTCGTCTACGCCCTGGGCAGCTCGATGGCCGAGCACGGTGTGCCGGGCGTGGCCGAGCACGCCCACGACGTCGCGAGCCGACCGGGCGCGCTCAGGCTGCGCGACCGGCTCGCCGGGCTGGCCCCCGGCGGCCGGGTGGTCGTGGTCGGCGGCGGGCTGACCGGCGTCGAGGCGGCGAGCGAGATCGCCGAGGCACGTGGCGACCTGGACGTGGCGCTCGCGGTCCGGAACGGCCTGGGCGACTGGCTCTCGCCGGCCGGGCAGCGGCACCTGCGGAGGGTCTTCGACAGGCTGGGCGTCACCGTGCACGAGCACGCCGACGTCGAGCAGGTGGGCGCCACCGAGGTGCTGACCGGCGACGGCGCGACGATCCCGGCAGACGTCACCGTGTGGTCGGCGGGGTTCGCGGTGCACCCGATCGCGGCCGCGACGGGGCTGCGGGTCTCGGCGAGCGGCCAGGTCGTCGTCGACGGCACCATGCGGTCGGTCTCCCACCCGGACGTCTACGCGGTGGGTGACGCGGCGCTGGCCGACGGCCCGCTGGGTACGCCGCTGCGGATGTCGTGCGCCTCGGGCATCCCGATGGCCTGGCAGGCGGCCGACTCCATCGCCGCGCGCCTGACCGGCGGGAGGCTCCCGAGCACGCCTCTGGGCTACGTGCACCAGTGCATCAGCCTGGGCCGGCAGGACGCCGTCATCCAGCTGGTCACCGCCGACGACCGGGCCAAGCCGGCCGCACCCGGCGGGCGCCTCGCCGCCGGCTACAAGGAGCTGATCTGCAAGGGCGCGGCGTACATGGTGGCCCACCCGCTGCCGTACCCGGCCCGACGCCGCCGCCTGACCGCGCCGGCCCGCACGACCAGGCCGAGCCACGTCTAGTCTTGCGCCATGAGCGACAGGCCAGTCATCCTCCTGGTCGTCGGCGAGCACGCCGACGTCGTCGAGCAGGAGTTCCGCGCCCGGTACGACCGCGACTACCGCATAGAGGTCGCCGCGGGCTTCGACGCGGGCCTGGACCGTGCGCGGGACCTGGTGCGCGACGGCGCGCAGATCGCGATGGTCGCGGCGGAGCACGTCCTGGACGAGGGCACGTCGATCGAGTTCCTGCACCACGTCCCCGCCATCGTGGCGACGGCGCGGCGGGTGGCGCTCGTGTGGTTCGACGACTTCGCCGGCGCCATCGACGACCTGCGCGCGGCGGCGCTGCGGCGCGACATGGACACGTTCGTCGTCATCCCGCGCGGGCCGCGCGACGAGGAGTTCCACACCGCGCTGATCGAGCTGCTGTCGGAGTGGGGATGGTCGGTCGGGCGGCCGCTGGTGACCATCAACGACCTGGTCGCGGAGCCGGGCGACCGCGCCGCGGCGGCGGTCCGGGACCTCCTGGAGCGACTGGGCTTCCCGTACCGTTCGCTCGCGCCGGGTGACGACGCGGCGCAGGAGATCGTCGAGGCAGCCGGGGTGGGCGCGGAGCTCCCGCTGGTGCGCACCCATACCGGCCGCGTGCTCTCTGCGGCGACACCCGCTGCGGTCACCGAGGCCATCTACGGCGGCTTCGACTCGATCCCCGACGGCGTGATCGCGGACGTGGCCATCGTCGGTGGCGGTCCGGCGGGTCTCGCCGCGGCCGTCTACGCGGCGTCCGAGGGGCTGGCCACGGTGATGCTCGAACGCGACGCCATCGGTGGCCAGGCAGGGTCGAGCTCGATGATCCGCAACTACCTCGGTTTCCCGCGCGGGATCTCGGGCATGCGGCTCGCCCAGCGGTCCCGCATCCAGGCGGGCCGGTTCGGCGCGCAGTTCTTCACCGGGCGCCCGGCGATCCGGATCGAGCCGGGGCCGGCGAACGAACCCGAGCACCAGCACGTGCACGTCGCCGGCGCCCAGATGTGCGCCCGGACCGTCGTCATCGCGACCGGCGTGAAGTACCGCCGCCTGGGTGTGCCCGCCGTCGACGACCTCGTGGGGGCGGGCGTCTACTACGGCGCGGCGACGTCGATGGCGCGCGAGCTGCAGGACCGCGACGTCTACGTGATCGGGGGCGGCAACTCCGCGGGGCAGGCCGCCATCCATCTCGCCAAGTTCGCGGGCGCGGTGACGATAGTGGTCCGGCGCGCGAGCCTGGCCGAGACGATGTCGGCCTACCTGATCCGCGAGATCGAGGCGACGCCGAACATCCAGGTGTGGACCCGGACCGTGGTCACCGACGGCGGCGGGGAGGGGCGGCTCCAGTGGCTCCGGCTCGAGAACCTGGACACCGGCGAGCCGTTCAAGACACTGGCCGACGGGCTGTTCTGCCTGCTCGGCGCCGAGCCCGACTGCTCCTGGCTGCCCGAGGGCGTGGCCCTCGACGAGCGGGGGTTCGTGCTCACGGGCCGGGACGTGCCGCGGGAGTTCTGGGTCGACGGCCAGCCGCCGGCCAGCCTCGAGACGACGGTGCCGGGCATCTTCGCCGTCGGCGACGTGCGCGCGGGCTCGATGAAGCGGGTCGCCTCGGCGAGCGGCGAGGGCGCCTCGGTCCTCCCCTTGGTCCACGCCCACCTGGCCCAGATCCGAGCCCGCGAGTTCGCGACCTGACTGTCCGGACCCGTTGAGTGCTGGATATTCGCCCTTCCGGACGTGCTGGAGGGGCGAATATCCAGCACTCAACGGTCGGGGTGGTGGAGGCGGTCCAGTTCCTTGCCTACGGCGGTCATACCTTGCGCCAGCGCGCGCAGGTCCTCGAGCGGTAGGCGCGCGAGGATGTCGTCGGCGTACTCGGGGCGCGAGGCGACGAGCCGCCGCATGGCGGACCGGCCGAGCTCGGTGGCGCGGATGCGGCGCACCCGCGCGTCGTCGGGATCGCTCGACCGCGCGACCATGCCCTGCGCCTCGAGCCGGTCCAGCAGTCCGGACACCGACGCCATGGACACCCCGAACGTCTCCGCGAGCCCGCTGCCGGTCATGCCCTCGTCGGTGGTGACCAGCATGGTGAGGACCTTGAGCTGTTGGATCGTCAGCTCCACGGTCAGCAGCGGGTTGAGCAGGGTCGGCAGCGCCGAGGACTCGAACGAGATGTTGAGGTTCCGGATGTGCGCGGCCAGCCGCGTGCGCTCGGCGTCACCGGTCTTCGTCACGTGCCCACGGTAGTTCGTCACGTGACATGAGGCGCGATTTACTTAGGATCGCCCTAACCTATTTACTTAGGACCGGGTTAAGTTTATCGTCCCACCCATGACAACTTCACCCCAGGAGTCACCGGTCGTCGAGGAGCTGGACGTCGCCGCGTACCGCGCGCGGTACGCGGCCGAGCGGGACCGCCGCATCCGCCCCGACGGCGCCACCCAGTACCGTCGCGCGGCGGGCTCCTTCGGCTACTACGCCAAGGACCCCTACACCCCGCGCGTCGAGCGCGAGCCGCTGACCGACTCCGTGGAGGTGCTCGTCGTCGGTGGCGGCTTCGGGGGACTGGTCACCGGCGCCCGCCTGCGCGAGGCAGGCGTCGAGAGCCTGCGGATGATGGACGAGGCCGGCGACTTCGGCGGCACCTGGTACTGGAACCGCTACCCGGGCATCCACTGCGACATCCAGTCCTACGTGTACCTGCCGCTCCTGGAGGAGGTCGGCGCGGTGCCGGAGTGGCGTTACGCGCCCGGTGAGGAGATCCGGCAGCATGCCGTGGCGATCGCGCGGAAGTTCGAGCTGTACCGCGACGCCGTCTTCCAGACCCGTGTGACCGCCCTGGACTGGGACGAGACGACGGCGGAGTGGGTGGTGCGGACCGACCGCGGCGACCGCATCCGGGCGCGCTTCGTGATCACGTCGTCCGGCACCCTGACGGAGCCCAAGCTGCCGGGCATCCCCGGCATCGACACGTTCCGCGGCCACACGTTCCACACCAGCCGGTGGGACTACGGCTACACCGGTGGCGACCAGTTCGGCGGCCTCACGGGGCTCGCCGACAAGAAGGTCGCCGTCGTCGGCACGGGTGCGACCGGGGTCCAGGTGATCCCGTTCGTGGCGCGCGACGCCGAGCACCTCTTCGTCTTCCAGCGGACGCCGTCGTCGGTGGACGTCCGGGACAACCGGCCCACCGACCCGGAGTGGGCCGCCTCGCTCCGGCCCGGCTGGCAGCGGGAGCGCATGGACAACTTCCTGTCGGTGGTCTCCGGCGAGTCCGTCGAGGAGGACCTGACACAGGACGGGTGGACCTCCACCGCGCAGCTGCAGCGCAAGGTCGTCACCGGCGCCGTCGACACGAGCGTCTCCGCCGAGGAGCGCGAGCGGATCGACGAGCTCGTCGACCTCGTGAAGATGAACCAGATCCGCGCCCGGGTCGACGACGAGGTCACCGACCCGGCGACCGCCGAGCTGCTCAAGCCCTGGTACCGCTACATGTGCAAGCGGCCGACCTTCAGCGACGTCTACCTCCCGACGTTCAACCGCCCGAACGTCACGCTGGTGGACACGGCGGACTTCGGCGGGATCACCCGGATGACCGAGACCGGGGTGGTGGTCGGCGACGTCGAGTACGAGGTCGACTGCGTCATCTTCGCCACCGGGTTCGAGGTGGGCGTCTCCGGCGTCCTCTCCGGGACCATGCCCGTGACCGGCCGGGGCGGCCTGCCGCTCCTGGAGGCCTGGGGCCGCGGCCCCACGACGCTGCACGGGTTCTACAGCCACGGCTTCCCGAACCTCTTCCACCTCGGGTCCCTGCAGAACGCCAACTCCGTGAACTTCACGCACGTCCTGCAGGAGCAGGCCGAGCACATCGCCGCCGTCATCGCCGAGGGCCGCGCGGCCGGCGCCCGCTACATCGAGCCCACCGAGGACGCGCAGGCCGGCTGGGCGCAGACCATCCGGGACACCGCCCACGACAACGGCGCGTTCCAGGCGGAGTGCACCCCTGGCTACTACAACCGGGAGGGCGCGAGCACGGGACCGAGCTTCTCCTACGGCCCCGGACCGGTCGCGTTCCACCGCCTGCTGCGCGAGTGGCGCGCGAACGAGATCGGCGACGTCCTGGTGGCGGGCCGATGACGGCGCGCCGGCTGCCGGCCCGCGCGCTGCCCGCCCTTGCGCTGCCCGCCCTCGCGGCGGTCGGCCTGCTGCTCGGCTGCGCCGCCCCCGGGACCGCCGACGCCGCCGCGGGCGGGCGGCACCCCGACCCGGCGCCGGAGCGGACGGCGACCAGGCTGGTCCAGGTGACCTCCGTGCACGAGGCGACGGGGATGACCCTGCTCGAGGGCCCGACCTTCGGCCCGGACGGCAGCCTGTTCGTCGTCGACGTGACCGCCCCGGCCGGCGAGCCCAAGGTGCTGCGGGTGGACGTCGACACCCGCGACGTCGACCCGGTGTACACGAACGAGACCAGCGCGTACACGTCCGCCCAGTTCAGCCCGCATGACGGCAGGCTCTATCTCACCGACTTCGTGAGCGGCGGCATCGACAGCATCACCGCCGACGGCGACGATCCGCGGACCTTCTTCGCCGGCGACGTCGAGGGGCAGCGCATGCAGCCGGACGACGTCGCGTTCGACGAGTCCGGCCACCTCTTCGTCACCGACACGACCGGCTACGCGGATCCCTCGTGGGAGCCGCAGGGCCGCGTCGTGCGGATCGACAAGGAGACGGCCGAGGCGACCGTCCTCGCGCGGAACCTGCCCGCCCCGAACGGCATCTCGTTCACCCCGGACCACGACGGCCTGTGGGTGAGCCAGCACACCGCGAACCGGGTCGACTACCTCCGGCTCGACGCAGGCAGGACGGAGGTGACGACGGCCCACCCCGCCGTCCAGTTCGACGGCGGGCACACGCAGATCGACTCCAACGCCGTCGACGCCGCGGGGAACGTCTACCAGGGCGTGCACGGCCAGGCCAAGATCTTCGTCTACAGCCCGACCGGCGAGCTGCTCACGAAGGTCTCCCTGCCGCCACGCGCCAGGGGGCTGACGTCGGCGACCAACATCGCCATCAGGCCGGGCACCACCGACGCCTACATGACGGTCAGCGGGACGGCGGGCGGGTTCGTCTACGAGTTCGAGGCGCTCGCCGAGGGCATCCGCCAGTCGAACGGCGGCTGAGGCCGCGCCCGCCCGTCCTCGCCACTGTGCGACCCGGCCGAGATAGAACCCTGGCGAGATAGAACTGTGGCGAGATAGAACCGCAGCATCGCCAGGGTTCTATCTCGCCACAGTTCTACTTCGCCGGCGTTCTATCTCGCCCTGGTTCTATCTCGGCAGAGTGGGTCTTCCGGCGTGGCGCACGCTCGGGAACGGCCGTGCAACTTTTCGCCCTCGCGCGGTTCCGCGGGTTCTTGCTTACCGTTTCGACTGTGAAGCACACCCCAGCCGGCCTGGGCGTACTCGCGGCGGTAGTGCTTGCCGCGCTGAGCGCCGTCGTCCCAGCGATGTCCGCGACCGCGGAGACGTCCGCCGGATGGGCCGACTGGGAGCCGCTGGCCGGGTCGGCGGGCGACTGGTCGACGACGGTGCGGCTGCCGGCCGGCGGCTTCCCCGCCGCGACGGTGACCTCCGACTCGCGGGGCGGCGTCGGCGTCGTCTCCGGCGCGTCCTCGTGGCTCGGCCCGGCGACGCCGCCGGGCGAGGTCTTCGGGTCGAGCCGCGGCCGGCAGTACCTCAACCTCCGCCCGCAGGCCGACCGGCCGACGACGCCGTCGACCACCACCTACACCTTCGAGCACCCGACGCCGGCGGGCGGCTGGGCGCTGGTGCTGGGCGACATCGACGCGGACCGCGCGGTCGTGACCGCACGCGGCGCGGACGGCCGGCTGCTCGCCGGCGCGGACCTGGGCTGGCAGGGCGGTCTCAACTACTGCCAGGGGGCGGGGTCGCCGTCCTGCGCGGGCTCGCCGGAGGACGTGCCGACCTGGGACCCGGCCACCGGTGAGCTGCTCGGCAACGCGGGCGCCGTCGACACGTCCGGTGCCGCCGGCTGGTTCCGGCCCACCGCGCCGGTCATGAGCCTGACCGTCGAGTTCTACCAGCGCAGCGGCTTCCCGGTGTACCAGACGTGGTTCGCGTCCCTGGCCCGCGACATCGCCGGGACAGTGAACCTGGTGGACGCGGGCGGCGCGCCGCAGGGCGTCCTTCCCGGGGCGACCCTCACGCTCTTCGGCCCGGACGGCGCCGAGCTCGACACCGCGACGTCGGACGAGAGCGGCCAGTACATCTTCCCCGGCTACGTCGCGGCGCCCGGGTACCGCGTGGAGCTCACCACCCTCCCGGAGGCGGGCGACGCCTACCCGCACGGGTTGATCCCCTTCGGGGAACGGGCGGTCGACGAGATCGACCTCAGCTCCGCCGACGCCACCGACGTCGACCTCGCGGCACGCGAGGTCCGGCCCGTCGCCGTGAGCGGTACGGTGCTCACCGACGACGACGCCCCCGTCCCCGGGGCGACCGTCACGCTCACGCCGGTCGGCGGCGGCACCCCGCTCACCGCCCTGACGAGCTCGGCCGGCGAGTACCTGATCGACGACGTCGGATGGGACGCCGGCGACGACCAGCCGCAGGACTACACGTTCGCGCTGAGCGACCTGCCCGAGGGGTACGTGACGGCCACCTCGCCGGACGACATCACCGTCGCGGTCGGCCAGGAGGAGCCCAGCGCCGGCAACGACTTCGTCGTCCGGGCGCCCGCGGCGCTCTCGGGCGCGGTGACCGTCGGTGAGGAACCACTCGCGGGGGTCGTCGTGACGCTGACCGGCCCGCACGGGACGGTCAGCACCACGACGGCGGCCGACGGCACCTACGTCTTCGACGGCGTCCTCCCCGGCGACCACACGGTGCGTGTGACCCCGCCCGACGGGTACCGCCCCGACGGGCGGGAGACCCGCGACGTCACCGTCGCGGCCGAGGACCTGGCCGACCTGGACTTCGCGCTGTCCCGTCCCGGCTCCGTCGGCGGCACGGTGACGGACGACGCCGACGCACCCGTGGCAGGCGCCACGGTGACGGTGGCCGGTCCCGGTGGGTCGATCACCCTGGCCTCCGACGCCGCCGGCGGGTACTTCACCGGTGACCTGGCGCCCGGCGACTACGTGATCACGCTGACCGTGCCCGACGGGTACACCGCTGACGTCACCGAGCGTTCGGTAGCGGTGACGGGCGCCGGGGAGAACTGGCTCGAGGAGCACTTCGCCGTCGTGCGGGTGCCGGTCCCGAGCCCGACGCCGAGCCCCACTTCGAGCGCGGACCCGACGCCGGGCCCGACCCCGGAGCCGTCGGCGAGCCCGGCCCCGGGATCGGGCGCGGGCGGGCCGGCCTCCGGCAGCCTCGCCGCGACGGGCGCGACGGTCGGGTCCATCGGCCTGGCCGCGGCCATCCTGGTGGCGCTGGGCGTCGCGCTGGTCCGGGCCTCCCGCACGACCTGAGGCGCGCGCCGTTAGCCTGTGCTCCGGGCACGGAGACGGGAGACGCCTCGATGGAGCGGATAGACGCGCACCACCACCTGTGGGTCCGCACGCGGACGCCGCAGCCCTGGATAGACCCGGTGACCATGCGGGCGATCGACGCGGACTTCACCACCGACGACCTGGCGCGCGCCCTGGCGGGGCAGCACGTGACCGGGACCGTCGTGGTGCAGTCGGTGCCCACCGAGGCCGAGACGGTCGACCTGCTGGCCGTCGCGGACCGCACCGACGTGATCCAGGGTGTCGTCGGCTGGGTGGAGCTCGCGGACCCCGGCGTCGCCGACGCGCTGGCGAGCCTCCGCTCCGGGCCCGGCGGCCGGCACCTCGTCGGCGTCCGGTCGATGGTCCAGGCGGAGCACGACCCCGGCTACCTCGACCGCCCGGACCTGCGCCGGGGCATGCGGGCAGTAGCCGAGCAGGGGCTGACGATCGACCTCGTGACCAGGCACGAGCAGCTGTCCGGCGTGGCCCGGCTCGTGCGCGACCTGCCCGAGGTTTCGTTCGTCCTGGACCACCTGGGCAAGCCACCGCTTGCCGACCCAGGACCCGCGGACGGCGGCGGCCTCGCCGGATGGGCGGACGCGATCCGTGAGATCGGCGCGTACCCCAACGTCACCGCGAAGCTGTCGGGCCTCGTCACCGAGGCGTCCTGGACGGACTGGTCGAGCGAGGACCTGCGGCCCGCCGTCGGCCATGCGCTGGACGCCTTCGGACCCGAGCGGCTCATGTTCGGGTCGGACTGGCCGGTCAGCCTGCTGGCCACGCGCTACGCGGAGTGGGTGGACACGCTGACCGGTCTGCTGGCTGGACTGTCGTCCACCGAACACGCCGCGGTCTGGCACCGTACTGCCCGGCGCGTCTACGGCTTGGAGCCCAGCACCGACGCGGAGCCCAACACCAAGGAGTACGGATGAAGCTCGCCCGGATAGGAACCCCCGGCCAGGAACGCCCGGTGGTGCACGACGGCACCAGCTGGTACGACCTGAGCCCGCTGACCGCTGACGTCGACGGAGCATTCCTCGAGGCCGACGGCGTCGAGCGCGCCCGGGCGGCGCTCGCGGCGGGGACGCTCGCCGCGGTGGAGACGGACGGCGTGCGGTTCGGCTCGCCGGTGGCCCGGCCGTCGGCGATCGTGTGCGTCGGCATGAACTACGCGGCGCACGCCGCGGAGTCCGGGTCCGCGCCGCCGGAGGCGCCGGTCATCTTCCTCAAGACGCCGAACACCATCGCCGGGCCGTACGACACGGTGACGATCCCGCGGGGCAGCACCAAGACGGACTGGGAGGTCGAGCTCGCGGTGGTGATCGGCCGCCGCGCGTCCTACCTCGACTCGCCCGAGCAGGCCCGGGACGTGATCGCCGGGTACGCCGTGGCCAACGACCTGTCCGAGCGGACGTGGCAGCTCGAGGAGTCGGGTGGCCAGTGGTCGAAGGGTAAGTGCGCGCCGGGGTTCACCCCGTTCGGCCCGTGGCTCGTCACGCCCGACGAGGCCGACGGCGCCGACCCCGCGGGCCTGCGCCTGCGGTCGTGGGTCAACGGCGAGCCGCGCCAGGACTCCACGACGGCGGACCTGATCTTCGGCGTCGACGTGCTGGTGCACACGCTGAGCCAGTACCTGGTGCTGGAGCCGGGCGACGTGCTGCTCACGGGTACGCCGGAGGGTGTGGCGCTGTCGGGCCGGTTCCCGTACGTGCAGCCGGGGGACGTGGTGGAGACCGAGATCGACGGCCTGGGGCGGCAGCGTCAGGAGTACGTGGCGTGGGCGGGCGTGTGATCGTGGTCACGGTGCGCTGTGCGGAGGCCTGATCTCGGCGACCCGTTTCGCGGGCTGCGAAGGTATCAGGCGGAAAGTGGCACCGAGCACCCCCTGACATGCGGAAAGATGCGCGCATGAGGTTCGAGTACTTCGCAGTCGCGGACGACGAGACAGCAGCCCTGACCATCGACGGTGGCGACATCGACGGCAGCGTGGGATCCCACGTGGTCGACCCCGCATCGGTGCTGGGCCAGCTCGAGCGGCTGCTCGGTGGCCCGGTCGGGGACGACGGTCTGCGCAGCGCCCAGCTCGTGGCCGAGAGCGCCGATGGGGCCCGGCTGGTGATCCGCCTGTCCAACCACCTGGTGTCCCTGTTCGGGATGGTGCGCCCGGCGACCCTGGACGACGTCGTGAAGCACTGGTCGCTGTCCCGCCGGTTCCGCCGTGCTGACCCGGAGGACCTGCGCGCCTTCGCCGCCGGGCTGAACGAGCTCTGCAAGGGCAGCGGCAAGCGCGTCTACTGCCGTGCGACCGCCGACGAGGCGGAGCTCGCCCCGGGCCGGACCCCGGTCGGCGTCGGCGCAGGTGTCGGTACGGGCGTGGACGGCGACCCGGAGGAGCCGCGGCCGCTGCCTCGGCGGCGCTGAACGTCAGCCGCTGCCCCTTTCCAATTGACCGATAGTGTCGCTGGCGCGACGCTATCGGTCGCCTGCGCATAGGGGGTTTCCACAACTGACAGGTCAGTAAGTTTCTCCCTATGGTGAGGTGCTGCCGCACCGACGCGGCGGCGGAGACTCGCCGGAGGCCGTCATGTCATCTGTTCGGAAAGCGGTCGGCGCCCTCGCCGCCGTCGTGCTCGCGGGCCTGCTCGGCGTGGTGGCCCCGCCCGGTGCCGTCGCCGCCTCGACCGGCACGCTGGTCAGCTCGGCGAGCGGCAGGTGCCTCGATGTCGCGGAGGGGTCCACCGCGAACGGCAACCGGCCGCAGATCTGGGACTGCACGTCGAACAACGCCAACCAGACGTGGACCCTTGCCGACGACGGCTCCGTCCGCGGCCTCGGCAAGTGCCTCGACGTCGCGAACGGCTCGACGGCGGACGGCGCCGTCGTCCACCTGTGGGACTGCTTCGGCTCGCTGGCGAGCCAGAAGTGGACCCTGACCGCGGCCGGCGACCTGGTGAACCGGGCTGCGAACAAGTGCCTGGACGTCGCGGGTGGTGCGACCACGAACGGCACCCGGGTCCAGCTCTGGAGCTGCACGGGCGCCGCCAACCAGAAGTGGTCCCACAACGGAGGTTCCGCGCCTGGACCGAACCCTGACCCGGTGCTGCCGAACCCGGCGAACCCGGACCTCGGCCCGAACGTCGCGGTCTTCGACACCTCGATGTCCGACTCGGCGGTCCAGGCCAAGCTCAACAGCGTCTTCGACGCCCAGGAGACCAACCAGTTCGGCCCCCAGCGGCACGCCATGCTGTTCTACCCGGGCTCGTACGACGTCGACGCCAACGTCGGCTTCTTCACGCAGGTCGCGGGCCTCGGCCTCGTGCCCGACGACGTGAACATCAACGGCCACGTCCACGTCGAGGCCGACTGGTGGCCGGACGGCTCGCAGAACGCCACCCAGAACTTCTGGCGCGCCGCCGAGGGCCTGTCCGTGACGCCCGCCGACGGCAACGACCGCTGGTCCGTCTCCCAGGCCGCGCCCTACCGGCGCATGCACCTGCGCGGCAACCTCGCCCTGTCCGACGGCGGCTGGTCGTCGGGCGGCCTCATCGCCGACTCGAAGATCGACGGGCAGATCAACTCCGGCACCCAGCAGCAGTTCCTCACGCGGAACTCCGCGATGTCGAGCTGGGCCGGCTCCAACTGGAACCAGGTCTTCGTGGGGAGCACGGGAGCGCCGTCGAACAGCTTCCCGAACCCGCCGTACACGACCATCGCCACCACGCCCAAGGTGGCCGAGAAGCCGTACCTCTACGTCGACGACAACGGCTCCTACCGGGTGTTCGTCCCGGCCGTGCGCACCGGTTCCACGGGTACCACCTGGGCGAACGGGAACCCCGCCGGGCAGTCCCTGCCGATCAGCGACTTCCACGTGGTGCGCCCCGGGGACACCGCCGCGAGCATGAACACGGCGCTCGCGGCGGGCAAGAACCTGCTGGTCACCCCGGGCACCTACCAGCTCAACCAGACGCTCCAGGTCAACCGGGCGAACACGGTGGTGCTCGGCCTGGGTCTGGCCACCTTCGTGCCGCAGGGCGGCATCAACGCCATGAACGTGGCCGACGTCGACGGCGTGCGCCTGGCCGGCATCATGTTCGACGCCGGCACCACGAGCTCCCGCGTGCTGCTCCAGGTGGGCCCGACGGGCTCGTCCGCGGACCACGTGGCGAACCCGACGGTGCTGTCCGACGTGTTCATCCGCGTGGGCGGCTCCATCGCCGGCAAGGCCGAGGTGAGCATGGAGGTCAACAGCGACGACGTCATCGGCGACCACGCCTGGATCTGGCGGGCCGACCACGGCAACAACGGGACCGTGGGCTGGACGGTCAACACCGGCCGCAACGGCCTGATCGTGAACGGCGACGACGTCACCATGTACGGCCTGTTCGTCGAGCACTACCAGCAGTACCAGACCATCTGGAACGGCGAGCGCGGCCGCACGTACTTCTACCAGAACGAGATGCCGTACGACCCGCCGAACCAGGCCGCCTACATGAACGGCTCCACCGAGGGCTGGGCGGCGTACAAGGTGGGCGACGCCGTGACCGACCACCAGGCCTGGGGGCTGGGCAGCTACGCGTTCTTCAACGTCAACCCGGCGGTGGCGAACGCACGGGCCTTCGAGGTCCCCGTCCGGTCGGGCGTGCGGTTCCACAACATGGTCACCGTGTCGCTCGGCGGCGTCGGCACCATCCGCCGCGTCATCAACAACACGGGGGAGACGGTGAACAGCGGCCGCCAGGTCACGTACCTGACGACGGGCCCGTGACCTGACGGACGTCCTGTAGCCGGCCTCCGCTCGGCAGGCTTCAGGCGACCGGAACCCTGGGGGTTCCGGTCGCCTGAAGCCTGCTGAACGCGACTTGGTCAGGGGTAGATCAGGCAGTCGCCGACGAGTCGTTGGCGTAGATGTCCTGGTAGAGCCGCAGCGCTTCCGACGTGAGGTCCTGGCGGTCGCGTCCGGCGAACCGGCCGACTGCCAGGGCCGGGGGCAGCGGTGCGGCGCCGGTCAGCGCGCGGCGGAGCGCCCGGGCGGCGCCGGCGGCGTGGGTGACCCAGATCGCCTGGGCGATCCACACCCCGGACGCCTCGGGGTGCGGGCCCAGGAAGGGCAGGTTGTCCGGCGTCACCGCGAAGACGCCGTTCACCCGCTCCTCGGGCTCGAAGCGGTAGGCAGGGTCGAGCATGAGCTGGGCCTTGTCGATCATCGGTGCGAGGTCGGCGGACCAGGCGAGACCGGTGCCCTGGTCGAGGCCGTCCTGCTCGACCGGGACCGGCACGTGGTCGTAGGTGCCGAGGCCGATCCGGTCGCCGTGCACCCGGCCGTAGCTGTGGGTCTCGGGCCAGCGGAGGAACGGCCCGTCGTGCAGGTCCGGGCGCCGGGGGCCGTAGACGTACGGGTGGGCCAGCGGGACCAGCGGGAGCTCGATCCCGACGAGGCCCGCCAGGGTCGGTCCCCAGACGCCGGCCGCGAGGACGACGTCGTCTGCCGCCCAGGTCTGTCCGTCGCGGGTGCGGACGCTCGCGCGCGTCCCGGGGATGATGTCGACGACGTCGGCGCCGCTGACGAACCGGGCTCCGGCGTCTTCCGCCCGGCGCCTCAGGCCCGCGGTGATGACGGCGGGAGCCGCGGTGCCGTCGAGCGCGTAGTGCCATGCCGCCACCACGTGATCCGCGTTCACCACGCCGGCGACCGAGGCCGGGAGGCCCCCGGGCGCCGTCTCCGTGACGTGCAGACCGGCGGCGCGAGCCTGCTCGGCCCGCTGCGCCAGCTGATGGGCGCCGTCGGTGGAGGTGGCGATCTCGATCCCGCCGGACCGCGCGAACCCGGCGCCGAGCGATGCGTAGACGTCCGCCGACTCCCGGGCGAGCGTCGTGAGGATCTCGGCCTCGTTGTAGATGCCGACGAGGCCGGGCGCCAACGACGTCGACCCGCGTGGGGCGCCGCTCTCGCGTTCCAGCACCGTTACCTCGAAACCGTCGAGCACCGCGAGCTCCGCGGCGACGGCGGTCCCGACGACTCCTGCTCCGACGATCACGATCTGTCGTGTCATGTCCGCTGCCCTTCTGCGCCGTGCGGCATCCTCCGGTCGCGTCGACCGGGCCGCGGTCACGTAATTCCCGGGAGCGTAGCCGAGGAGTTCGCCTACGCTCCGAGCGTGATTTCCTTCGAGACACTGCGTGACCTGCCACACCGCGAGGCGACCGGACGTCTGCTCGGCGACGGCTGGAACGTGTGCGGCATCGGGGACTGGGCAACGGTCTGGCGGTCTCCCGACGGGGCGCAGGTCGCCCGGGTGAGCCCGTTCGAGCCCGCCTACGAGGTCTTCGTGGAGCTGTGCCGCGGCCTCGAGGGGCATCCGCTCCTGCCCCGGATCGACTTCGACGCACCGCTGGGCGGCGGGGGCCGTCTCACGGTGCTCGAGTTCCTGCTGCCTGCCGACCGGGCGGAGGCGGCCGCCGTCGTCGGGCGCTGGGACGCCGCCGCGCCGGACGACCCGATCACCGCCGTCCGGGAGCAGGCCGAACAGCTGGATGCCGAGGCCGCGAGGTCCGTTCCGTTCTGGGGCGGGCTCGACCACAACCCGGGCAACGTCATGAGGAACGCCTCCGGCGAGGTCAAGCTCGTCGACCTCTTCTACGCCGCGGGCCTGGAGATCTACCGGGTCCTGCGGGAGGACCCGGCGAGGATCGCCGAGGCCTTCCCGCCGGACCGGCGCGAGTACCTCCTCGACATCGCGGCGGTGGCCCGGACGTCCACGCCGGACGAGATCGGGGCGCTCCGTACGGCGGCGGCCGGCATCAGCTGATGGCGAACGTCGGGCCGGCAGCCGCCACGCGGGGTCACCAGATGACGGGGCCCTCGTCGTCGAAGAAGCCGCCGGTCGGGCCGTCGGCGCCGATCAGGGCCATCCGGACGATGACCTCGGCGCCCTGCTCCACGGTCTTGTACCCGCCGTGGTCGTTGAAGTCGGTGGCGGTGTAGCCGGGGTCGACGGCGTTGAACCGGATGCCCGGAAACTCCTTGGCGTACATGGTGTTGACCATGACCAGCGCGGCCTTGGACGAGTTGTAGTCGAGGCGCGGCACGTGGAACTCCACGCGGCTGGGGTCGGTGACCGCCGCCAGCGAGCCCAGCCCGCTGCTGACGTTGACGACCACCGGGTTGTCGCTCTCCCGCAGCAGGGGCAGGAAGGCCCGTGTCACGCGCACCGGCCCGAAGACGTTCGTGTCGTAGACGTGCAGCATGTCGGCGCCGGTCACGTCGCCCGGGGTCTTCGGCACACCGGTGATCCCTGCGTTGTTGACCAGCACGTCGAGGTGGCCGGCCTCGGCGCGGACGGCGTCGGCGGCTGCCTGGACCGAGTCGTCGTCCGTCACGTCGAGCTGGACGAAGCGGCCACCGAGCCGCGCGGCGGCCGCCTTGCCGCGCTCCGGGTCCCGTGCCGCGACGTAGACGGTGTGCCCGGCCTCGATGAGGCGGCGGGCGGTCTCGTAGCCGAGGCTCTTGTTCGCGCCGGTGATGAGGGTTGTCGTCATGGTTCTTCGCTCCGAGCCGTTGGTGGTTCCTGCTGAGATCTCCACCGTCGTCCCTCCAGGCGTGGACAGACAGCGCCTCGTGCAGCCTGGGTACGGCCAGTACCAGGCTGTTCTCGTCCGCCCTCGATACGTTGGGGGCATGAGCGGATCCACGGAGCTGGGCAGCGCGCTGCGCGCGTGGCGCGACCGCACCGCGCCGGCGGAGGTGGGCCTGCCCTCCGGCGGCGTGCGGCGCGCCGCCGGGCTGCGCAGGGAGGAGCTCTCACAGCTCGCCAGCCTGTCCGTCGACTACATAGTGCGGCTGGAGCAGGGCCGGGCCACCTCGCCGTCGCCGCAGGTCCTGTCCTCGCTCGCCCGCGCCCTGCGGCTGTCCGACGCCGAGCGGGAGCACCTGTACGTCCTCGCCGGCCAGCCGGTTCCGGGCCCGGGCCACGTCTCCCAGGTCATCCCGCCGGGCGTCCGACGGCTGATCGACCAGCTCGACGGCGCCCCGCTGAGCGTGAACGACGCGGCCTGGAACGTGGTGCTGTGGAACCCGATGTGGGCGGCCCTGCTCGGCGACCCGACCCAGCTCTCCGAACGTGAGCGCAACCCGATCTGGCGCCACTTCGTGGGTCCGGCGTACCGCGTCCAGCAGTCCCCGGAGCACGGCGCCAGGTTCGAGGCGGCGATGATCACGGACCTGAGGGCGGCACGGGCCCGCTACCCGGCCGACGCCGGCCTGCTCTCCCTCGTCGAGGACCTCCGCGGCGCGAGCGCCGACTTCGCGCGGCAGTGGGACGCCGGGGTCGTGGGCGAGCACGTGTCGAACCACAAGACGGTCCTGCACCCCGCCGTCGGCCCGCTGGTCCTGGACTGCGACGTGCTCGCGGTGCCGGGCAGCGACCTGCGCATCGTCGTCTACACCGCGGCGGCCGGCAGCGAGGACGCCGACCGGCTGCGGCTGCTCGCGACCATCGGCACGCAGGTGCTCGGTCCGGTCAGCGCTGGGCCGCCGGGCGCACGATGATCTCGTTCACGTCGACGTCGGCCGGCTGGTCCAGGGCGAACGAGATCGCCCGGGCGATGGCGTCCGCCGGGATGAGGTTGCGGCGGAACGACTGCATGTAGGTCCGCGCCCCGGTGTCGGAGATGTGCTCGGCGAGCTCGCTCTCGACCGTGCCGGGCGTGATCGTGGTGACCCGGATGCTCGGGTCCGACTCCATGCGGAGGCCCTCCGTGATGGCCCACGCGGCGAACTTGCTGGCGGAGTACACGGCCGACGTCGGATACACCTCGTGCGCGCCGATCGAGGCGACCGTGACGACGTGCCCGCCGCCCTGCCGCCCGAAGTGCGGCAGCACCGCGGCGATGCCGTGCAGCAGTCCGCGCACGTTGACGTCGATCATCTGGTCCCACTCGTCCACGAGCAGCGCGTCGAGGCGGGACAGGGGCATGACGCCCGCGTTGTTCACGACGACGTCGATGCGCCCGTGTTCCTCGACGACCCGGTCCACGACGGCGCGCACGTCGTAGCGGTCGGTCACGTCGAGCCGGTGGGCGCTCGCCGCCCCGCCGTCGGCCCGGATCTTCTCCACCACTGCCTGGAGGCGGTCCGTCCGGCGGGCGCCGAGCGCCACGTGGTGGCCCTCCGACGCGAGCCGGAGCGCCGTGGCCTCGCCGATGCCGCTGCTCGCGCCGGTGACGAGGACGATCTTGCTGGTGCTGGTCCGGGTGTTCGTCTCTGTGCTCATGCCTCCAGGCTGCGCCGCCGCCCCGGGCCCAGGAAGGACGCCGTCCTCCTGGGTGCAGCACACCCTGGATACGTGCGGCGGGCCGAGTACCGTCGAAGACATGACCGCATCACCGCTCGGCGACTACCTGCGCGGCAGGCGTGCGCAGCTGACCCCGGAGGCGCTCGGCCTGCCCGTGTACGGGAGGCGCCGCGTCGTCGGCCTGCGGCGGGAGGAGGTGGCGATGCTGACCGGCGTCAGCGTGGACTACTACGTCCGGCTCGAACAGGGCCGCGAGGTGAGCCCGTCACCGCAGGTCCTGGACTCGCTCGGCGAGGTGCTGCGTCTGGACGACGACGGCAGGGAGCACCTCTACCGGCTGGCCGGGCTCAGCCCGCGGCCGGCGAGCCCCGCGGTGGTCGAGGAGGTCGACAGCTCGCTGCTGGAGCTCATGCTGTCCTGGCGGGACAGCCCGGCGATCGTGCTCGGGCGAGCCTTCGACGTGCTCGCGAGCAACCCGCTCGGCGAGGCCCTGTTCAACGGGTTCCCGTTCTCCCGGAACCTGACCCGCGCGACCTTTCTCGACCCTGCCGCGCGCACCTTCTACCCGGACTGGCACCGCGTCGCCGAGAACACCGTGGCCGGGCTCCGCCTGGCCGACGGGCTCACGCCCGGCAACCCGGTGATCCGCGCGGTCGTCGACGAGCTGCGCGTCAAGAGCCCGGACTTCGTGCGGATGTGGGACCAGCACGACGCCCGCGGCAAGCGTCTGACCAGCAAGCGTTTCCTGCACCCCGACGTGGGCCACCTGGAGCTGCGCGTCCACGCGTTCGAGGTCCGTGGCGCGCCCGGCCAGGAGCTCGTCGTCTACCACGCGACCACCGGCTCGCCGGCCGCCGAGGCGCTGGCGCTGCTCGGCACGATCGCCGCGACGAGAGCGATCGGCTGACAACGTCGGCGACATCGTGATCGGCGGCATAGCGTTGGCGCCCGGATTGTCGGGCAATGAGTCGAACAGGTGTACTCACCCGGTTTGCGACTAGTGTGAACTATGCGCGGTCTGATTCGATCTGCCAGGATCTTGTACGCACTTGGCGAGGGGCTGACCGTGAGTGTTGGTGGAATGAGACGCGCGACCAGTGCGCGGCTGGGAACTGCGGTAGCCATCGCGGTTACCCTCGTGGCAACCATGGGCGTGGGCGAAGCCGCACGTGCCGATGAGGTACCGCCAGTGGAGCGGATTGCGGCCACGACGACAGACGGCGTCGAGCACCAGGCGATGCCGGCGGCGGTCAATCGGCCGCCGTTCACGCCCACGGCGAAGACGATGAGGACCACGGTCTCGCCGACAGGTGCCGAACTTGCTTGTGTCACGGTGGCGTCGAATGCGACGCCGCTCCGAACCCAGCGGCCGTACCTGCAGGCGCGGGGGAGCGACCCGGACGGTGTGGACCCGTGGAACCAGACGGTGGAGCTGAAGTTCATCGTCGTCGACAACGCGACGAACGTTGCGCGGTGGACGTCGGGGTGGACGGGTCCCATGGCCAGCGGATCGACGCACCGGGTGCAGGTGGGAGCGGCGCTCTCGTCGCAACGTACGTACCGGTGGCGGGTGAAGGCCCGCGACTCGGCCGGCAAGGTGACCGGCTGGTCGGGTGATGCATGCATGATTCGCCCGGACACGACGGCCCCGAGAAAGCCGATCGTCAACTCGACCCTGTACCAGGAATACCCGGCGGGAGTCTTCGGCGGGATCGGTCAGCCTGGAACGTTTACCCTCCGTCCTAACGGTGCGAGCGACGTGGTTTCCTACAGCTATTCGTTCAATAACGGTGAGGTCTCCGGTACGAAGGCTGCTTCATCGATCGGGTGGGCCGACATCGCTTTCGCCCCCACCAATCCGGGGCCCAATTTCGTCGAGGTCAGGTCGAACGACTCCGCGGGGAACGGTTCTGCGGAGGTGCGGTACGAGTTCTGGGTGCGATATCCAGGGCGTGAGGTGCAGTGACGCCTCGACGAGGGCACATCCACCAGTTCGGGACGGCCGGTACCGCCATATCTGTCAAACTTGAGCCGTGACAGACCGGATCCCTACCGGCGTGCCGACCCGGCCGGGACCCCGGCCCAGGGTGGACATCCCGTATCCTCGCTTGTCCCCAGGACTGCGCAGCTACTTCGCCACTGAGGGCGGGGGAGCGACGCTCCTGCTCGCGGCGTCGGCCATCGCACTGGTCTGGGCGAACGTGGCGGGCGGCTCGTACCACGCGCTGTGGGAGATGCCCGTCAACCTCACGGTCGGCACCTGGGAGCTGCACCTCTCGCTGCACCACTGGGTGAACGACTTCCTCATGGCGGTGTTCTTCTTCGTGGTCGGCGTCGAGGTCAACCGCGAGCTCACCGTCGGCGAGCTGCGCACCTTCCGCGCCGCGTCCGTGCCGCTCTTCGGGGCGATCGGCGGGCTGGCCGTCCCGATCGGCATCTACCTGCTGATCAACCCGTCCGGCCCGGACGCGTCCGGCTGGGGTCTGCCGATGTCCACGGACACGGCGTTCGTCATCGGCGTGCTCGCGCTCGCCGGGCCACGCTGCCCCGACCAGCTCCGCGTCTTCCTGCTCACGCTGGCGATCTTCGACGACATCGGCGCCATCGCCCTTCTCGGCATCTTCTACTCCGACGCGATCTCCATGGGCGCGCTGGCGCTCGCGGCACTGCTCACGCTGGTCATGCTCGCGATGCGCTGGGTCGGCGTCTGGCAGATCCCGCCGTACCTGCTCGTCGGCCTGATCCTGTGGGTGGCGGTCCTCGAGTCCGGGCTGCACCCGACGCTCGCGGGCGTCCTCGTGGGTCTCTCGGTCCCGACCGCCCGCCGGGGGCACGACGACCAGGCGCGCCGAGATCTCGGGTGGTACTCGCGCGCCCTCATGGAGGACCTCGACCCGGCCCGCTCCCGCCTCGCCGTCAGCGCGGCGCGGTCGGCGGTCCCCACGAGCGACCGCATCCTCGACGCGTTGCACCCGGTCAGCTCGTACTTCGTCGTGCCGGTGTTCGGGCTGGCCAACGCCGGTGTCGCGCTCACCGGGGAGTCGATCAGCGCAGCCCTGTCCAGTCCGGTCACGCTCGGTGTGCTGGTCGGCCTCGTGCTCGGCAAGGGGATCGGCGTCTTCGCCGGCGCGATGATCGCGCTGATGACCGGGCTCGGCACCCTGCCCGGCCAGGTGCGCTACGGACACCTCGCCGGCGGTGCGTTCCTGTGCGGCATCGGGTTCACGATCGCGCTGTTCGTCAGCGAGCTCGCGTTCGACGACGAGGCGCTGATCAACGAGGCCAAGGTGGGCATCATCGTCGGGTCGATCCTGTCCGGCGTTATCGGCATCCTGGTCCTCCGGTACTTCGGCGACCGGCTGCCGCTCTGCTCGCCCCACGAGGCCAGCGGCCCGCCGCCGCTGCCGGACGGCGCCTGGCGCCCGCCGGCCTAGCGGTCGGCGCGTCCTGTCCGGGCGTTGGCGGTGCGGATCGCCGGCGTCCGGTGCCGAGTTCGGTCTGTTGCACAGGCGGCTCGTCTGAGATCGGTCGGTTGCTCTGAGATCGGTCGGTTGATTGACCGATCTCAGAGCAACCGACCGAAGTCGCCGAATTCGGTCAGTTGCCCGGCGGACCTACCGGCCAGACGCCGACGCCGTCAGCCATCGAGGAACGCCGCCAGCGCGTCCAAGTGATCCCGCACCGGACCGGCCGTAAGAACACCACTGCCCGCCGACACCTCGTCAGCCGCCGGGGTGAGCGCCGCCCGGGCCCGCTCGGCGACCCGCCGGTCGCCGACCGCGATCGCCGCCCGCCCGGCCAGGACCCAGAGCACCTCGGCGAGCAGGCCGGGCGAGGGGTCGGGGATACGGCGGACGGCGGCTGCGGCCTCGGCGTCCGCCCCGCGGGCCAGGAGCAGGTGCGGGCGGGCCCACGGCTCGTAAGGGCCCCAGCGGCTGCTGTCTTCTGCCGCGCTATCCGTTCCTGCGTCCCGGGTGGCGGTCTGGTGTGCCGCCTCGCCGTGGGCCGCCCCGCCGTGGGCCGCACCGCCGTCGGGCACTCCGCCGTCAGCCGGCAGGCCGTGCCACACCCGCAGGGCGAGCAGCGCCAGCGGGAGCAGCCCGTCCGCCAGCCCGGGCATGCCCGAACCGTCCAGCGATCCGGCCGCCTGCCGGTAGGCCTGCTCGGCGACCTCGACGGGTGCACCCGACGCCGCGACCCGCAGCGCTGCGAACCACCCCGTGAACACCGCGACCAGCGGCCGTTCGTACCGCACGCCGAGCACGGCGGTCTCGTCCGCGTGCGCCTTCGCCCCGTCGTGGTCCCCGAGGGCCGACAGTGCCTGCGTCCGCACCAGGTGCCCCAGGATCTCGAAGGTGCTCAGCCCGTGCCGGGCCGCCAGGGCCACCAGCTCCGCGCCGATCGCGTCCCGCTCGCGGGCCAGGCCCGTGCGCTCGAAGTGCGTCAGATACCGGCCTGCCAGGGCGAACGCGAGCACCGCCGGGTCGCATGCCCGCCGCGCGAGGGTCTCCGCCTGACGTGCGGCCTCCGGCCCACGCGGCCCGGGCAGCCCGCGCGACTCCATCGCGACGGTCGCCAGCAGCCTGGAGCGGACGGCGTCGGGCGCGCCCTCGGGAAGGGCGGCCAGGGTGCGCTCAGCGGCGGCGACCATCTCGGCGGCGGCGCCCGCGTCGTCGGACCGGGTCCAGGAGCCCGGCACGTCGAACGCGCCGATCACCCGGGCGGTGAGCTCCGGATCGCTGAGCTGCTCGGCCGCGCGGACGGCGGCCACCCGCTGCGAGCGGGCCGCCGTCAGGCCCTCGCCGCCGGACAGCGCCAGGGTGCGCAGGAGCGTCGCCGTCGACTCCAGACGGCTGCGGGCACCGGCGGCGACCACTCGCTCGTACGCGGAGGCGGTGTCCCGCCAGACGTCGTCGGGCGTGGCCACGTCGCCGCCGACGTCGTGCCGCAGCACCTGGCCCTCCAGCTCCGCGAGCCGCGGCCCCGGGTCGACGCCGAGCTCGTCGGCCAGCATCGCTCGCGCCCGGCGGAGCACGGCCAGCGCGTCCGCCTGCCGGCCCGACCGATACAGCGCGAGCGCGAGCAGGCGCCACGCCTCCTCCCGCCACGGATGCTCGGCAACGTGCGCGTCCAGACCCGGCACGACGTCGGCCGCGTCACCCAGCGCGATCCGCACCTCGGCGCGGCGTTCGGTGGCGACGAGCCGCAGTTCCGCCAGCCGGGCCCGCTCGGCGGCCGCCCACGGCTGGTCCAGCCCGGCGTACGGGGTGCCGCGCCACGCGCCGAGCGCCCGGTCGAGCGATGTCCGGGCGGCCGCGGGGGCCAGGTCGCGTGCCCCGGCCACCGCCGCCTCGAACGACCAGGCGTCCACGTCCACGCCGCGCAGCGCGTACCCCGGCCCGTCGGTCACGAGCAGCCGGGCGGGCGTGTGCGCCGTCCGCCCGGGCTCGAGGCCGCGGCGGAGCGCCGCGACGAACGTGCGCACGGCGGCCAGCGCACCCCGCGGCGGGTCCATCCACAGGTCCTGGACCAGGCGGTCGGCGGTCACCGTCCGGCCGCCCGCCGCGACCAGCCGCGCGAGGACGGCGCGCTGGCGGGGGCCGCCCAGCGCCGCCTCGGCGCCGTCGACCCACGCGGTGACCGGGCCGAGCACCCCTACCCGCACGTCCTTGCTCACCACTTGCTCATCACTTGCTCATCCACGTCCTGGAGATTCGGGGCATGACACAGAAGATCCCTGGGCTCGACCACCAGCGCGTCGCCGTGGGCGACGTCGTCCTCAACGTAGCGGTCGGCGGCTCCGGCAGCCCCGTCGTGCTGCTGCACGGCTTTCCGCAGACCCACCTCATGTGGCGCCACGTCGCCGCCGACCTCGTCCGTGACCACACGGTGATCGTCCCTGACCTACGCGGTTACGGTGCGAGCGACAAGCCCGCCGAGCTCGACCGCGACACCTACTCGAAGCGGACCATGGCCCAGGACGTGGTCGCCCTCGCCGCCGCGCTGGGCCACGAGACGTTCGCGCTGGCGGGCCACGACCGGGGCGCGCTCGTCGCGATCCGCGCAGGCCTGGACCACCCGGACCGGGTTACCCACCTGGCCGTCCTCGACGTCCTGCCGACCCTCGACATGTGGGACGTGCTGCACGGCGCGGACGCCGCCGTCGCGTTCCACCTCTACCTGATGGCCCAGCCGCCCGGCCTGCCCGAGCGGATGATCGAGGCCTCCGCCGACGACTTCTTCGGGTTCTTCCTCGACGCCTGGGGCACGGGCCCCGATGCGATCCCGGCCGACGTCCGGGCCGAGTACCTGCGCGCCTCGCGGGAGGCGGTGCCGTCGATAGTGGCGGACTACCGCGCGTCGGCGGGGATCGACGTCGAGCACGACCGGGCCGACCGGGCAGCCGGACGGCGGCTCGCCATGCCGGTCACCGTGCTCCAGCAGGACTGGGGCGCGGCGCTCGGCTACGACGCGGCGGGCCTGTGGTCCGCATGGGTCGCCGACCTGGAGCACCGGACGCTGGACGCGGGGCACTTCATGGCCGAGCAGTCACCGCGGGAGGTGGTGGCCCATCTGCGGGCGCTCCTGAAGCGATGACCAACGGTCGGGTCACCGGCGGAAGCGGGCGCGCTTGCGGGACATCGACATGGTGTCCCGCAGGTCGGTGACCGTGACGGCGCCCAGGTACGGCTCGCCGTTGATGAACAGCGTGGGCGTGCCGTGCACCCCGGCGTCGATGCCTGCCTGGTAGTCCTTGCGGACGGCGCCGGCGAACCGCTGCGCCGGGTCACCGATCAGGGCGCTGGTGTCGTCGAGGCCGAGCTGCTCGCCGTACCGGATGATCGACGCGTCGTCGAGGCTGTCCTGGTTCTTGAAGAGCAGACCCGCCATCGGCCAGAACGCCCCCTGGTGCCCCGCGGCCTCGGCCGCGAGGGCCGCCGTCAGCGCGTACGGGTGCGGCTCGAACAGGGGGAAGTGGCGCCACACCAGGCGGACCTGGCCCTCGGAGCCGTTGACGAGCTCGTGCAGCACGGGCTTGGCCGCACCGCAGTACGGGCACTCGAAGTCGCCGAACTCCATGATGGTGAACGGCGCCTCAGGGTTGCCGTACGCCCAGCGGAACGCGAAGTCACCCTCGTGGGGGCCGGTCTGCAGGGCGTACGGAAGGGCTCCCGGTCCGCCGCTGGTGATGTCGTCGGTCGTCATGTCCTCATCCTCTCGCAGTTGCTGCGTCCAGCAGGGTCTCGGCCGCGGCGCGGGCCTGGTGCGCGGCGTCCGGCGTGCCCGCGATGGCGGCGGTGGTCTGCGCGCCCTCGGCGAGGATCGCGAGCTGCGGCGCCAGGGTGGCGGGCGCGCCGGCGTCCGCCACGAGGCGGGCGACGTACTCCTGGAAGCTGCGCTTCTGCTCGCGGACGGCGTCCGCCACCGCCGTCGAGGACGCGCCCAGCTCGCCGTGCGTGTTGATGAACGCGCACCCGCGGAACTCCGGCTCGCGGAACCAGGCGTCGAGGAAGTCGAAGATGGCGAGGATGCGCTCGCGCGCCGACGTCGCCCGCTCCGACGCGGACGCGAGGCCCGAGTCCCAGACGGTCGTGCGGTGGTTGAGCACCGCGACGATCAGCTCGTCCTTCGAGGCGAAGAGCGAGTAGATCCGCTTGAGCGACACGCCAGCCGCCGTCCGCACGGCGTCCATGCCGACCGCCTGGACGCCGTGCGCGTAGAACAGCCCGTCGGCGGCCTCGATCACTGCCTCGCGAGCGGTCTTCTCGTCGATCATGCGATCTCACCCCACTTCTCCCTCCGCACGACTTGCGCGGAGAACGTTCGTTCTCTACTGTAGCGGATATCGGCAGAGAACGACCGTTCTCCGCCGGGCCACAGGATGGCAAGCGGGATTCAGGAGAGGAACACGTCATGGGTTTCATCACGGTCGGCACCGAGAACAGCACCACCACCGAGCTCTACTACGAGGACCACGGCACGGGGCAGCCGGTAGTCCTCATCCACGGCTACCCGCTGGACGGCAACAGCTGGGAGCGCCAATCCCGCGAGCTGATCGCCGCCGGGTACCGCGTCATCACCTACGACCGCCGCGGGTTCGGCCAGTCGAGCAAGGTCGGGGAGGGCTACGACTACGACACCTTCGCCGCCGACCTGGACGCGGTCCTGAACACCCTCGACCTGCGCGACGTCATCCTCGTCGGCTTCTCGATGGGTACCGGCGAGCTCGCCCGCTACGTGAAGAACTACGGCCACGAGCGGGTCGCCAAGCTGGCCTTCCTCGCCTCGCTGGAGCCGTTCCTCGTCGCGACCGACGACAACCCGACCGGCGTGCCGCAGTCGGTCTTCGACGGCATCCGCGAGACCGCCCACGCCGACCGCTTCGCCTGGTTCACGAACTTCTACCAGGACTTCTACAACCTCGACGAGAACCTCGGCAGCCGGATCAGCCAGGAGGTCGTGACGGCCAGCTGGAACACGGCGACGGGCAGCGCCCCGGTCGCGGCCTACGCCGTCGTCTCGGCCTGGATCGAGGACTTCCGGGCCGACGTCGAGGCGGTGCGCGCCGCGGGCAAGCCGTCCCTGATCCTGCACGGCACCAAGGACAACATCCTCCCGATCGACGCCACGGCCCGCCCGTTCCACAAGGCGTTCCCCGAGGCCGAGTACGTCGAGATCGAGGGCGCGCCGCACGGCCTGCTCTGGACCCACGCGGCCGAGGTGAACGAGGCGCTGCTGGCCTTCGTCAAGGCCTGACGCCGGCTCCCGGTGGGCGCGTAGCGTCCGACCGGGCGGCTGGTCGGCAAAACGTCAGGTCATCGGCAACTCGGGCTGCCGATGACCTGACCTTTTGCCGACCACAGGTTTCGGGCGTGCAGCGGTCAGCGGGGGAGCGGGCCCGTGTATGCGGCGCGGGCGGCCTCGACGTCCGCCAGGTGGGCGTCGCTCCACTCGCCCAGGGCGGCGAAGACGGAGTGGAGGCTGCTGCCGAGCCCGGTGATCTCGTACTCCACGCGCGGCGGTACCTCCGCGTAGATCCTGCGCTGCACCAGGCCGTCCCGTTCGAGCTGGCGCAGGCGCTGCGTGAGCACCTTCGGCGTCACGCCGATGCGCCGCTCCAGCTCGACGAAGCGCTGGGTGCCGTGGGCCTGAAGCACCCACAGGATCGGCGTCGTCCACCGGCTGAAGACAAGGTCCACGACCGGTGAGATGGGGCAGGCGGTGGCCGGGTCGTCGTCAGGCTGGGGCGACCACGTGCTCGTGGCGGTTCTGGCGTTCGGCATGGCAGGCTCCAATACTTTCCTGAGGGAACCTACTGTACTCAGGCTCGTAACGTCGGCGGCAGAGCGGCCGCAGGGGTCGCCCGGCCCCGGTTCGGGGCCGTGTCGTTCAGCCAAGGAGCACCCATGATCGTCGTCACCGGAGCCACCGGAAACATCGGCCGACCGCTGGTCGCCGAGCTCGCCCGACGGGGCCACGACGTCACCGCCGTGTCTCGCGCGGGCACCGCCCCGCTCGACGACCCCCGGGTCCGCGCAGAGCGCGCGGACCTTGCCGACCCGGACAGCCTGCGCGCCGCCGTCGCCGGCGCGGAGGCGATGTTCCTCCTGGTACCGGGCTCGGGCGAGCACCTGGACACCGAGCGGATCATCGGCACGGCCGCCGGTGCGGGCGTGCGGCGCCTCGTCCTGCTCTCGTCGCTCGGCGCGGCCACGCGGGCGGGATCGGTCTCGCACGGACCCCTCGCCCAGCTCGAGAAGCTCGTGCAGGGGTCGGGCCTCGACTGGACGGTGCTGCGTCCCGGGGACTTCGCCAGCAACGCGTTCGCCTGGGCTCCGTCGGTCCGCGCGGAGCGCACCGTGCACGCGCCGTTCGGCGACGTCGCGCTGCCCGCCGTCGACCCGTCCGACATCGCCGAGGTCGCGGCGGTCGCCCTGGTCGACGACGGACACGCGGGCCGCACCTACGCGCTCACCGGTCCCGCCGCCGTCTCGCCGCGCGAGCGGACCCAGGCGCTCGCCGGGGCGCTCGGCGTCCCCCTGGCCTTCGCCGAGCTCACGCGCGAGGAGGCGCGGGCCGGGATGCTCGCGTACATCCCGGAGCATGTCGTCGACGGCACCCTGGCGATCCTGGGCGAGCCGCTCCCGGAGGAGCAGGTGGTGAGCCCGGACATCGAGACGGTGCTGGGCCGGCCCGCGCGGTCCTTTGCCGACTGGGCGCGGCGGAACACGGCGGCGTTCGTGGCCTGATCCCATCGGTGGTCGAGCCTGTCGAGACCCTGGTCTCGACAGGCCCGACCCGCGTGCGGGTGACCAGATCCGTCCGCCTCGCGACCCGATCCGGCCTCCCGCCCGCGCGCCCGCGTCACCAGACTGGAGGCATGAACCGAGCGCTGATCGTCGTAGACGTCCAGGAGTCCTTCCGTGTCCGCCCGCAGTGGGCCGACACCCTCAACCCCACGGTCGCGGAGCCCGTCAACCGGCTCGTCGACCTGGCGCGTGCGGCAGGCGACCTCGTCGTCTGGGTGCTGCACACCGAGCCGGGGACGGGCAACCCGTTCGACCCGGAGTCCGGTAACGTCCGGCTCTTCGCCGAGCTCAGCGAGCCACTGCCCGACGAGCCGGTGCTCCGCAAGACCTCGCACAACGCGTTCACGACCACCAACCTCCAGCAGATCCTCACCGCGCACGGCGTCGCGGAGCTGCGCGTCTGCGGCATCCGTGCCGAGCAGTGCGTGGAGACCACCACGCGCGTCGGCTCCGACCTCGGCTACGCCATGACGTTCGTGAGCGACGCCACCAGCACCGACCCGCTCGGCCGGTTCAGCGCCGCCGACATCCTGGAGCGGACCGAGGCCGTGCTCCGCGGCCGGTTCGCGCGCATCGCCACCGTCGCGGAGCTCGAGGCGGAGTCCGAGGTGGGCGTGACAGCATCGGCCACATGACCACAGTCGTCTTCGTGCTGCTGCCCGGGGTCCACCTGCTCGACCTGGCGGGCCCCGCGCAGGCCTTCTTCGCGGCGGGCGACTTCGGCCGGCCCTACGACCTGCGGTACGTCTCCGGCGTCGAACCAGATGGTTCCGTGACCGGTCGTGGAGGTGGCGGGGCCGGCGGTCCCGGGCACGACGCCGGTGTGGTCGCCTCGGCGCAGGGCCTCCCGCTCGTCGCGGGTACCGACTGGCCGGAGCTAGGCCCCGACGACCTCGTCGTCGTACCCGGCTGGCGCGTCGGAGGCGTCAAGGTCGCCTGGCCCCGGGTGAGCGTCTCGCTGCGCGAACGGCTCGCCGCCCACCACGGCGCGGGCGGCACCGTCGCGAGCGTGTGCGCGGGAGCGGACGCCCTCGGCCAGGCGGGCCTGCTGGACGGCCGGCGCTGCACCACGCACCACGCCGTCCAGGACGACCTCGCCGCCCGGTACCCCCGGGCGCACGTGGTCCGCGACGTCCTCTTCACCACGGACGGCGGCGTGGTCACCTCCGCGGGCATCGCGAGCGGCATCGACCTGTCGCTGCACCTGCTCGCCATGCGGCACGGTCCAGCGCTCGCCGCCCGGGTGGCCCGCGAGATGGTGGTCTACACGCGCCGGAACGGGGCGGAGCCCCAGGCCAGCGCGATGCTGCGGTACCGGTCGCACGTCGACGACACGGTCCACCGGGTGCAGAACCACATCGACGCCCACTTCGCGCGGACCCTGCCGCTCACCGACCTGGCCGCACACGCCGGTGTCGCCGCGCGCACGCTGACCAGGCTGTTCACCCAGGCCGCCGGGATGACGCCGCTGCGCTACCAGCAGCTGCTGCGGCTCGAACGGGCAGAGCACCTGATCGGCCACGGCGCGACCGTCGAGTCGGCGGCCCGCACGGTCGGCTTCCAGGACGCGCGCATGCTGCGCCGCCTCCGCAGCCCGGCCACTGCCTCACACGCCGCGAAGTAGAGCGCCTGTCCGGCTCTCCCCGGTTCGGCCAGGGAGGCCCGGACAGGCGCTCTACTTCGCGAAACGAGATGGGTCAGGCGCCTGCGCCGCCGTCCACCTTGAGGATCGCGCCCGTCACGAAGGAGGCGCGGTCACTCAGGAGCCAGGCCGCGGCTTCGGCGATCTCCTCGGGCTGGGCACCGCGGCGCAGCGGGACCCCGGGCGTCAGCTGCTCCATGAGACCCGGGGTGTGCTCCTCCCAGGCCTCGATCATCGCGGTGTACGTGCCGCCGGGGGAGACCGCGTTGACCCGGATGCCCTCGGGCCCGTAGGTGACGGCGGCCGACTCGGTGAGGCTGTTCACGCCCCTCTTCATCGCGCCGTAGGCGGGCAGCACCGGGTTGGCCCGCAGGCTGCCGATGCTGGTGTTGTTGACGATCGCACCGGTACCCGCCGTGGCCCGGATGGCGTTGATCTCGGCGACCATGGTCAGCCACGGCCCGCGCAGGTTCACGGCGTAGAGGCGGTCGAAGTCGGCCTCGGAGACCTCGTCCAGCGGCTGCGGCGGGGTGAACGTGGCGGCGTTGTTGAACGCGACGTCCAGGCGGCCGTGCAGCTCCACCACCCGGTCGACGGCGGCGCGCACGCTGTCTGCGTCGGACAGGTCGGCCACCGCGTAGTCCGCGTTGCCTCCCGCCGCCCTGACCTCGTCGGTCACGGCCTTGAGCTGTTCCTCGGTGCGGGCAGTGAGGAACACCGTGGCGCCCTCCCGGGCGAACAGCCGGGCCGAGGCCGCGCCGATGCCGCGGCCCGCGCCGGTGATGAAGGCGACCTTGCCGGCCAGCAGGCCGGCTCCGGTCGTCGTGGTGGTCGCTTCGGTAGCTGGTGTGCTCATACCGACGAGCCTGCGCCGGGCTCCGGGGCCCATCCAGGCAGCGCCGGTACCTGGCTACGGCCCCGTCGTCTGCGCATACTTCAAGGTATGGACCGAGCAGAGCTCGCGACGTTCTTGCGCGGCAGACGGGAACGGATCGCACCCGCCGACGTCGGCCTGCCCGCCGGCCGGCGACGCCGCACCCCGGGCCTGCGGCGCGAGGAGGTGGCGCAGCTCGCCTACATCTCCACCGAGTACTACACGCGGCTGGAGCAGGCCCGTGGCCCGCACCCCTCGCGCGAGGTCCTGGGCGGCCTCACCCGGGCGCTGCGCCTGTCCGACGCCGAGCGTGGCTACCTGCACGAGCTCGCCGGCGTGCCCCCGGGCCCGCCGCCAGGACCGCCGCGCGAGGTCCGGCCGAGCGTCCAGCTCATGCTGGACCGGCTGCCGCAGGCCGCTGCCTTCGTCACCTCGGCGACCCTCGAGGTCATCGCCTGGAACGGGCTCGCGGCGGCGCTCATGGAGGACTGGTCGGCGCTGCCCCGTCGTGAGCGCAACCTCGCCCGCCGGGCGTTCCTCGGCTCCCAGGTGCCGGGGGAGCGGCTCTACGGGGTCTCCGACGCCGGCGAGTTCGCCCGCTCGTCCGTCGCTCGGCTCCGCAACACGGCGGCCCGGTACCCCGAAGACCCCGAGGTGACCGCGCTCGTCGAGGAGCTCGTCGCGGGCAGCCCGGAGTTCGCGGAGCTGTGGTCCTTGAGCGACGTGCAGGCCGCGCGCACGCTGCGCAAGTCCTTCCGGCACCCGCTGGTCGGGCTCGTCACCGTCAACTGCGACGCCCTCGACCTCACCGACCAGGACCAGCAGGTGGTGGTCTACACGGCGGACCCGGGTTCTCCGTCGGAAGAGGCCCTGCGTCTCCTGGCGGTCATCGGCACGCAGCGCATGGACGTCCCCACCTGAGCGCACCCCAGCCGAGCGGGCTGGGTGTCAGAGGAGCAGGCCGACCACCACGGCGATGATCGCCAGCAGCGGGACGAGGCCCTGCTTCAGCGCCGCGTCGCGCTTGGTCGGGTCCGAGACCACCAGCACGAGCGCTGCCGCGACCATCGAGCCGGTTCCGGCGAGCACGAGGGCGGCGCCCACCGCCGTCGACCCGGTCGCAGTGAAGACGATGCCGACGCCGGTGACGATCGCGAGGAACAGGTTGTAGAAACCCTGGTTCAGGGCCATCGGCCGCATCGCCTCTGCCTGTTCCGCGGTCATCCCGAACGTCGCCAGGGTCTTCCGGTCGGTCCAGGCGAAGGACTCCAGATAGAAGATGTAGACGTGGATCAGGGCGGCGATGCCCGCGAGCACGAGACCGGCGATCAGCATGTTGACTCCTTGGCTGTGACACGACCTGCGGGCATGTCACCCGCAGTATGTCAGGGCAGGGCCCAGGTCAGCGCGACGGCGGCTGCTCGCCGTCCGGATGTGCCGCGCCGTCCAGATGCGCCTTGAGCGCGGCGAGCGGGGAGTCCCAGTCGCGCGCCAGCGCCGCGAGGAACTGCTGAGCCACCTGCATGGGGGCCGAGTGCAGCCGGTAGCGCACCCGACGGCGCTCGCCGGGCTCGGGGATCACCAGGCCGGCGTCCGTCAGCAGGGCCAGGTGCTTCGCGATCGCCTGCCGGGTGATGGGCAGCCGGCCGGACAGGTCGGTCGCCGTCGCGGGGCCGCGGGCCGCGAGCTCGCCGAGGATCGCGCGCCGGGTCGGGTCGGCGAGGGCCGCGAAGACCTGCTCGGCGGTCTTCTCCGGCTCGTTCATGTCGTTCACGCGGCAGCGAGATGTGCGGCGAGCTCGCCCAGCTCCCGCTCCCACCCGGTGACGTGGTCCGGATATGCCACCGCGTGGTCGTCGGCGGAGAACTGGGCGAAGCCCGTCTCCGTCACCGTCAGCCGGGTGCTCGTGCCCGCGGGGTCGCCGGACGGTTCGAGCGTGAACTCGACGTAGGTGCGGCGCGGGTCGTCGTCGGGCATGCCGTCGATCTGCCAGGTGAAGGCGAAGGCCGACGGCTCCGCCACGTGTTCGACGCGGAGGTCGTGGCGGGCGCCGTCGTCCCACGCGATCCGGGCGGCGCCGCCCGGACGCAGGTCGATGTCGGCGTGGTGACCGAACCAGGACGCCAGGCCCTCCGCGGTGGTCACGGCGGCCCAGACGGCGGCGGGCGGGTGGCCGAGCTCGATGGTCCGCACTATGCGATCGGGGAAGGGCATGCCTCGGAGCCTATGCCCGGTCACGCCTTGACGCAACCAACCGGTTGCCATACCGTCGCAATCAATCGGTTGTGACATGGCGCGGCCGCTGCTCACCCGGAGGAACGCATGGACGTACAGACACAAGCGGTTCCCGCCGCGCCGCCGTCGGCCCGCCGCACGCTCTCGACGCTCTTCGCGGCGAACTTCGTGCTCGGCACCGCCGAGACGCTCGTGATCGGCCTGCTGGTGGTGATCTCGGGCGACCTCGGCGTGTCGGTGCCCGCCGCCGGAGGGCTGGTCACCGCCTACGCCGTCGGCCTGGCCGCGGGCGGTCCGCTCCTGACCATGGCGACCATGCGGCTCGACCGGCGGACGGTGGTCCGCGGCTCCATCGCCGTCTTCGTGGTCGGCAACCTGCTCGCCGTCGTCACCGCCGACTACCTGACCTTCCTGGTGGCGCGCGGGATCACCGGTGCCCTGCACGGCCTCTTCCTCGCGACGGCGTTCACGGTCGCGACCGCCGTCGTCCCGCGCGAGGCGGCCGGACGGGCGATGGCCGCGATCCTCCTCGGCAACACGCTGGCCGGGGCGTTCGGCGCCCCGCTCGGGACGGCGCTCGGGCAGGTCGCGGGCTGGCGCGGCGCCTTCGTCGCCGTGGCGGCGCTCGGCGCGCTCGTCCTGGCCGCCTGCTGGTTCCTCGTCCCGTCCCTGCCCGGCGCGAGCGCGGACGACGCCGGACGCGGCCAGCTGCGGAACGCCTTCGCGCCCCGGGTGCTCGCGCTGCTCGTCGTCTGCTTCCTGGTGTTCGCCGCCTCGTGCGCCGCCTGGAGCTACGTGGTGCCGTTCCTCGAGGAGGTCACCGGGGTCTCCGGAGCCATGGTCGGGGTGTACCTGATGATCTACGGCGCGGCGACCGCCGCAGGAGCCTACGTCGGGGGCCGCCTGGCGGACTGGAACGCGCCGCGCGCGCTGGTCCTCGGGCTGACCGGCCTCACGCTGTCGCTGGTGGCGCTGTGGTTCCTCGGCTCGTCGCCGGCCATGGTGGCGCTGATCCTGGCGCCGTCGCTGCAGCACCGGGTGGTCGGCCTGGCCGGGCCCGGTGCGCCGCTCGCGCAGTCGCTGCCGGCGTCGGCCGCGAACGTGGGTGTCGCGACGGGAGCCGCGGTCGGCGGCCTCGCCATCAGCGGGTTCGGCGTGCCGGCCGCGGTCGCGGTGGGCGCCCTGATCGGCGCGGTGGCGATCCCGGTCGCGATGGCGACGAGCCGGCTGAAGCCGGTCCGGGAATAGGCGGCGCGCGTTCGTGGCTCCGCTTCGTATGGAATGGGACATGACGACGCTGAAGCGCGAGCAGCTACCGGCTGACGCGACCCTGGCGCGGTCCGGCGCCCTGTGGGCCCTGATCCTGTCCGGTGCCGCGACGCTCGAGACGGCGGGCGGTCGCCGGACGATCCTGCCCGGCGACGCGGTGCTCGTCGATCCCCGGACGGCATACCGGTTCACCGCCGACGTCGACACCGACCTCGTGCACGGGGACCTCCGGCGCGAGGCCCCCGCCGCGCCGTCGTCGAGCCCGCTGGTCCTGCGCGGGTTCGGCGACGAGCACCGCGGCGTCGTCGCCCTCGTGACCACCTGCCCGCTCACTGTCGAGTGCAAGGCCGACCGGTTCGCGACGGCCTACGCGGGCCTCATCGGCGCGGCGATCGCCGCCACGCCCGGACCGGCCGAGACGGTCGACGGCCAGGCCGACGGCGCAACCGGCCCGGCCGACGACCCGGAGGTCGCCGAGGTGGTCGCCGCCCTCGCGGCGAGCCCGGGCGAGCGGTGGACCCTCGACCGGATGGCCGGCCTGGTGCACCTGTCGCGCTCGTCGCTGACCGACCGGTTCCGCCGCGCGACCGGGCACAGCCCCATGCGGATGCTGCGCGAGGTGCGCATGAACCGGGCCCGCACCCTGCTCACCAAGCAGTGCCTGGCGGTCACGCGGGTGGCGTTCGAGGTGGGCTACGGCTCGGTCGCGGCGTTCAGCCGGGCGTTCGCCGCGGACCACGGCGTCTCGCCGCTCGCGTGGCGCACCGCCCCCGCGGTGGCGAGGTCAGGACCGGGGTATCCGCAGGAGTGCCCAGCCGATTCCCGCCGCCACCGCCGCACCCGCGCCGACCAGCAGCAGTGGCCGGACGCCGTACCCGTCCAGTAGCAGCCCGCCCAGCGCGGAGCCCGCGGTGATCGCCACCTGGAAGGCCGTGACGCTGAGCGACATCGCCGACTCGGTCCGCTCGGGCTCGACCCGGGCGCCCCAGAGCTGGACGACGACGGGGATCATGTTGAACGAGAAGCCCCACAGGACCACCGCGACGGTCAGCACCGGCACGGACGAGGCGTTCGCCGTGAGCACCAGCGCGAGGCCGAGCGCGATCGGCGCCGCCCCGGCCAGCGGGCGCAGCCACCGCGCGAGCATCCCGGCCACGATCGTACCGGTGACGGCACCCGCGCCCCATGCCAGCAGCATCCAGGTGGTGGCGCCGGGATCGATGCGGTCGATCGCGAGGCGGATGTACGGGTAGGCCGCGAAGTTGCCGAAGGCGACCAGCACCACGCAGCCGATGCCGGCCATCAGCCGCGTGCTGCGCAGCGCCTCACGCAGCATCTGCAGGCCAGCCGTGGGGTGGGCCGGTACGGAGGGGAGGGCGATCGCGAGCGCGACCGCGCTGAGCACGCAGAGTGCTGCGGCGCCTCCGAAGGCCGTCCGCCAGCCGACCGCGTCGCCGACGATCGACCCGAGCGGGACGCCGAGCACCGTCGCGATGCTGACGCCGAACGAGATGGCGGACGACACCACGCGGTCCTTGCCGGGGGCGGCGTAGGTGCCGACGCCGAAGGCGAACGACCAGTACCCGGCGATGGCGACGCCGAGCAGGAGCCGGCCGATCAGCAGCACCGCGAAGCTGGGCGCGACGGCGACCGCGAGGTTCGACACGGCGGCGGCGGCGAGCAGCCCGAGCATGACCTTGCGCCGGTCGGTCCGGGGGAGGAGCACCGCGATGCTCGGCGCGGTGAAGGCTCCGGCGATCGCCGTCGCCGCGACGGCCAGGCCCGCCGTGCCTTCGCTCACGCCGATGTCGGCGGCGAGGCCCGGCAGCACGCTCGCGGGCAGGAACTCGCTCGCGACCAGGATCGCGATCCCGAAGGAGAGCGCGATGACGGGGGTCCAGGTCGGGGTGCTCGCTGGGGTGGTGACGGTCGAGCTGGGCGGTGCGCTCGGCGCGGCGCTCTGAGTTGGCATGGTTCCAGCGTCGGTGCCGGGCCCTCGGCCCGCTTGATCCGCCGGCGCCCCCTGTTGATCGCCCGGCCGAGCTCGCGCCGCCGGCCCGCGCGTGCGGATCGGCCCCGGCGGGAATAGCCCACCCGATTCCGTGGCTCCGCTTCATATGGAGTGGCAGATGACGACGCTGAGGCGCGAGTGCTTGCCCGCCGGTGCCACCACGTCCGGGTCCAGCGGCCTGTGGGCGTTGGTCCTGGCCGGTGCCGTGACGCTCGAGACCGCGGGCGCGCGCAGCCGGGTGCTGCCGGGTGACGCGGTGCTGGTCGACGCACGGACGGCGCACCGGCTCGTCGTCGAGGTGGAGGCCGACCTCGTGCACGGCGACCTGTGGCAAGCGGTGCCGTCAGCGGCGCTGCCGAGCCCGCTGATCGTGCGGGGTTTCAGCGATCGGCAGCGGGGCGTCGTCGCGCTCGTGACCACCTGCCCGCTGGAGGTGACGTGCAGCCAGGACCTGTTCTCGTCCAGCTACGCGGGCCTCATCGGGGCGGCGATGTCGAGGCTGTCGCAGGACGACGCGGACGGAGCGACCGCCGACCCCGCGGTCGCCCACGTAATGGCTGAGCTGGCGGCCCGGCCGGAGGAGCCATGGACGCCCGACGACATGGCGGGCCTGGTGCACCTGTCGCGTTCGGCCCTCACCGAGCGGTTCCGCCGCGCGACCGGGCACAGCCCCATGCGGATGCTGCGAGAGGTGCGGATGCACCGGGCGCGCACGCTGCTCGCCGTCGAGCGTCTCCCGGTGACCCGGGTCGCGTTCCAGGTGGGGTACGGCTCGGTGGCGGCGTTCAGCCGGGCGTTCGCGGCGGACCACGGCGTCTCGCCGCTCGCGTGGCGGGCCGGGCCACCGACATCGACATCGACACCGACCCGGCCCCGGCGTCGGCCCTGGGTCCCGTCGGTACCGCCGTCGGCCTCAGGTGCGGGGCACCCGCAGGACCGCCCAGCCGACCCCGGCCGCGACCGCCGCTCCCGCGCCGACCAGCAGCAGCGACTGGACCCCGTGCCCGTCCAGTAGTGCGCCGCCCAGGACGGCCCCGACGGTTATCGCCACCTGGAAGGCGGTGACCTGGAGCGACATCGCGGACTCCGCCCGCTCCGGCTCGACCCTGGTGACCCAGAGCTGCGTGATCACCGGCATCATGCTGATGGAGAGACCCCACAGCACCATGGCGACCGCGAGCACGGGCACCGAGGTGGCGAACGCCGCCAGCACGAGCGAGGCGGAGAGCACGACGGGCGCGACGGCGGCAAGGGGCCGCAGCCACCGGGCGAGGAAGCCGGCCAGCAGGGTGCCCACCAGCCCGCCGATGCCCCACGTGAGCAGCAGCCACGTGGTGGCGGTCGGGTCCACGTCCTCGATGGCGATGCGGATGTAGGGGTAGGCGGCGAAGTTGCCGAGCGCGACCAGCACCACGCACGCGATACCCGCCATGAGCCGCCCGTTGCGCAGGGCCGCGCGCAGCATGCGCAGGCCGGCCCCCGGATGGGCCGGGACGGAGGGCAGGGCGATGGCGAGCGCGACCGCGGCGACCGCGGTGAGCAGCGCGGTGCCGCCGAACGTGGCCCGCCAGCCGACGGCGTCCCCCACGACGGAGGCGAGCGGGATGCCGACCACCGTCGCGATGCTGGTGCCGAACGCCAGCGCGGACGAGACCAGGCGATCCTTGCCCGGCACGGCGTGGGTGCCGGCGCCGAAGGCGAACGACCAGTAGCCCGCGAGCGCGACACCGAGCAGCAGCCGGCCGACCAGGAGCACCGCGAAGCTCGGCGCGAGCGCCACCGCGACGTTCGAGAGCGCCGCGATCGCGAGGAGGGCGACGAGCACCGTACGGCGGTCGGTCCGGGGGAGCAGCACGGCGATGCTCGGCGCGGTGAACGCGCCGGCGACCGCGGTAGCGGCCACCGCGAGGCCGGCCCGGCCCTCGCTCACCCCGACGTCGGCCGCGAGGGCAGGCAGCACGCTCGCCGGGAGGAACTCGCCCATGAGCACCATGGCGATGCCGAAGGAGAGCGCCGCGACGGGTGTCCAGGTGCGGCGCGGAGGGGAGACGACGCCGGCTGGTCGGCTGTCCGCGGCGCCGGGCAGGGTGCTCAACGAGACGTTCTGGGAAGGCATGCTCCCACCCTCGCTGCTCACCACCCGCCGCGGTTGATCTCCCGAAGCGCCCGCTTGATCACCCGACGCGACCGCGTTCTCGCGGCGTCACGCGGGCGTCGTGGCGCGGCCCGCCCGGTCCTGGCGCCAGGCGCGGATGCCCGCGACCACCGACGCCGCGATGACCACGCCCGCGACCACGTACGCGATGGGTCGTACCGACGGGTCCGACGCCGCGAAGTACCCGAGCACCGTGATGAGGACCGCCCAGCTCAGCGCACCGAACACGTTCGCCGTGAGGAAGCGCAGGTACGGCATGCCGCCGACCCCCGCGATCACCGGGACGAACACCCGCGCCCACGGCATGTAGCGGCCGATGACCACCGACCACCAGCCGAACAGCTCGTAGAACCGCTCGGTGCGCACCACCATCGACTGCACCCAGCGGCCCTTCCGGGAGCTCAGGTACGGCCGGCCGTACCTGCGGCCCAGGAGGAACGCGACCTGGTCGCCCGCCACCGCCGCGACGCCGACGCCGATCGCGAGCACCCAGATGTCTATGCGGTCCGTGCTGCCGGCGACGATGCCCGCGCCGAACAGCAGGCCGTCCCCGGTGAGGAACGGGATGAAGACACCCACGAAGAACGCGGTGCCGACGAAGACGAGGCCCCAGACGACCAGGTAGAACGCGAGAGGTCCGAGCACGTCGAGCCAGCCGGCGACGTCGTCGGAGACCGTGGTTCTGAGCATCGGGGGCGCCCTCCGGTCCGATAAGGAAAGTCCTGTTAGGACACCCTAAGGCGTAGCGGGCCCGGCCCGGTCATGTCAGGCGCCCGGACGGTCGACCACCCGCGACATCACGAGGGCGGTGCGCGTCTTGACCACGTGCGTGACCGTCCGGATGCGCTCCACCACGTGCTCGATCTGCTCCATGCTCGACGCCATGACGTGCACCATCGCGTCGGCGTCGCCGGTCACGGTCGAGACCCGGACCACCTCCGGGATGGGCGCGAAGTCGCGCTCGAGCACCGCAGGGGAGACGATGCCCGAGCAGAAGATCTCGACGTACCCCTCCAGCGTCCAGCCCATCGCCTGCGGGTCCACGCGCACGGTGAAGCCGGCGATCTCCCCGCGGGCCATCATGAGGTCCACCCGGCGCTTCACGGCGGGCGCGGAGAGGCCGACGACGCTGCCGACCTCCTGGTAGGTGGCTCGCCCGTCGCGCAGCAGCTCGCCGACGATTGCCCGGTTCACGGCATCCATGAACGAATCGTTCAGTACAGCGCGCGATTGCGCAACAAACCGTGGCTGAATGCACAACGGAAGCATGGTTGTTGTGAATCAGTACGCACGTAGCCTCACGGCATGACGCAGACCACCGCGCCTCTGACGCAGACCACCGCGCAGCGCACCGCCACACCCCGGCACTACCTCATGTGCCCGCCCACGTACTTCGACGTCGTCTACGCCATCAACCCCTGGATGGACCCGTCGTCGCCCGTCGACACCGCCAAGGCGCTCGCCCAGTGGGAGGCGCTGCGCGCCGCCTACGAGGCCCGCGGCCACCGGGTCGACGTGATCGAGCCCGAGCCCGGCCTGCCCGACATGGTCTACGCGGCCAACGGCGGGATCGTCGTCGGCGGACGGGCGCTCGCCGCCCGGTTCACGTTCCCCGAGCGCGCCGCCGAGGGCCCGGCGTACGACCGCTGGTTCGGCACGCCCGAGGCCGAGGGCTACCGCCGCCTCGGCGAGTCCGTCGAGGTCATGGAGGGCGAGGGCGACCTGCTGCTCATCGGCAAGCTGCTGCTCGCGGGCACCGGCTTCCGCACCACGCCCGCCGGCCACGCGGAGGTGGCCGAGCGCCTGGAGCTGGCCGAGCAGGGCATCGAGCTGATCCCGCTCGAGCTGGTCGACCCGCGCTACTACCACCTCGACACGGCGCTGTCCGTGCTCGACGACGGCGCCGTCTCCGGCGAGACCGTGGTGGCCTACTACCCCGAGGCGTTCAGCCCCGCCGCACAGGAGACGCTGCGCCGCCTGTTCCCCGACGCGATCCTGGTCGGCGCCGACGACGCCGCCGTGCTCGGCCTGAACGTCGTGTCCGACGGGCTGCACGTGTTCCTCAGCGACCGCGCCCGCGACTACGCCGACGCGCTCAAGGAGCGGGGCTTCGTCCCGGTCGGCGTCGACCTGTCCGAGATCTTCAAGGGCGGCGGCTCGGTCAAGTGCTGCACGCTCGAGCTGCGCCCGGCGGCGGACGTCGCCATCACCGTCACCCCCGAGGAGACCCAGCGATGACCACAGTCCCGTACCTCGACGTCGCCGCGACCGCCCGGTGGGTGGCCCGCCGCGGCCCCGAGGCGGCCATCGCCGCCCTGACCGACGCGCTGGAGCGCGACTTCGCGCGCTGGCCCGAGCTCGACAAGCGGCCGCGCATCGCGTCGCACTCGAAGGAGGGCGTCATCGAGCTGATGCCGACCTCCGACGCGGAGACCTACGGCTTCAAGCTGGTCAACGGGCACCCGCTCAACCCGACGAACGGGTTCCAGACCGTGACGGCGATCGGTGTGCTCGCCGACGTCCGCAACGGCTACCCGACGTTCCTCGCCGAGATGACGCTGCTCACCGCGCTGCGCACCGCCGCGACGTCGGCGCTCGCCGCCCGGTACCTGGCGCCCGCCGAGTCGCGCACCCTTGCCCTGATCGGCTGCGGTTCGCAGGCCGAGTTCCAGGCGCTCGGCATGCGTGCCGAGCTGGGCATCGAGACGCTCCGCATCTTCGACGTCGACCCGCTCGCCATGGAGAAGCTGGCCCGGCACGCCAAGGCCCTCGGCTTCGACGTGGTCATGGCGGTCGACGCCGCTGACGCCGTCCGCGGCGCCGACGTCATCACCACCTGCACGGCCGACAAGCAGAACGCGACCGTGCTGCACGACGCCGAGGTCACCGGCGGGGTGTTCATCAACGCGATCGGCGGTGACTGCCCGGGCAAGACCGAGCTGGACCCGGCGATCATCGCGCGGGCGAGCGTGTTCGTGGAGCTGCCCGAGCAGACCCGCATCGAGGGCGAGATCCAGCACCAGGCGCCGGACTTCCCGGTCACCGAGCTGTGGCAGGTCGTCACGGGCGCGGCTGCGGGGCGCCAGAGCGCCAAGGAGCTGATCGTCTGGGACTCCGTCGGCTTCGCCGTGGAGGACTGGACCGCGCTGAAGTTCGTGCTGGAGGACGTGACGGCGAACGCGCCGGAGCTGCTCCAGCACCTCGACCTCATCGCGGAGCCGGAAGACCCGAAGGACCTGTTCTCCCTGGTATCGGAGGCCTGACCCCTTCTCCGTTGAGTGCTGGATATTCGCCCTTTTTCGCAGGTCAAAGGGGCGAATATCCAGCACTCAACGGGTTAGAGGAGGGTGGGGGTGAGGTTTGGCTCGGTCGCGAACTCGTGGAACGGGTGGGTCGGGGTCGTCAGGCGGTGGTGGCCCAGGCGGAGCAGGTCCTGGTCGACGCCGCCCGGGGTGAGCATCAGCATCCAGTCGGCCGCCATGTCGTACAGGTCCGGCTCCAGGTAGCCGATCTTGACGACCACGACGTCGGTCCCGCGCGGGTCCAGCCCGATCGACGTGAAGTCCGACTCCAGGTGGTACGGCTTGCGCCGTTCCGTGAGGATCACGCGCAGACCGCCCACGCGGACGACGGCGACGATCCCGGCATCGGGGTCGCCCTCGCTGACGTGCTCCACGACGCCGCGCAGCCGGACCGGCCCGTGCGGGCCGTCGTCCACCCGGGCGCCCGCCTCGACGTCGACCTCGGCTCCCGCGCCGTGCTCGGCCCAGGCCTTCGCGACCTCACGCGCGGCCGCCGCGTCGGGCAGCGAGGCGTAGATCGCGGTGCGACCGCCGTCCGCGACCGAACCGCCGCCGTCGTCGCCGTCCGGGACCGGGCCGCCGTCCTGAGGGGCCGCGGTAAAGGCCGGCTCGGCCAGCAGCCGCGCCAGGGTCCACGTGACGTCGCCCGCGCCGCCGGCGGTCGGGTTGTCGCCCGAGTCGGACAGGAAGTACGGCCGCGCGGTGCTCGCCAGGGCCGTCGCCACGCACTCCTCGTACGGCGCGGCGGGCGCCACGAACGCGAACTCGTCGCGCGCGTCCCAGTACCGCCGGCCCAGCCGTTCGGCCTCGCGCAGGATCACCTCCTCGTCGTCACCCGTGACGACGACGGCGGCCCGGCAGCTCGGCTCGTCGGCCCACGCGTACCCGACCCAGAGTGCGGCGTCGACCACGCCGGGCAGCTCGGCGACCCGCGCGACGTCGGCGTAGATCGACGCGGCCGGCTCGATCCGCGTGCTCGTCTTCTCGCCCGGGAGCAGCACGGGGACCTGCAGCCACGCCTTCTTCGGGGCGCCGCCGGACCGCAGCCGCGACAACAGGTTCGCGGCGGCCCGCTCCCGCGTCTCCCACACGTCCTCGTGCGGGGCCATGCGGTAGCACGTGATCAGGTCGCTGAGCTCGGCCAGCTCGCGCGGCACGTTGCCGTGCAGGTCCATGGTGGTGCTGATCAGCGTCCCGGGGCCGACGGCGGCGCGTACGGCCGCCGCGAGGTCGGCCTCGGCGTCGTCCCGGCCGACGACGGTCATGGCGCCGTGGATGTCGAGCAGCACGCCGTCGTACGGCCCGTGCTCGGCCAGCTGCGCGCGGAGGGTCGCGACGATCTCGTCGCGTACGGACTCGTAGACGTCGGCGGGCACGGCCCCGCCCGGCAGCGAGCGGGCGTGCAGCACGCCGGTCCAGTCCGCGGCGTCCCGCAGCGGGGCGCCGTCGGCGAGGAACGGGTAGTGCGCCACCAGCTCGTCGCCGCGGCGGAGCGTGAACGCCTCCCAGCCGGAGCGGTGCGGCGAGAACGTGCTGGACTCGATCGACATGCCGGCGATCGCGACGCGTGGGCGGGAGCTGGTCATCGGGTTCCTTCCGGTGCAGTGGCGAGGGCGTGCGGCACGAGCGTGTCCTCCAGGAGGCGGCCCACGCCCACGAGGTTGGCGTCGGGGCCCAGGGCGGACGGCGCGATCACCAGGTCGCGGGTCGTGAGCGGGTGGGCACCCTCGTAGATCTGGCTGCGGATCGCCGAGACGAACGGCTCGAGCGTGGACAGCGCGCCGCCCAGGTACACGGCGCCGGGGTTGAAGAAGTTGACCACCGTGCACAGCACCTCGCCGAGGTGCCGGCCGGCGGTCCGGGCGAGCGTGGTGGCCACGGGGTCGGCGTCCCGCACGAGGCGCAGGACGTCGGCGGTCGCCGCGACGTCGTACCCCTGCTCCTTCAGGAGCCGCACCAGGTGCGCGCCCGACGCCACCGTCTCCAGGCAGCCGCGGTTGCCGCACGTGCACGGGGTGTCGCCCCCGGCGGGGACGCGGGTGTGCGTGATGTCGCCGGCCCCGCCGCCCGCGCCGCGGTACAGCCGGTCGTCGACCAGGATGCCGGCGCCGATGGCGCTGCCCGCCTTGACCGACACGGAGTGCCGGGTCCGGCGGGCGTGTCCGAAGTGCTCACCGACCGCCATCGCGTTGGCGTCGTTCTCGACCACCACCGGGACGCCCAGGGCGTCCTCGAGCCAGGTCCCGACGTCGAACCCCGACCATCCAGGCATGCGCGACGGCGAGTCGAGGGCGCGCCGGGCGACGTCGACCGGGCCGGGCAGGGAGATGCCGACGCCGAGCAGCCGGCCGCCGTCCGGCATGGTGTCCGCCAGCTCGCGCAGAGCCCCGGTGACCTGCGACAACACCGGTTCCGGGCCGTCCGCGATCGCGATGGCCACCTCCGTCGTCGTGTCCAGCTCGCCGCCGTGCCGCAGGACGCCGAGGCGCGCGTGGGTGCCGCCGACGTCGACGACGCCGAGGTAGCCCGTGCTGCCCGGCACGCGCAGGGCCCGGGGGCGCCGTCCGCCGCTGGACGCGCCCTCGCCCGTCTCCTCCAGGGCGCCCGAGGCGAGCATCGCCTGCACGCGCTGCGACACGGTGGACGGCGCGATGCCGAGCGAGTCGGCGATCTCCTTGCGGGACCGGGCACGGCCGCTGGAGACGAGCACGAGAATCTCCCGCTCGAGCCGCGGTACGCCGACCCGGGGGCGCGCGATCTGGGCCAAGGGGATCCTCCGTCTCTGCGGTCCGGCGGCGTCGGGGGCTTCCCCGCACTTCGGCCGGACCTGGAACAAGCTAGCGGCACGAGTCTGCACCATCGCCCGCCGCTGTCCGGGCTCAGGAGCTTTTTGCGCGGGCGAATTAACAGTCTTGTTACGGATAGCGCGTAGATCGGCGGAACTTAGTACGTCTACGGTGCTTGATTATTCGGCCGCCGAATCAAGTCTTCAGGACCAGAGGCTCTTGCATCGACGGCGCTGCACACCAAGGAGACTCAGATGCGCACCACGCATGCCGTACGGGCCGTACGGCTGGCCGTCGGGGCTGCCGCGGCCGTCGCCCTCCTCGCCGGATGCTCGACGTCCTCCGGTGCGGACGGGGCAGGCGGTGCGGCCGGCCGCACCGACGTCAACTACGCGCTGCCCGCCAACGCGACCCCGAACTGGATAGTGCCGCTCGGCATCGCGGGCAAGCTCGCCACCCACAACTCCGCGATCATGCGCACCCTCTGGGAGCCGCTCGTCGCCTACGACGGCTCCGAGGGTGAGGTGGGGCGCGTCGCGAAGGCCGACCTCGCCGACGAGATCACCTTCTCCGACGACGGCCGCACCGCGACCATCACCCTCGACGACCGCACCTGGAGCGACGGCGAGCCCGTCACCTCCGCGGACGTGAAGTTCTGGTTCGACCTGGTCAAGGCCAACACCGACGTCTGGGCCAGCTACTCCGAGGGCCGCATGCCCGACAACGTCACGGAGGTCGCGACCCCCGATGACAAGACCGTCGAGCTCACCTTCGACAAGGTCTACAACCCGGAGTGGCTGCAAGCGTCCCAGCTCACCCTCATCGTGCCGCTGCCCGCGCACGCCTGGGCCAAGACCGCCGACGACGCAGAACCCGACCCGGCGCTCGCCGAGACGGACGAGGGCGCGAAGGGGATCTTCGACTACCTCGTCAAGCAGAGCGAGGACCTGTCCACCTACGAGTCGAACCCGCTGTGGCAGACCATCAACGGGCCCTACTCGCTGACCGGGTTCACCGACGCCGGCCAGGTCGAGCTCACCAAGAACGACAAGTACGACGGCGACGACGCCGCCTCGATCGACACCGTGAACCTCCTGCCGTACACGTCGACGGACGCCGAGGTGAACGCCGTCCGGTCCGGTGCCGTGGACTACGGGTACATCCCGACGACCGGCCTGGACGCGCCGGAGCAGTACGAGCAGCTCGACTACACGATCGAGCCGTGGGCGGGCTGGTCCATCACGTACCTGCCGTACAACTTCAACCACCCCGAGCTGGGCCCGGTCTACCGCCAGCTCTACGTGCGCCAGGCGCTGCAGCACCTCGTGGACCAGGAGCAGATCTCCGACGTCATCTGGAAGGGCGCCGCCCTGCCGGGCTACGGCCCCGTGCCGCAGAACCCCGAGAGCGACTTCCTCTCCGACGAGCAGAAGGCGAACCCGTACCCGTTCGACCCGGAGGCCGCGGCCGCGCTGCTGGCCGACCACGGCTGGACCGCGGGCTCCGACGGCGTGCTCGAGTGCACCGCCCCGGGAGACGGGGACGACGAGTGCGGCGAGGGCGTCAAGGACGGCCAGAAGCTCGCGATCACGATCCTGACGCAGAGCGGCTCGGCCGAGACCGACAACATGTTCGCCGAGATCAAGTCCACGTTCGACAAGGCGGGCGTCGGCGTCACGATCGAGTCGGCGCCGCTGAACACGGTGCTCTCGTCCATCGCCCCGTGCACCGCCGACCAGCCGGACTGCGACTGGCAGCTGCCGTTCTTCGGTACGGCGGGCAGCTGGTACTTCGGCGGCTACCCGAGCGGCGAGCGCGTGTTCGGCACCGGCGCGGCGTCGAACTTCGGCTCGTACTCCGACGAGGAGCTCGACACCCTCATGCACGACTCCACCGAGAGCACCGACCCGTCGGTGATGCAGGAGTACTCGAAGTACGGCGCCGAGAACCTACCGGTCATGTGGCTGCCGAACCCGGTCTACCAGGTGTCGGTGATCAAGAACGGCCTGGCGGGCACCACCCAGGACCCGCTGGCCAGCTTCCACCCGCAGCGCTGGAGCTGGGCCGACTGACATGACCACCGCCATCCCCGCACAGAGCGGGACCGTCGAACCCGAGGTCGCCGCGCCACTGCCCGTCAGGGCACAGCGCGGCGGCTTCGGCCGCTTCCTGGTCCGGCGGGTGCTCCAGGCCCTCGTCGTCGTCCTCGTCGTCAGCGTGATCGTGTTCGCGCTGCTGCACGCGCTGCCCGGCGGCCCGGCCAGAGGCGTCCTCGGCCAGCAGGCCAGCGCGGAGCAGATAGCGGCGTTCGAGGCCGCGAACGGCCTGGACCAGCCCGTCGTCCTGCAGTACCTGTCGTTCCTCGGGCGCTCCCTGACCGGTGACCTCGGCGAGTCGTACCTGCTCAACCAGTCCGTCGCCGACGCCATCGCCCTGCGCCTGCCCAAGACGCTGCTGCTGACCGGGCTGTCGCTCGTCGTCGCGGTGCTCGTCGCGGTGCCCGTCGGCGTCTACCAGGCAGTGCGGCGCAACCGCGCCGTCGACTACTGGCTCTCGACGCTCGCGATCGTCGCCTACTCGACCCCCACGTTCTTCCTCGGGATGCTCTTGATCCTGCTGCTCAGCCAGACCGCCGGGCTGCTCCCGGCGGCCGCGCCGCAGGGCAACGGGGTCCTGGAGGTCCTGTCCCAGCCCGCCGGCCTCGTGCTGCCCGTGCTCACCGGAGCCGTGCCGATAGTCGCCACGTTCAGCCGCTACATGCGGTCCTCGACGCTCGACAACCTCGGCGAGGACTACGTGCGCACCGCCCGCGCCAAGGGCACCGGCTACCGGGACGTCGTGCTCCGGCACGTGCTGCGCAACTCGCTGACGCCGGTCGTCGCGATGCTCGGCTACTACCTGCCCGTCATGTTCGGCGGCGCGCTCGTCGTCGAACAGCTCTTCAACTACCCGGGCATGGGCCTGCTGTTCTGGAGCGCCGCGCAGAGCAGCGACTTCCCGGTGCTGCTCGGCTGCGTGCTCGTCATCTCGGTCGCCACGGTCGTCGGCTCCCTGCTGGCCGACGTCGTCCAGGCGCTCCTGGACCCGCGCACCCGGGGGGCCGCACGATGACCGCTCTGCGACGTTTCACGAGGAACCGACTGGCCGTGGTGGGCGCGGTCGCGCTCGCGCTGCTGGTGCTGTTCGCGGTGATCGGGCCGCTGGTCTACCCGACCGAGCAGGTGGCTACCGACCTCGGCGCCGCGAACCTGCCGCCCGGCGTCGACGGCCACCCGCTGGGCACCGACGCGCTCGGCTACGACAACCTGGGCCGGCTCATGGTCGCCGGCCGGGTGTCGCTGCTGGTCGGCGTGGCCGCGGGCGTGCTCGCGACGGTGGTCGGCACGCTGTGGGGCGCGATCGCCGGCTACGTGGGCGGCGCCGTGGACGCCGTCATGATGCGCGTGGTCGACGCCGGCATCGCCATCCCCGCGATCTTCCTGCTGCTGGTGCTGTCCACGATCGTGCGGCCGACGGTCGGGATGATGATCGTCGTGCTGGGCATGGTGTCGTGGCTGGTCCCGGCCCGGCTGATCCGGGCGGAGGCGTTGTCCGTCCGGACCCGCGACTACGTGGTGGCGGCGCGCGCCATGGGTGCGTCGCACGGCCGCACCGTCGTCTCGCACGTCATCCCGAACACCGTCGGCACGGTGGTCGTGAACGCGACGTTCCAGGTCGCCGACGCCATCCTGCTCGTCGCCTACATCAGCTTCCTCGGCATGGGCATCCAGCCGCCCACCACCGACTGGGGCGCGATGCTCAACGACGGCATCAACTACATCTACCAGGGCGCCTGGTGGCTCATCCTGCCGCCCGGCCTCGCGATAGTGGTCGTCGTGTGCGCCCTGAACTTCGTGGGCGACGGGCTGCGGGACGTCGTCGACGTGAAGGGGAGGACCGCATGAGCGCGCTGCCCGTGCAGGCCCAGCAGGGGGATGACGTCGTCCTGCGCATCCGGGACCTGAACGTCACGTTCGGCACCGGGTCCGGGGACGTGCCCGCCGTCCGCGGCATCGACCTGGAGGTGCGGCGCGGCCGGGTGGTCGCGCTCGTGGGGGAGTCGGGCTCGGGGAAGAGCGTCACGTCGCTCTCCGTGCTGGGGCTGCTGCCCTCCACCGCGCGGGTCACGGGTTCGGTGGAGCTGTTCGACGGCGGTGGGCCGCGCGACGTCGTCACCACGCCCGAGGGCGAGCTGGTGGACCTCCGCGGACGCGTGGCGTCCATGGTCTTCCAGGAGCCGATGACGGCGCTCAACCCGACCATGACGCTCGGCGACCAGGTGGCCGAGGCCGTGCTGAACCACGAGCGGGTCCCGCGGGCCGTCGCCCGCGACCGGGCGGTCGAGCTGCTGCGGTCGGTCGGTATCCCCGAGCCGGAGCGGCGCGCGGGGCAGTATCCGCACGAGCTGTCCGGCGGGCAGCGGCAGCGCGTGGTCATCGCGATAGCGCTGGCGTGCGAGCCGCGCCTGATCGTCGCGGACGAGCCGACGACGGCACTCGACGTGACCGTGCAGGCCGAGATCCTGGACCTGCTGCGGGAGCTGGTCGCCGAGCGGGGTACCGCGCTGCTGCTGGTCACGCACAACATGGGCGTGGTCGCCGACATCGCCTCCGATGTAGCCGTCATGCGGGACGGCCGGATAGTGGAGCACGGCCTGGTGGACCAGGTGCTGCTCGCCCCGGAGCACGAGTACACCCGCACGCTGCTGGCCGCGGTCCCCTCACTCCCCCACCCCCGCGCAGAGGCTCGCGAAGTAGAGCGTGTGTCCGGGACGGACTCGGCGCGCCCCGAAGCGATGCCGGACACACGCTCTACTTCGCGGTCGTCCGGGGAGGTGGTGCTCGATCTGCGGGGGGTCAGCCTCGACTACCGGGTGCAGGGGCGGCACGTGCGTGCGGTCGAGGGCCTCGACCTCACCGTGCGCGCGGGCGAGATGCTGGGCCTGGTCGGCGAGTCCGGGTCCGGCAAGTCCACGGCGGGCCGGGCCTGCCTGGGCCTGCTGACGCCGTCGGAGGGCGAGGTGCTGCTGCTCGGCTCCTCGGTCGCCAAGGCGAGGGGCCGGGCCCGTCGGCGTCTCCTGGCCGACGTCGGCGTCGTGTTCCAGGACCCGGGCGCTTCGCTCGACCCGCGCAAGCTCGTGGGCGAGTCGATCGCGGAGCCGCTGGCGATCCACGGCCGCGACGGGCGCCGGCTGTCGGGAGCCGAGCGGCGGGCGCGGGTCCGCGAGCTGCTGGACGCGGTGCGGCTGCCCGTCGGGGCGGAGCGACGCTACCCGCACGAGTTCTCCGGCGGGCAGCGCCAGCGCATCGGGCTGGCGCGCGCACTGGCGCTCCGGCCGCGCCTCCTGGTCGCCGACGAGCCCACCAGCGCGCTCGACGTCTCGGTGCAGGCAGAGGTGCTGCAGGTGCTCAAGGACCTGCACGCGGAGCTGGGGTTCGGCTGCCTGTTCATCAGCCACGACCTCGGCGTCGTGCACGACCTGACCGACCGGGTCGCCGTGCTGCGGGCGGGCCGCCTCGTCGAGAGCGGCAGGACGGTGGACGTGTTCAGCGCCCCGCGGGAGCTGTACACGGCGGAGCTGCTGGCCTCCGTGCCCACGCCCGATCCCGTCGCCCAGCGTGAACGGCGCGAGGCCAGGCAGCGGCTCGCCTCGGTTGCGGGCGCCGGCTCGGGGTCCGGTCCGGTGCCCGGCTCCGCCCCTGGCGCCGCCCGATGAGCGGCGATCCCACTGCGGGCGTCGACATCGGCGGCACCAAGATCCGCGCCGCCGTCGTCGCGCCCGGCGGCGCGGTGCTCACCTCGGCGACCGCGCCGACGCCGTCGGGCGGCGGGGCCATGCTGGACGTCGCCGCGGACCTCGTCGTGCGCGCCGTCGCCTCGGCCGGGGTGCTGGTGGCGGCCGTCGGGGTCGGCGCGGCGGGCGTCGTCGACCCGGGGACGGGGGAGGTGCTCGCGGCGAGCGACTCGTTCACCGGGTGGGTGGGTACCAACCTGAGGGACGGGATCGCGACGCGGACGGGGCTGCGGGTGGTCGCCGCGAACGACGTCGACTCGTTCCTCGTGGGCGAGGCGACCTGGGGGGCCGTCCGGGGTGTGCGGTCCGCGGCGGGCATCGCGCTCGGCACGGGCGTCGGCGGGGCGTTGTGGCTGGACGGCGCGCTGTACCGCGGCGCGGGGGCGGCGGGCGAGATCGGGCACATGCCCGGGTTCGGCGACGCGCGCTGCACGTGCGGTCAGCGGGGGCACCTGGAGACGCTGGCCTCAGGCCGTTCGGTGGCCCGCCGGTACGCGGAGCTCGGCGACGGTGTGGAGGTCGGGGCCTCGGAGGTCGAGGCCCGGGCTCTCGCGGGCGACGAGGTGGCGGTCCGGGTGCTCGCCGACGCCGGGCACGCCGTCGGCTCGGCGGTGCTGATGCTGGCGGCGCTGCTCGACGTCGGGCACGTGGTGGTCGGCGGCGGTCTCGCCCGCGCGTGGGACCTGCTGGAACCCGCGCTCCTGGCCCGGCTGCGCGAGGAGCCGCCCGTGTCCGGGCACCCGGTCGAGGTGCGGCGCGCGGTGCTCGGGGGTGACGCGACGGTGATCGGCGCGGCGGCTCTGGCGCAACGGCTGTAGCGGTCGACCGAGCCCGCCTCCGCTGGTCGAGCGCCCACCTCCGTTGGTCGAGCTTGTCGAGACCCCTGTCGACGCACGGGGTCTCGACAAGCTCGACCAACGGAGGAGGCTCGACCAACGGACCTGGGCTACGGCAGCGTCCAGCGCTGGACGGTGCTCCCGTCGCAGTTGGCTATCTCGGTGCGGGTGCCGTCGGTCTGCACCCGGCCGACCGGCTGCAGGCAGCGGCCCGACTGCGGGTTGCGCAGCGCCAGCGTGCCGCTGGTCGAGGCCCACTGCTGGGCTCCGGTGCCGTTGCAGTCCCAGAGCTGGACGGCGGTGCCCGCCGCGGTGCCGCCCCCGGACACGTCGAGGCACTTGCCGAGCGCGCGCACGGTGCCGTCCGTGCCGACCGTCCACTGCTGCGCCGTGTTGCCGTTGCAGTTCGCGAGCTGGATGGGCGTGCCGTTCGCCGTGGCGGCCCCCGCGACGTCGAGGCAGATGCCGTTGCTCGCCCGGATCGTGCCCGTGCGGCTGCCTCCGCCGCCCGTGGAGTCGTAGACGCGCACGTAGTCGACGACCATCTGCTGCGGGAACTGCGTGGTCCCGTCGGGGTAACCGGGCCAGTTGCCGCCGACCGCGACGTTCAGGATGAAGAAGAACGGCTGGTTGAAGACCCACGGGTTGCTGCCCGTGTTCGCCGGTGTGAACGTCTGGTAGGCGTTGCCGTCCACGAGCCAGGTGATCGAGTTGGGGCTCCAGTCGATCGCGAAGGTGTGGAAGTCGTCCGCGAAGGACCAGTTCTGCGGGTGCTGGTACGACCCGGTGATGGGGTTGGCCCCCGAGTAGCCCGGGCCGTGCAGCGTGCCGTGCACCCGGTTGGGTTCGCGGCCGATGTTCTCCATGATGTCGATCTCGCCGGAGTTGGGCCACGGCGTGCCCGGGAACTGGCCGCCGAGCATCCAGAACGCCGGCCAGATGCCCTGCCCGCGCGGGATCTTGATCCGCGCCTCCAGGCGGCCGTACTGCGGCTGCACCTTCCCCTTGGTCGTGAGCCGGGCGGAGGTGTAGCCGCTGCCCTCCTGGCGGGCGGTGATCACCAGGTTGCCGTTGCCGTCCAGGGCGGAGTTGTTCCGCGAGTTCGTGTAGTTCTGCAGCTCGTTGTTGCCCCAGCCGCCCGCGCCGGTCTCGAAGTTCCAGTTGGCGCCGTTGGGCGCGCTGCCCGCGGCGCCGTTGAACTCGTCGGACCAGGTCAGGGCGGCCAGGGCAGCGGCGTCCTGCGCGGCAGCGGTGCCCGACGCCGGCGCGGCCCCGCCGTCGGACCCCTCGGGTGCCGCCGCGGCGGAGGTGACGAGCGAGGCCGACAGGACAAGGGTCAGGGCTGCCACCGCCGTCAGGGCGGTGCGGGTGGTGCGGTGCCTCGTGCTACGCATCGAACGCTCCTTCGCGAACATGTCTCTCCCGCCGCACGGAACCGCGCGACGGGCACAGCAGCGGCAGTCGCGCGCGCACTCCGGTGTGTCACGGGCGATGCGTGAGTGATGACGAAACAGTGCTCACGAAAAGTAGCGGCGTCAGGCGGCACCGCACAACGGTCAGATCGGCACATACGGGTTTTCCCCGAGTCGTCCCACGGCTGCCCGCACATGGCCGGGAACGCGGACGGCGCCCGGCCGCTGGGTGCGGTCGGGCGCCGTCGTGAGGCCGCTGAGGTGATCAGGCGGCGGTCGTGACCTCGATGCGCTGCGGCGTCGTGCCGGCGAAGACGCCGGGGACGGTGACCGTCAGCACGCCTGCGTCGTAGGACGCGGTGACGGCGTCGCCGTCCACGGTCTTCGGCAGCGTGACCGTGCGACGGAAGGAGCCGAAACGGACCTCCGAGATGCGGCGGCCCTCGGACTCCTCCGGGCGCTGGTCCTTGCGCTCGCCGCGGACGACGAGCTTGCGGCCCTCGACCTCGACGGTGATGTCGGCCGCCGGGTCGACGCCCGGCAGGTCGAGGCGGGCGACGAGGTCTTCACCCTCGCGGTAGACGTCGGCCGCGGGCACGGGGCCCTGGGCGTCGGCGGACTGCGGGCTCCACGGGTCGCGGAGCCACGTGTGGGTGAACGGCGAACGGGTCAGAACGGTGGTCATGGTGTTCTCCTCCGGATGGGATTGATGTCAGTCTCAACCTGAGTCGACCCGACTCAATTTCCGGGTTCGCCGACGGCGGACGGTGAGCCGTGGTGGTCATGGTGCGTAGCGCCCACAAACGAGCCTGAAGAGGATCCCGGCCAGCGGCAACCTTTTGCAGTGTCTGTGACCACTAGGAGGTGGATCAGGCCACTCCGTTGCCTGATCCACCTCCTCCGGTGAATCACATACAAGGAGCACATCCCCATGGACAACCCCACGCACCGCGCGCGCCGCGGGCGCCGCGGGCGTTACCGCCGCCGCTGGATCGCCACCGGTCTGTTGGTCGGCGTAACCGCCGTCGTCGCGCCAGGCCTCGTGTTCGCGCAGGAGGACTCGCCGTTGGCCGGCTTGACCGCCGTCGTCGCGCCAGGCCTCGTGTCCGCGCGGGAGGACTCGCCGTCCACGACGGTCGACGGCAGCGCCGACAACCAGCAGGCCCCCGTGCGCAGTGGCACGGTGCTCGATGACAACGGCTCCTCCGCCGGCACCAGCGTCCAGCAGGAGCTGGCGGCGTCGGCCCAGCCCCAGACGGCTGGGTCCGGATCGTACAAGTGGAAGAACGTCCAGGTGGTGGGCGGCGGCTACGTCACCGGGCTGGTGTTCAACCAGAAGGAGAAGGGCCTGCTGTACGCGCGCACCGACATGGGCGGCGCCTACCGCTGGAACGCCACGGCCGAGCGCTGGATCCCGCTGACCGACTGGCTCGGCGAGAAGGACTGGAACCTGCTGGGCATCGACGCGGTGGCCACCGACCCCGTCGACCCCAACCGGCTCTACCTCATGGCGGGCACCTACACCAACAACTGGGCGGGCAACGGCGCGATCCTGCGCTCCACCGACCGGGGCCGCACCTTCAAGCGCACCAATCTGCCCTTCAAGGGGGGCAGCAACGAGGACGGCCGCGGGGCGGGCGAACGGCTCGTGGTCGACCCGGCCGACCACGGCACCCTGCTGCTGGGCAGCCGCAAGAACGGCCTGTGGCGCAGCACCGACTACGGCGTGACATGGAGCCAGGTCTCCTCGTTCCCCGTCAAGGACGGGGCGAGCAGCGGCGGGGGCATCTCCTTCGTGACGTACGGCCCGAGCGGCAGCAAGACGATCTACGTCGGCGTCGGCGACTCGTCGACCTCTCTCTACCGCTCCACCGACGGCGGCAGCACCTGGCAGGCCGTCCTCGGGCAGCCCACCGGCCAGATGCCGCAGCACGGCGTGCTCTCCGGTGACGGCTCGCTGTACGTGACGTACACCAACGCCCTCGGACCCAACGGCGTGACGGGGGGCTCGGTGTGGAAGTACACGCCGGCCAGCGGGGCGTGGATGAACGTCTCCCCGTCCCAGGGCAGCTACGGGTTCTCCGGTCTGGCCGTCGACCCGCGCACGCCGTCCACGGTGATGGTCACCACTCTCGACCGCTGGTGGCCGGAGGACGAGATCTACCGCAGCACCGACGGCGGCGCGACCTGGAAGGCACTGGCCGACAAGTCGGTGCGCAGCGCCTCCGCCGCTCCCTACGTCGGCACCCACACCGGGCACTGGATGACCGCCCTGGCGATCGACCCCTTCGACTCCGGGCACGCGCTGTACGGCACCGGCAACGGCATCTGGCGCAGCGAGGACGCAAACGCCTCCGACAGCGGCGGCACCAGCCACTGGAGCTCAGGCGCCCGAGGTCTCGAGGAGACCTCGCTGCTGGACGCGATCGCCCCTCCCGGCGGCGCCACCGTCATCACCTCCATGGGCGACCAGGGCGGCTTCCGCCACGGCTCCCTGACCAAGGTGCCCTCCGGGCGGCTGACGAACCCGTTGATGACCAACAGCACCGACATCGACTTCGCCCAGTCCAAGCCCTCGACGATGGTCCGGGTCGGCCGTGGCGGCGATCAGGACGGCGCCTACTCCACCGACGGCGGCAGCACCTGGAACGGCTTCAAGGCAGAGCCGGTGGCCGGCGCCAACGATGGCCACGTCGCGCTCGCGGCGGACGGCTCCACCATCGTCTGGACCGAGGCCGGCCAGGCCCCGTACCGCTCGACCGACGAGGGGTCGAGCTGGTCGAGGATCAGCGGCCTGGACACCGACGCCGTGGTCGTCGCCGACCGTTCCTCGGCCAACACCTTCTACTCACTCACGGGCGGCACGCTCTACGCCAGCACCGACGGCGGTGCGACCTTCACCGCCCGCGCCGGCAACCTGCCCTCCGGCCGGCTCACGGCCGTGCCCGGCATCGCCGGGGACCTGTGGATCGCCGGCAGTGACAAGGGACTGCTGCACTCCACCGACGGCGGCCGCACCTTCACCACGCTCGGCTCGGTGCGGTCGGCCTCCGCCCTCGGCTTCGGCAAGGCCGCGTCGGGCACCACCTACCAGGCCCTCTACCTGATCGGCACCGTCAAGGACGTCACCGGAGTCTTCCGCTCCACCGACAAGGGTGCCACCTGGCTCCGCGTCAACGACAAGGCCCATCAGTGGGGCGCCATCGGCAGCGTCGGCGTCATCACCGGCGATCCCGACACCTACGGCCGCGTCTACATCGGCACCAACGGACGCGGTCTGCTGTACGGCGACCCGTCCTGACCCCACAACCCATCGAGTCCCGGGTCGGCCTGTCAGCAGGCCGACCCGGGACCGGGCAATGGGCGGCACCCTTTCGGCTCCGGCGGCAACTGCGCTGTGGAACATCGACTCGATCTACCGAAACGGATGGACATGAGGACAACGAATCATGGCCCGGCGCAGCCGACCCGAGTCCAGTTCGCCCGGCACTGACCGTGCCGCTCGGCCCTTGTCAGGACTCCCGCCCACGGGTGATCGCGGCCCGGGCGCAGCCGGGGGCCGCTGCTACGCTCACGCCGATTGTTAACGCACACATCGCAGGGAGAACACACACATCGCAGGGAGAGGGCAACCGCGGGAGATGCTCGCCGCCGACGCGTCCGCAGAGTTCCACGACTTCTTCGAACGCCACTACGCCGAACTGGCCCGTCTTGCCCACCTCCTGACCGGCGAGAAGGACGTGGCGGACGACCTCGCCGCCGATGCGCTGGTCGCCCTGTGGCAGCACTGGGACCGGCTGCGGGCCGCGCAACACCCGGTCGCCTACGCCCGCGGCGTGGTGGCCAATCTGGCGCGGCAGTGGACCCGGAGCAGGGTCCGCGAGCGGCGGCGAACAGTGCTGTTCTGGTCCCTCGATACGGAACACGTGGACGGCCCGGACGTAGCGGCCGTGCAGGACGTCCGAGCCGCGCTCACCAGGTTGCCGTTCCGCAAGCGGGCGTGCGTGGTCATGCGCCACGCCCTCGACCTGTCGGAGAAGGACACCGCCGCCGCGCTGGGCATCTCCGTCGGTACGGTGAAGAGCCAGACATCGAAGGGGATGGCCGAGCTGAAGCGGTTGCTCGGCGCGGATACGGTCGGCGAACTGACCATGGGAGGGAGGCACCGGTGAACGAGGAGATCAGCCGACGGCTGCGAGAAGCCGCTGCGGCTCACGAGCCCAACCGTGCAAGGATCCTGGCGCGTGTCGAGCGCGGTGCGGTCGGCCCCCAGGTCCGGCATCGCACGCCTTCGATCGCGAGGTCATCGCCCCGGGCGGCGATCGTCGGTCTCGTCGTCGCCGCCACCCTGACAACCGGTGGTCTCGCCGTAGCGGCCATCGGCGGAGCTCCGTTGCTGCCGGCCGTCGCACCCACTCCCACGGCGCCGTCCGCGACCGTCACTCCCCCGACCGTCACGCCCGGTCCGTCGCCATCCTCGCGCACCACCACTACCGGTCCGGCCCCGACCCCGACCCCGACCCCGACCCCGACTCCGGCCCCGGCCCCGGCCCCGGCCTGGGGCAGCGCGCGCCCGACTCCGGCGGACGACAGCCGGGTCGAGGACGGGCCGTTGCGGTCCGAGGGCTCGCTGGATCCCCACAGCACCATCTACTGGGCCCAGAGCAATCTGACCCTCGAGACCACCAAGCCGCTCACCTCGGTCACCGTGGAACTGCGCATCGCCCAGACCGGTGGCGTGCGGGACACCGGCAACTGGCAGACGCTGCCCACCGACGACTTCACCGTCACCGTTCAGGAGTCAGGCGGTGCGCTGCTCTACCGCTGGACCCTCAAGCCGGGCCGCACCGTGCCAGCCGGCCAGCACGAGTTCGCCAGTCAGTACAACCATGCAACCGGCGTCCGCGATCTCGAGCACGACAGCTACCGCGTCGACGCCCGGAGCCCACGCGGTTCCTTCGCCGTCTGGGGCGGGTTCGCACCGACCCGCTGAGGAGCGGGACCGGGCCTGTAAAAGGCGGCGCCCCTCGCCGACATGTCAGACGCTCGGGTCACTCCGGTGACTCGAGTGTCTGACACCTCGTCAGTGGCGCGTGATCGTCAGGGTTGTCGCGTCCTCGGCGACGGCGAGCTCCGCCGTCCCGCCGATCGGGAGCGTGAGGAACGGGCTCGTGTGCCCGAAGTCCACGCCGGCCAGCACCGGCTTGCCGCGCAGGGCGGGCTGGCGGGCGACTATCTCGTCGAGCGCCGCGCGGGTCACGCCCGAGCTGGCCTGGAACCGGCCGACGACCAGCCCGGTGACGCCGTCGGCGCCCGGCTGCTGGAGCAGGGACGTGAGACAGCGCGCGACGTGCGCGGCGTCCGACTCGAAGTCGTCCTCGAGGAACAGGAGCGCGCCGTCGAGCGACGGCATGTACGCGGTGCCCTGCAGCAGGTTGAGCGTGCCGAGGTTGCCGCCGACGATCCGGCCCGAGGCCTGCCCGGGGCGCAGCGCCCACCAGCCCTCGTTCGGCACGGGGGTGCGTGCGTCCTGGTCCGCGAACCACAGGTCGTCGGTCCACGCCTTCGCGGGTTCGACGACGATCGGGGCGTCGTTCATGACCGCCGCGCGGAACCAGTCCCCGGTGGGCTCGAAGTGGTCGCGCATGCCCCAGCTCGACCAGTGCGGGCCCGAGTACGTGACCAGGCCGGTGCGGGCGAGGATCGCGTTCTGGAGCGTGGTGATGTCCGAGTAACCGCAGAACACCTTCGGGTTGGCGGCGATCAGGTCGAAGTCGAGGTGGGGGAGCAGCTCGTTGCTGTTGAAGCCGCCGATCACGGTGAGGATCCCCGCGACGTCCGGGTCGGTGAACGCGGCATGCAGGTCCGCGACCCGGTGCTCGATGGTGCTGCTGCGGAACTGGTCGTCCTCGTCGACGTGCTCGCCGAACGTGAGGGTGAGGCCCATGGCGGCGAACCGCTCGTCGATCCACCGGGTGTTGTCGTGCTCCATGATCATCGCCCGGGACCTGGCGGGCGCGATCACCCGGAGGGTGTCGCCGGAACGGAGCTTGGGCGGGACGATCGTCTGTACGTGCGCTGACATGCCCGCAGCGTAGATCGGGGTCGCGGGTATCAGCCTCCAGATTTCCGCCAACAGGAGGAACCATGCACGCCATGCGCATCACGACCAACCTTCGGGTGGCCGACATCGAGACGGCGAAGAACTTCTACGCCGACTACCTCGGGCTCAGCACCGAGGAGTTCAATCTCGGCTGGGTGGCCCGCTACACCTCGCCCGAGACCGGAGCGCACGTCCAGCTGGTGACGGGCGACGCGACGTCGCCCGAGGACTCGGTCATCTCGGTCCACACGCCGGACGTCGATGCCGCGTACGACGAGGCGCAGCGGCTCGGCTACGAGATCGTGCACCCGCTGACCACGGAGTCCTGGGGTGTGCGCAGGTTCCTCGTGCGCGCGCCGGACGGCAACGTCATCAACATCGTCCGGCACCGGGACTGAGCCGATGGCGTCGCTGATGTTGCTCCTGCGGAAGCGGCGGGACGAGATCGTGTCGAGATAGACACCCGCTCAGGAGTGGATCGGGCCGTCCGTCTCGCGCAGAGGGCGGGCCGAGGCGCCGGACCTCGCGGCGATCATCTCCGCGGCGATCGAGACGGCGGTCTCGTCCGGGGTGCGTGCGCCGAGGTCCAGGCCGATCGGGCTGCGCAGCCGCGCGAGGGCCTCGGGCGGGACGCCGTCCTCGATCAGCCGGGCCTCCCGTTCCGCGTGCGCCCGGCGGGAGCCCATCGCACCCACGTAGGTCCCGGTCGGCAGCTCGGTGAGAGCCGTACGCAGCAGCGGCACGTCGAACTTCGGGTCGTGCGTCAGCACGCACACGGCGTCGTGCTCGGTGACCCGTCCCGCCTCGATCTCCGCGGCGAGGTACCGGTGCGGCCAGTCGACGACGACGTCATCGGCCTCCGGGAAGCGGGCCGACGTCGCGAAGATCGGGCGTGCGTCGCACACCGTCACGCGGTAGCCGAGCAGCCGCCCGGCGCGCGCCATCGCCGCGGCGAAGTCGATGGCGCCGAACACCAGCAGCCGCGGGCGCGGGGCGAAGACCTGCAGGAACACGCGCGTCCCGGTCCCGGTGCGCTCGCCGAGCGGCCCGTACTCCCGCACGGCGGAGGCGCCGACGGCGATCTGCCCGACGGCGTCGGCGGCGACCGCGGCTAGGAGCGGATCCGCCGCCGGGTGCTGCGCGGCCGGGTGGTCCGCCGCAGCCCAGGGATTAGGCCCGTGGGAGGGCGAAGTTCGGGCCGGATCACTGGGTACGCGGCCCGAACCAGGTTCGTCCCCGGACCGACCGGCGTCCGCGACCGTGATCCGCCGGCCCAGCGGGCCGGCGGCGCCGTCCGCGTCCGCGCCGCCGTCCGCGCCGCCGTCCGCGCCCGCGTCCGTGGCGATGACCGTGGCGACGCAGACGCCCGAGGCGGGCGGGCCGCCGTCAGGCAGCGCGGGGCCGGTGCCCAGGACCTGCCCCGCGAAGGACTCGAAGTCCGGCCAGGCGGTGCGCGAGAGCGGGGCGACGAACACCTCGATGGTCCCGCCGCAGGTTAGCCCCACCTCGAAGGCGGACTCGTCGGAGACGCCGTACCGGGCCAGCACGGGGCGGCCGGTCTCGGCGACCTCCAGGCACAGGTCGTACACCGCGCCCTCGACGCAGCCCCCGGACACCGAGCCGATGACCTCACCGCCCGGCCCGACGGCCATCGCGGCGCCGGGCTCACGCGGGGCCGACCGGAACGTGCGCACCACCGTGGCTACGGCGACCCGCTCGTCGGCGCGCCACCAGTCCAGCAGCTGCGGCAGCAGATCCCGCACGCGGCGCCCTCCAGTCGCTCGTGAACCGTGAACCGTGAACCTACATCTTCGCCTCGCCCGCCCGGATCGCCTCACGGATGCGCGGGTAGGTGCCGCAGCGGCAGATGTTCCGGATGCCGTCCAGGTCGGCCTCGGTGATCGTGCGGCCCTCCTCGCGCACCTTCCGCACCAGCGCGACGGCCGCCATGATCTGGCCGGGCTGGCAGTAACCGCACTGGGCGACGTCGCGCTCGAGCCACGCCTCCTGCATGGGGTGCAGCTCCGCGCCGACGGCGCCGACCGTGCCCGGCAGGCCCTCGATGGTGGTCACCTCGTCGTCGGGGCCGAGGTCGCCCACGGGCACCGAGCAGGGGTTGAACGCGCGGCCGTTGATGTGGCTCGTGCAGGCCTTGCACACGTTGATGCCGCAGCCGTACTTGGGGCCGGTGATGCCGAGCACGTCGCGCAGGATCCACAGGACGCGGACGTCGTCGGGGGTGTCGACGGTGACGCGCTCACCGTTGACCAGGAACGTTCGGGTAGCCATGGGGTCTCCTCGGGAGATCTCGGAAGTCGGCGGGGCCGGCTCAGTAGGTCCAGCGCAGGCCGTCGACCGGCGAGGCGGGCACCGGCGGCACCGTCGGCTTGACCTCGAAGTGCAGTGGCTCGTGATGATTCACGGGAAACTCGGTGGGCATCTTCCCGGTCGCCCGCGCGTACGCCGTGGCGGTGGCCGCTGCCGCCGAGGCGACGGCGAGCTCGCCCGCGCCGCCCGGCTGCTCGGACGTGTTCTCCATGACGATGACCCGCATCTCGGGCGGCACGTTCCACTGCCGCGTGTACGCGTAGTTGTCCCAGCTCGCCTCGAGGAAGTGGCCGTCGCGCAGGTGCAGCGACGACGTCAGGATGATCGCGATCCCGTCCATGACGCCGCCGATCATCTGGGCCTCGAGCCCCTTCGGGTTCACCGTGAGCCCGACGTCGACGGCGGTGGTCACCCGCGTGACACGCGGTCCGGTGCGGCCGTCCCGGACCTCGCGGTCCACGGTCCCGGGGCGGCAGTCGATCTCGACCAGACAGGCGGCCACCGACTGGTACTCGGCGTGGAACGCGATGCCCTGGGCCACTCCGTCCGGCAGGGCGCGCCCCCACTCGCCGGCCTCGGCGACGGCGTCGAGCACCGCGCGGGACCGCTCGTCGCGCGCGAACCTGCGCCGCACCTGGAGCGGGTCGAGCCGCAGCCGCTTGCCGATCCGGTCGACCGTGAGCTCGCGGGCCGTCGCGACGTTCGGGGAGTAGATGTTCCGCATGGCGCCGGTGTTGAACCGGCGGTCGACCTCGGAGAGCAGGTTGGTCTGGACGCCGAAGCTGTAGTGCGTGGACTGGGTGAGCACGTAGATCGTCTCCGCCACCGAGAGGTCGCCGACCGGCAGCTTGCTCGCCACCGAGACGAGCATCTCCCCGAACCCGTGCGAGAAGTCGGTCCCGATCGACGTGTGCCGCTGCTCCCACGTGAGCACCTCGCCGCCCAGGAGCGTCGTGCGGATGCGGTGGGTGGACGCCGGGTGCACCCGCCCCTGGCGGAAGTCGTCGGCGCGGTGCCACATCAGCTTGACCGGCACGCCCATCGCCCGGGACGCCTGCGCGGCCTCGGACGCCGCGTCGTGGAACAGCTTGCGGCCGAACGACCCGCCGCCCTGCGTGACGTGCACCTTCACGGCCGAGACGGGCAGCCCGAGCTCGCCGGCGATCCAGCCCTGCGCGACGATCGGGGCCTGCAGCCCTGCCCAGATCTCGGCGGAGCCCGGCCGCACGTCGGCGATGGCGCAGTTGGGTTCGAGGGCGCTGTTGCTCGAGAACCAGAACGTGAAGTCGGTGTCGATGGTCGTGGTCAGGAGCGGCACCCTGGGCACGGCGAGCGGCAGCTGGGCGCCGCGCAGCTCGGCGAGCACGTCCGCGTCCGACATCCCGGCGACCGGACCGTCGGCCCAGTCCACCTCGAGCGCCCGGACGGCGTCCACGCACTGGCCGAACGTCTCCGCGCGCACCGCCACCCCGGTCGGGATCTCGGCGACGTGGGTGACGCCGGGCATCGCCAGCACCGCGGCCGCGTTGCGCACCGCGCGGACCGTGCCGTTCAGCGTCGGGGGCCGGCAGACCATCGTCGGCAGCGCACCGGGGATGTCGAGGTCCATCGTGTACTTCTTGGCGCCGGTGACCGCCGCGCGGGCGTCGACGCGGCCGCGCGGCCTGCCGATCACCCGCATCTCGGACACGTCCTTGAGCCGGGTCCCGATCGCGGTGGTGCGCTCGACCCGCGCGGCCTCTGCCAGGCCGCCGTAGTCGATCCGGGTCCCGTCGGGCAGGACGACGGCGCCGCCGTCGGTCCGTAGGTCACGCTCCGCGACGCCGGTCCGGGCCGACGCCGTGGTGAGCAGCCGCGTGCGCGCCGCCGCCGCCACGGTGCGCACCGGGAGGTAGGTGGAGTGCGTGGTGTTCGACCCGCCGGTGAGCTGGTTGAACAGCAGCTCCGGCCGGGCGTCGGCGAGCGTCACGACCACCCGCTCGACCGGCAGGTCGAGCTCCTCGGCGATGAGCATCGCCGTCGACGTGGTGATGCCCTGGCCGTTCTCCGAGCGGGGCAGCGCGAACCGCACGATCCCGTCGGTGCCCAGCGTGAGCGTGATCAGCATCGAGGTGGGTGCCGCCGCGAGCGTCTGGGCCTCGGTGAGGTCCAGGAGCTCCGCGGGTCCGGGCAGCGACGGGACGACCGCGGGAACGGTCGCGCCCCGTGCGGCATCGGGTCTGGCGAGATCGATCGCGATAGCGAGCGTTGGTGCGGCGACCAGGTAGGCGAGCGCCTGCCGACGGGAGACGCCCTGGGGCGCGGCCGTCCTGGTCTCGTTCGTGCTCGTCATCGAGTACTCCGAGGTCGACGGCCCGCGGTGCCCCCTCGCCCCGCGTACTGAACCGTGCTCAGCAGAGTAGGCCCCATCGGGGATGTCGTAAACCTGAGCGTGGGGAGATGATGGAACCGATCGCAGCGACGCGAGGAGGACCCATGAAGGCAGCGGTTGGCGACCGGATCGTCACGGCCTCGGGAGTGGTCGGCGGAGTGGTGCGCGACGGCGTGGTGACCGGGTGTCCCCACGACGACGGCTCGCCGCCCTACCGGGTCAGGTGGTCCGACACCGGCGAGGAGACGCTCGTCTACCCCGGCTCCGACACGATCGTCGACGCCCAGGTCGAGGCAGGCTCGGACGAGTGGCGCGAGCCGCCGCGGCAGGCCCGGGCGCTCACCTGGGACGTGCGGATCACCGTGGTGGAGTCGGGCGGCAGCACGACGGCGGAGGCGACGGTGACGAACGGTCCGCCGGACGCGCTGCGCGCCGTCGGGCACGCGAGGAAGTCACCGGGGGACGCGCAGGTGCCGCTGATCGGCGACGAGATCGCCGCCGCCCGGGCGCTGCGGCGGCTCGCCGACCGGCTGCTCGCCGTGGCGGAGCAGGACGTCTCGGCGGCGGTCGGGCACCGGGCGCACGTGCACCGTTGAGCGGGCTGGGCCGCGAGCCGGGCTACGCCAGGATGCCCGAGGCGTCGAGCGCGCCCCGCACCTCGGCGTCGAGCCAGGGCACTATGCCCTCCCACGTGGTGCGCCACGAGATTCCGCTGACCTGCGTGCCGTCGGGGAACGTCTCGATGTAGTCGGCCTGGAGCACGCCGAAGCTGTCGCACCAGAACGCGTTGGCCGGGCTGCCGTCGAGGAGCTGGTCGATGCGCATCGCCGACGTCGAGATGCCGTCCGGCAGCAGGAGCGGCTGCGTGTCGGTGCGGACCAGCAGGGCCTGCCGCGTGCGCGTCGGGTCGGCGTCGTCGAGCTGGATGTACTCGGCCCAGGCGCCGACCGTCGCGAGCTCCAGCACCAGCAGGTACCGCGCGAACGAGGGCACGCCGTCGCGCGAACCGGGCGGCAGGTCCGCGCGTTCGAACGTGACGTCCACGCCGCCGGGCTCGCGCTGCGTCGAGTAGCGCACCCAGTTGCGGATGTTGCCGTCGTACTCCACCCGCTGCCGGGCCCGCAGCACCACGTCGGGCGTCGGCCGCATGGCCAGCACCGAGTCGAGGACCCGCAGGCCGTCCGGTGACTGCGAGTCCCGGCGCACGAGAGCGCCGTCGGGCGTCGTCCCGTTGTTGCTCAGCGCGTGGATGTGCATGGTCGATTCTGGCGCCGGATGCCGCCCGGGCGCCAGGGCAGCGGTGTGCCCCGCCCGGCGTGTCCCGGGTAGGTTGCGAGCATGAGCGAGCGCGTTGACGTGGAACAGCACCGGGCCGACGTCGCAGAGCTCCTCGCGGGGCTCGCCGACCGGCCCACCGAGGAGGTGCCCGTCCACGAGGGCGCGGTCGGGCGGGTGCTCGCGAGCGACGTCGTCGCCCCCGGGCCGCTGCCGCGCTTCCGCAACTCGCAGATGGACGGCTTCGCGGTCCGCGCGGCCGACGTCGCCCCGGCGCGGCCCGGCGCGCCCGTCACCCTGCCCGTCGTGGGGGACGTCGCCGCGGCGCCGGGCGAGCCCGCGCCGCTCGAGCCCGGCACCGCGGTCCGGATCATGACCGGCGCGCCGGTACCCGTCGGCGCCGACGCGGTCGTCCCTGTCGAGGACACGGACCACGTGACGTTCAACGCCCGCGGCGACGGCGCCCCGCGCGGCTCCGCGACGAAGGTCGAGATCGCCCGCGGGCGCGAGGCCGGGGAGTTCGTCCGGGAGCCCGGCTCCGACGTCGCAGAGGGCGCCGTGGTGCTGCGCGCCGGGACCGTGCTCGCGCCGCACCACGTGGCGGCCGCCGCGGCCTGCGGTATCGCGCGGCTGCCGGTCCGCGTGCCGGTCTCGGTGGCCGTCGTGTCCACGGGGAGCGAGCTCGTCGCACCCGGCGACGAGCCCGGCCCCGGCCAGATCTGGGACGCCAACGGCCCGGCGCTCGCGGCCGCCGTCGTCGCGGCGGGCGGACGGGTGGGCCTGCGCCTCGCCGTCCCCGACGACCCCGAGGTCGTGCGCACCGGCCTGGAGCGCGCGGCGGCGCTGTGCGACCTCGTGCTCACGACCGGCGGGGTCAGCCAGGGGGCCTACGAGGTGGTCAAGGACGCGCTGCCGGAGGTCACGTTCCGCTCGGTGGCCATGCAGCCCGGCGGGCCGCAGGGTCTCGGGCGGTTCGCGGGCACGCCGGTGCTCGCCTTCCCGGGCAACCCGGTCAGCGCCCAGGTCTCGTTCGTCGTGTTCCTCCGCGACCTCCTGCGGCAGGCCGGTGGACTCCCGCCCGTGCGGCGGGTCCCGGCGGCGCTCGACGCCGCGATCGTCTCGCCGGCCGGGAGGCGTCAGCTCCTGCGGGGACGCCGGGTCGACGACGCCGGCGGCGCCGGCGCGCGGGTCGCCGTCGTCGGCGGACCGGGTTCGCACCTCGTGGCGTCGATGGCGGCCGCGGACGTGCTGATCGACGTCCCCGCCGCCGCGACTAGGCTCGACGAGGGCGCAGAGGTGATCACGTGGCCGCTGTGACGCCGGGCCGGACCCCGGCACCCGGACAGGCGCCCGACAAGCACTCGGCACGGACGAGGGAGTACTGATGGACCAGGTGGTGCGGGTGACGCAGGACGTGCTCGACGACGCCGTCGGGCGGGCCGTCGAGGCAGCGGTGGCGGCCCCCGAGTGCGGCGCCGTGGTGACGTTCCGCGGCGTCGTCCGCGACGACGACGGCGGCCGGGACGTCACGAGCCTCGACTACGAGGCGCACCCCGACGCGACCGCCGTCCTACAAAAAGTGTGCCAGGCGGTGGCCGCCGAGACGGGGCTCCGCGTCGCGGCGACCCACCGGTTCGGGCACCTCGTGGTGGGCGACGTCGCACTCGTGGCGTCGGCGTCGGCCGGGCACCGCAAGGAGGCGTTCGAGGCGTGCTCCCTGCTGGTGGAGCGCATCAAGGCCGAGGTGCCGATCTGGAAGAAGCAGCAGTTCACGGACGGCGAGTCCGAGTGGGTCGGCCTGTAGCGATCTTGCGCATGCGCGTGGCCGCCCGGCGGACCGTGTCGCTGCCGGGCATGCGGTCCGGCAGCAGCTCGGGGAGCCGGGCCGGATGCATCCGCTGGGTCAGGTCCCGCGCCGACTGGAGCGTCAGGCTCGGCATCGAAAGGCCGGTCACGGTGAAGGTGGTCAGGCTGGGCACGCTCAGGTTGATGGCCGGGAGCCGCTGCATGCCGCGCCGCCAGATGCGCTCCCGCACCGGCGGTGGCGGCACGTCGAGCTGGGCGTAGAACGTCTCGGCGCACGCCCGCCACGAGAAGAGCTCGGCGTACGTTCGCGTCTCCTCGCGTGAGCAGTCCAGCGCGGCGAGGCAGGCGGCCCGCAGGTCGTCGTCGACGGCACCCGCGCCGGACCCCGGGATGAGGTCGCGCGGACCGGGCGCGTCGAAGCCCGCCACGGGGGTACCCGACGCCATCGCCTCCAGGATGACCAGGCCGAACGTGTCGGTGCGGCTCGGGAAGACCAGGACGTCGGCGTCGGCGAAGTGCTGTGCCAGGTCCTCGCCCGAACGGCGCCCCCGGAAGTGCGCGTCGGGGTGGTCCGCCTCCAGGTCGGCCCTGGCCGGTCCGTCGCCGACCACCACCTTCGAGCCCGGCAGGTCGAGGTCGAGGAACGCCTGGACGTTCTTCTCGACGGCCAGCCGCCCCACGTACAGGAAGACCGGTCCGGGCAGGTCGCCGTACACCCCGCGGCCCCGTCCGGGGTCAGCCGTCGCCGCCCGGCGATCGGGGTGGAACTGCTCGGTGTCCACGCCGAGGCTCCACGGCGTTACGTTGCTGATGCGCCACCGGGTGAGCTGCGCGCGCATGGTCGGCGTCGTCACCAGCACGGCGCCGGACTTGCCGTGGAACTTGCGCATGTACCGGTACCCGGCCCAGAGCGGGATCCACGACCAGCGGGCGGTCAGGTACTCGGGGAACTGCGTGTGGTAGCTGGACGTGAAGGGGAAGCCGAAGTGGTCGCAGACGGCGCGCGCGTACCAGCCGAGCGGGCCCTCGGTGGCGATGTGCACGGCGTCGGGCGCGAACTCGAGGAAGCGCCGCTCCACCTCGTCGCGCGCCATGATGGGCAGGCGGATCTCGGAGTAGGTGATCAGGGGGATGGTCCGGTAGCCGTCCCACGGCGTCACCATCTCGACGACACAGCCCATGCGGCGAAGCTCGGTGACCGTGCGGGAGAGCGCCGTGGCGACGCCGTTCACCTGCGGCTCCCAGGCGTCGGTCACGATCATGATGCGGTGCGGCCGTTCGGTCGCTGTACTCACGCCGAAATTCAACCACGCCCGGACATCGCCCCTGACCACCCGGAGGAAACCGACCGATCTCGCGGCGCCTCGACTCCGTCCCGCTTCGGCAACCGTCCCCACGAGCGCGAACTGAATCCCATTCAAGAGGACCCAGACGACCACAATCCCTAGGGTTTCGGCACCTCGACCCCTACTGAATCAAGGTCAAGCCCAGGCTTCAGGCGCAGGACGCCTAGCAGTTGGACGACGTTCTATTAGGCATCTCGACGAGCTTCTACTATGCAAATGGACGAGCCCGTTCCTGGCTCAGCCGCCGATGGCACCCATGCTGCGCTCGGTCGCCGCGAAGGCGTCGGCCGCCAGCTCGACGGCGTCGCTGCCGTGCGCGCGGGGCTTGGCCCACATCGCGGCGCGCCAGGCGTCGCCCACCTCGTCGTCCGTCGCGCCGGCCCGCAGCAGGGCCTTGAGATCCGTCTCCTCGTTGCCGAACAGGCACGAGCGGACGGTGCCCTCGGCGGTCAGCCGGGTGCGATCGCACGCCCCGCAGAAGGAGCGGGTCACCGACGCGATGATCCCGACGGTCGCCGGACCGTCGTCGACCAGCCATTCCTCGGCGGGGGCTGACGGGTCCTCGCGGCCGGCCGGCGTCAGCCTGAACCGCGACTGGAGCACGCCGAGCAGATCAGCGGCGCTCACCACGTCGTCGCGCGTCCACTGCCCGTCAGCGTCGAGCGGCATCTCCTCGATGAAGCGCAGGTTGCAGCCGTGCTCGACGGCCCAGGCGAGCAGGTCGGCGGCGCCCGTCAGGGTCTCGGGCAGGAGCACCGCGTTGATCTTGACGGGTGCGAGGCCCGCGGCGAGCGCCGCGCGGATGCCCTTGAGCACGTCGTCGAGGCGGTCGCGGCGGGTCAGGGTCGCGAACGCCTCGCGGTTGACGGTGTCGAGCGAGACGTTGACGCGGTCCAGCCCGGCCGCGACGAGCGCGTCCACGCGCTTGTCCAGCCCGAGGGCGTTCGAGGTCATGGCGATGCGGACGCGTTCGGTGGACGTCGGCGCGCTCGCCGCGCCGGGCGTCGTGCCCGGGCGTGGCGCGGCCATCGCGTCGTCCGCCGCCGTCCGCGCCGCGCCGATGATGTCCTCCAGGTCGCGCCGCATGAGCGGCTCGCCGCCGGTGAACCGGATGTCGCGGATGCCGAGGTCGCGCACGCCGATGCCGACCAGCCGGCCGATCTCCTCCGGCGTCATGAGCTCGTCGCGCGGCACCAGCGGCAGACCCTCGGCCGGCATGCAGTACGTGCAGCGCAGCGAGCAGGCGGTGGTGATCGAGACCCGCAGGTCGCGTGCGACGCGCCCGTACCGGTCCACGAGCAGCGGTGTCGCGGGGCGTGGGCGGCCACCTGGCGTGGCTGCGCGCCGGGGCACGCCTCGCACCGACGGGACCCCGAGCGAGACAGCTGCCATGTCCAGAGCGTAGACCAGCATGAATCAACGGCCACGGGGCTGCCTAGCATGTGGAGCATGACTGACAACCTCATCGCGGTAATCGGGCCGGGCGCGATCGGTGGCCTTGTCGCGGCCATGCTCCAGCAGGCGGGGCACGACGTCGTGGTGGTCGCCCGGGAGAAGACCGCCAGGCAGGTCACGGAGCACGGGCTCGACGTCGAGACCGACAAGTTCGGCACGTGGCACGCCCCGCTGCGGGCCGCGACAGAGGTTCCGCACGGTGCGCGCGTCGTCGTGGCGGTCAAGGCGGAGGGGGTGGCGGACGCCGCGGCACTGCTCGCCGGCACCGCGCCCGTCGAGGTGCTGTCCCTGCTCAACGGCCTGGACCACCTCGACGTCCTGCGCTCGGCGCTGCCCGGTGTGCGGGTGGTCGGCGCCACCATCGCAGGCGAGACGCTGCGGACCGGAGCGGGCGGCTTCGGCCCGGCCCTGGTCCGGCACCGCGGCACGCTGCTGCGGGCGGTCGTTCCCGACGACGCAGCGGAGCTCGGCCTGGTCGCGGCGCTGCGGGACACCCCGATCGAGGTGCTCACCGGCGGGACCGAGACCGAGGTGCTGTGGAAGAAGCTGCGCTTCCTCGCGCCGCTCGCGCTGCTGACCTCGGCCTGGGGGACCGGCATCGGGGACGCGCTGACCCGTGACCCGGACCTGACGACCGGGCTGCTGGCCGAGATCGCGGCGACGGCCACCGCGGAGGGCGTGCCGACCACCGGCGAGGACCTCCGGGGCATCCTGAGCGGGTTCCCGGCCCCGATGCGGTCGTCGCTCCAGGCCGACATCGAGGCCGGCCACGAGGGCGAGCTCGACGCCATCGGCGGGGCGGTCCGCCGCCGGGCGGCGTCCCACGGCATCCCGACCCCGATCCTGGACGACGTCATCGGCCGGATCGAGACCCGGGCTGCGGCCGGCGCTCATCCAGCCTGATCCGCGCACAGCCCGCGTCAGAAGCCCGCGGACGTGTCAGACGTGCAGGTCACCCGGGTGACCTGCACGTCTGACACGTCCGCGGGCTTCTGACAGGTCAGCGGAGCCGGGTGGTCGACGGGGTCCCGACCACCAGCGGGGCTACCGTCACGCGGTCGATATCCGGGGCCCAGGCCGTCGGGTTGCCGAGCCTCAGCTCGCCGGTACCCGTGGTCAGCGTGACCGGGATGGTCCGCTCCCAGAAGCTGTGCCACGAGTACGTGTACCGGAAGTACCCGGAGCCGACGGGCGCCGCGTCGTCGCCCTCGGTGACCACCACCTGCCGGTCGACCACCTGCGGGTTGTACTGGTGCTCCCCGGAGGTCTCGGCGTTCGCGTAGTGGACCACCACGTCGTAGTCGCCGGGAGCGTCGAACCCGGCGCCGCGCGGGACGGCCACGTGGTTGCCGGCACCCTGGCCGACCCACCCCACGTACTTGCTCCCGGAGGCGTTCGTGCCCGACGACGGGTCGAGGCTCACCACCGCGGCGTCGCCGCGCAGGGTCAGGTCCTCGGCCTCGAACGTCGACGCCGCGGCGTCGCCCTCGGCGGCCCGGGTGACGGTCACCGACTTCACGCGGGCGCCGCGGCCCGACCGCAGCTCGATCTCGTTGATCCCCTCGTTGAGGTGGGCGCGGACGGTGGTGCGGCGGTGCCCGCCGTTCGGGACCCGTACGTCCGCGAGGACCCGGCCGCCGAGCTCCAGCCGCAGGTCCGAGGCCCCGGCGGTCTGGTAGTCGACGGCGACGTCGTAGTAGCCCGTCTCCATGGCGGTGACGTAGGCGTCGGCCCGCTGGTCCTCGCCCGCGACGGCGCCGAAGCCCCGCGTGCCGGACTGCCAGCTCAGGCCCGCGCCGCCGTCGTAACGCAGGGTGCTGGCGGGGTACGTGGTCGGCTCACCGTCGGTGATGTCGGTCAGCAGGAACTTGTCGAGCGTGATGTCCGAGTTCGGCAGGGTCTGGCTGCCGTCCCGGCTCGCCCGGACGGACAGGACGTGGGTGCCCTGGGTGAGCTCGACCGCGACCTCCGTGCTGCCGCGGTACTGCCACCGGGCCGTGTCGGTCAGCGCCAGGTCGGCCGCGTACTGGATGTCGTCACGGTGCGAACCGTCGACGAACAGCGCGTGCCGGCCTGGCTTGCCCGGCGTGGCGCCGATGACCTGGAGCCGGTAGGTGCCGGTGCGGGGCACGGTGACGGTCCAGTCGGCGGCCGACGTCGGCTGGTTGAACGACCCGACGTCCTTCCCGCCCGAGGCGAGGAACTTCCAGCCGCCGTTCGCCTGCGGGTCCTGGACATAGGTCCGGGCGCCGGTGAGCTCGGTGTCCTCGGCCTCGATGCTGGTCGTCCAGACGGGGTCCACCGCGACCACGCGGTCCTGCGCGGGGGTGACGATCACCTGGTAGGCGGCGTACCGGTCGTAGGTCGGCACGGTGAGGTCCAGCGTGCCGTTGCTCGCGACGCGCGCCCCGTCGACGGCGTGGACGACGCGCGGCGTGCCCGCCAGACCCTCCGCGCCGCTCAGGGTGACCTCGCGGACCTCGACGTCGACGGTCTGGCCGAACACGCCGCGCGAGAGGCCACGCAGGTCGAGGCGGACGTCGGAGCCGGTGCCGCCGTACAGGACCGTCGCCCGGCGGTTCGCTGCGTCGATCGCCCCGATGCCCTGCAGGGTGTCGACGGCGTCCAGCTCGGGCGGCGTCACCCGTACGGTCTGCGAGCCGGCCAGGTCGCCGTACCACTTGAACATCCACCAGCCGCCGTTGGCCCCGTTCGGCCGGGCGCTGTTGTCGGAGAAGTTGCCGGCGTAGTTCCAGTACGCCGTCTGCGCGTCGACCTTGGCGTCCTCGAACATGGCGAACCACTGGACGAGCTGGCCGGGCACCCCCATGTCGCGCGGCACGCCGTACTCGGTGATGTTGACGGGGATCGGCCCGACGCCCAGCTCACGCTCGAGCGCCCGGTACTCCGCGAAGTGCGACCGGAACGTCGCGAGGTTCTCGATGCCGAGCTCGTGCCAGATGAACACGTCGGGCAGCACGTCGTTCTGCTTCGCGAACGTGAGGAAGTCCCGCGACCGCTCGGGCTGCCAGTGAGCGTCGCCGGGGCCGCCGATCCGGGCGGGCGCCAGCCCGTGGCGGGCGTAGACCTCCTGGATCTTGTCGTGCACCGCCTTCCAGTCGGCGAGGAAGGTGTCCTTCATCGTCGGCCAGTCCTGGTACCAGATGCCGTCCGGCTCGTTGATGGGGATGAACAGGTACTTCTCGGGGTGGTCGGACTGCGTGGCGACCACCTCCACCATGAGCTCGACGACCTCCAGGTAGTCCCACACGCCGTTGGGCTCCTCGACGTACTCCCCGGTGGCCTGGTCGTAGGTGCGCACGTCGCCCACGCGCACGCCACCGTGGTACGGCCAGTCGGGGTAGTGGTCCTGGATGTAGACGGCGAGCTCCTCGCCGTGCTTGGCGAAGAAGCCGTCCTCGACCTTGAGGACGTCCCCGCTCGGGTGCTGCGTCCCGAACGGCGGCTTCTGCGAGGAGTTGGTGATGTGCGCGCCGTTGATGAGCGCCTGCGTGGGCGCGCCCTCGTCGCCGAACCCGTAGAGCGTGCCGGTGGCGCCGCCCCGGAACTCTCCGGTCGTCCTCCCGAAGTCGACGGTGAGGGTCTCGGGTTCGGCAGCCGCCGGCTGCGCGACCGTGAGTGTTGTTGCCACCAGAGCTGTCACTGCGATACCGCTCCATCCTCGTCGCTGTCGGGACCACCGCCATGATCGCTGACGGGACGTCCGCCGTGATCCGTTCTGATCTGCGCTATCAGGAATGCTCACCTGGGTTCCACTCCTTCGTGGATCGGGACCGGGATCGCGTCAAGGACGCGGTGCGGTGACTATGAAAGCGTCAATCATCGAAGTTTGGCAAGGGCGTCCCCGGCAGCTGCCGGGTTTCGACGTAGCCTGGCCCCGTGGAACCTGACCGCCCGATGAAGCCGCCTGTCATCGCCGACGTCGCGCGCGTCGCCGGCGTCTCCGTCCCCACCGTCTCCCGCGTGCTCAGCGGCTCGGTACCGGTGGGCCCCGAGCGCCGCGCACGCGTGATGGCGGCGATCAAGGAGCTGGGCTTCCGGCCCAACGGCGCCGCCCGGGCGCTCGCGACCGGCGGGCAGCCCATGATCGCCGTGTTCGCCGGCAACACGACGCGGTACGGCTACGCCGCCACGCTCCAGGGCATCGAGGAGGCCGCACGCCAGGCCGGCTACATGGTCGTCATCTCCGTGGTCGAGACCGACGACAAGCGCACGGTCGACGCCGCGATCGACCACGCCCTCGGCCAGCCGATGGCCGGCGCCATCGTGCTGGAGTACGACCCCCCGGGCGTCGCGGCGCTCGCCGCGATCCCGCCGTGGCTGCCCGTGGTCGCCGCGGCCTCGGGCCGGCCCGCGGACGAGCAGGTGGCGCACGCGTTCATGGACGACCGCTTCGCCGCCGCGCGCGCGACCAAGCACCTGCTCGAGATCGGTCACCACACCGTGCACCACGTGGCGATCCCGTCCCCGGGCCGGCCGAGCGCCCGCCTGCTGGGCTGGCGCGACGCGCTCACCGAGGCGGGTGCCCCGGTCCCGCCCGTGCTGTACGCCGACTGGTCGCCGGACTCCGGCTACGACGCGGGTACCCGGCTCGCCCTCCAGCCGGAGGTGACCGCGGTGCTCTGCGGCAACGACGAGCTCGCGATGGGCCTGACCAAGGGCCTGGTCGACGCCGGCCGGAGCGTGCCCGGGGCGGTGAGCGTCATCGGGTTCGACGACCACCCGCTCAGCCACCTGTGGACGCCGCCGCTGACCACGGTGCGCCAGGACTTCGTCCGGCTCGGGCAGAAGGCGTTCCAGCTGCTCAACGCTCAGATCGACAGCGGGACGGTCCCGGTGTCGGTGCGTTTTGTCCCCGATCTGATCCTGCGCTCCTCGGCCGCGCCGCGTGCCGACCGGGCCCTCGACGTCGGCTGAAAGCGGTTGCGGCGCCCTAGCTCCCGGAAACAAGTCCTGCCGGACGGAGCCTTGCGCTCGATTCTGATATGCGCTTTCATGACGTCGTGCAAGGAAGCCAGCCGACGACGGCGAACCATCACTCAGCAGCGACGCGAGTAGCTCTCTGGTCCCGGGACGGGGCCGAGCTGGCGCTCGTGCTGCCCGCCGACGCCCCGGCGGCCCTGTCGACGACCGCCGACGCCGGGACCCCCACCCAGCCCCTGGTCGAGATCCTCGCGGTCGGCCACGGCCGGGCCAGCGGCAACACCCGCAACACCGCTACCGCGATCGGCGCACGGCTGCGGGTGCTGGGCCACGACGTGACGGAGGCCGACGGCTGGCGGACGGTCCGGGTCTTCCAGGGCGACGCCGCCACGACGCTGCACGTCACCTCACACCTCCGGATGCGCGAGGACGGCACCTCGCTGCAGTCGTGGACGACGGTCCGGAACGACGGCTCGGTGCCCCTCGTGCTCCAGGCCGTGTCGTCGCTGGTGATCGGGCGCCCGGTCGGGACCGCTCCGGTCGCCGGCACGTCGACGCTGGAGGGCTACGGCGAGTGGGTGGGCGAGAACCGCTGGGCCTGGACGAGGCTCTCGGACCAGGCCGGGCTCGTCGGGCTCGACCTGCCCGCCCACCAGCACCAGGACGCCCGCGGCTCCCGGAGCCTGGTCAGCGCGGGCACGTGGTCGTCCGGCCGGTACAACCCGGCAGGCGTCGTCCTGGCCGACGGCGGGCCCGCGCTCGCCTGGCAGGTCGAGCACAACGGCGCGTGGCGCGCCGAGCTCGGCGTCCGCCTGGACGCCCGGGACTCCGAGGTGCTCGTGCTCGGCCTGTTCGGCCCCACCGACGACGACCACGCCTGGACCCGTGTGCTCAGGGCGGGGGAAGCGTTCGACACCGTGCCGGTATCCGTCGCGGCGTCGGCGGGCTGGCAGGAGTCGCTGGCCGAGCTGACGCGGCACCGCCGCGCGCTGCGCCACAACCCGCGCCGTCCCGTCATCGTCTTCAACGACTACATGAACACGCTCATGGGCGACCCGACGACCGCCAAGCTGCTGCCGCTCATCGACGCGGCGGGCCGGTCCGGGGCCGAGTACTTCTGCATAGACGCCGGCTGGTACGACGACGGCGGCGACTGGTGGGACTCAGTGGGTCTGTGGGAGCCCTCGGTCACGCGGTTCCCCGACGGCGGCCTGCGCCGCGTCGTCGACGCGATCCGTGCCGCCGGGATGGTGCCGGGGCTCTGGCTCGAACCCGAGGTCATGGGCGTGCGCAGCCCGCTCGCGGAGCGGCTGCCGGACGAGGCGTTCCTGCAGCGCCACGGCGTCCGGATCACCGAGCACGGCAGGCACCTGCTCGACCTGCGACACCGCGACGTCGTCAAGCACCTGGACGAGGTGGTCGACCGCCTGGTCGAGTGCTTCGGCGTCGGCTACCTCAAGCTCGACTACAACGTCACGCCGGGGGCGGGCACCGACCTGGACGCCGACAGCCCGGGTGACGGCCTGCTCCAGCAGAACCGTGCGCACCTCGACTGGATCGACGGCGTGCTCGCCCGGCACCCCGACCTGGTGATCGAGAACTGTGCGTCCGGCGCCATGCGCTCGGACTACGCGCTGCTGTCCCGGCTCGACCTGCAGTCGACGTCGGACCAGCAGAACCCCCTGCTCTACCCGCCGATCGCCGCCGGCGCGCTGGTCGGCATAGCGCCCGAGCAGGCGGCGAACTGGGCCTACCCGCAGCCCGACATGACCGACGAGGAGATCGTCTTCACCCTGTGCACGGGGCTCGCCGGCCGGCTCTACCTCTCCGGCAAGCTGCACGACATGACGCCCGGGCAGGCGGCGCTCGTCGCCGACGGCGTCGGCCTGGCGAAGCGGTGGACGTCCCAGCTCGTCGACGCCGTCCCGTTCTGGCCGCTCGGGCTGCCGGACTGGACCGCCCCGCTCGTGGCCTCCGGCCTGCGCGGACCCGACGAGTCGCTGGTCGTCGTCTGGTGGCGCGGGACCGAGGGCACCGAGCTCGAGCTCGACCTGCCCGCGGGAGCCGTCGACGTCGCGTACGGGCGGCCCGCCGACGGGTGGCACGTCGCTCGCGACGGGGACGGTCCCGTCCGTGTCCAGATCCCCGCCGGCCCGCAGGCCCGCGTCCTGAGAGTCCGGCCCGCCGGGCTCGTCTGACCACCGGGGCCGCCCGGCGGCCCCGCACGACCCGCAGTCGGTGATGACTGCGCCCATCCAAGGAGTCGATATGAAGAGGTATCTGACCATCCCGGCCGCGGCACTCGCCGTCGGCCTCCTCGTCGCCGGATGCAGCGACCCGACGGCAGGTCCGGGCGGGGCCGAACCGGGCGGCGCCACGGGCGCCGGTCCGGTGGAGTGGCCCGCGCAGGACACGGACCTGACCGGCACGAAGCTCACCATCTGGGCCGCCCAGAACTCCAACACCGCACCCGACGCCGTCGTCGCCGGCTTCGAGGAGCTCACCGGGGCCGAGGTCGAGGTCGTCACGATCCCCGACCCGTACGAGCAGGGCGTGCAGACCAAGGTCGCCACGGGAGACAAGCCCGACCTGGCGTTCTGGCAGCCGACCGGCTCCATGCTCACCGCGCTCAACGCGCCGACCAACCTGCAGCCGCTCGACGGCGCACCGTGGGTCGACTCGTACAGCGAGGGGCTCGCCGACATCACCGGCATCCTCGACGACACCCGCTACGCGGCCCTCATCACCAGCCCCGCGGTCGAGGGCGTCTACTACAACAAGGAGGTCTTCGCGGAGCACGGGATCACCGAGACGCCCACCGACTGGGACAGCTTCCTTGAGACCGCCCGCGACCTCAAGGCCGACGGCGAGACGCCGTTCTTCGAGATGGCCGCCGACCAGTGGGCCACGCAGTGGTGGGTGCAGGTCCAGCTCGCCGACGCCGCCCAGGACGGGCTCTGGGACCGCGTGAACACCGGCGAGGAGAAGTTCACCGACCCGACGATCCTCGGCGCCATCGAGACCTACCAGGGCCTGATCGACGAAGGCCTCTTCAACGAGGACATCAAGACCGCGACGTTCGAGGACCAGGCGGACGCCCTCCTCGCGGGCGACGCGGCGATGGCCGTCCAGGTCAACTCGTTCTTCGGCCAGCTCCAGGCCAAGGCGGACGCCGCGGAGCTCGACGAGAGGATCGGCTTCTTCCCGATCTCGCCCACCGGCAACGTCGGCACGTTCATCCCCGACCAGTCCAACGCCCTGGTCGCCTTCAGGACCGGTGACGCCGACCGCGAGGCGGCGGCACGCCAGCTCCTGTCGTACTGGCTCGGCGACGGCTACGCCGACTTCGTGGCGGACCGCGACACCATCTCGCTGCAGGACGGCGTCCCGACGCCGGACTCGGTGCCGCAGGCGCTCCTCGACGCGCACGCGTCGCTCGGCGAGTCCGTCGGGTCCATGCAGGCGCTCGCCGTGGCGAACCCCGACCTGTACATCTACCTGGCCGACATGATCCAGGGCACGACCACGCCCGAAGAGGTCGCGCAGCAGACCCAGGACCAGTTCGCCCAGCTCGCCCGAGCCCAGGGCATCGAAGGCTTCTGACGCGGTGCGCACCAACCTGGGCCACCGCGCCAACCATCCGGCCGCCTTCCTCGTCCCGGCGTTCGTGGTCCTCGGGGTGTTCTTCTTCCTGCCGACGATCTTCAACTTCGTCTACTCGCTCACCGACTGGTCGAGCTTCAAGAGCGAGATCGGCTTCGTCGGGCTGCAGAACTTCCAGGACCTCGTCTCGAGCGGCACGCTCCTGTCGTCCCTGCGGATCACGCTGGTCTACGCGGTCCTGGTGGCGATCTTCCAGAACCTCTTCGGGCTGCTGCTCGCGCTCCTGCTCGAACGCGACACCAGGATCAACCGCTTCGCCCGGGTCATGTTCTTCATCCCGGTCGTCATGTCCGCGCTCGCCGCCGGCTACGTGTTCCAGGCGATCCTCAAGCCGGACGGCGCCGCGAACGCGATCCTCAGCGCCCTGACCGGCCAGCCGGTCACGATCCCCTGGCTGGGGGACACCACGTGGACGCTGGTGGTGGTCGCGCTCGTCCACGCCTGGAAGTGGATGGGCCTGTCCATGCTCATCTATCTCGCGGGCCTGAAGACGATCAGCGAGGACGTCCTGGAAGCCGCCCGGCTCGACGGCGCCTCGGCCTGGGCCGCCTTCCGGCACATCCGGTTCCCGCTGCTCGCGCCCGCGCTGACCTTCAACGTCGCGACCGCGCTGCTGGGCTCGATGAACGGGTTCGACATCGTCCAGGCGACCACCGGCGGCGGCCCGGCCCGCACTACCGAGCTGCTCAACATCTTTGTCTTCCGCACGTTCGGACAGGGCCTGTTCGCGCAGGCCACGACCATGAGCCTGGTGCTCTTCGTCGTCGTCGTGGCGCTCGCGTTCCCCGTCATCCGGACTCTGCGCAAGCGAGAGGAAGTCCTGTGAACACCAAGCTGGGAACGTGGCGGCGCGTCCAGCCGGTGGCGGCGATCCTCGCCGTCGTCCTGCTGATCGGCATGCCGCTGTGGATAGTGGTGGTCACTGCGGGCAAGAGCCAGGGCGAGGCCCTCGACCCCGACCTGTCCCTGCCCACCACCTGGCAGTACGCCGAGAACTTCGCGGCGGTCTGGGAGGACGGCCGGGTGCCCGCGGCGTTCCTCGGGAGCCTGCTCGTCATGGTCCCGGCGGTCATCGGGGTGCTCGCGCTCGGGTCCCTCGCCTCATGGGTGCTCGCCCGGCGCAGCTCCCGGCTCATGGCGGTGCTGTACGCGCTGGCGATCAGCGGCATAGTGCTGCCGCCCGCCGTCGTGACCGTCGTGCTGCTGCTGCGCCAGCTCGGCCTCGCGGGCACGGCGATCGGGATGATCGGCGTCTACATGGGCATGTACCTGTCGACCGTCATCTTCTTCGTCACGGGCTTCATCCGGACGATCCCGGTGGAGCTCGAGGAGGCGGCGCGGGTCGACGGCGCGGGGCCGCTGCGCGTGTTCGGCCGGATCATCCTGCCGCTGCTGGCGCCCGTGCTGTCGACGGCGACGATCCTGATCTGCCTGTACGTCTGGAACGACGTGTTCTACGCGTTCTTCGTGGTCGGCGGGCGGCTGGACACGCTGCCGCTGAACCTGTTCCAGGTCGCCAGCGCCGGGCTGTACCTGGAGAACTGGCACCTGATCTTCGCCTACGTGGTGCTGATGAGCCTGCCGCTGCTGGCGGTCTTCGTCGTCGCCCAGCGCAAGATCATCTCGGGGATCACGTCGGGCGCGGTGAAGTAGCGGGGATCAGGCGTAGCCGGCCTTGACCACCAGGACCGGCGCGGGGGAGTCGAGCAGCACCCGCTGCGTCGTCGCCCCGACGAGGAACTTGCCGACCGTCGAGTGCTTGCGCGAGCCGATCACCACGAGGTCGGCAGAGACCGCCTCGGCCTGGTCGACTATCGCGTCGGCGACGTCGGCGTGCTCGGCGCGGAACACTATCGGCGCGACGGTGACGCTGCCGGGCACGGTGTCGAGCAGGTGTGCGAGCGCCGCGGGGACCTTGGCCCCCACCTGCGGAGTCAGCACGAGAACGGCCAGCTCCTGCTCACGTCGCGTCGCCTCGGTGACGGCGGCGCGCATCGCGGCCTCACCCTGGGGTGACTCGTTGTACGCCACGAGGACGGTCATCGGTCCTTGCACCTCCGGACAGGTTCGCCGGGTGTCACCCCTGCTGGTGAAACTCTCTCACATGTCCAGGTCACTGGCAGTCGCCCGCTGCCAGGCGATACGGCGCCGGGCAGGTCGAGCCCTTCTTTCGTTCCCCCTGGTGCGCCGGACTTGTAGGGTCCTGATGCTTGCAGCGTCCGGGCGAGCGTCCCGGGTAGGAGCGAACGAGGAGCACGTCATGGGCCTGCTGGACAAGATCAAGGGCGAGCTGGTCGACATCGTCGAATGGCTCGACGACACGCGCGACACCATCGTGTGGCGGTTCCCCCGGTACGAGAACGAGATCAAGATGGGCGCGCGGCTCGTCGTGCGCGAGTCGCAGACCGCCGTCTTCGTCAACGAGGGCGTCATCGCCGACGTGTTCGCGCCCGGCACCTACACGCTCGAGACGCAGAACCTGCCGGTGCTCTCGACGCTGAAGGGCTGGAAGCACGGCTTCCACTCGCCGTTCAAGGCCGAGGTCTACTTCGTCAGCACCCGCCAGTTCACCGACATGAAGTGGGGCACCAAGAACCCCGTCATGATGCGGGACCCGGAGCTGGGCATGGTGCGCGTGCGCGCCTTCGGCGCGTTCTCCGTCCGCGTCGTCGACCCGTCGAAGCTGCTGCGTGAGCTGGTCGGCACCGACCCGCAGTTCCGCACCGACGAGGTGCACGAGTACCTGCGCCAGAACATGGTGAGCCACCTCGCGAGCGTGCTCGCCTCGTCCGGCATCCCCGTCATCGAGCTCGCCGCCCATCACGGCGACCTCGGCGACCAGCTCGCGGCCCGGCTCACCGACGAGCTCGCGGACCTCGGCATCGCCGTGCCCAAGTTCGTCATCGAGAACATCTCCCTGCCGCCCGAGGTCGAGGCGGCGCTCGACAAGCGCACGTCCATGGGCATCGTCTCGTCCGGGACGGTGGGCAGCATGGCCGCGTTCCAGCAGTTCCAGGCGGGCCAGGCGATGGAGGCGGCGGCCGAGGGCGGCGGCAGCGCCGGCGCGGTGATCGGCATGGGGCTCGGGCAGTCGGTGGGCAACGCGATAGTCCCGCCCACCCAGACCGCTCCCGCCCAGACCGCCCCAGCCCAGACCGCTCCGGCGGGCCCGCCACCCATGCCCGGCTGGTACCTCGGCAACGGTGGCGCGCAGACCGGCCCGTTCGACGACGCGGCGCTCGCCGCCCAGGCCGCCGCCGGCACGCTGACCGCCGGCACGCTGATCTGGCGCGCGGGCATGGCCGGCTGGGAGCCGGCGTCGTCGGTGCCGGACGTCGCGAAGCACCTCGGCGCCACCCCGCCGCCCCTCCCGCAGGCCTGACGATGGCGGAGCTGACTGAGGGCGGCGTCACCGCCCACCGCTCCTACCCGTGCGAGCAGTGCGGGGCGAGCGTCGAGTTCGCCGCCAGGACCGGCGCGCTGACCTGCCCGTACTGCGGGCACGCGCAGCAGGTGACGCCGACCGGCGGCGAGGTGCGCGAGCACGACTTCGCGGCCCTCGCCGCGATGCGGCGCCCCGCCGCGCCGGCCACCCACGACTACCGGTGCGGAACCTGTGGGGCCATGACGACCAGCGACCACCTCTCGCAGAAGTGCGGGTTCTGCGGGTCGCCCATGGTCGCCGAGGTCGAGAGCCTCGGCCTGGTCGAGCCGGAGGCCGTGCTGCCCTTCGGGGTCGACCGGGCGACCATGCAGGGTGCGCTGCAGAAGTGGGTGCGCTCGCGGTGGTTCGCGCCGTCGGCCCTCAAGAAGGTGGTGTCCGCCGAGCAGGCGCACGGTGTCTACCTGCCGCACTGGACGTTCGACTCGCAGACGCGGTCGGACTACACCGGGCAGCGGGGCGAGCACTACTGGGTCACCGAGACGTACACGACCACCGACTCCGAGGGCCGCAGCCAGACCCAGACCCGGCAGGTGCAGAAGACGGCCTGGTACCCGGCGTCGGGCACGGTCGCGCGGGCCTTCGACGACGTGCTCGTCGCGGGGACGCAGCGGGTCATGCCCGAGCACCTGGCCAAGCTGAGCCCGTGGCCGCTGGAGCAGGCGGCGGCGTACCAGCCGGACTACCTCGCGGGCTACGAGACGCTGCGGTACGACGTCGAGCCGGAGGCCGGGCTGGACGCGGCCAAGCGGGAGATGGCCCCCGTCATCGAGAACGACTGCGAGCGGGACATCGGCGGCGACGTCCAGCGGGTGCACCAGGTGTCCACCAGCTACTCGGACGTGACCTACAAGCTCCTGCTGCTGCCGGTGTGGATCGCCACGTACCTGTACGGCGGCAAGCCGTTCCAGGTGCTGGTCAACGCGCGCACCGCCGAGGTGGTGGGGCAGCGCCCGTGGTCGGCCTGGAAGATCGCGTTCGCGGTCCTCGCCGGGCTGGCGCTGATCGCCGGGATCATCTGGGCGGTGGTGGCGGCCCAGGACGACGGTTCCGCGAGCATCGTCTACTCGGGGCTCGCGCTCTTGGGTGATCCGGTCTCTCGTGAGAGCGTGGGTTTTTACGCGGATCCCTGGTAGCTGACGCCGACGTCACGGAACCGCACGACCTGCTCGTCCGTTGGGTGACCGGCAGACGACGACCGCTAGGAGACCACACGATGCTGTGCCCCATCGACCAGACCACGCTCGTCATGTCCGAGCGCAAGGGGATCGAGATCGACTACTGCCCCACGTGCCGTGGCGTGTGGCTCGACCGCGGTGAGCTGGACAAGGTCATCGACCGCTCGGTCGAGACCGAGATCGCCGCGGAGAACCGGCCTGCCGCGCCGTCGGCCCCGATGGCCCCGCCGGCGCCGAACCCCGTGCAGGCCGGGCCCTATGGTTCGCCGCAGCCGGCGTACGACCCGCGCTACGACGACCGCCGGCGCGACGACCGCCGCTACGACAGCGACCGTGATCGTGACCGCCGGTACGACGGCGACCGCCGCTACGACGGCGACCGGGATCGGGACCGCCGGTACGACGGCGACCGCCGGCACGACGACCCGCGCTACAAGAAGAAGCGCAAGGAGTCCCTCCTGGGGGAGCTCTTCGACTTCTGACGCCGTCCGGCTCGAACGACCCCAACACCACGCACGCGACACGCCGAGAGTCACGTGCACGGTGTTGGGGTCGCCTTGTTGCTCCCGGGCTACCTTGACCTCAACTTCGGTTGGGGTCTTAGCGTTCGGCGTGGACAAGGACCTGCGGGTCCGTGGATCTGCGTCGGGAGCTGTTGATGAGTGAGCTGGAGCTGGGGCCGCTGGGCCTGGTGCTGAACGTGGCCGACGACCGGGCGCACCTCGAGCAGGCCGCGGAGGCCGAGCGGCTGGGCTTCTCCGCACTGTGGCTGTTCGGCGGGCAGCTCGAGCTCCTGCAACCGCTGGCCGAGCTGCTCCGCGCGACGGAGAAGGTGCGGGTCGCGCCCGCGATCGTGTCGCTGGACGTCCACGGCGTCGACGACGTCGTCCGCCTCCTCGGGATGCTCGGCGACGGCGAGGCGGAACGGCTGGTCGGGGGCTTCGGCGCGCCGCAAGGGACGGCACGGCCGCTCGCCGGGCTGCGCGACTTCCTGGACGAGCTCGACGGCGCGGACACCTCGCTGCCCGCGGCGAGGCGGCTGATCGCGGCCCTGGGCCCCCGCAAGCTGGAGCTCGCGCGGGACCGCGCGGCGGGCGCGATCACGATGCTGGTGACGCCCGGCTACACCGCGTGGGCGCGCGAGGTGCTCGGGCCGGACGCGACGCTCGTGGTGATCCAGCCGGTGGTGCTGGACGCCGACCTCGGCCGTGCCCGCCAGACGGTGCGCGGGCCGCTGGGCTTCCTGCTCTCCGTCGGCGGCTACGCGGCGAACATGCGGCGGATGGGCTTCGGCGACGACGACATCGCCGCCATGAGCGACGAGCTGGTCGACGCGATCGCGACCGTCGGTGACGCTGACGCGATCCTCGCCGGGGTGCGGGCCCACCTGGACGCCGGCGCCGACCACGTGGCGCTGTCCGTGTTCTCGGAGGGTGACCAACCGGGCGCGATCGAGGTGGCCCGCGCGGTAGCGGCCGTCGGCCCCACCCTGCCGAGGTAGTCCTGCAGCGAGGTAGCCGGCCAGCGAGATGGTCGTTCGGTACTCATGCGCGGGCCGCTGAGCGTCCGTCTCGCTGGCCGACTACTTCGCTGCAGTTCTACGTCGCCACGGTTCTATCTCGCTGCAGTTCTATCTCGGCGGCCCGGGCCCGGCGTCAGGGGGGTGTCAGGGTCGTCGGCGCACGTGTCAACGTTCCGTCAAGGGCGCGGTCCGCCGGGCGCCGTCGGGCATAGACCTGAGACATGACCGATCTGGCCTTCATCCTCCTCACCATCGCGTTCTTCGCCGTGGTGGCAGTGGTGGCGCGTCGCGCCTCCTCGAACGAGTCGTCCGTCAGCCCTCAGGGGAGGCGGAAGTGAACCCGTTCGACGCCGTGGGCCTGGCGCTCACCCTCGCCGGCCTCGCGTACCTCTTCGTGGCGCTGATCCGCGCCGACCGGACGCGGTGATCGTCCGGTGAACACCTCAGTCTTCGCAGCGGCGGCGCAGATCCTCGTGCTGCTCGCCGCCCTCGCCGCAGTGCACGCGCCGTTCGGCGCGTACATGGCGCGCACCTACACCAGCCCCAGGCACCTGCGGGTCGAGCGGCTCTGGTACCGCGTCGTCCGCGTGGACCCGGACGCCGAGCAGCGCTGGACCACCTACCTGATGTCCCTGCTGGGCTTCTCGCTCGTCTCGGTCCTCTTCCTGTACGGGATGCTGCGCCTGCAGGAGTTCCTGCCGTGGAGCCTCGGCTTCACCGGGTTCGACCCCGCGGGTGCATGGAACACCGCCGTCAGCTTCACCACGAACACCAACTGGCAGTGGTACTCGGGCGAGGCCGCGGCGGGACACCTGGTGCAGATGGCCGGGCTGGCCGTGCAGAACTTCGTCTCGGCGGCGGTCGGCATGGCGGTGGCGATCGCTCTGGTGCGCGGCTTCGCCCGCTCCGGGACCGACGCCCGCATCGGCAACTTCTGGAGCGACCTGACCCGCGGCGTGACCCGGATCCTGCTCCCGGTCTCCGTGCTGGCCGCGATCGTCCTCATGGTCGGCGGCGTGATCCAGAACCTGGACCCGCACACCGCGCTCACCACGGTCGAGGGCGCCACGCAGCACGCGCTGGGCGGCCCGATCGCCTCGCAGGAGGCCATCAAGGAGCTCGGCACCAACGGCGGCGGCCCGTTCAACGCGAACTCCGCGCACCCGTTCGAGAACCCGACGCCGTTCACCAACATCCTTGAGATCTTCCTGCTGCTGCTCATCCCGTTCACGCTGCCGCGCACGTTCGGCATCATGGTCGGCGACAAGCGACAGGGCTGGGCGATCCTCGGTGCCATGGGCGCGCTGTTCCTGGCGTCGCTGGTGCTGGCCACCTGGGCCGAGCTGGCGGGTCCCGGCGCCGCGCCCCAGGCGGCAGGCGGCGCCATGGAGGGCAAGGAGACCCGGTTCGGGCTCGCCGGAAGTGCGCTGTTCGCGGTCGCGACGACGGCGACGTCGACGGGCGCGGTGAACTCGATGCACGACTCGTTCACCGCGCCGGGCGGGGGCCTGCTGCTGTTCAACATGCTGCTGGGCGAGGTCGCACCGGGCGGCGCCGGATCGGGCCTGTACGGGATGCTGATCCTGGCCGTGGTCGCGGTGTTCATCGCGGGCCTCATGGTGGGCCGTACGCCCGAGTACCTGGGCAAGAAGATCGGCCGCCAGGAGATGACGCTGGTCGCGCTGTACGTGCTGACGGTGCCCGCGCTGGTGCTCGTGGGCACGGCGGTCGCCGTCGTCGTCGCGCCGGGCCTTGCCGGTATCCAGGAGCCCGGCCCGCACGGCCTGTCCGAGGTGCTGTACGCGTACGCCTCGGCCGCGAACAACAACGGCTCGGCCTTCGGCGGCCTGACCACCGGCACCCCGTTCTACGAGGTGACGCAGGGCCTGGCGATGCTCGCCGGCCGGTTCGTCCCGATAGCCCTGGTGCTGGCGCTGGCCGGCCGCCTCGCGAGCCAGACGGCGGTACCGGCGACGGCGGGCACCCTGCCGACGCACCGCCCGCTCTTCGTCGGCCTCGTGGCCACGGTGGCGATCGTCGTCGTGGGGCTCACGTTCATCCCTGTTCTTTCCCTCGGTCCCGTTGTGGAGTCCCTGTCATGACCATCGACACCCGGAACATCCCGGACGTCCCCACCCACGAGCCCGCGACTCCTTCGACAGGCTCAGGACAGCGGGGCGGATCGGAGCACCACTCGAAGCGCACGACACCCCGCGCCCTGACCTGGGCGCAGGTGCGTGCCTCGCTCCCGGGCGCGCTGCGCAAGCTCGACCCGCGCGTCCTGTACACCTCGCCGGTCATGTTCGTCGTCGAGGTGGGCGCGTTCGTCACCACCGTGCTGGCGATCGTCCAGCCGGGTGTCTTCGCCTGGTGGATCACGGTGTGGCTGTGGGCAACGGTGCTCTTCGCGACCCTCGCGGAGTCCATCGCCGAGTCCCGCGGCAAGGCGCAGGCGTCGACCCTGCGGGCCACCCAGAAGCAGACGACGGCGCGCAAGGTGGACGCCCCGCAGGAGACCCTGACCACCCGCACCCGGCTGGACCTGCTGCCGACGGTCGAGGTCCCGTCCTCGACGCTCCAGGTGGGCGACGTCGTGGTGGTCGTGGCGGGGGAGACCATCCCCGGCGACGGCGACGTCATCGAGGGCGTCGCGTCGGTGGACGAGTCGGCGATCACCGGCGAGTCGGCACCGGTGATCCGCGAGTCCGGCGGCGACCGATCGGCGGTCACGGGCGGCACCGTGGTGCTGTCCGACCAGATCGTCGTGCGCATCACCGCGCCCGCCGGGTCCACGTTCGTGGACCGGATGATCGCCCTGGTCGAGGGCAGCGAGCGCCAGAAAACGCCGAACGAGGTGGCGCTGAACATCCTGCTCACGTCGCTGACCATCGTGTTCCTGCTGGCGGTCGCCACGCTGCAGCCGTTCGCCGTGTACTCGGGCTCGCGGCAGTCGCTGCTGGTCCTGGTGGCGCTGCTGGTCTGCCTGATCCCGACGACGATCGGCGCGCTGCTCAGCGCCATCGGCATCGCGGGGATGGACCGGCTGGTGCAGCGCAACGTGCTGGCGATGTCGGGCCGCGCGGTGGAGGCCGCGGGCGACGTCGACGTCCTGCTCCTCGACAAGACGGGCACCATCACCTACGGCAACCGGCGTGCCACGGAGGTGCTGCCGGTCGGCGAGGTGACGCCGGAGGAGCTGGCGGTAGCGGCTCGTCTGGCCTCGCTCGCCGACGAGACGCCCGAGGGCCGCAGCATCGTCGAGCTGGTGGACGCCCGCTACCCCTCCGCTGAGTGCGGGATTTTCGCCCCCCAAACGGGGTCTGACGGGGCGAAAATCCAGCACTCAGCGGAGGGGGTGGAGTGGGTGGCGTTTACCGCGCAGACGCGGATGTCAGGGGTGGATCTGCCGGCTGCTGGGGTCTCGACAAGCTCGACCAACGAATCGTTGGTCGAGCCTGTCGAGACCGTCCGCATCCGGAAGGGCGCCGGCAGCGCGATCCAGCGCTGGGTCCAGAGCACCGGGGCGCAGGTCTCGGAGCAGGAGACCGCGGAGCTGGACGGGCATGTCGACGCCGTCTCGCGCGCGGGCGGCACGCCGCTGGTCGTCGCGGAGCAGGTGGGCGACGCGCCCGCGCGGGTGCTCGGCGTCGTCCGCCTGAAGGACGTGGTGAAGGAGGGCATGCGCGAGCGGTTCGACGAGCTGCGCGCCATGGGCATCCGGTCCGTAATGGTCACTGGCGACAACCAGGTGACCGCCCGGGCGATCGCGGAGGAGGCCGGCGTCGACGACGTGCTGGCGGAGGCCACCCCCGAGGACAAGCTCGCGCTCATCAAGCGCGAGCAGGAGGGCGGCAAGCTCGTCGCCATGGCCGGGGACGGCACGAACGACGCCCCCGCGCTCGCCCAGTCCGACGTCGGCGTCGCGATGAACACCGGGACGTCCGCCGCCAAGGAGGCGGGCAACATGGTGGACCTCGACTCCGACCCCACCAAGCTCATCGAGATCGTGGAGATCGGCAAGCAGCTGCTCATCACGCGCGGGGCGCTGACCACGTTCTCCGTGGCGAACGACGTCGCGAAGTACTTCGCGATCCTGCCTGCCATGTTCGTGACCGTGTTCCCGCAGCTCGAGGTGCTGAACATCATGCGGCTGGAGAGCTCCGGCTCGGCGATCCTGTCGGCCGTCATCTTCAACGCGTTGATCATCCTCGCGCTGATCCCGCTGTCGCTGCGCGGGGTGCGGTACCGGCCGGCGTCCGCGTCGTCGCTGCTGACGCGGAACCTGCTGATCTACGGCCTCGGCGGGCTGGTGGCCCCGTTCATCGGGATCAAGCTCATCGACCTGGTCGTCTCGCTGCTCCCGGGCCTGTAGCCCGGCCTTCGTACTAGCTCGAAAAGGAACTCAGATGGCAACCACAACAGTGGCGAGCGACCTCGCGACGCTGACCCGGCACTCGCTGGCCGGGCTGCGCATGCTGCTCGTCCTCACCCTCGTCACCGGGCTGGCGTACCCGCTCGCGATGACCGCCGTCGGCCAGGTGGCCTTCCCCTGGCAGGCGAACGGCTCGCTCGTCCAGGCCGACGGCGCCCACACCACCGCACGCTCCGACGCCGTGGGCTCCGCGCTCGTCGCGCAGGGCTTCACCGGGCCGGAGTACTTCCACCCCCGCCCGTCCGCAGCCGGGGACGGGTACGACACCCTCGCCTCGGGCGGGTCCAACCTGGGCCCGCTCAACCCCGACCTGGTCGCGACCATCGAGGAGCGCAAGGCCGCGGTGGCTGAACTGGAGGGTGTGGACCCGGCAGACGTCCCGGCCGACGCCGTCACGGCGTCCGGCTCCGGCCTGGACCCGCACATCAGTCCTGCGTACGCGGCGATCCAGGTGGCGCGCGTCGCGGAGGCGCGCGGCCTGTCCGTGGCCGACGTCGAGCAGGCGGTGGCCGAGCACACCGCCGGCCGCGGTCTGGGCGTCCTGGGCGACCCGCGCGTGAACGTGCTGGAGCTCAATCTCGCCCTCGATGACGCAAACTGAGGCCATGACCACCGGACGCCGGGGCCGCCTCACCGTCTATCTGGGGGCGGCCCCGGGCGTAGGGAAGACCTACGCCATGCTCGACGAGGCGCACCGTCGTCGCGCACGGGGCACCGACGTCGTGATCGGCCTCGTGGAGACGCACGGCCGGACGGCGACGGTCGAGCGGATCGGCGACCTGGAGCTGCTCCCGCGGCGGCTCGTCGAGCACCGGGGGACGACGCTCACCGAGCTCGACGTCCCGGCCGTGCTGGAGCGGGCGCCCGAGGTGGCGCTCGTGGACGAGCTCGCGCACACCAACGCCCCCGGCTCGGAGCACCCCAAGCGCTGGCAGGACGTGCACGACCTGCTGGACGCCGGCATCGACGTGGTCACCACGGTCAACGTGCAGCACCTCGCCTCCCTGACGGACGACGTCGAGGCCATCACCGGCGTCCGGCAGCGCGAGACCGTGCCGGACAAGGTGGTGCGCGAGGCCGACCAGATCCAGCTCGTCGACCTCTCGCCGGAGCAGCTGCGGCGCCGGCTCGCGCACGGCAACGTCTACCGCGCGGACCAGATCGACGCGTCCATGTCGTCGTTCTTCCGCGTCGGTAACCTGACGGCGCTGCGCGAGCTCGCCCTGCTCTGGCTCGCCGACCGGGTGGACGACGCCCTGACCAGGTACCGCGCCGACCACGCGATCGGCGGCACGTGGCCCGCCCGCGAGCGCATAGTCGTGGCCGTCACGGGTGGCCCGGAGACGGAGACGCTGCTGCGCCGGGCGGCGCGCATCGCTCAGCGGGCGGCCGGTACCGAGCTGCTGGCGGTGCACGTGCTGCCGACCGACGGCCTGCCGTCGACGCCGTCGGCCACCATCGCGGCGCACCGCGCGCTCGCCGAGTCGCTCGGCGGCGTGTTCCACACGGTGGTGGGGGAGGACGTTCCGACGGCCGTCGTCGACTTCGCGCGCGGGGTCAACGCGACGATGATCGTGGTGGGCGTGTCCCGGCACAGCGTGTGGCGGCAGGCCCTGCTCGGGTCCTCCAGCGCGGAGATCGCGCGTCTGTCGGGCGCCATCGACGTGCACCTGGTGACGCACGAGCGGGCACACGTCGGGACCGGTGTCGGGTCCCGGTACTCGTCGCTGTCCCCGAAGCGCCGGGCGGCGGGCTGGGGATCGTCCCTGGTGCTGCCGGCGGCCCTGACGGCAGTGCTGCTGCTGATCGGGCGGGACGACCTCGCCCTGGCGACGGACGCCATGCTGCTCCTGGCAGCGGTGGTCGGGGTGGCCATGATCGGCGGGCTGTGGCCGGCGGTCGTGGCCGCCGTCGTGTCGAACCTGTGCCTGAACTGGTTCTTCACGCCACCGGTGGGCAGATGGACGATCGCCCAGGGAGAGAACGTGCTCGCCCTCGCCGTGTTCGTGGTGGTCGCCGTCTCCGTCGCCTCGGTCGTCGACCTCGCGGCCCGGCGCACCACCCAGGCGTACCGGGCGCGGGCCGAGGCGTCGACGCTCGCGGCGCTGTCGCGTTCGGTGCTGTCGGGCCAGGACACGGCGCAGGCGATAGTGGAACGCCTCGCCCAGACGTTCGCGATGGCCGAGGTGCGGCTCGAGGAACGCGCCGACGACCGCGCGCCGTGGACCGTGGTGGCCCACGAGAGGTGGGCCACCGCGGAGGTGGGGTCGGGCGCTGGGCCGAGCGGCGGGTCCGGCGTGTCCGGCGCCACCGACGACGGGCCCGTCACCGAGGTGGCGATCGACGACCGGCACCGACTCGTCCTTGCGGGCCGTGTCCTGCCGGCGAGCGACCGGCAGGTCGTCGAGGCCTTCGGCGCGCAGGCCGGCATCGTGCTGGAGCACCGGCGGCTGCGGGAGCAGGCGGCCCAGGCGGAGGTGCTGGAGCGGACGGAGAGCACCCGCACCGCGCTGCTCGCCGCCGTCTCGCACGACCTGCGCACCCCCCTCGCGGTGATCCGCACGGCGGTGGACGGCCTCGCCTCGCCCGACGTCGAGCTCGACCGCGATGACCGCGACATCCTCACGGCCACCATCGCGGACTCGACCTACCGGCTGGAGCGGCTCATCGGCAACCTCCTGGACCTGTCGCGGCTGCAGACCGGTGCCGTCCGGCCGGTGCTGCGCGCCGCGTCGCTGGAGGAGGTGGTGCCGATCGCCGTCGAGCCGTGGATCTCCGACCTCGCGCTCGACGTGCCCGAGGACCTCCCGCTCGTGCACACGGACCCCGGCCTGTTCGAGCGGGTGGTGGCGAACGTGGTCTCCAACGCGGTGCGGCACTCCCCGCCCGGTGCGAAGGTGCTGTTCACCGCCTCCGCGACGCGCGCAGCGGTGGAGCTGCGGATCGCCGACACCGGGCCCGGTGTGCCCGACGACCGCAAGGCCACCATGTTCGAGCCCTTCCAGCGGCTCGACGACACGAGCGTCAACGGCCTCGGCCTCGGGCTGGCGGTCGCGTCGGGGCTAGCGGACGCCGTCGGCGCCCGGATCGCCGCGGAGGACACACCCGGCGGGGGACTCACGATGGTGCTCACCGTCCCGCGCGAACCGGCGCCGGATTCCGGTCGGGATGATGGGATGGACCCGTGACAGGGGTGCCGGACGGCGTGACGGGCAACCGCGTCCTCGTGGTGGACGACGACGGCGCGCTCGCCCGCGCCCTGGCCATCAACCTGCGCGCGCACGGCTGGGACGTGACCGTCGCGCCGACGGGTGCGGCAGGGCTGGACGCGGCGGCGTCCGCCCGGCCGGACGTGGTGCTGCTCGACCTGGGGCTCCCCGACATGCCGGGCCTCGACGTGATCGCGGGGATCCGCGGCTGGACGCGGGTGCCGATAGTCGTGCTGTCCGCGCGGCAGCTCGGCGACGACAAGGTGGACGCCCTCGACGCCGGCGCCGACGACTACGTGACCAAACCGTTCGCGATGAACGAGCTGCTCGCGCGGCTGCGCGCCGCCGTCCGCCGGGCGGAGCCCGCCCACCCGGAGGAGCCGGTGGTCGTAGCGGGCGAGCTGCGGATCGACCTGGCGCGGCGGCAGGTCTCCCGCAACGGCGCCGACGTGCGGCTGAGCCCCACCGAGTGGGCGCTGCTGGAGGTGCTGGTGCGCAACCGAGGCCGGCTCGTGGACCGCAAGCTGCTGCTGCACGAGGTCTGGGGCCCCGCGTACTCGACCGAGACGAACTACCTGCGCGTCTACACGGCGCAGCTGCGGCGCAAGCTGGAGAAGGACCCGTCGCAACCGCGCCACATCCTCACGCACCCAGGAGCGGGCTATCGGTTCGAGGAGTGAGCCGGTTGTCCGGTGACTTCGGTCCCTTGCACCAGAGCATCCGGTGACTTCGGTCCCTTGCACCGGAACATCCGTGACTTCGGTCGCTTGCCATGAGATCGGTCGTTTGACTGACCGATCTCATGGCAACCGACCGAAGTCGCGATCGGAAGCCGTGCAACGTACCGAAGTCGCGATCAGCAGCCGTGCAACGTACCGAAGTCGCGAGGCGGACTAGGTCGACCGCGGTCTCCCTCAAGGATCGCGCGTGTCGTCCAACGACTCGACCAGCCCGGCGAGCCCTCGCTCGAAGGCCTCCCGGTCGCCCGCCGGGACCGCACCGAGCAGGTCGTCCTCCATCTCGCGGATCTCCGCCCGGCACCGGTCGAGGACCCTGCGCCCCTCGGCAGTCAGGGAGACCACCCGGTTGCGCCGGTCCGCTGGGTCCGGTTCCCGGGTGACGAGGCCGAGCTCCGCCAGCCGGTCGAGGTTGCCGATCAGCCGCGTCTTGTCGCGCCCGGCGGCCGCCGCGAGCTGGGCCTGGGTCGGGGCGGCCTGGTCCGTCAACGCGCTGAGGACCGCGTAGTCCCACATCCGCAGACCGGCGCGTTCGAGGATTGGCTCCTCGCGGGCGATCGTCACCCGCATCAGCCGGGACAGCAGGTAGCCAAGCTCGGGTCGCTCCACCTAGCGATCCTAACCACCCTCTTACGATCTACAGCAGTGTATCGTCTACGCATGCTTACCTATTCGGAGATGCTCGCCCTGCACGATGCCGCCCTCGCCGACACCGCAGTCCTGGTCGAGCGCGCGGCCGCCGGCGACCTCGGGATCGCCACACCGTGCGACGGCTGGGACCTCGCCGACCTGCTGTCGCACATGATCGGCCAGAACCTCGGCTTCGCGGCCGCGGTCGCCACCGGCGACGCGGACGAGGCCGCCTATGCGGGGCCGGACGTCACCCCGGCGAACGCCGTAGCCCAGTGGGACGCGTCCGCCGAGGTCCTCCGGGCCGCGTTCGGGCCGGCCGACGAGACCGCCGTCGTCCACCTCGCCGAGTTCGACATCCAGGTGACCCCCGCCGTCGCGCTCGGTATGCAGCTCCTCGACGCCGCGGTCCACGCCTGGGACGTCGCCACGGCGCTCGGCGACACCTACCGGCCGGACGACGCCGTCACCGGGCTGGTCCTCGACTTCGCCCGGCAGATCGCGAGCCGGCCCGGCGGACCGCCCGGCGTCTTCGGCGAGCCGCTCGCCGAGACCGGCGCCGACCCCTGGCTCGACGCCCTGCGCCTCCTGGGCCGCGACCCGCAGCCTGCCTAAGCCTGAGTCCGGACCCTCGGAGGACGCGTCGGGCCGGGGCGCATCCCCAGCACGACGCCGACCACGACGACCGCGACGCCCAGCCACACGAAAGGCCCCGGCACGGGGCCACCGAGCAGCACTCCGCCCACGGCCGACGCGACCGGCACGATCCCGGTGAACAGCCCTGCCCGCCCGGGTCCGATCCGGCCGACCGCCGTGTACCAGAGCAGAAACGCGACGACGGTGACGCCCAGGGCGAGGTGCAGCATCGCGGGCACGTGCTCGGCCCGCAGGGTCCCGACGGCGCCGGGACCCTCCGTCGTCAGGCTGAGCACCCACAGTGCCACCGCCGCGATCCAGACCGCGTGGAGCGAGACGCCGTGCGGCCCGAGCCGGCGCAGCACCGGGATCGCCAGCAGCGTGAACCCCGCCTCGCAGACCAGGGTCAGCAGCGCGTAGCCCAGTCCGGCCGCGTCCGCGCGCCCACCACCGGTCACCAGGACGGCGCCCAGGGTCACCACGACCGCGGCGACCACCACCATCGGCGTCGGCCGGGTCTGCCCGAGCAGCGGCCCCACCAGCGCCAGCAAGATGGGCACCGCCGCGACGGCGACCCCGATCACGGCAGGCTCGGCGTGCGCGACGCCGCGCACGACCCCCACGTTGAACAGCACCAGACCGGTCAGCGCCACACCCGCGAGCCACGCCCACTCGCGGCCGCGCGGTATTGGGACGGAGCGTCCGGTGAACCGCAGGACCAGGAACAGCACCAAGGCGGCCAGCGTGTACCGGAGTGCCTGCACCGCGAACAGCGGAGCGTCGGCGAGCACGCCCGAGACCGCCACCTGGCTGCCGACCAGAGCCATCCCGATACCCGCGTACAACGGCCCGGACCACTGCCTCATCCGCGGGCGGGTGTGGGGCTCGGGGCCGGATGCGATGCCGGGTTCGATGCCGGACTCGGTAGGGATGGGCTCCGGCGCCTGCAAGCCCGGTCGCGTCACTGTCGTCATGTCCGCGAGCCTGCTCTGACTTTGGTATATCTGACAGTGCCAAACTCGCAGCGATCGAAGGGACCAAGATGCCCGGGGCAGACTTCCTCCAGCTCGACCCCGCGCAGGCCGGCCGCGGGAGCCTCACCGCATGGCTGGTCGAGACCGTGCGGGACGCCGTGTCCGACGGCCGGCTCGCCCCCGGCGACCGGCTGCCCGCCACGCGCGTTCTCGCCGACCAGCTCGGCTGCTCACGCGGCGTCGTCGTCGACGCCTACCGACGCCTCACCGACGAGGGCCTGCTGTCTGGCCGGCACGGCGGCGGTACGACGGTCCGCGCCGCCTGGGCTCCGCCGTCGGGCCCCGCCCGCACGATGTCGCCGGAGCGAACCGGCTCGGCTGCGTCGACCACCGACCTGATCGACCTGTCGCCAGGCCTGCCCGACCTCTCGGCGTTCCCCCGCGCCGCCTGGGCCCGCGCGGAACGCGCGGCGCTGTCCGGGCTGGCGTCGAGCGAGCTCGGTTACGGCGACCCGCGCGGTCTGCCTGCCCTCCGCACGGCGCTGGCCGGCTGGCTCGCGCGCACCAGGGGGCTCCGCGCGCACCCGGACGACATCCTCGTCATCAACGGCGTCTCGCAAGGCCTCACGCTGCTCGCCCGGACGCTCGGTGCGCGCGGGCTGCGCCGGATCGGGTTCGAGGACCCGGGATCCTTCGGCGCCCGCGAGCACCTGCGGCGGTGGGACCTGGAACCCGTCCCCGTCCCCGTCGACCAGGACGGCCTGGACGTCGCGGCGCTCGGCAGGACCGGCGTCGACGCCGTGGTGGTCACGCCCGCGCACCAGTTCCCCACCGGTGTGGTGCTCGCCCCGGACCGACGCCGGGAGCTGATCGCCTGGGCGCGCGCCGCACCGCCGTCGGGCACCGGTGGCCTGCCCGGCCGGCTGGTCATCGAGGACGACTACGACGCCGAGCACCGCTACGACCGCCCGCCCGTGCCCGCGCTGCGCGCGCTCGCGCCCGACCACGTGGTCCACCTCGGCAGCGTGTCCAAGTCGCTCGCCCCGGCGATCCGGATCGGCTGGCTGCTCGCGCCCGCCGCGCTGCAGGCCGAGCTGGTCGAGGCCCGCTACTGGTCCGACCTCGCCGGTCCCGCGCTGTCCCAGCTCGCACTGGCCCACTTCATCACCACCGGTGGGTTCGAACGCCATCTCCGCCAGGTCCGACGGCGGCATCGTGCCCGCCGGGACGCCCTGCTCGCGGCGCTCGCGACCCATCTGCCGGGCAGCACCGCCCACGGGGTGGCCGCTGGCCTGCACCTGCTGGTGACGGTGCCGGGTATCGACGACGCGGCAGTCGTCCGGCGTGCGGGCGGGGCCGGGGTCCGCGTGCAGCCGCTCTCGGCGCACCGGCTGGGCGACGGGCCATCAGGCCTGGTGATCGGCTATGCCGCGAGCACCCCCGACCAACTCCACGAGGCGGTGCGCCGGATCGCGCAGGTTCTCGAGTAATCAGGAACTGCGTTCGACGTGCGGTGATGAAATGCGCGATCCGGTCGTTCACAAAGCAGTGAGGCCCTTTCCCGAAATTCGGGAAAGGGCCTCACCGGTAGTCTTTTGCACCAGCCCCACCGTTCGCGAACAGCTGGCGGAAAAGACGTCAGATACCGGCCGTGCTGGCGACGTCCGGCGAGCTCGTCACATTCCCGGAAGGGGAAGGGGGAGAGGAAGGGGCAGGGGAAGGCCGAGGCTGCCGAGGAGCGAACCGAGCAGGTCGCCGAGCGTGGCGAGCAGGCCGTCCAGCAGGCCGAGGTCAGGAACCGGGAGCGGCACCGGGAGGTCCGGGACCGGGAGGTCCGGCACGGGGACGTCCGGCACCGGAAGGTCGGCCGGAGCGTCAGGAACTGCCTCGACCGCGGTCGAGGCTTCCGGTACCGCTACGGCCTCGGTCGCGACGTCCGGTACTGCCTCGGTCTCGGTCGCGACGTCAGGAACTGCCTCGACCTCGGTCGCGACGTCAGGTACCGCCTCGGTCTCGGTCGCGACGTCAGGTACCGCCTCGGTCTCGGTCGCGACGTCGGGCACTGCCTCGACCTCGGTCGCGGCCTCCGGCACTGCCTCGACCTCGGGCGCTGCTTCCGGAGCGGCCTCGGGCTCAGCCGCGACCTCCGGCACCGGATCGGTTGCGGTGACCGCGGCCGCGGGCGCATCGCCCTCGGCCGTCACCAGGGCGCTTGCCCCTGTCGTGGCTGCGCAGACCATGCCCGCCGAGACGGCCACGGTAACGACAGCTCGGCTGACTGCACGGAATCCTCGGATCATGGTATTTCCCCTCGAATAGCTCCGTCGAAACAGCGGTAGAGCACACTCGTGTGTTCCATGGAGAAGAGTCAGACGCACTTTTCACCCTGTCAATCGGAACGCATTGAGGGGTGTGCGGAATGAAACGAGACAATCCAGGATCGAACCCGGGGGAAGAGTGATAGGAAAAGCCCGTAACTCCGACATCACAGTGGTGATACAGGACGGTCGTCCAGATCAGGTATCAGGTGTCGAAGGCAGGAATCAAGCGTCAGGAATCAGACGCCAGGTATCAGCCGCCACAGGGAAGTGACCTCGCGCCGTCGTGCTTCGTGCAGCACGTCGGCGGCGTCGTTCGCCCGGGGATGGCGCGGGCTCGTGTCGTGCCGCCCGGCGACCCGCAGGCCGGCGTCGGCGATCCGGGTGAGGAGCTCGTCGCGCGTCCGTAGCCCGAGGTGCTCCGCGAGGTCCGAGAGGACGAGCCAGCCCTCGCCTCCGGGCATGAGGTGCTCGGTGAGGCCGTCGAGGAACCGGTGGAGCAGGTCGGAGCCGGCGTCGTAGATGCCCAGCTCGAGAGCGGAGGTGGGGCGCGCGGGGAGCCACGGGGGGTTGCAGACGATCAGGTCGGCCCTGCCGCTGGGCCACAGGTCCGCCTCGACGACCTGCACCCGGTCGGCCAGGCCGAGCCGGCGCACGTTCGAGCGGGCGCAGGTCACCGCCCGCGGGTTGATGTCCGTGGCGATGACCGTGCGCACTCCGCGCCCGGCGAGGAGTGCCGCGAGCACTCCGGCGCAGCCGGAAATGCCTCGTCGGGATCGTGGTTGGTTGGCATGATCGCCGCATGACACGCGTCCGACCGACCTGGCCCGACCTCCCGGCGCACGTGCGCGACGCCGTCGCCGCGCGGCTCGGCGGCCCGGTCACCGGCTGGGCCTCGCACGACGGCGGCTACTCGCCCGGCTGGGCGCTCACGCTCGGGTCCGCGACCGGCAGCGCCTTCGTGAAGGTCGCCTCGACGGAGCACGAGATCGCCGCGAGCCTGCACCGCCGGGAGGCGGTGCGTGCGGCGGCGCTGCCCGACGGCGTCCCCGCGCCGGCCTTCCGCTGGGCCATGGAGCTGCCCGACCCCGGGGAGACGGAGCCCGCGTGGGTGGTCGTCGCGTCGGACGTGGTCGACGGGCGCGCTCCCCGGACCGAGCCGTGGGACCTGGACGACCTCGACCGCCTGCAGCACCTGGCCCGGCGCATCGCCGAGCACGAGGCGCCGGACGGCGGCGCGTTCCCCACCTTCAGCGAGCGTGCGTGGCCGGAGTCGGCCGAGCTCGCGGACGAACGTCCCGCAGGCCTGGCGACCTACGACCCGTGGCTCGCGGCGAACCTCGACCGCATCGCCGAGATCGCGTCACCCGAGCGGCAGGCCGAGGCGTTCGCTGGCTCGCACCTGGTGCACGCCGACCTGCGCGCGGACAACGCGCTCGTCGTCCGCCGGGCCGACGGGGTGGAGGAGGCGGTGGCCGTGGACTGGCCGCATGCCGTGCGGGGACCGGCGTTCCTGGACCAGACCGGCATGCTCCCGGCCGTGCACGCCACGGGCGGGCCGGCTCCGGAGGAGGTCCTGGAGCGGGCGCCGCTCCCGGCGGGTGTGGACCCGGAGGCGGTGACGGTGTGGGTAGCGGTGCTGACCGCCTATTTCGCGCGCAGCTCGCTGCAGGACCCGCCGCCCGGCATCCCGCACGTGCGCGCGTTCCAGCGCATCCAGGCGCAGTCGTGCATCCCCTGGCTCCGCGCCCGGCTGGGTTAGACCGAAGTGTCCGACCTACGCGGCGGCCAGCTGCTCGCGGACCTGGCGCTTGGCGCGCGTCAGCATCCCGGCCATGCCGTTCAGCCGCAGCAGGCTGACGACCTTGGTCAGGCCGAGCTGGAGCGGGAAGTCCTCCGGCACGTCCAGCACCTGCTGCGCCGTCAGACCGGTCAGGCCCTGCGCGAGGATCGACGCGAAGCCCCGCGTGGTGGGCGCCTCCTCCGGTGCGCTCGCGTGGAAGGCGACCACGCCGGCGTCGTCCACCTCGGCGAAGGCGTAGACGGGGGACTGGCACTCCTGGACCCGTTCGAGCCGCTCGGGCGCGTCCGCGTACTTCGCGGGCAGCGGTGGAAGCTCGCGGGAGACCTCCAGCAGGAGCTGGAGCCGGTCGCGCTCGGGCGTCTCCAGGAAGGCGTCCCGCAGCTCGGCGAGGGCCTCGGGCAGGTCGACGTCGTTGGTGCTCATCTGTTCATCCTCCCACCGCCACGGAGGCTCGGGCGAGCGACCGGGCGGCGTCGTACGGTTGACGTATGGCCGAGAAGAAGCGGTCGAAGAAGGACCGCGAACGCTGGTCCCAGGACGTCACCGAGGGCAGTGACGCACTGGACCTCGAAGAGGGTGTCTTCACGTGGCGGGACCCCGCGCGGATCGCCCGCTCGCTGAAACACTCCGCGGAGTCGAGCGACCGGCGCAAGAGCTCCCCGTACCGTTCGGCGATGTCGATGCTCACGTTCTACGTGAACCGAGCGGGCAAGGAGCTGGACGCGGACCAGCGTGAGGTGCTCGAGCGGGCGAAGGACGAGCTGCGCAAGGCTTTCGGACGCACCTGACCTGTCAGAACCCGCCGGACGTGTCAGACGTACAGGTCACCCGGGTGACCTGTACGTCTGACACGTTCGGCGGGTTAGACGGTGCCCGGCTCGGTACCCGTGGCCACCGGCACGCGGACCGCGTTGCCCCACTCGGTCCAGGAGCCGTCGTAGTTGCGCACGTTCGTGTAGCCGAGCAGGTGGGTGAGCGCGAACCAGGTGTGGCTCGAACGCTCGCCGATCCGGCAGTAGGTGACGACGGCGTCGTCCGGGCTCATGCCGAGGCCCGCGGTGTAGATGGCCTCGAGCTCCTCGCGCGACTTGTACGTGCCGTCCTCGGCGACCGCCGTCGCCCACGGGACGTTGCGTGCGGTGGGGATGTGGCCGCCGCGCAGCACGCCCTCCTCCGGGTAGTCCGGGATGGCGATGCGCTCGCCCGTGTACTCCTGCGGGGAGCGGATGTCGACCAGCGGGCCGTTGCCGAGGTGGCCGAGGACGTCCTCGCGGAAGGCGCGGATCGCGGTGTCGTCCCGCTCGACCACGGGGTACTCGACGGGCGCGGGCGCCGGGACGTCCGTGGTGAGCTCGCGGCCCTCGGCGCTCCACAGGCCACGGCCGCCGTCGAGCAGGCGTACGTCGGAGTGCCCGAACAGCGTGAACACCCAGGCCGTGTACGCGGCCCACCAGTTGTTCTTGTCGCCGTACAGGACGATCGTCGTGTCGCGCGTGATGCCCTTGGCGCCCATGAGGGCCGCGAACGCCGCGCCGTCCAGGTAGTCGCGCATCTCGGGGTGCTGCAGCTCGGTGTGCCAGTCGACCTTCACGGCGCCGGGGATGTGGCCGGTCTCGTAGAGCAGCACGTCCTCGTCGGACTCCACCACGACGATCCCCGGGTCCTTCAGGTGCTCGGCCAGCCACGCGGTGCTCACCAGTCGTTCCGGGTGGGCGTACTGCGCGATCTTGTCCGAAGTGTCGATGGGCGCGGGCATGGGGCCTCCTCGTAGAGCACGTGCACTGACAGTCAGGGCAACACCCGGCCCCGCCGAAAAGATCCCGGCTCAGGACAGGCGTCGCTCCAGTACGCGCAGGTGCGCCAATGCCCGCACCGACTGCGGCCCGCCGGGCGGTGCGAGCCGGGCCAGCCGCGTCCAGGCGGCGTGATCGTCCGCCCCCTCGCTACGGGCGGTCCACTGCTCGACGGCGGCCACGTCGTCGCAGGCGTGCACCGCCTCGCGGACCTCTGCCTCGAGCTCTTCGCGCAGCCGCTCGACGCCGGGCGCGACCGACCGCCGCAGCAGGGATTCGGGGTAGGCGGAGAGCGCGCCGCGCACGTCGCCGCGCCGGAGCCGGGAGCGCACCGTGCCGACGTCGGACCGCAGGGGCCGGGTGAGCCGGTAGGGACGGGAGCCGGCGAGCAGGGGGCCACCGAGGACCGCGTCGGCGACGCGGCGCAGGCGGGAGATCTCGGCACGCACGGCGACCAGGGACAGGTCGCCGGGGTGCAGCAGCACCGCGAGCTCCTCGGCGCCGAGGCCACGCGGATGCTCGGTGAGCAGGAGCAGGATCTCGGCATGCCGCAGCGACAGCCGGCGCCCGCGGAGCATGGGCGGCCCGAGCAGCCGGAGGTCCGGCGGGCGGTCGGTCGCGCCGGGGCCCGCGGCCCGTACGGCGGAGCGGGTGGCGAGCTCGCGCTCGACCATCGCGACGGTGGCCCGGACCAGTGCGAGGGCGACGTGGCTCCCGGCGACGCTGCCGCCGGTGAGGTCGAGGACGCCGACGATCCCGCCCGCCGCGTCGCGCACAGGGGCCGCGGTGCAGCTCAGGCGCTGGGCCGGACGCATGAAGTGCTCGGCGCCGAGCACCTGGACCGGACGCCGCGTCGCCAGCGCCGTGCCGGGCGCGTTGGTGCCGACGGAGTCCTCGCGCCACACCGCGCCCTCGACGAACCCGACGTGGTCGACCGCGGAGCGCACCGGTCCGCGGCCCTCCACCCAGAGCAGCCGGCCGACGTCGTCCGACACCGCGACCACCAGGTCGTCACCCGTCGCGCCGCCCACCAGATCCCGGACCAGGGGCATCGCGACCGCCAGGGGGTGGTTGCGGCGGTAGTCCTCGAGATCGCCGGACGCCGCGACGGCCATCTCGCTGGGCTGGTCCGGGTCCACACCGTTGCGGAGGCTCCTGCGCCACGAGGCCGCGACGACGGGATCGATCCCCGTGGGCTCCTGCGAGCCGGCGGAACCGACGAAGCTCTCGTATGCCGCGCGTACCCACTGCGCGTCCCGGTGTGGCACCTTCGCCATGCTGCCCCAGACCTCGTCCGGACGCCGTCGTCGAACCCCGCCAGTCTAGGCGCCAGGCGTCGCCTTTGACAGGCTCCCCGCCCGGAACGTCGGCCAGCGACCGGGCCGCACGACTTTCCACACATCACAGGTGTATTACGGTCTCGCCGCGCGCTACTCAAGAAGTAGTTCTAGCGTCATTCTCATCGGTAGTTAATAGGGCTTCGAGCCCGACACGTTGTTTTCATGGGATCTCTCTTTGGGGGAAGAGTTGAACACCATCGCACTGGTGAAGGCGGAACCTGCGATATCCGACAGCGACGAACAGCCGAGCGACAGACCGACCCGACTTCCCGCGCTCGACACTGCCACCCTGCCGCCGCTCGACTCGCCGCAGCCCGAGCCGGAGCTTGCCGATCTGGCCGGCGCCCGCGGGCGGCGCCCCTGGGTCTTCGGCGCCGCGATCGTCACGGGTGTGGCCGTCGCCATCACTCTGTGGGCGGCCTCGGCTCACGCCGACCGGACCAGCCACCTCGTGGCCCTCGGCTCCCAGATCGACATGCAGGTCAGCACCACGGCCGCCCGGTCGGACGACCTGACGGCGGTGCTGGCCATGGCCGAGCGGGTCTACGAGCACTCCGACGGCCAGGTCGCCGACCCGGCCACCCGTGACGTCCTCGCCCAGGCGATCGCCGACGCCCGGTCGGCCGCGGCGCAGCGCGTGACGGACGCCCCGCCGTCCTCCGTGACGCAGGCTCAGACGCTGCTCGCCCAGGCGACGCACATGGAGGACTCCCTGGACTGGGCCACCGAGGACCTGCGTGTCGCCGTCGACATGGTCCAGCAGTCGCAGGGTGCGCAGCGCGCCCTGGATTCCCGGGACCCCGTTGGTGACCGGACGATCCTCACCTCCCGCGAAGGTTCCTGAAGCGCATTCATCGGCATTTGCCGGCGGCCTAAACTTCCGGCGCTCTTCAAGCATGGAAACCTCTTTCCACGATTTCCGGATCCCTTTGCCACCGTGCACCGCTCTCGATCGGGCTTTCTGATCGAGCCAATGCATTGAGCGTCATGCCCACGGCAGTGCATTTGATGCGTAGCAGCGATCACGCGACCCGGCGGTAGGCGTCGACCAGATCGACGAACTCCGCCCGCAGACCGTACGGGTCCCGGCCCAGAGCGCTCGACGCGCGTTCCCTGACGGCGTCGAGGCTCGCGTCGGCCCGGTACTCCGACGCGGTGGCGATCAGCCCGAGCTCCGCCACGGCGGAGGCGAAGGCGAAGTCCGCCGTCGGCGCCGACGTGAACGCGTCCGCGCCGACGGGAAGCTCGACCTCCGTGCTCGTGCCGGGGTCGTCACCCTCCGGTGCCTTGTACCGGACGTGCACGGTCATGAAGTCGTCGCTGCTGCCGACCTCCCGTTCGCTGTACTTCAGGTCGCCGCCGTCGGAGCCGGGGTCCGTGCCCAGGCCGCCGTCGGCCGGGACGAGCTCGTAGAACGCGGTCACCGCGTGCCCCGCACCGACGTCGCCGGCGTCCTTGGTGTCGTCGTCGAACTCCTCGTCCTCCAGCCGCCGGTTGTCGTACCCGATCAGCCGGTACGAGGAGACGGTCCCCGGGTTGAGCTCCACCTGCAGCTTCAGGTCCTTGGCCACCACGAACATGGTGGAGTCGAACTCGTCCACCAGGACCTTGCGCGCCTCGGCCAGGGTGTCGATGTAGGCATAGTTGCCGTTCCCGTGGTCGGCGATGGCCTCCATCGTGCTGTCCTTCAGGTTGTACATGCCGAAGCCGAGCACGGACACGTAGATCCCGGACTTCCGCTCGGCCTCGACCAGGTCCGTGAGCTCCTCGGGGGTGGACGGGCCCACGTTGAAGTCGCCGTCCGTCGCGAGGATCACCCGGTTGTTGCCGCCCTCGACGAAGTTCTCCTCGGCCAGCTCGTACGCCGTCAGCAGGCCGTCCGCGCCGCCCGTCGACCCGCCGGCCTCCAGCGACCGCAGGTGGTCCACCAGCACGCCGTGCTCCGAACCGGGCACCGAGTCCGCCACCACCTGGTTGTCGCCCGCGTAGGTCACTATCGACACACGGTCGTCCTCGTCGAGCTGCTCCACCAGCAGCGCGAACGACTCGGCGAGCAGCGGCAGCTTGTTCGGCTCGTCCATCGACCCGGACACGTCGAGCAGGAACACGATGTTGTTCCCCTCCGACGTCGGTATCGCCTCCGTGGCCTGGACGCCCACCATGGCGAGCTGGTGCTCCGGGTTCCAGGGGGCGGTCGCCACCTCGGCCGTCATCGAGAACGGGTGCTCCGCGCCCGGCGCGGGCGCCTGGTAGTCGTAGTCGAAGTAGTTGACGAGCTCCTCGATGCGCACGCCCTCCGGCGCGACTCCCTGGTTCACCTGTCGGCGCAGGTTCGAGTACGACGCCGTGTCGACGTCCGCCGAGAACGTGGACAGCGGGCTCGTGGCGACGTCCTGGAACGGCGTCTCGGGGGAGTCGTCGTACTCCTCGGTACCGGGTGTCCCCGGCTCGGGGAGGGGCGGCGCCACGTCCCTGCTCAGCGCTCCGTCCGTCGCCTGGCTCAGGGCCTCGCCGCCCGACAGGTCGGGAGCCGCCGGCGCCGGCACGTCGACGGGCTCGGCATCGCCGCCGGCGTCGGCCGTGCAGCCCGTGAGCGCGAGCGCCGCGGTCAGCAGTACTGCCGCGGCGGACAAGGACGCGCGGGTCGTGCGGGGTGCGAAAGTCATGGTGGTAGGCCTCTCGTCCGGGTGATCCGTCCTTCGATGTCCATTTGTTCCGCCAACGGCCCGGCTTGCCCCGTCCAGGTCACGGTCCGGTTGCAACCCCGATGCAACGCCCCGCTGCCTAACCTCGCCCCACCCGGCTGCACCGTCGCACCCGGGTGTGACTCCGCCGGGCAGCCGACGGCGGGCACGAGAGAACCTGCGAGGAGGCAGACCATGACCGTGTACGCAGCCCCGGGAACCGAAGGTGCCATCGCCACGTTCCGGCCCAGGTACGACCACTGGATCGGGGGCGAGTACGTGGCCCCGGCGAACGGCCAGTACTTCGAGAACCCCAGCCCCGTGAACGGGCGGACGTTCACCGAGGTCGCGCGCGGCGACGCCGACGACATCGACCGGGCCCTCGACGCCGCGCACGGCGCGGCACCCGCATGGGGCCGGACGGCGGTCACGGAACGGGCGCAGGTGCTGAACCGGATCGCCGACCGCATCGAGGAGCACCTCGAGGAGCTGGCCGTCGCCGAGACCTGGGAGAACGGCAAGCCCGTCCGCGAGACCCTCGCCGCCGACCTGCCCCTGGCGATCGACCACTTCCGCTACTTCGCGGGCGCGATCCGGGCGCAGGAGGGATCGATCAGCGAGATCGACGGCGACACCATCGCCTACCACTTCCACGAGCCGCTGGGCGTGGTCGGGCAGATCATCCCGTGGAACTTCCCGATCCTCATGGCCGTGTGGAAGCTGGCGCCGGCGCTCGCGGCGGGCAACGCCGTGGTGCTCAAGCCCGCCGAGCAGACGCCGACGTCGATCCTGTACCTGATGGAGCTCATCGCGGACCTGCTGCCGCCGGGGGTCGTGAACGTCGTCAACGGGTTCGGCGCCGAGGCGGGCAAGCCGCTGGCGAGCTCCCCGCGGATCCGCAAGATCGCGTTCACGGGCGAGACCACCACGGGCCGCCTGATCATGCAGTACGCGTCGCAGAACATCATCCCGGTGACGCTGGAGCTCGGCGGCAAGTCGCCGAACATCTTCTTCAGCGACGTCGCGGCGGCGAAGGACGAGTTCTACGACAAGGCGCTGGAGGGCTTCACGATGTTCGCCCTCAACCAGGGCGAGGTGTGCACGTGCCCGTCGCGTGCGCTCATCCAGGCGGACATCTACGAGTCGTTCCTGGCCGACGCCGTCGTGCGTACCGAGGCGATCAAGCAGGGCAACCCGCTCGACACCGACACGATGATCGGCGCGCAGGCGAGCAACGACCAGCTCGAGAAGATCCTCAGCTACTTCGACATCGGCAAGGCGGAGGGCGCCAAGGTGCTCACCGGCGGGTTCCGCGCGGAGCTGGACGGCGACCTGGCGGGCGGGTACTACGTGACCCCCACGATCTTCGAGGGCAAGAACTCCATGCGGATCTTCCAGGAGGAGATCTTCGGGCCGGTCGTGGCGGTCACGGAGTTCGGTGACTTCGACGACGCGATCAAGGTGGCCAACGACACCCTGTACGGGCTGGGCGCGGGCGTGTGGACCCGGTCCGGTGCGGACGCCTACCGCGCGGGCCGGGCGATCGAGGCCGGCCGCGTGTGGACGAACTGCTACCACGCCTACCCGGCCGCGGCGGCGTTCGGCGGGTACAAGGGCTCGGGCGTGGGGCGCGAGAACCACAAGATGATGCTCGACCACTACCAGCAGACGAAGAACCTGCTGGTGAGCTACGCCCAGGGCAAGCAGGGCTTCTTCTAGACCCGGCTTGGAGTCAGACGTACAGGTCACCCGGGTGACCTGTACGTCTGACACCCTCGCCCCTGCCATCAGGAGGTGCTCATGTCCGACGACGTCCCCCAGGTGTCTTCCGCGCCGCCCGCACGGGTCGCACTGACCGACGCAGCGGCGGCACTGCTCGTGCGCCTGCGCGCCAGGCACGGCGAGCTCATGTTCCACCAGTCCGGTGGCTGCTGCGACGGCTCGTCGCCCATGTGCTTCCCGGACGGCGACTTCATCACCGGCGACGCCGACGTGCACCTCGGCGACCTCGGTGTCGGGGCGGACGGCGCAGCGTTCACCGTCCCGGTCTGGATGAGCCGCAACCAGTTCGAGTACTGGAAGCACACCCACCTCACGATCGACGTGGTCCCCGGCCGGGGTGCGGGGTTCAGCGTGGAGGCGCCCGAGGGCGTGCGCTTCCTCATCCGGTCCCGGCTGTTCACCGACGAGGAGTGGGAGCTGCTCCGGGACTGACCCGGGACGGGAGCGCACCCGTCAGTCCGGCGTGAGCGGACGGACCCCGTGCGCCGTCGCGAGGAAGAACCCGGCGAGCGTGATGTCGTGCTCCGCCGCGGCCGAGCGGAGGGCCGCGCGCCAGGCGAGATCGTCGGACGAGGCGAGCGCCGGGCCCGGCCGCTCGAGCATCAGCACCACGGAGGAGCCCGGCTCGTCCCGCAGGATCTCGTGCCAGGCCTGACCCAGGTTGCTCACCATGAGCACGTCGGGCTCGTCCGGTACGTGATCGATCGGCACGATCACCGGCAGCGGGCGGCGCCGGTGGTCCAGCATGACGAACCACAGCGTGCGGCGGCGTGGTGTGACGCCGTCGTGCAGGAACCTCACGAACGCGAGCAGGGCCGCGTCGTCGGCCAGCGGTTGATCCGGGATGATGTCGCTTGATGCGGTCATAGGTTCAGTATTGGCGGGCGGGCGCTGGAGCGATCCGAGTTATCCACAGGCGGTCATGGCATCTCACCGAAACTTCTTGGGATCGGGGCTTGAAGTTGACGCGGCGTCAACCTCTACGGTGAGAGACATGCACTGGTCCATCCAAGAGATCGCACGGCTGACCGGCGTCACCAGCCGGACGCTGCGGCACTACGACGCGGTAGGGCTCCTGCCCGCCGTCCGGACGACGGCGAGCGGCCCGCGCCGCTACGACCGCGCCGCCCTGGTGCGGCTGCAGCGGATCCTGCTGCTGCGCGATCTCGGACTCGGCCTCGGCGACATCGCCGGGGTGCTCGACAGCGAACAGGACGAGGCGAAGGCGTTACGCCGGCACCTCGACTCGTTGCGGGCGGAGCAGCACCGGCTGGCGCGGCAGATCGCGTCGGTCGAACGGACGGTCGCCGCTCTCGAGAAGGACCCCGAGGCGAACGAGGACATCATGGCGAAGGACATGCTCGACGGATTCGACCACACCCGGTACGAGCAGGAGGTGACCGAGCGCTGGGGCCGGGACGCGTACGCGAAGGGCGACGCGTGGTGGCGCGGGCTCGGCAACGAGGGGCAGGACCGGTTCAAGGCGGAGGTGCAGGCCCTGAACGCGGCCTGGATCGGGGCCGTCGAAGCCGGCCTGGACCCGGCATCGGACGAGGCCCAGGCGATCGCCGCCCGGCACGCCGCGTGGCTCGTCGCCGTCCCGGGCACGCCTGGCCACGAGCAGGGCCGCCCCGACAAGGGCTACCTGCTGGGCCTGGGCGACATGTACGTGGCGGACGACCGGTTCGCCGCGAACTACGGCGGCACCGAGGGGGCCACGTTCGTCCGTGACGCGCTGCGGGTCTACGCCGAGCGGGCCTACCCGGAGGGCGAGGCCTGAGCTCGGTAGGCGCCGCGCAGGAGGCGCATGGGCTGCTGGTTGTCGGCAAGACTTCCTCGGTAACTGACACTCAGTTTCACAGGTAGCCTCTGCACATGCCCGACGTGCCAGCCAAAGTCAACGAAAAAACGCCCGTGACCTGCTGGTTTGCTGGCCTGACGACGCTCGATGTGATCCACCGCAGCGCCGTTCGGCCCGGTCCGAACCAGAAGATCACCGCCGTTCGCCAGGATGTCTCCGCGGGAGGCCCGGCTGCGAACGCCGCGGTCACCGCGGCGACGCTGGGGGCGCGGGCCCTCCTGATCAGTGCGCTCGGGTCGGGTCCGGTCGGTTCGGCGGCACGCGGCGACCTCGAGCGGCACGGCGTCGAGATCTACGACACCGCCGAGGGGCACGAGATCCCGCTGGCCGTCTCGGCGGTGATGGTCGACGACGCGACGGGCGACCGGTCCGTGGTCTCGCCCGACGCCATGCTCACCGACAGGGTCGACGTCACGCCCGGCGGCCTCGACGCGCTGCCGCGGCCCGACGTGGTCCTGCTCGACGGGCATCATCCGGATCTCGCGCGGAGCGTCCTCGCGTACGCGAACGCCCTGGAGCCGCGCCCTCTGGTCGTGCTCGACGCGGGCCGCTGGCGGCCCGTCTTCGCCGATCTGATGGGGCAGGCGGACGTCACCGCACGATCGGCGGACTTCCGCGCGCCGGACGACGTGGCGCCATCCCGGGCCACGGTCGCCACGCACGGGCCGGACCCCGTGACCTGGTGCGATTACGACGGACGGCACGGCACCACCGGCGTGCCGAAGGTCGACGTGCGGGACACGCTCGGCGCCGGGGACGCGTTCCACGGTGCGCTGGCCGTGGCCCTCGCGCGCGGCGCGGACCTGGAGACGGCCGTCGAGGAGGCAGTACGGGTGGCGTCCCTCCGCGTGCAGTACGTCGGGCCCCGCTCCTGGCTGGAGAACCTGTCGTGCGCCTGACCACTGCCGAGCTCGTCGGGCGGGCGGCCGAGCTGGCGGCCGGGGCCGCCCACACCGGCAGGGCGCGGGTCCTCGGCATCGCCGGACCGCCCGGCGCCGGAAAGTCGACGCTGGCCGCCGCGCTGGTCGAGGCCCTGGCACCCGGTACCGCCGTCGTGGTCGGGATGGACGGCTTCCACCTCTCGAACGCCGTCCTGGAGACGCTCGGCCGCCGCGACCGCAAGGGCGCCGTCGACACGTTCGACGACGCCGGGTACGCGGCCCTGATCCGCAGGATCGCGGACCGGCTCCCGGGCGACCCGCCCGTCTACGCGCCGGAGTTTCGGCGCGAGATCGAGGAACCGATAGCCGCGGGCACCGTCGTCACCGACGAGCCGCTGGTGATCACCGAGGGCAATTACCTGCTCGCCCCCGGCGGCGCCTGGCCGACGGCTCGCGCCCACATGGCCGAGGTCTGGTACGTCGACCTGCCGGACGCCGAGCGCCTGCGGCGGCTCGTCGCCCGGCACCAGGCCTACGGCAAGCCGCTGTCCGACGCCGAGGCCTGGGCCGGCGGCACCGACCAGCGCAACGCGGACCTGATAGCGGCGACCCGGGACGAGGCGGACCTGATCGTCGAGTGGGTCTGACCGGCCGGATCCCGGTCAGCCGATCTCGAGGACCGCTACCCGCCAGACCCCGCGCCGCGCCTCCAGCCGGACCGCCGCCGCCCGGACGCGGCCCTCGTCGTGCAGGATCACCGTCGCCTCGGCGGACGAGGTGCCGAGCCGCACCATCCGTACGCGCCGGACCGTCGCCGCGTGCGCCTTGGGCCGCGGCGGCCGGCTCTGCTGCGCCTCGCGCATGAGCCTTCCGCGCTCCAGGAGCTGGTCGTAGACCTGCGGGGTGACCCAGCGCGCGAGCTGTGCCGCGGGCCGTTCGCCGCGCAGTACCTCGACGGCGGCGCGGACCACGCGGCACACCTGCGCGGTCGGGTCGGGGAGGGGCGGGTCCGGCTCGGGGGTCGGTCGGCCGGCCACCGCCTCGAGGGCCGCGGCCGCGTTCTGCAGGTCCGAGTACGGCGTCCCGCCGATCCGCATGCGCCGCAGCCGCCGGCCGATCCCTGGCCCGGTGACGGGCCCGACCTGTGGCGTGACGGGCCGGCGGATCGGCGCGGCCGGGGCCCCTGCTGCTGCACGTGCCACCGGCGTCCGGCGGGCGGGCGTGGTCGGCCGCGCCTGCCGGGCGGGACCGGATGCGCTCTGTGCCGGCGGGGCCTGCGCGGGAGTGTTCCGGGTCGGCACGGTCTGGGCCTCCGTGGTCTGGGCCGGTGGGCTTGGGCGGGGCGACGTCGCGGCGTCGGGTGGAGCGTTCGGTGGGATGTCGAGCGTGGTCATGGCGTCTCCTGGGGCGAGGTGGAACGGCGTGGGGCGTCTGCGCGGGCAGGTTGTGAGCGTCGGCGGTCGGGCGATTAGCCGTCGTCCGGTCAAGGCTGGCGAAGCACCATGCCGGGGCGGATCAGGTCGGGGTTCGCACCCAGCGCCTGACGGTTGGCGTGGTGCCAGCGCGTGACGGCGTCGGCGATCTGGGCGTCGGCCGGTGGCGTGCCGGCCTGTTCGGCGGCGAGCCTGCCGGCCGCGATCGCCCAGAGCGTGTCGCCGGGTTCGACGACAACCAGCGGCTCGCGTCCGGTTCCGGTGCGCTGGCCCCGGTTGACCAGCGACAACCGTTCGGGTCTCGGCCGCTGGCTCGATGACGTCGAGCGGTCCGCGGCACGGGCCTCTGTCCGGTCTGCCGCCAGGCGCTCGGTCGGCTGCCAGCCGAGGTCGAGGACGACGGCGGTGCCGCCGTCCTCGGATGAATCCGCGCCAGAAGCCAGGTCGGACGCCATGGCGGTGGGCACCGTGAGGGCAAGGCCCACGCCGGCCCCTGCGGCAGCGCGGGCGAGACGGCGCACGAAGGCCGGAGCGTGCAGCGCGACCGCCCGCTCGCCGGCCGCCCAGCGAGGACCCCAGCGGCCCACGACGACACAGGCCAGAGCCAGGAACGCATGCAGCCCGACCCAGCCCGACAGGACCGTGCCCGCTGCGACCGTCGCCAGCTCGACGATGTCCTCGACCGGGAAGAGCGCGGCACCCAGGTCCGAACCGACCTGCCAGGTGCGCATACCGAGCGCGCCGGCGGCGCCGGTGAACGCGACGGCGAGGGCGGCCAGGCCGGCCAGGCCGCGCCGTGCGCTCGTCGATGGAGTGTCTGGGAGGGCGTTGTTCCACATGGTTCCCCCTGCGATAGTCGGCTACTGATCCGATCGAAGCGTTCAGGTCTGTTTGATAGCGGTTGATGCTGTCCGATGACCGATATTCAACCTCGGTGCCTCTGGGGTGTCCACCGGAGAGCGGGATGGCTGTGGATGACGCAGGGTGGTCCCATGGCATTCATGCACCCGGGTGGTCCCACGCGCTGGGAGGCGCTCTTCGGGGATCTCGAGGCGCAGGCCCGTGCGCAGTCGGCGGCCGAGTCCGATGCGTTGGTCTCCGAGATGACACGCGCCGAGCACGCGACGATGACGCTCGCGGACCGGTTCCGCGCCGTCGTCGGGGCGGTGGTGACGCTGGACCTGCTCGCCGGTGCTCCGCTGCGCGGCGTCGTCCGGGAGGCCGCGGACGAGTGGGCGCTGCTCCAGGGGGTCCGGCCCGAGCCGGTCGGCCAGCACCTCGTACCGCTGGCGGCGCTCACCGGGGTGCACGGGCTTGCGCGTCAGGCGGCGCCCGCGACGTCGCGGCGTGCCGCGGTGGGGCTGGGCCCGGTGCTACGGGCGCTGCAGCGCGACCGGGCACGGGTCACCGTGCGCACGCTGAGCGGCATCGTGGGCGGCCGGATCGCGCGGGTCGGGCGGGACCACCTGGACGTCGATGTGCTCGATGGCCGTGGAGCTCGCCTGGTTCCGTTCACTGCCTTGCTGGTCGTGAGCGAGGCGCCCTGAATCGTTCAGGATCGTCCAGGATCCTTAACAAATATCGCAAATGGAGAACGGGACCGGTGTCGCTCCGCATCGAGTGCGTCCGGTCCCGTCGGTGTACAGCTGAGGGCTTTCAGGCGTCCGTGGTCGCCGAGCCCTTGAGTCGTTCGCGGCTCTTTGCATACATGCGCTCGATGTATGCCTCGAGCTCTGCGGCTTCGACGCGCCAGACCTTCTTGGGGCCCACCTGGATGGCGGGAAGGTCGCCGGTCCGAACCAGTGCATAGCCCTGGGCCATTGAGATGTTCAGGGTCTCGACCACGTCGGCCAGAGAGAGAAAGCGCTTTTCCATGGGAACAGTGTGGCACGAGACACCGACATGAGGGGGTTATCCACAAGAAGTGTCTATCTGATGCCGGATCGGCGACGTTCGATCACTATGGTTCCGGCGCTCTGCCTACCCTGTGCGCCATTCTGTCCGGATCGTCGCATCGACTCGTACGCGAAGTTGTACGCGAAGGTCTAACCAAAGTCCACCAAAGTACGCGGAAGGTTCGAGATGACGTATGCCCCGGTACCCCCGGGCCCGGGTCAGGCTCTCCCCGAGCCGGTGGCCACGCGGCTGCGCCGCCCTCGTTGGCGTGATCCGCGCCTGCTGACCGGCGTCGTCATCGTCGCGGTGTCGGTGGCGCTCGGCTCGTGGGTGGTCTCGTCGGCGAGCCGCACCGTCCCGGCGTTCGTCGCGGACGGTGCGCTGACACCCGGCGAGCCCCTCACCGCCGACGGGCTGCGTGCCGTGGACGTCCGGCTCGGTGCCGGGACGGGCCGATATCTCCCCGCGGACGAGCCGCTGCCCGCCGACCTCGTGGTGCTTCGTGTGGTGGACGACGGCGAGCTGGTCCCGCTGACCGCGCTCGGCGCCGATGCCGACGTCCGGTCCGTGGCGGTGCCGGTCGCCTCCGGCCTCTCGGACCGGATCCGGGCCGGCGCGGTGGTGGACCTGTGGTTCGTTCCGGATGCCCCGATCGCGCCGGACGCCGCCGACGACAAGCCCGCGCCGAGCACGCTCGCGCAGAACGTCGTCGTCGAGCAGGTGGATGCCGACGAGGGCGGGATGATCGTGGACGGCACTGTGACGCTGCACGTCCTGGTCCCGGCCGACTCGCTCCCGACGGTGCTGAGCGCGCTGTCGGACGCCGGCACGGTCGCCGTCGTACCGGTGGCGGGTGACGTCGGATGAGCGAGGAGCGGACGGTCACCGTGCTGGTGGCGGTGCACGCGCCCGAGGTGGAGGCGGACGCCGTCACCGTGCTCGGTGCGCAGCCGCAGGTGACCGTGGCGCGGCGGTGCGCGGAGCTGGCAGAGCTCCTCGCGGCGGCCGAGGCCGGGGCAGGGACGGCCGCCGTCGTCTCCGGGGACCTGCCGGGCCTGGACCGGGAGGCGGTGGCGCGGCTGCGTGGCGCGGGCCTGCGGGTCGTGGCCCTCGAGGACCGGGAGACCCCCGCCGGACGCCTCGCGGGGCTGGGGTGCGACGTCGTGGTGGCCGAGGGGGACGCGGAGAACCTCGTCGCCGCCGTGCGTGGCGACGCGCCGGAGGTGGCGGCACCCGTCGCCGTCATGCCCGACCTCGGTGGCAGGCCCGGTACGGTCATCGCGGTCTGGGGCCCCGTCGGGTCGCCCGGCCGGACCACCACCGCCATCGAGCTCGCCGCGGCCCTCGCCGGGGTCGGGACCACCGCTCCGCGCCGCTCCGGCCTGCTGCGCCGGACGCGTTCAGCGGCACCGCCGAACGGCGCGCGCACGGTACTGCTGGCCGACGCCGACACGTACGCGTCGTCGGTGACCTCCCGCCTCGGGCTGCTCGACGACGCACCGGGCCTCGCCGCCGCGGCCCGCGCGGCCGGGCAGGGCGTGCTCGACGTCGTGACGCTCGCCGGGCACAGCCCGGTGGTGCTGCCTGGCGTGCGGGTGCTGACCGGCATCACCCGGGCGTCCCGCTGGCCGGAGCTGCCTGCCGCGTCGTTGGACATGGTGTTTCAGCGGTGCCGCGAGCTCGCCGCCTGGACCGTCGTCGACTGCGGCCCGGTCCTCGAGACCGACGAGCTCCTCATGTACGACACGCGTGCGCCCCAGCGCAACGGCGCGACCCTGAGCGCCCTGCAGGCCGCGGACGTCGTGGTGGTGGTCGGCGGGGCGGACCCGGTCGGCATGCAGCGCCTGGTGCGCGGCCTGGAGGACCTGCGCGACGCGGCCGTGCCCGTGCCCGCCGCACGGCTCGTGGTGGTGAACCGGGTACGCGACTCCGCCGTCGGGCGGCGGGCCGAGTCCCAGGTCCGCGACGCGCTCGCGCGCTACGCCGGGGTCGACGACGTGCACCTCGTGCCCGACGACCCGGCGGGCCTCGACGCCGCGCTGCTGGCGGGCCGGGTGCTCGCCGAGTGCGCCCCGGGCTCCCCGGCACGGGCCGCGTTCGTCGGGCTCGCGAGCCGGGTCCGGGAGCTGGTGCCCGCTGCGGTCTGACGCGCCCCGGCTCCGGCCCCTGGGGAGCCGCCGCGTAACAATCAGCCCGCTCGGCGCGGCTCGGCGGCGGAAAAGTGACATCCGGCGCTAGGTTGTGGGCGTGGCCGCCATGACGAAGGACAACTACGCCGACGACCTGCGTCTGGCGCACGTGATCGCCGACCAGGTCGACTCCATCACCATGTCGCGGTTCAAGGCGCTGGACCTCAAGGTCGAGACCAAGCCGGACCTGACGCCGGTCACCGACGCCGACCGGGCGGCCGAGGACTTCATCCGCGGTCAGCTCGCCCGGGCCCGCACGCGCGACGCGATAGTCGGTGAGGAGTACGGCTCCGCCGGCAACGGCGCGCGGCGCTGGATCGTCGACCCGATCGACGGCACCAAGAACTTCGTGCGCGGCGTACCCGTATGGGCCACGCTGATCGCCCTCGCCGACGGCGACGAGGTGGTCGTCGGCCTGGTCAGCGCGCCGGCGCTGGGCCGCCGCTGGTGGGCCGCGAAGGGCTCTGGCGCGTGGACGGGCAAGTCCCTGGCCGCCGCCTCGCGGATGTCCGTCTCCGGCGTCTCCCGGATCGCCGACGCGTCCTTCAGCTACGCGTCCCTCGGCGGCTGGGAGGAGCGCGGCTCGCTCGACGGGTTCCTTAACCTGACCCGCGCGTGCGCGCGCACGCGCGGGTACGGCGACTTCTGGTCGTACATGCTGGTGGCCGACGGCGCGGTCGACATCGCCGCGGAGCCCGAGCTCGAGGTGTACGACATGGCGGCGCTCGTGCCCATCGTCACCGAGGCCGGCGGCACGTTCACGTCTCTCGAGGGCAAGCCCGGGCCGTGGGGCGGCAACGCGGTCGCGACCAACGGCAAGCTGCACAAGGAAGCGCTCGACTACCTGGCCTGAGCGCTGTTCGGGGCTTCGCCGTACCGCTGGTCGAGCCTGTCGAGACCCCTCAGCCCCGCGGGATCGACTTGATCTCGCTCCAGTCGTACCAGAGCAGGTCGCGGTCGGTGACCCGCTGCAGAGCCTCGTCCAGCGCGGTCTCGGACTCCGCGCCGATGTCGGCGGTCGCCTCGGCGTCGCTCTCCTCGTCCGCTGCCGCGAGCACGTCCGCGATATCGGCGGCGGCCTCCAGCTCGTCGACGTGCACGCAGACGATCGCCACGTTCTCGACGGTGCTGACGACCTCGATCTCCGAGGCGACCGCCTCGTCGTCGTCAGGATCGCCGGAGCCTCGCACCGGGCCGACGGCCGTGTCCGGCACCTCTACCGTGATGACCACGCGCTGGTGTGCCGCGTCGGGACGGCCGGCGATCAGCGCGAGAGAGTCGTCGGCGGCGTTCAGCGCGGCGATGTACTCGAGCCCCTCGGCGTCCTCGTCGGGCAGGCCTGCCTCGAGGTCCTTCGTGACGGCGTGCACGCGGCGCGGGGCGACGGTCCAGCGGGCAGCCGCAGAGGTATGGGTGACGGCGTCGAGCTCGTCGAGCGTCGCGGGCACGTAGATACGCATGTGCCCAGTCTGCCGTGTGCTGGGCCGAGCGCGAGCCCCGGCGGGGCACACGGGTCCGGTGGCGATGTCGGCGGGTGCCCGTACTCTCGTGTGCGGCGCCGGGGCGGGGGCGCCGAGGGCAGGCACAGCAGCCGACGGCAGGAGACAAGATGGGCGCCAAGACAGCGATGCTCGTGTACGCGGACGGCGACGTGGCGGAGGGGCTGGCGGACGCGGCCGAGTTCGCGGACGAGGCGGGCGCGGCCGAGCTGCTCGGCCTCCTGTGGCCGCCGGCACGGATCCAGCCGGACGGCGAGGAGCCGTGGGAGCTCGGCGACGCGGTGTTCCCGCCGCAGGGACGGGCGTGCGCGCTGTCGACGCCCGCGGTGGACGTCCTGTGCGACCAGGCGCTCATGCTCGACCGGCCCTCGCAGCTGCCCGCGCACCTGGTCGACGCGAGCCTCGGCCGCACGCTCTACCTGCACGCCATGCACAGCGCCGTCGACTGGTTCGCCTTCGCGGTGCGGTCTCGGACTCCGCGCCGATGTCGGCGGTCGCCTCGGCGTCGCTCTCCTCGTCCGCTGCCGCGAGCACGTCCGCGATATCGGCGGCGGCCTCCAGCTCGTCGACGTGCACGCAGACGATCGCCACGTTCTCGACGGTGCTGACGACCTCGATCTCCGAGGCGACCGCCTCGTCGTCGTCAGGATCGCCGGAGCCTCGCACCGGGCCGACGGCCGTGTCCGGCACCTCTACCGTGATGACCACGCGCTGGTGTGCCGCGTCGGGACGGCCGGCGATCAGCGCGAGAGAGTCGTCGGCGGCGTTCAGCGCGGCGATGTACTCGAGCCCCTCGGCGTCCTCGTCGGGCAGGCCTGCCTCGAGGTCCTTCGTGACGGCGTGCACGCGGCGCGGGGCGACGGTCCAGCGGGCAGCCGCAGAGGTATGGGTGACGGCGTCGAGCTCGTCGAGCGTCGCGGGCACGTAGATACGCATGTGCCCAGTCTGCCGTGTGCTGGGCCGAGCGCGAGCCCCGGCGGGGCACACGGGTCCGGTGGCGATGTCGGCGGGTGCCCGTACTCTCGTGTGCGGCGCCGGGGCGGGGGCGCCGAGGGCAGGCACAGCAGCCGACGGCAGGAGACAAGATGGGCGCCAAGACAGCGATGCTCGTGTACGCGGACGGCGACGTGGCGGAGGGGCTGGCGGACGCGGCCGAGTTCGCGGACGAGGCGGGCGCGGCCGAGCTGCTCGGCCTCCTGTGGCCGCCGGCACGGATCCAGCCGGACGGCGAGGAGCCGTGGGAGCTCGGCGACGCGGTGTTCCCGCCGCAGGGACGGGCGTGCGCGCTGTCGACGCCCGCGGTGGACGTCCTGTGCGACCAGGCGCTCATGCTCGACCGGCCCTCGCAGCTGCCCGCGCACCTGGTCGACGCGAGCCTCGGCCGCACGCTCTACCTGCACGCCATGCACAGCGCCGTCGACTGGTTCGCCTTCGCGGTGTGGCAGGACGGCGCCCTGGTGCGTTCCCTGAGCCTGTCGCCCGACGACGGGGTGCTCGAGGACACCGGCGACCGGCTCGCGTTCGAGGAGCCGTTCTGGGCGGGCAGGCACCCGGCCCCGGCCGGCACCGCGTACCCGTTCCCCTTCCACCCGCTGGTCCTGGGGGAGCACGCCTTGCAGGAGTTCTTCGGTTTCAGTGGTGACGGGTCCGACGACGGCGGCCCGTCCGCCGGCCGGCTGGACCCGTGGGCCGTCGAGCTGTTCGGCTTCCAGGTCGTGTAGGCAGGAGCGCCGGACGGGCCGCGCTCGACAGATCCTCGAAGGACTCGTACATTTGTTCGAGAGCGAGGAGGTCTGTCATGTCCGAACCCACAGCCGCTGCCGTACCCGCAGTCATCCCCATGCTGTCCTACCAGGACGGCGTCACCGCCATGGACTGGCTCATCGAGGCCTTCGGCTTCACCGAGGCGGAACGCTGGCTGGACGACGACGGCCATCTCTCCCACGGTGAGCTCGACGCCGGCGGCGGGCGAGTGATGCTGTCGGAGCTCGCGTCCTATGAAGGCCCGGCGGCGCACCGCAAGCACTGCACGGCGGCGGACGCCTGGCTGTCGACGCCCTGGGTGATCGACGGGGTGCTGGTCCGGGTGGCCGATATCGACGCCCACTTCGCCCGTGCACAGGCGGCCGGTGCCGGGCTGCTCTCCCAGATCGAGGAGGCCCCGTACGGCAGGCTGTACCGCGCCGAGGACGTGGAGGGTCACCGCTGGATGTTCCTCCAGCCGTGAGCCTCAGGCGGCGGGCACAGCCCCACGCGCCAGCCGGTCGACGCGGCGCAGCGCGTCCGGGAACCGGGCGTCGCCCGCCATGGCGTGCACCAGGGCCGCGGCGTCGTCGACCGGCATGCCGGACGCCGTGACGTACAGCGGCCGGGACGAGAGGCCGCGCAGCACCTCGGCGGCATGCGTCGCCGTGCGGAACCGGGTCTTGGCGACCCCGACGACCACGCGAGCCAGACCGGCGGAGGCCACGTGGGCGCCCAGCCCGGGGCTCCCCTCGGGGTCGAGGTCCACGTACCCGTCGACGATCAGCAGGTCCACCGGCGCGACGCCGGACAGGACCCGTTCGAGGGCCGGCAGCTCGCGCTCGTAGAACCTGCCGGGCCGGTACGCCGCCACCTGCTCGACGAGCACCGTACGTTCGTCGACGAGAGTGGTGAACGCGGCGTCCTCGGCGACGACCAGCGCGGCCCGCGCCCCGCCGTCGTCCAGGTACTGCACGTCCACCGCGCCGTAGCGCGAGCTGCCGGTCACGGTCAGGCGTCCGAGCCGGTCCGTGACGAGAGCAGGCGGCGGAACGAGGTGAGCCGGGCCTCGCGGGCCGGCCGTTCCTCCTCCGGGGAGGCCGCTATCCAGTCGTCGAGCGCGCAGTCCGGCGCGTCCGCGAGGTGCGTGCAGCCACGCGGGCACTCCTGCGCCACGTCGTCGAGGTCGTCGAACGCGCGCAGCAGGTGCGACACCTCCACGTGGGCGAGGCCGAAGGAGCGGACACCCGGGGTGTCGATCACCCAGCCGTCGAAGGCGTCCGAGGGCTCGCCGTCGGACGGAGACACGGGCAGGGCGAGGGCGACCGCGGACGTCGACGTGTGCCGGCCGCGGCCCGTCACGTCGTTGACCACACCGGTCGCCCGCTTGGCGTCCGGCACCAGGGCGTTGATCAGCGTGGACTTGCCGACGCCGGAGTGGCCGACCAGCACGGACACGAGGCCGCGCAGCCTGCCGCGGACCTCCTCGACGGACTCGGGGGCCAGGACCATGCCGCCGGCACTCTGGCCGGCGACGTTCGCACGGTCGGCCTCGTCGCTGGACGCCTCCCGGCGGGTGACGACCACCTCGACGCCGAGCGGCTCGTAGAGCTCGCGCAGCGCGTCGGGGGAGGCCAGGTCGGCCTTGGTCAGGCAGAGCAGGACCGACATGCCAGCGTCGTAGGCGGCGACGACGCAGCGGTCGATCATGCCGGTGCGGGGCTCGGGCTGGGCCAGCGCCGTGACGATGACGAGCTGGTCCGCGTTGGCGACGACTATCCGTTCGTACGGGTCGGTGTCGTCGGCGGTGCGGCGCAGCGTCGAGGTCCGCTCCTGGATGCGCACGATCCGGGCGAGCGAACCCTCGCCGCCCGACACGTCGCCCACGACGTCCACCCGGTCGCCGACGACCACGCGGGTGCGGGTCAGCTCCCGGGCCTTCATCGCGGTCACGATCTTCTCGCCCGACGTCCCGGCCGTGTCGGCGTCCTTGACCAGGAGCGTGTACCGCCCGCGGTCCACGCCGGTGACCAGGCCGGTCACGGCGTCGGAGTGCTCGGGGCGCTGCTTGGTGCGGGGGCGCGAGCCGCGCTTGGACGGGCGGGAGTGGAAGTCCGACTCGTCGATGCCACGGCGGCCCATCAGGCGGGTCCCATCAGCCAGACGACCATCAGCAGACGCCCATCAGGAGGCCGAGCCGAGCATGCGGAGCCACATGCCGGTGAAGTCGGGCAGCGTCTTCGCCGTCGTGCCGACGTTCTCCACCCGCACGCCGGGCACGCGCAGCCCGAGCAGCGCGGCGGACGTCGCCATGCGGTGGTCCGCGTAGGTGCGCACGACGTCGCCACGCAGCGGCCGGGGGGTGATCACCAGGCCGTCGCGGGTCTCCTCGGCCTGTCCGCCGAGCCGCGTGATCTCGCGGGCCAGCGCCGCCAGGCGGTCGGTCTCGTGGCCACGCAGGTGCGCGATGCCGCGGAGCCTGGAGGGAGAGTCGGCCAGCGCTGCCAGCGCCGCGAAGGTGGGTGCGAGCTCGCCCCCGGCACGCAGGTCGACATCGATCCCGTGGATCTCGCCCGTCCCCGTCACGGCGAGCACGCCGTCGGCAAGGGTGTAGGTGCCGCCCATGCGCTCCAGCAGCTCGGGAACCATGGCGCCGGGCTGGGTGGTCAGCGTCGGCCAGCCGGGGATGCGGACGGTGCCACCGGCCACCAGGGCGGAGGCCAGGAACGGCGCCGCGTTGGAGAGGTCGGGCTCGACGCGGACGTCGCGCGCGGCGATCGGACCGGGCGAGACGCCCCACATGCCGTCGCGCGAGTCGTCGACCACGACGCCGGCGTCGCGCAGCGTGGCGACCGTCATCTCGATGTGCGGCAGGCTCGGCAGGGTGGCGCCGATGTGCCGCAGGGTGAGGCCACGCTCGAAACGCGCGGCCGCGAGCAGGAGGCCGGAGACGAACTGCGAGGACTCCGAGGCGTCGACGTCGACGGCGCCGCCCGGCACACTGCCCCGGCCCTCCACGGTGAACGGGAGGTGGGTGGGCAGGTCGGCGGACTCCGGCCTGGCCTCGGGGTCGTGCACCGTGATGCCGAGGGTGCGCAGCGCCGCCAGCACGGGCAGCATCGGGCGGACCCGGGCCTCGGGGTCGCCGTCGAACCGGACCGGGCCGTCGGCGAGCGCCGCGAACGGGGGCAGGAACCGCATGACGGTGCCGGCCAGGCCGGTGTCCACCTCGGTGCCGCCGGCCACGGGGCCGGGTGTCACGTGGAGGGTGCTCGGGTGGTCGCCCACCTCGATGCGGGCGCCCAGGGTGCGCAGGGCGCGGATCATGAGGTCGGCGTCCCGGCTGCGCAGGGCCCCGCGCAGGGTGCCGGGTCCTTCTGCGAGCGCCGCGAGCACCAGGAGCCGGTTGGTGAGCGACTTGCTGCCGGGTATCTCGACCGTCGCGTCCAGCGGGGCGCCGGCCAGCGGCGCCTCCCATGTCGGTGCGGGCGCGGTGGTGGAGGAGGTCATGTGCCGAGATTATCGCGGACCGCGCCGGAGCAGCGGCTTTGTGTCGCCCTGCGTCAGACCTTGACGACTGCCGCCTTTGCCTCAGCGCGTGCGGCACGTGCCTGCTGGACCCGCCAGGACAGCCCCGGCCGGCCTTCGAGGTCGGCACCCGCGATGAGGGCCGCGCCCACGGAGGCGAGGCTGTGCAGGAACCGGTCGGTGCGTACGGGGCGCTCTTCCTTCGGGGCGGTGAAGGGCTGGTTCACCACGGCGAGCGGCAGCGTGAGCAGGGCCAGCGCGAGCGCGGAGGCGCGTGGCGCCTTGCCGAGCGCGAGCAGCGTGCCGGCGGCCGCGGTGGCGATCCCGTGGGCGCGGACGAGCGTGGTGACCTGCTTCTCGCTGAGCGGCTCGGCGCCCAGCGCCCGGGTGGCCAGGGCGGACCCGGACCTGGCCGCGGCCACGTGCTCGCTCGGGTTCCGGGCAGCCTGCACCCCGTCGTAGATGAACGACGATGCCAGCAGGGGTCGCGCGATGTGTCGAAGCAGCATGCCTCCACCTTGGCAGATGAGAGCGACGAATGCAGCAGGATGGCGACACGGGAACACACCGGGAATTCGACGCCGGGGGCGAAGGTTGAACCCCTCGTGGAGCGATGCCTCGAGAAGGATCTGGTGAAGAGCAGGGTGATCGACACGGTGACGGATACAGCGGTCGGCATGATGGCCGACGGAACGATCGGCACGGGAACGAACCTGATGTCGGGCATGACCGCAGGTGCGACGTCGGGTGCGCAGGTGCCGCCCGTGATGTTCGGCGCGGTCCCGCCGCACCTGCTCGGCACCGACGTCGACTCCGTGCTGTCCTCGGCGAAGGCCACGGCGGACGCCTTGTCGGCGGCCCTGGCGAACACGGGCTGGCCGACGAGGCTAGGCTCAAGTGCGATGACTGACACTTCCCGCGAGCAGAACCAGGGTGCCGACGAGGTCGGCACCGATGTCGGGGCGCGCCCCGACAACAGCGCGAGCGAGGGTGTTGTCGGATCCACGGAAGCGACCGCGGCCGAGAGCACCACTGAGCCCAGCGCCGTGACCGGCACCGCGACGAGCCCTGCGGTCACCGGTGAGGCCGGCGACGACGAGAGCACCGAGCGCTCCCCGCAGGAGGAGGACGCCGCGGCTCGCGCCGCGCGGTTCGAGCGGGACGCGCTCCAGTACCTCGACCAGCTGTACTCCGCGGCGCTGCGCATGACGCGCAACCCCGCCGACGCCGAGGATCTGGTGCAGGAGACGTTCGCCAAGGCGTTCGCCGCGTTCCACCAGTACCGGCCGGGCACCAACCTGAAGGCCTGGCTGTACCGCATCCTCACGAACACGTTCATCAACAGCTATCGCAAGAAGCAGCGCGAGCCGCAGCAGTCCCAGGCGGAGGACGTCGAGGACTGGCAGATCGCGCGCGCGGCGTCGCACACGTCGCGCGGCCTGCGCTCGGCGGAGGTCGAGGCGCTGGACCGGCTGCCCGACAGTGATGTGAAGCGGGCGCTCGCCGAGCTCCCGGAGGATCGACGGATGGTCGTGTACTACGCCGACGTCGAGGGCTTCCCCTACAAGGAGATCGCCGAGATCATGGGAACTCCGATCGGGACGGTGATGTCCCGGCTCCACCGCGGACGACGGCAGCTGCGTGAGCTCCTCGCCGACTATGCCGCCCAGCGAGGACTCGTCAGCCAGGCGCCCGGAGGTGCGCAGTGAACAACATCCAACCCATCCCGCACGACACGGCGGGGGAGTCCGAGTGCGAGCACGCACTCAAACACCTCTACGAGTACCTGGACTCCGAGATGACGCCGGAGGACGAGACGCGCATGCGCGCGCACGTCGCCCACTGCTCGCCGTGCCTGGCGGAGCTGAGCGTCGAGGACCTCGTGAAGCAGCTGGTGCGCCGCTCCTGCAGCGAGCGCGCGCCGGACACGCTGCGGGTGCGCATCCACGAGCAGCTGACGGTCATGACCGTCGCCGAGTGACCTGACCCGCCTGGCTGACCGCGGGCGGGCATGACGAAGGGCCGGGACCCATTGGGTTCCCGGCCCTTTCGCGTGCCCTGGCTGGGCGGCTCATGGTCCTGACGGACGCTTGAGCCGGCTCAGGCGTTGGGACGCTTGCCGTGGTTGGCGGCCGAGCCCTTGCGGCTACGGCGCTTACGACCGCGCTTGCTCATGGGTGTCTCCTGACAGGTGACGGACTGAATGGCTCCATGATCCCACAGATCGTGAGGTTGTCCGGCCGCAAAGGGGTTGCCGGGCGAGCGAACGCGATATATCGTGACTGACGTCAACGCGATATATCGCGTTGAGGCAGCGACGGTCCCAGCGAGTCACGAGCACCGGAGGAACCCATGAGCGCAGACAGCTGGACCGTCACCGGTCCGCAGACCATCGAGCTGGACGGTGTGGCCAGCGTCGACGCCCATGTCGTCGACGGACGGCTCGACATCGTGGCGCACGACGAGCCGGTGGTCCGGGTCGAGGTGCACTCGGTGGAGGGCCGGTCGCTCGAGGTCCGCCTCGACGCGGGGCGCCTGGTGATCGAGCACGAGAGCGGCCTGTCGGGCTGGGGCTCGTTCATGAAGCGGTTCGCCGACTTCGGCGGAAAGGCCCGCGCCGACATCCACGTAGCGGTGCCGGCCGGAACCGCCGTGCGGCTCGGTACGGTCCGCGGTGAGGGCCTCCTCGCCGGTACGACGGCGGGCGCGTCGGCGTCCACCGTCTCCGGGTCGCTGCTGGTCTCCCGCACGGCCGGCGACCTCAAGCTGAACACCGTCTCCGGCGAGGTGACGGTCCGCGACCATGTCGGGGACGTCACGAGCAACACCGTGTCCGCCGACGTCGTGGTGAGCGCTTCCGCCGACTCGGTCACGTCGTCCTCGGTGTCCGGGGACGTGACGTTCGACCTGGTGAACCAGCCGCACACCGTCCGGGTCAACACCGTGTCCGGGAACATGCTCCTGCGGGTGCCCGACGAGCGGGCCGTCGAGGTCTCCGTGCAGAGCGTCAGCGGACGGGTGACCCTGGGCGGCCTGCAGTTCACGGGCGGCGGCTCGAAGGTCGTCGGCGGCGACCGGTCGGCCGGTCCCGGCGTCATGCACCTGCGGGTGACCGGCGTCTCCGGTGACGTCACGGTGATCGGCGGGCCGCAGGACGCGGCCGCCGACGCTCCGTCCGGCACCGTGCCCGCGGACCAGTCGCCCGTGGAGCTGTAGTGCCTCCGGTGTTCGCCCACGGGGAGCTGCGCCTGTACCTCCTGGTGCTGCTCCTGGACGGGCCCCGGCATGGGTACGAGCTCATCACCGAGCTCACCCGGCGTTTCGGCGGCACCTACCGCCCCAGCGCCGGGACCATCTATCCGCGCCTGGCGCGGCTCGAGGAGGAGGGGCTGGTGCGTCGCTCCGTCCCGGGGTCCGGTGCCGGGGCGCAGGGCGGCCCGCATGGGTCGCCAGGCTCACCGGGGGCCGGGCGCAAGGCCACCTACGAGCTCACCCCGGCCGGCCGGGCGGAGATCGACGCGCGTCTCGACGACGTCAGGCGGCTGGAGCGCAGCGTGGCCGAGACGGTGCGCAGCCTGGCGGACGAGGTGCGGGCCGACGTCCGCGACACGATGCGCGGCCTGCGGGCCGAGCTCGCGGCGGCCGCGCAGGAGGTCCGCACGCGGCCGCGCCCGGGTGCCGCGCCCGACCCGCGGCGCACGCAGTCCAACTCCCTGCGGCACGACGCCGAGGCGGTGCTGCAGCGGTTCCGTAACGACGTCCTGGCCGATCTGCGCGAGGCGGACGTCGCCGGTACGGTGTCCGCGCTGACCGTGGAGACGCTCCGCACAGTTCTCGACTCGGCACGTTCCGCGATCCGTGGGACGCTGCCGCACAGCACGACCTCTCCGCCGCGTCGTGCGGACCGAACCCCATGAATCTGTCCGAACCCCCAGCAGCTTTCCCCAATGAACGGAGCACAGCGATGACCACCGAGTCCTGGAGCGTGGCCGCCCCGCAGACCATCGAGGTCGGCGGCGCCTCGACCCTGATCGTCCGCCTGACGAACGGCCGCGCGGAGATCGTGGCAGACCCGAACCGCACGTCCGGCGCCCTCGTCGAAGTCATCGAGGTGTCGGCGCGGCCGCTGCAGATCCTCGCCGAGCACGGCAACCTCCGGGTCGCGTACGACTTCCCGGGGCTCGAGGGCTTCGTGGACCGCTTCCGCGGCCTCAAGGACCAGGACGCGGCGGTCGTCAGGGTGACCGTGCCCGCCACGTCGGTGGTGGACGTCGCCACGGTCGGCGCCGAGGTAGTGGTGACCGGGTCGCGGGCCGGGGTCAACGTGAAGACCGCCGGCGGCGCCATCACCGTGACCGGTACCACGGGCTCCGTGACCACCAAGTCGGGCACAGGCGCGGTCACCGTCGCCGAGCACGCGGGCGACGTGTCGGTCTCGACGGTCTCCGGCGCGGCGTCCGTGGTGGGCGCCCTGGGCCGGGTGTCCGTCCAGACGGTCTCCGGTGCGGTGGACGTCACCGCCATCGGCACCACGCCGCTCGTCAACGCCAAGACGGTCTCCGGCCCGGCAGCGGTGCAGCTCGACGCCGGCTCCCCGGTCAACCTCCGTGCGCGCAGCGTCACGGGCAAGGTCGTCATCGACGGGGCGCAGGCGACGTCCAGCGCGCAGCGCACCGTCGTCGTCGACCACGCGGAGCCGGGCGCGGCGGCGTACATCTCGACCAACACCGTCTCGGGAACGGCCACGATCACCCGCGGCTGACCAAGCTCCGCGAAGTAGAGCGCCTGTCCGGGTCTCCCTCGGACAGGCGCTCTACTTCGCGGTCTCTTTCGGACAGGCGCTCTACTTCGCCGAACTTGGTCAGGCTCTGTCTGTGTCGCCTGAGCCTGGGTTCCGTTCCGGGTCAGGCGACCTCGTCCTGGGGGAGGCCCAGCCAGGCGTGCCAGCCCGTGTGCAGCACCAGCCACGCCATCAGGCCGTAGCCCGCCTGGCCCGGGTAGACGCCCCCGCCCTGCGCCAGATCGGCGAGCCACTGCTCGTGCTGCGCCAGCGGCGTGTACGTGTCGACGTACGGCACCCGGCGCCGGTTGGCGACGTCGGCGAACGCGTCCGACAGCTCCGCGATCCGGCTCCCCTCCGCGGGCAGCCCGGGCGGCGGCCCGACGACGAACGCCGCCGTCCGGTTCGCGTCCGCGACGTCGAGGATGTTCGCCAGGTTCAGCCGCGAGCGCGCGACGGTGAGCCCGGAGGCGACGTCGTGCCGCCCCAGGGCCACCACCAGGCGATTCTCGACCTCGGAGTCCGAGCCGAACCGCGTGGCGGTCTCCGCCTCCCAGCGGGCACCGAGCTGAGTGCTGGTCTCGCCGGGCACGGCGAGGGTGAAGAGCATGGCGGGCCGGGAGAAATGGGTGCGTGCGAGGACGCGACCGGTCCAGCCGAGCGCACGAGCGTCTCCGACACCCGTGGCCAGCTCGTCACCGACGACGCAGATGCGCACCTCGCGATCCTGCAACGGACTCTCCTTGCCTGTTCCCGGCAGCCTGGCGGACGGCCGGTTCCTCATTGTGGTGCACGGACAGTGACCGAACAGTGCCAACGCGCCGACGCGTGTGCGCCCACGTCAGAACCGGCGACACTTTTGCGGCGCCGTCAGCGCAGCACGGTCGGAACGGCGCCGTCAGTGCAGCGACGTCGAAGTGGCCGTCAGAGCAGCGTCATCCCCCAGCGGACGGCGTGCCGCTCGCCCGGAGCGAGGTGCACGAGCCGCTCGCCCGTACGGAACGCGTCGGCGACGCAGGTCATCGGCTCGGCGGCGAGGCCCATCCGGCGACGGTCCGGGTCGATGTGGTCCCCGGAGCAGACCTGCCAGACGTCCTGCGACTCGTCCATCCAGACCGCCGCGGTGCGGCCGTCCGGTGCGGACAGGTGGGCCCAGGAGAGGCCTTCGGCGTCCCTGATGACGTCCACGTACGCGTCGTCGAGGTCCAGGCCGGCCGCGCTGCGCGGCTCACGCAGGTCAAAGGTGCCCGACGCCGGCTCGGTGCCGGTCGGCAGCAGCCGCTCGTCGGTCGTGACCCGGGTGGCCGCGTCGAGGCGCACCGTGCACTCGTCCAGGTTCGCGCCGCCCGTCGAGAGCCACGGGTGGAACCCGCACCCGTAGGGCGCCGTGCTCGCCCCGACGTTCGTGACGTCGAGGGTGATCTCGAGGCCCGCGTCGGACAGGGCGTAGCGGATCTGCGCGACCAGCTGGAACGGGTAGCCCGGCCGGGCGACGAGCTCGAGCTCCAGGGTCACGGCGGAACCCGTGTGCTCGATCACCGACCAGCGGTCCCATGCCGCGAGCCCGTGCAGCGCGGTGTTGCGCGCGGGCTCCGTGACGGGCAGCTGGTGCTTCTCGCCGCCGTACTCGTAGGAGCCGTCGCGGAGCCGGTTCGGCCAGGGGATCAGCACGGCGCAGTTGAACACCGGGCTGATCTCGTCCGCCCTGAAGGGCACGACGACGTCGCGGCCGTCGACCGAGTACTCTCGCAGCGCCGCACCCACCTGGGTGACCGTCGCGCGGTGGCCTTCATGGCTGATCCGGAACTGGTCCCCGGAAGGATGGGGCCTGGCCGCAGCAACGGGAGGAATTTCTGTCGTCACACTCACACCGTAACCGTAGGGCAATTTCTGCCTGCGCCACGTAGCGTGAGACAGCAGACTAGGGGGCTGAGTTTGTGTCATCCGCGAACGGCCCCGCTACGAACAGGACCTGACGACGGGTCCACGCGGGCATGTCTGCCCGCCCAGCAGCAGGAGGAACGATGGAACAGCAGGTACTCGGACGGACCGGTCGGCTCGTGTCGGCTGTGGGCCTGGGCACCTGGCAGCTCGGCGCTGACTGGGGAGAGGTCAGCGAGGGCGACGCCCGCGCCGTCCTCGAGGCCTCGCTCGAGGCCGGGGTGACCTTCTTCGACACCGCGGACGTCTACGGCGACGGCCGCAGCGAGCAGGCGATCGGCTCCTTCCTGAAGGACCACCCCGACGCCGGCATCACCGTCGCCACGAAGATGGGGCGGCGCATGGACCAGGTTCCGGAGAACTACGTGCTCCAGAACTTCCGGGAGTGGACCGACCGGTCCCGGCGCAACCTCGGCGTCGACCGGCTGGACCTGGTGCAGCTCCACTGCCCGCCCACGCCCGTCTACTCCTCGGACGCCGTCTACGACGCGCTCGACCAGCTCGTGTCCGACGGCGCGATCGCCGCCTATGGCGTGAGCGTCGAGAAGACCACGGAGGCGCTCGAGGCCATCGCACGGCCGAACGTCGCCAGCGTGCAGATCATCCTCAACGCGTTCCGGCTCAAGCCGCTCGACGAGGTGCTGCCGGCGGCCTCCGCCGCGGGCGTCGGCATCATCGCGCGCGTGCCGCTCGCGTCCGGCCTGCTCTCCGGCAAGTACACCAAGGACACGGTGTTCGCCGAGAACGACCACCGCAACTACAACCGCGAGGGTGCCGCGTTCGACGTCGGCGAGACGTTCTCCGGTGTGCCCTACGAGGTGGGGCTCGAGGCCGCCGCCCGCTTCACGGAGCTGGCGAAGGAGCTGGTCGGCGAGAGCCTGACCCCCGCGCAGGCGGCGATCGCCTGGGCCTGGCAGCGGCCCGGCGTCTCCTCCGTGATCCCCGGGGCGCGCAACGTCGAGCAGGCCCGTGCCAACGCCGCGGCCGGCCACGCGGAGACGCTAGGCCCGCTCTTCATGTCCGGCGTGCGGGAGATCTACGACGAGATGATCAAGGAGCACGTCCACGACAAGTGGTGAGCTCACCCCGCCGAAGTAGAACCCTGGCGAAGTGGAACTGGGGCGGTAGCGCTGATCAGCGCTACCGCCCCAGTTCTATCTCGCCAGGGTTCTATCTCGGCAGGGGGTTCTCCGGGCGGAAGACGCAGAACTCGTTGCCCTCCGGGTCGGCGAGCACGTCCCAGAACACGTGCGGGTCCGGGGAGTCCGCCCGCGCCTTGAGCAGCGTGGCGCCGGCGTCGAGAAAGCTCTCGGTCTCGCCCCACACGTCCCAGTGGATGCGGTTCTTCACGGTCTTCGGTTCGGGTACCGGGATGAAGAGCATGAGCCAGGGCAGCCCGTCGCCGGGCTCCAGCCGGTACCACGGCCGGTCGGAGTACCGCTGGGGCTCGATGCCCAACCGCTCTCCCCACCAGCCGCTCGCCGCCGCCGGGTCCGCGGAGTCCACGACCAGCGCGTAGAGGCGGTAGTCGCCCGCCGTAGCCACCTGGCGCGGGAAAGCGCAGAGCTCGCCGCCCTCCGGGTCGCGCATGACCGTCCAGTCCTCGCGTGCGACCTCGGGCGTGGCGCCGAGCGCCCGGAGCTCGTCGACGGTGGCGTGCAGGTCCAGGTGCACCCGCTGCTTCACGGTGCGCGGCTCGGGGACCTGGTTGATCCAGACCGTGTGCTCCGGGACGTCGTCCTCGAGCACGAACTCCGCCGCGGAGTCGCCGGCCGGCCGCGACCGGAGCCCCAGGGCCGCTGACCAGAAGGCGGCGAGCCTCGGCCCGTCGGTGGCGTCGATGACCAGGTCCTTGAGGGCTGCGTCTGCCATGACGCCAGCGTACGGCGACCGACGTCGGCCAGGGAGAGCACGAGAGGCGGGCATCCCCCGAAGGGATGCCCGCCTCTCGTAGAACTGTCAGCCGCGCGAGAAGGCCTGCTCGAGGAGCGTCTTCTGCTGCGCCTGGTGCAGCTTGGCGGTACCGGCGGCCGTCGATGCCGACGCCGGGCGGGAGACCACCTTGACGTACGGCATGTCCAGCGGCAGGGCCAGGTGGATGAAGCCCCACGCACCCTGGTTCTGCGGCTCGTCCTGCACCCAGACCAGCTCGGCGCCGTCGTACTTGGCGAGCTCCGCGCGGATCTGCGCCTCGGGGAACGGGTACAGCTGCTCGAGGCGGACGATCGCCACGCCCTCGTCGCCGCGCTTGGTGCGCTCGGCGAGCAGGTCGTAGTACACGCGGCCCGTGCAGAAGAGCACGCGGTTCACCTTGGCCGGGTCGGCCACAGAGTCCGCGATGACCTCCTGGAAGGTGCCCTCGGTGAAGTCCTCCACCGCGGACGCCGCCGCCTTGAGGCGCAGCAGTTGCTTCGGCGTGAACACCACGAGCGGACGGCGCGGGCGGGCGTACGCCTGGCGGCGCAGCAGGTGGAAGTACGACGCCGGGGTGGACGGCTGCGCGATCGTCAGGTTGTTCTCCGCGCCGAGCTGCAGGAACCGCTCGATGCGGGCGGACGAGTGGTCCGGCCCCTGGCCCTCGTAGCCGTGCGGCAGCAGCATGACGACCGACGACGACTGGCCCCACTTCTGCTCGGCGGACGAGATGAACTCGTCGATCACCGTCTGGGCGCCGTTGACGAAGTCGCCGAACTGAGCCTCCCAGAGCACCAGGGCGTCCGGCCGCTCCACCGAGTAGCCGTACTCGAAGCCGAGTGCGGCGTACTCCGACAGCGAGGAGTCGTAGACCCAGAACTTGGCCTGGTCGCCCGACATGTACAGCAGCGGCGTCCACTCGGCGCCGGTCTCCCGGTCGTGCAGCACGGCGTGCCGCTGCACGAACGTGCCGCGGCGGGAGTCCTGCCCGGCGAGGCGCACCGGGGTGCCCTCGACGAGCAGCGAGCCGAAGGCGACGAGCTCGCCGAAGCCCCAGTCGATGCCGCCTTCCTTCGCCATGAGCTGGCGCTTCTCGAGCATCTGCGCGAGCTTCGGGTGGATCGTGAAGCCCTCGGGGGGCGTGGTGTGCACGTCGCCGACCCGCTGCAGCATCTCCGGCGAGATCGCCGTCTGCCAGCCCACCATCGTCCCGGCGTCCTCACGCTGGGACTCGGGGCGCTCCAGACCGGCGAGGTGCTCCGTCTGCGGTGCGGGCGTGAAGCCCGACTTGGTCTCGGTGAAGACCCGCTCGAGCTGCGACTGGTAGTCCTGCAGCGCGCCCTCGGCCTCCTCGACGGTGATGTCACCGCGGGCGACCAGGTTCTCGGTGTACAGCTTGCGCACCGAGCGCTTGGTCTCGATGAGGTTGTACATGAGCGGCTGCGTCATCGACGGGTCGTCGCCCTCGTTGTGCCCGCGGCGGCGGTAGCAGATGAGGTCGATGATGACGTCCTGGCCGAACTGCTCGCGGAACGCGAAGGCGAGCTCGGCGGTCCGCACGACGGCCTCGGGGTCGTCGCCGTTCACGTGCATGACCGGGACCTGGTAGCCCTTGGCGACGTCGGTCGCGTACGTGGTCGAGCGGGACGCCGTCGGGCCGGTGGTGAAGCCGACCTGGTTGTTGACGACGACGTGGATCGTGCCGCCGGTGCGGTACCCGCGCAGCTGCGACAGGTTCAGCACCTCGGGCACGACGCCCTGACCCGCGAAGGCCGCGTCGCCGTGCACCAGGATCGGCAGCACGGAGAAGCCGTCGCCGCCGAGGTCGATGCGGTCCTGCTTGGCGCGCACGATGCCCTCGAGCACCGGGTCGACGGCCTCGAGGTGCGACGGGTTGGCCGCGAGGTAGACGCGCGTGGTGGCGCCGGACTCCGACGTGAAGGTGCCCTCGGTGCCGAGGTGGTACTTCACGTCACCCGAGCCTTGGACGCTCTTGGGGTCGAGCTGGCCCTCGAACTCCTTGAAGATCTGGCCGTAGCTCTTGCCCGCGATGTTCGCCAGCACGTTGAGGCGGCCGCGGTGGGCCATGCCGATGCCGACCTCGTCGAGGCCGCCCTCGGCTGCCCGCGACAGGATCGCGTCGAGCAGCGGGATCAGGGACTCGCCGCCCTCGAGCGAGAAGCGCTTCTGCCCGACGAACTTGGTCTGCAGGAACGTCTCGAACGCCTCGGCGGAGTTCAGGCGGCGCAGGATGCGCAGCTGGTCCTCGCGCGGCGTCTTGGCGTAGCCCGCCTCCAGGCGCTCCTGGAGCCACTTGCGCTGACCCGGGTCGGCGATGTGCATGTACTCGATGCCGATGGTGCGGCAGTACGAGTCACGCAGCAGGCCGAGGATCTCGCGCAGCGTCGCCTTGGGCTTGGTGCCGAAGCCCGCCGTCGGGAAGGTGCGGTCCAGGTCCCAGAGCGTGAGGCCGTGGTTCTGGATGTCCAGGTCGGGGTGCTTGCGCTGGCGGTAGGCCAGCGGGTCCGTGTCGGCCATGAGGTGGCCGCGCGAGCGGTACGACTGGATGACCTCGGCGATCTTGGCCGGCTTGGCGGCCTCGACGTCGGCGTCGACCGTGTTGTCACGGACCCAGCGGACGGGCTCGTACGGGACGCGCAGCGCCGCGAAGACGCGGTCGTAGAAGCCGTCCAGGCCGAGCAGCTTCTCCGAGATGATCTTGAGGAACTCGCCGGACTGGGCGCCCTGGATGATGCGGTGGTCGTAGGTCGACGTGATCGTCATGACCTTCGAGATGCCCATGCGGGCGAGCTGCTCCTCGGACGCGCCGGCGAACTCCGCCGGGTAGTCCATGGCGCCGACGCCGACGATGGTGCCCTGACCCTGCATGAGGCGCGGCACGGAGTGCACGGTGCCGATGCCACCCGGGTTGGTCAGCGAGATCGTCGTGCCCTGGAAGTCCGGCACGGCGAGCTTGCCGCCGCGGGCCTTGCGGACCAGCTCCTCGTAGGCCGCCCAGAACTCGGCGAAGTCGAGCTCCTCGGCCTTCTTGATGCTCGGCACCAGCAGCTGGCGCGAGCCGTCCGGCTTGGCGAGGTCGATCGCGAGACCGAAGCCCACGTGCGCGGGCTGGTTCACGCCCGGCTTGCCGTCCACCGGCTCGTAGTGCGCGTTCATGACCGGCATGTCGGCCAGCGCCTCGACCAGCGCGAAGCCGATGAGGTGCGTGAACGAGATCTTGCCGCCGCGACCACGCTTGAGGTGGTTGTTGATGACGATGCGGTTGTCGACCATCAGCTTGGCGGGCACGGCGCGCACCGAGGTGGCGGTGGGGACCTCGAGGGAGGCCTCCATGTTCGTGACCACGCGCGCGGCGGGGCCGCGCAGCTTCTGGACGTCGTCGACGGCGTCCGGGTGCGCCACGGGGCGCTCGAACGTGTCCGCGTAGTGCGTGGTGGGTGGGGTGGCGATCGGGTTCGCCGGGTTGACCTTGGGGTCGGCGGGCAGGCGCTTCTTGCGCACCTTCTGCGCCGCCTCCGAGGCGGCAGTGCCGCCGGTCACCGGGGTGGCCGACTGCCGGGCGGGAGCCGGGGCGAGGGCCGCCGGGCTTGCCTGGGTCGCACCTGCGCCGGCTGGAGCCCCGTCGGCCGGCGCTGCGTCGGCCGGAGCCTTCGGAGCCGCCGCCGGTGCGCCGTCCTTGGTGGAGCCGTTCTCACCGGGGGTGTAGTCGGCGAAGAAGTCCCACCACGCGGGGTCTACCGCGTTCTTGTCCTTGAGGTACTGCTGGTAGAGCTCGTCGACAAGCCATTCGTTGGCTCCGAATGACGAGCTCGCCACGCTGATCGACTCTGAACCAGCCTTAGGGGACACGCGCGGATCGCCCACCTTCACCACAGTTGCGTTCGTCGCGCGCCAGCCTTGTCGCAGCACGCGAAGCCCGAATGTTTTCGGACCCTCCAAGGGTAGGCCCTTCTGGCTCTCCGGTGGGTTTGACCGTGCGGGCCCCGAGGGGCACGACGACGCCAAAGAAGTTGGTTCGTCATGTTTATCGCACGCTGAGCAAAACCCGGGCAACATTCGGCCTGGAAGTCCCCAACGCGGCGTTACGGCGCTCCGTATGGGGCAGCCAATCTTTGGCGCGTGTGACAGAAATCACGGGACTCCGTCTCACGCTCTGACCGCTCGCGCCCCTAGGCTTCTCGGTTTCTCACCGGAAACTACCCGATCAGTCCGTATGCGATCAGTCCGTGTGCGTGGTCGAGACACCCGGTGCCGGGTGCGCCCGCGCCGGGAGCGTGACCCGCATCGTCGCGCCCCGGTCGGAGTCGACGACCTGGACGTGCCCGCCGTGCAGCTCGACCGCCCAGCGGACGATGGCCAGGCCGATCCCGGTGCCGCCGCTCGACCCGACGGTGCTCCCGACCGTGCTGCCGCCGAACGTGTCGGCCGAGGACCCGTTCCGGCCCCGGCCGTCGGTCCGGTCCGCCGTCGACCCGGTGCCGCGCACGAACCGCTGGAAGATCCGCTCGCGGTCCGCCGCGGCGATACCGGGACCCTCGTCGCTGACCTCCAGCACGACGTCGGCACCCTCGGTGCTGTCCACGGGGTAGGCGTCCAGGCGGACGACGCCGCCCGGCGGCGAGTGCCGGATCGCGTTCTGCAGCAGGTTCATGACCACCTGGTGGAGGCGTTCGGCGTCGCCCTCTATGGAGAGGTCCTCCGGCGTGACGTCGACGACGTAGTGGAGGTCCTTGGCGGCGTCGACCATCGAGAGGTCCTCGGCGCAGTCCTCGAGGAAGTCGCCGACGGCGATCTTGCCCACGTTGAGCGCCGAGGCGCCCGCCTCGATGCGCGACAGGTCCAGCAGGTACGTGACGAGCCGGGTGAGCCGGTCCGTCTGGGCGTGCGCCTGCTCCAGCGCGGCGGGGGTCGGCTCGACGACGCCGTCCACCATGTTCTCCAGCTGTGCCTTGAGCGCGGCGACCGGGGTGCGCAGCTCGTGCGACACGTTGGCGATCAGGTCGCGGCGGGTCTGCTCGACCGAGGCCAGGTCCTCGGCCATACGGTTGAAGGCGTGGGCGAGCTGCCCGACCTCGTCGCTGCTCGTCGCGCGCACCCGGCGGGTGTAGTCGCCGTCCGCCATGGCCTCGACGGCCTCGGTGATCTCGCGCAGCGGCGACGTCATACCGCGGGCCAGGACCTGCGTGAGCAGCAGCGACAGGATGATGGCCAGGGGGAAGGTGCGGCTCGGCCCCAGGGACGCCTGCAGACCGAGCCACGTGATCAGCACCGCAGCCGAGACCGTCACCGCCACCAGCACGCCCAGCTTGATCTTGAGCGAGCGCAGCGGGTCCAGCGGCCGCACGTCGGGGACGCGGGGTACGTGCGGTCTCATCGGAACCTTTTCTGAGATTACTGGTTGGCCTGGTTGGCGGGCGGCTCGAACGCGTACCCGACGCCGTGCACGGTGCGGATCAGGTCCGGCCCGAGCTTGCGGCGCAGGGCCTTGATGTGGGAGTCCACGGTGCGCGTGCCGCTGGCGTCGGCCCAGTCCCAGACCTCGGCGAGCAGGCGCTCGCGCGTGAGCACGGTCTTGGGCGACCCGGCGAGCATGACGAGCAGCTCGAACTCGGTCGGGGTCAGGTGGACCTCCTCGCCGCCGCGGTAGACGCGGCGCTGGGCGCGGTCCACCGTGACGTCGCCCATCATCATGGGCGGGTCGGCCGGCGTCGTGGCGGCGGCCTGGGCCGCCCTGTCCACGCGGCGCAGGAGCGCCTTGATCCGGGCCACGAGCTCGCGCATCGAGAACGGCTTGGTCATGTAGTCGTCCGCGCCGACGCCGAGGCCGACCAGCATGTCGGTCTCGTCGTCCCGCGCGGTGAGCATGAGGATCGGCGTGGGGTGCTCGGCCTGGATGCGCCGCGTGACCTCGAGCCCGTCGATGCCGGGCAGCATCACGTCGAGCACCACGAGGTCGGGGCGCAGCCGTGAGGCGGCGTCGACGCCTGACAAGCCGTCGCGTGCGACCTCGACCCGCCAGCCCTCGGCGGACAGCCGCTGAGCGATGGCCGTCGCGATCGTCGGCTCGTCCTCCACCACGAGCACGGTCGCGCTCTGCTGACCGGTAGTGGCTGCGGCCGACGCCGGACCGGGCTGCTGCGAGGCCCCAGACGGCTGGGGGTTACCAGATGACATAGGTCAATCATGCCCGTACCTACCTGATAAGACCCTGATAACGGCCTGGACTGCGTGTCCGCGCGCACGCCTGCTCGTGCGCGCGGCCCTTCCGGGGCGTTCCCGCTACGATCTATCGCACGATGATCGAGCGATATCCCGACCGAAGATCCTGGAAGAATCCAGACCCCCCGAACGCCCTCCGGAGCACGAGATGACCGGCGACTGGATCCTGGTCGCCGTCGGCGTCCTTCTCACAGCAGGTACTGCTGTCTTCGTGGCCGGGGAGTTCTCCCTCGTCACCATCGACCCCGCGGTGATCGGTGACACCGACGACTCGGAGGGGGACAGACCCGGCCGGACCCGGTCCGATCCCCAGTCCTCCGCGTCCAACCCTCGGTCCACCCACGCTGCCCGGCCCGCACTCGGCCAGAGCATGCGGGACCGCAGCGTACGCACCGCGCTCCGTCACCTCTCGACGGAGCTGAGCTCGGCCCAGGTCGGCATCACGCTGACCACCATCCTGCTCGGCTACACCGCCCAGCCGGCGCTGAACTCCCTGCTCTCGGCGGCATTCGGCGCGACGTCCGTGCCGACCGCCGTCTCCGCCGGCCTCGCCGGAGTCCTGGCCGTCGTGCTGGTCAACGTCTTCTCCATGGTGTGCGGCGAGCTGATCCCCAAGAACTTCGCGCTCTCGGCGCCCCTGGCGACCGCGCGCATAGTCGTGCCCGTGCAGCGGGTGTTCACCATCACCTTCAAGCCGCTGATCGCGGTGCTCAACGGCTCCGCCAACGCCCTGCTGCGGCGCCTGGGCGTCGAGCCGCGTGAGGAGCTCTCCGGGGCCCGGTCCGCGTCCGAGCTGGCCTCGCTCGTGCGGCGCTCGGCAGAGGAGGGCACGCTCGAGGAGTCCGTCGCGACCCTGCTCACCAACTCGATCGAGCTGGACACGCTGAGCGCGCGCGACGTCATGACCGACCGCCTGCGCATGTCGGTGCTGGACCGGACGGCGACGGCGGACGACGTCGTCGCGCTCGCCCGCCGCACCGGACACTCGCGGTTCCCGGTGATCGGGGAGGACCGGGACGACGTCGTCGGCCTGGTGCACCTGCGGCGTGCGGTCGGCGTTCCGCACGACCGCCGGAGCGAGGTGCCTGCGGCCGCTCTCATGGTCGACGCGCCCCGCGTCCCGGAGACCGTGCGCCTCGGCCCGTTGCTCGTGGAGCTGCGCGGGTTCGGTATGCAGATGGCGGTGGTCGTCGACGAGTACGGCGGTACCTCCGGCGTCGTCACGCTGGAGGACGTCGTCGAGGAGCTGGTGGGCGACGTCGCGGACGAGCACGACCCCCGGCGGGCCGGCGCGGCCCGGGCCGCCGACGGGTCGTGGATCGTGCCGGGCGTGCTGCGGCCGGACGAGCTCGTCGAGTACACCACTATCGAGGTCCCGGAGGGGGCCGCGTACGAGACGCTCGGCGGCCTCGTCATGGCCGAGCTCGGCCGCATGCCCACCGTCGGCGACGAGGTCACGGTGGGGACAGCTGCCGCCCGCGTGACCCTGCGCGTCGAGGCCATGGACGGGCGCCGCGTCGAGCGGGTGCGGGTCCGCTCGCTGCCCGACGAACGGGCAGATGACGACCGGTCCCGGAACGACCGGTCCCGGCCGGACCGGGGCAGGGCCGACCGGACACGCAGCGAGAAGGGGACGAGCCGATGAGCACGACCACGGCACTGATCATCGGCCTCGTGCTGCTCGCGGGCAACGCCTTCTTCGTGGGCGCGGAGTTCGCCGTCATCTCCGCGCGCCGCAGCGCCATCGAGCCGCTCGCCGCGGCGGGGGACCGGCGGGCCGTCACCGTCCTGTGGGCGATGGAGCACGTATCCCTCATGCTGGCCTGCGCTCAGCTGGGCGTGACCGTCTGCTCCACCGGCCTCGGCATCGTGGCGGAACCCGCGCTGGCGCACCTCCTCGAGGGGCCGCTGCACAGCATCGGGGTGAGCGACGACCTCACCCACCCGATAGCCCTCGTCATCGCGCTGTCCCTGGTCGTGTACCTGCACGTGGTGCTCGGTGAGATGGTGCCGAAGAACCTCGCGGTGTCCGGCCCGGACCGGGCGGTCATGTGGTTCGGGCCGCCGCTGGTGCTCCTCGCGCGCGTGCTGCGTCCCGTCATCGGCGGGCTGAACTGGATCGCCAACCACGCCGTGCGGCTGGCGGGCGTCGAGCCCAAGGACGAGGTCGCCTCCGCGTTCACCGCGGAGGAGGTGCAGTCCATCGTGGAGCACTCGCAGGCGGAGGGTGTCCTGCGCGACGAGCAGGGCCTCCTGACCGGCGCCATCGAGTTCTCCAACCGCACCGCGAGCGACGTCATGGTCCCCGTCAGCGGCCTGGTGGCCGTCGACGAGAACAGCACGCCCGACGACGTCGAACGGCTGGTGTCGAAGCACGGCTTCAGCAGGTTCCCCGTCGTGACGCACGGCGAGGACGGCGACGAGCTGGTCGGCTACCTGCACCTCAAGGACGTCCTGTACGCGACCGGGCCCGCCCGGTTCGAGCCGGTGGCCGTGTGGCGCGTCCGCGCGCTGGCCGCCGTCGGGCCCGACGACGAGGTCGAGGACGCGCTGCGGGTCATGCAGCGCTCCGGGTCGCACCTCGCTCGGGTCGAGGGCAGCGAAGGCCAGGTCCTCGGCGTCGTCTTCCTCGAGGACATCCTGGAGGAGCTCGTGGGCGAGGTGCGCGATGCGATGCAGCGCCGCTGAGGTCGAGCGCCGTCGAGATCCGGCGTCGTTGAGATCCGGCGCCGTTGAGACGAGAGCGTCCGGAAGGCATGGACAGGTAGTGATCACGTCATGTGCGGGTCGGGCGATGTGCCGGCGGGGCTTGGCAGGCGGGCCGGCCCCGGTTAGTGTCTCGTGCGACATAGACACCGCGAGGGGCCGCGGATACTCGACGACGGGGGATCAGTGGAGTCCACGGTTGTGACGAGCCTGCAGCCTGCGCCGATGACGCGCCGCGCCCGGCGCGAGGCGGAGGAGCAGCAGGCCCAGGCCCTGCGCGCGCACGTGCTGCGGGCCCAGGGAGCGCGGACCCCGCGTCCGGAGGTCCGACGTCCGCAGGTCCAGCCGGCGCAGGCGAGCCAGCCGGTGGCTACCCGGAGCGCCACGTCGTTCGACCAGGTGGTCACGGGTGCCATCACCCGGCCCACCAGGCCGACGTCGTCCGTGCCTGCCGGGCAGCGCTTCGTCTCCCGGGCGGCCGTCATCGGCACGCTGGCCGCGGCGACCATCGCCGCACCGTTCGTGCAGGGCACCGCGGAGTCCGGCGAGTCGCCGTTCGACGTCGAGGCGCCGCACACCGGGCCGAACGTGCTCGACCTCGTGACGCAGCCCGTCGAACGCCCGAAGACGTCCGCGGCCGTCGTCCGGGCCGAGGCGATCACCCGACCCGAGTCGGCCGCCGCCAGTCGTTCTCTCGACCGCAGCCCTCTGCCGGACTGTGACGTCAGCGCACCCGTGGAGGGCACCAACGGTGCGCTCGCGGACCACTCGCTGTGCGAGCTGTGGCAGGCGGGGGAGTACCTGCGGCCCGACGCCGCGATGTCGCTCAGCGCGCTCAACGAGGCGTTCCGCGCGTCGTTCGGCCGGGAGATGTGCCTCGTGGCCAGCTACCGCGACCTGAACACGCAGTACGAGATCAAGGCCGCCAGAGGCTACTTCGCCGCCTCGCCGGGCACGTCCATGCACGGCTGGGGTCTCGCGATCGACCTCTGCTCGAAGGAGACCGGGGACAGCGAGGTCTTCTCGTGGCTCTGGGCCAACGCGCCGTCCTACGGCTGGCAGAACCCCGCGTGGGCCCAGCTCGGCGGGAGCAAGTACGAGCCGTGGCACTGGGAGTTCGTGTCGGGCGTCGCCGAGAAGGGCGAGTGGGACGGGTAGGACCCGTCAGAAGCGCAGGTGGGTGTTCGGCCCGAAGTCCTGGCGGAACACCGGGCCGTCGCTCGCGAGCTCTGCGGCGAACGACGGTGCCCACGCGCTGTAGGGCTCCATGGCGAGCGACTCGTTGGAGAACCGGCGGTCGTCGGTGATCTCGGTGACGCAGAAGTCCGGGATCTGCAGGCCCGTGACCGGGCCCGAGCGCTCACACTCGGCCACCACCAGAGGATGGTTGGCGCCGCCGAAGACGTCGATCGACCAGCCGTCCGCCCCGAGCCAGACGGCGTACCGGACCTTGACGATCGGTGCCCCGCCGCGGCGGACCAGCTCGACACCGATGCTGGGGTCCAGCTCTCGCTCCGCCTCGTAGCGGGTGCCGCCCACCGCGGGCCCCTTCACCGTGACCGCCGCGAAGTCGATGTCCGCGACGTGCGCCCGCAGGAGCTCTACCGGGTCGGTGTCGCCGGTCAGGTCGGCGTCGATGTCACCGGCCTGGACGCGGACCCGGAGGGCGTAGCCGTCGTCGGCCAGGAAGTAGGACTGGACGATGAGGGCCGGCGCGTCCCGGAGCTCGGCCGGGAGGTCGCGCACGAAGAACCGGCGCTCGAACTCGAAGTCGGCGTAGCCGCGGTCGGCGTCGGCCGGGGCGGGCTCGTCGAAGCGATCATCGCTCATGTGAGGTCCCTCGCCATGCTCGGCAGCTGATGCTCGGTAGGTGCTTCGTACGTACCGTTCCGCAGATGGTTGTCTGCGGATGGTTCAAGAAGTCTACGCAACCGGCTCGGTGCGAGGAGCCTTGCTGTCCACGACTCTGCCGCCCACGAACGTGCTCAGGGCTGCGGCGATCACCTCGGGGCGGCTGTCGATGCTCCCGGGCTTCAGCACGACGGGCGTGCCGACCAGGGCGATGTTGGCCGAGGCGGCGATACGCCGGACGAACGTCCGCTGGCGCGCGACCACCGCCTTCGGGTCGGTGACGTCCACGGCGAGCACCCGCCGGAAGGCCAGCCGAGCCTCGCGGACGCCCGTGACCTCGGTCCAGAGCACCTGCTCGACGCCGAGGTTGGGCAGCCAGTCGGTCAGCCCCTCGCCGTCGAGCGTGAGCACGGGCCAGGTGGGCAGCAGCAGGCGGCGCACGACGATGAGCCCCAGGCCGGTGAAGACCAGGACGCCGATGGCGCTCAGCGAGACGACGGCGAGCGCGGCCGGCGCGGCGCTCGTCTGTGCGGCGTCGAAGCCGAGACGGGCGGCCACCGCGCACAGCACCACCAGCGCGAGGATGGTCAGGGCGAGCGTGAGAACGTGCGCACGGGACGGATAGAAGTCCACGGACTCGTCGGGCATACCGGGACAGTAGCCGCACCGAGGGCGCATCGGTAGCCCGGTGCGGGAGTGCGTCGGTCGGCGCTCGAGTGGTATGTCACCCGAGCAGGAGCCGAGCGCCCGCCAGGGCTGTCGCGACGAGCACGGTCGTGCTGAATACCGGGCCCGAGATCCGGTGCGCCACGAGCCGGCCGAGCAGCAGGCCCGCGACCATGCCCGGGAGCAGCACGAGCGAGACGCGCAGCGAGTCGGGGGAGACGAGTCCCAGGCTGGCGCTGAACGGCAGCTTCGCGAGGTTCACGGTGAGGAAGAACAGAGCGACGGTGCCGAGCAGCCCGGCCCGCGAGACACCGGCGCGCAGCAGGTACAGGCTCATCGGCGGGCCGCCTGCGTTCGCGATCATCGTCGAGAGGCCGGCTGTGGCGCCCAGGGCCGTGCGGGCTATGCGGTCGCGCGGCCGGGGACGGGTGGCGGCCGGCTCAGGGGCGGCAGCAGCGTCGTCGTCGGGCACAGGGTTGAATGCCGGGCCGCTCGGCGACCGGCGGGCGGCCCGGCGCGCGGCGAGCTGTCGCACCAGGTCGCCCAGTCCGGCGAGGAGAAGCAGAGCTCCGACGATCCGAGCGCTGACGTCGGGTGGCGCCCAGCGCAGGGCGGCGAAGCCGACCAGTATCCCGAGGGCGACGCTGGGCAGGAGCGTTCGCAGGATGCGCCAGCGCACGTTCCGGCCGTACGTGCTGACGGCGACGAGGTCACCGACGATGAGCAGGGGCAGAGCGACACCCGCGGCAGGGACGGGCGGGAGCACGGTTGCGATGACTGCCGCGCCGAGCGCCCCCAGGGGAGGCAGGCCCGTCTTGGACAGGCCCATGAGGAGCGCGGCGATCGTGCCGCCGATGATGACGGGAACCGTCAGGTCCAGTGCGGTGTCCATGGCGACGTGGACTCTACGGCGACGCGCTCGGACGGCGGTGGACCGCTCGCCGGGCGGAACCGATCATGCGCTCCGGTCGAATAATACGCTACAGACCCGTATCGTTTTTGGGTGAGGACTGAACTGTGACGGCCCAGCAGCGTCGTGCGCCGGGCAGGCCACGGAACACGGAGGCGGACCGCGCGGTTCTGAGCGCGGCGCTCGACCTGATCGCCGAGGCCGGCGTCGAGGGCGTGAGCATCGATCAGGCGGCGAAGCGCGCGGGGGTTGCCCGAACGACCGTCTACCGCCGGTACGCGACGCGGGACGACCTCGCGGTCGCCGCCCTCGTGGCGAACGAGGCAGCGGTCCTCGTCTCCTTCCGGGTCCCCGACCAGCCGAGCCCTGCCGACCTGGTCGCGACCTGGTCGGCCGGGCTGAGCGATCCCCGGGCGCGGACGCTGCTGCGCCGCATGATGTCGGTGCCGCGCGAGCATCCTGAGCTGTGGGCGGCCTTCCGCGCGGCGAGCGGCGACTCGGGCGACCAGGGCGTTCACGACCTGGTGGTTCGCGCGCAGGAGAACGGTCAGTTGGCAACGGACGCCGACGTCGAGATGGTCCAGGCCATGCTCACGGGCGCCGTGGCGGTCCACCTGACGAACTATCCCGACGACGTGTCGGCCGAGGAGGTCGCCGCCTACTTCTGGCGGGTGCTGCGCACGCTCGGGTTCCGGGTGACGGCCCGCTCGCGGGGCTGGTTCTGAGCGCGGTGCCCCCCCTTGCGGTTACTTGCCGTCGAACGGCACCCGCTCGAAGAGGAGCCAGTCGCGGTAGGCACGCAACACTGGCCCATCCGCCGAGGGGCGGACCGACAGAACGCTGTACTGGATGTCCTCGAAGCCGTCCGGACCAGAGTTGATCAGGTGCGTGGCGCCCCCTATGGACAAGACGACCCGCAGCACTCTCGTGCCGGTCTCAGCGAAGGCCCCGGCGTTCTTCACCTGGGCGAGGTGCTGGCTGTCGCCGGTGCCTTCGACGACGTAGTAGTAAGTCCCGAGAGCCATCTGCGTTCCCCTCATCGCCCTGCACGCCCGGTGCGTCGTAGGTCCTTCGGCCGAACGTACGGCATCTGGTGTCGGGCGGGATATTGGTGAGGACAGCTCGGGGCCCGGTTCGACGCGTGCCCTGCGGCTCGGCCCAGGCGCGGACCACGACCTTGCGCCTTGCGGTTGGACGCCGAGCCCGTGTCGCTGCTCTCGGCTAGCGACGTACCGATCGAAGAAGTCTCGCGCCTCGTCGGACACAGCGACATCGCGACGACGGAGAACGTGTATCGACACGAACTGCGGCCAGTAATGCAGACCGGAGCGCGCGCCATGGACGCCGTGCTCAGCTAGGGCATGCCTCGCGGTGGGTCGCCGTCAGCTGTCCTAACGCGCCCGGCGTCGGCGAGCCTGGCCGGTAGTCACCCCGAGCACCGAGCACGCCCCGACGTGCGCGCTGCGGCGCGTGACCCTGCGGAGAGTGCTCGCTAGAGCCTGCCATCCTCCAGACATGCGTTCGAGCCACCTGGCGGGATACGCCCTCGACCTCAGCGTCTGGACGGGGTGACCGGGTGCCCGCGGCGGGCAGGGGCAACCTGCCCGCCGCGACCCTTATAACTCGACGCCCCGCGCGCTGGTTCGAGCGCGAGTGCGGCGGCCATGGCGGGGTCGTGCGTCACCGTGCCGACCCACCATCCGACCAGGATGGTGGCAACAATATATGCCGCGTGCCAGTGACTGCCGGGCCGTGAGGGTTCTAGACTTACTGGTGCTCTCCGTGTCTCGCCAGCTGCGATTCGTTGAGGGCAATACGGCCCTCACCTGCTCGAACAGGTGGGGGCCGGCCCTTTGGAAGCATCGCTCCCGTAGAGCCGGCCCTGGGAGCATTGCTGCTCCTGGCCTCAGTCTGGGCCTCTTGAGCCCGTTCCGACTGTGGCACTCACTCGAACATAGTGGCTTGGGTGAACTTCCACGGGCCCTTCGATTGACAATTCCTGTGAGTTTCCTGTGACTAATTCTTCACTAGGTCCGCCCGAAGCTCCTGGTCACACGGGTCCGCGAGGGACGGGCGCAGTCGATATGCTCGACGCGTGAAGCCCAGCCAATGCCGGCCGTTGGCGAGGTAGGCCAGGCCGACTGGGCCCGAAGCTGACACCGGGGCCGGAGACGACGGAAGGGCCGGTACCTCAGGTGCCGGCCCTTCCAACCCCGCGACGGCGAGGTCGACGTTCCTCCGCATACGCGGAGCGGTGCGGCGGACGGTGTGAGCGCCGGGTGTCCCCGGCGCTCACACCGCGCGTCGCTAGAGGTCGACGACCTCACGCGCTAGTTCAAGCGCGAGTGCAGCGGCTGCGAGGCCCATGGCGGGTTCGTGCGTCACCGCGCCGACCCACCATCCGACCAGGAACGTAGCAACTGCAACATATGCCGCGCGCCCGTGCCTGCCGGGCCGTGAAGGTTCCAGACTCATTGGTGCTCTCCGTGTCTCGCCAGCTTGCGATTCGTTGAGGGCAATACGGCCCTCACCTGCTCGAACAGGTGGAGGCCGGCCCTTTGGAAGCATCGCTCCCGTAGAGCCGACCCTGGGAGCCTCAGTCCGGGCCTTTCCTGAGCCCGTCTCGACTGTGGCACTCTCTCGAACATAGTGGCTCGGGTGAGTTTCCACGAAGCCCCTTGAATAACAATTCCCGTGACCTTCCTGTGACTAGAGGCTTCGGGCGGAACTGGTGAAGAATCGGTGTCCACGAGCGGGGAGCCGGTCCGTGAGGCATTATCTGCGCGAGTGCGGCGGCTAGGCCCATGGAGGGGTCGGGCGTCACCGCGGTGACCCATCATCCGACCAGGAACGTGGCAATTTTCAACATATGCCGCACGCCCGTGGCTTCCGGACCTCAAAGGTCCTAGACTCATTGGTGCTCTCCGTGTCTCGCCAGCTTGCGATTCCTTGAGGGCAATACGGCCCCCACCTGCTCGAACAGGTGGGGGCCGACCCTTTGGAAGCATCGCTCCCAATGGATCGACCCTCTGGAGCATGGCTCCCGACTCCATTGTTAGTCCGACTCTTGAGCACATGCCAGAACCCCGATGGACCAAAAACCGGACAGAGTCGACGGAAATGCTGATGCTTGGGGTATGTCTACAAAGAATCCAGCGCAGAAATGTGCTGGAGCGCGACTTTGAACATTGAGCGCTGATTTCACTGATTCTTCACTCGGTCCGCCCTAAGTTCCTGGTCACACGGGTCGACTAGGCATCTTTGGGCGTCTGGAGGTGCCCGACGGCGCTGGCGGTCGAAGAACTGCGCGTCACCCGGTAAGCCGCGCGGCCGTGGATCGCGTGCTGGGGACGGTCGGGGGTGCGTTCCCGTTCCACACGATGTGAGACCTGGGCTTCACGACGGGATCGAGGACCGCACTCCGGCCCGACAGCGTCCGCCGAGACTTCCGCATCCTGCTCCGCGACGTGCCGGGTATCGACCCGGAGGAGTGGACTCCGCGCGACATGAGGCACACGTTCGTGTCGCTGCTCTCCCAGGGAGACGTTCCGATCGAGGAGGTCTCGCGGCTCGTCGGGCACAGCGACATCGGGACGACGGAGAACGTCTACCGGCACGAGCTGCGCCCCGTGCTTCAGAACGGAGCGCGAGCGATGGACAGCGTACTCAGCGACCCGTAGGCCAGCAGTTAGGCCAGCAGTAGCCGAGAGGAGGCCGCGAGAGCGGGCAAAAGCAACAGGCCGTGACCAGTGTTTGCGCTGGTCACGGCCTGTTTCTGTCTGTGCGCCTGAAGGGATTCGAACCCCCGACCTTCTGCTCCGGAGGCAGACGCTCTATCCACTGAGCTACAGGCGCGTGGCCGAAATCCATGAGCTGTCGCTCACCGTATCGGCCGAAACGAGACTACCAGGTGACGGACGCGAGGCGTGCATCGATACCTGTGACACTCGTCCGTCGCTCGACGCATCCGGCCTGTGGAAAGCGTGGGGCTCGTGTGGGCGCTCGCCCGTAGAATCGTCGAGTGACACCTACCCAGCTCTCCGAAGCACTCAGTGCTGCCCTTGCCGCGGCTGTCGCCGACGGCACACTCGCCCTGCCCGCCGACGCCGTGCCGGCGTCGGTCCACGTGGAGCGACCCAGGCAGCGAGAGCACGGGGACTGGGCCACGAACGTGGCCCTGCAGCTCGCGAAGAAGGCGGGCACGACGCCGCGCGCGCTGGCCGAGGACCTGGCCGCCCGCCTCGGCGCGACGCCCGGCATCAAGTCCGTGGGCGTCGCCGGCCCGGGCTTCCTCAACATCACGCTCGACGCCGGGGCGGCGGGCGAGCTCGCGCGCACCATCGTCGAGGCAGGCGCGGCGTACGGCCGGGGCGAGGCCCTGACCGGCCAGGTGATCAACCTGGAGTTCATCAGCGCCAACCCGACCGGCCCGCTGCACATCGGCCACACCCGCTGGGCCGCGCTCGGCGACTCGCTGGGCCGTATTCTCCGCGCCGCCGGTGCCGAGGTGGCCGCCGAGTACTACATCAACGACGCCGGCGCGCAGATGGACCGCTTCGGCGAGTCCGTCCTGGCGCGCGCGACGGACACCGAGGTGCCCGAGGGCGGCTACCGCGGCGAGTACGTCAAGGAGCTCGCGGCCAAGGTGCTCGCGGACCACCCCGAGCTGCCTGAGCTGCCGCGCGACGAGGCGATCGCCGTCGCCCGCGAGGCCGGCTACAAGCACCAGCTCGCCGAGATCCGCGAGGTGCTGGAGAGCTTCGGCGTGCACTTCGACGTCTGGTTCTCGGAGCGCGAACTGCACGCCTCGGGCGCCGTCGAGAAGGCAGTGGCCCGCCTGCGCGAGCAGGGGCACGTCGACGACAAGGACGGCGCCGTCTGGCTGCGCACCACGGACTTCACCGACGACAAGGATCGCGTGATGATCCGGGCGAACGGTGAGCCCACGTACTTCGCTGCCGACGCCGCCTATTACCTGTCGAAGAAGGACAGGGGGTTCCCGGGCAAGATCTACCTGCTCGGTGCCGACCACCACGGGTACGTCAACCGCCTCAAGGCCATCGCCGCCTGCGCGGGGGACGACCCGGAGACCAACATCGAGGTGCTGATCGGGCAGCTCGTCAACGTCGGCGGCGCCAAGCTGTCCAAGCGCGCCGGCAACATCATCGAGCTGCGCGACCTCGTCGACTGGATCGGCAAGGACGCCGTCCGCTACTCCCTGGCCCGCTACCCCGCGGACTCCCCGCTGGAGCTGCAGGGCGAGGACATGATCAAGCAGTCCAACGACAACCCCGTGTTCTACGTGCAGTACGCGCACAGCCGCACGGTCCAGATCGGGATCAAGGCCGTCGAGCGTGGCGTGCGCCGCGCCGACGGGTTCGACCCGGCGCAGCTCTCGCACGCCTCCGAGACGGCGCTGATCGGCCGCCTCACCGAGTTCCCGCGGATCGTGGCCCAGGCCGCCGAGCTGCGCGAGCCGCACCGCGTTGCGCGCTACCTGGAGGCACTCGCCGGCGACTTCCACGCCTGGTACAACGACGACGACAAGCTGCGCGTCACGCCGTACCCGGACGAGGAGGTCACGGACGCGCACCGCGCGCGCCTGTGGCTGAACGACGCCGTCCGCACGGTCCTCGCCAACGGTCTGGACCTGCTGGGCGTGAGCGCTCCGGAGCGGATGTGATGGGCGGGTACGTGATGGGTCCTGACGTGAGCGGCCCGCCCTGGTCGAGCGGCGTCAGCCGTCTGCCGGACGGCGCGGTCGCCGTCGGGGGAGTCGACGTGCGCGAGCTCGCCGCTCAGCACGGCACTCCCGCCTACGTGCTGGACGAAGCCGACTTCCGCATGCGGGCCCGCGCCTACCGCACGGCGTTCGAGGCGGCGTTCGGCGCCGTCGGCACGGGTGTGGACGTGTACTACGCGGGCAAGGCGCTGCTCACCGTGGCCGTCGCACGCTGGGCGCGCGAGGAAGGCCTGCGGGTCGACACTGCGTCGGGCGGCGAGCTGGCGATCGCGCTCCGGGCCGAGGTTCCCGGCGCCGAGATCGGCCTGCACGGCAACAACAAGTCCGACACCGAGATCCTGCGTGCGCTCGACGCCGGCGTGGGCCGCATCATCGTGGACTCGCTGGTCGAGATCGAGCGGGTCGCCGGCCTCGCTCGCGAGCGCGGGGTCGTGGCACCCGTGATGGTCCGGGTGACCACCGGCGTGCACGCCGGTGGCCACGAGTACATCGCGACGGCGCACGAGGACCAGAAGTTCGGGCTGTCGGTCAACGCTGGGTCGGGGGCGACGAGCCCGGCGATGGCCGCGCTGCTCGCGGTGCTGAAGCATCCCGAGCTGAAGCTGCTGGGCATCCACTCGCACATCGGCTCCCAGATCCTCGACCCCGACGGCTTCGAGGCCGCCGCACGCGTCGTGCTGCGGCTGCGGGCCGAGCTGGCGGAGCGGTCCGGCCTGCTCGTCGACGAGATCGACCTGGGCGGCGGCTATGGCATCGCCTACCTGCCCGGTGAGGTCGCGCTCGACCCGGAGCGCGTGGCGAAGGACATCGCGCAGTCGGTGGCCGGGGTGTGCAAGGAGCTCGGCACGAACCTGCCCCGGTTCTCGATCGAGCCCGGCAGGGCGATCGTCGGCCCTTCGGGCCTCACGCTCTACACGGTAGGCACGGTCAAGCCGGTCACCGTGTCGGACGACGGCGGCGCCGACTTCACGCGCACCTACGTGTCCATCGACGGCGGCATGAGCGACAACATCCGCCCGGCCCTGTACGGGGCGGCGTACCACGCGGAGATCGTCGGCCGTTCGTCCGCCGCGGAGAAGGTGCTGGCGCGCGTCGTGGGCAAGCACTGCGAGTCGGGCGACATCGTCGTGCACGAGGTCCAGCTCCCCGCGGACGTGCGGGCCGGGGACCTGCTCGCGGTCGCCGCGACCGGCGCCTACGGGCGGTCCATGGCGTCGAACTACAACATGCTGCCGCGCCCGCCGGTCGTCGCGGTGTCCGACGGCGCCTCACGGGTGCTCGTCCGCCGTGAGACCGAGGACGACCTGCTGGGCCTCGACCAGGGTTGACCCTCTCGGCTCCAGGCGTCTGCCCGGAGCCGAGAGGACCGTTCAGGCGCTCGGGTCAGACGTCCTGGGCGTCGTCGACGTGGCAGCCCTCGGCGGAGTCGCTGTACGCGTCGATGTGCTCCTCGAGATCCTTGGACAGGTCCTCGATCTGGACGGTGAGCTTGTCCATCTCCGCGCCGATCGTCTCGACCGCCGCGATGTCGCGCGCGGTGATGGCGGCCATGAAGTCGTTCAGCCCCTCGAGGTACGTGACGTTCTTCTCGCCCAGCTTCGCGGAGACCTCGAGCATCGCGTCCGCGTCGCCGATCGCGCCGACGCAGGCCGTCGCGGTGCTCTCGGCACGCGACCTGGCGGTCTCCAGGCCGTCGATCGTCGCCTCGGCGTCGGCGAGGCTCTTCTCGGCGCTCGTCAGCTCGGTCGAGAGCGACGTGGCGCGCGACTCCCAGTCGCCTGCCGAGACCGTGCCGAGCGCTCCCCACACGATGGCGCCGACGAGCAGCACCACGAGCACGACCACCGCGACGTTGGCCCTGACGAAGGCCACGGCCTTGTCGAGCGCCTTCGGCGGTGCGGGTTCGGAGGTGGGTGCGGGCTCAGCGGCAGGTGCAGGTGCAGGTGCAGGCGCGGGCTCAGCAGCAGCAGGTGCGGGCACGGGCTCAGCGGCAGGTGTGGGCTCGGCCTTCGGCTCCGCAGCAGATACAGGCGCGGACTCAGGCGTAGCAGGCTCGGCACCGGCGGGTAGGTCGCCCTCCGGCGCGGCGGGCGCCGGGTCGGGTTCGGGGGTGGGGTTCAGCTCAGCGGCGGGACGCGCGCGCTCGTCGTCGGACATGCGGGCAACGTACTGGCTGAAAACCGGCGAAAAGCCCGAAAAACAGCAGATCTCGGAAAGATCACCCGCCCGTTGAGTGCTGGATATCTGCCCTTCGAACGGCCTGCAAGGGGCAAATATCCAGCACTCAACGGAGCGTGGCTGTTACGGGCGGTCGATGGTGATCGTCGGTGAGGTCCAGGTCTCCCAGTGCTCGGGGTTCCAGGTGTCGCCGTCAGCCTTCAGGGCCTTGAGGGACAGCACGTAGTCGCCGTCGGGCACGCTCTTCGTGACCCCGCGGAGCGTGGTGTACGAGCCGTCCCACGCGTAGGCGGTGAGCCCGCCGGCCGTCTCGTTCCGCTCCACGCCCGTCACGTCGACGGCGAACGCGCCGCGACGGTCCACCGGGCGGCGGGTCTCGGCGTCGAGCACCGTGACCTGCAGCGTCTCCACCTGGTGCTGGAAGTGGACCAGCGTGTACGGGATGTCGGGCAGGCCGTTGACGGTGCCGAGCGAGTACGCGGCGCCCTCAGGCTTGAGCTCGTAGTCGCCCTGCGGGTCGATGCAGTCGAGGTTGATGAACTCGGTGCACGTCGTGATGCTCCCGACCGACGGCAGGTCGGCCACGACCTCTCCGCCGGACATGATCGGCGTGATCGGGTCGATCGCCTGGTAGTCACCCACGTACCCGGCGTACGGCACCGAGTACTTGGTGCCGTCGCCGGCCGTGACCACCACGTACCCGCCGTAGATGAGCTGGTCCGCGTCCGTCGCCTCGGGCGCGGTGACCGTCACGCGGATCACCTCGGACTTGCCCGGCTTCAGCTTCACCGACTCGCTGCTGAACGAGACGTCCGCGTACGAGTCGGCGAACGACGGTGCGAAGGTGTTGCCGTACGTCGCGAGTGCCGGGGCGTGCGCCACGGTGTAGGTGACCGTCTTCTTGGTCGTGTTGCGGACCGTCACCGACTTGGTGATGGTCCCGGTCTTGGTGCTCTCACCGAGCGAGAGCTTCGCGGGCCGCACGCTGGCGCCGGCCTGGACGACACCGGGGATGTCGAGCATGCCCGCACCCTGCCGGTGCGCGTTGTCGAGGTAGCCGGCGGTCGGCGCCCCGGACCACGCGGCCGGGTCGGCGCTGTTCTGCAGCATGCTCCGGACCTGCGAGGCACGCAGGCGCGGCTGCGCCTCCAGCAGCAGGGCGACGGCGCCCGCGACGTGCGGCGACGCCATCGACGTGCCCGAGTTGACGCCGTGCCCGCCCTGCTCCAGCGGCAGGGTCGAGTTGATGTTGCCGCCGGGGGCGCCGAGGTCGGGCTTGAGGGTCAGGTCCGGAGACAGGCCGTACGAGCTGAACGAGCTGATCAGGCCGCCGGTCGGGCTGGGCGTGGACACCTCGCCGTCAGACCACGTGAGCGTCACCTCGGTACCGGCGGCGAGCTCGGCGACGAGGGCCTTGCCCTCGGCCTGCGGGATGCCGATACCCGGGATGTCGCGGTCCACGACGCCACCGCCGGAGAACAGGCCGGGGCTCGAGTTGTAGATCACGACCGCCGTGGCACCCGCCGCGTGCGCCGTCGAGTACTTCTCCTCGAAGGAGCACGAACCGCGTGCGATGAGCGCGGTCTTGCCCGCGACGTCGGCCTCCAGCGGTATGCCGACGCTGGGGCAGACCGTTCCGGCGTCGACCAGCGGGTCGGTGGTGCCCTCGGTGGGCGGGTCCGCGACGTCGCCGAGACCCAGGTAGGGCACTGCCGTGCCCGACGGGTTCGCGACGACGGAGCGTGCGGTCACGTGCGTGTTGTCGAACGACGCGACGCCGATGACCTTCTCGCCCAGGCCGGGCGCACCCGCCGAGTACAGGCCCGACGCGCCCGAGTTGCCGATCGAGGCGACGACGACCATGCCGCGGTCGACGAGCAGGTTGCTCGCGGTCGCCGTCGGGTAGGACGGCCAGGAGTAGGAGGAGCCGATCGACATGTTCAGCACGTCCATGTCGTCGGCCAGGGCGCGCTCCATGGCCGCGATCATGATGTCGGCGGAGGTCGAACCCTCGCAGCCGAACACGCGGTACGCCCCGAAGGACACGCCGGGCGCCACGCCCGTGATCCCGTCGGCCCGGCCCTCGGCGTTCGCGCCGACGATGCCCGCCACGTGGGTGCCGTGGCCCTGGCAGTCGTCGGGGACGGCGTCCGGGTGCGGGACCCGCCGGTCCGGGTCGCTCGAGGCCTCGTTGTAGTCGTCGCCGACCAGGTCGTAGCCCGCGATCACGCGGCTGTTCGGGAAGCCGGGGCCGCCCAGGTCCGGGTGGTCGATGTCGATGCCCGTGTCCATGACGGCGACCTTCACGCCCTCGCCCGTCAGGCCGAGCTCGTTCTGCGCGATGTCCGCACCCGTCATGCCGAGCGCCGTCGCCATGTCCGGCTCGTTGCTGGGGACGGTCTCCGGGATCTCGATCTGCGTCATGGGGTAGATCGCCTTGACGCCCTCGGTGCGCTGCAGCTTCCCGAGCTGGGCCGAGTCCATGTCTATGGAGTAGCCGTTGAACAGGGTGTGGAACGTGCGCCGGACGGAGTAGTCGACGTCGGCGTCCTTCGCGGCCGCGCGGAACTCCTGGCGCTCGGCGGTGAGGGTCTTGCTGTCGGTGCCCGCTGACGCCGGCTCGCTCTCCAGCTCGACGAACCATGAGCCCTTGGTCTCGTTGACCAGGCTGGTGTCGACGGAAGCCGGGATCTCGTGGACCGGCGCTATCGGGTCGGGAGCGCCCGCGCCCCCGACCGTCGCACCCTGGGCGGCGAGGCCCTGGGCGGTGACACCCCCGGCAGCCAGCGCGAGCGCGGCGAGCGCTCCGAGGTACCTGCTGCGATTCATTCGTGCTCCCCGTTCGGGAGGTCACCGATTACTACCCCGGTGACCCTTATGTGAAGAAAGCGTGACTCGGGTGACTGTAGAGGAGCACTTCCGCGCGGGGAAGACGCGGAGGGCAAGCCGGGGGTGATTTTTCAGATGAGCTGAGTGGTCCAACTGCCTCTTGTGCCTGGCATGTTCGCGTGGGGCTGCCTGCCGCGTGATCGGACCGGGCATCGATGCAACCCGGGGCACCGATGCGGGCTGTCGAGGGCATCCAGTCAGCCATACCGAGGCTGACACAACAAGCGATTTGTCACGTGCTCCGGATGGCCCGCGCTACCGAGCAACCGAACCGTCGGCCGAGAGATCTAGACCCAACGCACTAACCATCTCGGCCTCACTCACGATGTCGGGCACCAGGACCGCGTCCTTGAGGTTGGTCTTGTTCTGCAGCAGCCGGTCGAGGTTCACGTCGAACGAATCGCGGTCCGGATGCAGCGCCATCGGCAGGTACACGTGCACCGGCCGCTGCTGCCCGATGCGGTAGATGCGGTCTGTCGCCTGTGCCTCCTTTGCGGGATTCCAGTGCCGTTCCAGATGGATCGCGTGATTGGCACCCACCACGGTTAGCCCGACGCCCACTGCGAGTGGAGACATGATGATCAGGTTGAACCCGTCGGCCGCTTCGAAACCCTTGATGATCCCCCGACGGGTGTCCTGGCTCGACCCGTCGGAGACGTATGCGGCAGTGTCGCCGTTCACTACCGGGACGAACCGTCCGTACCGCTCGCCCAGCCAGATCGAGAGCCGTTGCTGCACCTTCTTGTTACTGGCGAAGACGATGACCTTCTCGTCCAGGTCCCTGATCCGGTCCAGCACGGCGATGGCGGCGATCATCCGTGCCGACTCCAGCAAACCTCCGTCGTCGGAGCGCATCGGAGTGTCACCCGGAGCGGACGGATGGAGACTGACCGCGGCCAGAGCCTGGATGGTCGTGAGCGCCGATCCCTTGGTCCCCCGCAGGAGCGTGCGGTGACGGTGGAGTGCGCCGTCGTACGCCTCCCGCTGCACGGGCGGCATGTCGACCCCGTTGTTCCGGTAGATGGTCTTGCTCGGAAGGTCTGGCAGGTGGTCTTCCTTGATGCGCCGAAGCATGAAGGGTCCGACCGCATCACGCAGGTCTTTACCCAGCTGGCCCTTCGCTTCACCGGACGCCGCCTCGATCGGTGCGGCCCGCTGTTCCCGGAACTCGGCCCAGGTCCCGAGAAGTCCGGGCTGCGCGGTGTCCATGAGACACCAGAAATCGCGGAGCGAGTTCTCCACCGGTGTACCCGTCGCGAGCAGCTTGAAGCGTGCCTTCAGGCCCTTGGCCGCGCGCGTCACGAGGATGTCTGGGTTCTTCGTGGCTTGCGCTTCGTCGAAGACGACGACGCCCCAGTCCACCTGGCCCAGTGAGATCTGGTAGCGACGCAACGTGTCATAGGTGGTCAGCACGAGACGGTTCGGCATATCGAGCCGCGCGGGGCCCGCGGCGGCTCCGATCCGGAGCGCAGTGCGTGTTTGGAGCACCTCAGGTAGAACCATTCCGCGCGCGTCCAGATCGTCCTCGCCGACGGCGGTCTCCGGGCCGGCCCCGCGGCGTCGGAAGTCCTTCAGCCCGTCACCCTGCAGCACGACGACGTCCTCGAACGGACTGCTGCTGAACGTCTCCTCGATCTCGGCGAGCCAGTTCTCGAGCAGGGCGACCGGCATGACCGCGAGGACCGGGCGTGCCTCACCCGCACGGTTCCACTCGGCGAGCAGCATCTCGCGGAGCGCGACCAGCGTCATGAAGGTCTTGCCCAGTCCCATGTCGTCGGCGAGCAGGGCGCCCTGCACGCGGTCCACGTCCGCGTACTCGGCGTCGAGAGACGCATGCATCAGCCCAGTCATCCATTCGATCCCCTCGCGCTGGTGCGGGAAGGGTGCGCGACGCAGACTCTCGTAATCGACCGGTCCGACAGGTCGAGCGGCATCGGCCTGTGTACGGAGGCGTGCGGCACGATCCGCAGCGTCCGCGATATGCATGCCGACAGTGACAGTCCTGCCCGACGACGATGCGGGGTCGCCTTCACCCCCGGCGGGACCGCCGTCATCGGTCGGAATACCGAGCGCTTCGAGCCGCTCGCGGGAGGCCCGGAGGGCGTCGGCGACCCGGCTGCGGTCACCGATGTCGACGACGTCCTGATCGACGGTGAGCAGGGCCTTACCGTCCTGCCATGCCTGTTCGACCGTCGCGGCGAGCGCGGTGTGCTCGGGCAATGTTTGCGCCTTGGTCGCGAGACTCTGGGGCGGAAGCAGCGACTGGACAGCAGCGAACCAGTCGATCCCGGTCTCGTTCGCCTGGGCGAAGGAGACCGGTGCGATGAGGCCGATGCCCATGACACGGATGCCGAACCCACCATCGAGAGGGACGAGATCAGGGTCGAGGAAGTCGCCGTAGGCGCGCATGAAGTCGGGGACCTGGTAGGCCGGGATTCGCGGAGTGCGACGAATCTCCTCGACGCCGGCACGGCGTTCGGGGTCAAGCAGAACGAGAGTCTTGTCGTGGTGGAGCACGCCACCCTCGCCCGGAGGAAAAGCGTCCAGCTGCTGAAGGCGCTCGCGGAGCACGTCCGGGTCCGTCCCGGTGCCGAGGTCAGGGAACAGCTCGAGCGAGCCGTCAACGGTCTGCTCCACTGTGAGCCCGACCTTTGTCGGCACCACCGTGTTCCACTCGGCAAGGTGCGCGAGGTCCAAGTGGAACGAGCTGTCGGCCGCATCGCCGAACTCGCCCGCGGCGAGCCGGCGGGCCGCGTCGAGCTCGGCGAGGAGCTGGACGTTGCGGATGCGGCCGCGCTGACGCTCGGGCAGCGCAGCGTGTGCGTCGGCGGCCCGTAGCGCCATGAGCGCTGCCGGGCCCAGGCGATACCGCTCGTCGAGCACGTGCACCGTTGCGCCGTCCCGCTGGACCGATACCTCATGGTCGTCGACGACGGCCTCCAGCCGTACGCGGAACCTCGGCGAGGTGGTGGCGCCCGTGAGCCCGCCCTTGAACGTCCCGGTGAACAGTGGTGGCAGACCGAGGAGCTCGGCGTCGCTACCGTCCAGGGCGGCTATCTCGTCTTCGGGGACCCGGTAGCCGTTGGTGAGCGGCGCCGCGAGTCCCTGCTCTGCGAGCATCTCCAGCACGAGGAGCTGGATGCGCAGGCGCGAGGCGCCGGCGCCGGTCCGGGCGTGCTCGATCTCGTCGATCCCCGCTGTGAACCTCACACCGTCGGGTTCGTAGCCGAGGTCGAAGCCCAGGCCCCCGATTGTGGGCATCCTGTTCAGGTCGGGGTCAGGTCGTCGTCCGAGGATCCGGTCCAGCAGTCCCATCAGTGCCTCCAGAACTCACGGTGGTAACGGCGAAGGTCGGGGGAGTCGAGCACAGTGGCAGGGTCGATCGCGACCCCGTGCTGCTTCAGGAAGCGCAGTGCGTTCGGTTGCCAGAAGCCCTGGTGTGCGATCTCGGCACGATCACGATCGAGTCCACCCTGCCGAGCGAACTCGGCAGGGACGTTGTGTCGGAACTCGTCGCGCGTGTAGACCCGCTTCCCGGGGTTCTTGAGCGTCGGCGTCGGGCTGCCCGCATAGAGATACATCTTGAAGTTGTGCGTCCCCTCGACGATCTGGAAGCCGTCCCCAAAGACGATGATCACTGCCAGATCTCGCTCGCGGTCCATCCGTGCGGCGTCGATCCGAAGTCCACCCAGCCGCTTGCGCACAGACTCACGGACGCCGTAGCCGAGCACCAGACGGACCTCCTGGATCCGTCCCTGCTCGTACAGGCCGGTCAGCAGAGTGCGCCGTCGCGTGAACATTCGATCCTGGTCCTGGTTGTTCTCTCGCGCGTGCGCCTCGATGGCCTTCAGCCAGGTGCGCAGGTCCTCGCCGACCATCCAGCGGGACGCCCGCTCGACGAGGCGTTCGGGGACGTAGCGCCACCACTGGTCCCACTTCGACGTACGTTGGCGAGGGTCACCCGCCATCTCAAGGATTGCCTCCAACCACCGAGCCGACGGGACGCTGGGCTTGTCGCACAGAGCGGTCAGCAGCTCGTGGCCCAGCCGGGGTACGCCATCGCCCTGTACTGCCTTCACGGCGCTGTCGGCCACGTCGCCGAGGAAGGCGTGCTTGTCTCGGGTGTGGTCCGCTCGCGCGATTTCACCCAGGTAGTACGCGTGGTAGGCCAGTTGCGCGAATCTCCCCGACGGCGACAACAGCGACCGCAGACCGGCGTCTTCCACGAGCTGGTCGAGCGGGACACCTTGCTCGACCGCGTACGCGGCGAAAGCCCCTGGGGCGCCCTCGACAAGGGTCAGGTGCGGGGCTTGAGCGATATAGCTCAGCGGGTCGGCGACCTGGTTCCCGGCGCCCTGGTTGAGCACGTGCTGCACGCAGCGTTCGACGGCCCCTCGAACAGCGCCGAAGAGGCCGTCGCGGACGTCGTCGAGGAGGTCGAAATGGCGCCACAAGAGCGCGACGAGAACCACGGTGGAGTGACGCCCGGGGCGCGCGTCGGTGCCGAGCCGGTCGAAGACCTCCGGCAACATCGAAGCCTTGGCCAGTACGGGGTCGTCCGACCACACCTGCAGAAGGGCCCGTGCGAAACGGCGATCGGTCACGCGTTCGCGCAAGCCCTCACCATCGCCGACCTCAGCACGAGCACGGGCCTCGGCCATGAGCTCCGGCAGGAGGTCGCCGATGCCGGCCTCATCCGCGACCTTCGCGGCGCGCTCGGTGAGGGAATCCCAGGAGTCGCCGAGGTCGTCCGGCCACGGCTGTGCCTGGAAGACGACTGCCCGGTCCAGCAGCGACATGTCAGCTTTCTCCGTCGGCGGTCGGTTCGGCGGACGCGCCTGCCTTCGTGGTCTCGACGATCGCCGCAAGGTCCTCCGCCGTCGGACGCACCACCGTGAACCGGATGTCGATCCGCCGGTTCACGGCCCTGGCCTCGTCGTTGACCTGCTGGGCGTTGGCGGGCCGGGTCTCTCCATAGCCGGAGACGGAGAACAGGGGCGCGCCCGCCGAGCTGCGAAACTGGTCCAGGCGTGCGGATCCGCTGAGATCTGTCTCCCAGAGCCGCCACAGCGAGATGGCGCGGAAGGTGGACAAGCCCCAGTTGCCGGTGCCTTCCGGGCCGCTGGTTGGGACGTTGTCCGTGTGGCCCTCGACGAAGACCGTGTCCAGCACGGTGTATCGGTCGTTGTCAGCGATGACGTCCGAGATCGTCGACCCGATCAGGAGGGCGTTCGCCCGGTGCTGCTCCGAGACGTCGTAGGAACCGGACTCGAAGCCGATCTCCTCCGCTGGGATGCTGAGCACCGAGTTGTTCTCGCTGACCGTCACATCGATGCCGTGCTGGCGCAGCCGCTCCTGCACTTCCAGCAAGATCGCGGCTCGGACCTCTTCCGCGGCGCGCAGCGTGTCGATCTGGGTGGTGAAGCGCTCCTGCTGCTGCTCGACGGTGGCCTTGGCGTCGGCCAGCTCCTGGGTCTGTTTGGTGACCTGGGTCATCAGGAGCACGACAGCGAGCAGGAAGAGGAGAAGCAGCGCCGACATGATGTCGGTGAACGAGATCCAGTACGGGTCGTTCAGCTGGCCGTCAGACTGCCGCGTCCGCCGGCGTGTGTGCACCGTCCGTCACCTCCCTGGTCGTGACCGACTGCAGCCGCTCCACTGCGGTGGCCAGCGCCTCGGACTGCGCCGCCACCAGCTCGGTGTAGGACTGCGTGCTGGTTATCCACGAGGCGGCTTGCTGCTCCCAGCCCGTCGCTGTGCTGCGGGTGCGCTCCTCGAGTTCCCCGACGGTCGTGGAGATCGATTGGGTGGCGGTGACCATCTGCGACGTGAATGCGTGTGTGTGCTCGTTCCACGCCTCCATGCGTTGGTTGACCTGCTTGGAGACTTCGCGTTCGTACGAGTCGAGAAAGTCGGTGAGGCTCTGGACCAATTCCTTCTGCTTGTCCGCGAGGGTTTCGTACCCGCCGTCGAGCGCCTGAGCGGCCTTGGCGAGCTCAGCCGCTGTGCTGGTCGTGGACTCTGTCAGCTCGGAGAGCTTGCCGGTAAGGGCGGCGACCAGGTCCGCCGACTCGCGCGTGCTGGTGAGCGTGTCACCGAACGTGGTGTTGGCCTCGGCCAGCTGACCGGCTGTGGCTTCCAGGGCTGCTGATGCCTCGGCGAACCGCAGTGTGGCGACCTCCGTGCGGGCCGCGGCATCATCCAGATTCTCGACGATGACAGGCAGCTGAGTACTGAGCAGTTCGATTTGGACGGTCGTACTCTGCCGAAGCTCTGCCATCTGCGCTGCGTGTTGCTTGGCCTGCTCGTCCATCGCGGCCGTCGTGCGATCGAGCGCATCGGTAAGCCTCTCGGAGGCGGCGTCGAGCCGTTCGGACAGGGCGACGCCGATGCTCTGGAAGCCCTCACTGAACCGCTCGACAAGCTGCTCCATGACCTGGATGTTCATGTCAGCGGCCTGCCCGGCGATCTGCTCCATCTGACCGTCGAAGGCCTTCTCCAGGCGCGCCCCGAGGTTTTCCTGCAGTTCGTGGAGCGCGTGCACGGTCTTCTGCGAAGTGTTCATGATCTGGACGAGAGAGTGCTCGGAGCCGAGGTTCTCGAACAGGCCGTCGATCGTCGAGCTGAGGGTGTTGATGTGCTTGGTGGTTCTGGTCTCGAGCGACTTGAGCAGCACTGTGGCCAGCAGGCTGAGCAGGACGCCCCAGACGGAGGTGATGAAGGCTGTGCCTGCACCACTGATCAGCGTCTCCACGCCGGCCGCCAGCTCCTCCGAGGTTCCGCCGGTGGTGATCCCATCCAGGCCCAGGGTGAGACCCACGAACGTCCCGAGGACGCCGAGTGCAGTCAGGACCGACGGCATGACCGCCAGCAGACGACCGTGGATCAGTTCGGGTGCAAGGGTCTCCGTGTTGAAGAACTGGTCAGCGCCCGCAGTGTTGGACAAGCCGTCGTCATGTACTACGAGGGTCTCGTCGAACTCTTGCCAGAGGTGCTCGACCGGGGTGTCCTTGGCCCGGTCGCCCATGGTGACGCGCTTGTCCTTGTGCGGCTTCGAGGGGATGTCGTCGATGATCGTCGACACCGCTCGGATCCGTTCGTCGGCCCTCTTCCACTGGGACAGCATGTAGCCGACGGTGCCAAGGAACACGGCAACGGTCAGGGAGAAGAAGCCGGCGTTGAGCGCACCGTCGTTCAGCGGGATGACAGCGTCGAGAAATGAGGTGGTGTGGGGCCGCATAGCGGTGTCACAGACCTTTCGCGGGGGCGCGTCCGAGGGCGGCACTGAAGCAGAGATGCCCTGAACGGCGGGCGGCCGGAGAGAGCGCATCCATATGCTCACACGGTGACAATGGTGCCCGGGCGGTTCGGCGGGTGAAGTACCGGGTGAGGTGCTGACCTGCGGTTACTGCCTGTCCCAGGTGCCGCAGTCGCGGGCCGTGAAGTCCTGGCCGGTGCTCAGCATGACCGTCAGGAACCTGCCGTTCACGACGTCGTTGTCGGCGATGTCGCTGCCGTTGCTCCCGCTGCGGTAGGGGACCGTCGCGGGTCGAGACCGTTGAGACCTACATCGACATCCCCGGCTTTTGCAAGAGCGCCACTCTCGCCGAAATCAAGGAAGCCGGCCATGCACTCACACCGGGTCGCTACGTCGGCAACGCAGATGTAGAGGATCACGGCGAGCCCATCGACGAGAAGACCCAGCGTGTTCTGAAACGTTCGTGCCGCGGACTTGGACCACCGAGTCCAGGAGTGACGAGTCTGTGGTGGTGACAGGTGATGTCGTCGTTGGCATGACGCGGAAGTTAGACCTACGCCGTGGCAGGATCGCAGCTCCTGGCTTGCTGAATCGACGGCTCTACCGCATTGAATCCAGCAGCTTGCGGGTATTCACGATTGAGGCCGCGCGTGCCCCGTTGGCTTGTGTAGAGAACCGGAAGTCGGTACATCGATGATTCACTTGAACAAGCGGGATCTGGCAGAAACCCCGGTGACCGTTCCGAGTGTCGAAGGCGCTCTGTAGTTGACGAGAGGGCTTCGAGCCTTCTGCATATTTGATTTTCGGCTGCGCGGGAAGATGGAGCTTTGGCTGCTGCACGCGACGCCCTCCTTCCACATCTCATGTCCGGGAAGCTGCCGCGTCCGCGATGCCGAACGCATTGCGGTGGACCTGATAGATGCCGTCGACCAACTTGCTGAAACGGTCGCGGGCGATGGGGAAATGTAGACGCCCCGGCCAACTCTGGTGAGCGGAGCGCGGGCGTCTACACCGTCGGTGCTCCTCAGTGAGAGACGCTGTTTCGTCGGCGGCAACGGAACAGCAGCTCCTGCTAGCGCACGTCGATGTGGATCGGGTTGGTGTAGAGCCAGGTGTCCGCCCAGGGGTCGCCGTTGTTGTCGGCGTGGGGCTGCGGGCCGGCGGGGTCGATCGACGCTCCGAGGTACCCGGCGCCGTGCCGGTTCCCGTCGCTGCCGCGCAACCGGACGTAGCAGGACTGCGTGATGCGGCCGAGCGGGATGCGCAGGTGATAGGTGCCGGACCGGTTGCTCGTGTCGATCTGCTCGACCACGCGCGTGTCGGGTGCCTGCCAGCTGTCGCGGTCCGTCGCCGGCCCGGTCACGGCACCCCGGATCACGTCCAGGTGGGCGAGCCGGGGGAGCACCCCGTGCGGGTTGGGGCGGTGTGCGCTGCGCACCTTGACCATGAGCTCGACGGCGGTCCCGCGCTCCACGGTGAGCCGTCCGCCGAGAGTGCTGCTCCTGCCACGAGCGCCGACCAGCCGGACGTCGAGCCCGTCGACCAGGTGCCCGTGGTCCACCCAGACCCGGCCGCGGCGCAGGCCGTCCATGACGTCGAGGTAGCCGTGCCGGGTCACGCCGACGTGAGTCCGGCTGAACTCGCCGGGCCAGAAGTCGCTGCCGGGCTGGGGCGTCCCGGTGTCGACGGGAGACGGCTTCCAGCCGAGCGAGTCGAAGCTCTCGCCGGGAGGCATGTCGCCGTCGCGCCAGGTGTCCCAGATGGTGCGGTGGTTGTCGGAGTTGGAGGTGATCGAGAACAGGGACCCCTCCGCCAGCATCGCGTCCCACAGGCCGCCGACGGTCGCCGTCATCCAGTCGAAGCCGCCGAAGGTGCGGTACGCCTCGGCCGGGTAGCCGGGGTAGGAGTCCGGGCGCGGCGCGTTGCTGTACTCGCCACGCTGGGCCCGCGTGCTGCCGCGGTAGGCGACCCAGTCCGGGTCCGCGTCGCCCTGGGCGCCGGGCGCGCCCTCCATGCCGATGCAGATCCCGCGGGCGGCGTCGCGCCAGGCCCGGATCTCGTGCGGGGAGTCGATACCGAGCCGGGACGGGTGGTTGGCCAGCACGAGGACGTCGTCGACGTAGCCGTTCGACTTCTGGGCGGCGAGCCACCGCAGCGCGTCCACCGCACGCTGCTCGTTCTCGGGGAGGTCCGCGGTCCAGCCGTTGAGCTTGCCGTCCCATCGCCGCTCGAACTCGCGCAGCAGCTCGACCTCGTGCCGGCCGGGCGCGGTGAACACGGTGCCGTGCTCGGCAGCGGGGATGTACCACTCCAGGCCCTGGAAGATGAGCTGGCGCGGGTTGCGTGCCCGCGCGGCCATGATCTCCTCGTGCTCGGCGGCGGCACCCTTGTCGCGGTGCCCGAAGTTGCTGTGCTCCGTGAAGACCATCCAGTCCAGGCCGAGCTCCGCGCCCCTCCGGGCGAGCTGGTCGAAGTCGTACTTGGCGTCGTGGCTGTACCGGGAGTGAATGTGGTGGTCGCCGACGAGCCAGGCGAGCCGAGGATCCCCGTGCCCGTCCCCGTGCCCAGGCGCGGCGACGGCGGTCCCGGCGTGCGCGCCGGTGGCCAGCGCGAGCCCGCCGGCCATCCCGAGGCGCAGGAACGTGCGGCGGGAGGCTCCTTGCGGGTCCAGGGACGAGGCCGGGACCGACGGATCGGCCCAGGCGGGCAGATCGGTGGCACGGAACGGGTGGGGCATGGTTCCTCCTGCGGCAGTTCTGGGTAACGCCACAGGGTTGCGCCGTTCGAAGGCCCGGAGATGAACGCGACACGTCGGCCGTCTGTCGGCCGGCCGTCGGGTCGCAGGCTTCCGCTGACAAGGGAGAGCCCGACGCCGAGCCGGTAGCCCCGGGGTGGTGGGGCGGAGAGAGATGGCAACCGGCACGGCGTCGGGCAGCTTGGGGCGGGGAACTCAGACCTGGTCGGCCGGCGAGTCCACCAGGTGTCCCTGGTAGGCGGGGTTCGTCAGGAACGCCGGGAAGTCGTCCTGGAGTGCGACCTGGCGGAAGATCGCCGCCGCGTCGTCGAGCCGGCTGCCGCGCTCCTGCGGGAGCGAGGCGACGACGTCGAGCAGGATCGTCTCGACCCGGTCCCGCGTGATCGGGAGCTGGTCGTCGTGGGTCACCGTGCCCGAGGCGATCCACTGCCACACCTGCGACCGGGAGATCTCGGCGGTGGCGGCGTCCTCCATCAGGTTGTCGAGCGCCGCGGCTCCGGTACCTCGCAGCCAGGCGTCGATGTAGCGGACGGCGACCGAGACGTTCGACCGCAGCCCGGCTGAGGTCACGGTCGCCCCGGCACGCCGCGCGGAGGCGATGTCGAGGAGCTCGTGCTGCCCAACGGTCACGTCGGGCCGCTGCCGGGACACCTGGTTCGACGCGTCCCCCAGGACGGCGTCGAACTCGGCCTCGGCCACCGGGATCAGGTCCGGGTGGGCCACCCACGTGCCGTCGAAGCCGTCGCCGGCCTCACGCTTCTTGTCCGCCGCGACCTGCTGGAACGCCTGCCGGGTGACCTCCGGGTTGCGGCGGTCCGGGATGAACGCGCTCATCCCGCCGATGGCGTGCGCCCCGCGCTTGTGGCACGTGGCGACGAGCAGCTCGGTGTAGGCGCGCATGAACGGTGCGGTCATGGTGACCTGCGCGCGGTCCGGCAGCACGTACGAGTCGCCGCGCGTGCGGAAGCACTTGATGATCGAGAACAGGTAGTCCCAGCGACCCGCGTTGAGCCCCGCGCAGTGGTCGCGCAGCTCGTAGAGGATCTCCTCCATCTCGAACGCCGCGGGCAGCGTCTCGATGAGCACCGTGGCGCGGATCGTGCCGCGGGGGATGCCCAGCGCGTCCTGCGCGACCTCGAACACCTCGTTCCACAGCCGCGCCTCCTTGTACCCCTCCAGCTTGGGCAGGTAGAAGTACGGGCCACGGCCGCGAGCGATCAGCTCGGCGGCGTTGTGGAAGAAGTAGAGCCCGAAGTCCACGAGGCTGCCGAGGGCGCTGCTCGTGATGCCGTTCGCGTCCGTGTAGCGCAGGTGGGCCTCGTCGAGGTGCCAGCCACGCGGCCGGAACACGATCGTCGGGAGGTCGACGATGTCGGCGGACCGCAGCGTGTACTCCTTCCCGGCCTCGTTGGTGAAGCTCAGCGAGCCGCGGATGGCGTCGTGCAGCGCGAGCTGCCCCTCCACCACGTTGGGCCACGTCGGGCTGGACGCGTCCTCGGCGTCTGCCAGCCAGCACCGGGCACCGGAGTTGAGCGCGTTGATGGTCATCTTCGGGTCGGTCGGACCCGTGATCTCGACGCGGCGGTCCTCCAGGCCTGGCGCGTTCCGCGACCCGGCGACCCGCCAGTGCGGGTCGTCGCGCACCGGACGCGTCGAGGCGCGGAAGTCGGGGTCGCTGCCGTCCGCGATGTCCTGACGGCGCAGCTGGCGCTGCGCGATCAGCTCGTCGCGGGCGGCGTCGAACCGGTCGTGGAGCAGGGCGAGGAACTGGAGCGCGTCAGCGCTCAGGATCTCGCCGTAGCGCGGGCCGACCGACCCGGTGACGGTGATGACGCCCCGGCGCGAGCCGGTTCGCGAGGCACCCACCCCGCCGTTCGGCAGCGAGCTCGGCGCGGAGCTCCTGGGCGTCGGTGCGGAGGCCGGGCGTGCCAGGGCCGGGTGTGCCGGGGCCGGGCGTGCGGCCGACGTTGGAGTGGAGCCCGCACGGGCGGCGGGCGGCGTGCCGATCCCGGCGAGACCGGCGTCCGGGTCGAACGGGTTGGCGCCCTGCGGGCGCGTGTCGATGGTCGCGGTCATCAGAACTGCGCCGCCTCGGTAGAACCGGCCAGAGCCGTGGTGGAGGAATCGGGGTTCAGCGCCGTCGCCACGCGGTCGAAGTAACCGGTGCCGACCTCGCGCTGGTGCTTGGTGGCGGTGTAGCCGCGCGACTCGGCGGCGAACTCCTTCTCCTGCAGCTCGACGTACGCGGTCATCTGCTCACGGGCGTAGCCGTGGGCCAGGTCGAACATCGAGTAGTTCAGGGCGTGGAAGCCGGCCAGGGTGATGAACTGGAACTTGAAGCCCATCGCGCCCAGCTCACGCTGGAACTTCGCGATCGTGTCGTCGTCCAGGTGCTTCTTCCAGTTGAACGACGGCGAGCAGTTGTAGCTCAGCATCTGGTCCGGGAAGTCGGCCTTCACGGCCTCGGCGAACTTGCGGGCGAGCTCGAGGTCGGGCGTGCCGGTCTCCATCCAGATCAGGTCGGAGTACGGCGCGTAGGCCTTGGCGCGGGCGATGCACGGCTCGATGCCGTTGGTCACCTTGTAGAAGCCCTCGGCGGTGCGCTCGCCGGTGATGAACGGCAGGTCGCGCTCGTCGACGTCGGACGTGATCAGGGTCGCGGCCTCGGCGTCGGTCCGGGCGATGACGATGGACGGCACGTCGGCGACGTCGGCCGCGAGGCGGGCCGCGTTCAGCGTGCGCACGTGCTGCTGCGTCGGGACGAGCACCTTGCCACCCAGGTGGCCGCACTTCTTCTCCGAGGCGAGCTGGTCCTCCCAGTGCACGCCGGCTGCGCCCGAGGTGATCATGGACTTCATCAGCTCGTACGCGTTGAGCGGGCCGCCGAAGCCGGCCTCGGCGTCGGCCACGATCGGGGCCAGCCAGTCACGGGTCGGCGTGCCGTTCTCCGAGACGTCGATCTGGTCGGCGCGCAGGAGCGCGTTGTTGATGCGACGGACCACCGCGGGCACCGAGTTGGCCGGGTACAGCGACTGGTCGGGGTAGGTCTGTCCCGAGAGGTTCGCGTCACCGGCGACCTGCCAGCCGGACAGGTAGATGGCCTGCAGGCCCGCCTTGACCTGCTGCACCGCCTGGTTTCCGGTCAGCGCCCCGAGGGCGTTGATGTAGTCCTCCTCGTGCAGCTGGCGCCACAGGCGCTCGGCGCCGCGGCGGGCGAGGGTGTTCTCCTCGCCGACCGAGCCGCGCAGCGCGACGACGTCCTCGGGAGTGTAGGTGCGGTCGATGCCGGCCCAGCGAGGGTCGGACTCCCACGACTGCTGCAGCTCGGCAGCGGTCTGCACCTGGTCGCCGGTGCGCACGGGGGTCGACGCGGTCGTCGCGGACACAGTCGCCTCTGACGTGGAATCGATGGTGGGTGCGCTCATGGCGGGTCTCCTTCTCGTGGAACGTCGTCACCGCCTGCCGGGTGACGTGTTACGACCTTCTGCCCTCCGCAACTCCCTTCACAAGGAGATCCGCGTAGAAGAACTTCAGTTCTTCTGTTGAACGGAAGCCTCTTCGTATGTCACCCTCGGGCATGGCAGTTACACCCGGCAATCGCAGAACCGCGCGAAACGTCACTTCTTCGCTTCCTACGCAGAACGGCGTAGGCCGGGCGGCGGGCCAGTCGCGCGTCCGGGTGCCTGGTCAGGCTCTCGGCCGGGTGCCCAGCCAGGCCGCGACGCCGGACGCCGGCCAGGCAGAGGCGGAGCCGGACGCCCTCACCATCGGACGGCGCATCCGGCACCTGCGGACCAGCAAGGGCATGACGCTCGACGACCTCGCGTCGGCGATCGACCGGGCGCCGTCCCAGGTCAGCACGCTGGAGAACGGCAAGCGGGAGCCCAAGTTCTCGCAGCTGCAGACCATCGCCCGGGCGCTCGGCGTCGGCGTGGACGACCTGCTCTCGGCCGAGGCGCCGTCGGAGCGGGACGGGCTGGAGATCGAGCTGGAGCGGGTGCAGCGCGGCCCACTGTTCGCCTCCCTCGGCATCGACGGCGTGCGCATCGGCAAGTCGCTGCCGCACGACGCGCTCACGACCATCCTGGCGCTGCACCGCGAGCTCGAGCGGCTCCACACCGAGCGTGCGGCGACGCCGGAGGAGGCCCGCCGGGCCAACGGTGAGCTCCGCGACGACATGCGCGCCAAGGACAACTACCTGCCCGAGCTGGAGCAGGTCGCGAAGGAGCTGCTCGCCGACGTCGGGCACACGTCAGGCCCGCTGCCGCAGCGCATGGCGGCCGAGATCGCCGCGCACCTCGGCTTCACGCTGCACTACGTGAGCGACCTGCCGCACTCCACACGTTCGGTGATCGACACCCGGAACCGGCGCCTCTACCTGCCGTCCAAGGGCTTCCGCGGTCGCTCCAACACCCGGTCGGCGCTGCTCCAGGCGCTCGCCTCGCACGTCCTCGACCACACCGAACCCGGCGACTACGGCGAGTTCCTCCGCCAGCGCGTCGAGGCGAACTACCTGGCGGCGGCCCTCATGGTCCCGGAGAAGCCGGGCGTGAAGTTCCTGCGGGACGCGAAGGACGAGCGCGCCATCGCCATCGAGGACCTGCGCGACGCCTTCGGGGTCTCGTTCGAGACGGCGGCGCACCGGTTCACCAACCTCGCGACCAGGCACCTCGGCATCCCCGTGCACTTCATGAAGGTCCACGAGTCCGGGATCCTGCACAAGGCGTACGAGAACGACGGCGTGCGGTTCCCCTCGGACGCGCTGGGCGCGGTGGAGGGGCAGCACGTGTGCAAGCAGTGGACGGCGCGGCGTGTGTTCGACGTCGAGGACCGCTTCAACCCGTACGCGCAGTACACCGACACGACGTCCGGCACCTACTGGTGCACCTCGCGCGTGGAGAACACGGCGGACGGCGCGTTCTCGGTGTCGGTCGGCGTGCCGTTCGCGGACGTCAAGTGGTTCGAGGGGCGGGACACGACGGAGCGGACTGCCTCGCGCTGCCCCGACGAGTCGTGCTGCCGGCGTCCGCCCGAGGAGCTCTCCGCGAAGTGGGGCGACTTCGCCTGGCCCTCGGCGCGGCCCCACGCGTCGATGCTGGCGGCGATGCCCTCGGGCGCGTACCCGGGGGTGGAGACGACGGAGGTCTACCGGTTCCTGGAGCGGCACGCTCCGGAGGGCTGAGGGCGGCACGCTCCGGAGGGCTGAGGGCGGCACGCCCAAGGGTTACTGCCCCAGCATCCGGTCCCGCTGCCGCGCCATCTCCGCGAGCAGCGCCTGCACGACGGCGGCCACCGCGGGCCGCCGCCAGGACTCGCTGCGTATCACTGCCCAGTAGGGCAGGCGCTCGGTCACCTCGTCGGGCAGGAGCCGGACGAGGTCGTCGTGCCGGTCGGCCATGAAGCAGGGCAGGAACCCGAGGCCCGCCCCTGCGCGGGTGGCCTCGACGTGCACGAACACGTTCGTCGAGGCCAGCGCGTCCTGCATGCCCGGCACGAGGCGGCGCGGTGCGTCGAGGTGGTTGACCTGGAGCATGGAGTCGATGAAGTAGACGAGCCCGTGGCGGGACATCTCGTCGACGGTGGCCGGGGTGCCGTGCCGGGCCAGGTAGTCGCGCGATCCGTACATGCCGAGCACGTAGTCGCCGAGGCACACGGCCTTGGCCCGCTGGACGCTCGGTTCCCCGACGACGACGTCGATGTCCACGCCCGAACGATGGTGGGTCGCCACGCGCGTCACGGTGACGAGCTCGACGGACAGCTCCGGGTGCTCGCCGCGCAGCCTGGCGATCGCGGGGGAGGCGATATACGCGCTGAACCCGTCGGTCGCCGTCATCCGCACGACGCCGGTGACGGGGTCGGCCTCGGTGTCGCCGGCCACGAGCCGGTCGACGGCGTCCGACACGGCCTCGCCCGCGCGTGCCGCCCGGCGGCCGAGCGAGGTGAGCTCCCAGCCGTCGGCGCCGCGCACCAGGAGACGGCCACCGAGGGAGCGTTCGAGCGCGGTGATGTTGCGGGCCACGGTGGTGTGGTTGACGCCGAGGGCCTGCGCCGCCGTCGTGTAGCGGCCCGTGCGCGCCACCTGCAGCAGCACGAGGAGCTGGTCGGCGACCTGGCTGGCCGGCTGGTCATTGCGGGCTGGCATGCGGCGACCGTACCAAGTGTGCATCCGTGCACATCGGGTCTGCCCACTTCGTCATTGCTCCGCACAGTGCTTCCCGGGAAAACTCTGGCGAGTCACACGTGGCAGGCCGTGCGGATCGCCCGGCCGGCCAGTACCCGTGTCAGAGTCGACACCAAGGAGCAGCATGTCTGCACAGCAGGGCACCCGCGCACCGGACGACCGGTCGCTGATCAGGCGCATCGTCGCCGCCTCGATGGCCGGCACCGTCGTCGAGTGGTACGACTTCTTCCTCTACGCGACCGCCTCGGCGCTCGTGTTCAACAAGGTCCTCATGCCCGAGACGGGCAACGAGTACGACGCGATCATCGCGGCCTTCGTCACCTACGCGGTCGGCTTCCTCGCCCGGCCGCTCGGCGGCGTGATCTTCGGCCACATCGGCGACAAGCTGGGGCGCAAGCACACCCTCCAGTTCACGATCCTGCTCATCGGCGTCGCCACCGTGCTCATGGGCTGCCTGCCGACGTTCCAGCAGGTCGGCTTCCTCGCCCCGGCACTCCTGGTGATCCTGCGCTTCGTGCAGGGCGTCGCGCTCGGCGGCGAGTGGGGCGGCGCCGTCCTGCTCGTGGCGGAGCACAGCCGGGACGACGAGCGGGCCCGCTGGACGGCCTGGCCGCAGGCCGGCGTACCCGCGGGCAACCTGCTCGCCACCGTCGTGCTCTACACGATGTCCGCCTCCCTGACCGACGCCGCGTTCCTCTCCTGGGGCTGGCGGGTCGCGTTCTGGCTCTCCGCCGTGGTCATCGTCATCGGCTACTACGTGCGCACCCGGGTCTCGGACGCGCCCATCTACGAGGAGGCGAAGGCCGAGATCGACGAGGGCGCCAAGGGCTACGGCGTCCTCGAGGTGATCCGGCGCTACCCGCGCGGCGTGCTGACCGGCATGGGCCTGCGGTTCGCGGAGAACATCCTGTACTACCTGGTGGTGAGCTTCTCGATCGTCTACCTCGGCACCGCCCTCGGCATGGACACGACCCGGATCCTCGGCGTCGTCGCGGCGGCGCACGCGTTCCACTTCGTCATGATCCTGGCCGTGGGACGCCTCGCGGACAGCATCGGCCGCAGGCCCCTGTACATCGCCGGCGCGATCCTCGGCGCCACCTGGTGCTGGTTCGCGTTCCCCGCGATGGACACCCGGAACACGTGGGTGATCCTCGCCGTCCTCATGGCCGGACTGCTCTTCCACGCCATGATGTACGCGGTCCAGCCCGCCATCATGTCGGAGATGTTCCCCACCCGGATGCGGTACTCGGGCGTCTCCATCAGCTACCAGGTCACGTCGATCGTGGCGGGCTCGCTCGCCCCGATCCTCGCCACCACCTGGCTCAAGAACACCGGCTCCTGGTGGCCCACCGCGGTCTACATGCTGGTCGCGGCCGCGATCACGCTGGTAGCGGCGCTCGCGCTGCGCGAGACCAAGGGCGCTTCGCTGCACGCCCTCGACGCCGAGGACCAGGCACGCGAACGGGCGCTCGCGGAGGGCCGGTCTTGAGCTCCACGGTCCTGAGCCACACGTTGGACGGCCGCCGCGCCCTCGTCACCGGCGGTGCCAGCGGCATCGGCGCGGCGTGCGCCCGGGAGCTCGCGGCCCGGGGTGCGCACGTGACGGTGGCGGACGTCGACGGCGACGGCGCCAAGGCGGTCGCCGAGGAGGTCGGCGGCGAGGCCTGGGTGGTGGACCTGTCCGACACCCGGGCGCTCGACTCCCTCCGCCTGGACACGGACGTGCTCGTGAACAACGCGGGCATCCAGCGGGTCAGCGCCATCCAGGACTTCGTGCCCGACGACTTCCGGCTGGTCCAGCGGATCATGCTGGAGGCCCCGTTCCTGCTGGTCCGCGCGGCGCTGCCCGGCATGTACGAACGCGGCTGGGGCCGGGTCGTCAACATCTCGTCGGTGCACGGGCTGGTCGCGTCGCCGTACAAGGCGGCGTACGTGGCGGCCAAGCACGGGCTCGAAGGGCTGTCGAAGGTGACGGCGCTGGAGGGCGGCGAGCGCGGGGTCACGAGCGTCTGCGTGAACCCCGGCTACGTCCGCACGCCGCTGATCGAGAAGCAGGTCGCCCAGCAGGCGAAGGCGCACGGGATCCCCGAGTCGGAGGTGCTGGCGAAGGTCATGCTCGAGCAGGCCGCGGTGAAACGGCTGGTGGAACCCGAGGAGGTGGCCGCGCTGGTCGGGTGGCTCACGGGCCCCGAGGCCGCCATGGTGTCCGGTGCGTCGTGGACCATCGACGGCGGATGGAGCGCACGCTGACCGGGTGTGACACTGGCACATGGCACGACCTGCCGGCACTGGCCCGATGGAGGAGTCAACGATGACTGAAGTGGGTAGCACAGGGTTCGACAAGGTGGTCGCGAGCGCGGCCGAGGCGGTCGCCGACATACCGGACGGCGCGTCGCTCGCCGTGGGCGGGTTCGGCCTGTGCGGCAACCCGATCGCGCTGATCGAGGCCCTGCTCGCGCAGGGCACCGCCGGCCTTTCCGTGGTGAGCAACAACTGCGGCGTCGACGACTGGGGGCTCGGCGTGCTGCTGAACGCCCACCGCATCGCCAAGATGACCAGCTCGTACGTGGGGGAGAACAAGGAGTTCGAGCGGCAGTTCCTGTCCGGGGAGCTCGAGCTGGAGCTCACCCCGCAGGGCACGCTCGCCGAGAAGCTCCGCGCCGGCGGCGCGGGCATCGCAGCCTTCTTCACGCGGACGGGTGTGGGCACCCAGGTGGCGGACGGCGGCCTCCCGCGCAGGTACGACGGCGCCGGCGGCATCGCCATCGCGTCACCGGCCAAGGAGGTGCGCACGTTCGGGGACGGCGGCGCCGAGTACGTGCTGGAGGAGTCGATCAGCACCGACTACGCGCTCGTGCACGCACTCCGCGGGGACCGCCACGGGAACCTCGTGTTCAACAAGTCGGCCCGCAACTTCTCGCCGCTCGCCGCGATGGCGGGGCGGATCTGCATCGCTCAGGTCGAGGAGCTCGTCGAGCCGGGGGAGATCGACCCGGACACCGTGCACCTGCCCGGCGTCTACGTCCACCGCATGGTGCACGTAGGCACCGACATCGAAAAGCGGATCGAGCGCCGAACGGTCACAACCCCGCCGTCGGACACCGCGAAGTAGAGCGTCTGTCCGGACACCCGCTCTACCCCGACAACGTGGCGACCGCGAAGTAGAGCGTCTGTCTGGACACACGCTCTACTTCGCCGAGACGAGAGAGGCTGGACCATGGCATTGACCCGACAGGAGATGGCCGCGCGCGCCGCGCGCGAGCTGACCGACGGCATGTACGTGAACCTGGGCATCGGGCTGCCGACGCTCGTGCCGAACTACGTGCCGGAGGGCCGGCACCTGGTGCTGCAGTCCGAGAACGGGATCCTCGGCGTGGGGCCGTACCCGACGGAGGACAAGGTGGACCCCGACCTGATCAACGCGGGCAAGGAGACGGTGACGCTCCTGCCGGGCTCGTCGATCTTCGACTCCGCGATGTCGTTCGGCATGATCCGCGGCGGCAAGATCGACGCCGCGATCCTGGGCGGCATGCAGGTCTCCGCCACGGGCGACCTGGCCAACTGGATGATCCCCGGCAAGATGGTCAAGGGCATGGGCGGCGCCATGGACCTGGTGCACGGCGCCGGGCGCGTGATCGTCCTCATGGAGCACGTGGCGCGCGACGGGTCGCCGAAGATCCTGCGCACCTGCTCGCTGCCGCTGACCGGCAAGGGCGTGGTGAACCGGATCATCACCGACCTGGCGGTGCTCGACGTGACGCCGTCCGGTCTGGTGCTGCGGGAGCTCGCACCCGGGGTCACCGCCGACGAGGTGGTGGAGAAGACGGAGCCGGAGCTCACCGTGGAGCTCGTCGAGCCGATGGTGTGAGGGCTACGAGGTGGGCGGCACCGGGCGATACGCTGAAGAACGACGGCCAAAGGAGGTCTCATGACTGACCCGATCAACACTCCGGCGAGCGCCACAAGCGCGGCCCCGGGTGCGGAGAACCGCGCTGACAAGACCAGCGCTCAGAACAACACGGCAGACGACGTGGTGATCGTGTCGGCGGCGCGGACGCCGCAGGGACGGCTGAAGGGCTCGCTGGCCACGCTCAGCGCGGTCGAGCTCGGTGCGGTAGCCGCGCGACGCGCCCTGGAGGGCGCCGGCCCGCTCGCCGCCGACGTCGACAAGGTGATCTTCGGCCAGGTGATCCAGGCGGGTGCCGGGCAGAACCCGGCCCGGCAGACGGCGGTCGCCGCGGGCGTCTCCTGGGACGTCCAGGCCGTCACGGTCAACAAGGTGTGCCTCTCGGGGCTGACGGCGATCATCGACGGCGCCCGGCTGCTGCGGACCGGCGAGGCGACCGTGGTGCTGGTGGGCGGGCAGGAGTCGATGACGAACGCGCCGCACCTGCTGCCCGGCTCGCGGTTCGGGTTCGGCTACGGCTCGGCCGAGCTGCTCGACGCGACGGCGCACGACGCCCTGACCGACGCGTTCGACGGCGCCTCCATGGGCATCTCGACCGAGGACCACAACACCGGCTCGGTGTTCGTGTCGCGCGAGGAGCAGGACGCCATCGCGGCGGCCTCGCACCAGCGGGCCGCGGCGGCCTGGAAGGACGGGGTCTTCGAGGCGGAGCTCGCACCGGTCTCCGTGCCGCAGCGCCGCGGCGAGCCCGTGGAGGTGCGTACCGACGAGGGCGTCCGCCCCGACACCACTCCCGAGTCGCTGGCGAAGCTGCGGCCCGCGTTCGCGGGCGAGGGAACGCTCACGGCGGGCAACTCGTCACAGATCTCCGACGGCGCCTCGGCGCTCGTGCTCACCACCCGCGGCCGCGCGGAGGCGGCGGGGGTGCCGGTGCTCGCGACGGTTCGCGCGCACGGGCAGGTGGCAGGCCCGGACAACTCCCTGCACTCCCAGCCGGCCCGGGCGATCGCCCAGGCCCTGGAGCGGGAGGGCTGGACTGCCGAGGACCTCGACGTCGTGGAGATCAACGAGGCGTTCGCCGTGGTGGTCGGGGTCTCGGCGAAGGCGCTGGGAGTTCCGCTGGACCGCGTCAACGTGCACGGCGGCGGGATCGCGCTGGGTCACCCCGTCGGGGCGTCCGGGGCCCGCATCGCGGTGCACGCGGCGCACGAGCTCGCGCGCCGCGGGGGCGGACGGGCCGCCGTCGGGCTGTGCGGTGGCGGAGGCCAGGGCGAGGCCCTCCTCCTGGAGTACTGACGCCGAGATAGAACCGTGGCGAGGTAGAACCAGGGCGAAGTAGAACTGTGGCGAAGTAGAACTGGAGCGGAAAATCCTGCCCTGGTTCTACTTCGCCACAGTTCTACCTCGCCACAGTTCTACTTCGGCGGGGTGGTCAGTGGGACTCGCGGTCCTTCGTGTCGCCGATGTAGCTGCGGACCTGGTCCGGCCGGCCGTCGAGGTTCATGTCGGCCGTGCGGGACCGGCGGGCGTCCCAGCGCAGGGAGATCGCACCGAGGATCGCCGCGAGCACCGAGGCGCCGAGGATCGCGATCTTCGCCCCGTCGGTGTGCTCGGAGTCCCCGAAGGACAGCTCGCTGATCAGCAGCGACACGGTGAACCCGATGCCGGCCAGCAGCCCTACGGGCAGCAGGTCGCGCACGCCGATGCCGTCGGGCAGGCGCAGGGGAGTGATCCGGGTGATCAGAGCCGTCGTCCCGAGCACGCCGAGAAGCTTGCCCAGCACCAGGCCGGCGGCTATCGCGGCGACGACCGGCTGGCCGATCACGGCGCCTGGCCCGTCGCCGTCGACCAGTGAGACGCCCGCGGCGAAGAAGGCGAACACGGGCAGCGCGATGCCGGAGGAGAGCGGCTTGAGCCGGTACTCGTACTGGGTGGTGCGCGATGTCGCCTCGCCGTGCAGAGCGAGCGCCGGGACGGTGAAGCCCAGCAGCACACCCGAGATGGTCGCGTGGATGCCGGACGCGTGCATCAGCGCCCACGCGACCGCGGCGAGCGGCAGCAGCACGAACCACCGCGGCTTGCGCGACCGGACGTGCCACAGGAAGAGCGCGACGCAGACCAGCGTGCCGAGCAGGGAGAGCCAGTGGATCTCGCTGGTGTAGAAGATCGCGATGACGACGATCGCGAGCAGGTCGTCCACGACGGCGAGCGTGAGCAGGAAGGTCCGGATCGCGGTCGGCAGGCCGCGGCCGAAGATGGCGAGCACGCCCACCGCGAACGCGATGTCCGTGGCGGTGGGGATGGCCCAGCCGTGCAGGGCGCGGGGATCGCCGAGGCTCAGGACGACGGTGGCGTAGATCAGGGCGGGGACGGCCATGCCGCCGACCGCCGCGATCATCGGGACGCCCGCCTCCTTCGGGTTGCGGAGGCTGCCGGCGACGAACTCCTGCTTGAGCTCCACGCCGACCACGAAGAAGAAGATCGCGAGCAGGCCGTCCGCGGCCCAGGTGCTGAGGGACAGGTCCAGGTGGACCGGCAGCGGCCCGATCGCGGCTGGACCGATCACCGTCGCGGACAGTGCCTGGTAGGCGTCTCGCCAGGGGGAGTTCGCCCAGAGCAGGGCGAGGAACGCGGCCCCGATCAGGAGCGCACCGCCAGTGGTCTCACGAGCGGCCCAGGTCCGGAGACGCTGGATTCGGGTGCGGGCGACGGCGTCAGGGCTCAACGCTGGTCCTCTCGGTTTTGCGGGTCGTCAGAGCAGGACCGGTCGACCCGGCCCACGCCGACCAGACTTCCCGGCACACCCTGGACTTCACCCTACTCGGAGGCGAGTTCCGCGCAGGCCGCACGCAGCCTGGTGATCGTGTTCCAGTTGCGGGCGGTGGTCGGCGCACCCGCTGCCTGGTCGACGACCTTCGACGTGAGCTTCGACCGGCCGATCCCGTCCACGTAGTGCACGTACAGCACTCCCGCGCCGGTCGCGAGCAGCTCGCGACCCGCGTTGGCCAGGTCGAGCCGGGCGATCCCCGCCTCGTCCAGGTCGCCGAACGGGACGTGCACCTGGAGCTGTGCGGGATGGTCCCGCGCGGCGGCAGCGAAGGGGTTGGCTCGGGCAATCGCCTCCAGCTGCGCGGCGCTCAGGGCGACGACGGCCACGTCCTGACCGAGCCGCTCGGTGAGGCAGCGCCGCACCAGGCGTCCGACGTCGGCGGCCGTGGAGGCGCCAGAAGTGCCCGGCGTGACCACGAGGTTGCCGCTGTTGAGGAGGGTGCGGGCCGCGCCGAGGCCGGCGTCGGCGGCCGCACCGATCAGGTCCGCGGACGTGACGCGCAGGCCCGGTCCGACGTTGACGGCGCGGAGGAGGACGGCGAAGGAATCCATGCGTCCCATCCTGACGCTTCGGCGAGCCTTCCAGCGAGTTTTGCGATTTCTTGGGGCGATCGTCAAGTTATTACCAACGTGTGAACAGTTCGTGACAACTTGCGACCCGCCGGGGCGCGACTCTGGTCATGGGATGGCAGTGCGCGTAGGTTCCATTTCAGGGACGGCACCCAGTCGCCCCTTCGGGAGGCCAACCTATGGAGTGCTTGCTCCGTGGAGAAGGGCCGGTCCCGGCTCTGCGCCACGACGCGGCGCTCCGAGTCGGTCGTCCGGCCCATCCACCAGCCCCGGTTCGTCCGGGTCGGTTCCGCCGGTAGGCGGAGTCCGCCAGGTAGCGACGTGGTTGTCACGGCGTTTCGGCGCCGGAGGGAGACCGCAGTGAGCCAATCCGCACACACCACCCGTCCGTCCGACCAGAGTGCCGACGCCGCTCCCGGCGCGGCAGGTGACGAACGTAGGACCTTCGTCATCGACACGTCTGTGCTGTTGAGTGATCCCAAGGCGATGTTGCGGTTCGCGGAGCACGATGTCGTTCTCCCCATCGTCGTGATCACGGAGCTGGAAGCCAAGCGGCACCACGCCGAGCTCGGGTACTTCGCCCGGAGCGCCCTGCGGATGCTGGACGAGCTGCGCGTCCGGCACGGCAGGCTCGACTCGCCGGTCCCGGTGGGTGACGCGGGCGGCACGCTGCGGGTGGAGCTCAACCACGTGGACCCGACGGTCCTGCCCGCCGGGTTCCGGCTGGGCGACAACGACACCCGCATCCTCGCGGTGGCCGCCAACCTGGCGGCCGAGGGCAGCAGCGTCACGGTGGTCTCCAAGGACCTGCCGATGCGGGTGAAGGCGTCCGCCGTCGGCCTGCAGGCCGAGGAGTACAAGGCTGAGCTCGCGGTGGACTCGGGCTGGACCGGGATGCGCGAGATCGACCTGTCCGACGAGCAGATGGGGGCGCTCTGGGACAACGACTCGGTCGAGATCGCGGCGCTGGACCCGGCGACTGTCGAGGCCGCCTCGCCGCTGCTGGTGCACACGGGGATGGTGGTGCACTCGCCGGGCGGTTCGGCGCTCGGCCGCGTGACGGCGGACAAGCGGGTGCAGCTCGTCCGCGGTGACCAGGAGGTGTTCGGGGTCCACGGGCGCTCGGCGGAGCAGCGCGTGGCCATCGACCTGCTCCTCGACCCGGACATCGGGATCGTCTCGCTCGGCGGCCGGGCCGGCACGGGCAAGTCGGCGCTCGCCCTGTGTGCCGGCCTGGAGTCCGTGCTGGAGCGGCAGAAGCACCGCAAGGTGGTCGTGTTCCGGCCGCTCTACGCGGTGGGCGGGCAGGACCTGGGCTACCTCCCCGGGTCGGAGTCCGAGAAGATGAACCCGTGGGCGCAGGCCGTCTTCGACACCCTCGGGGCGCTGGTCTCGCCCGCGGTGGTGGAGGAGGTCATCGAGCGCGACATGCTCGAGGTGCTGCCGCTCACGCACATCCGCGGACGGTCCCTGCACGACGCGTTCGTCATCGTGGACGAGGCGCAGTCCCTGGAGCGGAACGTCCTGCTCACGGTGCTCTCGCGGATCGGCCAGGGCTCGCGTGTGGTGCTCACCCACGACGTCGCGCAGCGGGACAACCTGCGGGTGGGGCGGCACGACGGCGTCGCCGCGGTCATCGAGGCGCTCAAGGGGCACCCGCTCTTCGCGCACGTGACCCTCACCCGGTCCGAGCGTTCGCCGGTGGCGGCACTGGTGACCGACATGCTGGAGCGGCTGGAGGTCTGACCCGACACGCCCGCCGCACGATGTCAGACGCTCAGGTCACTCCAGTGGCCTGAGCGTCTGACTGTTCGCAACTTCTGGCACGGAAGAGGCGTGCCGCCGGACGGAACCCCCCAGCCCCGCAGTCCGGCGGTACGCCTCTTCGAGTGCATGAGCGACAGTAGCAGACTTAGGTAAGGCTAACCAAAGGATGTGGCGAACCGTTTGCGGCCTGTTTCCGGGGTGGCCGTCTCAATACGGGCGTTGTCTCGCTTGTCGGATATAGCATCAGGGCCATGCTGATTGCTGAAGACTTCCTGCTGCTTGCCGTCGACGACGAGACGGGCAAGACCGCCAACGTCGACAACCTGGGTGTTCGCCTCGCCGGCGCGCTCCTCGCGGACCTCGCCGCCGCGAACAAGACCCTCATGCGGGGCGCGCCGGAGGCCGGCGCGACCAAGGAGGAGCGCGAGAAGGCCGGGGACGCCACGATCCTCGTCACCGACAACGCGCCCACCGGCCACGTGGCCCTCGACGCCGCCCTGCAGGCCGCGCTCGACGCGCCCGACGCGCCCGCGCGCAAGATCGTCGAGGCCATCTCCGAGAAGGCGGAGGAGAACCTCCTGACCGCTCTCGTCGAGCGCGGCGTTCTCGAGAAGGAAGAGACCAAGCTCTTCCGCATGCTCCCGATCACCCGCTGGCCGGCCGCCGACTCGAGCCACGAGACCGCGCTGCGCGCCAACCTCACGAAGGTTCTCGTCGATGGCGCCGAGCCCGACGAGCGCACCGCCACCCTGATCTCGCTGCTGCACGGCTCGGGCCTCATCGGTGGCCTGGTCGGCAAGGAGCAGCGCAAGGCCGCCCAGGACCGCGCCGAGGAGATCGCCGGCAGCGAGTGGGGCGTCGCGACCGTCGCGACCCAGGTCGCCATCGCGGCCACGGTTGCCACCGTCGCCACCGTTGGTGTCGCCGCTGCGGCGTTCATCCTGCTGTCGAACGACGCCGACGAGACCGCTGAGGCGGCCGCGCCGGCCGCCGAGCCGGTAGAAGCCCCGGCAGTCTGACCTGCTGCTCGAGACCGCGAAGTAGAGCGCCTGTCCTGCTTCCGCACGGTGACACCGTGCGGAAGCAGGACAGGCGCTCTACTTCGCGGTCCCCGCGTCAGGCCTGCGGCGGGCGCGTCATCGAGAGGACGTCGAGAGCGGTGTCGAGCTGCGCCTCGGTGACCTCGCCACGCTCGACGAAGCCGAGGTCGATCACCGCCTGCCGCACGGTGATGCCCTCCTTGACGGCGGTCTTCGCGACCTTCGCGGCGGCCTCGTACCCGATCACGCGGTTCAGCGGCGTCACGATCGACGGGGACGACTCGGCGAGCGCACGGGCGCGCTCGACGTTCGCGGTGATGCCGACGATGGTCTTGTCCGCCAGCACACGCGACGAGTTCGACAGCAGACGGATCGACTCCAGCACGCCCTGGGCGATCACCGGGATCTGCACGTTGAGCTCGAACGAGCCGGAGGCACCTGCCCACGCCACGGTCGCGTCGTTGCCGATGACACGCGCGCACACCATGAGCACGGCCTCGGGGATGACGGGGTTGACCTTGCCCGGCATGATCGAGGAGCCCGGCTGCAGGTCGGGCAGCGCGATCTCGCCCAGGCCCGTGTTGGGGCCGGAGCCCATCCAGCGCAGGTCGTTGCAGATCTTCGTGAGCGAGACCGCGATGGTGCGCAGCGCACCCGAGAGCTCGACCAGGCCGTCGCGGGCCGACTGCGCCTCGAAGTGGTCGCGGGCCTCGGTCAGCGGCAGGCCGGTGTCCTCGGCGAGCAGGGCGATGACCCGCTGCGGGAAGCCGGCCGGGGTGTTGATGCCGGTGCCGACGGCGGTACCGCCCAGCGGCACCTCAGCGGCACGCGGGAGCGCCGACTGCAGGCGCTCGACGCCGTAGCGGACGGCGGCGGCGTACCCGCCGAACTCCTGGCCCAGCGTGACCGGGGTGGCGTCCATGAGGTGCGTGCGCCCTGACTTCACGACCTCCGCGTACTCCTCGGACTTCGCCTGGAGTGCCTCCGCCAGGTGGGTGAGCGCCGGGACCAGGTCGTTCACGACGCCGGAGGTCGCGGCGACGTGCACGGAGGTCGGGAAGACGTCGTTCGACGACTGCGACGCGTTGACGTGGTCGTTCGGGTGCACGTCCTTGCCGAGCGCGGCGGTGGCGAGCGTCGCGAGGACCTCGTTGGTGTTCATGTTCGACGACGTGCCCGAGCCGGTCTGGAAGACGTCGATCGGGAAGTGGCTGTCGTACTTGCCGGAGGCGACCTCGTCAGCGGCAGCGACGATCGCCTCGGCGATGTCCTTGTCGAGCACGCCGAGCTCCGCGTTCGCGGTGGCGGCGGCCTTCTTCACGCGGGCCAGGGCCTCGATGTGCGAACGCTCGAGGGGGGTGCCGGAGATCGGGAAGTTCTCGACGGCACGCTGCGTCTGGGCGCGGTAGAGGGCGTTCTTCGGGACGCGCACCTCGCCCATGGTGTCGTGCTCGATACGGAACTCGGTGTCGCCGGACGGGACGACGGTGTCAGCAGTCATGGATCTATCGTGCCGCAGCCGCGCCCCGCCGACGCACCGCAGCGCGTGACTCGTGTCACCCCCGCCCCGCGCCGACCGTCAGTCGGACTGGGGCAGGGCCGCGGGCAGCTCGCCGACGTCCCCGATCACGTTGACCATGCGTGCGCTGCCCTCCGCGAGGTCGTACTCGAGACCGACCACCGCGCACCTGCCCTCGTCGACCGCCTTGGCCAGGCCCGCCGAGTAGCTGTGCAGCATCCCGACGGTGTGCTTGACGTGCTCGCGGCGCAGCACGTTCTGGTCGGCGAGCGCGGCCATCGCCTTGGCCGGGTCGCCCGAGGTGATGCTGACGATCGACGGGATGACGCGGTCCACCACCGCACGCACGAACCCGCCGGGCTGCTCACCCGTGGCGAGCGTGTGCGCGGCGGCAGCGACGGCACCGCACGAGTCGTGGCCCAGCACGATCACGAGCGACGCGCCGAGGACGTCGACCCCGTACTCGATGGAGCCGATCACCGTGGTGTCCAGGACGTGCCCGGCGGTGCGGACCACGAACACGTCGCCCAGGCCCTGGTCGAAGATGATCTCCGCGGCGACCCGGGAGTCGGAGCAGCCGAAGATCACCGTGTGCGGGTGCTGCGCGGCCTGCAGCTCCCGGCGCCGGGCCGCGCCCTGGGACGGGTGGGCCGGGGCGTCCGCGACGAAGCGGTCGTTGCCGGAGCGCAGCAGCGCCCAGGCGTCACGCGGGCTGAGCCGCTCGGGTACCTCGCTCATCGGCACTGCGGTCATCGGCTTACCTCCTCACGACGAGGCGGGTTGGCTCCCGCCCGGGACACGGTGATGGCAGCGACGGCGCAGCAGCGGTCCAGGACCTGCTGCACGGTCGCCAGGTCGACGGCGTCGAGCGCTCCGCGCCGGTCGGCGCCGAGCAGGTCGTGCTCCCAGAGGCCGTCGATGAGCGCGCCCATGAACGAGTCGCCGGCACCCACGGTGTCGACCACCTCGACCCGTGGGGCGACCGCCTCGACCGTACCGGCGTCGGACACGGCTACCGCGCCCTTGCCGCCGAACGTGACCACGACCAGCGCGGGCGTGCCGCGCTGCCAGTCGCGTGCCACGGACACGGGGTCGGCGCCGGGGTAGAGCCAGTCCAGGTCCTCGTCGCTCACCTTCACCACGTCGGAGAGCTGCACGAGCGCCTCGACGCGCGGCCGCACCTCCTCGGCGGGGCCCATGATCGCGGGCCGCGCGTTCGGGTCGTACGTTGTGGTCGACGTCGTCCGGGCCGCCTCGAGGACCTGGCGCACCTCGGTGGCGCCCGGCTCGAGGATCGCGGCGATCGAACCCGTGTGGACCGCGAGGGCAGCGGTGCCGCCGACCCGGGCGCTCGCCTCGGCGCTGGTGTCGGCACCCGGCAGAGCCGCGGCGGGGACGCGCCACGCCAGGTCGAAGTCGTAGGTGGCGGAGCCGCTCTCGTCCAGCGTGGCGACCGCGACGCTGGTGCGTTCCGCGCCGTCGCTGCCCGGCACGAGCGTCACACCGGAGTCGGCGAGCCACGCGCGCACCAGGTCGCCCCGTGCGTCCGCGCCGAGCCAGGTCGCGAGCCGGACCTCCCGGCTCAGGCGGCCCAGCGTGAGCGCGACGTTGGCGATGCTTCCCCCAGGATGCTCGGCGGAGGAGCCGTCGGGCCGGTGCACCTCGTCCACGAGCGCCTCGCCCACGGCGAGGACGTACGGGCTCACTCGGCCTCCTCCGGCGACTCGGCCGACGAGGAAGACCCCTGCTGCGCGGCGGCGAGGCGCTCGCGGGCGCCGTCGAGCCATTCCTGGCAGCGTGCGGCCAGGGCCTCGCCGCGCTCCCAGAGCGCGAGCGACGCCTCCAGCGGCTCGCCGCCGGTCTCCAGGCGGCCGACCACCTGCACGAGCTCGTCGCGTGCCTGCTCATAGCTGAGCGTCGCGACGTCGGGAGCGTTCCTCACCGGATCGGTTCCGGTCACAGCATCTGTACTCACGGGAGACAGTCAACAGCACGCCACCGACATCTGCGGAGTCCGTCCACAGGAATCAGTTTGGCTCTGGCCGGTCCGACGTCGGACCATGGTGTCCCATGGGCCATCTCGAAGTCGCGCACGTCGAATACCACCTGCCGGATGGCCGGACGTTGCTGGGGGACGTCTCGTTCCGCGTGGGTGAGCGGAGCGCGACGGCGATCGTCGGGCCGAACGGCGCGGGCAAGACCACTCTGCTGCGCATCATCACCGGTGAGCTGGCGCCGCACGCCGGTTCCGTGGCCGTGAGCGGCGGGCTCGGCGTCATGCGCCAGTTCGTCGGCTCCGTGCGGGACGAGACCACTGTGCGCGATCTGCTGGTGTCGGTGTCCGCACCCCGGCTCCGCGAGGTGGCGCGCGCCGTCGACGAGGCCGAGCACAGGATGCTGACGGTCGACGACGAGGCCGCCCAGATGGCGTACGCGCAGGCACTCTCGGACTGGGCGGAGGTGCGCGGCTACGAGGCCGAGACGCTGTGGGACGTCTGCACCATGGCAGCGCTGGGCATGCCGTACGACCGGGTGCAGTTCCGCGAGGTGCGGACGATGTCGGGCGGTGAGCAGAAGCGGCTCGTGCTGGAGGCGCTGCTGCGCGGCACCGACGAGGTGCTGCTGCTCGACGAGCCGGACAACTACCTGGACGTGCCGGGCAAGCGCTGGCTGGAGGAGCAGCTCAAGGCCACCAAGAAGACCGTGCTGTTCGTGTCGCACGACCGGGAGCTGCTGTCGCGGTCGGCGGACCGGATCGTGTCGCTGGAGCCGAGCCCCGCGGGCGCCGACGCCTGGGTGCACGGCGGCGGGTTCTCCACCTTCCACGACGCCCGGCGTGAGCGGTTCGCGCGGTTCGAGGAGCTGCGCCGCCGCTGGGACGAGAAGCACGCCCAGCTCAAGAAGCTCGTCCTGACGCTGCGCAACCAGGCGGCGAGCAGCCCCGACATGGCCTCGCGCTACCACGCTGCGCAGACGCGGCTGCGGAAGTTCGAGGAGGTCGGCCCGCCGCCCGAGCCGCCGCGCGAGCAGGACATCACCATGAACCTGCGGGGCGGGCGCACGGGCCTGCGGGCCGTGACCTGCGAGGGGCTGGAGCTCACCGGGCTCATGAAGCCGTTCGACCTGGAGGTCTTCTACGGCGAGCGGGTTGCGGTGCTGGGCTCGAACGGGTCCGGCAAGTCGCACTTCCTGCGGCTGCTCGCGGGCGGCGACGTCGCGCACACCGGCACGTGGAAGCTCGGGGCGCGGGTGGTCGCCGGCCACTTCGCACAGACGCACGCGCACCCTGAGCTGTTCGGCCGCGCGCTGCTCGACATCCTGTGGGAGGACCACGCGCAGGACAAGGGCAAGGCGATGGCCCGGCTGCGGCGCTACGAGCTCACCGAGGCGGCCGACCGGCCCTTCGACAGGCTGTCCGGCGGCCAGCAGGCGCGGTTCCAGATCCTGCTGCTCGAGCTCGCCGGCTCGACGGCGCTCCTGCTCGACGAGCCCACCGACAACCTCGACCTCGAGTCGGCCGAGGCTCTCCAGGACGGGCTGGAGTCGTTCGACGGGACGGTGCTGGCCGTGACGCACGACCGCTGGTTCGCGCGCTCGTTCGACCGGTACCTGGTCTTCGGGTCCGACGGCGTCGTGCGCGAGACCTCGGAGCCCGTGTGGGACGAGCGGCGGGTGGAGCGCGAGCGGTAGGCGGCCTCAGGCGGGCGCGACGCCGTGCTCGGCGAGCCGTTCCAGCAGGACGTCGTGCCCCTCCTTGAGACGCCAGTCCACGGCGGCCATCCCGGTCGCCCGGGCACTCTCGACGTTGGGGGAGTGGTCGTCGATGAAGAGGATCTCCGCAGGCTCGGCCCCGATCCGGGTCGCGGCCTTCTGGAAGAACGCGACGTCCGGCTTCGCCACCCCGAGGTCGCAGGAGTAGAGCTTGACGTCGAACAGCTCGTCGTAGGGCAGCGTGGCCTGCATGTACTCGGCCCGGCGCCGGACCTGGTTGGTGCCGAGGTGCACGCCGTACCCGGCGTCGCGCAGCCCACGGACCAGGTCCAGCGAGGCCGGTGACGTGGCGATGTTCAGCCAGACGGCCGCGAACAGGTCGGCGGCCGGCACGTCGACGTCGTACTGCCGCAGGACTTCGGCGAGAACCGGCAGGAAGTCGTCGTCGCCCCCCAGGAGCGGCCGCTCGTAGGTCGAGGCGAGGGTCAGGATCTCGGGGGCGCGCTCGCCGAGCATCGGCGTGGCCGAGGCGTAGAAACCGTCTCGGATCTCCTGGAGCACGCCGTCGGCGTCGAAGAGTACGTGTCGGATGGTCGTCACCAGCGAACCGTAACGGTCCCGCGCCAGTTGGCCGGGGCGCACCGCGCCCTGTACCGCCCGTCACAGATCTGGGGTGTTCCCGGTCGAACTCATGACGGGCCGTCCGGCTCGTCGAGAACGTCCCGGACATGAATGGGGAGCACACCATGAAGATCGTGGTCATCGGCGGTACCGGCCTCGTAGGCAGCCAGGTCGTGAACAACCTGCGCGAGCACGGGCACGAAGCGGTGGCAGCCTCGCCGCAGACCGGCGTGAACACCCTGACCGGCGAGGGCCTGCCGGAGGTGCTCGAGGGCGCCCAGGTGCTGATCGACCTCAGCAACTCGCCCTCGTTCGCGGAGGAGGACGTCACCAACTTCTTCCGGACCTCGACCACCAACCTGCTCGAGGCCGAGGCGAAGGCGGGGGTGCAGCATCACGTGATCCTCTCGATCGTGGGCGCCGAGGGCGTCGACGCCGGCTACATGCGCGCCAAGATCGTGCAGGAGGATCTCGTCAAGGCCTCCGGCGCGGGCTGGTCCATCGTGCGGTCCACGCAGTTCCTCGAGTTCCTCAGCTCGATCGCCGACACCGCGGAGACGGACGGCGTGGTCCACATGGCGCCGGTTCGCTTCCAGCCCATCGCCTCCGCCGACGTCGCCCGCTTCGTCGCCCGGACGGCCGTCGGCACGCCGCTGAACGGGACCATCGACATCGCCGGGCCGGAGGTCTTCGGCTTCGACGAGATCGTGCGCACGTACCTGGCCTCGAAGGACGACCCGCGCGAGGTCCGCACCGACCCGAGCGCCACGTACTTCGGCGCGCCGCTCGAGGACGGTGAGCTCGTCCCGCACGGCGAGGCGCTGCTGGGCGAGGTCACCTACGAGCAGTGGCGGAAGGCCCAGGCCTGACGGTCAGCTCGAACCCTCCGGCGTGGCCCGGCCTGCCCGGGCCCGCCGGAACGGGTCGATCTTCTCCGGGTTGAGCTGCCACATGAGCTCGTGCAGGCCCTCGGCCGACGCGGTGACCGCAAGGATGCCCACCAACTCGCCGTCCCGCTCCATCGCCATGCCCTCCTCGCCGTTGACCTCGATCGGCCGCGTGGTGATCCCGGCCCAGAAGATCTCCGCGAACGACGACAGCACCTGCGCCACCTTGCGCCTGCCCTGCACCGCGACGCGCGCGACATGCTTCGCGGTCCCGTTGCTGTCGGCCCGCGTGACGACGTTCTCGGCGAACAGCCGCTCCAGCCGCTCGACATCGCCCACCCGGGCCGCGGCGAGGAACGCCTCCAGGAGCGCGCGGCGCTCCGTGCTGGTCACCGTGTTGCGCGGCTCCGACGCGATGTGCTTGCGCGCCCGGCTCACGAGCTGGCGCGTGGCGGCAGGCGACACCCCCACGATCCGCGCGATCTCCGGGTACGCGTAGTCGAACGCCTCACGCAGCACGTAGGCGGCCCGTTCCGTCGGGGACAGGCGTTCGAGCAGTACCAGCAGCGCGACGTCCAGGGCCTCCGCCCGTTCCGCGCCGAGCGTCGGGTCCTCGCTCGTGTCGACGGGCTCGGGCAGCCACGGACCCACATAGGTCTCGCGGCGCGACCGTGCGCTCTGCAGCACGTTGATCGCCAACCGCGTCGCAGCGGTGGTGAGGAACGCCTGCGGGTTCACCACCACCGAACGGTCGGTCGTCTGCCACCGCACCCACGTCTCCTGCACGACGTCCTCGGCCTCGGCCGCCGAGCCGAGCATCCGGTACGCGATGCCGAACAGTCGCCTGCGGGCAGTGGCGAACACTGCTGCCGCGTCGTCGAGCGTGGTGTCAACGTCACCTGTCATCGTGCTCTCCTTCTGGTGCCGTATCGACCGTAACCGACCGAATGTCCTTGGGCTCGGTCTCGCGACGGGTAAACATGTTGCTATGACCACACCCGACCCGATCTTCGTGGATCCTCGGCTCGCGCGGCTCTACGACTCCTTCGACGACGACCGCAGCGACCTCGACCTCTACGCGAACCTCGCCGAACGGTTCGGCGCCCGCACCGTGCTCGACGTCGGCTGCGGAACCGGGGTGCTCGCCCTCCTGCTGGCCGAGCGCGGCCTGCGCGTGACCGGCGTCGACCCCGCCGCCGCCTCGCTCGAGGTGGCCCGCGGCAAGCCCGGCGCCGACGCCGTCACCTGGGTCGAGGGCGGGGCCGACGCCGTCGCCGGACTGAGCATCGCCGCCGACCTCGCCACGATGACCGGCAACGTCGCGCAGGTGTTCACCACCGACGCCGAGTGGGCCCAGGCGCTCGCGGCGGTCCACTCGGCGCTCCGTCCGGGCGGTGTGCTCGTGTTCGAGACCCGCGTGCCGGCGCGGCAGGCCTGGCTCGGGTGGACCCGCGAGCTCCGGTCCGTCCGTCGCGACATCCCCGGGGTGGGCGAGGTGGAGATGTGGAACGACCTGCTGAAGGTGGAGCTCCCGCTCGTCACCTTCCAGCAGTCCTACCGCTTCCCGCCCGGCGTGCTGCCCGACGGCGACGTGGTCACCTCGGTCTCGACGCTGCGGTTCCGAGAGCGGGACGAGACCGAGGCGACGCTGGCTGCCGCCGGGTTCGAGGTCGACGAGGTGCTGGACGCGCCCGACCGGCCGGGGCTGGAGTGGGTGTTCGTGGCGCGTCGTCCTTGACGCCTCAGCCCAGGCTGCGGAAGAAGTCCCGGATGTCGTTCGCGAGCAGCTCGGGCTCCTCCATCGCGGGGAAGTGGCCGCCCTCCGTGAAGTCGGTCCAGCGGGTCGTCGCGTTCCACGGGTCGAGCGCACGGCGCATGAGGTGGTGGGTGTCGAACACGACCCAGGCGGCGGGCACCCCGGAGGCCCCCGCCCAGCCGAGGTTCGAGTGCTCGGACTCGTAGTAGAACTGCGCGCTCGACGCGCCGGCACGGGTGAACCAGTAGAGGCTGACGTTGGTCAGGAGCTGGTCGCGGTCCACGGCCTCGTCGGGGGTCGCATGCTGGGGGTTGGTCCAGGTCTGGAACTTCTCGGCGATCCACGCGAGCTGGCCGACGGGCGAGTCGGTGAGGGCCGCGGCGATGGTGTCCGGACGGTGGTTCTGCATCTCGAAGTAGCCACGCTCGGCGATGTCCGCGGCGCGGATCGCCTCGATCTGGGCGATCTCGTCGTCGGTCAGCCCGTCAGGGTAGGGGAACTTGTCACCGACCATGCCGAGCATCCGGCCGTCGCTCCCGGCGTGGGTGCCGATGACGCGCTCTGGGTAGACGGCAGCGAGCCGCCCGGTGACGCCCGCGCCGATGTCGGTGCCGTGCGCGGCGAACCGCTCGTAGCCGAGCCGCGTCATGATCTCGGCGTACGCATCGGCGGTGCGCGCCAGCTCCCAGCCGGTCCCCGACAGCGGTGTCGAGAACCCGAAGCCGGGCAGCGACGGGATGACCAGGTGGAACTCGTCGGTGAGCAGCGGGATCAGGCGCTGGTACTCGACGAACGAGCCCGGCCAGCCGTGGCTCAGGATCAGCGGGGTCGCCTCGGGGTTCGCGGAAGGCACGTGCACGATGTGGAAGGTCTGGCCGTCGACGACGGTGGTGAACTGCTCGTGCTCGTTGAGCTTGGCTTCCTGCGCGCGCCAGTCGTACCCGTCGTGCCAGTACTCGGCGAGCTCGTTCAGGTAGGTCTGGGGGATGCCGCGGCTGAAGTCGGTGCGGTCGTCGCGGCCCGGCACGGGGAGCGGACGGCGGGTCCGTGCGAGCCGGTCCTGGAGGTCGTCGATGTCGGCCTGCGGGACGTCGATGCGGAACGGGGTGAGTGCGCTGTCCTGGTTCATGAGACCTACAGTGCCAGGCAAAGAGGACAGCTTCTGTCCTCTACCGGCTGTCGATCTCAGGTCGCTTTTCGGGCGCTCGACCGTGTGTGTCATCGGAGCTAGGGGGCTGTGGCGGTGACCTCTGCGTCCAGCGCACCTTCCGCCAGGCGGATGTGGACGCCGGCGCCGACCGCGACGTCGTCGGGCCGCCGTACCACGTGGCCGTCGGCGCGCTGTACGACGGCGTAGCCGCGCTCCAGCGTCGATGCCGGCGACAACGCCCGCACCTGGGCGCCGAGCCGCCCGATCTCACCGCTCGCGCGCAGCAGCAGCGTGTTCAGCGCGTGCCGGCTGTGCCGGAGCGACTGGACGATGTCGCGCTCCCGGGCCTCCAGCATCGTGTGCGGCACGGCGAGGACCGGGCGGGAGCGGACGCCGTCGAGCCCGTGCTGCTCGCGGTCGATCATGGCCGTGACGGCGCCGCGCATCCGGCTGCGGGCCTGGGTGAGACGGAGGCGCTCCTCCGACACGTCGGGCACTATCCGCTTGGCGGCGTCGGTGGGCGTCGAGGCGCGGTAGTCGGCGACCAGGTCGAGCAGCGGCGCGTCGGTCTCGTGGCCGATCGCGCTGACCAGGGGAGTGCGGGCCTGCGCGACGGCGCGGACCAGCGACTCGTTGCTGAACGGCAGCAGGTCCTCGACGGAGCCGCCGCCCCGCGCGACGACTATGACGTCGACACGGGGGTCCTGATCGAGCTCGGCGATCGCGTTCGACACCTCGCGCACCGCGTTGACGCCCTGGACCGCCACCTCGCGGATCTCGAACCGCACCTGGGGCCAGCGGGCCCGGGCGTTCACCACCACGTCGTGCTCGGCCTTGGACTCGCGCCCGCACACGAGCCCGACGACCGCGGGCAGGAAGGGGAGCTTCCGCTTGCGGGACAGGTCGAACAGGCCCTCCGCCGCGAGGACCTTCTTGAGGGCCTCGATCCGGGCGAGCAGCTCGCCGACGCCGACGGCCTTGATCTCGTTGGCCTGCATCTGCAGCGTGCCGCGCTTGGTCCAGAACACGGGCTTGGCATGCACCACGACGTGGTCGCCCTCCGCGGGCGGCTGGGGCAGCGTGAGGAGGACACGAGAGAAGATCGTCACCGGCAGGGAGGCATCGGCCTCGGTGTCACGGAGTGTGAGCCATTGCATCCCGGAACCGGGGCGCTGGTTGAACTGCACCACCTGCCCCTCGACCCAGACCGGCGGCATCTTGTCGATGTAGCCCTTGATCTTCTCCGAGAGCACACGCACCGGCCAGGGGGTGGAGGGCGTGGTGTCGAGCGCCTTCAGAGGGATCTCTGCGGGGAGTGGTCGCTGGGTGGGTTCCGTCACGTGTCCAACCCTGCCACCCACCACCGACACAAGCCCTCCGCACGGCGCCCCTAGACTGCGTGTGTGAGTGTCACGAGCCCTGAGCGTCCTGCTGAGACCAAGACCAAGCGCGTCCTGCTGGCTGCGCCACGCGGCTACTGCGCGGGCGTCGACCGTGCCGTGGTCGCCGTCGAGAAGGCACTGGAGACCTATGGCGCACCGGTCTACGTGCGCAAGGAGATCGTGCACAACAAGCACGTGGTGGAGACGCTGCGGGAACGTGGCGCCATCTTCGTCAACGAGACCGACGAGGTGCCCGAGGGCAGCCGGCTCGTCTTCTCCGCGCACGGGGTGTCGCCCGCGGTGCGCGCCTCGGCCGTGGCGCGGAGCCTGGACACGATCGACGCAACCTGCCCCCTGGTCACCAAGGTGCACAAGGAGGCCGTCCGGTTCGCGAAGGACGACTACGACATCCTGCTGATCGGGCACACCGGTCACGAGGAGGTCGAGGGCACCGCCGGCGAGGCGCCCGACCACGTGCAGATCGTGAACTCGCCGGACGAGGTGGACCAGGTGGTCGTCCGCGACCCCGCCAAGGTCGTGTGGATCTCGCAGACGACGCTGTCGGTCGACGAGACCATGGAGACCGTGCGCCGGCTGCGCGAGAAGTTCCCGTCCCTGCAGGACCCGCCCAGCGACGACATCTGCTACGCCACGCAGAACCGCCAGGTGGCGGTGAAGAAGCTGGCGCCCGAGTGCGACCTCGTCATCGTCGTGGGCTCGGCCAACTCGTCCAACTCCGTGCGGCTCGTCGAGGTGGCGCTCCAGGCCGGGGCCAAGGCCTCGTACCGCGTGGACCGCAAGACCGAGATCAAGGACGAGTGGCTCGAGGGCGTCACCACCGTGGGCGTGACCTCGGGTGCCTCGGTTCCCGAGATCCTCGTGGAGGACGTCATCGCGCACCTCGCCGACCACGGCTTCGGCACGGTCGACGAGGTCCGGACCGCGACCGAGGACCTGATGTTCTCGCTGCCGCGCGAGCTGCGCGCGGGGCTCAAGGCCGCGGGCGAGGAGCCCAAGCGCCCGCGCCGCGAGGCTCGCCCGGAGCTGCCGCAGGCCTGAGGCCCGCCTCTCGCGCCGCCGGCGTGTGTGCCGCTGTCGAACGAGAACGGGGTTGTGTTCCGCAGGAGACCTGCGGCGAACACAGCCCCGTTCTCGTTGATGCGGTCCTCAGCCGGCCTGTCCGACGGCGGCCGTGTTCTCGTCGTCTGACGACTTCTTCTCGACCGCCTCGAACGCGCGCTTGTCGGTGGTTGCGAGCTCGGTGACCTCCAGCGCCTGCACCAGGATGGTGTCGGTGTCCTGTGCCCGGTCGAACGCGACGACGTCGCCGTCGTCCGCCGCCAGCAGCTCTGCCTTGGTGATGGGGCGGGGGACCTCCTCGATGCCCCTCGGCTCCGCGATGCGGTCCTTCTCATCGATCACATCGAGCTCCACCATGCGGCGGGCCGACGTGAGCACGTTGCGCTCCAGCGAGCCGATGAGCCTGTTGTAGTCCTTGGTGGCCGACTCCAGGGAGCGTCCCATCTTCGTGACGTGCTGCGTCATGGTGACCAGCCGCGCGTACAGCTCCTTGCCGACGGTGAGCACCTTCTGAGCGTTCTCCGCCAGCGACTCCTGCCGCCATGCGTAAGCGACGGTGCGCAGCAGGGCGAGCATCGTGGTCGGCGTCGCGATGATGACGTTCTTCTGCACCGCGTACTCCAGCAGTTCCGGCGCACGTTCCAGGGCCGCCGACAGGAACGCCTCGGCGGGCACGAACATCACGACGAACTCGGGTGCGGGCTCGAACTGGTTCCAGTACTTCTTGCCGGCCAGGTCGTCCACGTGCTTGCGCATGTGGCGGACGTGCGCGTCGAGGCGCTGCTCGCGGTACGCGGCGTCGTCGGACTGCTGGGCCTCCAGGAAGCCAAGGAACGCGACCTTGGAGTCCACGACCACGCGCTTGCCACCGGCGAGGTTGATGACCATGTCGGGGCGCTGCACCTCGCCGTCCTCCGTGGTGACCTGCGCCTGCTCGGTGAAGTCGACCCGGTTGATCATGCCCGCGGACTCGACAACCTTGCGCAGCTGCAGCTCGCCCCACGCGCCGCGCGTCTGCGACGAGCGCAGCGCCGTGACCAGGTCCGCCGTGCCGTTGCGCAGCTCGGTCGAGACCTCGGCGACGTTGCGCATCTGCTCGACGAGCGCGCCCTGGCCCTCGATCCGGGCCTTCTCCGCCTGGAGCACCTCGCTGCGCACCAGTTCCACGGCCTTGGTGAGCGGGTCCACCAGAGACTTCACGGCCTCCTCGCGCTTGGCGAGCGACTGCTCGCCGTCCGACGCGGACCGCTTGAGCCGCTCCTCCGCGAGCTCGAGGAAACGCTTGCTGTTGGCGTCCAGCGCGTCGCCCGCGAGCGCCTGGAACTGGCGGCGTGCGTGCTCCTGCTCGGAGCGGGCGGCGGCGATCTGCTCGGCGGCGCGCTCCCGTGCGGCGTCGATCTGCTCGTCCGCGCGGTGCTGTGCGGCGGCGATCCGCTGCTCGGCCGACTCGGCCTGGGCGCGCAGGCGGGCGACCTCCAGGTCCGCGTCGCGCTGTGCGGGCGCAACGCGCTGCGCGTGGCCGAGCCACCCCAGCAGCACGCCGACGACGAGTGCGCCGAGGGCCAGCAGAATCGTTGCGACGATGTCCATGGGCGACAGGCTGCCACGTGTCACTGACACTCCGGCACGGTGACACCCCGCATGGTCGAAATAGTCCGGTATGCGTCCGGTATGGCCCCGGGAGTGATTTCTCCGCCCGGCGACGGATCTCCTTCACCCGGCACTCATCCTCGCGTCGGATCCGTCGTGTCGGACGGCGCGACTACGTTGGGTGCCATGACGACCCCAGTCGACCCGAGCCCTTCAGGCAGCCCCGGGACACCAGGTGCCCAGGAGCCGCCCCCGCACGACCCGTCGGCGGCGCTCAGCGTGCGCGGACTCTGGAAGCGGTTCGGGCAGAAGATCGCGGTCTCCGGCGTCGACCTGGACGTCCCAGCGGGCTCGTTCTACGGTCTGGTCGGCCCGAACGGGGCCGGCAAGACGACCATGCTCTCGATGGCCACCGGGTTGCTGCGACCTGACTTCGGCAGTGCCTGGGTGCACGGCGTGGACCTGTGGGCGCGGCCCGACGAGGCCAAGGCGACCCTGGGCGTGCTGCCCGACGGCGTGCGCCTGTTCGACCGGCTGACCGGTCGCCAGCTGCTCACGTACGCCGGGATGCTGCGCGGGATGGACAAGGACACCGTGGTGGACCGGACGAACGACCTCCTGAAGGCGTTCGACCTGGTCGCGGACGCGGACACGTTCGTCGTCGACTACTCCGCCGGCATGACCAAGAAGATCGCGCTGGGCAGCGCCATGATCCACGCGCCGCGCACCCTGGTCCTGGACGAGCCGTTCGAGGCCGTCGACCCGGTGAGCGCCGCGAACATCCGCGACATCCTCAAGAGCTACGTGGCGGGCGGTGGCACCGTCATCGTCTCCAGCCACGTCATGGACCTGGTGCAGCGCATGTGCGACCACGTCGCGGTGATGGCGGCGGGGCACGTCCTCGCGGCGGGCACGGTGGACGAGGTGCGGGGCGAGCAGAGCCTGGAAGACCGGTTCGTGGACCTCGTCGGTGGCCGTCAGCACTCGGAGGGGCTCTCATGGTTGCGCGGTTCCTGAGCCTCAAGCTGACGCTGATGGGCAACACGTTCCGCAGGAGCGTGTGGCAGACCATCGGCATGATCGTCGCGGCGCTCTACGCGCTCGGCGTCGTCGGTCTCCTGATCGCCGCGGTAGTAGGTCTCGGGTTCTTCGGCGACCCGGCCTGGGCCGGCCTCGCGATCACCCTCGGCGGGGCGCTGGCCGTCCTGGGCTGGTGGGTCATCCCGATCTTCGCCTTCGGCGTGGACGCCACGCTGGACCCGCACCGGTTCACGACGTTCGCGATCCCCCGGCGCACGCTTCTCGCGGGGCTGGCGGTGGCGGGCCTGGTCTCGGTGCCCGGTATCGCGACGGTGCTGCTCGCGCTGGGGGTCTCCTTCGCGTGGCTCCTGCAGCCGGGCGTGCTGCTCGTCTCGCTCGTCGGCGCGGTGCTCGGCGTCGCCACGTGCGTCCTCGGCTCCCGGGCGATCACCACGCTGCTCGCACCCGTCCTGGAGTCGCGCCGCTACCGCGAGGTCGTGACGATCGTCGCGCTGGTGCTGTTCATGACGATCGGCCCGCTCGTCGGCTGGCTCGCCAACGGCGTCGAGGGCTCGGTCGAGCCGGGCTCCGACAGCAGTACCGGGATGCAGCTCCTCCCGTTGTTCGAGCAGGCGGCCGCCGTCGTCGGCTGGACGCCGTTCGGCGCGGCGTGGTCGCTCGGCAGCACCGCGTACGACGGCGACTGGGCGGGCCTGGCGGGTCGCCTCGCGGTCGCGCTCGGCACCGTCGCGCTGGCGTGGCTGGTCTGGGACCGGGCGCTGGGCCGTGCTCTGGTGCGCCCGCCCGTCGGCGACGGCAGCGGTGGCAAGGCCAAGGGCCTCGGGGTGTTCGGCCGCGTGCCGTTCTCGCCCACCTGGGCGGTCACCGCCCGGACCGCCACCTACTGGCTGCGGGACCCGCGCTACTCGGGGTCCATCGCCGTCATCCCGCTGCTGCCGGTCATCATGTACTTCACGTCCCAGAGCACAGGCAGCTTCTTCCTGCTCCTGGCGACCGGGCCGTTCGTGGGCTGGATGCTCGGCTTCAGCATCTCCAACGACATCGGCTACGACAACACGGCGTTCGCCCTGCACGTCTCGTCGGGTGTCGACGGCCGCGCCGACCGGTGGGGCCGCGCGATCCCGATGCTGATCGCCGGACCTCTGGTCGCCGCGGCCACGGTGGTGGCCTCGGTCTGGGTCGCCGACTCCTGGCACCTCACCCTGCCCCTGCTGGGGCTGGCGTTCGGTGCCCTGCTGGTCAGTACCGCCGTGTCCTGCGCCGTCTCGGCACGGCTCGTCTACCCGGTCGCGAAGCCGGGGGAGAGCCCCCTGAAGTCGCCACAGGGTGCGGCGATGGCCACGCTCGTGTCGCAGGGCATCGGGTTCGCCGTCACCGCAGCGCTGGCCCTGCCGGTCTTCGCGGTGGGCATCCCGGCGTTGATGCTGGGCGGCGTGCTGTGGGGCCTTGCCGCGATCCTCGTGGGGATCCTGTACGGCGCGCTGATCCTGGTACTGGCGGTGCGGTTCGGCGCTCGTGTGTACGACAGGCGCCTGCCCGAGCTGCTCCAGCAGGTGCAGTCCTTCCCGTGACCTCGAGGTGACGTCGCCCCAGGTCAGCGGTCGTGTCAGTGACCCGGCCTAGCCTGGGGCGATGACGCGATTCACGGCAGACGACGACCTGCGGCACGCCGAGTTCGTCGCGGCGAACCTGACCGGTGCCCGGTTCCGCTTCACCGACCTGGAGGGTGCGGCGTTCGACCAGTCATACCTGCCCCGCGTCGTGATGCGCGGAGTCGATCTGACCGGCGCGGACATCGACGGGCAGATCCGCGACCTCAAGATCAACGGCGTCGAGGTGCTGCCGTTGATCGAGGCCGAGCTGAACCGCCGGTATCCCGGGCGAGAGCTGGCTCGGTCCCAGGTCCTCGCGGAGCAGCGGGAGTCGTTCGAGGCCGCGCTGCGGACCTGGTCGGCCACGCTCGACCGGGTAGCGGCCATGCCAGCGGGTGCGGCGGACCAACAGGTCGACGGCGAGTGGTCGGTCGCCCAGACCCTGCGGCACCTGGTGTTCGCCGTCGATGGCTGGGTGCGCCACGGGATCCAGGGCCTCGACAGAGCGTTCAGCCCGATAGGCCTCCCGTTCTCCGAGTACGACGACGAAGCGGCTGCGCTGGGCGTCGACGTCACGGCCACACCGTCGTTCGAGGAGGTCCAGGCCGCCTACGCCGATCGCATGGCCCAGGTGCGCGCGCAGTACGACTCCCTCACGCAGGAGGACTTCGGGGCACCTGCTCGCCGGCTGCCGCCGTGGGAACCGGAGACGCGCAGCCTTCCGGTGTGGCGCTGCCTCGGGGTGATCGCCAACGAGGCCTGGGAGCACCACCGGTTCGCGGCGCGTGATCTCGACGAGCTGGAGCGCAGACGCGACGCCCGATAGACGGGCTTGCCGAGTCCCGCGACGACGCGGCTGTCGGCGATTGGCGCTCGGCACGTAGAATTTCGCGACGTGGCTCTTACTATCGGCATCGTCGGCCTGCCCAACGTCGGCAAGTCCACCCTCTTCAACGCTCTGACCCGCAACCAGGTGCTCGCGGCGAACTACCCGTTCGCGACGATCGAGCCCAACGTTGGCGTGGTCTCCCTGCCTGACGAGCGGCTCAACAAGCTCGCCGAGATCTTCGGGAGCCAGAAGATCCTGCCGGCCACGGTGTCGTTCGTGGACATCGCGGGCATCGTCAAGGGCGCGTCCGAGGGTGAGGGCCTGGGCAACAAGTTCCTCGCCAACATCCGCGAGGCCGACGCCATCTGCCAGGTCACCCGTGCGTTCGACGACCCGGACGTGGTGCGCGTCGACGGCTCGATGGACGCCCCCGGCGACATCGAGACCATCTCCACCGAGCTGATCCTCGCCGATCTCCAGACCCTCGAGAAGGCTCTGCCGAGGATGGAGAAGGAGGTCAAGATCAAGCGCGGCGACCCCGTCCTGTACGCGGCCGCCAAGAAGGCGGAGGAGGTCCTGAACCAGGGCGTCACCCTGTACCAGGGCGCCGCTGACGCCGGTCTCGACCTGGCCGAGATCGCGAGCCTCCAGCTGATGACGGCCAAGCCGTTCATCTACGTCTTCAACACTGACGACGCCGGCCTGGCGGACACCGCTTCCCAGGAGGCCCTGCGCAAGGTCGTGGCGCCGGCCCAGGCGATCTTCCTGGACGCGAAGTTCGAGTCCGAGCTCGTGGAGCTCGAGCCCGAGGAAGCCGCCGAGATGCTCGCCGAGTCCGGCCAGCCGGAGTCCGGCCTGGACCAGCTCGCGAAGGTCGGCTTCGAGACGCTCGGCCTGCAGACCTACCTCACGGCTGGTCCGAAGGAAGCGCGCGCCTGGACCATCCACAAGGGCTGGACCGCCCCCCAGGCCGCCGGCGTGATCCACACCGACTTCGAGCGCGGCTTCATCAAGGCAGAGGTCACCTCGTTCGAGGACCTGGTAGAGGCCGGCTCGTCCGCCGCGGTGAAGGCTGCGGGCAAGGCCCGCATCGAGGGCAAGGACTACGTCATGCAGGACGGCGACGTGGTGGAGTTCAGGTTCAACGTCTGACCGATGGTGGTGCAGGTCCTGACCCTGTCAGGACCGCGCCTGTGGCACAGTTGCCAGCATGTCGATCAGCCGGGCCGAGCGAAGGGCGATTCGCGAGCCAAGAGCACGTGAGGAGTTCGGCCGCGATGCAGACGCTGTGCTGGACATCCTTGAACTGACCGAGTTCGCTTGGCATGACTGCTACGGCGAGATAACGCCTCCCGAAGCCGTGGTCGACGACATCTTTGTCGTCGCGCGAGGGACGATCGCCAGTTTCGGAAGTGCCGCCCGACTCGCCGTCGAGGACTTTCGCGACCTGCGTCTCGCCGCGAACGACCTCCGCGCGAAGAATGGCGATTCCGTTTGAGGTCGGGCTGCCTGCATCAGGTTGGGCGACGACGGCATCTGGTGGAGTTCTGCTTCGACGTCTGAGCACCGCCCCGGTTTCCGGCCTGGTCCTCTGACCAGGCCGGAACCCGGACGACCTGCGGTAACGCTTCTGAGCCCTCGGGACCGTGGTGGACGGAATTGGTCTCCAGGGGCACGCATCCCCCTGCAGGCGTGCGGCGTGTATGTGCTTGTCAGGCATGGGTCAGTGGGAGTTCGAACTCGGCCGGCCCCGATTCAGACCCGATTGCGGTTGTGCGCCAGTGAGCGCGTCGTCGTCCTTCGTCGCCGCGCGGGTAGGTGAGCCCGGCCTCGCGAGCGGCGCGCTCGACGTCGCGCATGGTGGAGGCTCTACCAGCAGGGACGGGTGCCTGCCAAACCCACCGGCCCGACCGGAGCGTGTGGACCTCACACCCGGCGAGGTCGGGACTGGAACCGTGCCAGACCCGGACCACGAGTGGGCCCGGCGCACGTTCGACGGCGGTGTGGACGGCTGCGGCGAGCTGTGCCCCCAGCGGTGACAAGCCAGGCCGGCGCGCCGGGGCGGGGACCAGCGACAGGAGGATCGGGACTGCGCCGTCCTCCGCGATGGTGCCGGTGGTCTCGCCAGCTGCCTCGCGCACGGTGTCGGGTGCGTGTCCCATGGCGACGCCACGCGCCGCCCATCCCAGCATGGCGATGTCGTTGATTCCATCGCCGACTGCAACGGTGTGCTCGGATGCGACTCCGAGTAGGCACCGGATCTGTTCCAGCGCAGTTGCCTTGCTTGTTCCGGGCGCCGTGACATCGAGCCAGTCGTGGCCCGCTGGTGTCACGGTGACACCGAGGTGACGTAGCGCATCCGCGTGGTCCGCGACCTGGTTGGCGTGGAGCGCAACCCGCGAAGCCTGTCCCGCCAGGAGCTCTTCGAGCGGCGTCAGCTTCTGCGGTCCGTTGAGCAGTCCAGGCCCGAACTCGCAGTTCACGCGCCAGCCCCAGCCAACGTCCTCAACTGCGACGTTTATGCCGGGCGACAGCCGATTCGCCTGGCGGATTACCGCTCCCACGGTGAAGGCGCGGGCCTCCACCACCTTGTATCCCGACGATGCACCTCGGTCCAGACGCACCGTCAGGGCTCCGTTGGAACAGACGGCCCAACCCTCGGTCAGGCCTAATCTCCGGGCGGCAGCGAGCAGCCCGACAAGCGACCTTCCGGTTGCCAGCACGACGTGATGCCCACTGGCGCGCACCAGCTCCAACGCCTGGACCGTCTCAGACGGCACCTTGCCATCCCGGCCGATCAGCGTGCCGTCGATGTCGAGCGCAATCAGATGCGTCGCCGTTCCCGCCGGTGGCTCTTTCATTGTCGGACCTCCCCAGGTGCGCTTGCTCTGGGAACGATCCTGAGGCCCTTATCGGGCCGGTACTAGCCACTTTCCCGTTGCCGCACAAGGTCGTCCCGAATGCCTTCGAGGAATGGCTTCAATGCATCGCCAGACAGGGCGTGCTCGGCGAAACCATCGAACTTGGCGACGTAGAGGGCGACGTCTCGGGGGTCGGTCACCACGACCTTCGCATGCACGGTCTCGACACTCACGGAGCGATCGTCACGGACGACGAAGGCGTGGTTAGGGATATCCCGCTGGGCGCCAGCCAGCGGCACGACCCGCAGGTCGATGTTTGGTAGCCGAGTCAGTGAGATCAGCCGGTCCAGCTGCCCGGCCATGACCGGCGTCGGCACGATCAACCACCGCAGGACCGGTTCGGTGATGACGAAGCGCAGCGTCTTGTCCTCGTCGTAGAGGACCTCCTGGCGCTCGAGCCGTGCGCTCATGGTGCGTCGCACCGTCTCTTCGGTGAGGTCGTCGTGCCGAGACAAGATCGCCCGCATGTATTCGGGCGTCTGGAGCAGACCTGGCACGAGCGCAGGCTGGAACACCCGCAGCAGATCCATGTCGGCCTCGACGGCCTGCAGCTGCTTCTGCGCTTTGTGTAGACCAGCACGCTGGATCAGGCGCCAAGCCGTTGCCTCGGTGGACACCGCACGAGCGGCCTCCATGTACTCCGCCTTGACCTCGTCGGAGACACCGATGGAGGTGAGGATCCGGTCGACGTCGTCCGCGCTGGGAGAGAGTTTGCCCGTCTCGATCTTGCTCAGCTTGCTCGCGGACATGACAGAGCTACGGGCCACGGTCTTGGCCTCCGTACCAGAGGCCTGCCGTAGAGCCCGCAGCGCTGCGCCCAACTCGGAACGGTTCACTCGCCGTACATCGCCCACCAGTCTGCGAACGGCACCGCGTGCGCCAAGGCCGTCTCCCGGTAAGCGACGTACTCTGGGCCATGGTCATCCGGCAGAACGTCGGCCCCGATGAACTTGCCGTCGCTGTAGTTGAACCGGGCCGGCGTGGTCGAATCGAAGAGCCAGAAGTCCCCGACATGTTCAGGGAGCGGCGTGGGCTGGTCAGTGATGTCGAGGATGAAGAACTCCTCGCCCGCCGTGGCATTGGTGACGTAGCCCCAGCCGAGCTCGAAGCGCAGGTAGGGCGTCAGGGGTCGTTGAAGCACGTGGACGCGGTATATGCGCCGTCCCGAGTCGGTGTGGGTCCGTACCTCGTCGAGCCAGTCAAGGTTGTAGTCGGCGGGCTTGTCCTGACCGTCGAGGAACAACTGGTAGGCGTCGACGTTGCCGGACCGGCTGTAGTCGTCGAGAGTCTCCAGCCGGAAGGCTTCGCGCTGAAACTGGTCGAACAGGTCTCCCAGGGTCTTAGACACCAAGCCGGTCACCGAACGCCTTCCGGATCAGGTCCAGGGGAATCTCCACGAGGGTCTCGTGCGCGGGGATCGTCAGACCATGATCGGTCGGCGTCTCACCCTGGACCAGGATCGTGCCTCGGTCGGTCTCGTAGATCGTCGGGCAGTCGTTCTTGTCGCACGTGCTCGCGAGCGTCGTCACCTTCATGGCGGTTCCCCCTTGGCCGGCCTGCTGTCGCGTTCGATTCTTCGGTGTGTGTCGCGGCTGGGCAAGGGGATCGAGTTTCCACAACGGGAAAGCGGCACTTGCTCGGCCGTCCCGCTTGAGCAACCCCTGAACACCTGCGGCAGACGGGCTATCGTCGTGCGACTTCGTCAACGTCGCGGAGCACGGACCGCACGGGCGACTCGCGCCCCGGCCAGGCAACTGCGACGTAAGCGCCGAGCAGCGACGGTGACGTATAGGCGCGCAGCGACGCACAGCACACGGCTGGCACGGCGTAGCAGTTGTGAGTTTGTGGCGGGCGGGCGGAGCCCCGCGGACAGCGGGTCTTGAGGGCCGCCCGACGAAGGCCACACTCCTCTGGCAGATCGAGGCCAAAATTGCTGCGCGCGACTGGGGTGCCTACTTCCAACACGGCGCCGCCGATCGCGGACCCGCGGGAATGATCAGCGTGGTGATGCCTATCGGAACGTCTAGGCGACCGACTACCTGTCGAACTCCCAGTCTTCGAGTCGCGAGTGGACACTGACGTAGTTAATCGCCATTCGGTCCCGTCTCGCGGCGTCGTACTGCGCGAGACACCTCTCAGCGGTCCCCAGATCGAAGAAGGCACCCAACTGCGCGATCACGTAGTTGTCCTCGCCCAACAGGACGACCTCGTAGATCGTCTCGGGCGAGCGGTACCCCTTCGGCGGCCGCATCCAGTACGAGCGCCACGTCCGGAAGTGCCAAGACCCGAACCGCAACCGAATCCGGCGCAGGCTCTGCACGTCAAGCTCGAACATTCGGCGAGCATAAGCCGTCGACGGGCGCAGTATCGGCGTCGCCTGTTCGCCTCTGTCCAGGAATCCGCACAGCCAGCGGCGCAAGCTCCCGTGAGACCCCGGGTCGTCTTCGCAATGAGAAGGCCGGCGGTTCGAGACCGTGTCGTCGCTGGCCCTGGCGGCGACATGGATGAAGCTCGGCAATTCACCCTGACCCATCCTGATCGTCTACCGCTCCGAACCCTCTAGGTCCTGCTCAGGCGGCAGCTTGCCGCCAGCACCAAGGAGGATCGGTTGTGCGTACGTCAAGAATCGCTCTCTTCGCCGCCACAGCGGCCCCGGTGGGCCTGCCATGGGTAGCCGCGCCGGCCGGCGCGGCTACGAGCAACGAGCTCACGCCAAGCTCATGACACAGACAACGGGTAGCCCCGCTGCGCCTTCGACCGAGCGCTCTCCGCGTGGCGCGGGCTGGGCCGCGCTCGCGGGCGTGCTCGCCGGTGGCGCCGGGCTGGCGGTCGCGGAACTCGTTGCCGCGGTCGTCGCCCCCGGTGCCAGCACGCTGTTCGCAGGCGGCGCCGCCGTGATCGACGCCGTGCCCCCAGGGCTCAAGGACGTTGCCGTGGAGTGGTTCGGCACCAACGACAAGGCCGTGCTGCTCGCCACGATGGGTCTGGTGCTGGCCCTGGGATCGGCACTCGCGGGCTGGCTGGAGCTGCGCCGCCCGCCGGCGGGCGCGGTCCTGGTGGGGGTCGTCGGCGTCGTCGGCGTCGTGGTCGCGTTGCTGCGTCCGAGCGCGACGCCGCTGTGGGCACTGCCCAGCGCCATCGGGCTGGGCGCCGCGGTGCTCCTGCTGCGTGCCACCGTGGCGCGGCTGCGGCCTGTGCCGGGGCAGAGCGAGGGCTCGGCGGGCGAGACTCCGGGCGGCGCCATGGACCGGCGTGGTTTCCTGACCGTATCGGGCATCACCGTGGGTGTCGCGGTGCTCGCGCTGGCCGGCTCGCGCGTGCTGGCGATGGGCTCGAGCGCGGTCAGCGCCGTGCGGGAGAAGCTCCGCCTGCCCACCGCACGCATGCCGGCGCCGCCGGTGCCTTCCGGAGCTGACCTGAAGCTCGACGACCTGGCGTCGTATGTCACCCCGAACTCGGACTTCTACCGCATCGACACCGCGCTGATCGTGCCGCAGCTGAACCCGCAGGACTGGTCACTGGAGGTCCGTGGCCTGGTGGACGAGCCGTTCACGCTCACCTGGGACGAGCTCATGGAGCTGCCGATGGAGGAGCACTACGTCACTCTCTCGTGCGTGAGCAACGCCGTGGGCGGCGACCTGGTCGGCAACGCCCTCTGGCTCGGCTACCCGATCCGCGCGCTCCTGGAACGGGCCAAGCCTCAGGCCGGCGCCGACATGGTGCTCTCCCGCAGCGACGACGGATTCAGCGCGGGCACGCCGCTGGAGGTGCTCCAGGACCCGGACCGGCAGAGCCTGCTCGCGATCGGCATGAACGGCGAGCCGCTGCCCGAGGAGCACGGCTTCCCCGCGCGGCTGGTGGTGCCTGGGCTGTACGGGTACGTTTCGGCCACCAAGTGGGTGACCTCGCTGGAGGTGACCACCTTCGACGCCGACGAGGGTTACTGGACCCCGCGCGGCTGGTCCGCACTGGGGCCCATCAAGATCGCGTCGCGGATCGACGTGCCGCGCTTGTCCACGCCCGTGTCCGCCGGTGCCGTGACCGTGGCCGGCGTGGCCTGGGCGCAGCACACCGGCATCAGCAAGGTCGAGGTCCGGGCCGACGGCGGCGACTGGGTCACCGCTGAGCTCGCCGAGACAGTGGGCCCCGACACGTGGCGCCAGTGGCACGTCTCGATCGATCTGGACGCCGGATACCACAGCCTGGCGGTGCGCGCCACGGACTCGGACGGACAGGTCCAGACCGAGACCAAGGCGCCGCCGGCTCCCAACGGTGCCTCGGGCTGGCAGACCGTCTCGATCACCGTGGACTGACCGGGGGCATTCCGATTCGACGTCTGAGCATCACCCGGGCCCGGGCCTGTTCTGCTGACCAGGCCGGATTCCGGTTGAACTGCGGTAACACTCTCTGAGCTCAGGCTCAGGGACCAGCCACGCCCGTGGGCGCGGTCCAGCCGCTGGATCGGATCCACTCGGCCAGGTACTGGGTGGCCGGCTCGATCGCCCGCACCACCGCAAGATCCGACGGGTGTTCCGCCGCCTTCGCGAACTGGCGGAACATCGCCCTGTCGAGCTCGCTGGGAAGCACGCTCAACGGGAGGGCCTCGTAATGCGCCGGGAGCCCGGCGCGCGCGCCGAACGCCGCGGCGATCTGAGGGCCTGTCAGCTCGTCGCCGACGAGCTCGACTGCTCCGCCGGGCGCTTCCGCGGTGCCGAGCAGGAGCGCGGCGGCAACCCGGCCGACGTCCCTGACCGAGATCATCTTCAGGGCGACGTCCGCCGGCAGCGGCAGCTTCAGCACGATCTCTCCGTGCTCCAGGCTCGGTGACATCACCTCCATGAAGGGGGCCGGGCGAACCACCGTTCGATGACGAACGATCAGCCTACTTGTCGCCGGTCGCCAACCACCTCGGTACGGTCCCCGCCCGGATCGGCGAGATCGAACGATGAATCCGCGACGTCGTGGCCATCTGCTTCTGGCCTGTCTTCTGCCCAGGGCGAGGGTCTGACCGCGGAGGGCGGCGGTTCGAGGAGCCGGCGGGGCCGGGAACCCGCAAGGATCCCCGGCCCCGCACCACCACAGGTCTTCTCGTTACGGACGGCTCGCTGGGGGCACGTCAGCAGTCATACGACTCGGACTCGAGATGCTGGGCTTCGCCATTCCCGGTAGATCCGGCAGCCCTCCAGTGAAGTATCGCGTGGACCTTGAAGGAACTACCGTGGCTGCAGGCCCAGTGCGCTGTCTCCGCGCGGTCCCACTCCCGGTCCCACCCAGGGCTCGTGGCGACGTCGATGGCGCGCCATCCCAGGTTCGAGTCGTACGCCATGAGGTCGACCCGAGTCACCGAGACGTCGTAGTTCGAACCGTCCGTCTGGTCGTCGGTGATGCTTGCCGCGGCGCTGAGGCCTGTGCCATCCGTGTCGAGCCGCACGCAGCGGATGACCTTATCGCCCACGCACTTGGGGTCGAAGGCATCAGCCGAAGCAGGCGGGGCGACGGCGAACGACGTCACCACGGCAGCGACTGCTGCGAGGACGGTAAAGCGGCTGCGTCTGCGCACTTGGTTCCCTTCAATTGGTAATTAGGTAGTAGACCGCATTATCTCGGCCAGCCCACGAGGTTAGGGGGATGGCTCGAAGGGGTCAAGAGGTCCGTTTAGGCCGTGCCGGCCGAGCCGACCGGCCTGCGACGCTGACGAGCTCAGAGCTGCCTCACCTGCGGGTCCATTGCTGGTTGGTTCCGCCGTGGCAGGCCCACAAGTGGATCTTGGTGCCGTTGGCGGTGCCGAGCCCGCTGGCGTCGAGGCACAGCCCGGACTGGACGCCGGTGATCGTGCCGTTCGTGTTGAGGTTCCATTGCTGGTTGGTCTGGCCGTTGCAGTCCCAGATCACCGCGGCCGTACCGTTGCTGGTGCCCTGACCGCTCGCGTCCAGACACTTGTTGCCGTGCACCATCAGCTGCTTGTTCGCGGTGTAGGTCCAGCTCTGGTTGGTTCCGCCGGTGCAGTCCCACAGCTGCGTCTGTGCGCCGTTGCTGGTGCTCGAGCCTGGGACCTCCAGGCAGCGCCCGGACGGCACTCCGACGATCTGCGTGCCGCCCTGCGTCGCGCATCCGGGCGCGTTGAGCGGCGTGCGGTACTGCGCGGGCACGCCGGCGTTGCAGACGATCGTCTGCGCCGCCGCGGGCCAGGTCGAACCGGTCACGGGGTGGTCGTTCGTGATGCGGTTGTTCGTCGCCGTGGAGAAGTCGCCCTGCACGGCCCCGCCCATGTGCCAGGTGTTGTCGACGGTGTTGTCCTTCGTGTTGCGCGTTCCGCCCGTGTTGGCGAAGACCCAGGGGCTGGAGTCGCGGATCACGTTGTTCGTCGCGGTGATGTACCGCGATCCTTCGTCCAGGTACAGCCCGACCGTGTTCCGCAGGTTGTACATGTAGTTCTCGCGGATCACCGTGCCCGGCGACGCCGAGAGCGAGTAGATGCCGCCACCGTCGCTGAAGATCTTCTTGGTGTCGTGCACCATGTTGTTCGCCACGACGTTGTTCCGGAACGTCGTCGGGGTCGAGTACCTGGGGTTGTACTGGTAGTACCCGCGGTCGACGTAGTCCTGGGACCCGCCCGCGTCGTTCGTGCCCCAGCCGAACCCGATGTCGATCGCGTCGTAGGGGAGGTCGAACACCTCGTTCTGCAGGATGCGCGCGTTGTCGACGTAGGTCGAGAGGAAGCCGGAGTTCTCCCGGTAGGTGAAGGAGGTCTTCGTGACGGTGTTGGCCTGGACGAGGATGTCCGAGTTGGTCATGGCCGGATCGCTGGGGTGGTGGGCATCGGCCCGGATCCCGCCGGCGACGACGGCTCCTCCGCCGAGCTGGGTGAACACGTTCCCGACGACGTCGATGTTGGACGCGCCCAGACCCACGCCGCTCGCGTGAGCGTTGGCGTCGTTGCCGATCCCGAGCGCGGTCTGGCCGAGGTTCACGAACTTGTTGCCGATGAACGAGACTCCCGTCGCCGCCGAGACCTGGACGGCCGCCGGCGACTGGTTCCATGTCGTACGGGCTCGCTCGAACGCGGCGCAGCCCTGGGAGCAGCTCGTGATGGCGTTGGACGGGTAGTACGAATAGGACCCGGCGAGGTATGTCCCGGTCTGCTGCACGGCGTAGCCGTTCGGTCCCGAGGGAGCCAACCAGCTGGTACCCGAGAACTGGAGGCCCTCGAAGCTGAGGTTTCGTACCGGGCTGGAGTAGCTGCCGCTGATGTCGATGAGCCTCTCGAGCCGCGGAAGCTGCACATCCAGCGACGACGGGTTCACGCCGTTCGCGGGCTTCAGATACAGGCGTCCGGCTGAGGGATCGATGTACCAGTGACCCTGTTGGGAGATGAACGAGAGAGAGTTCTCGATGCTCAGCCCGTGTCCGCCGAAGATCGGGGCCTGCATGGTGTCGTATCCCCAGAGGTTGTTGTTCCACGCGGGCTGGGTCATCGTCGCCGTGGTGCCGTTGATGGCCGAGACCGGCGAGTAGCGATCGGTGAAGTGCCCGATGGAGCGCAGCTCGAGCCGGTTCTTCTGCGGCAGGTTCGAGAGGTAGTTGAGCGCCGGGTTCGTGATGTTGAATCCGGTGGCGGTCATCTGGATGTCGCTGCGAGCGATGTTCACCGCTGCGCGGGGCGACGCGATGCCGTTGACGAAGAGGTCACGGGTGTCCTGCCCGACGGGCGTCGAGGCGACCCAGATGTTCTTCGCCGAGTCGTGCGAGCTCCACCCGGTGACGGGCGTCGAGCCCGTCAGGACGGGGGTCGCGCCCGGGGCGGCCGTCCAGCGCACGGTCGTCGTGGTGCGCCCGCCGTCGGCGGCCGTGAAGCTCAGCGGCGAGGAGAGCTCGTAGCGGCCCCCGGCGAGCACGACCACCACGTCGGTCGGGGACGCGGAGCCCTGGTTCTGCCTGACCGCGGTCTTGACCTGCGAGATCGAGCACGGCGCGCTCGAGGTGCAGCCGGTTCCGCTGCCGCTGGGCGAGGCGTAGTAGGTGGTGGTCGCGGCGGATGCGGTAGTCGGGCTCACGAGCGCCGATGCCCATACCAGCGCCATGGCCGCGAGCGCGGTCATGAGACCCCGAGGCGTGCGATTCATCTGAGTTCCTCCGAACGTCGTTGTTTGGGGGTGCCCTCGGGCTCACTCGCTTCAGCCGTTATGCGTAGTACATCCGATCTCCGCCGCGAACTCAAGAGACATATGACATATGTTCTCTATGCCCGTCGGCCGACCCAGGCATGTCTGGCTGCGATGGGCGCGGGCAGCAGGAGCTGCGGGAACATCTCGCCTGGATCCATGAGCGAACCGGTTGAGGTAACTTCAGCGGACCTGCGCCCCAGCACAGCGACGGAGCCGTGCGATCTTCCAAGGAGCCACGTTGTCCCTGAGTACCGCACGGCCTGCGACCGCCGGCCGGACCTTCCCGCTGGGGGCCGTCCGGCTCGGCCCCGGACCGTTCGCGACCGCCCAGCAGCGGGCGCTGGAGGCGGTGCTCGACATCGACCTGGACCGGCTCCTCGCCCCCTTCCTCGTCGCGGCGGGACTCGACAGCCGGTCCGAGCCGTACGGCGACTGGGAGAGCGGAGGGCTCGACGGCCACATCGGCGGTCACGCCCTGTCCGCGCACGCGAAGCTGTGGGCGGTGACCGGCCAGGACGTGCTGCACGACCGCATGGAGCACCTGCTCGACGTGCTGGAGCGCTGCCAGGACGCGGTGGGCACCGGCTACGTCGGCGGGGTGCCGGACGGGCCGGCCCTCGGCGAGGAGCTCGCCGCCGGCCGCATCGACGCCGACCTGTTCAGCCTCAACGGCCGCTGGGTCCCGGTCTACAACCTGCACAAGACGCTCGCCGGCCTCATCGACGCGGCGACGCACGGGCGGTCCGAGCGCGCCCTGACCATGGCGACACGCTGGGCCGACTGGTGGCTGTCGGTCACGAGAACCCTCACCGACGAGCAGATCGAGCAGATCCTCACCGCCGAGTTCGGCGGACTCAACGAGGCGTTCGTGGAGCTGGGCGCACTCACCGGCCGGGAAGACCTCGTGGCCGAGGGGCGGCGGCTGGCCCACCGCAAGCTGCTGGATCCACTGGCCGACGGCGGCGACCCGCTGGACGGGCTCCACGCCAACACGCAGATCCCCAAGGTGCTGGGCTACCAGCGCCTGGCGGACCTGGCGGCGCCGGACGGCGACCCCGGCGCCGCGCGGTTCGCCACCGCTGCCGACGCCTTCTGGTCCTCGGTGGTCGAGCGCCGCACGCTGGCGATCGGCGGGAACAGCGTGCGCGAGCACTTCCATCCGTCGTCGGACTTCACCGAGGTGATGACGGACCGCGAGGGGCCGGAGACCTGCAACACCCACAACATGGTCGAGCTGGCGCGCCTGCGCCTCGACCAAGGACACGACGGCGCCGCGGTGGAGCTCGCCGAGCGCGCGCTCTTCAACCACGTGGTCTCGTCCGTCCACCCCGACCGCGGGGGCTTCGTGTACTTCACGCCGATGCGCCCGGCGCACTACCGGGTGTACTCGCGGCCGCACCTGTCCATGTGGTGCTGCGTCGGCTCGGGCCTGGAGGGCCACACGCGGTACAACGAGCTGATCTACACCCACGACGGGCCTGACCTCCGCGTCGAGCTCTACGCGCCGTCGGTCCTCGACTGGCCGGAGGAGGGCCTGCGGGTCGAGCTGTCGACCGAGCTGCCGTTCGACGACGAGGCCAGCGTTGTCATCACTTCCGCCTCACCAACGGCGTGCACGCTGCGCCTCCGCGTGCCGTCCTGGGCGGAGCTCGTGGACCTGAGGGTCGACGGCGAGCCGGTCGCCGCCGTCGTCGTCGACGGTTATGCAGAGATCGCGCGGACCTGGAGCGGGACGACGGCGGTCACGATCCGGCTCGCACCCCGGCTCGTCGCGGAGCCGCTGCCCGACGGGTCCGGCTGGGTCGCGTTCCGCTACGGCCCCGTTGTGCTCGCGTCACGCGCCGGCGCCGGAAAGCTCACAGGGCTCGTGGCGGGGCCGGACCGGATGGCGCACGTCGCCCATGGCCCGACGGTGCCGATGCGGCAGAGTCCCGTCGTCGTCGCCGAGCCTCCGGAGTCGGCGGTGACGCCCGTCGACACGTCGACGCTGACGTTCGAGCTCGCGGTGCTCCGGGAGCGCTCTGGCGACCTCGTCCCCGGCGTCGTCCTGCTCGAACCCTTCGCCGCCATCCACGACGAGCGCTACAGCATCTACTTCGCGGCCGACGGCGACCCGTCCCGTGCGCTGGCCGCGCTCCGGACCCTCGACGACGCCGACACCGCAGCGGCCGTCTTCGACAGGGTGACGGCCGGCGAGCAGCAGCCCGAGGTGGACCACGGGTTCACGGGGGAGCGGACCCGGGCGGGCGGCGCGGACGGGGTGCACTGGCGCAGCACGACAGGGTGGTTCGAGTACCGCCTCCGCTGCCCGGACGCCGCGGCCCTGGTGCGGACGCGCTTCGTCGACCGCGCCGCCAGCCGACGTCGGATCCTCCTCAACGGCCTCGAGGTCGGCCCGTCGCGGACGCTGACGGCGCCGGCCGACAGTGAGGGGCTGGCCGAGCACGAGTACGACCTCACGGACGCCGTACGCGAGGCGGGCGCCCCGGGCGAGGCGGTGTTCCGCGTCGAGGCGGTGGACGGCGCGGACAGCGGTGACCTGCTGGTCGTCGAGGTGGCCGCGCGGGAGGGCTGAGGCCCAGGAGCGATGCGAGGATGACCGGATGCCGGCGCACACCACACAGTTCTTCGTCGACCTCGAGACAGGGGTCTGGGACACGCAGGTCAACGGCGACGCGCACGCGCAGCGCGAGCTCTTGTCCGCGGACTTCCTCGGCGTGTACCCCTCGGGGTTCGCGACCAGGGACGAGCACGCCGAACAGCTCTCGGACGGCCCGATCACCACGTCGTACTCCATAGAGGACGCGCGGCTGATCGAGGTCTCCGAGAACTCTGTGCTGCTCTGTTACCGCGCCGACCACCAGCCTTCCGGTCAGGACCAGACGGAGTCGATGTACATCAGCTCGCTCTGGGTCGAGCGGGACGGCCGCTGGTGGAACACGTTCAGCCAGGACTCGCCCGCCGGCCCCTGAGCGTCGGCCCCTGAGCCCCGCTCAGCGCTTCGTGGCCGCCATCCACTCCCAGACGCTCGCGCCGTCGTGGTGCGGGTCGTTGCGCGCGACGTAGATCCACGACCAGTGCCCGGGGTAGGTGATCCCGTCCCAGGTGACGTTGTCGTACAGGCTCATGATCGAGCCCTCGATGCGCTCGTGGGCGTAGACGGTGTTCGCCTGGGCATCCAGCGTCGTGTCGTCGGCCGAGTGCACGAGCCACGTGGGCGTCGTCGTCGCCGCGAGCTCGTCGTCGGAGATGAAGTACGGGTCGGAGCCGTCGCGGGCGCCGATGCCGCAGCAGATCGGGACGGACGTCGCGAACGTCTCGGGGTACTCGGCGACCATCTTCAGCGACATGTACCCACCGTTGGAGCAGCCGACGACGTGGATCCGGCTCCCGTCGATCCGGTGAGCCCGGGCGACCTCCTCGATCGCCTCCAGGACGAGCGGCGCGAAACCGTCGCCGTCGAGCATCCAGGCCGACGTCGCCTGCGGCGCGAGCACGTACGCGCCGCCGAAGAAGTCCTGCGCCTCCGGGGTGGCGAAACCGAGCGCGCCCCGGTTGGCGCGCAGCTGCGCCTCGTTGTCGTAGTAGTCCAAACCGCCGGTCCGCAGGCCGCCCTCACCACCGCCGTGCAGCCAGACGACGAGCGCCGCGCCCCGCCGACCGCTCCGGCGCGCAGGCGAGAACAGCCGGTAGTTCAGGCCCGACGCCGTCGCATGGTGGGCGAACGCGTCGACCTCAGGATCGGACAGCCGGCCCTGACGGAACGAGTCGAGCACCACGGCGCCGCCGGGACCCCGTCCCCGCAGCGGCTCGACCTGCGTGATCGCGTAGTCGAGATCCAGGAGGACGTTGCGGCCGTACGCGCCCATGTACTGCAGGGTGCCGCCGCCGTCCACCCCCCACCCGTGCTCCAGCTCCAGCGTGATCTCGCCGCGGCGTGACCACGTCGCCGCGGTGACCACACGATCCTGCGCGTAGGCGACCTCGCCGTTGAGCGGGTTGGTGGCCGTGACGTGCACCGTGAACGTCGACGACGTCAGCGAGGACCGTTCCGCGCGGTGCAGGGCGGGGGAGGAGATGGCGAGCGACGTCACCTGCTCGCCGCCGTCGAGAACCTCGGCGATCGGCGTCACGAGCGCTTCGCGACGTCCGCTCCGGGCCGTGTCCACGTCGGCGCTCACATCGGCGCTCGCAGTCGGTGCGCCCAGCAGCGCCGAGGCGCCGATGGCCGCTCCGGAGACGATCAGGGTGCGGCGGGTCATCTCTGTACGCATGGCGGAACTCCTTTGTCCGGGGCCAAGTGGCCGGCCTGCGCGAGCGCAGCACCAGCCATCCGGAGGCTAGTTAGCCGTGTCGGCGCACGTCAACGGGTGCCGGGTCAGAGCCGCGCGTCCGTCCGGTCGCCGTTGAGCGCTCCGTCCAGCGCGGAGAGCTGGGCCTCGACGAAGGCCCGGGAGACAGCGGCCCCCGCCTCGATGGAGTCGAAGTTGTGGTACCCGCCGGGCACCACGCGGAGGGTGCAGGGGACGCCGGCCTGCTGCAGCCGCCGGGCGTAGGCGACGTCCTCGTCGTGGAACAGGTCGTTGGTGCCGACGCCGATCCAGGCGGGCGGCAGCCCGGAGAGGTCGTCGTGGCGGGCGGGCGCGGCCAGCGGCGGCACGTTGCCGTCCGGCGCGGCCGGGCCGAGGTAGGAGCTCCAGCCGAACCGGTTGCTGGCCGGGCTCCAGATGCGCAGCCGCCGCGGGTCGACGTCGGTCCGGGTGGTGGTCCGGTCGTCCAGCATCGGGTAGGACAGCAGCTGCAGGACCGGGCGGATCTCGCCGCGTTCCTTCGCCAGCAGGGCCAGCGCGGCGGCCAGGCCGGCGCCTGCGCTCTGCCCGCCGATCGCGATGCGGGCGGGGTCGACGTCGGGCCGGCCGGCGAGCCACTGCAGCGCGGTGTAGCAGTCCTCCAGCGGCGTCGGGAACGGGTGCTCGGGGGCGAGCCGGTACTCCACCGACACGACGACGACGTTCAGCTCGTCGGCGATCCGGCGGCAGAGCGCGCTGTCCTGCGCCGCGTCGCCGAGCACCATCCCGCCGCCGTGGATCCACAGCAGCGCCGGCGTCCGGGGCCTGGGCGCAGCCGGCCGGAAGACGTGCACCGACACGTCGTCGGTCACGGGGACGACCTGCGCGTCCGGCCGCCGCGTCCTCCCGGCGAGCCGGGTGAGGCGCCGGAGCGTGGGCAGCGTCCGGGCGGTGATGACGGTGCGCGGCAGGAACCGCGCGGCCCGCAGCTGCGGGTGGAAGGTGTGCTCGGTCATGATTCGGGTTTCCTGTTCACGAGGGCCAGGGCGTTGTGGAGGCCCTGCTCCAGCAGGTCGTCGGAGAGCTGCCGGTCCGTCAGGGCGCGGGCGAGCTGTAGCGTCCCGGCCATCAGGCCGAGGAGGCTGAGTGCCTTCACGCGGGAGGCCAGCGGATCCTCGGGCGTCATGCGTGCGGCGAGGCCGTCGATGACGACGAGCACGCCGTCCGTGTACGCCTGCCTCGTCGTGTCGCCGCTGCGCGCGATCTCGTCGAGCAGGGCGGCGTTGGGGCAGCCGTCGACGGGGTTGTCCCGGTGGTCGGGGGACAGGTACCAGCGCACCACCTGCTCGAGGCCGGCGGGGCCGGGATCGGCCTGCTCGACGACGTTCGTGTGCAGCGTGCGCAGCTGGTCGGTGATCGCGGTGTCGACGAGCTCGTCCTTGGACGCGAAGTGGGCGTAGAAGGCGCCGTTGGTCAGGCCGGCGTCCTTCATGAGGGTCGCGACGCCGGAGCCGTCGATGCCGTTCCGCTTGATCCGCCGACCGGCCGTCGCGATGATCCGCTGCCGGGTCTCCTGCTTGTGCTCTTTCGTGTACCGCACCATCTGTTCCTCCATCTCAGCCGGTCTCCCGCAGCCTTGTCGATGCCGCTCGGGAAGGCCAGCACGGGTCAGGCGGGCATCCGGTTGAACCGGCGGATGACGCGGTCGAAGACGCGCGCCGGGGCGACGCGGTGCACCGTGTTGATGGTCATGGCGGTCGTGCCCGCGGTCCGCCGCAGCCTCGGGTTCCGGTCGGTGGCCGCCGCGACGATCACCTTGGCGACGACGCTGGGGTCGTCGCCGCTGCTGAGGTTCTGGGTCAGCAGCTCGTCGTAGTTGCGCCGCCCCGCCGCGTAGAGCGGCATGGGGCTGTCGGCCTCGACGCTGTGCCCCGCGAACGGGGTGTTGATCGGGCCGGGCTCGACGAGCAGGACCCGGACGCCGTACTCGCGGACCTCGTGGTCCAGCGACTGGGAGTAGCCCTCGACGGCGTGCTTGGTCGCGACGTAGACGGTCATGAACGGGCTGGGGACGAACCCGCTGAGGGACGAGACGTTGATGATCCGCCCACGGCCCTGGTCACGCATGTGCGGCAGGACGGCCTTGGTCATCCGCATGACGCCGTAGACGTTGACGTCGAAGATGCCCTGCGTCTGGGCGATCGAGAACTCCTCGCCGGCGCCGGTCGATCCCACGCCGGCGTTGTTGACCAGGACGTCGATGTGCCCGAACCGGTCGATCACCTGCTCGACGGCCGAGGCGACCGACTCGTCGCTGGTCACGTCGAGGTCGAGGTAGGTCACGCCGGCCGGTGCGGTGGACCGCGAGGTGTTGCGGCCGGTCCCGATCACCTCGAAGCCCGCCGCGACGAGCGCGGTCGCTGCTGCCTTGCCGATTCCTGAGGTGGCGCCGGTTACGAGCGCGACCTGCTGGGCGGTTGTCATCACGGGCTCCCTGAGGTTTTTGAAGTACGTTCGTACGACAATAGATCGGCGGTGGAGCGGAAGGCAAGGGTTTCCGGAAAATTAGATGATGATCGTACTTTGAACGGGCCGCTCGCGATGCCGGGTCAGCCGGCCGCCGCGCCGAACCAGCGCGCGAGGTGGGCGTCCAGGTCTCGTTGGTCGTCGCCGACCCAGGCGACGTAGCCGTCAGGCCGAAGCAGGAGGCACGGGGCGTCCAGCGCCACGGTCGGATCCGCGACGTGGTCGACCCGGTCGGACCAGCCGCCGACCGTGAGGCGCTCGGTGCGGTCCAGCAGCAGGCCGCGGCCGCTCCGCAGCAGCTCGTAGAGGCGGCCCTGCTTCATGTCGAGGTCGCGCAGGCGGCGGCCGACCAGGTCAGGCCCCGCACCCAGGTCGTACCGGAGGTCGATCGCGGCGATCTTTCCGATCAGGCGTCGGTTCACCTCGTTGAGGTCCATCAGCTCGGCGAGCAGCTTCCGCACCGCCCGCGGGCCCGGTTCGGGGGACTGCAGCGCCAGCTGGGCGCGCGTGTTGTCCAGCACGTCCTCGGCGACCGGGCGGCGCTCCGCCTCGTAGGTGTCCAGCAGGGCATCCGGCGCCCAGCCGCGGACGTGCGCGGCCAGCTTCCAGCCGAGGTTGAACGCGTCCTGGAGGCCGAGGTTGAGACCCTGCCCGCCGATGGGCGGATGGATGTGCGCGGCGTCGCCGGCCAGCAGCACCCGACCGACCCGGTAGTGCTCGGCCAGCCTGGTCGCGTCCCCGAACCGGGACAGCCAGCGTGGCGAGTGCACGCCGAAGTCGGTCCCGGCTATGACGCGCAGCTGTTGCCTGAAATCCTCGAGGGTGGGCGGTTCCGTCCGGTCCGGGCTGACTCCCGCGGCGGGGACGACCACCTGATAGGCCCCTTCCCCGAACGGCCTGAGCCAGAACTGCCTGGTGGTAGCGCTGACCTCGGCCACCTTGGCGGCGATCTCCTCCTGCGGCGCACCGGCCTGCATCTCGCCCATCAGGGTCTCGGTCCGTGCGGGTTCGCCGGGAAAGCCGACGCCGAGCAGCTTGCGCACGGTGCTGCGTGCGCCGTCGCAGCCGACGAGGTGGCGCGTGCGAAGCCGTTCGCCGCCGGACAGCTCGACGGTCACGCCGTCGTCGTCCTGCACGAGGCCCACTACTTCCGAACCGTGCCGGACCTGCGCGCCCACGCTGAGCGCACGCTCTTCGAGCAGGCGGACGATCACCGGCTGCTGGATGCCCAGCAGGAAGGCGTGCGCGCTGTCCAGGCCCTCGGGCACGGGCTTGTCGATGGCGGCGAAGAAGCCGGCGGCCGGACGCCGTCGCCCGTGCTCGACCAGCCGGTCCAGCAGTCCGCGCATCGCCAGCTGTTCGAGGCTGCGGATGTGCAGACCGACGATGCGGACGAACGACGCCGGCTCGGTGTCCTTCTCCAGGACGAGCACCCGCACGCCGTGCAGCCGGAGCTCGGCGGCCAGCAGCGCGCCGGTCGGCCCGCAGCCGGCGATGATCACGTCGAACGTGCGGGGCGCGGGGCGGGCGTCGGAGATCAGTGAGGAACGCATGGGTGTTGCCTTTCGGGATGCCCAGCTCGGAGGGCACTCCCGGCGACACCTACGTCAGTCGCCCGATCCTCGCGGAAGGGGGAGTGCCCAGATCGGTCCTGCGTTCATGGGTCCCACCTCCTTCGACGGTGTCGCGGTCCAGCACAACCTACATGTTCCTGCCGCCGATAGGTTGGGCATCACGGACCGGCGTACGAACCGAGGGCGAGGAGAAACCAGAGATGATTCGCAAGCTGCAGGCCGTCGCGATCGACTGCGCGGACCCGGTCCGCCTCGCCGAGTTCTACGCCGAGCTGCTGGGCGGGCAGGTCGAGGTCGACGCGGAGGACCCGGACTGGGTGGAGCTGCGCGGGTTCGACGGCACGCCGCTGGCCTTCCAGCGGGTGGAGGGCTACCGGCCGCCGCAGTGGCCGGGCCAGGAGTCGCCCCAGCAGATGCACCTCGACTTCGACGTCGACGACATCGAGGCGGACGAGCGGCGCGTGCTGGAGCTCGGCGCGACGGTGCTGGAGCGCACCGACCAGCTGCGCCCGGAGGCCAACTGGCGGGTCTACGCCGACCCGGCGGGCCACCCGTTCTGCCTCTGCTTCCACTGAGCAGGCTGCAACAGGTGCGGCCGTGCCGGGTGAATAGCGGTGTGCATCAATTGTGGTGATGTCTCGTTCCGCAAGACTCCTCGCATTCTTGCCGTGACAGCCCTGCGAATTCATGCAGAATCACGCGGTTCTCGAAATGGTGACGTGAGCCGGGGTGAATGTGTCGGCGGGCATTTCCTAGCTGTCGTATGAAGTATTTCTTCCTGACTCTCGCTCAGTTCGTCCCCGTGATTTGCGCGCAGGCGCGCAGGTGTGGGAATCGGCGTGTTGGTGCGAGGATCGGCGTCCTCGGAGAAAGCAAAAAACCACACTGGGTGAACAAGGCGGCGCATGCCGAGATATGTCGTTGCATTCCTGGGCGACCCGCTACTGTCGGGTCTCCCAGAAAGTCGCTTCGTCTATCAGGAGGCGTACGTGGCAATATCCGCTAGGTCCGATGTCCGCATCGGCCAGGGTCAGCTTTACATCGGCGGGGACACCTATCCGCTGCGCAACATTGCTCGCACCTCCATCAAGCAGTACCGGTTGTTGCCCCCGCCGACTCCGCCGTGGGCCAAGAACGCGACGATCCTCGGCGTCATCGGGGCGGTGGTGAGCCTGATCGTCCTGATCGCAGCGGGGTCGGGCGACGACTCCGGCTTCATGGGCGTCAGCTTCTTCTGGCTGCTGTTCTGGATCGTCGTCGCGTTCATCGGCATCCGCCGCCTCCAGCGCCCCAAGACGGCCCCCGTCGACCTGACCGCGCTCCAGATCACCACGTCGGGTGCACCGCACACGGCGCTCTGGACGGACGATCGGGCCGCGATCGAGGAGCTCAGCGAGCAGATCACGCTCGGGATCAACGACCTCGGGGTGACCTACAGCACGAACCTCACGACGTACCAGATCAGCGACAAGGACATCGTCAACGTCAACGCTCCGGGCTCGGTGGGTGTCGTCCAGGACACCGCCACCGGGATCCAGCAGGGATGAGGGCCTGATGTCAGGGGACACCTTCAACATCCAGGCGCCCGGGAGCGTCGGCAAGGTCCAGGACCAGGCCACGGGGATCGTGAACAACTACGGGACCGAGAGTCTTGACGCGCTGCTGGCGAAGGTCGTCGCCCGTGCGGGGGAGGTGCGCGGAGAGATGGACGTCCCCGGCACCCTGGTCCTCGACGACGCCGTCGACGTCATCGAGGACCGGGACAACCACAACCCCAAGGAGCTCGGGTCCTCGCTCCGTGCGCTTCTCGAGATCGCGCGGGCCGTGGGCGCCGCAGGTCATGCGCTTCTCAGAGCGGTCTCGGAGGCCCAGAGGGTGATCGGGATGTAGCCGGAGGGCGCCCACGATCTGACGGGGCGGGTGCTGCGACGAGGTCCGGACAGGACGCTCGTCGCGGCACCCGCCTTGTCGTGCCGCGACCAGTCATGCGCCGTTGATAATGCGCGCCACCGACCCGCCGCGACCATGCAGGCCCTCGAGCCCGCGGCCCCGGGCCCGCACGCGGCAGCTGCTAATAATGCGCATCATCAGATTGACCGCCCGCTGAGCGGACGGTGACACTCCTGACGTCAGCCGCCGGGTCGGAGCTGGGTTCAAGGAGGAGCCGTGCCACGTCGCCGCATCACCCAGACGGACGTCGCCGCGATGGCCGGCGTCAGCCAGGCCACCGTCTCGTTCGTGCTCAACGGCAGCACGCCGACCGGCGTCCGCATCAGCGAGGAGACCCGCCAGCGCGTCCTGGACGCCATCCGGATCACCGGCTACACCGCGAACCCCGCCGCCCAGCGCCTCGCGGGCGGGCTCGCCCAGATCCTCGGCGTGTTCACCTACGAGGCGACGTTCCCCCGGGCCAGCCGCGACTTCTACGGCCCGTTCCTCGTCGGGATCGAGCACGCCGCCGAACGGCTCGGCGTCGACCTGCTGCTGTTCACCAGCGCACCCGTCACGGACGGGCGCCGCAGGCTCACCCGCGACGGCTGGCAGCGGCTCGGCGTGGCCGACGGCTGCCTGCTGCTCGGGCAGCACGAGCACCGCGGCGAGCTGCAGCACCTGCTCGACACCAACTACCCCTTCGTCTTCATCGGCAAGCGCGGCAGCGACGGCGGCCGGCTGCCCTACGTGGGCGCCGACTACGTCGGGGGAACCGTGCGGCAGGTCGAGCGCCTCGTCGCCCTCGGCCACCGGCGCATCGGCTACGTGGGCATGCGCGGCACCGACCAGCCGACGCTCGACCGCGTCGACGGGTACCGCAGCGCCATGAAGGCGCACGGGCTCACCACCCGGTTCGTCGAGCTCGACGACGTCGCCGCCACCGCCGCCGAGATCGTCGACCAGCGCTTCACCGCCGTCGTCGTCGCACCCGAGAACCATCCCGAGGAGCTCGCCGACGAGCTCGAACGCCGCGGCAAGCAGGTGCCCGACGACGTGTCGGTGCTGCTGCTCGGACAGCCGCACCATCCCCGCCGCGGCGGCAGGAACTGGTCCGGCTTCTCCGTACCCCGCGAGGAGATGGGCGCCCGGGCGCTGTACCTGCTCTCTCGCCTCGTCTCCGACGACAGCCCCAAGCGGGAGCGCGAGACGGGCCGCACCTCGGCGCTGACCGAGGCCGAGCTCCACCAGATCCTCGTGTGCCCCGACGTGGAGGGCGCCACGGCCGCACCGCCCCGCACGGACGAACCAGGCACCGACGAACCAGCGACCGACGACAGGACGGACCCCGCGTGACCCATCAAGACCTGCAGACCGACGTGCTCGTGGTGGGCGCGGGCCTCGGCGGCATCGCCGCGGCGCTCGCGGCCGCCGACCGCGGCGCTCGCGTCGTCCTGACCGAGGAGCACCGCTGGATCGGCGGGCAGCTGACCTCGCAGGCGGTGCCGCCCGACGAGCACCCCTGGGTCGAGCGGTTCGGCGTGACCGCGCGCTACCGGGCGCTGCGCGACGGGATCCGCGACGTCTACCGCCGTCGTTACCCCCTGACCGCCGCCGCGCGGGCCTGGCCGGAGCTCAACCCGGGTGCCGGGTGGGTCTCGAAGCTGTGCCACGAGCCCCGGGTCGCCGTCGGCGTACTGGAGGAGATGCTCGCGCCCTACCGCTCCGCCGGCAGGATCACGCTCCTGGAGCGGGTGCGCCCGACCGCCGCCACCACGGACGGCGACCGGGTGACGTCGGTGACGCTCGCCTCCGTCGTCGGTGGTCCGGAGGTGACGGTGAGCGCCGCGTACACGATCGACGCGACCGAGACCGGGGAGCTGCTGCCGCTGACCGGCACGGAGTACGTCACGGGGTTCGAGTCGGCGCGCGAGACCGGCGAGCCGAGCGCCCCGGACGAGGCCCAGCCGGACAACGTCCAGGCGTTCAGCGTGTGCTTCGTCGTCGAGCACGCGGACGGCGAGCACACCATCGACAGGCCCGACCGCTACGACTTCTGGCGTTCTTACGCGCCCGGCGCCTGGGGCGGCGAGCGGCTGCTCTCGTGGACCGCGCCCAACCCGCGCACCCTCGCGCTGGAGCGGCGGTCGTTCACGCCGAACCCCGGCGACGACCCGCTGGCGGTCGACGCGGACCAGTCGAAGAACGCCGGCGACGAGAACCTGTGGCTGTTCCGGCGCATCGCCGCGCGCGACCTCCACGAGCCCGGCTTCTACGCGGGCGACCTGTGCCTCGTGAACTGGCCGAGCATCGACTACTTCCTCGGCCACGTCCTCGACGTCCCTCGCGACGTCGAGGAGGCCCGGATCGCCGACGCCCGGCAGCTCAGCCTGTCGATGCTCTACTGGATGCAGACCGAGGCGCCACGGCCCGACGGCGGCACGGGGTTCCCCGGCCTGCGGCTCCGCCCCGACGTCACGGGCAACCCCGACGGGCTCGCCCAGGCCGCGTACCACCGTGAGTCCCGCCGGATCCAGGCGGTCACCACGGTCACGGAGAACGACGTCTCCTATTCGGTACGAGGCGACCGCGGAGCCACCCGGTACGAGGACTCCGTGGGCGTGGGCATGTACCGGATCGACCTGCACCCCTCCACGGGCGGCGACACGTACATCGACGTGCCGTCGACGCCGTTCGAGATCCCGCTCGGCGCCCTGCTCCCGCGGCGCACGACGAACCTGCTCGCGGGCAACAAGAACATCGGCACCACGCACATCACCAACGGGTGCTACCGCCTGCACCCCGTCGAGTGGAACGTGGGCGAGGCCGCCGGCCACCTGGCCGCCCACTGCCTCGCCACCGGACGCACGCCCCACGCCGTCCAGGCCAAGCCGGACCTGCTCGCCGACTACCAGGCCGAGCTGGTCGCGGCCGGGTTCGAGCTGCGCTGGCCGGACGGCGCGCACCCGTACTGACGAAGCCCCCCAGCACCGAGCACATCCAGCACCGGCACACCCAGCACCGGCACACCCAGCGACAACTCGTCGCGGATCAGTCCAAAGGAGAACTGATGTCTGCACAGCACACGCTCCGACGCCCGAGCCCCGGGTCCCGTCCCCGCCGTCGGGCCGCCGTCGCCACGACCGCCCTGAGCGCGGCGCTCGCCCTCACCGCCTGCGGTGGCGGAACCGACGCGCCGGTAGGGGAGCCCGAGGCCCCGGCCGAGCCCGTCGACCTGCGGATGACCGTATGGACCGCCGACGAGGCGCAGCTCGAGCTCTTCCAGAGCATCGCCGACGACTACGTCGCCCAGAACCCGGACCTGGTCTCCGGTGTGACGTTCGAGACCATCCCGTTCGAGGACTACACGACCGCCCTGACCACCCAGCTCGCCGGGGGCAACGCCCCTGACCTGGCCTGGGTCTTCGAGAGCAACGCCCCCGAGTTCGTCTCCAGCGGGGCGCTCGTCGACCTCCGGCCGCTGCTCGAGAGCACCGAGGGCTATGAGCTGGACGACATGGTGCCGAGCGCCCTGGGGCTGTGGGAGGACGGCGACGGCCTGTACGCCTACCCCTTCTCCAACAGCCCGTTCGCGATGTTCGTCAACACCGACCAGATCGCCGCGGCGGGGCAGCCCGACCCGGCAGAGCTCGTCGAGTCCGGCGAGTGGACCTTCGACGCCGCCCGCGACATCGCCGCCGCCACGGCCGAGGACTCGGGCAAGCAGGGCCTGGTCGTGCGCGACTTCGAGTACCAGGCGTGGGAGAATCTCGCGACCGTCTGGTCCGGCTGGGGTGCGGCCCCGTGGAGCGCGGACGGCACCCAGTGCACCCTCGCCGAGCCGGAGATGGTCGACGCCATGACGTGGATCCATGACGCGGCCTTCGAGGACGGCGCCATGCCCGGCCCGGGCACCACCGCCGACTTCTTCGCCGGGGACGCCGCGATGACGATCACCCAGATCAGCCGGGCCTCGTCGCTCGACGGCTCGTTCGAGTGGGACGTCGTGCCCTTGCCCGCCGGCCCGGCGGGCAAGCAGAACGTCATCGGCCAGGCCGGGGTGGGTGTCTTCGCCGCCGGTGAGCACCCGGACGTCGCCGCCGACTTCCTCGCCTACTTCACCAACCCCGAGAACGCCGAGAAGCTCAGCGCCTACTTCCCGCCGCCGCGCGCGTCGCTGCTCGACGCCGAGGGACTCGCCGAGGCCAACCCGAACCTGAGCGCCGAGCAGCTGCAGGCGGTGGTCGTGGACGGCGTCGAGGACGCGGTGACCAAGCCCGCGCACAAGAACTTCGCCAAGCTGTCGGGCACCGTGCGCGCGGAGCTCGACGCGCTGTGGACGGCGGACGCCGACGTCGAGGCGGTCCTCACCGACACCTGCTCGGCCGTCGCGCCGCTGCTGGAGGAGTGACGGTGGCAGCTCTGTCCGCGGGACATGTCTCGGCGGCGGTCCGCCGGGACTGGCTCGTCGGGTACGTCATGGTGGCGCCGGTGGTCCTCGGGGCGCTCGCGTTCGTCGTCCTCCCGCTGTGCATGGTGGTCTGGTACTCCCTGCACGAGTGGAACGTCCTGGCGAACACGTTCACGTTCGTCGGCGCCGAGAACTACCAGCGCATGGCCGCCGACGGCGGGCTCGCGGACGCGCTCCTGGCGAGCCTGTGGTTCTCGGTGGGGCTCGTCGTCCTGAACATCGTGCTGGCGCTGCTGCTCGCCGTCCTGCTCGACCAGCGCCTGCCCGGCACCACCACGTTCCGGACGTTCTTCTTCTCGCCGGTCGTCGTGTCGCTGGTCGCGTGGACGATCGTGTGGAGCTTCCTGCTGCAGGCCGACGGCGGCATCAACGGCTTCCTCGCGCTGCTCGGCGTCGACGGCCCGAACTGGCTGCGCCACCCGACGACGGCGATGGTGTCCGTGATCGTCGTCCAGGTCTTCAAGAACGTCGGGCTCAACATGATCCTGTTCCTCGCGGCGCTGCAGGGCGTGCCCGAGGAGCTGCAGGAGGCGGCCCGGCTGGACGGCGCCGGCGCGTGGCGGCGGTTCCGGTCGATCACCCTGCCGCTGATCAGCCCGACGATCCTGCTGGTCTCGATCATCACGATCGTCGGCTCGCTGGAGGTCTTCGCGCAGATCGACGTCCTCACGGGCGGAGGTCCGGGGAGCTCGACCACGGTGCTCGTCTACTACCTGTACCAGCAGGCGTTCCAGTTCAACGAGTTCGGGTACGCCAGCGCCATCGCGGTGCTCCTGTTCGTCATCGTCCTCGTACTGACGCTCCTGCAGTGGCAGTCGCGCAAGAGGTGGGTCTTCCATGAGGTCTGAGTCGAGGTCCGAGGTGCTGCCCGCCCGGCTCCGCCGGCGCTGGACCCGGTGGCTGCTCGTCGCGCTGCTGACCGTGCTGAGCGTGCCGTTCGTCTTTCCCACCTGGTGGATGGCGACGTCCAGCCTCAAGCCGATGAGCGAGATCCTGCGCCGGGTGCCGACGATCTGGCCGCAGGACCCGTCGCTGGACGCCTACGGCAAGGTGTTCACGCTGCAGCCGTTCGCGCAGCAGTACTGGAACTCCCTGTACATCGCGGCGCTGGTCACCATCGGCACGATGCTCGTGGCCGCGATGGCGGGCTACGCGTTCGCGCGGATCCGGTTCCCGGGGGCGAACGCCCTGTTCGTGCTGGTGCTCGTCGGTCTGCTCGTGCCGTCCGAGGTGACGATCGTCCCGCTGTTCCGCATCGTCAACACGCTCGGGCTGATCAACACGCACTGGCCGCTGATCGTCATCCCGATCCTCGGGGCACCGGCGGTCCTCGCCGTGTTCATCATGCGGCAGTTCTTCCTGGCGCTCCCGGCGGAGCTCGAGGAGGCGGGCCGGATCGACGGGCTCGGGCGGTGGGGGATCTTCTGGCGCATCGCCCTGCCGCTGGCGCGGTCGGCCCTCGGCGCCGTCGCGATCTTCACGTTCCTCAAGTCCTGGAACCTCTACCTGGAGCCCATCGTCTACCTGTCCAGCAAGGAGAGCTTCACACTGCCGCAGGCGCTGACGCAGTACGTCGACGCGTACGGCGGCCCCATGTGGAACGTGCAGCTCGCCGCGACGACGCTCACCGTGCTGCCCGTCCTCGCCGTGTTCCTCGTGGCGCAGAAGCAGTTCGTCCAGGGGCTGGCCCACAGCGGGCTCAAGGGCTGAGCGGCACCGGCCGACGGCGTCGGTGGTCACCCTGGGACCGGCGGTTACCTTGTGCGGGCCTGATCCGTCGTCACCTGTGACGGATCCCGCCGAAGGAAGGTAACGACATGACCGCACCACGCCCGGACGACGCAGTCGCCGTCGCGTTCGAGGAGCAGCGCGGCAGGCTCGTGGGGGTGGCCCACCGCATGCTCGGATCGCGGGCGGACGCCGAGGACGCGGTGCAGGAGGCGTGGCTGCGCCTGTCGCGGCAGGACACCGCGGCGATCGACAACCTCGCCGCCTGGCTGACGACGGTGGTGGGTCGTGTGTGCATCGACGTGCTGCGCTCGCGCAAGGTGCGGCGCGAGGAGTCGTACGAGGACCGGCTGCCGGACCTCGTGGTGACCGAGGACGGCGAGGGGGCACCGGAGGACGGCGCCCTGCTCGCCGACTCCGTGGGCCTCGCCCTGCTCGTGGTGCTCGAGACCCTTGGCCCCGACGAGCGGCTCGCCTTCGTGCTGCACGACATCTTCGCCGTGCCGTTCGACGAGATCGCCCAGATCCTCGGCAAGTCCACCGACGCGTCGAAGATGCTCGCCAGCCGGGCCCGCCGGAAGGTGCAGGGCACGCACCGCCGGACCGACGAGCGCGACCGGCAGCGGGCGGTCGTCGACGCCTTCCTCGCGGCCGCCCGGGGTGGCGACTTCGAAGGCCTGCTGCGGGTGCTCGACCCCGACGTGACGTGGCGTACCCACACGTCGCAGGGCGTAGTGGTCCGGCTGGGTGCGACAGAGGTCGCCGCGAAGGTCCAGCAGGCGGTGCACTCGAAGGCGACAGCACGCCGCGTCCTCGTCAACGGCGAGCCGGGAATCATGGTGTGGGGCGCGAACGGCACGCCGCAGGCAGTCATGGCCTGCACCGTCGTGGACGGCCGGATCGTCGAGATGCTGTCGGTGCTCGATCCGCAGCGGCTCGCGGCCATGGACCTCCCGGGGCTGCCCGCCTGAGCCGCCTGTTACCTCCGCCGGCTCGGGCCCGTCGTCAGGGTGTACGCACATCCCGGCAAAGGACGGAAGCACACCATGACCAAGACCTGGTTCGTCACCGGATCGTCCCGCGGCCTGGGCCGCAGCTTCGTCGAGGCGGCCCTGTCGCGCGGCGACCGGGTGGCCGCGACCGCCCGTGACACCGGCACCCTCGACGAGCTCGTCTCCACCTACGGCGACGCGGTGCTCCCGCTCGCGCTGGACGTGACCGACAGGGCCGCGGTGCTCGAGAGCGTGCGGCGGGCGGCGGAGCACTTCGGCAGCCTCGACGTCGTCGTGAACAACGCGGGCTACGCCCAGGTCGGCGCGATCGAGGAGCTGTCCGAGCAGGAGCTGCGGGACCAGCTGGAGACCAACCTCTTCGGTGCGGTGTGGGTCATCCAGGCCGCACTGCCCTACCTGCGGGAGCAGGGTTCGGGTCACATCATCCAGATGTCGTCGGCCGCCGGGCTCATCGCGTTGCCGCTCGGCGGCGCGTACCACGCCTCGAAGTGGCCGCTCGAGGCGCTGAACGAGTCGCTCGCCCAGGAGGTCGCCGAGTTCGGTATCAAGGTGACCGTCGTCGAGCCAGGCGGATTCGCCACGCGGTCGGGCAAGAACCCGAACCCGCTGGACAACGGGCACATGGCCACGCCCAACCCGGTGTACGACGGGCTCCGTGCGCGCCTCGCCGAGCTCACGGGCAAGCAGCCTGCCGGCGACCCGGCCGCCGCGGCCCGGGCGCTCCTGAAGATCGTGGACTCCGACAACCCGCCGCTCCGGGTGATGTTCGGTCAGGGGTTCTACCCGCTGCTCCAGCAGGTCTACGCCGACCGGCTCAAGACGTGGGCGGACTGGCAGGACCTCTCGGCGGAGGCCCACGGCGACCTCGAACGAGCAGCCGGCGGAGCTCCTGCCTGAGCCGCCCGCCGTCCCGGCCGGCACCCGGGCGCTCCCGCCCGGCCGGGACGCACCCCGCCCGGGTGGCCGGTGCGTGGTTCCGGAGCGATCTTTGAAGCAGGGAGCGCCGGATGCGCGCCCTGGCGCCCACCCGTGGCGGGGGTGAAATTTGGATGTGGTGCTAGCGTGAAGCGCTCTGTATCCGCCGCGTCATATGTAAAGGAGTTCTGGCGCCCCGGTGTGACAGCCCGGAGATCCGGGCGGGAGGGGAGCCGCTGTGATGAGTACTTCAGAATCCACAAAGTCCCTGCTGGGTCAGGTCCAACGCGCCGCTCGCCGGGTCGAGCGCGCGGGGCGCGGCCCCGACGAACACCGTGTCGGTACCGACAAGGTCGTCTTCGGCGTCGCGGGCCTGATCGCCGTCGCCTTCATCGTCTGGGGCTTCGCGAGCCCCGACAGTCTCGGCACGGTGGCCGACGCCGCCCTCGCCGGAGTGCTGCAGAACTTCGGCTGGCTGTTCGTGATCGCCGCCACCGTCTTCACCATCTTCGTGCTCGTCGTCGCGGCGGGCCGGTTCGGCAAGATCACCCTGGGCCAGGACGGCGAGAAGCCGCAGTACAAGACCTCCTCCTGGATCGCGATGATGTTCGCGACCGGGATGGGCATCGGCCTCATGTTCTACGGCGTGGGCGAGCCCCTGTACTTCTACATGGCTCCGCCGCCCGGCACCGTCGAGGGCTCCACCCCGGAGGCCGCGGCCACGGCCATGGGCACCACGCTGTTCCACTGGACGCTGTACCCGTGGGCCATGTACGCGATCGTCGGCCTCGGAATGGCCTACGGCACCTACCGCCTGGGCCGTGCCCAGCTGTTCAGCTCGATGTTCACGTCGCTGTTCGGGCGCAAGGCCGTCAACGGGGTCGGCGGCCGGGTCATCAACATCCTCGCGATCCTCGCGACGCTGTTCGGCTCCGCCTGCTCGCTGGGCCTCGGCGCCCTGCAGATCGGCGGCGGCCTGCAGCACTCCGGCTTCCTCGGGACCGTCGGCACCGCGACGCTCGTGATCGTCATCGCGATCCTGACGGCGCTGTTCGTGCTCTCGGCGGTCTCCGGCATCGAGCGCGGCATCCAGTGGCTGTCCAACGCCAACATGTGGCTCGCGCTGGTGCTCGCGATCATCGTCTTCATCGGTGGCCCCACGCTCTTCATCCTGAACGTGCTGCCCGCGTCGCTCGGCGCGTTCGTCGGCAACCTGCCCGAGATGGCCTCGCGCACCGCGGCCTCCGGCGACCAGTCCCTGTCCGACTGGATGGGCACCTGGACGATCTTCTACTGGGCCTGGTGGGTGTCCTGGACGCCGTTCGTCGGCCCGTTCATCGCGCGCATCTCGCGCGGCCGCACGGTGCGCCAGTTCGTCGTCGGCGTGCTGCTCGTGCCCTCCATCGTCTCGACCCTGTGGTTCGCGATCTTCGGCGGCGGCGCCATCGGCCTCCAGGAACGCGCCGAGCAGGCACAGGACGCCGGCTCGGCGCTCGCCGCCATCGGCGAGGCCGGGGCCGACATCAACTTCGACCTCATCCTGTTCCAGACGCTCGGCGCCCTGCCGGTGCCCGGCTGGGTAGGGCTGGCCCTGATGGGCCTGGCGGTGGTGCTCGTCGCCATCTTCTTCGTCACCGGTGCCGACTCCGCCTCGATCATCATGGGCGGCCTCTCCGAGAACGGCGCCGAGCACCCCAGCCGCAGGTCCGTGGTGTTCTGGGGCGTGAGCACCGGTGCGGTCGCCGCCGCGATGCTGCTGGCCGGCGGCGACGACCCGGCCAGCGCCCTGAACGGGCTGAAGAACATCACCATCGTCTCGGCGCTGCCGTTCGTCGTGGTGATGCTCGTGCTCTGCGTCGCCCTGTGGAAGGACCTCTCGCGCGACCCGCTGGTCCTCAAGCAGGAGCTGGCGGTCCAGGTGCTCGCCGAGACGGTGGACACCGGCGTCGAGAAGCACGACGGCGAGCCGTTCGAGCTCGCCACCTCCGCGTCGCCCGCCGAGGCGGACCCGGACGACACCCCGGTCACCCCGGAGAACGGCGTGCCGGCCGTGACCGAGGGCGGCGTCGCGGTCAAGGAGTAACCGATATTCCGTTGCCGGGCCACGGCCCGGCAACGGACGGTGTACCCATGACCGACACCTCCCGCCTGCTCCAGGCGTACGACGAGCAGCTCCGTACCGACGCCGAGACGCCCAGCGCCATCTCGGTGACCCACCTGGGACCGCTGCGCCTCGTGACCTTCCTGGGCGGACGTGGCTTCGTCACGTACCGCGACCTCGGCGGGGCCGACGAGCCCCAGGTGCGCAAGCTCGTCGCCGACGCCATCGCCCACTTCCGCGCCGACGGCGGCATCACGAAGGTCGAGTGGAAGACCCGCGGCCACGACCACGCCCCGGGCCTGCACGACGCGCTGCTCGAGCACGGGTTCGTCCCGGAGGATCCCGAGTCGATCATGATCGGCGAGGCGGAGGCGCTCGCCGCCGACGTCCCGCTGCCCGACGGCGTCACCCTGCGCCAGGTCACCGAGGAGGCCGACGTCCGCGCGATGTGCGCCATGCAGGACGAGGTGTTCGGCGCCCCCGTGTCCGACGAGACGGCGAACGCGATCCTGCGCAGGCAGGCGCTGGGCGACGGCATGGAGCTATGGGTCGCGGAGGCCGAGGGGCAGATCGTCACCGCCGGCCGGCTGGAGCCGGTCGCGGACACCGAGGTCGCGGGGATCTGGGGCGGCAGCACCCGGCCGGAGTGGCGGGGACGCGGCATCTACCGCGCGCTGACGGCGGCCCGTGCGCGCTCGGCCCTCGCGCTGGGCAAGACCCTGATCCACAGCGACTCGACCGAGTACTCGCGCCCGATCCTCGAGCGATACGGCTTCGTCAAGGTCTCCACGACGACGCCGTATGTCTGGGAGCGCTGAGCGTCACCCCGGCCGCCGTCGGCCCATGATGTTGGCCGGCTCGGTGACGCCCGCGTACCGGAACCCGGGTACCAGGTCGACGAACCCGAGCCGGCCGTAGAGCACCTTGGCGCGGTCGGCGGGGTCGGCGGTCGTGGACAGCAGGGTGTGCCGGTGGGGGATCCGGTCGAACAGCCCGCGCAGCAGCGCCGTCCCGAGCCCCCGGCCCTGGTGCTCCGGCAGGATCTCCAGCTCGTTGAGCTCGAACGCGTCCTCGGTCCAGGCCGCGTGGCCCGCCTGCGCCAGCGCCGGGCCCACCTGCTGCGGCCACCAGTGCCCGGGCTGGTAGTCGAACCCGTACACGAACCCCACGAGGTCGGCGCCCTCGAACGCCCCGAGGGTCAGTGCTCCGTCGTACAGCGGGAGATAGGCGAGCCGGGTGTCCCGGAAGTGGTCACGGCGTTCGTCGGAGTAGCCGAACGCCCGCTGGAAGACACCGGCGATCTCGTCCGCGCGCCGCAGTACCTCCGAGGTCTCCACCGTGCGGATCGTCATGTCCGCACGCTAGCGCCGGCGGGGGGCGTCGTCGCGGGGGAGCACGGCGGCCAGGTAGGCGGTGACCTCGGCGTCGGACCAGCCGTGCGCCTCGCGCAGCCCTGCCTCGATCATCGCCAGGTACGCGGCCGACGGCGCGGCATGTGGCGCCTCCGCGTGCCCGTACGGTGCGGTGAACGTGAGCATCGGCAGCCCGTCCATCCGCCCGACGGCGACCAGGGTCTCGTACCGGCCCGGCCCCGCGGCGTGCCGCCCCTCGATGCCGGCGAGGAGCACGGCCTCCAGCGGGTCGTCCGCCGCGGGCGAGCGGTGCATCTCCTGCGCCGCGACGTCGGCGAGCTGGGCGGCGGTGATGCGGTACGCGCGGGCCGCCGTCGGGCCGACGGCGTAGTGGTCGTAGAACGCCACGCCACCGCCCCACACGGTCGACTCGCCCGTGAACCAGAGGCGTCCGGGGAGGTGGACCGCGCGGTCCTCGCTCGGGAGGGTCCGGTCGCGCGCGCCCGGGTAGTGCCGTCGCGCCCCCGTCGGGCGCCCGCCCGTCAGATAGCAGGCGAGCCGGGCCCGGGCCATGTTCGACCCGTAGCTCACGTACCAGACCTCGGCGCTCAGGGGCGATCTCCTCGGGACGGTGGTGCGGCACAAAACGCCATCGACGTTACGCCTCGTCGTCCGATTCGCCCACCCGCGCCGGAACCTGGCCGACACGACGTGCGTTGGACAGCCCGAGTTGGACAAGCGTCCTAGACTCGGGCGTGCAGGGATTCTTACGAGGCGGAGTGTGTGTCGTGGTTCAAGGCAAGGTCATCAGGTTCGATGAGGTTCGCGGCTACGGGTTCGTTGCGCCGGACACGGGCGGCGACGACGTGTTCATCCACGTCAACGACCTCGAGTTCGACAAGCGCCACCTCGCGGTCGGCGCAGTGGTGGACTTCGCGGTGGAGGACGGTGACCGGGGCCTGAAGGCCTCGACCGTCACCCTGGTCGCGCCCGCCCCGGCGCTGACGGCGTCCGCCGTCTCCGCGGTGGCCCACGCCGCGCCCGTCCCGGCATTCCTCCCGCCGCTGCCCGACGCCGCCTCCCGGCCCGACGGCGAGGCGCCGTCCGAGCGGGAGCTCGCCGTCGAGGTCACCGAGGTTCTTCTCGCGGGGGTGCCGACCCTCACTGCCGAGCAGGTTCTCGCCGCCCGGGGTGCCTTCGTCGCGGTGGCGCGCTCGCACGGCTGGATCTGATTCCGCTTCGCGGTGTTACCGCTCTGTTTCCTTCTCTGATGCGCGGAGACGGTACCGCTACGGGGCGATATCAGGTCGGTAACGATCAAGTCCGGCAAACGGTGAAGTAGGGCAAACCCTCCCATCGCGTGAGTAGCGTGAGCGGAAACCATGACGGTGACGGACGTCTCACCCCCGGCGCGCGCTGCGGCGCGCCGCCAGGAAGTCCGATGCCGGCATCCCCTTGAGGAGGAACATTGAAGATCAGGCGACTGAGTGCCGCTGTGGCGGTGACCGCCACGAGCGCGTTGCTGTTCTCCGCGTGCACCAGCCCGGCGGGCGGCGACAACCCGGCGGACGGCGAGTCCACGGAAGCGACGGCCACGGCCGATGGTCCGTGCAAGGCCGATCTCGGCGACATCGAGACCGCTGACGGCGAGGTGAAGGTGTCGATCGAGGACGAGTTCCTCGGCTACAACACCAACACGCCGGAGACGTACTCCGTCTACAACAGCGCCGTGACCGAGCGCATCTTCGGCAGCTTCTGGTACTTCGGCGACACCGGCGAGATCTGCGCGGACGAGGAGTTCGGCACCTACGAGGCCACCTCCGAGGACCCGCTGGTCGTCGAGTACACCCTCAACGACGAGGCTGTCTGGTCGGACGGTACGCCGGTCACGTACGCGGACTACCTCCTCGACTGGGCCACCCAGGCGATCACCGAGGACGGCAAGGTGACCGACGACGGCTCCGAGGCGCCGCTCTTCAACCACATCTCCGGCCTCACCCTCGGTGACTACGTTCCCGAGGGCCCGCAGGCGGACTCCCCGGACGCCAAGTCGTTCACCTACGACTACGAGCGCGTCTACGCCGACTGGAAGATCCTCGTGGGCGGCGCCTTCCCGGCGCACGTCGTCGCGGAGCAGGCCGGCATCACCACCGAAGAGCTCGTCACCGCCATCCAGGAGCTCGACCTCCCGGTCCTGAAGAAGGCTGCCGAGTTCTGGGACAAGGGCTGGCTGTCGCAGCCGGGCGAGGTCCCGGACCCCGCGATCTCCCCGGTCAACGGCCCGTACAACTTCAAGGCCGACGGCTGGGAAGCCGGCCAGTACCTCACGCTCGAGGCCAACACCGAGTACTGGGGCACGCCTGCCGCCACCAAGGAGCTCACGTTCCGCTTCATCGGTGCCGACGCCCAGATCCAGGCGCTCGCCAACGGTGACCTCGACGTCATCAACCCGAGCGGCCCCACGGTCGACACCGTCACGCAGCTCGAGTCGCTCGGTGACGCCGTCAAGGTCGACACCAACCAGAACCTGACCTGGGAGCACCTGGACTTCAACTTCAAGTCCGGTATCTTCGCGGACAGCCTGGAGGCCCGTGAGGCGTTCGCGCTCTGCGTGCCGCGCCAGAAGATCGTGGACGACCTGATCAAGCCGATCGACCCCGAGGCCGTCGTCATGAACGCCCGCGAGGTCTTCCCGTTCCAGCCGAACTACGAGGCCACGGTCTCCGAGGCCTACGACGGCCGGTACGACGAGGTCGACCTGGACGCCGCCAAGGAGAAGTTCGCGGCGGCCGGCCTCAAGGAGGGCGAGAAGGTCCGGATCGGCTACTCCGCCCCGAACCCGCGTCGTGCCTCCGAGATCGAGGCCATCAAGTCCTCGTGCGACCAGGTGGGCTTCGACATCGTCGACAGCGCCTCGCCGGAGTTCTTCGACAAGGACCTGCCGAACGGTGACTACGAGGTAGCGCTGTTCGCCTGGGCCGGCTCGGGCCAGATCGCCTCCGGTCAGAACATCTACGCGACGGACGCTCCGCAGAACTACGGCGGCTACTCCGACGACACCGTCGACGCCGCCTGGGAGACGCTGGCCTCCTCGGTCGACGAGGCCGTGCACGCCGAGCAGACCGTCATCATCGAGAAGCAGCTCTGGGACACCCTCTTCGGTATCCCGCTGTTCTCCCACCCGGGTGTGATCGCCAGCAGCTCGACCCTGAGCAACGTGCGTAACACCGCCGCCCAGAGCGGTGTCCTGTGGAACGCCGAGCAGTGGGCTCGCGCCTCCTGACGAGGGCCTGACGCAATACCTGCGGGGAAGGGAGCGTCTGTTCCCTTCCCCGTAGGGCTGTCTACCGCCATTCAGGATTATTTCCACCCCTGACCTGGGGCGATGATGGCAATTTTCATCCGGTGTCCTATAGTGACACGCTGATCGCTTTCCCCAGCAGACGCCGTGCTGCGTCCGCCTCGAAGGGCCACCCCGTGCTCAAGTTCATCCTCCGACGCATCGGCGTCTCGGCGCTCGTCCTGCTCGGCGCCTCAATGCTCATGTTCTTCCTGACCATCAACTCGGGCGACCCCCTCAAGGATCTCCGGGAGTCGAACAACCAGAACCGCGCGCAGCTCATCGCCGAGCGCACCGAGCGGATGCGTCTCAACGACTCGCCCTGGGAGCGGTACTGGGACTGGCTGACCGGCGTCGGCGGGTGCTTCACCGGCAAGTGCGACCTCGGCGTCAACGTCAACGGCGTCGACGTGCTGGGCCTCACCCAGCAGGCGGCGTCCTCGACGCTGCGGCTCGTCACCCTCGCCACGCTGCTCGCCATAGTCGTCGGTGTCGCGCTCGGTATCCTCACCGCGATCCGTCAGTACTCCGGCTTCGACTACACGATCACGTTCAGCGCGTTCCTCTTCTTCTCGCTGCCCGTGTTCTGGGCCGCGACCCTGCTGAAGGAGTACGCGGCGATCCAGTACAACAACTGGATGGCGGTGGGGCAGTACGCGCCATGGACCATAGTGATCGCCGCGATAGTGGCGGCGTTCGTGCTCCAGGCAGTGCTCGGCGGGTCCAGGAAGCGCCGGCTCGTCACTGCCGCGACGGTGTTCGCGTTCGTCACGGTGCTGCTCTTCGTCTTCAACGCGCTCGACTGGTGGCGCCAGCCGATGTTCGGGGCTGGTGGTGTGCTGCTGGTCTCGGCCGCCGCGGGTGTGCTGGTCACGGCCCTGGTCGCCGGGCTCCGCAACCGGCGGGCGCTCTACGCGGCGCTCACCACCGCCGTCGTCGGCGTGATCGCCTACTTCGCGCTCGCCCCGCTGCTGCTGGCCCCGTCGTGGCCGCTGCTCATCGGGCTGTTCGTGGTCACCCTGGTGGTCTCGGTGGCGATCGGCGCCGCCTGGGGCGGTTACGCCCGCAAGCAGGCGATGCTCGTCGCCGGCATCACGGGCACGATCACCAGCATCATGGTCGTGGCCGACATCCTCATCTCGCACTGGGCCAGCTTCCTGAGCCTCAAGTCGCGTCCCATCTCGACCATCGGCTCCCAGACGCCGAACTTCACCGGCGAGTTCTGGGAGCGGCTGCTCGACATGGGCACGCAGATCCTGCTGCCGACCATCCTGCTCACGCTGGTCTCCGTGGCGAGCTACTCCCGCTACACGCGGTCGTCCATGCTCGAGACGATGAACCAGGACTACGTGCGCACCGCGCGGTCGAAGGGCCTGTCCGAGCGCGAGGTCATCGTCAAGCACGCGTTCCGCAACGCGCTGATCCCGATCACGACGATCGTCGCGTTCGACTTCGCGGGCCTCATCGGCGGCGCGATCATCACCGAGCAGGTGTTCGGCTGGAAGGGCATGGGTGCGCTGTTCCAGGACGGACTGAACGCCGTCGACCCCGCGCCGGTCATGGCCTTCTTCCTCGTCACGGGTGTTGCCGCCGTGCTGATGAACCTGGTGGCAGACCTGGCCTACGCAGCCCTCGACCCTCGGATCCGGCGCTGAGCGCGGGTCACGGCAGGAGACACAGACATGAGTGACATCAGGAACAGCACCCCCGGCGGCGAGGACTACGAGCCCCAGATCTCGGCGACCGGCACCGACGCGGTCGGCCTCGCGGCCGGCGGCTCGGCCGGCCCGCTGCCCGGCGAGGACAAGTCCTACAGCCAGGGCCAGCTCGTGGCACGCCGCTTCTTCCGGCACAAGGCCGCGCTCACCTCGATGATCGTGCTCGGCCTCATCATCGTCGTGGCGTTCACGTCCATCGGCACCGGCCCCATCCCGGGCTGGTGGCCCAAGGACTACACGCTCCAGTACGACAAGATCGGCGACGGCGCGCCCACCTGGGCCTACCCGTTCGGCCAGGACACGGGCGGCAAGGACTACTTCGCCCTCGTGATGCGCGGCACGCAGTTCTCGCTGATCATCGCGTTCTCCGTCGGCATCATCTCCACCATCGTGGGCACGCTGGTCGGGGCGCTGGCCGGCTTCTACCGCGGCTGGGTCGAGTCGGTCCTCATGCGGCTCACCGACGTCTTCATCGTCATCCCGCTGCTGGTGGTCGCGGCCGTGCTCGGCAAGACCGCGGCGGGCTGGGGGATCTGGGGTCTCGCCCTCGTGCTCGGCCTGATCACCTGGACCGGCCTTGCCCGCCTGGTTCGCGGCGAGGTGCTGTCGCTGCGCGAGCGCGACTTCGTGGTCGCCGCCCGGGCGGTCGGCACGAGCTCGTGGCGCATCATCACCCGGCACGTGCTGCCCAACTCGGTGGGCGTGATCATCGTGTCCGCGACGCTGGCGATCGCCGGGGCCATCCTGCTCGAGACCGCGCTCAGCTACCTCGGCTTCGGTGTGCAGGCGCCCGACACGTCACTCGGCACGCTGATCGACGAGTACCAGTCCGCCTTCGCCACCCGGCCCTGGCTGTTCTGGTGGCCCGGCCTGATGATCCTGACCATCGCCCTGTGCGTGAACTTCATCGGCGACGGCCTGCGCGACGCGTTCGACCCCCGCCAGAACCGGACCAAGGACTGAGCATGACAACTCTCGACATCAGCGCGCCCGGTCCCGTCGCGGCGGCCGGCGACGCCGTCCTCTCCTTCGAGGGCCTCAGCGTCACGTTCAAGACGGAGTTCGGCGACGTGCACGCGGTCAAGGGGATCGACCTGGAGGTGCGCCCCGGCGAGGTCGTGGCGCTCGTGGGCGAGTCCGGCTCGGGCAAGTCCGTCACCTCGATGACGGCGCTGGGCCTGCTGCCCAGCAACGCGCGGGTCAGCGGCACCATCCGCGTGGGCGACAAGGTGGTGGGCGGCCTCGACGGCCGGGGGCTGCGTGACATGCGCGGCAACGACGTGGCCATGGTCTTCCAGGAGCCCATGACCGCGCTGAACCCCGTGCTCACCATCGGCGACCAGCTCACCGAAGGCCTCCAGCTGCACGGCATCGCGTTCGGCAAGCAGGCCATGGCGCGTGCCGCGGAGCTGCTCGCCATGGTCGGCATCCCCGAGCCGGAGCGCCGGCTCAAGCAGTACCCGCACGAGCTGTCCGGCGGTCAGCGTCAGCGCGTGGTCATCGCCATGGCCATCGCGTGCGACCCCAAGGTGATCATCGCCGACGAGCCCACCACGGCCCTCGACGTGACCGTGCAGGCCGACATCCTCGATCTGCTGCGCTCGCTCAAGGACAAGCTGGACACCGGCATCCTGCTGATCACCCACAACATGGGTGTCGTGGCGGACATGGCGGACCGCGTCGCCGTCATGCTCAAGGGCGATCTCGTGGAGACCGGCACCGCCGACCAGGTGCTCAACCACCCCCGCCACGAGTACACGAAGCGCCTGCTGGCCGCCGTGCCCCACCTGGGGTCCGGGCCGGGCCAGTTCGGTGACGTCGCCCCGGTGGCGGCGGCTCCGGAGGACCTGCCGGCGCTCGACCTGGGCAACCTGGTCATCGAGTACCGCCGGCTGGGCAAGCCCACCTTCCGGGCGGTCGACGACGTGTCGCTGACCGTGGCGCAGGGCGAGATCGTCGGGCTGGTGGGCGAGTCGGGTTCCGGCAAGTCCACCATCGCCAAGTGCGCGCTCGGGCTGATCCCCGCCGCGTCCGGCTCGGTCTCGATCCTCGGCAGCGACTTCACGAGGACGCGGGGCAAGGAGCTCAAGGCCCTGCGCCGCCGCATCGGCGTCGTGTTCCAGGACCCGGCGTCGTCCCTGAACCCGCGCCTGCCGATCGGCGACGTGATCGCGGAGCCGCTCGTGGTGCACAAGGAGGGCGACGACAAGTCGCGGCGCCGCCGCGTGCTGGAGCTGCTCGACGCCGTCGAGCTGCCCCGCAGCGTCTACAACCGCTACCCGCACGAGCTCTCGGGCGGCCAGCGCCAGCGCGTGAGCATCGCCCGCGCGCTCACGCTCGACCCGGAGCTGCTGGTCGCGGACGAGCCGACGTCGGCCCTCGACGTGTCCGTGCAGGCCAACGTGCTGAAGATGTTCACGGCGCTGCAGGAGCGGTACAAGTTCGCCTGCCTCTTCGTGAGCCACGACCTCGCGGTGATCGACCTGCTCGCCCACCGCGTGGTGGTGCTGCAGAACGGCAAGATCGTGGAGCAGGGTCCGCGCGACGAGGTGCTGCACCACCCCCGCGAGGAGTACACGCAGCGCCTGATCGCGGCGGCGCCCGTGCCGGAGCCGCTGGAGCAGCGCCGTCGCCGCGAGGCGCGGCACGCGCTGCTGAACAAGCTCGGCGACGAGGTCGCGGAGCTGCACGTGGACGAGGACTACGAGCGTCCCCGGCCGCGGCAGGACGAGGGCGGCAACTCCTCCGGTTTCGGCGGCTTCATGGCGGCCGGCGGCGGCGACAGCAGCAGCTGACCCGCCGAGATAGAACTGCAGCGAAGTAGAACCGAGGTTGGTTCTACTTCGCTGCAGTTCTATCTCGCCAGAGTTCTACTTCGCCCTGGTTCTACTTCGCCAGAGTTCTGTCTCGCCCTGGTTCTATCTCGGCGGGGCCGGCTACTCGGCAGTGTCCACCGTGATGCGGACCTCGCCCGGGGCGAGCCGGGTCTCGGCGCCCACCCAGGCGGCCTCCTCGCGGAGCCACACGCGGTCGGCCACGTGCACCTCGACGGCCCGCGTGGCATGGGCCGTCGCGACGGCCCACTGGCCGGTCGCCCAGCCGCCGCGCTGGGGGTCGTCCGGCGTGAGCGGCGTCGCGTCCACGGTCACCGTGGAGGACGCCGGGTCCTGCCGGTTCGGGTCCGCGGCGCCGGTCGCGGGAGCGAGCCCCAGGTCGCGGCCCAGGCGCCCCGCGACCACGTCGCGGGCGGCGTCGGGCGCGAGCTGGTCGCTCTCGGCGACCGGACCCAGCTCGCACGACAGGGCCCCGGGGGAGTTGCCGGTGAGGGCCGACGCCCAGGCGCGCGACCGCGTCTCGTGCTGGGCGTAAGCGTCCGGGTACGCCGAGCGCTGCACGGTCTGCGCGGCCTCCGTCACCGCCATGTCCTTGTACCCGTCGACCTCCACCAGCACGTCGTAGAACGCGTTGGTCGAGTACACGGGGTCCATGATCTCCTCGACGGTGCCCCACTGCTGCGAGGGGCGCTGCTGGAAGAGGCCCACCGAGTCGCGGTCGCCGTAGTCGATGTTGATGAGCTTCGACTCCTGCAGCGCGGTGGCCAGCCCGATCGTCGCCGCCCGTGCGGGCAGCCCGCGGGCGACGGAGGTGCCGGCCACGAGCGCCGCGTTGTCCGCCTGGTCGGGCGACAGGTACCAGTCCGAGCCGTTCAGCTTTGCGGCGCACCGTTCGGTGACCGGACCGGCGCCGGTCAGGCTGTTCAGCCCCACGACCACGCCCACCGTCGCGACGGCGCACACCGACCCGACGGCCAGGACGTACTTGAGGGCGCGTCTCAGCGGCCGGTGCGACCGCGGACCGTCTACGGGCGGCGGGGCCGGTGGACCGGCCTCGGCCAGGAGTGCCATGCGTGCTCCCTGTTGTCCGTGCTGGTCAGAGTTGCAGGTCAGTTGGCGTGCAGAGCCTCGTTGAGCTCGATCCCGACACCCGTCCGGTCGAGGACCTCGACGGCGCCGTTCGTGGAGTTCCGCCGGAACAGGAGGTTGCTGCGGCCCGCGAGGTCGCGCGCCTTGACCGCGGCGGTGCCGTCACCGGTCGGGTCGACGGCGGCGCCCAGCACGGTGACCTTGCTCCCCGCCGTGAGGTACAGGCCCGCCTCGACGACGCAGTCGTCCCCGAGCGGGATACCGAGGCCAGCGTTGGCGCCCAGGAGGCACCGCTCGCCGAGCGAGACGACTTCCTTGCCCCCGCCGGACAGGGTGCCCATGATCGAGGCGCCGCCGCCGACGTCCGAACCGTCTCCGACGGTGACGCCGGCCGAGATGCGGCCCTCGACCATCGACGAGCCGAGGGTGCCGGCGTTGTAGTTCACGAAGCCCTCGTGCATCACGGTGGTGCCCGGGGCGAGGTAGGCGCCGAGGCGGACCCGGTCGGCGTCGGCGATACGGACGCCCGACGGGACCAGGTAGTCGACCATGCGCGGGAACTTGTCGACGCCGAACACCGTGACGTGGCCGCGGGCGCGCAGACGCAGGCGGGTCTCCTCGAAGCCCTCGACGGCGCACGGGCCGGCGCTGGTCCAGACGACGTTCGTCAGCACGCCGAAGATGCCGTCCAGGTTGAGCCCGTGCGGGCGCACGACCCGCGCCGAGAGCAGGTGGAGCCGCAGGTAGGCGTCGGAGGTGTCCTTGGGCGGGTCCGCGAGGTCGATCTGCGTGCTCACGACCTCGAGCCGCACGCGACGGGTCTCGTCCGTGCCGACGAGCGCCGTGAGGGCCTCGGGCGCGGTGGCGCCGGCGGGTGCCTCGCCGAGGGCGGGCTCCGGGTACCAGGTGTCGAGGGTGGTGCCGTCGTCGGCGATCGTGGCAAGGCCGAAACCCCATGCGGTCGTCATGGCTTCAGCCTAACGGCCCTGACCAGCACCTAGGGTTGGGCCTGTGGACAACGTGATCGACCCTGCTCTGCTCGACCCGACGGGCAACCCGACCGGTAAGAAGTCCGACCTCGTCGCCCTGACCAGGGCCATCTGCGACATCCCGTCCGTCAGCGGGGACGAGACGGCCCTCGCGGACGCGATAGAGGCTCTGCTGCGCGGCTGTGCGCACCTCGAGGTGCTGCGCGACGGCGATGCCCTGGTCGCACGGACGAACCTGGGCCGGGACCGGCGCGTCGTCGTGGCCGGGCACATCGACACCGTGCCGATCGCGGACAACCTGCCCACGCGCCTGGTGGGTGCGGGGGACGACGCCGTGCTGTGGGGGCGGGGGACCGTCGACATGCTGGGCGGGGTGGCCGTGGCGCTCGCGCTGGCGGTCGAGCTGGGGGCGCCGGGCAGCGAGCCGGCGCACGACCTCACGTGGATCTTCTACGACCACGAGGAGGTCGACTCGGCGCTGAACGGCCTGGGCCGCCTCGCGCGCAACCACCCGGAGCTCCTGCGGGGCGACTTCGCGATCCTCGGTGAGCCGACCGACGCCGGGATCGAGGGCGGATGCAACGGCACGATGCGTATCGAGCTGCGCACCCGCGGCGTCGCCGCGCACTCGGCGCGGGCCTGGACCGGCGAGAACGCGATACACGCCGTGGCCCCGGCGCTGGCCCGGCTCGCCGCCTACGAGCCGCGCGAGGTGGAGGTCGACGGCCTCGTCTACCGCGAGGGCCTCAACGCGGTGCGGATCGAGGGCGGCATCGCGGGCAACGTGATCCCCGACGCGTGCGTGGTCGAGGTGAACTACCGCTTCGCGCCGTCACGTTCCGTCGAGGAGGCCGAGGCCCACCTGAGGGAGGTGTTCGAGGGCTTCGACGTGGTCGTGACCGACGCCGCCGGCGGCGCGCGCCCGGGCCTCGACGACCCGCTGGCCGCCGAGTTCGTGCGGTCGGTGCTCGCCACGACCGGCGGTGTTCCGGCGCCGAAGTACGGGTGGACCGACGTCGCCAGGTTCTCCGAGCTGGGCGTCCCGGCGGTCAACTTCGGCCCTGGCGACCCCCTGCTCGCGCACAAGGACGACGAGCACCTTCCGGTGGCGCAGCTCGCGCAGTGCAGGGACGCGCTGCGAGCCTGGCTGCTCGGCGGATAGTTTGGGCGCATGAGCGACGACGGCATTCCACAGTCCGGCCGCGGTTACCGCCGCGGCCCGGTACTGCTCCGCGGGAACCAGATCCCGCAGACCACCACGGACCAGCGGCTCCTGGCCTCCGACCAGGGCAGCGACTGGCTGCACGGCGACCCGTGGCGCGTGATGCGCATCCAGAGCGAGTTCGTCGAGGGCTTCGGCGCGCTCGCGGAGCTCGGCCCGGCGGTGTCGGTGTTCGGTTCGGCGCGCACCAAGCCGGATCACGAGGACTACCTCGCCGGGGAGACCGTGGGCAGGTTGCTCGTGGAGGCCGGGTACGCCGTCATCACGGGTGGTGGACCCGGCGTGATGGAGGCCGCGAACAAGGGTGCCGCCGAAGCGGGTGGCACATCCGTGGGTCTGGGTATCGAGCTGCCCTTCGAACAGGGCGTCAACGAGTACGTGAATCTGGGCATCAACTTCCGGTACTTCTTCGCGCGAAAGACGATGTTCCTGAAGTACGCGCAGGGATTCATCGTGATGCCCGGGGGATTCGGCACCTTCGACGAGCTGTTCGAGGCAGTCACCCTTGTTCAGACGCACAAGGTGACGCAGTTCCCGCTCGTCCTGGTGGGCAAGGAGTACTGGGGCGGGCTCCTGGAATGGATCCGGTCCACGGCGCTGGCGCACGGCACCATCAGCCAGGCCGACCTCGACATCATCTACCTCACCGACGACCCCGCCGAGGCGGTGGAGCACGTCGTCGAGCGGGTGCACCAGATCGAGGCGGAGCAGGCCGCGCTGCAGGCGGCCGCGGCCGCGGAGCGTGCCACCGAGGAGGCAGCGCTCGAGGGCCCCGGCCTGCCGAGCACCGTGGGCGGCGCATAGGTGGACGGTCCCGACGTCCCCGCCGCGGCGGTTCCGCGCGGGTCCGCGCCGCTGGTGCTGCGCGGACGCGAGGTGGGGCGCGACGGGCGCGCCGTGCGTCCCGTCGTGATGGCGGTCCTGAACCGCACCACCGACTCGTTCTACGCCCCTGCCCGGCTGCCCGACGACGCCGCCGCGCTGGCCGCGGCGGAGCGCGCGTACGAGGACGGCGCGGAGATCCTCGACGTCGGCGGTGTCCGGGCCGGCCACGGGTCGCCGGTCGACGAGGCCGAGGAGATCCGCCGCGTCGTCCCGTTCGTGGCGGCGGTCCGCCGCGCGGTGCCCGACCTGCTCGTCTCCGTCGACACCTGGCGTGCGGGCGTGGCCCGCGCGGCGATCGACGTCGGCGCCGACCTGATCAACGACACCTGGGCCGGGCACGATCCGGCCCTGGTGGAGGTGGCGGGAGCAGCCGGCGTCGGCGTCGTCTGCTCCCACACGGGCGGGGCGACGCCGCGCTCGGACCCGTACCGCGTCGAATACCCCGACCTGTCAGACGCACAGGTCACTGCGGTGACCCACGCGTCTGACACGTCGGGGGGTGACGGGCGGGACGGCCTGCTGGCCGACGTCGTGACCACCCTCCGCGCCGCCGCCGAGCGGGCCGTGGAGTGCGGGGTCCCGCGCGGGTCGGTCCTCGTCGACCCGACCCACGACTTCGGCAAGAACACCTGGCACTCCCTGCACCTCCTGCGCCGCACCGGCGTGCTGGCGGGGCTCGGCTTCCCGTTGCTGATGGCGCTCTCCCGCAAGGACTTCGTGGGGGAGACGCTCGACCTCCCGCCCGAGGAACGGCTGGAGGGGACGCTGGGCGCGACGGCGGTGGCGGCATGGCTCGGAGCCCGCGTCTTCCGCACCCACGACGTGGTCGCCACACGACGTGTTCTCGACCTCGTGGCGGCGGTCCGGGACGAGGCGCCACCGGCCGTCGCGCTGCGCGGTCTTGCCTGATCCGGGCCTGATCGGACGAGGGGCGACGAATTGGCGCGTGGAAAGTAAGGGGCGCCAATTGAACTAGAATGGTTCTGTGCCCTCGGCGTTCGCCGGGAACATGAATGCTGCTACACACCGGACAACGGAATGGGAGAGCCACACATGGCTGCGATGAAGCCGCGAACGGGTGACGGACCGCTCGAGGTCACCAAGGAGGGGCGCGGCATCGTCATGCGTGTGCCGCTCGAGGGCGGCGGTCGGCTCGTCGTCGAGCTCAACGCGACCGAGGCAAGCGAGCTCGGCGACGCTCTCCAGACCGTCGTCTCGTAGGAACTGATCCTCGCGCTGGCCGTCCGCCGTGGAAACCGGCCCTCCCGGCGGGTCAGCGACGGACGGCCAGCAGCAAACCGTCTCCGCTCGGCAGCATGGCAGGCAGCACCCGCTCGTCGTTCCGCAGGGTCCGGCCCACCTCGCGCACCACTGTGGTGAGCTCGTCGCGGCGGGCAGGATCCGCCACCCGGTCCCGCAGCAGCGCACCGTCGATCGCGAGCACGCCCCCCGGGCGGAGCAGCCGCAGGGCCTCTTCGACGTACTCGGGGTAGCCGAGCGGGTCGCTCGCCACGAGCACGAGGTCGTAGGCGCCGTCCGCCAGGCGCGGCAGCACATCACCCGGCCGGCCGGGGATGATCCGCGTGCGCTGGGGGGCGACGCCGTCCTCGGCGAACGCCGCCCGCGCCGCCCGCTGGTGCTCCACCTCACGGTCGATGGTGGTGAGCTGGCCGTCGTACGGCATCCCCCGGAGCAGCCAGAGCGCCGCCACACCGGCACCGGTGCCCACCTCCACCACGGCATGCGCCCTCGTCGCGGCGGCGAGCACCCGGAGCACCGCGCCGACGCCGGGCAGCACGGCCGGGCAGCCCAGCTCGGAAGCGCGTTCGCGGGCGCGCAGGAGCACCTCGTCCTCGGGGACGAAGGCCTCGCTGTAGACCCATGCCGCGACCTTGCCGTGGCCTGACGGCTCCGCTGTGCTGATGGCTTCCTCCGCTGGAGTCGGACAGTTGTGTACATCACGTGCGGCGTCAGGGTACAGCCCGTGGGAACGCCTGGGCTTTGACGTACGTTGAGAGGACGATGACTTCTGTGAGCACTCGCGCAGCGGACCTGAGCGCGTCGGCACCTTCCGGGGCCGGCGCCGTCGACATGCCATGGCAGCCGCCTACCTGGGAAGAGATAGTCCGTGAGCACTCCGCTCGGGTCTATCGGCTGGCCTACCGGCTGACCGGCAACAAGCAGGACGCCGAGGATCTCACCCAGGAGACCTTCATCCGGGTGTTCCGCTCGCTGTCCAGCTACACGCCCGGCACGTTCGAGGGCTGGCTGCACCGCATCACGACCAACCTGTTCCTCGACGGCGCGCGCCGCAAGAAGCGCATCCGCATGGAGGCGATGGGGGACGACGACGGTCACGTCGCCGACACGGGTGACTTCGGCCGCCCCGAGCGCGGGTACGAGCACGCCAACCTGGACCAGGACGTGCAGAAGGCGCTCGACGCCCTGCGCCCCGAGTACCGCGCCGCCGTCGTGCTGTGCGACATCGAGGGCCTGAGCTACGAGGAGATCGCCGTGACGCTCGGCGTCAAGCTCGGGACGGTGCGTTCCAGGATCCACCGGGCACGCGCCCAGCTCCGCGACGCACTGGAGCACCTGGCGCCCACGCGCGGGGGCGTGCGATGAGCCACCTCGGGGACCTGATCAGCGCGCTCGCGGACGGACAGCTCTCACCCGCCGAGACCGAGCGGGCGCTGTCCCACGTGACGATGTGCCGTCTGTGCGCCCGCGAGCTGGACTCGGCTCGCGCGGCCCGGCGTGCGCTCTCCTCCGCTGCCGACGTGGTGCCCGACCCGGCGCTCACCGCGCGCCTGATGGCGCTGCAGGCGAGCATCCCGCCCACCGACGACGACCCGCTGCGCCGGCCCTTCCTCGGCCCCGACCCGCTGTCGGTGCCGATGTGGCAGACGTCTGCGTTCGACGTCGGTGCCGGGTTCGACGGCCGTGTCGACCGTCCGGCGCGGCGCCGTCGTGCCGCGCGGATCACCGCGCTCGGGGTGGGCGGCGTCGGCGTCCTGGGGCTCGCCCTGTTCACGCTGGGCGACGTCCCTGTGGTGTCCCCGCAGCTCTCCGCGCAGACCAGCATGACCATGCTGGGCCGCACGGGCCCGGACACGGCGGCGGCCGGCCAGGACGTGCTCGCGACGCTCGACGTCGCACCCGACCAGCTCACGCCCGCCGCGCTCGACTGGGCGGCGGACAACGGCTGGGCCGCGCCCGCCGAGCTGCCCGAGGGGTACACCGTCTCGGCGATGCGGCTCGTGGGTGACCAGGGACAGACGCTCGAGATCGACCTCGTCGGGCCGTCCGGCCACGCCGTGGTCCGTGAGCGCCCGGGCCAGCTCGCCCAGGACGGCGCCGTCGGCACCGGGGGAGTCCAGGTGCTCGCGTCGGAGCCCGCCCACGTGGCATGGCAGTCGGAGGACATGGTGGTCGACGTCGTCGCGGACGCGCCGGATGAAGTATTGACCCAGCTCGTGGCGTCCTTCGGTGAGCATGGCTACGATGCCGGGGTCCTGCCCCGCATCGCCCGCGGCTGGCACACCGTGACAGGAGCCATCGAAAGCCCATGACCGACGAGAACCCGTTCGCGCCGCCCACGCCGCGTGCAGCAGTACCTTCCGCGAACGAGTCGAGGACTCCGGCCGCGGATCCCGCACCCGTACCCGCGCCGCCCACAGCGCCCGAGCAGGTCACCGAGCAGCTTCCGGTCCCGGCACCGCCGGCTGCGGGTCCCGGTGAGCAGCCCACCGAGCAGCTCCCGGCGTCGGGGTTCCTGACCACCGTGGCGGCCCCCTCGCCCGGCGGGACGAGCACCGGCCAGCCGCACGCGCCGCAGCACGCACCGCAGGAGAACCCGCACCAGGCCCCGCACGGGACCGAACCGCACGCCACGACGAAGGGCGCCAGGTCCCGGCGCGGCAAGCTCGGCGCGCGTGCCGTGTCCGCCGTCGTGGCGCTGGGTCTGCTCGCGGGTGCCGGTGGTGGCGCTGCCGCCTTCGCGCTGCTGGAGTCGCAGGAGTCCGCCCGACCGGCGGACGCCGCGCTCCCGAAGCCCGCGGCGGGTGCCACCCAGGTGGAGCGTCCCGAGGGTTCGGTGGCCGCCATCGCCGCAGCGGCGCTGCCGAGCGTGGTCTCGATCGAGGTGCGTGCCCAGCAGGGCGTCGCGACCGGGTCGGGCATGATCCTCAAGGCGGACGGCTACATCCTCACCAACAACCACGTGGTCGCCGAGGCGGCATCCGGCGCGGACGTCACGGTGACGTTCTCGGACGGCCACGAGCAGCCCGCCGAGCTCGTGGGCGCGACCCCGGACTACGACCTCGCGGTGATCCGCGTCAAGGAGAAGGGCCTGGAGCCGCTCGTCCTCGGCGACTCCGACGAGGTGGTGGTCGGCGACTCGGTCCTCGCCGTCGGCTCCCCGCTGGGCCTTGAGGCCACGGTCACGACCGGGATCGTCAGCGCGCTGCACCGTCCCGTGAAGGCGGGCGAGGCCGCCGAGGCCGCGTTCATCGACGCCATCCAGACCGACGCCGCCATCAACCCCGGCAACTCGGGCGGGCCGCTCGTGAACTCCGCGGGCGAGGTCATCGGCATCAACTCGGCGATCGCGCAGGGGCCGGGCACGACAGGGGCCACCGGCAACATCGGCCTCGGCTTCGCGATCCCGTCCAACCAGGCGCGGCACACCGCCGAGCAGCTGATCGAGACGGGTACCGCGACGTTCCCGATCATCGGCGTGCTGCTCGACCCGGCCTATCAGGGAGAGGGCGTGCAGGTCTCCAAGGAGCCCCAGCAGGGCACGCCCGCCGTGACGCCGGACGGTCCCGCCGACCAGGCGGGCCTCAAGCCCGGCGACGTGATCCTCTCGATCGACGGCCGGCCGGTGTCGGTGGCCGACGAGCTCATCGTCGCCATCCGGGCCAAGGCGCCCGGCGATCCGGTCACCCTCGAGGTGCGTTCCGACGGCGACGAGCGTGATGTCCGCGTAGTCCTCGAAGAGCGGTCGAGCGGTCAGTGAACCGGGTTCATCTGGCGTTCTCCGGCTGGTCTCGCGACGCGAGTAGGCTCTGAGCGTGTTCGGCATCAATGGCTGGGAGCTCGTGATCATTCTGGTGGTCGCGATGCTCGTGATCGGCCCGGAACGGCTGCCCGTCTATGCGGAGCAGCTCGGCTCGCTCGTGCGTCGCGGCCGGGACCTGCTCCAGACCGCGAAGGCGCGGGTGGACGACGAGCTCGGGCCGGAGTTCAACGACGTCGACTGGTCCAAGCTGGACCCGCGCCAGTACGACCCGCGCAAGATCGTCCGGGACGCGCTGCTCGACGACACGCCGTACGCGGGGCCGGCGGGCGCCGGCTCGCTGGCCGCGGAGCGTGCGGCGGACCGGTACGGCACGCCCGCGGCTCCGGCCGGGGCGGTCGCGGAACCCGGGAAGGCGCCGTACGACGACGAAGCGACCTGACGATTCGGTGAGCGCGCATGGACCTGCCAGAATGTTCGCCATGTCGTCCGAAACCACTAGCCCGGCGGGCGCTGGCGCCGCTGCCCACCGCCCCGCCCGGGAGCGCATCTTCTCCGGGATGCAGCCCACCGACGGGTCGCTCCACCTGGGCAACTACATCGGGGCGCTGTCCCAGTGGGTCGCGCTGCAGGACTCCTACGACGCGCTCTACTGCGTGGTGGACCTGCACGCCCTCACGGTGAGCCCCGACCCGGCGTTGCTGCGCGAGCGCACCCGGCGGACCGCGGCGCAGTACCTCGCCGGTGGCGTCGACCCCGAGCGGTCCATCCTGTTCGTGCAGTCCCATGTGGCCGCGCACGCCGAGCTCGCGTGGCTCCTGAGCTGCCAGACCGGGTTCGGCGAGGCCGGGCGGATGACGCAGTTCAAGGACAAGTCGGCGAAGCAGGGCAGCGAGGGCACCACCGTCGGGCTCTTCACCTACCCGGTGCTGATGGCCGCCGACATCCTCCTGTACGACGCCGCGCTCGTCCCCGTGGGCGAGGACCAGCGCCAGCACCTGGAGCTCACCCGCGACCTCGCCGAGCGGCTGAACACGCGGTTCGGTGCGGAGACCGCCGTCGTGCCGGACGCGCACATCGTCAAGGCCGTCGCGAAGATCCAGGACCTGCAGGACCCGAGGGCCAAGATGAGCAAGTCCAGCACGGGCGGCAAGGGCGTCGTCTGGCTGCTGGAGGACCCGAAGAAGGCCGTCAAGGCCATCAAGTCGGCCGTGACCGACGCCGACGAGTCGTACGGCGTGCGGTTCGACCCGGTGGAGAAGCCGGGCATCTCGAACCTGCTGACGATCTTCTCGGCAGTGACGGACCGGGACATCGACGAGATCGCCAAGGAGTACGACGGCCGCGGCTACGGCTACCTCAAGGTGGACCTGGCCGACGCCGTCGTCGCGTTCCTCGAGCCGTTCCAGGCCCGGGCCGACACCTACCTCGCGGACCCGGCCGAGCTGGACCGGGTCCTGGCCGACGGCGCGGACCGGGCGCGCGCGATCGCGGGCCCGGTGCTGGACCGGATGTACGAACGGTTCGGGCTCCTCCCCGCACGAGGCATCCGGTGAACCTGCCCGAGCGGGGCCCCGGCCAGATTCGCATCGGGATCGCCATCGAGATCCCGGAGCCCTACGCCGCCGAGCTGAGCGCGGCGCGGGTCGCCGCCGAGGACCCGCTCGCCCACTTCATCCCCCCGCACATCACGCTCCTGGGTCCCACCCTGCTCGACGTCGAGCAGCTCGACCAGGCCCGGGAGCACCTGGCGGCCGTGGCCGCCGCGGCGCCGCCGTTCACGGTGCAGCTCCGCGGTACGGCGACGTTCCGGCCGGTCTCGCCGGTCGTGTTCGTGGCGCTGGCGCAGGGGATCTCCGAGTGCGAGCTGCTCGAGGCGAGCGTACGGACCGGCATCCTCGACGGAGAGCTTCGGTTCAACTACCACCCGCACGTGACCATCGCGCACGAGGTGCCGGACTCCTCGCTCGACAAGGCGTTCGAGGCGATGGCGGACTACTCCGCCGAGTTCGACGTCGACCGCTTCTACCAGTACGAGCACGGCGACGACGGCATCTGGCGCCCCCAGGCGGCCTTCCCCCTCGGCTGAGCCGGAGGCGTCGCGCAGGGTGTGGGCCGAGGAACGAGGCACGCGCCCGGAGCGGAACCGCAGGCTCAGCCGATACAGGTAGAGCCTGACCTGCCCGTATGGCGCCGTTGCGCATAGGCTCGTCGCGATGAAGCGGCTGATAGAGCTCGGACAGGCGGCGTGGAAACGCTGGGAGGCGACCCGTGCCGGTCGCACGCTGGCACAGTACGACCTCGCGAACGGTTCGGTGCTCTGCGGCGGCATCGCCTACGCCGCACTGTTCTCCTTGTTCGCCGCCCTGACCCTCGGCTACACGCTGTTCATCCGGGTGCTCGGGGGCAACGCCGACCTGCGCCTGGCTGTCCTCACCCAGGTGGACACCTGGATACCGGGCCTGGTGGACACCGGCAGCGGGGGCGTCCTGACGCCGTCGGACCTGGTGCTCTCCACGGGCATCAGCTGGACGTCGGTCGTCGCGGTGGCCGTGCTGCTCTGGTCCGCCACGAACTTCATGGGCGCGCTGCGCACGTCGGTCCGCGCGACGTTCGGCCTGACCGAGAACGCCGGCAACCCGATCACGGAGCGCCTCCGCCAGCTCCTGGGCTTCGTGCTGCTCGGCGTGGGCGTCCTCGTCACGGCGGCCGCGAGCGTGGCGGTGGCGGCCGCGGTCCCCTGGATCCTGGAGAGCCTAGGCCTGGAGGGCCAGGCGGTCTCGTTCGGCGTCCGAGCCGGCGGAGCCCTGGTCACCCTGGCGCTCGACGCCGCGGTGGTAGCCGCCGTCGTCCGCTACGTAGGCGGCATGCACGTCCCCCTGAGAGACCTGCTGACCGGCTCCCTCGCCGTCGGCGTGGTCGCGGGCATCCTCCGCTACCTGGGTACCGAGGTCGTCACCACGGCAGCCGCCCGCAACGCCCTCCTGGCATCCTTCGCGGTAGTGGTCACGGTCCTGGTCCTGGTCAACCTCCTGGCCAGAGTCCTCCTCCTGGCCACCTCCTGGATGTCCCAGTCAAGGGCCCTCACAGAGGCAACCGACGCCTGAGGCGCGCCAACAGCCGCCAACAGCAGAGCCGCGGGCGGAGGAGGAACAAAGAAGCGTCAGAAAGCCCGAGTAATCATCGCCCGCTTGACTTCCTGGATCGCCTTGGTGACCTCAATCCCACGAGGGCAGGCCTCAGTGCAGTTGAAGGTGGTGCGGCACCGCCACACCCCCTCCTTGTCGTTGAGGATCTCCAGCCGCTGCGAGCCACCCTCGTCACGGCTGTCGAAGATGAACCGGTGCGCGTTCACGATCGCCGCCGGCCCGAAGTACTGCCCGTCCGTCCAGAACACCGGGCAGGACGACGTGCACGCGGCGCACAGGATGCACTTGGTGGTGTCGTCGAACCGGGCGCGGTCCTCGGGGGACTGGTAGCGCTCCTTGGACGGCTCGTTCCCCTTGGTGATGAGGAACGGCATGATCTCGCGGTAGGAGGCGAAGAACGGCTCCATGTCGACGACGAGGTCCTTCACGACCGGCAGGCCCTTGATGGGCTCGACCAGGATCGGCTTGTCCGGGTTGACGTCCTTCAGCAGCGTCTTGCAGGCCAGCCGGTTGCGGCCGTTGATCCGCATCGCGTCGGAGCCGCAGACCCCGTGCGCACAGGAGCGGCGGAACGTGAGCGAGCCGTCCATGTCCCACTTGATCTTGTGGAGGGCGTCGAGCACGCGGTCGGTGCCGTGGGCCTCGACCGTGAAGTCCTCCCACGTCGGCTCGTCGGACACCTCGGGGTTGAACCGCCGGACCCGCATCGTGACCGTGAACGAGGGGATCTCGCCCGCGGGTGACGGTGCGGCGGCTTCGAGAGTGGCAGTCATCAGTACTTTCGCTCCATCGGCTCGTACCGGGTCTGGATGACGGGCTTCGAGCCCAGGACGACCTTGTAGCCGTCGAACTCCTCGACGTGGTCGAAGTAGCCCTCGACGTGGCCCTCGGCCTGGTTCGACGCCTCGGGCGGGCGGCGGTAGGCCATCGTGTGCAGCATGTAGTGCGCGTCGTCGCGGTTCGGGTAGTCCTCGCGGTAGTGCCCGCCGCGGGACTCCTTGCGGTTGATGGCCGCGACCACGGTGACCTCGGCGATGTCGAGCAGGAAGCCGAGCTCGATGGCCTCGAGGAGGTCGGTGTTGAAGAGCTTGCCCTTGTCCTGCACCGAGGCGTTGCGGTACCGCTTCTGCAGCTCGCGGATGTCGGCGAGGGCGTCGTTCAGCGACTCGCCGGTGCGGAACACCTGGGCGTTGAGGTCCATGCTGTCCTGCAGCGCCTTGCGGATGTCCGCCACGCGCTCGCCGTCGGGCCGGTTGCGCATCTCGTCGAGCTGCGCGACCACGCGGACCGTCGGGTCCTCGGGAAGCTCGTGGAACTCCGCCGTCTTGGCGTACGCGGCGGCCGCCCGCCCGGAACGCTTGCCGAACACGTTGATGTCGAGCAGCGAGTTGGTGCCGAGCCGGTTCGAGCCGTGCACGGACACGCAGGCGACCTCACCGGCGGCGTAGAGGCCCTTGACGACGTTGACGCCGTCGCGGAGCACCTCGCCCTTGATGTTGGTCGGCACGCCGCCCATGGCGTAGTGCGCCGTGGGGTAGACGGGGACCGGCTCGGTGTAGGGCTCGATGCCGAGGTAGGTCCGCGCGAACTCGGTGATGTCCGGGAGCTTCGCGTCGATGTGCGCGGGCTCCAGGTGCGTCAGGTCGAGCAGCACGTAGTCCTTGTTCGGTCCGGCGCCCCGGCCCTCGCGGACCTCGTTCGCCATGGACCGGGCGACGATGTCGCGCGGCGCGAGGTCCTTGATGGTGGGGGCGTAGCGCTCCATGAAGCGCTCACCCTCGGAGTTGCGCAGGATGCCGCCCTCGCCGCGGGCGGCCTCCGACAGGAGGATGCCCAGGCCCGCGAGGCCTGTGGGGTGGAACTGGAAGAACTCCATGTCCTCCAGCGGCAGGCCGCGGCGGTAGGCCAGGGCCATGCCGTCACCGGTGAGCGTGTGCGCGTTCGAGGTCGTCTTGAAGATCTTCCCGGCGCCGCCGGTGGCGAAGATGATCGCCTTGGCCTGGAACACGTGGATCTCGCCGGTGGCGAGGTCGTAGGCCACGACGCCGGTCGCGTTGACCTCCTCGCCGTCCGCGATCTCCTCGGTGGTGAGGTCGTGGTCCGTGATCAGGTCGAGCACGTAGAACTCGTTGAAGAACTCCACCTCCTGCTTGACGCAGTTCTGGTAGAGCGTCTGGAGGATCATGTGACCGGTGCGGTCGGCCGCGTAGCACGCGCGGCGCACGGCGGACTGGCCGTGGTCGCGCGTGTGCCCGCCGAAGCGGCGCTGGTCGATCTTGCCCTCGGGGGTGCGGTTGAACGGGAGGCCCATCCGCTCCAGGTCGAGGACCGACTCGATCGCCTCCTTGGCGAGGATCTCGGCCGCGTCCTGGTCGACGAGGTAGTCACCGCCCTTGACGGTGTCGAACGTGTGCCACTCCCAGTTGTCGTCCTCGACGTTCGCGAGGGCTGCCGCCATACCGCCCTGGGCGGCACCGGTGTGGGAGCGAGTGGGGTACAGCTTGGAGATCACCGCGGTGCGGGCCTCCTTCGACGACTCGAGGGCGGCGCGCATGCCTGCGCCGCCGGCGCCGACGATGACTACGTCGTACTGATGGGTCTGCATCGGGCTCGATGCCTCCTGCTAAGAGTTTCGGAGGGTGGGGCTGGGGGGACTTGCCGGTGCTGCGCCGTGCTGGGCCGTGCTGGAGGTGCTAGGCCGTGCAGAAGGAGGCCAGCAGCTCCGCGGGAGCGTCCGGCGGGCACGGGTCGAACGTGAAGATCACCAGGGTGCCGAGCACGACCACGACGGTGAACGCCAGGAGCAGCAGGCCCTTGAGGATCCCGCGCGTCAGGTCCCGCGTGGCGTAGTCGTTGATGATCGTGCGCACGCCGTTGGTGCCGTGGATCATGGCGAGCCACAGCATGAGGAGATCCCAGATCTGCCACATCGGGTTGGCCCACTTGCCGGCCACGAAGCCGAAGTCGATCGCGTGGACGCCGTCGCCGACCATCAGGTTCACGAACAGGTGCCCGAAGATCAGGACGAGCAGCACGACGCCGGACGCCCGCATGAAGACCCACGAGTACAGCTCGTAGTTGCCGCGCGTCGTCTTGCGCCGGGCGTAGGGGGAGCGCGGGGAGTCGAGCTTCGCCACCGCTGCGGTTCCGTGTGCCATCAGTGACCCCCGGTGAAGACGTTGATGAGGTGACGGGGCAGGAAGCCCGCCATCGTCACGACGAAGAGACCGATGACCACCCAGAGCATCGTCTTCTGGTACTTCGGGCCCTTGGCCCAGAAGTCCACGAGGAGGATGCGGATGCCGTTGAAGGCGTGGAAGACGATCGCGGCCACGAGTCCTGCCTCGCCGAGTCCCATGATCGGGGTCTGGTACGTGCTGATCGCGGCGTTGTACGCCTCGGGGGACACGCGCACCAGCGCAGTGTCGAGCACGTGCACGAGCAAGAAGAAGAAGATCAGCACGCCGGTCACGCGGTGCGCGACCCATGACCACATGCCTTCACGGCCGCGGTACAACGTGCCTGCTGGTGCGGTGGGCACTTCGGGAGCCTCCTATGGCTGTCCGGCTGGGGGTGGCTGGTCCCCACTGTAATGACAACTGGTCGCCTCGATCGCCGCCCGGCAGCCCTCACAGGCATCAAGACGCGGCATTTGTGACTGATCCCACAGGGGAGATGCCGTCGCTTCGGGCACCCGTCAGGTAGCCCGCGCGTTGCTACCCGGACCCGCCCCTGGGATCAGCCAGGGTTCGCCCGGAGATCGGCGAGTTTTGGCTGCGGGAACGCTGTCCGGCTGACATCCTGCGGGGCATGACTTCGGCCGCCGCCCTATCGTCCCCGATCGACGACTTCTTCGCAGTGGTACCAGCCGGTGGGTCGGGCACCCGGCTCTGGCCTCTCTCCCGTGGAGGGGAGCCCAAGTTCCTGCACGACCTGGTGGGTTCCGGCATGTCGCTGCTCCAGGCCACCGAGCACCGGCTGCGTCCGCTGGTCGGGCCGGACGGGATCGTCCTGGTCACCGGTGAGCAGCACGTCGCGGCCTGCCGCGCGCAGCTGCCCGGCCTGTCCGACGACGCCGTGCTCGCCGAACCGTCCCCCCGCGAGTCGATGGCGGCGATCGGCCTGGCCGCGGCGGTGCTGGAGAAGCGGCACGGCGACGTGGTCATCGGCTCGTTCGCCGCGGACCACGTGATCCACGGCACGCGCGCGTTCCAGCTCGCGATCCGGGAGGCGGTGGCCGCGGCGCGCGCCGGCTACGTGACGACCGTCGGGATCGCCGCTTCCCGGCCGTCGGTCGCCTTCGGTTACGTGCGCTCGGGCGAGCCGCTCGGCATCGAGGGTGCCCCGCACACGCTCCACGTGCGCGGCTTCACGGAGAAGCCCGACGCGGCCACGGCGCGGCGGTACCTCGCCTCGGGCGAGTACCGGTGGAACGCGGGCATGTTCGTCTCGCGCACGTCGGTGCTCCTCGGGCACCTCGCCGAGCAGCGTCCGGAGCTGCACGACTCCCTGCGCCTCGTCGCGGACGCGTGGGACACCCCGCGCCGCGCCGCGGTGCTCGCGGACGTGTGGCCGGGCCTGGAGAAGATCGCGATCGACCACGCGGTGGCCGAGCCCGTCGCGGAGGCGGGCGGCGTCGCCGTCGTGCCGGGGACGTTCGGCTGGGACGACGTCGGGGACTACAACTCGCTCGCCGTCCTCCTTCCGTCCGACGACGACAGCGGCGCCAAGGTGCTCGGCGACCCGGCCGACGTGCTGCGCATCGACAGCGCCGGCTCCGTGGTGGTCCCGGCGTCGGGCCGCCTGGTGACGGTGCTGGGGCTGGACGACGTGGTCGTCGTCGACACGCCCGACGCGCTGCTCGTCACCACGCGGGCGCGCGCCCAGCAGGTGAAGGAGGTGGTGGCGGCGGTGCGCGAGCGCGGCCGCGAGGACCTGCTCTGACCCACTGTTGGCCGAGCTCTGACCCACCGTTGGTCGAGCCTGTCGAGACCTGGCTCGACCAACGAGAAGCCGCCGATCTCAACGATGCCCGCATCGTGAGACGGATCCGCCCCGGCCGTGTCTCGCGGGGCGGACAGCGCTACCGTGGGTCAGGTGAACCCCACCCAGCCCGTCAGTCTCGCCGACTTCGATCAGATCGTTTCGGGCGATCAGATGCCGGTGGGTGACGTGCCCGGAGGGAACGCGACGGACGTCGTCGCGGCGCTGGCCGCCCGTGTGGGCGAGCTCTCCGATGCCTTTGACGCCGAGCTCATCGCGTTCCGCCGCGACGTGCACGCGCACCCCGAGCTGTCCCGCAAGGAGACCCGCACCACGCAGGTCGTCGCCGAGCGCCTGCGCGCGGCGGGCCTGGAGCCGCGCCTGCTGCCGATCGGCTCGGGCCTGGTCTGCGACATCGGCCCCAACCGCGGGCCCGACGGTGAGGGCAGGGTCGGCCTGCGTGCCGACCTCGACGCGCTCCCGCTGCAGGAGACCAGCGGGGTGGAGTTCGCCTCGACCGAGCCGGGGGTCGCGCACGCCTGCGGGCACGACGTGCACACCACCGTCGTGCTCGGCGCGGGCCTCGTGCTCGCCCGCCTGGCGGAGGAGGGGCGGCTGCGACGCGGCGTCCGGCTCTTCTTCCAGCCCGCCGAGGAGGTCTTCCCCGGCGGCGCCGAGGACATCATCAACAAGACCTCCGAGCTCGACGGCGTCGACCGGATGGCGGCGCTGCACTGCGACCCCAAGTTCGACGTCGGGCACGTCGGCACCCGGATCGGCCCGATCACCTCGGCCAGCGACTCCGTGATGGTGACCATCTCGTCGCCCGGCGGCCACACCTCGCGCCCCCACCTCACGGGCGACGTCGTCTTCGCGCTGGGCCAGGTCATCACCCAGACGCCTGGCGTGCTCGGCCGCCGGCTCGACCCGCGCTCCGGCGTCAACCTGACCTGGGGTGCCGTGCAGGCGGGCTCGACGCCCAACGCGATCCCGTCCACCGGCATCGTCAAGGGCACGCTGCGCTGCCTCGACGTGCGCGCCTGGGAGAAGGCGGGCGAGCTGGTGCGCGAGGCCGTGGAGCAGATCGTCGCTCCCTACCAGGTCAGCGTCTCGGTGACCGTGACGCACGGCGTGCCGCCGGTCGAGAACCAGACCGAGGCGACGGGCGACCTCGAGAACGCGGTCCGTGAGGCCGTCGGTCCGAACGCGGTGCAGCTGACCGAGCAGTCGATGGGTGGCGAGGACTTCGCCTGGTTCCTCCGCAAGGTGCCCGGCACCATGGCCCGCCTCGGTGTGCGGACTCCCGGCGGCCGCACCTACGACCTGCACCAGGGCGATCTCGTGGTCGACGAGCGCGCGATCGGCGTCGGCGTGCGGGCCCTTGCCCAGTTTGCGGCGAGCTGACCGCAGGATGTTCCTGTCGATGACGCTTCGGTAACGACTTACTCCGGTTACCGTCTCGAAACGCGAAATGCGGGATGCGCTGGCTACCCTCGGTGCGGTATAGGGCCCCAGACCTGTTTGGATCAGGCCCGTCTGGACCATCGAAGGAGCACCAGTGAAGAAGGCTGTTCGGCTTACCGCCCTCGCGGGAGCAGCGGCGCTCGCGCTCTCGGCGTGCGGCGCCGCCCCTGAAGAGACCACCGGTGGCGAGGCCACCAGCGACTTCAAGCCCTGCATCGTGTCGGACGCGGGTGGCTTCGACGACAAGAGCTTCAACCAGCTCAGCTTCGAGGGCGCCACCGCGGCCGCGGAGGAGCTCGGCACGGAGCTGGTCGACGTGCAGTCCACGTCGGAGAGCGACTACAAGGGCAACGTCGAGTCGCTCGTCGGCGAGGGCTGCAACGCGATCGTCACGGTCGGCTTCGCGCTTTCCGCCACGACCGTCGAGTCGGCCACCGCCAACCCCGACATCGACTACATCCTCGTCGACGACGCCGCGGACGCTGACTTCGATGGCAAGGCTGACGCCGAGAACATCAAGCCGCTGCTGTACGACACGGCGCAGGCCGCGTTCCTCGCGGGCTACCTCGCCGCGGGCTACTCGGAGGCCGGCAAGGTCGGCACCTTCGGCGGCATGGACTTCCCGACCGTGACCATCTTCATGGACGGGTTCAAGCAGGGCGTCGACTACTACAACGAGACCAAGGGCGAGAGCGTCGAGCTCGTCGGCTGGGACGGCAAGAAGGGTTCGTTCACCGGCGGCTTCGCGGCCGACCCGGCGGCGAAGACCACCGCCCAGAACATCCTGGACCAGGGTGTCGACGTGATCCTCCCGGTGGGTGGCCCGATCTACCAGTCGGCGATGGACGCCATCGCGGACTCGGGCGAGGACGTCGCCCTGATCGGCGTGGACGCCGACTTCTACGAGTCGGACCCGACCACGCAGGACCTCGTCCTGACCTCGATCCTCAAGGGGATGGACGTCTCGACGAAGGAGGCGGTCATCGCCTCGGGTAACGACGAGTTCGACCCGACGCCGTACGTGGGCACCCTCGAGAACGGTGGGGTGGACCTCGCGCCGCTGCACAACTTCGAGGACAAGGTGGACCCGGCCCTCTGGGAAGAGGTGCAGACTCTCAAGGAGTCCATCATCGCGGGCGAGGTCGAGGTGAAGTCCTACCTCGCCGAGTGACGGCCCGTGACGGCTGATCGGTAGCTGTCCACAAGTTGACGCAAGATGGTCCCGGGGGGCACGGTTCACGCCGTGTGTCCCGGGACCTGTCATGAGCAGGACCCCTTTCGGGAAGGATTCCTATGCGGCTCGAGCTGCGCGGCATCACCAAGCGCTTCGGCGCGCTCGTCGCGAACGATCACATCGACCTGGTCGTTCAGCCAGGCGAGATCCACTCGCTCCTCGGCGAGAACGGGGCGGGCAAGTCCACCCTGATGAACGTGCTCTACGGCCTGTACCAGGCGGACGAGGGCGAGATCCTGCTGGACGACGTCGTCCAGCAGTTCTCCGGCCCCGGCGACGCCATGGGTGCGGGCATCGGCATGGTGCACCAGCACTTCATGCTCGTCCCGGTCTTCACCGTCGCCGAGAACGTCATGCTCGGCCACGAGCAGACCCGTGGCGGCGGTCGGCTCGACCTGGAGGCTGCCCGCGCACAGGTGCGCGAGATCTCCGCCCGGTTCGGGTTCCACGTGGACCCCGACGCCGTCGTCGAGGACCTCCCCGTGGGCGTGCAGCAGCGCGTCGAGATCATCAAGGCGCTCTCCCGCAACGCGGACGTGCTGGTCTTCGACGAGCCGACGGCCGTGCTCACGCCGCAGGAGACCGACGAGCTGATGGCGATCATGCGCCAGCTGCGCGACGAGGGCTCCGCGATCGTGTTCATCACCCACAAGCTGCGTGAGGTGCGCGCCGTCGCGGACCGCATCACCGTGATCCGCCACGGCAAGGTGGTGGGCGAGGCCAGTCCGACGGCGTCGGACGCCGAGCTCGCCTCGCTCATGGTGGGTCGCGCCGTCGAGCTGACCGTCCAGAAGGACGCGCCGACGCTGCGGGACAACGGGCTGAAGGTCACCGACCTGGTGGTCACCAGCGAGTCGGGCACCGTGGTGGTCGACAAGGTCAGCTTCGAGGTGCGCGGTGGCGAGGTGCTCGTCGTCGCGGGTGTGCAGGGCAACGGGCAGACCGAGCTCACCGAGGCCCTGCTCGGCCTCGAGGGCGACGTGTCGGGGAGCATCACGCTCGACGGCAAGGAGCTCGTGGGCCGGTCGGTGCGCCACATCCTCGACGCCGGCGTGGGCTTCGTCCCCGAGGACCGCACCCACGACGGCCTGATCGGCGAGTTCACCATCGCCGAGAACCTCATGCTCGACCGCTCCGACGGCCGGCCGTTCGTCAAGGGCGGCGCGCTCCAGCTCGGGTACCGCGACAAGTTCGCAGAGGAGAAGGTCGCCGAGTTCGACGTCCGCACGCAGGGCATCACCACGCCCGTGGGGCGCCTGTCGGGCGGCAACCAGCAGAAGGTGGTGCTCGCGCGCGAGCTGTCGCGCGACCTGCGCCTGTTCGTCGCGGCACAGCCGACCCGCGGCGTGGACGTCGGCTCCATCGAGTTCATCCACAAGCGGATCATCGAGACCCGCGACGCCGGCGTGCCGGTGATGGTGGTCTCCACCGAGCTGGACGAGGCGGTGGCCCTGGCCGACCGCATCATGGTGATGTACCGCGGCACGGTGGTCGGTGTCGTACCCGCGGACACCCCGCGTGACGTGCTGGGCCTGATGATGGCGGGGATCTCCCCGGAGGACGCGAAGGGAGAGGTCGCGTGAGCGCACCCGAATCGAGCTCCGGGTCCAACCCGGAGCAGGAGCCCGGTCTCGACCCCGGCACGGCTGAGGAGCTGGAGCAGGAGCGAGCCCGCGAGGCAGGATCGCTCGTCGACGGCGGTCCCGACACGGAGAGCCGCCTGGCGAAGGCGCTGCAGCAGACCATGAGCAGCTCGTGGACCGTGTCCGTGGGCGCGGTGCTGCTGGCCGTCGTCGCGGGCTCGATCATGATCGCCTTCACCAACGAGGGCGTGAAGGAGGCCTCGACGTACTTCTTCGCGCGGCCGGGTGACACCTTCGTCGCACTGGGTCAGGCGATCGGCGGCGCGTACTCGGCGCTGTTCCGGGGCTCCGTGGTCAACCTGCAGGCGCCGGACCTCGTCACCGCCATCCGGCCCCTGACGGAGACGCTCAGCTACGCGACGCCGCTCATCGCGGCAGGTCTCGGTGTGGCGCTCGCGTTCCGGGCCGGCCTGTTCAACATCGGCGGCCAGGGACAGATGCTCGTCGCAGCGGCGGCGGCCGGCTGGGTCGGCTTCGGCGTCAGCGGCGTGCCGTTCCCGCTGCACCTGCTGATGGCGCTCGTGGCAGGCATCGCGGCGGGTGCGCTGTGGGCCGGGCTGGCGGGCCTGCTCAAGGCCCGCACCGGTGCGCACGAGGTGATCGTGACGATCATGCTCAACTACGTCGCGTTCTACCTGATCTCCTACTTCCTTGCGACGCCTGGCCTGCTGCAGGCGCCGGGATCGAACAACCCGAAGACACCGCCGACGCCCGAGTCGGCGCAGCTGCCCAGCCTCCTGGGCGACCGGTTCAACCTGACGTGGGGCTTCGTGCTGGCGCTGCTCGCCGTGGTCGGCGTGTGGTGGCTGCTCAACCGGTCCTCCACGGGCTTCGCGTTCCGCGCCGTCGGTGAGAACCCGCGCGCCGCGCGGGTGGCCGGCATCGACACGGGTCGCGCCACCGTGAGCTCGATGCTCGTGGCCGGCGGTCTCGTCGGCCTGGCCGGTGCGTCGCAGGTGCTGGGTGGCGTCACCACCGGCTTCAGCTCCGACATCGACGCAGGCATCGGGTTCGACGCCATCACCGTGGCCCTGCTCGGTGGGTCCAGCCCGTGGGGCGTGCTCGCCGCGGGCATCCTGTTCGGCGCGTTCAAGGCCGGCGGCACCACCATGCAGGCCGCCGAGGGCGTCCCGAGCGACATCGTGCTCGTGGTCCAGTCGCTCATCGTGCTGTTCATCGCGGCGCCGCCGCTGGTCAGGGCGATCTTCCGGCTGCCGGACCCGAACCGGCGTCGGGCAGCGAAGAAGACGAAGGCGACCCGGAACCGGAAGGAGGCGGCCGCGTGAGCGCCGACCAGAGGACCACACAGCTGGACGCACCCCTCTCGGAGACGGCGCGCACCGTGACCGTCGTGTCATGGAAGACGGCGGGCGTGCTGCTGGCCGTGATCGTGCTGTACGCGCTGCTGCTCGTGGCCGTACCCCACTCCGGTGACACGCGGTTCCTGCTCTCGGGGCGCAGCGACTTCTTCCAGATCCCGGTGATCGTGCTGCCGTCGGCGCCGCTCGCCTGGGTGTGCGGTGCCGTGCTGCTCGCCGCTACGGCGTTCGCCGCCGTGCTCACGGCGCGCGGCACCAGGACGCCGCTCTGGGTGGTCGTTGTGTTCGCCCTGGCCGGCCTGACCGGCTTCCTGGCGTGGGCAGGGGCGGGCAGCCCCCGTGACCTGTCGATCGTCGGCCTGCTCGGCGGTGCCGTGCTGTGGTCGGTCCCGTTCGTGTACGGCGCGCTGGGCGGCGTGATCGGTGAGCGCGCGGGCGTGGTCAACATCGCCATCGAGGCACAGCTGCTCGGTGCCGCGTTCACCGCCGCGATCGTCTCGTCGATCACCAACAGCGCGGTGATCGGCCTGGCGGCCGCGGTGCTCGCCGGAGCGCTCGTGTCGCTCGTCCTCGGCCTGTTCGCGATCACGTACCACGTGAACCAGGTGATCGTCGGTGTGGTGCTGAACGTGCTGGTCGTCGGCCTGACGAGCTTCCTGTACTCGCAGGTGCTCGTCCCCGGCGCGGAGCAGCTGAACTCGACCACGCGCTTCACGTCGATCCCGATCCCGATCCTCTCGGACATCCCCGTGCTCGGTCCGGTGCTGTTCCGTCAGCCGCTGCTGATCTACCTGATGTTCCTCGCGGTGCCCGCCGTCTGGTACGCGCTGAACCGGACCCGCTGGGGCCTGCGGCTGCGCGCCGTGGGCGAGCACCCGAAGGCCGCCGACACGGTGGGTATCAACGTGGTGCGTACCCGGTACAACGCACTGCTCGTCGCAGGTGCCGTGGCGGGCCTGGGCGGCGCGTTCTACACGACGGTGCAGCTCAGCCAGTTCGGCGAGAACATGACGGGAGGCGCCGGCTACATCGCGCTGGCCGCCGTGATCTTCGGCAAGTGGGACCCGGTGCGTGCCGCGTTCGCGGGCCTGCTGTTCGGCTTCGCGTCGAACCTGCAGAACGTGCTGTCCGTGGTGGGCTCGCCCGTGCCCAGCCAGTTCATGCTCATGATTCCGTACGTGGTCACGCTGCTCGCCGTCGCGGGCCTGGTGGGACGCTCGCGCCCCCCGGCCGCGTCGGGCGAGCCGTACGTCAAGGGATGAGAGTGGTGGACGTGAGCTCTGTGGATTCAGGTGCGGTGGACTGGGACGGCCTGCGGGCCGCCGCCCGGGAAGCGGTGGACAAGGCGTACGCGCCGTACTCGGGCTTCCCGGTCGGCGCGGCGGCCTTCGCCGACGACGGCCGGCTGCTCGTCGGCGCCAACGTCGAGAACGCCGCGTACGGTGTGACGCTCTGCGCCGAGTGCTCGCTGGTCAGCGCCCTGGTGATGTCGGGCGGCGGCCGGTTCGCCGCGTTCACGTGCGTGAACGCGCTCGGCGAGACGATCATGCCGTGCGGCCGGTGCCGGCAGATCCTCTGGGAGCACGGCGGGCCGGAGCTGCTCGTCGACACCCCGCAGGGCGTGGTGCCGATGACCGAAGTACTGCCGCAGGCCTTCGGGCCGGGCGACCTGAACCATGTGCGAGAGGCAAGCCGATGACCGAGCAGTTCGACGCAGTCGACATCATCCGGACGAAGCGCGACAACGCCGAGCCCCTCACCGACGAGCAGATCGACTGGCTCCTCGACGCCTACACCCGTGGCGTCGTGGCCGACGAGCAGATGTCCGCCATGACCATGGCGATCCTGCTGAACGGCATGTCCCGCGCGGAGATCTCCCGGTGGACCCACGCGATGATCGCGTCCGGCGAGCGCATGTCGTTCGCCGACCTCTCCCGGCCGACGGCGGACAAGCACTCCACCGGTGGCGTGGGCGACAAGATCACGCTGCCCCTCGCACCGCTCGTCGCGGCGTTCGACGTGGCGGTACCGCAGCTCTCCGGCCGCGGGCTGGGCCACACGGGCGGCACGCTCGACAAGCTGGAGTCCATCCCCGGCTGGCGCGCGTCCCTGTCGAACGACGAGATGATGGCGCAGCTGGAGTCCGTCGGCGCCGTCATCTGCGCCGCCGGGGCGGGCCTCGCTCCCGCCGACCGCAAGCTCTACGCGCTGCGCGACGTCACCGGCACGGTCGAGGCGATCCCGCTCATCGCGAGCTCGATCATGTCGAAGAAGATCGCCGAGGGGACCGGTGCCCTGGTGCTCGACGTGAAGGTCGGCTCGGGCGCGTTCATGAAGACGCTGGAGAGCGCGCGCGAGCTCGCCCGCACCATGGTCGACCTCGGGACCGACGCCGGCGTGCGCACCGTGGCCCTGGTCACCGACATGTCGGTGCCGCTGGGGCGGACGGCGGGCAACGCCCTGGAGGTCCGTGAGTCCCTGGAGGTCCTCGCGGGCGGCGGACCGTCCGACGTCGTCGACCTGACCGTCGCGCTCGCCGTCGAGATGCTCGCCGCGGCCGACCGTCCCGCCTCGGAGGCGGACGTGCGCGAGGCCCTGGCCGACGGCCGGGCCATGGACAAGTGGCGGGCGATGATCGCGGCGCAGGGCGGCGACGTCGACGCGCCGCTGCCGGTCGCCAAGGAGTCCGAGACCGTCGTGGCGCCCGAGTCCGGCGTGCTGGCCTCGCTCGACGCGTACGCCGTCGGGGTGGCCGTGCACCGGCTGGGCGCGGGCCGGGTGCGCAAGGAGGACGCCGTCCAGGCCGCCGCGGGTATCGAGATCCACGTGAAGCCGGGGGAGACCGTGGCCGCCGGCCAGCCGCTGTTCACCCTGCACACCGACACCCCCGAGCGGTTCGGCCGGGCGCGCGAAGCGCTCGAGGGTGGCTGGACGGTGGAGCCCGAGGGCGCGCTCGGCGGCGCACTGGCCGGCGCGGCGAGCGCGCTGTCGATGGTGGACGTGGGCGCCGGGGCACTGGTCGGAGCCACGCTGGCGTCCGACGAGTCGGTGGTCCTGGACCGGATCGTCTGACCTTGCGGGCCCGTTTCGCGGGCTGACCTGCACTTCTGGGGTGCGCGGGATCGCTCGCGCACCCCAGCGTGGCGAACCGGCGAGTCGCTCCGGCCCGGCTTAGCCTGTGGACGTGCCGTCGACATTGCACCTTTCGTCCATGCTCGGCGCCGTGCGTGCCTTCGCGGGGCCGGTGCCTGCCCCGCCGCCGCCGGGCCGCTTCGCCCGGCCTGCCGTGCCCGAGGACGTCGAGCAGCGCCTCGAGTCGGTGACGTCCCGCGCGCGGCGTTCCGTCCTGGACCCGCTGGCGCGGGAGCGGGGCACCGGGACGGTCGGCTTCCCGCGGCGGCTGAACCTGCCGTCGCTCGACGGGACCATCGCTGCGGCCGTGCAGGTCGACGAGCGGACGTGCGGGTCGGCGGTGCTGGCGATGCTCGGGCTGGCAGGCGACCCCCGGGCGGCCCTGCGGCTCGCGAGCGGCGACCCTGCCGAGCGGTTCGTGCGGCTGCAGCATGCCGTCCAGGTCGCGACCAACCGGCGCGGGCTCGTCGTCGCGGGCTGGCCACGCACCTACGGCACACCGCCGTGGGGTGCCGCGCGGTTCGCCACCTACGGCGGCGTGCGCTACACCCACCGGGTGGCCGGGTCGCGGGCCCTGCTGGAGGCAGCCGTGGCGAGCGCGCGTGCGGGTGTCCCGGTGCCGCTGTACACGGGTGGCGACGTCACGGGTGGCTGGGACTCCGCGGTCCCGCGCCACGTGGTGCTGCTCACGCTCGCCGACGGCGAGGGCGCGGACGGCAACGCCGTCCTGTACGAGCCGTCGGGCGCCGGGCTGCACACGGTTCCCGTCGCCGCGCTCCTCGACCCGCCCCCTGCGCCGTCGGCCAGGGCGGACGTCTCGCCGTCGACGGGCGACCGGACGACCGCACGCGTGCGCAAGGCGCTGACCGCGGCGCTCGGTGGCTGGCCGCACGTCGCCTGGGTGCTGCTGCCCGAGCGCGCCGGGCGGTGGCACGGCGACGAGACCCGGGTGACGATGGAAGCACCCGACGAGGAGGCCCGATGAGCACACTCCCTGGTCCCGACTCCTGGCGCGACGCCGGCCTGGATCCGCTCGAGGACACCGAGGTGGACGCCACGCACGACCCGGACGAGTACGTCCCCGATGCGCCGCGTCCCGACAGCGACGGCGCAGCCGCCGAGGCGGACGTCGTCGAGCAGGCGCTGGACGTGCCCGCCGACATCGACGAGGAAGAGAGCCCCGAGGTCGGCTGACGGCCGGCTGTCGGTGCTGGACGGTAGGTTGTCAGCATGACCACGCAAGACCCCGGGGCGCGCCCCGGTGAGGCGCTGATACGCGCCCTGCCCAAGGTTGTCCTGCACGACCACCTCGACGGAGGGCTGCGACCGCAGACCGTCCTCGAGCTCGCGGACGCCGCAGGCCACACCCTGCCCGCGGCCGACGCCGAGTCCCTCGCCGACTGGTTCCGCGAATCGGCCGACTCCGGATCGCTCGTCCGGTACCTGGAGACCTTCGAGCACACCATCGCCGTCATGCAGACGGCCGACAACCTGGCGCGCGTCGCCCGCGAGGCGGTGCTCGACCTCGCCGTGGACGGCGTCGTGTACGCGGAGCAGCGCTGGGCGCCGGAGCAGCACCTGGCCGGCGGGCTGTCGCTCGCGGAGACCGTCGAGGCCGTGCAGTCCGGGATCGACGACGGCATCGCCCTGGCCGCCGCGGACGGGCACATCATCCGGGTGGGACAGCTGGTCACGGCCATGCGGCACCTGGACCGCTGGCAGGAGGTCGCGGAGCTGGCCGTCGCGTACCGGGACCACGGCGTGGCCGGGTTCGACATCGCGGGGCCAGAGGCGGGGTTCCCGCCGTCGCGCCACCTCGGGATCTGGCGCTACCTCGCGGAGCACGACATGCCCGTGACCATCCACGCGGGCGAGGGCGACGGCCTCGACTCCATCGGGCAGGCGGTGCACCTCGGGCACGCCGACCGGCTGGGCCACGGCGCCCGGATCATCGAGGACATCGCCTTCGTACCCGGCGACCCCGCCGAGAGCGGCCTCACGGGTGACGGGCACGGAGGGTCGGCCGACCTCGGCCGCCTCGCACACTGGGTGCGCGACCACCAGATCCCGCTCGAGCTGTGCCCGGTCTCGAACCTGCAGACCGGCACCGCCGAGTCCATAGCGAAGCATCCGATCACCCGGCTCAAGGAGCTGGACTTCGCCGTGACGCTCAACACGGACAACCGCCTGATGTCTCGTACGTCGATGACGCACGAGATGAAGCTGCTCGTCGACGAGGCGGGCTGGACGCTCGACGACCTCGTCGACGTGACGGTCACCGCCGCCTGGGGTGCGTTCATGCACCACGACGAGCGGCGTGACCTCGTGGAGCAGGTAATCCTGCCCGGAATCCAGAAAGTCGAAGGTGCACTCGTATGACCGCTCAGCCCGAAGCGCCCCGGACCCCGGCCGTGCCGCACGACAGGGCGGCGCTCGCCGCGTACGTCGACCACACGCTGCTCAAGCCGGAGGCCACCGCGGCCGATGTCGCCACGCTCGTCGAGGAGGGCGCCGCGCTCGGTGTGTTCTCGGTGTGCGTGTCCCCGTCGTTCGTGTCCCTCGCGGTGGAGGTGGCCGCTGGACGGCTGGCCGTCGCGACGGTGTGCGGATTCCCGTCGGGCAAGCACATGGGCGACGTGAAGGCCTTCGAGGCCGCTCGCGCCGTGTCCGACGAGGCGGACGAGATCGACATGGTGATCGACGTCGGCATCGCGCGGACCGGCCGGTTCGACGCCGTGGAGGCCGACATCGCGGCCGTGCGCGCCGCGGTCCCGCACGACCGCATCCTCAAGGTGATCATCGAGTCGGCGGCACTCACCGACGAGCAGATCGTGGGCGCGTGCAAGGCGGCGCAGGCCGCCGGCGCGGACTTCGTGAAGACGTCGACGGGCTTCCACCCCGCGGGCGGCGCCTCGGTGCACGCGGTGTCGCTCATGGCCCGGACCGTCGGCGCTGCGGGTGGCGGCCGGCTCGGGGTCAAGGCCTCGGGCGGGATCCGGGACCTCTCCGCTGCGCTCTCGATGATCGAGGCGGGCGCGACCCGGCTCGGTCTGTCGAGCACGGCGTCGGTCCTGAACGGCTTCGACGCGGGCGCCGCCACCCCGGCCCCGTCCACCGACACCTACTGACCCCGCCGACCCCGCCGAGATAGAACCAGGGCGAGATAGAACTCTGGCGAAGTAGGACTCTGGCGAAGTAGAACTGGGGCGAGATAGAACCGCACCGCAGTTCTATCTCGCCCTGGTTCTACTTCGCCCTGGTTCTACTTCGCTGCAGTTCTATCTCGGCGGGGGGCCAGCCACGCCTCCGTGGCCGTCCAGTGCTCCTTCAGGAGGATGTACCGGTCGTCGTGCCACGGCTTCACCGGCCCCGCCCAGTGGATCAGCGCGGGTTCGGTGACCACCTCCTGCGTGGGCCACGCGTTCCAGCGCGCGTCCAGCTCCCGGTAGCGCGAACCGGCGTAGGCGTTGAGCACGTCCTGGTCGTTCAGCCCGTACCGCTCGGCGTACGGCACGAACTCGTGGGTGAACCGGTCGGCGCGCATGACCGCCAGGTCGAGCAGCAGGATGCCCGCGTTGAACCCGCGGTACCCGTACCGGTGCCGCTGGGTCATGGCGCGTACCAGGTCGCGTGCGGCGCCGGGGTCGTGCCCGAGCAGCCTGGTGGACCGGATGACGTTCCCGATGCCGTGCCGGTAGTTGTACGAGATCGACGGGCGGGCCGCCAGGGGCGCCCCGCCGAGGTCGGCGTCGTACAGCTCGGCCAGGTCGACCACGGACAGCGCGTCCAGGTCGTGATAGATCACGCGGTCCAGGTGCGGCAGCAGCTCGGGCAGCAGCAGCCGGTCCATCGTCGCGACCGTGATGTGCTTGAGCATGCCGAGCACGGTCCCGTAGTCGATCCCGTCGCAGGCGTACCACTCGAACGTGACCTCGGGGAAGATCTCCGCGAGCCGGTCGTGGTCCGCCGACGTGTGGTCACGCGTGAGCGCGACCACCCGCACCGGCCGGTCGGTGTGCCGCACCACTCCGGCGACCACCACCTCCATCTGCGAACGCAGGTTCCCGTCCAGGGCCACTGCCACGTTGAGGGTGTCGGCTTCACCCGACGCGGGGAGCTTGCTCGGCCGGGCCGCCTCCACGACGACGCGCGTGGCGCGAACGCCCGCGACCACGTCGTCCACCGAGCAGCTGCCGGACGGCGCGGGCACCGGCGCCTCGTGCACCGCCAGCGCGTGCTCGACCTCGTCCGCGACGGACGCGCGCCACGTGGCGTAGACCTCGTCGCGGGAGGCCCCGGCGAGGATCTTGGCCATCGCTGGCGCGACGACGCCCCGGATCCGTTCCTGCATGGCACGCCGCCCGCCCTCGTCGGCGTCGAGCAGGCCGGCGAACCGGATGTCGGCGTCGTTGCGGGGCCGGAAGTCGACGTCGGCCCCGATGGCCCACGACGGCAGGAAGGCGTGCAGGCGCGAGGTGACGACCCGGGAGTACCGGCCGCGGTACGCATCGAGCAGGTCGACGGCGGTGTGCAGGTTGCTGCCGAAATCGTTGGAGCGCACCGAGGGATGCAGGTGGGTGACCAGCTCGCTCCCGGCGTCGTGCTCCGGGACGGGGGTGTCCACGTACACAGCGGGAGCCCCGGCGGGCGCGCGCGTGAAGTCCCCCGGGAAGACCGTGTCGATGGTCGTCGTGAGGCAGCCGCTGAAGAATGCCGGGACGCCCGCGTTGAGCAGCAGGTGCACCGTGGTCCAGTCGCGGCAGCCGATGGGCCCGTGCGCCTTGAGGTAGTCGACGGCGGTGGGCGTCAGGATGGCGTGCTTGTTGACGTGGAACGAGACGAACAGCGGCTGCAGGTTCTCGTGGAACGGGAAGTCGAAGCGCAGGTCGAACTGGCTGTGCATGTACCAGCCGAACGCGAGCATCCACGTGTTCTCCGGGACGGCGTCCAGGCGGGACATGTCGCGCTGCACGAGGGTCAGCTGCACGTCGGCGCCCGGTCCGGCCACCTTCTGGTCGGGGCGCACACGATCGGCGAGGAACCGCACGGGATCCGCGACGGCGTCGTCGCCGTGCAGGCGCAGGCCCTCGTGCCGCAGCAGGTGGCCGAGGCTGGCGATGGTCTGCACGGCATCGCCGATGTTGCTGGACGACACGTTCTCGTCGGGCGCCTTGTAGTCGATGACGGCGAACGAGACATGGCCGGTCGGCACCCGTGCGGGCTTGGCCGGCCTGAGCGCCTTCTCGACCCACGGGGCCAGGTAGTCGATGGACGCGTCGATCTGCTCGGTGCGGTCCGTGCCTCGCCGGGCGGCGTCGAGCACCTCGGCCGACGCCTCGGGCTCGTCGCCGATGAACAGGAGCTTCGCGATCTCGAGCAGCACCGCCGCGTCGGTCACGAATCCGTGGCGCACCCAGGTGGCCGCCGTCCGGGCGACGCCGGGGTCGGCCATGGCGATGCCCGCCCGGAGGTACTCCGCGGGGGCGAGGCGCGCGGCGTCGTCGGGCCCGAGCTGGCGCAGCAGGTCCCAGGCGAGCTCGCGCAGGCCGACGCGCTGCGCGACGAGCGCGGCGCCGGCGACACCGGCACGGCGTGTCTCCGGATGCGCCATCAGCGAGTGGCACAGCGACCGCCACTGAGCGGTGTCCAGGCTGCGGGTGCCACGGATGGAGCTGGTGACCGCCTCGTCGATGGGGAGGCCACGCCGGAGGGCCGCGGTGAGCACCGCGTCGCCGGAGAGCGGCTCCGGCCGTTCCTGGAAGGGGCGGTCCGCGGCGCGGTCCGGGGCGGACCACACCTCTCGCGGCTGACGGTTCGCTTCCTTGGCGGACGCCCAGGCCTCCTGGTCGGGCAGCGGCAAAGGGCGGGCATCGGGTATCGGATCGGGCCGATCGGGATGCGGGTTGTGGAGGGGAATCGCGGCGACGTCCAACAGCGCCTCGGCGATCATCTCGTCAGCGGACGGGACCTGGTGCGCAGTCTCACCGGACGCGGCGAGACGGCGGCTTGCAGGGGACATGAGGCTCCTCGTGGGTAGGCGGTGGCCAGAGCGTAGTGCCACTGGGTTACGCCCCGGCGACGTCTGGGTAGGCTCCCGGACATGTCTGCGCAACAACCTGCTGACCAGGGCTTTCTGCCGTCGGTGCCGACCGAGCCGGGGACCCGTGTGCGGGTGCGCTATCGCAAGTGGGACGGGGCGCCGCACTGGGTCTTCGAGGGCCGGTACCTGGGCGCGGACGAGCACGGCCGGTGGGTCGGCTTCCCGGCCGGGACGCGGTTCGCGCGGCCGGGTGCGCGGTACCGGTCGTCCGGGCCTGGGGTCGGGTTCTTCGGGGACGTCGGCTGGACCCCGGCCTTCTACCGCGGCCATCCGAACGGCATGCGGGTCTACAGCGACCTCAGCACGGTGCCGCTGTGGCGGCGGTTGCCGGCCGGCCTCTTCGCGGCCCGCGGCCGCGCGCGGTTCGAGGTGTCGGCCGTCGACCTGGACCTCGACGTCATCGCCTTCGAGTCCGACACGGACGAACCGCGGGGCCAGTACTTCATCGACGACGAGGACGAGTTCGCGGAGCACGCCGTCACGTACGGCTACCCGGCCTCGGTGGTGGCCCAGGTCCGCGCGGACGCCGACGCGCTGCTCACCGCCGTCCGCGCGGGAGACCCGCCCTACGACGAGGCGACGGAGAAGCGGTGGTTCGCGGTGCTCGACGGCCTGTGAGCGGACGCGGGAAGGCCCCACGTCCGCGCACAGGTCCTGCTGCGCGCCTCAGTGCGCGCTGAGCACCAGGTCGTCCTGCTCCACCGCTGCGCGCCACTCGGCCTTCTCGGCCCGCCAGTGCTCGTCGTCACGGCCCCGGCGCCAGTAGCCCGACGCCGACAGCAGCTCGCGGGGCACACCCAGCGTCGCGCGCGCCCAGCGGCGCAGCTCGCGCACGCAGCCCGCCTCGCCGTGCAGGAACGTGTGGGGGACGCCGTCGGGCAGCTCGGCGGCCTGCACGACGGCGGCCACGCTCGCCCCCGCGGACCGGTGCACCCACGTGAGGTGCAGGTCCCCGGCGCTCGTGATCGCCTGCTCCTCGGACGCGTCGGAGACCTCGACGAAGACGTGGGCCACGGCGCCGTCGGGCAGAGCCTCGCACGCGGCCGCGATGGCCGGCAGGGCTGACTCGTCGCCGACCATGAGGTGCCACGGGGCGTCGGGGGAGGGCGCGTAGTCGCCGCCGGGTCCCACGAACGAGACCTCCTCACCGGGCTGGACGCGCTGCGCCCAGGGGCCGCCGTAGCCGACGTCGCCGTGGGTCACGATGTCGATGTCCCAGCTGGACTCGGCGACGTTGCGGATCGTGTAGGTACGCAGCACGGGACGGCCCTCGGGTTCGGGGGACTCGGCCATGACCAGCTTGATGTAGCGGTCCGTCTGCGACGTGGGGTCGACGGCGGCGAGCGTCTCGCCGCCGATCGTCACCCGGATCATGTGGGGCGTCAGGTGCCGGACCGCAGTCACGGTCGCCGTGGTGCGAGCTGCCTTGCGGGGCTTGCCTGTCGGTGCGTTCGTGGTCTGCGTAGTCATTGTGAGGTAAGCCTAACCTCCGCGCCCGGCGAGCGCCGGTGTGGCGTGCGTCACGGATGAAAGGCCTCGGCCATCACGGGGCTGCTGGGACGGCCCGGGTCCGGGTTCTAGCATGGGTGCGTCATCGACCTTTCCTGTCAGGAGTTAGTCGTGAAGATCGCTGTTGTCGGCACCGGTTATGTCGGCCTGTCCAACTCGGTGCTGCTCGCCCAGAACCACGAGGTCTGGGCCCTGGACGTCGACCCGGTCAAGGTGGCACAGGTCAACGACCGGATCTCGCCGATCGCCGACGCCGAGCTCGAGGAATACCTCCGGGACAAGCCCCTGAACCTCACCGCGACCCTCGACAAGGACCAGGCCTACGCCGGTGCGCAGGTGGTGGTCATCGCGACGCCGACGAACTACGACGAGGTGACCAACTTCTTCGACACGTCCTCGGTCGAGTCCGTGATCGCCGAGGTCCTGCAGATCTCCCCCGACGCGACCATCGTGGTCAAGTCCACGATCCCGGTCGGGTTCACCGAACGCGTCTGGGCCGAGCACCCCGGCGCGGGCATCGTGTTCTCCCCCGAGTTCCTGCGCGAGGGCCGCGCCCTGTACGACAACCTGCACCCCTCCCGCATCGTCGTCGGCGACCGCGGCGCACGCGGCAAGCAGTTCGCCGACCTGCTCCTGGAAGGCGCCGTCACCAAGGACGTCCCGATCCTGCTGACCGACGCCACCGAGGCCGAGGCCATCAAGCTGTTCGCCAACACCTACCTCGCCCTCAGGGTCGCGTACTTCAACGAGCTGGACACCTACGCCGCGACCCACGGCCTGGACACCGCACAGATCATCGAGGGCGTCGGCCTGGACCCCCGCATCGGATCGCACTACAACAACCCGTCCTTCGGATACGGCGGCTACTGCCTGCCCAAGGACACCAAACAGCTCCTCGCGAACTACGCCGACGTCCCGCAGAACCTGATCAACGCCGTCGTGGACGCCAACACCACCCGGAAGGACTTCGTCGCCGCCGACATCCTGCGCCGCGAACCCAAGACCGTCGGCGTCTACCGCCTCGTGATGAAGTCCGGGTCGGACAACTTCCGTGCCTCCAGCATCCAGGGCATCATGAAGCGCATCAAGGCCAAGGGCATCGAGGTCATCGTCTACGAACCCGCCCTGGAGGAGACCGAGTTCTTCGCGTCCGAGGTCGTCCGCGACCTCGACACCTTCAAGACCCGCGCCGACGTCATCATCGCCAACCGCCGCACCGAGGCCCTCGACGACGTCGCCGACAAGGTCTACACCCGCGACATCTACGGACGGGACTGAGCCGTGAAGGTACTGGTCACCGGCGGCGCCGGCTTCATCGGCGCCAACTTCGTCCACCAGACGGTGCGGGAGCGTCCGGAGGCGCGGGTCACCGTGCTCGACGCCCTGACCTACGCGGGCGACCGGTCCTCGCTCGACGGCGTCGCCGACCGGATCGAGCTGGTCGAGGGCTCGATCACGGACGCGCCGCTCGTCGACCGGCTCGTGGGGGAGTCGGACCTGGTCGTCCACTTCGCGGCGGAGTCGCACAACGACAACTCGCTGGACGACCCCTCGCCGTTCGTGCAGACCAACCTCGTGGGCACGTTCACGCTGCTGGAGGCGGTGCGCAGGCATGCGGTGCGGTTCCACCACATCTCCACCGACGAGGTGTACGGGGACCTGCCGCTGGACACCCCGGACCGGTTCACGCCGGAGACGCCCTACAACCCCTCGTCGCCGTACTCGGCGACCAAGGCGGGGTCCGACCTGCTGGTCCGGGCGTGGGTGCGGTCCTTCGGGGTGCAGGCCACGATCTCGAACTGCTCCAACAACTACGGCCCGTACCAGCACATCGAGAAGTTCATCCCGCGTCAGATCACCAACCTGATCGACGGCGTGCGCCCCCGCCTGTACGGGGCGGGCCTGAACGTGCGCGACTGGATCCACGTCGAGGACCACAACTCGGCCGTGTGGACCATCATCGAGAAGGGCCAGGTCGGCGAGACGTACCTGATCGGGGCGGACGGCGAGACCAGCAACCTCGACGTCGTGCGGACGCTGCTGGAGATCTTCGGGCGCGACGCCGACGACTTCGACCACGTGACCGACCGGCCGGGGCACGACCTGCGGTACGCGATCGACGCGAGCCGCCTGCGGACGGAGCTGGGCTGGGCCCCGCGATACACGGACTTCCGTGCGGGCTTGGGAGCGGCTGTCGACTGGTACCGCGACAACGAGAACTGGTGGCGCCCGGCAAAGGCGGCCACGGAGGCCAAGTACGCGGCCTCAGGCCAGTAGCCCGTTGAGTGCTGGGTATTTGTCCCTCTGGCACACAGAAAACGACAAATACCCAGCACTCAACGATGCTGGAGGGTGGTGAGGTAGGCGGTGACCGCTTCCGTCGTGGGGAGGAGGTTCTGGGTCCTGGCCTCGGCCAGGGTCGGGGCCGCCTCGTCCTTTTCCGAGAGCTGTGGGGTGATCGGGGTGCCGTCGCGGGCCGTCGTGGGCCACTGGATGTTCAGGGCCGGGTCGAGGGGGTGGATGCCGTGCTCGCGGCCCGGCGCGTAGCCGGTCGAGCACAGGTACACGACGGTGGAGCCGTCCTCGAGGGACATGAAGGCGTGGCCCAGGCCTTCCGACAGGTAGATGGCGCGGCGGTCGACGTCGTCCAGCAGGACCGCGTCCCAGGTGCCGAAGGTGGGGGAGCCGACGCGGATGTCCACCACGACGTCCAGCACCGCGCCCTTGGCGCACATGACGTACTTGGCCTGGCCGGGCGGCACGTCAGCGAAGTGGATCCCGCGGAGGACGCCGGCGGCCGACACGGAGGTGTTGACCTGCTGGAGGTCGAACGGGTGCCCGACGGCGTCGGCGAACGCGCCCGCCTTGAACGCTTCGAGGAAGACGCCGCGCGGATCGCCGAACTGCTTGGGGGTGATCTCGAACGCGCCCGGCACGGTCAGCTCGCGGTACTTCATGGGGCTCCTCGCGGGGATCGGTAGTGGCCCTAGGATCCTAGGGTGGCTCAGGATCCCGAAGTGACCAGGACGCAGGGCGCGGCGCAGCGGTGGCTGGTCGTAGGCGCCGCCGGAATGCTCGGCCAGGACGTCGTGGAGGCGGCAGCGGGTGCCGGCCATCAGGTGACCGGCGTCGGCCGGGCCGACCTGGACGTCACCGACGCCGCGGCGACGCGGGCCGCGGTGGTGGGCTACGACGTCGTCGTCAACTGCGCCGCCTGGACGGCCGTGGACGACGCCGAGACGCACGAGGCCGAGGCCTTCGCGGTCAACGCGACGGGCGCCGCCAACCTCGCCCGGGCCGCTGCGGCGGCCGGCGCCCGCCTGGTCCACGTGTCGACGGACTACGTGTTCGACGGCGACGGGACCGAGCCCTACCTGGAGGGCGCGCCGGTGTCGCCGCGCTCCGCGTACGGGCGTACCAAGGCCGCCGGCGAGTGGGCGGTCCGCGCGGAGTCGGCCGACGCCGTCGTGGTCCGGACCGCCTGGCTGTACGGGGCGGGCGGACGCTGCTTCCCCCGGACCATCGCGCGTGCCGCCGGCGAGCGGGACCGGCTCAGCGTCGTGGACGACCAGACGGGGCAGCCCACGTGGACCGCCGACCTCGCGGACCTGATCGTGCGGCTGGTCGCCGCCCGGGTCCCGGGCGGGATCTACCACGGCACGTCGTCGGGGCAGGTGACCTGGTGCGGCTTCGCCCGCCAGGTGGTGGCGGCGTCCGGGCACCCCACCCCCGTCGACGCCACGACGAGCGCCGCCTACCAGCTGCCCGCGCCGCGGCCCGCGTACTCGGTGCTCGGCCACGACCAGCTCCACGAGGCCGGCGTCGAACCGATCGGCGACTGGGCCGAACGCTGGAACGCGGCGGCGCCTACGGTTCTCGCGGGCCGCTAGCTTCGTCGGTCGAGCTTGTCGAGACCCCTCGACGGCTTCAGCAGGTCTCGACAGGCTCGACCAACGGCGTGGGTCACTCGTCCAGCAGGCCCAGAAGGTAGCTGCCGTACCCGGACTTGGTGAGCTTCTCCGCGCGGGCGCGCAGCTCGTCGTCGGACAGGAAGCCGCGCCGCCAGGCGACCTCCTCCGGGGCGCCGATCTTCAGGCCCTGCCGTCGTTCGATGGTGCGGACGTAGTCGGAGGCCTCCAGCAGCGAGTCGAACGTCCCGGTGTCGAGCCAGGCGGTGCCACGGGGCAGCACCTCGACCTGGAGCCGCCCCTGGCGCAGGTACTCGGCGTTGACGTCGGTGATCTCGTACTCGCCGCGGGCCGACGGCTCCAGCCCTTCGGCGATGGCGACGACGTCGTTGTCGTAGAAGTACAGGCCGGGCACCGCATAGCTGGACCTGGGCCGCGCCGGCTTCTCCTCCAGGGACAGCGCCTTGCCGTCGGCGTCGAACTCGACGACGCCGTACGCGGTCGGGTCCGCGACGCGGTAGGCGAAGACGGCGCCGCCGTCGATGTCGGCGAAGCGGGTGAGCTGGTGGCCCAGGCCCGGGCCGTAGAAGATGTTGTCGCCCAGCACGAGCGCTACCGAGTCGTCACCGATGAACTCGGCGCCGAGCACGAAGGCCTGTGCGAGCCCGTCCGGTGACGGCTGCGTCGTGTAGCTGATCGAGACACCGAACTGCGAGCCGTCGCCGAGGAGCCGGTGGAACTGGTCGGCGTCGTGCGGGGTCGTGATGACCAGGATGTCGCGGATCCCCGCCAGGATCAGGGTGGAGAGCGGGTAGTAGATCATCGGCTTGTCGTAGACCGGGACGAGCTGCTTGCTGATGCCCTGGGTGATCGGGTGGAGGCGAGTGCCTGAACCGCCGGCGAGAATGATTCCGCGCATGTGCGGGATCCTCCCACGCCTGGGTCTTTCGAGGGGCGGACAGTTGGCCTCCTGATGGGGCGGGCGAGGGTGAACCGGGGGTGATCTCCCGTCGCTATTGATGCGGAGGCAGTCCCGCAGCCTGTAGTTACATGGGTATGCATGAAACCTATGGCGGCACAGGCACCCTCGCCCGGCCCGAGACTCCCGACCCGGCGCCCCACCCCGCACGCCGCGCTCGGCGTCGCAAGGGATTCGTCGCGGCCCTCGTAGCCGGCGCCGTGGTGCTCCTCTGCGCCAACGGTGCCGTCGCCTACTACGGCTACCGGATCTCGCTCGACGAGAAGGCCGGAGGCATCGAGAGCGTCCGCTGATGCCGGGGCCTGGCGTGCCAGGATGTCCAGGGGAACGCTGCCTGAGAGTTGCCCGGGTGAACCTGGGTGCTGCGCGCCCACTATCGGTGATCTGGGCGGACTCCGCTTGTAGCATGAGGCCACCAATGGCGCATCCTGGACTTCCGGCACCTTCATTCAGCGCCTGGCAGGGTGCTCTTTCTGGCTTCTTGCTTGCAAGCAGCCTTTCGAGCAGACAGGGACATTCTTGCCGTGAAGGATCGCGCGCCGGGCATGGTGGGCAGGCTTCGCCGCGCGCTGTGGCACCTCCGGCACGGAGGACCCGCCCAGCTGCGGACCTATCTCCGCAGGCAGCGGGTGCCGATGGCCGCGCAGACCGGTGGAGCACGACGGACGAAGAACGGTCTGACGTTCGACCCGTGGCCCGCCCGGCCCACGTCCGGCACGGGGACCGCGCCGGCTGTCGCGCCCGACCGGCGGAACCTGCGTGTCGGCGTCATCCTCGACGACTTCTCGCGGCTGGCGTTCGCGCCCGAGTGGAACCAGGTGGCGCTGACGCCGGCAACCTGGCGTGACGAGCTCGCCGCGGGTCTGGACCTGCTGTTCGTGGAGTCGGCCTGGAACGGCAACGGCGGCGCCTGGCAGTACCACCTGACCGGCACGTCGGCTCCCCGGCCGGCGTTCGTCTCTCTCGTCGAGGCCTGCCGGGCCGCAGGCGTGCCGACGGTCTTCTGGAACAAGGAGGACCCGGTCCACTTCGAGGACTTCCTCGACACCGCCCGGTTGTTCGACCGCGTCTACACGACCGACGTCGACCGCGTACCCGCCTATGTAGCGGCCCTGGGGCACGAGCGGGTCGGGGTGCTGGAGTTCGCCGCGCAGCCGGCGATCCACAACCCGGTCCGGCTGCACGGCCGCGGCCCGGAACGCGACGTCGCGTTCGCCGGCATGTACTTCGCGCACAAGTATCCGGAGCGGCGCGAGCAGATGGACCTGCTCCTCGGCGCGGCGCTGGACGTGTCGCCGAAGATGGAGCACGGCCTGGAGATCTTCAGCCGGTTCCGCGGCAAGGACCAGAAGTACCAGTTCCCCGCGCCGCTGGACGGTCGCGTCGTCGGCTCGCTGGACTACGACCGGATGCTGACCGCGTACCGCGAGTACAAGGTCTTCCTCAACGTGAACTCGGTGGTCGGCTCGCCGTCGATGTGCGCGCGCCGGATCTTCGAGATCACGGCGAGCGGTACACCGGTCGTCTCCACGCCGAGTGCCGCGGTGGGGGAGTACTTCCCCGCCGACGAGGTCTTCGTGGCGGCCACCCGCGAGCACGCGGCGCACACCATCCGCGCGCTGGTGCGCTCCCCGGAGCTGCGCGACCGGGCAGTCCACAAGGGGCAGCGCCGCATCTGGCGTGAGCACACCTACGCCGCGCGGTCGCAGCGGGTCCTGCACGACGTCGGCCTCGCAGAGTCGCAGGCAGTGCCACGACCCCGCGTGACGGCCCTGGTCTCGACCAACCGCCCGCACCAGCTCGACCATGTGCTGGCCACGCTCGGGGCCCAGCAGGACGTGGACCTCCAGGTCGCCCTGCTGACGCACGGCTTTCAGGCGGACGACGGCGACCTGCGGGCGCGCGCGAAGGAAGCCGGCGTCGAGACGTTCGAGCTGCTGTCGGCGCCGTCCGACGTGCCGCTGGGCGCCTGCCTGAACCTGCTGCTGGACGCCGCGGACGGCGACGTCGTGGCCAAGATCGACGACGACGACCTGTACGGCCCGCAGTACCTGTCGGACCAGCTGTACGCCCTGACCTACTCGGGCGCGGACGTGGTCGGCAAGCAGGCGCACTACATGTACCTCGAGGGGCCGGACGCGACGATCATGCGGTTCGCGGACCGTGAGCACCGGTACACCGACCGCGTGATGGGGCCGACGATCGTCGCCGCGCGCGCGGTCGCCGCCGACGTGCGCTTCCGCGAGCTGGCCCGCGGCGAGGACACGGCGTTCCTCGAGGACGTCACCACGGCCGGCGGGGTCATCTACTCCGCCGACCGGTTCAACTTCGTCCAGGTGCGGTCCGCCGTCGGCGGGCACTCCTGGGACGTGACAGATGCCGAGCTGCTCGCGAGCGGCGAGGTCAGGTACTACGGGCGTGCGGCGACCCACGTCTTGTTCTGAGACGGGAAACGAGACGGGAAACATGGGGATCAGTAGCGTCAGTGTGATCGGGCTGGGGTACATCGGGCTCCCGACGGCGGCGATCCTCGCCGCGAACGGCGTGTCGGTCACGGGCGTGGACGTCAGTCCCGCGACGGTCACCGCGGTGAACCGCGGGAGTGTGCCGTTCGTGGAGCCGGACCTGGCGGGATACGTCGCGGAGGCGGTGTCAGCGGGCAAGCTCCGTGCGGTACCGACGCCGGAGCCCGCCGACGCGTACATCGTCGCCGTGCCCACGCCGTTCATGGCCGACCACAAGCCCGACCTCTCCTACATCAGGTCGGCCGCCGAGGCGCTGGCGCCCACGCTGCGCGGCGGTGAGCTGGTGATCCTCGAGTCCACGTCGCCGCCGGGTACGACGCAGCGCATGGCGGACTGGATCCTCGCCGAACGTCCCGACCTCAGCCTCGACGGCTCCGACGGCCGGCCCCGGATCTACGTCGCGCACTGCCCGGAGCGGGTGCTGCCGGGGAAGATCATGGTGGAGCTGGTCACGAACGACCGGATCATCGGCGGGATCACGCCGGAGGCCGCGCAGCGTTCGCGCGACCTGTACCAGGTCTTCTGCCAGGGCGAGATCCTGCTGACCGACGCCGCGACCGCCGAGGCGGCCAAGCTCGTCGAGAACTCGTTCCGCGACGTGAACATCGCCTTCGCCAACGAGCTGTCCCTCGTCGCGGACCGGCTGGGCATCGACGTCTGGGAGCTCATCAGGCTCGCGAACCACCACCCGCGCGTCAACATCCTGCAGCCCGGCCCCGGCGTGGGCGGGCACTGCATCGCCGTGGACCCCTGGTTCCTCGTCGACGCGGCGCCGCAGGAGGCCCGGCTGATCCGGACGGCCCGCGAGGTGAACGACGCGAAGCCCCGCTGGGTGCTGGACAAGGTGCACGACGCCGTCGCGGGGATCGAGGCCCCCGTCGTCGCCGCCTACGGGCTCGCGTTCAAGCCGAACATCGACGACCTGCGCGAGTCGCCGGCCGCCGAGATCGTGCGCGAGCTGGCGACGGCGTCCCCGGACATGACGGTGCTGGCCGTCGAGCCGCACATCGACGAGCTGCCCGCCGCGCTCGCGGACCTGCCCAACGTGCGGCTCGTCGACGCCGAGGAGGCGCTCGCGAGCGCCGACGCGCACGTGCTGCTCGTGGACCACACGGTGTTCCGCGCCCTGGCCGAGAGGCTGGCGGCCAAGCGGCTCGTCGACACGCGGGGCATGACGGTGGCCAGGCGCGCCTGACCGCCGCCGGCGGTCAGGCGGTCTCGAGGACCGCTGTGAACGTCTGCCCGCGCGCGTCGGACAGGTCGACGAGCAGCGTCGTGGCAGTCCCTTCCGTCTGTACCTGGATCCGCGGGTCGGCGCTGATTACCTGGAGGACGTGATGGTCGAGCCCGACCCGTGCCCGGCCCTGCACGGTCTGGCTCGGGTCGCTCAGGGCCACGGACAGCGTCGTCCCGTCCTGGACGACCACCACGGACACCCTGGTCCGGGCGGTGATGCCGGCGACCGACTGCTCGCCGGTGGACCCGAAGCTGGCTCCGACCGTGTTTCCCCTGCGCACGGCCTGCAGTCCGAGCGTGTTGGAGAGCACCGTCACCGGCGGGCTCGCCGCGTAGGCGCGGACGGCCTCACGGGAGGCGCCGGGCAGCAGGACGTACGCGTACCGGGCGCCCTGCGGCCCGTGCCCGTGGTCGATGCGGAGCGTCACGTAGTCGTTCCGGACCTCGTCGTCGAAGTCGAACGCCGTGCTCCGGTTGATGTCGGACCAGCGCCCGGTCCGCGACTCCCGCGACGCGCGGACCTGCGCGTCCGACAGCAGGACGTAGCCGATGTCGGACCCGCCGGCGGGGCCCGTGAGGTGCGCCCAGCCGGGGTTGTCGAACGACCGGTCGGTCGGCGCTGTCCCGAGGTCGGTCCCGTCGACGACGAACGGCTGGGCGGCGCCGGCGGAGAGCCTGCGGTTCTCGACGACGGTCTCGACGGGGCGGCCGCCGGGACCGGTGATCCCGGCGCCGAGCGCCACGATCTCGTCCCCGAGCAGGAACCAGGTCTTGCGTCCCGTCACGGCGGCGGGGGAGTCGGCGGGGGTGCGGAACGCCATGGTGGCGAGACCGTTCGAACCGAGCGAGACACCACCGGCCAGCGCGGCGTCGCTGAGCGCCTCCGCCCCGCTCCCCGGCGCAGGCTCCCCGGTGGGGACCGTCGTGCCGGGGATGCGGGTCGCGTCCACCGTCGGCCAGTAGCCGTCGTCGAACTGGGCGAGGTCGTCGTCGTACAGGTAGGTCGCGCCGCTGCCCGTCCACCAGCCGTGCTGATTCTCGCCGTTGATCGCCTCGTAGGTCGCGATCCGGGAGGACGACATGGCTATCGCGAACGTGAATCCGGGACGCCGGTGCACCACGCGATCCATCCCGGCGAAGACCTTGGTCCCCTCCTCCGGAGCCGCGGCGGGCACGCCGGAGCTCAGCAGGCGATGGGCGGCCGCGACCGCGGGCACGTTGTTCGTGCCGGGGAACGGTGTGAGCGTGTCCTGCTCGATGACGAGGCGGGTGAGGCCCGCCAGCTCGTCCCGTCGTTCCGGCCCTGCCAGCTCGCTGAGCGCGAGGAACGCCGCCATCGCGATGTGGCCGGCGTTGTGGTCGGTGGCCGGCCGCCGCGAGATCTCGCGACCGCGCACGGGGCTGAGGAGAGCGCCCTTGTGCAGCCACGGCGCCACGCCGTCGACGGCGAAGTCCAGGAGGAAGCCGAGCTGCGCGTCGTCGACCTGCCAGCGGGAGCCGTGCAGCAGCTCCACGAGCCGTACGGAGCTCCTGAGGAACGCGATCCCGTACCCACCCGTGTACGGGTGGTGCTGGTGCTGGACGAACGATCCGTCGGGGTAGACGCCGTCGCCCGACGTCACGGTGCGGAGCGCGCGCTGCAGGCCCTCGCGGGCCGCGTCGAGCTTGGCGCCGTCGTCGAGGAGCATCGCGCGCTCTGCCACGACCTGAGAGGTCCAGACGAGGTTGGCCCCCTCCTTCGAGGGTTCCGGCGTGAACGAGTCGACGGGTGCCAGGTACCGCTCGAGACGGTCCGTGGCCAGGTCGTCACGCAGCAGCAGGCAGATCGAGGTCAGCGCGAGCGGGACGCTGATCTCCCGGTCGAACCACGGTTCCTCCAGCGTCGTCTCGTAGCCCGCATAGCGTTCGTGCAGGAGGTCGAGCCCGTCGACGAGGCGGGTCCGCAGCTCGGGGTCGTGGTACAGCGTGCCGCCCGCCGTGCCGTAGGCGAGGGCCATGGAGCTGAGGCGGCCCGACGTGTGGCGCAGCGCCACGGCGCGGGTGCGGCCGGTGCCGTCGAGCGGGAGGTCCGGCCAGACGCCCGTCCGGTCCCCGCGCGGGGACATGTCGGCGACGGCCTTCCTGGCGGCGGCATCGACGCCCTCGACGGCCTGGGCGATCTCGGGCACCGACAGATCGACGTCACCCCCGGTGAGCTGGGTGTACCAGCGCGCCCGCAACCGCGCGTACGGGCCGGTCGCAGTAGCCTCGGCGGGTGGTGTCGGACTGCTCGTCGGGTCGGGTTCGCCCCGGCGCGAGTACGTGACGCCGAAACCCGCCCCGGCCACGACCAGACCGCCCACGATCAGGAGCTGGCGGCGGCCGATGATCAGGCGGCGGTTCGGCTGTTCGCCGTCGGTGGAGGTCATCAACGTGCGAGGGTACCGGTCGGACACATTTTCTCGCTGGTCAGCCGCTAGCATGGGCCGACCGATGACGCATCTTGAAGCTGTGATTTTCCACGCCGGAAGCTGGATCACGAAGGGGAGCAGAAGATCTTGACGGGGACTCCCGGGATACGGGACGAGCAGATACCGCTCCTGTCGGTCGTGGTGCCGGTCTACGGGGTGGAGAGGTACCTGGACGACTGTCTGAACAGCCTCGTCGACCAGGACGTCTCGCAGGAGATCATCGTCGTCATCGACGCGTCTCCGGACCGCTCGGTGGAGATCGCGCGTGAGTTCGAGGCCGCGTACGACCAGGTCCGCGTGGTGGAGAACCCCGTGAACGTCGGGCTGGGGGCCGCTCGCAACGTAGGCCTCGGCCACGCGCGGGGAAAGTACGTGACCTTCCCGGACAGCGACGACATGGTCGTGCCGGGTGCGTACGCGTCGCTGGTCGCCTCGCTCGAGCGGTCCGGCTCGGACTTCGCCACCGCGTACGCGGACGAGTTCGGCACGTCGTCGGGCCGGCACCGGTACTGGACCACGCGCCCCGCCGTCTACACGACGGGTGCGGAGGGTGCGACCCTCGCCGACCTGCCGGAGCTGGTGTACGACCACACCGCCTGGACCAAGGTCTTCCGGCGCGAGTTCCTGGTGCGCGAGGACATCCGCTGGCCGGAGACGACCAAGTGCGAGGACGTCGTGCCGTCGATGCGCGCCTACGCGGCGGCGTCGGCCTTCGACGTCGTGCCCCTCTGCCTGTACCTGTACCGGCGCCGGCCGGGGTCCATCACGACCGCGCTGACGTCGTCCCGGACGATCCTGGACTGGGCGGTCCAGGTCCGGGAGGCCTTCCGCGTGGTCGACGGCGTTGGCGTCCCGGAAGCCGTCCAGCTCTTCGTCGAGAAGGTGATGCGCTACGAGGTCGCCTCGCGCATCAAGTCGCTCGACGAGGTCGACGACGAGACGCGGCTGCTGGCCACGACCTTGGTGACGGAGCTGCTCGAGGCGAGCGAGGCCGCGACGCTGCGCCGGGTGCCGACGCCGACGCTCACGGCTGCCCTCGACCTCCTGGCCGGCCCCGAGCAGGAGGCGACGTACGACGGCCTGCCGGCGGCCTTGCTCGAGGCGCTGGCCCTGACGGCCGACGGCGCCGGCTCCGCCGCGGCCGCGCACACAGGACCGATGGTCTCGGTTGTCATGCCCACGTTCGACGTGGACCCGTGGATCGACGCGTGCGTCCGCTCCGTGCTGGAGCAGACGATGGGCGACCTCGAGCTGATCGTCGTCGACGACCACTCGACGGACGGCACGTGGGAGAAGGTCCTCGACTGGGCCCGCCGGGACGCCCGGGTCGTGCCGGTGCGCAATCCCGGCAGCGGGGGCGCGCAGGCCAGGAACGCGGGGCTCGAGCTGGCCGCCGGCAGGTACGTCATCTTCTGCGACGGCGACGACCTCGTACCGCGGCACGCGTACCGGACGCTCCTCGACCTCGCCGAGAGCAGCGCGGCCGACGTCACCGTCGGCGGCTTCCAGCGGGTGTGGACCTCGACGACGTGGAGCGACCCCAAGAAGTACGGGCTGGAGACGCGGATCGAACGGACGACGCTCGACCTCAACCCCCGCATGATCCGGAACCGGACCTGCTGGAACCGGCTCGTCCGCAGGGACTTCTGGGTGGAGCACAAGCTGCACTTCCCGACCACGCCGCGGGGCAACGACATGCTGCCCATGACCGCCGCCATGCGGTTCGCGCGGAGCATCGCCGTGACGCCCGAGGTGGTCTACCACTACCGCGCACGCCCCGGCGCGAGCTCGATGACTGCACGCCTCGGCGACGTGCGGTCGCTGATCGGCTACTTCGTGCAGGAACGCCTCTGCGCGGTGCTGGTGGCGGAGGACGACCGGAGCGAGCTCGCGCGCGAGTACTGGCACATGGCGCTCGGCTCCGACGCGTGGGCGACGCTCGGGAAGCTGCTGCAGGACGGGTTCGACCAGCTGGAGAAGGAAGACCTCGCGGCGGTCTCGGCCGCCGTCGCCGGGCTGGTCTCGCTCGCGCCCTTCGAGGCGCTGGAGCGGATCGGCGCGCGGCGCGCGCTCGTCTTCCACCTCGCCGCCCACGGTCACCTCGACCTGGCGCGCACCGTGTGGGAACGTGAGGTGGGCAAGAGGTTCGCCGGTGGCTCGGACACGATCACGACGTTCGCCGAGGCGCTCTCGACCGCCATGGCCGACGGTCTCGACCGCCGTCTGGCCGGGAAGCTCTGGCGCAACGACGTGATGCGCCCGTTCATCGACGTGTCCCATGCCTGGGACGACAGGCTCGGCGAGCGGATGATGGGCTTCGCGAGCAAGTTCGACCCGGAGATCTCGCTGCGGTCGACCGCGACCCCGGCGACGAGGGAGGTCCGCGTCGCGGAGGCCCTGCTGCACGGGGAGCTGAACGACGTCTGGCGCGAGTCCCAGTACAACCCGTACAAGTACCGGCCGAAGTTCAACGCCTCCGTCACGGGGGTCCGGGGCCGCGTGCTGCACCTGCGGGGCAGCGGACCGGTCCGCCCGGGCGTGCGGGTGCTCCGGCTGCTCGCGCTCGGCTCCGTGGGCAAGCAGCGGGACGTGCACAGCCAGCGGCTCTTCGGCCGCGTCTCGGTGAACGAGAAGGGCTGGTCGGTCGACGCGGACCTGACGGCCCTCGAGCCGGGGTACGACTGGCGGCTTCGGGTGATCGTCGAGGACGCGTTCGGCGAGCTCGAGCTGCCGGTCCGGATCGAGTGGCCGGGTGGAGCCTCGTCGCTGAGCGTGGTCCGGCCCATGCGGCTGGCGGACGGCGACGAGCTCGGCCTGCGCACGTTCGCCTCCGGGACGGCGCGCGTCGCTACCGCGGTTCGCTGGCGCGGTGTCCGGGTCGGTCGGCGCGCCAGAAAGCTGCGGGCCTACCGCGCCGTCGAGTGGCGGATCCAGCGAGCCCAGAAGAACCGTAGGAACCGGAAGAAGGCTGAGCTTCAGAGTGCGGCACGGAGGAACGATGCCTGAGGTGAGCAGCCTGCTCGCGGAGCCGGGCACCGCAGAGCCAGATACCGCCGTGCCCGCTGCCGCCGCCACGGCCGGTGCCCTCGGGGGAGACCGGGCCGTCACCCGGATCGCGGGGGTACCGGTGGTGCACTGGAACCCGATCCGGTCCGGCGCACCGGTGGCGAACTTCGGCGACGTCCTGGGCCCGGCGATAGTGTCCCGCCTGGTCGGGTCCTCGGCCCGCACCGTCGCGCCCGACGGGCCGGCGCTGCTGTCGGTCGGCTCGATCCTGCACCTCGCGCCGGAGCGGTCCGTCGTCTGGGGGTCCGGGGTGAACGGGAAGATGCTCGCCGCGACCAAGGACATCCCGGACGGTGTGGTGTTCCGGGCCGTTCGTGGCCCGCTGACCCGGCGCTTCCTGTCGGGCCACGGGTTCGACGTGCCCGAGGTCTACGGCGACCCGGTCCTGCTCCTCGCCGACGTCATGCCGGAGCTGCTCCGGGTGAGCCGCGCTCCCGTGCGGGACGTGCTCTTCGTGCCCAACTTCAACGACAAGGACGACGTCTCGGCGGTGGCCGGCGAGCACGAGCTGGAGACGCTCGACTCGCAGGACCACGTGGACTCGGTGCTCCTGCAGATCGCCTCGAGCCGGTTCGTGATCAGCACGTCGCTGCACGCCGTCATCGTCGCGGAGGCGCTCGGGATCCCCGCCCGCTTCGTGCGGTCCCCGCACGAGCACCCGTTCAAGTACCGCGACTACCTCGCAGGCACGGGCAGGACGTTCGAGCCGATCGCCGAGACCGTCGAGGAGGCGTTCGTGCTGGGCGGCCAGCCGGAGCCGAGGTTCGACGCCGACGCGCTGCTCGAGGCGTTCCCCTGGGAGCTGTGGTCCGCGGGCGACGGGACGCCCTGGGCGGCTCCGGAACGCGAGCGGACGGTCCCTGACGACCGCGACCGGGTCTGGATCGCCGCCATGGCGGACTCGCGCGGCGCCGAGCTCGACCGTGCGCGGGCCGAGTACGAGGGCCTCCTGCGCGGCCTCACCGACGCCGCCGGCCGCGCTGACGCCGGCGCGGCCGAGCTCGCGGACCTGCGGCAGTGGCACTACGCCGAGGTCGCGCCGGACTCCCTGCCGGTCGAGCTCAGGAGCCTCGACGCAGCGGTACGCACGTTCTCCGTGGCACGGATCGAGGAGGCCGCCCGGCGGGTCCGGGACGGGCTGCGCGCCGTGGCCTACGCGGCGGTGCCCCGGCCGCGGGGGACCGTGGTGAGCCTCGCGCTGCTGCTGGCCGACACGCAGACCCCGATCGGCGAGGTGCGGCTCACGAACGAGGCGCTCGGCGACCACGTCAGCCTGCCGCACCACGTGCTGCCGCCCAGGACCGCCCAGCTGGACCTCGACGTCGTCCTGCCGCCCGCCTGGGGCGCACCGGAGGCCACGCGCTGCCTGGTCTCCGTCCGCTACGACGACGGGACGGTCCGGACGACGGAGCTGGCCTGGTCCGAGGACCTGCCCCGGCTCGCGCCCGAACCGGTGCCCGCGGAGCCGTCGACCCTGGTCGGCGCCCAGGAACAGGAGCGATGACGTGGCCAGGATCAGTGTGTTCCCCTACTGGACCACGAACCCCTACCTGAACATGCTCTACATGGAGGCTCGTTCGCAGGGCTGGCGGGTCGACGGCAAGTGGCGCTACCACGAGCTGCTGAACGAGCTCCAGGTGCTCGAGCCCGGTGACATCCTGCACATCCACTGGACGAGCCCGGTCGCCGAGAACGTCAAGGACGCGGCGGAGCTCCGGTCGCGCATCGCGCGGCTCGACGGCGCGCTGTCCGGCGCCCGGTCGCGTGGCGTCGAGGTCTTCTGGACCGTGCACAACACCATCTCCCACGACACGGAGTACCACGCCGAGGAGGTCCAGCTCGCGAAGGTGCTCGCCCGCCGGTCGTCCCGGATCATCGTGCTCAACTCGCAGACCGCCGAGGTGGTCTCGGAGTACTACGAGCTCCCGGCCGAGAAGGTGTCCCGGGTGCGGCACGCGAGCTACCGGGGCGTCTACGAGCCGTCGCCGGGGCGTCGGGCGGCGCGCCGACGGATCGGCACCATCCCGCCCGGCGACCTGGTCATCGGGATAGTGGGCGGGATCCGCCCGTACAAGGGTCTCGGGGACCTGCTGCGGGCCGCGGGCCTCCTCGCCGAGCGCAACCCCCGGGTCTCGATGCTGCTCGCCGGTGGCACCACCGCCGAGGCGATGGCGGAGATCGAGGCGGCGATGCCGGGGAACGTCACGGTGCACCGGCGCCACGGACAGCTCACCGACGAGGAGGTGGTCACCTGGGCCTCTGCCTGCGACCTGTTCGCGCTGCCGTACACGCGGATCCTGAACTCGGGGAGCATGCTGCTGGCCGCGAGCCTCGGCGTCCCGTGCGTGGTGCCGGGCGAGCCGCACCTGCTCGCGGAGTACGGCGACGAGCAGTGGGTCGAGTTCTTCGACGTCGAGGCCACGTCCCGGGTGGACGCGCTGGCCGAGGCGATCGAACGCGGCCTGGACCGGCAGGGCGGTGCGCGGGCGCAGGCCGCGGAGCAGTTCGCGGCGTCCTACACGATGCACGACATGTCGGTGGACTTCGCGGAGCTGCTGCCGAGATGACCGTCGAAGCCGGAGAGCCGGAGAACACCGTGAACGAGGTACCAGCACTGCCCCGGGGTACCACGGTGCTCCACATCGGCGCGCCCAAGACCGGCACGACGTCGCTGCAGCAGTCGGCGGCCGGATCCCGGCCGCGGCTCCGTGACGGCGGGGTGCTGTACCCCGGCCGGTACGAGAACCACCGCCGGTTCGCGAGGTCGTTGCTCGGCTACCGCAAGGAACCGTGGCTCACGGAGCTCGCTCCGGCCCACTGGTCGACGGGCATCCTCAAGCAGCTCGTGAACAACGAGCACGACTACGCGCTCGTGAGCAGCGAGGCCTTCTCGACCGCGGGCGCGCGCGACCTGGTCCCGGTCCGGGAGGCGTTCACCATGCCTACCCACGTCGTGCTGACGCTTCGGCCGCTGCCCGGGATGCTCCTGTCCATGTGGCAGCAGCGCGTCAAGAACGCTGAGTTCCGGCCTCTCGACGCGTGGCTGGACGAGGCGTTCCGCGAGCTGCCGATGCTGCACATGCCCGGCGGCGACGTCTTCGACGAGAGCGACGGCACCAACCTCGTGGGGCGGTGGGCGGACGCGTTCGGCCCGGAGAACATGACGGTGGTCGTGCTCGACCCCACCGACCGCGACCACATCTTCCGGGTCTTCGAGGACCTGCTCGGACAGCGCCGCGGGACGCTGGAGCGGGTCACCGCCAACTCGGGCATGAGCGCGGTCGAGACCGAGTTCTTCCGGCAGGCGGCGGAGCGGATCTTCCAGGAGACAGGGTCCCGCGCCCGCCGGGGGCTCTTCCACGGCGGTGCGGTGAACGCCGTCATCTCCGGGCGGCCGCGGCGGCCCGACGAACCCTCGCTGCGGGTGCCGGAACGGGTGACCCGGCACGCGGCGACCGCCGCGATCCGGATCGCCGAGCAGATCGAGTCCGCCGGCGTCCGCGTCGTCGGCGACCTCGCCGATCTCGCGGCGGCGGGACGGGTCGGCGACCAGGTGCCCTTGCCCGACGAGGTGCCGAGCGACCTCGCCCTGATCGCGGCCGACGGACTGGTGCGCCGCGCCGTCCAGCTCGGGACCTTGGACGAGGCCGGCGCGCGCCGGCTGCACGCGTCCGCCGTCCAGCGGGTCGCCGGCGCGCCGGAGCGGATCCCGAGCGAGCTCGCGCTGCAGACCGTCATCGGCGTCTACGAGGGCGCGCGGGGCTGACCCGGGACCAGGCGTCCTAACGCGCCAGCGGCCTCGTGTGGTCCGCGGTCCAGCCCGTGGAGCGCGCGAACATGCCGAGCAGCGCCTGCACCGCGAAGTCGAACGGGACGGTATCGGGTGCCGCGGGCGCTTCGTCGTCGGCCGTGGGTACCGGACGCTCCAGCTCTGCCAGGTCTCCGACGACCCGTACGCCCGTCGACCGCACGCTGTCGGCCAGGATGCGCCCCGCCTCGACGCACGACTGGGCGGCCCATCCCGGGATCCGCAGCCTGCCCTCGGACTGCGCGGGCTCCCGGCTGGACAGCAGGCGGTTGACGACGCCGTTGTGCACGAGGTTCCGGTGCTCGCGCGACGAGGCCTGCCACTCGCCGATGACCTGCTGGTTGAGCCGGTGGACGAGCGCGGCTTCTGCGGCGGACATGCTCCGGTTGGCGCCCGCGCCGACCGGGGGCTCGGAGTGCAGGATCCCCTCCGGGAGGTCGAGCATCGACTCGAAGGTGTCGAGCAGGCGCGTCGGCCGGTCCTTCTCGAGGACGATGACCGTGACGTTCTCCGGGCCTACCGCCGCGGACCACCGTTCGAGCAGGCCGTAGCCGTCACGCCGGTGGAAGGCGCCGGACGCCTCGACCGTGGCCGGGTCCTTGAGCACGCGCTCGAGGTACGTGTCGAGCGACTCGGTGTTTCCCCGCTTGAGGCTCTCCTGCCAGTAGGACGGCACGAACGTGCCGAAGTTCCGCAGGACCAGCGTCACGTGCACGGGAACCCGCCCGCCGTCCCCGAGCGCGTCGACGGTACGGCGTGCGCCGCCCAGGTTCGTCGTGCAGATCATCTCGAAGGAGACGAGACCGCGCCTGGACTCGTGCTGGTCGAGCTCCTTCTTGAGGTTCAGCCACCACTGCTCCTGAGGGGTCGGGTCGGAGAGGTACCCGACCCGCAGCCCGGCGAGCCACGAGGTCGCCTTGTGGTGGTTCTCGCCCCGGCCCGGGTAGATGACACCCTCCTTGCGGAGCCTCTTCTTGAGCCGCGAGGCCGCGTACTGCAGCGCGGTCGACCCGGTCTTCGGCAGGCCGATGTGCAGCAGCCGGGCACCGGCCGGGACGGGCTCAGTAGGAGTGCTTGCGGGTGAGGACGTCATCGACGCGGTCCTTGTCGAAGGGTTCGCCGAGCCACTTGAACATGCCCTCGAGCGAGCTGGAGTCGGTGGTGTAGTCGTTGTAGTGCACGCGGTAGGTGCGGTTCGGGTAGGCGGCCTCCAGCTCGTTGAACTGGGCTTCCGCGCGCTCGAGGATGGCGGCGCCGTTCTCACGGTCCTTCCACCACTTGCTCGCCAGCACGTCGGTGTGGTCCCGGGTGTTGATGACGAACCGGGCCCGGGGGAAGAGGCGGACCAGGAAGTCGGCGTAGGGGCGCCAGTTGGAGTGCACCCAGCGGATCTCCTTGAAACCCGTGACGCGGGTTCCTGCCGGAGGCTGCAGCAGCGAGGCCAGGACGAGCGAGCGCAGCAGGGCGAGAGTCGTCTCGGGCGAGAACTGGTTGATCCCGAACCAGGGGTGCGACGGCGTGTCCGGAGCCTTCTTGGCCGGATCGGTGTGCTCGCGGCTCGCCTTGTCGAGCGTGTTGAAGTACGCGAACAGGCTGTACAGGGAGTCGCCGTTCTCGCCGCGGATCACGTAGCCCGGGATCGAGTTGAGGATGCCCTGGAGCAGGGTCGAGCCGGATCGCCCGTACGTGACGATGAAGACGCAACCGAGGGGGTCGCGTGCGGCGGATGAGTCGTACACGGTTCTACTTTCCTTCGGCGGTGTACTGCTTGACGAGGCGCCCGACGTTGTGCCATCTCGGCAGCTCACGGCCGAGCAGCTCCTCCATGAACCGGATGTCGTCGGCGTAGAGCGCGTGGAGCGCCGCGATCTCCTGAGCGGTGATAGGGCTCTGCTTCTTGAACTGCGGGAGCCAGCCGACGTTACCGACCTTCACCTTGGGTTTGAGGGAATCCCAGAACTCCGGCGCGTCACCGACCCGCAGGGCGCTGAGCGCCTCCTGCAGGTAGACGCGCGGACGCTCGACGAGGTCGTCGAAGACGAGCACCCGCAGGCGTTCCGGGCCGAGCGTGCGGGCCCAGTCCTCGTAGTGCCGCCGGTAGAAGCCGCGGTCGACGATCCCCAGCCGGGCAGGGGTCTGGAAGATCCCGGCGCCCAGCTCGATCTCGGCGTTCGAGAAGTGCCGCCAGTACGCCGAGATCGCTCGTTCGACGGGGTTGCGCAGGCTGAGGAGGACGGGAGCGTTCGGGTCCAGCATGTCCCGGATCGCGGCGGCCGTGTCGTGCTTCCGTGGCGGGGAGAACTCGCTCCGGGGGTCGGCCACCCAGAAGTATCCGGGTGAGCGGTGGCCCCGCAGCGGCTTGCTGCCGTCCGCGAAGGGCTCGAGGAACTTCTGGATCTCCTCGTCCTTGGTGAGCCGGGCAGGCCGGCTGAAGAACGGAGCGGCGTCCTTGGCCACGTCGACGTGCGGATGACGGCTGAGCTGGTGCTGCAGCCACTGCGTCCCACCCTGCTGGGTGCCCGCGATGAGGAAGTTCGGACCGCCCTCCAGCCGCCGGAGCGGCGCGGCGGAGGCTTGCCCGTGCTGCCCGGCGCCGGGGACCCGCTGCTGGACCGTGGCGGGCGCCGCAGCACCCGGAGCTGCTGCCCGGGCCGCGCCCCCGGCGTCTTGCTGGACCGGCAGGTCCGCGGTCATCGTCCGGGTCGCGCCCGCCCCCCAGATCACCCGGCCCTCGGTACCCGTGAGCCGCTGCACGATGTTCAGGTACACGTTCTCCGCGTAGTGGAACGGCGCGTCACCCCACGGGTGGGTGGGGCTGGACACGACCTCGGACGGGTCCAGCGAGATCACCTGCGTGGCCAGCGTCTGCGCCGCGAACTGTGCGTAGGACTGGAACACCGGGTTCGCGTCCCGGGCCGAGACGCCGAAGGAGTCCGGCGTCTTCTCGCCGGTCTCGGACCACTCCGCCCACGGGATGTCGAGCAGCACCACGTCGGCCTGCGGCATGTAGTGCCGCAGGCGTTCCCCGATGTAGCTGATCGCCGTCTGCCAGTACTCGAAGTGCTGCTGCGTGCCGAACGCGAGGTACTGGGAGCCCTGAGGCAGGTACTGCTCGGAGCCGGACTGGATGAGCTCCAGCGAACGGGTGATCACCGACCCGTCGGGCAGCAGGTAGGCGCCCAGGCGCTCGTCGACGAGGTCGACCAGCACGAGGTCGGTGCCGGCAGCCGCCGAGGCGATCTGCGGCCGCAGCGTCGACGCGAAGTCACCGGAGATCATCCGCTGCTGGAACTGCGACTCGAGGGTCGGCGGCGCCATGAGCTCGACCGGACGGGTGTACGCGCTCAGCGCCGACTGGCGCGCCACGTACGCGACGAGCTCGAACTGCTCGGGATCCAGGTGTTCGAACGTGTCCCGCGACACGCACGAGCCGTAGATGAAGACCCTGGTCTTGCTCTTGCTCATACCCCACCCTCTGCTGAAACTGCCTCTGCGGAGACGGCCTTCGCCGAAACAGTGCTGAACTGCTCGTCCACCAGGTCGAAGTCGGGCAGCACGTCGGGCAGCACCGGCGCGAGCACGCGCGCCGTCGCGTCCAGCACCCGCTTCGCGCTGTGCCCGTCCCCGTACGGGTTCACGGCCTGTGCCATGGCGGCGTAGGCGGCCTCGTTCGTCAGCAGCCGGTTCACCTCGGCCACCACACGCTCCTCGGCGGTCCCGATCAGGCGGGCGGTGCCCGCCTCGACGGCCTCGGGGCGTTCGGTGTTGTCCCGCATCACCAGCACCGGCTTGCCCAGGCTCGGCGCCTCCTCCTGGAGGCCGCCGGAGTCGGTGAGCACCAGCGTCGAGAGCGACAGCAGGTGGGTGAACTCGCCGTAGCCCAGCGGCTCGGTCACCGTGACGTTCGGCAGCCCTGCGACGTGCGGCAGCACGGCGTCACGCACCACGGGGTTGCGGTGCACGGGCAGCACCACCTCGACGTCGGGGAACCGCCTGGCGATCCGCGCCAGGGCCCGGCCGACGCCCTCCATGGCGTCGCCCCAGTTCTCCCGGCGGTGGGTGGTCACCAGCACCACCCGGCGGCCCGACGACGCCACCCGGGCGACCGCCGGGTCGGTGAACGCCGTCCGGCGCTGCACCGCGAGGTACAGGGCGTCGATGACCGTGTTGCCGGTCACCACTATGTTCTCCAGCTGGACGCCCTCGGCCACGAGGTTGGCGAGGCTCCGCAGGGTCGGCGCCAGGTGCAGCGCGGCGATCTGCGAGGTGATCTTGCGGTTCGCCTCCTCCGGGAACGGCGACATGATGTCGCCGCTGCGCAGCCCCGCCTCGAGGTGCACGACCGGGATCTGCCGGTAGAACGCGGCGAGCGCGGCGGCCGTCGAGGTCGACGTGTCGCCCTGGACGATGACGGCGTCGGGCCGACGCTCCGCGAGGATCGGGTCGAGCCGGCTCATGACCCGGGCGAAGATCTGCCCGAGCGTCTGGCCGTGGCTCATGATGTCGAGGTCGTGGTCCGGCACGATGCCGAAGACCTCGTTGACCTGGTCGAGCATCTCCCGGTGCTGGCCGGTGACGACCGTCAGCGAGTCGAACCGGTCGTCGGCCTCGAGGGCAGCGATGACCGGGGCGACCTTGATGGCCTCGGGGCGCGTCCCGTAGACGGTCATGACGAGGGGCCGGTTCACTGGTCGCCCGCCTCGGCCTGGAGCGCCGCCTCGGCCTGGAGCGCCGCGATCCGTGCGGTCCGGACCTTCGCCTGCTTGGCGTCGCGCCCCCTTGGGCGGGCATGCCGCTCGCGGACCGGGCCCTTGGCCGGCTCGGGCGTGTCGAACCGCACCTCTGTCTCCCGTCGTTCGGCGAAGGCTTCCTGGAGGATCTGCTTGGCGTCGTCCGGCTTGTCCTTGGCGTGGGCCCACGCCCACTTGCGGTACCGGACGGCGACGTCCTGCGCCTCGCCGTCGAGCACGAGGCGGCCGTGGTGCAGCCAGATGGCGCGGGTGCACGACTCCTCGATGGTCTGTGCCGCGTGGCTCACGAGGAACACCGTTCCCGCTTCCTTCCGTAGGCGCTCCATGCGGACCTCGCTGCGTTCCTTGAACGCGGCGTCACCGGTGGCCAGGGCCTCGTCGATGAGCAGGATGTGGGGGCGTGCCGCCGTCGCGATGGCGAAGCGCAGGCGAGCCGCCATGCCCGAGGAGTAGGTGCGCATGGGCAGGTAGATGGACTTGCCGAGGCCGGCCAGCTCGATGACGTCGGGGATCGCCGCCTGCGCCTCGGCGGGGGACAGGCCCATCGCCAGGCAGCCGAGCCGTACGTTCTCCTCGCCGGGCAGGTCGGGGACCAGCGCGGCGTTCACGCCGATCAGCACCGGCGTGCTCTCGGCCAGCACCTGGCCCTTGGTCGGTTTCTCCAGGCCCGCGATGATCCGCAGGAGCGTGCTCTTGCCGGAGCCGTTCTGGCCGACGATGCCGATCTGCTCGCCGGAGTTGGCGACGAACGAGATGTCCGTCAGCGCGCGCACCGTCACCTTGGGCTCCTGGCCCAGTGCGTTGAGCACCGTCCGCTTGAGCCTGGCGCGGCGACCGCTGGACGTGTCCGTCGACGGCGTCCGGTAGAACATGCGCAGCCCCTGGACGGCGACCGTGGGCCACAGCACGGGAGTGCTCCCGGACCGCGGCGCGACGGCGGCGAGCTGGCCGGTGTGCGGCGGGGCCTGCACCGACATCGGGATCGCTCCCGTCAGCGGCCGCTGCACCGGCACCGGCATCGAAGCGGGGCGCCCCTGGGTGAGCTGCGGCGGCGGCATCGGGTAGTCGAGGTCAGCGGCCATAGCTCTCCTCCGCCTGCCAGAAGGTGATGAACCCGATCAGCAGCATGCCGACGGCCCAGCCGCCGAGCCACACCCAGCGCATCGGGTCGGGCGTGGTGGCGTACAGGACGCAGTCCCGCACGATGTCCAGCACGATGAACATCGGGTTGGCCTCGACCACCATCTTCAGTACCGGTTCGTCCTTGAGCAGTGCGTCGAACGAGAAGAACACCGCGGACGCGTACAGCCAGATCCGCATCGACATCCTGATCAGGTTCGCGACGTCGGGCAGCGCGGCCGCCCACCGGGCCACCAGGAGCGAGACACCGGTCGTGAACACGACCTGCAGCGCCAGGGCGGCGGGCACCAGGGCGAGGCGCCAGGTGTACTCCTCGGCAGGGGCGATGAAGTAGATCAGCGCGCCGAGGGTCACGAGCGTGGGGCCGAGGTTGAGCAGGTTGCGCAGCACCACCGAGATCGGCAGCGCCGCCCGCGGGAACGTGAACGCACGGATCAGGTTCTTGCCGGTCTGCACCGAGCGCGCGGCACCGTTGATCGACGACGTGGTGAACCCGAACAGGAACACGCCGATCAGCAGGTACCCGATGAAGTTGTCGATGCCTCGCCCGCCCTTCATCAGCAGGCCGAACACCACGAAGTACACGGCACCGTTGATCAGCGGGTCCAGGATCAGCCAGGCCTGGCCCAGCAGGCTCTGCCGCGTCCCGCTGGTGACCTTGGCACGCGCGTCCGCCCACAGGAAGTGCCGGCGGGCCCAGAGCAGGCTCACGTACTGGCCCAGCGGGGGGCGTGCGCCGACGCGGGACAGGTTGCCGAGCGTCACGAGCTTGGTGGTCGTCGGCGACGCGTCGAACAGGGCCGCGTACGACCCGGTCTCCGTTCCTGCGCTCATGCCTTCACCCCCAGACACTCCCGGTAGATCCCCAGATACGTCTCCGCGTTCCTCACCCATGTCCTCTCGGTGGCCACCGCCCGGCCCAGCTCGACCAGCTCGGCACGCCGTCCGGCGTCGTCCAGGAGGGTAGCGACCGCATCGGCCCAGCCGGCCAGGTCGTCCGCGCCGACGTGCAGCCCCGCGCCGCCCACGGCCTCCACCAGCGCGGGCAGGTCGCTGGCGACCACCGGGCGGCCCACCGCCATCGCCTCGACCGGCTTGAGCGGGGTCACCAGGCGCGTGACCTCGTGGTCGCGGCGCGGCACCAGCACGACGTCGAGCGCGGCCAGCCAGGTCTGCGCCACCGCGGGCGGCACCCGCCCGGGGAGCACCACATGGTCGGCGACGCCGAGCTCGTCGGCCAGGCGCGCCAGCCCGGGCCGCGAGACGCCGTCACCCACCAGCAGGCCCGTGACGTCGTGCCCGCGGGCGCGCAGCGTGGCCACCGTGCGGACCACCGTCTCCAGGCCCTCGTAGTCGACGAGGCTGCTCACCGTTCCGATCGCGGACCCGGCCGGCAGGCCGAGCGCTGCCCGCGCGGCCTCCGGCGTGGGGTGCTGCGCGGCGATCAGGCTGTCCGGTACCGCGTTCGGCACCACGGTGATGTGGCTGGCGGGGACACCGCGGGCCACCAGCGCGTCGCGCATGGTTCCGCTGAGCGTCACCACGGCGTCGGCCGCGAGCGCGAGCTCGGTCTCCTTAGCCTGCATCAGCGCCCGGCGGCGGGACGACGCCGCCCGGGCGCGCGCGGCGGGCGTGCCGTGCGACGCCACCCAGGTCTCCTCGGGCAGCCCGCGCACCTCGTAGACCCACGGGATCCCGAGCCGCCGCGCGGCGGCGCGCGCCAGGCTCCCGTTGGTCGACGGCGTGGTGGTGTGCAGGACGTCCGCGCCCGCGTCCCGCGCGGCCTCGGTGAGCAGGTCCGCCTCCTGCGCGATCCGGCGCGCGACGTCGGACGCCATGCGGTCGGGGACCAGGCGGTGGTAGGTGACCCCGTCGACGACGTCGGTCCCGCGGGCCGTGAGCGACCCGATGGTCAGCGGGTAGCCGGGGCGCGTGGTCGCGAGCGCGGGCGTCCCCGCGGCGCGCTGCGCCATCAGGATCGCGTGCGAGCGGAGCGTGTAGCCGCTCTGCGTGTGCGGCAGGGAGTTGGTCAGGTGGTGCAGCACGGTGATGCCGCCCGGGCCCGGCGGTCCGGGGGCGGTGTCGGGTGCCCGGGTGCCCGCGTCGTCCGCCGGCTCGGGCCGCAGCACGGCCACCTGGGCGCGGAGGCCGGCGGGTGCGTCCGGTCCGATGGCGTCGGCGTCGCCCAGCAGCCAGGCGGCCCGGTAGCGCGCGGGTCCGGCCCCGTCGACGTCGTCGAGCAGCTCGGGCCTGCCCACCGCGACGGCCACCTCTGCCGCGACCCGGCGGCCGCGGCCGTCGCGTCGTTCCAGGAGCTGCTCCGCCTCGTCCGCCGCGCGTGCCGCGTCGCCGGCCAGCATCCGCCCGAGCGCGTGCGGGGCCGACGGCGCCGGCGCGAACCCGAGGGCGCGCACCAGGGGCCGGCGCAGCGGCTCGGGAGCCCGCCGGGCCGCCTGGACGGCGAGCCACAGCGGATCCTCGACGAGCGTGCGCGCCACGAAGGACGTGGTGAAGCGGAGATTGCGCGCGAGCTCGCTCGCGCGCCGGAACGGCAGCGCCATCAGACCCGGGCCCTCCGGTCGAGCGGGGCGTCGGGCGCCGGGCTCGGCAGCAGGTCGTCCAGGAGCTCGGCGTACCGGTGGCCCAGCACCCCGTCGCTCGCGTGCTCGGCGACCCAGGCCGCGGCGTCGGACGACGGCGCGGGCACCACGCCGTCGGACAGCCAGCCGCACCACAGGTCGGCGAGCCCCTCGACGTCGCCGGGGCGCACGACGGCGCCCGCGCCGTTGATCGTGACCAGGTTCGCTGCCTCGCCGGCCAGGCTCGCCGAGGCGAGGACGCCGGACGCCATCACCTCGTACAGCTTGGACGGGACCGTCCACTCGAACGGCTCCCAGTCCCGCAGGGAGACGACGACGGTGTCCGCCCAGGCGTACAGCTCGCGCACCTGGGTGGACGGCACCGAGGGCTCGACCCGTACCGGCGCGCCGAGCTCGGCGGCCAGACGCCGGAGCGGTTCCAGCTCGTTGCCGTGCCCGACGATGCGGACGTCCAGCGCGTGACCGCGCTCCTGGACCAGGGCTGCTGCGCGCACGGCGACGTCGAGCCCCTGCGACCGGCCGACCGTGCCCGCGTAGACGACGCGCAGCGGGCGGTCCGCGAGGCGCACGGGAGCGTTCTCACGCACGGGTTCGAACGCCGTCCCGTTGCGGACCACTGCCACGTTGCGGACGCCCCGCGCGCGCAGGATCTCGGCGAACGCGGCGGTGGTCGTGACCACGAGGTCCGCCCGGGTCTGGAGGCGCGTGACGGTGCGGTGCACCACGCGCGCCACGAGGTCACGGAGGCGACGGCGCAGGCCGCCGGGCCGGTCCCGGCGCAGGAGGATGCCGCTGGGCTGGATGAGGTCCGGCCAGGCGTCACGCATCTCGACGACGAACCGGGCGCGGTGCCAGCGGGCGAGCGCCCAGCCGGCGACGACGCTCGGGATCCCGGGGACCGTCGCGATCACGACGGCGGGCCGGCCGGCGGAGGGCCGGATGCCGTACAGGACCGAGCTGATCGCGGCGACCGTCTGGTCCGCGGCCCGGGATCCGAGCCCATGAGAATGCTCGCGGAAATTCACCCGGATGATCTTCTCGCCGTTGGTGCCCGTCTGCACGGAACCAGGCAGGTATGAAGGTGAAGAGTGGGTGATCTTTCCCGATGGATAGTGTGGCGGAGGCGCCAGGACGGTCATCGGAAAACCCGCGTTGACCAGGTGTTCGATGAGTGCTCCCCAGCGTCGCTGGGGGGCTCCCGTCTCGGGTGCGAAATGGTGCGTGACCAGGAGGATCGAGCGGTCCTGTGGCTGTCTCGCGCCAGCGTTCACTGCGACTCCCCTCACTGTTCGGTGCCACCTGCGCGGGCACCGAGCTTCACCCCTGAAACGACGCTCCGGTTGCGGGCCAGGCTCAAGAGTAGTAGTCGCGTTCGCCACTATGATCAACACCTATGGCCGCACCTGATCGAATGAGCGATCTTCTCGCCCCGCCCAACCCGGTGGACGGCGATCTCCGTCACGCCCGGCGCGCACCTCGGAGCCGCGGATTCGTCGCCGGCCTCGTGGTCGGTGCTCTGCTGCTCGTGGGCGGAGGAGGTGTCGCGGCCTACTACGCGTACCGGATGTCGCTCGACGACAACCTGGAGCGGATCGAGGACCCGTTCGCCGACGTCGACCCCTCGACGCGGCCCAGCGCTCCCGCGGTCGAGGGTCCGACCGCACCCGTGAACATCCTGGTGCTCGGCTCCGACAGCCGGATCTCCGCCGGCGACCCGACCCAGTGGGAAGCCGGCGCGCAGCGCACCGACGCGATCATGCTCGTGCACCTGGCGGCGGACCGGAAGTCGGCCGCGGCGATCTCCATCCCCCGTGACTCCTGGGTACCCATCCCCGGCTACGGCGAGGCCAAGGTCAACGCCGCGTTCTCCTACGGCGGCCCGGCCCTCATGATCCAGACGGTCGAGAACCTGACGGGCGTCCGGATCGACCACTTCGCGGTGACCGACTTCGAGTCGTTCAAAGCCCTCACCGACTCCCTGGACGGCGTGGAGATCACGGTGCCCGACGGCGACGGCGGCTCCGTGCGGCAGGCGATGACCGGCGAGGAAGCACTTGAGTTCGCGCGTGAGCGGTACGCGCTGGCGAACGGCGACTTCGGCCGCGTGCAGCGGCAGCAGGCCTGGATGCGGGCGATCGTGGCCAAGGCGAAGAACAGCATGAGCGAGCCCGTGAAGATGGCCAGTTTCCTGGAGGCCATCACCAGCTCGGTGGCCGTCGACGAGGGCCTCACGTTCGACAAGATCCAGGAGCTCGTCATGGGCACCCAGGACATGGGTACGAACGACATCACGTTCATGACCGCGCCGTACTCCGGCACCGGGCGCAGCGCCGACGGGCAGTCCATCGTCGTGCTCGACCGGGCCGTGTTCGACCCGCTCATGGAGGCGGTGGCCAAGGACGAGGTGCCGAAGTTCGTGGAGGCCAACCCGGACGCGATGGACGTCCTCCCGGCGGTAGTCCAGTAACTCGTCCCTCGACCCGTTCCGGCGATTGCCGAAGTAGAGCGCCTGTCCCCCTTCAGCGTGAGGCGAACCTCACGAGGAACGGGGACAGGCGCTCTACTTCGGCAGTCGCCGCTCGGGGATCAGAGGCCCAGGGCCGTCCGGATGTCCGCCTGGACCCGGGCCAGGCGGTCGCGTGCGGCCACCCGTGCCGCGGACAGGGTGTTGGCCGTGGCGTCCGGATCGACCGGCGACACCACCTCGATGTAGCACTTGACCTTGGGCTCGGTGCCGCTCGGCCGCACGATCACGCGGGTGTCGTCGGCCGTCAGCAGCACGACGCCGTCGGTGGGCGGCAGGCCGTCGAGGCCTTCGGCGAGGTCGCGCACCGATTCCACCGGCGAACCCGCCAGGACGGACGGCGGCGACGTGCGGAGCGCCGCCATCGTCGACTCGATCAGCGCGAGGTCCTCGAACCTGGCCGACACCTGGCCGGTGACGTACAGCCCGCAGGCGCGGGCGACGTCGTCGAGGCGGTCCAGGAGCGTGCGGCCGTCCGCGGCGAGGCGGTTGGCCAGCTGGGCGACGGCGACCGCCGCCGAGAGCCCGTCCTTGTCCCGCACGTGCTCGGGGTCGACGCAGTAGCCCAGCGCCTCCTCGTACCCGAACACGAGATCCGGGGTGCGCGAGATCCACTTGAAGCCGGTGAGCGTCGTGGCGTGCGCCAGGCCGTGCCGGGCGGCGATCGCCGCCAGCGCGCGCGACGACACGATCGAGCAGGCCAGCGTGCCGCTTGTTCCCGCACGTGCCGCGCGCTCGGCCGCGTCCCAGCCGAGCAGCATGCCCACCTCGTCGCCGTGCAGCATCCGCCAGCCCTGCGAGGACGCGGTCTCCGCGCCCTGGTACGTCCCGTACTGCGGGTCGAGGACGGCGACGGCGCAGCGGTCGGCGTCCGGGTCGTTCGCGATGACGAGCTGCGCGTGGGCGTCCTGGGCGAGGGCGAGCGCCATGTCGATGGCGCCGGGCTCCTCCGGGTTGGGGAACGCCACGGTGGGGAAGTCCGGGTCGGGCTCTGCCTGCTCCTCCACCGGTACGACGTCGGAGAAACCGGCCTCGGCCAGCGCGCGGGCGAGAGCCGCGCCGCCCACCCCGTGCAGCGACGTGGTGACGATACGGAGCTTGTTGCGCGGCTCGCCGTCGTGCAGGGTGGCCACCGCCGCGTGGTAGTCCTCGGTGATCTCGCGGCCGAGCACGGTCCAGCCGGACTCGGCGCGCGGCACGTCCTTGGCGGCGCGCACGAGCGCGATCTCACCGGCGATCAGGGCGTCGTACGGCGGGACGATCTGCGCGCCCTGACCGGCGTCGGTGACGACGCGGCCGCCCAGGTACACCTTGTAGCCGTTGTCGGCGGCGGGGTTGTGGCTCGCGGTGACCATGACGCCGGCGTCCGCGGACAGGTGCCGCACCGCGAACGCGAGGACGGGCGTGGGGCCCGGCGCGGGCATGAGCAGCACCTCGGCGCCGGCGGCGACGAGCACCGCGGCGGTGTCGCGGGCGAACTCGGCGGACCGGTGCCGGGCGTCGAACCCGACCACCACGCGTGGGGTGCCGCGGCCGAACTCCTTGGTGAGGAAGGCGGCGAGGCCTGCGGCGGCGGTGATCACCACCGCGCGGTTCATCCGGTTCGGTCCGGCGGCCATGGCGCCGCGCAGGCCGGCGGTGCCGAACTGCAGCAGGCCGGAGAACCGGTCGGCGAGCTCGGCGACGGCCAGCTCGCCGACGTGGGCGTCGGTGGTGCGGGCGACCAGGTTGCGCAGCTCGGCGACGTCGGCGGCGTCGACGTCGGCGGCCATCCAGGCCTCCGCGCGCGCGACGAGGTCGGACGCGGAGAGCGCCTCGGTGGAGGTAGGCAGGTTGGCGGACACTGGCGTCAGATCTGCTTGATCACCCGAGCGAGCAGGTCGCTGATCCGCGGCCCGGCTTCCCGGCCCGCCTCCAGCACCTCCTCGTGCGAGAGCGGGTGGGGGCTGATCCCGGCCGCGAGGTTCGTGGCCAGCGAGATGCCGAGCACGTCCATGCGGCAGTGCCGGGCGGCGATGGCCTCCAGCGCCGTCGACATGCCGACGAGGTCCGCGCCCATCAGGGAGGCCATCTTGACCTCGGCGGGCGTCTCGTACTGCGGGCCGTGGAACTGCGCGTAGACGCCCTCCGGCAGGTCCGGGTCCACGCTGCGGGCGACGTCGCGCAGGCGCGGCGTGTACACGTCGGTCATGTCGGCGAACTTGGCGCCCTCGAGCGGCGTCTGGCCGGTGAGGTTGAGGTGGTCCTTGATGAGGACGGGCTGGCCGGGACGCCAGCCGATGTGCACGCTGCCGCAGCCGTTCGTGAGGATCACGGTCTCGCAGCCGGCGGCCGCGGCGGTGCGGACGCCGTGCACGACGCGACGGGGCCCGAGGCCTTCGTAGAGGTGCGTGCGGGAGCCGAGGACGAGCGCGTGCCGGACCGCGCCGTCGGGCCGCTCGAAGCGGATGGAACGGGTGGTGCTCAGGTGGCCCTTGACCGCGGGCTTGAGGAAGCCGGGGATCTCGGCGGTGGGGATCTCGGCGACGACGTCACCGATCAGCTCCGCCGCACCGCCCCAGCCGGAGCCGAGGACGAGTGCGATGTCGTGTCCCGGCACCCCCGTCTTGGCCGCGATGTACTCCGCGGCCGCCGCAGCGACGTCGAACGGGTCGGTCGTCGGGTCGTCAAGATCCAGGTCCGTGCTCATGGTCCGAGGTTAACGCCACTTTCACCGTGGCACGCGCGCACGACCCCTCGGCGAAACCTCCGCAGCCGTGGACGATGCGAGAATGAGATCGTGACCCCCCTCGATCCCACCGCTGTCCCGCCCCATGTCGTCGTCGTGGGAGGTGGACCCGGCGGTTACGAGGCGGCGCTCGTGGCGCGCAGCCACGGCGCGCAGGTCACCGTGGTCGAGCAGCAGGGCATGGGCGGTGCGGCGGTCCTGACCGACGTCGTCCCCTCCAAGACGCTCATCGCCACCGCCGAGTGGATGACCATCGCCGACCGCGCCCCGGAGCTCGGCATCCGCATGCCGGACGACGTCGTGGACCCGCTGTCCGACGTCAACGTCTCGCTGGCGACCGGCGGCATCCCCGTGGTGTCCGCGTACGCGGCGCCCGCCTCGGCGCAGGCGCTGGGCGGCGCGGGTGTGCAGGCGGCCGCGTCCGCAGCCGGGACGGCCGAGGAGAAGCGCAAGCACTTCGTGGACCTGCAGGCCGTGAACAAGCGCGTGCTCGCGCTCGCCCGTGCGCAGAGCTCCGACATCCGCGGCCGGCTGGAGCGCGAGGGCATCCGGATCGTGCACGGCAAGGGGCGCCTGGACGGGCCGGCGCGCGTCGTCGCCGAGCTGTCCGACGGCGCCACCGAGGTGCTGGAGGCGGACTCGATCCTCCTCGCGCTCGGCGCGACCCCGCGCACGCTGCCCACCGCGGTGCCGGACGGCGAGCGCATCCTCACCTGGACCCAGATGTACAACCTGCGCGAGCTGCCCGAGCGGCTGATCGTCGTGGGCTCCGGTGTGACGGGCGCCGAGTTCGCGGGCGCGTACAACGCGCTCGGGTCGGACGTGGTGCTCGTCTCCAGCCGCGACCGGGTGCTGCCCGGCGAGGACGAGGACGCCGCCGAGCTGCTCGAGGGCGTGTTCCGCTCGCGAGGCATGACCGTCCTGTCCCGCTCGCGCGCCGCCGGCGCCGTACGCACGGACGACGGCGTCGAGGTGACGCTGTCCGACGGGCGCGTGGTGCACGGCTCGCACGTGCTCGTGGCGGTCGGTGGGGTGCCCTCGACGTCGGGCCTCGGGCTCGAGGAGGCGGGGGTGCGGCTCTCGGAGTCGGGGCACGTCGTCGTGGACCGCGTCTCGCGCACCTCGGTGCGCGGCATCTACGCGTCCGGCGACTGCACGGGGGTGCTGCCGCTCGCGTCGGTGGCCGCGATGCAGGGGCGGATCGCCGTCGCGCACGCCCTGGGCGACGCCGTCCAGCCGCTCGCGCTGCGCACCGTCGCGTCCAACATCTTCACCGCGCCCGAGATCGCCACCGTCGGCTACAGCGAGGAGAAGCTGCGCGCGCAGAACTCCAAGTTCATCACCACGACGCTGCCGCTCGCGCGCAACCCGCGCGCCAAGATGCTGGGCATCAAGGACGGGTTCGTGAAGCTCTTCGCGCACCCCGAGGCGGGCGTGGTGCTCGGCGGAGTCGTGGTGGCGCCGCGCGCGTCCGAGCTGATCTTCCCGATCACGCTGGCCGTGCAGCACCGGCTGACGGTGGAGAACGTGGCCTCAGCGTTCACGATCTACCCGTCGCTGTCGGGCTCGATCGCCGAGGGCGCCCGCGTCCTGGACGCGCGAGTAGGCAAGTAGGGCTCAGGCTCAGGCGACGCTCGCGTCGACGATGATGCGGCCGTCCTCGATCTTCACGTGCGAGACCGTCAGGCCCGGGACCTTGGCCTCGAGCAGGCGTTCGACGTCGACGGCGATCCGGGCGTCCGGCTGCACGTCCACGACGCCCGGCGGCAGACCCTGCTTCGCGACCTCGTTCTCGATCGGCGCGGCGGCGAGGCTGAGCAGCCGGTGCGCCGGCAGCCCTGCGGCGTTCACCTCGACGGTGAGCGTCGCGACGCCGCGCTCGAAGGATGCCAGCTTGACGTCGGCCCGCACGATCGGCGCGATCTTCACGGCCAGCTTGAGCGGGCCCGGCAGGTCCTCGAGCCGGCGCAGGTCCGCGACGACGCGGATCACCTCTCCGTCGCCGACGACGGAGGTGATGACGGGCGGGGCCTGCTTGGCGATCCTCGCCAGGCCGAGCACCTCTTCGGGCGCGATCCGGATGTGCACGAATCGACCTTAACCCAGCATCGTGAGCAGTCGCGGCAGGGCCTCGCCGAACGCCGGCAGCAGCGTCAGCGAGCCGAGGTCCGCCAGGCTGACCCAGCGGACCTCGAGACTCTCCGGATCGGCCGCGCGCGGCTCGATGCGGTACCCCGGGGCGACGTCGGCCACGACCGTCGTGTACGTCCAGGCCGGGTGCTCCAGCACGTGCGTGCCGACGACGTGCACGGCGGCCGGGTCGATCGCCGCCTCCTCGGCAGCCTCGCGCAGGGCGCCCGCCGCCGGCTTCTCGTCCGGCGCCAGCGCGCCGCCGGGGATGCCCCAGGTACCGCCCATGTGCGACCACAGGGCACGGTGCTGGAGCACCACGTCCGACGGCGCCCCGTCCGCGTCGCGGCGGACGAGCAGCAGCCCGGCAGCCCCGAACAGACCCCAGTGCCGGTGGTCCCCGCAGGTCACCCAGCCGTCTCCGCCATGCCGGTGCAGATCGGTCGGGGGTACGGTCGCGTTCGGCACTGCGTCAGTCTGTCAGGTCGGGGCGGTGCGTGTCAGGCAGCTACACCCTCGACGACGACCTTGCCGTCCTCGAAACGGAAGTCCGTCACCTCGGCGAACGAGCCGCGCATCAGGGCGCGCACGTCGAGGGAGATGGTGCCGTCCTTGCGGAGCTGCACGGCGTTCTCCGGCAGACCGTTCTTGCGTGCCATCTTCGCGATGGTCCCGGAAGCGAGCGGGAGCAGCTTCGTGGCGGGCAGACCGGCGGCGTCGGCGTCGACCTGCAGCACCGCGACGTTCTGGTCGAACGACGTGATCCGGGCCGAGCCGTGCACGACCGGGACGGCCTTGGCCGCGATCTTGACGGGCAGCGGGGCATAGGTCAGGCGGCGCAGGTCGCCGGTCAGCGAGATGACCCCTTCGTCGCAGGTCAGGTCACTGACGAACGACGGAAGCGTCTTGCGCGGGCGGACAAGGGCGATGGCCTCTTCGGGGCTCAGTACTACGACGTGTGTCACGTCGCAGAACTTAGCCGATCAGGACCGACCTTCCGGCCGCGGTCCGGAGGCAAACCGACCCGCTGGGCTTTTTTCACCCTGTCCGCTTTGCGAATTCACCCGGCAGAGGCGGCGAATCCAGGCTTCAGTCGACGATCTCGCAGATGGGAGCACCCGCCGACACGCCAGCGCCGGGCTCTGCGGTCAGGGATCGCACGGTCCCCGCGCGGTGCGCCAGGATCGGCTGCTCCATCTTCATGGCCTCCAGCACGACGACGAGATCACCCTCGGCCACCGTCGCGCCGTCCTCGACGGCCACCTTGACGATGGTGCCCTGCATGGGCGAGGCCAGCGTGTTCCCGGCGCTCCCCGACGTCTTGGCCCCGGCGACCCGCCGGGCAGGACGACGGGCAGCGTTCGCGGTGCGCGCACGCCCGGCGGCGACACCCAGGCCGGCGGGCAGCACGACCTCGAGCCGGCGTCCGCCCACCTCGACGACGACGCGCTCGGCGGTCACCTCCTCCGCCTCCTCGACGGGTGCGGGAGGGGCCGGCGCCAGGGTCTTGAGGGTGTCGGCGAACTCCGTCTCGATCCAGCGGGTGTGCACCCGGAACGGGGAACCGTCGGCGGGGACGAACGCGTCGGCCTCGAGGACCGCCTTGTGGAACGGGACCACCGTGGGGATGCCCTCGACGACGAGCTCGCGCAGGGCGCGGCGGGCCCGCTCGACGGCCTCGGTGCGCGTGGCTCCCGTGACGATGAGCTTGGCGATCATGGAGTCGAACGCGCCGGAGACCGAGTCGCCGGCGACGACGCCCGTGTCGACGCGTACGCCCGGGCCGGTCGGCCAGGCGATGGTGTTCAGGCGGCCCGGCGCGGGCAGGAAGCCCTTCGCCGGGTCCTCACCGTTGATGCGGAACTCGATGGAGTGCCCGCGTACGACGGGGGAGTGGTAGCCGAGCGCCTCGCCGGCCGCGATCCGCAGCTGCTCGCGCACCAGGTCGATGCCCGTGACCTCCTCGGTCACCGGGTGCTCGACCTGGAGGCGCGTGTTCACCTCGAGGAAGGAGATGGTGCCGTCGACCCCGACGAGGAACTCGCACGTACCCGCGCCGACGTAGCCGGCCTCCCGCAGGATGGCCTCCGACGCCGCGTACAGGGACTTCTCCTGCTCCGGCGTGAGGAACGGCGCGGGGGCCTCCTCGACGAGCTTCTGGTGGCGGCGCTGCAGGGAGCAGTCCCGGGTCGACACCACGACGACGTTGCCGTGGGTGTCGGCGAGGCACTGGGTCTCGACGTGGCGCGGCTTGTCCAGGTAGCGCTCCACGAAGCACTCGCCCCGGCCGAAGGCCGCGACCGCCTCGCGGACCGCCGAGTCGAACATCTCGTCGATCTCGTCGAACGTGCGCGCGACCTTGAGGCCGCGGCCGCCGCCGCCGAAAGCCGCCTTGATGGCGATGGGCAGCCCGTACTGCTCGGCGAAGGCCTTGACCTCGCTGCTGTCCTTGACCGGGTCCGGCGTGCCGGGGACCAGGGGCGCGCCCGCGCGCTGCGCGATGTGCCGCGCGCTCACCTTGTCGCCGAGCGACCTGATGGCCGACGGCGGCGGCCCGATCCACGTCAGCCCCGCATCGATGACCGCCTGGGCGAACTCGGCGTTCTCCGACAGGAAGCCGTAGCCCGGGTGCACGGCGTCGGCGCCGGAACGGCGGGCGACGTCGAGCAGCTTGGCCGGGTCGAGGTACGTGTCCGCCGCGCGGGCGCCGCCGAGCGCGAAGGCCTCGTCGGCGAGGCGCACGTGCAGGGACTCGCGGTCCTGGTCGGCGTAGACGGCGACGGATGTCAGCCCCGCGTCGGCGCATCCACGGGCCACGCGGACGGCGATCTCACCGCGGTTGGCGATGAGCACCTTCGAGATGGTTCGGGGCAGGCTGGTACTGGGCACGGCTCACCGTAACCCGGTGATCAGCGACCGAAGTACCGCCTCCACCCACGCGGCGAAAAGTCTGGAGAGCCGACCAACCCCGACGCGAGCCGTTTGGAGGGTTCAGACATGGCGTCCGGCCAGATCCGTCGGATGGGACCGATCTGGTTGTGGGTATCCGGCAGATCCCCCTCGGTCAACTTGTGCGGAGGGAGCGCCACGGGACGCCCAGCTCGGCCAGCAGCTCGCGCAGCAGCGGCAGGCTGAGGCCGACGACGCCGTGGTGGTCTCCCTCGATACGCTCGATGTACGGGCCGCCGAGGCCGTCGATGGTGAACGCCCCCGCCACGTGCAGCGGCTCGCCCGTGGCGATGTAGGCGTCGATCTCGTCGTCGTCGAGGTCGGCGAACCAGATGGTGGTCGAGCTCGTGGAGCCGAGGGTGCCGCCGGTGCCCCCGGCGTCGTCGTCGCGCAGGTCGACCACCCAGTGGCCCGAGTGCAGCACGCCCTTGCCGCCGCGCATCGACCGCCAGCGCTCGCGCGCGACCTCGGCGTCGGCGGGCTTGCCCACGACCACCCCGTCGAACTCCAGCATGGAGTCGCAGCCGACGACTATGACGTCGGCGGGGTCCTCAGCGGGCTCGGACGGCGTCCCGTCGGGGTCGTCGCCGTCCGACGCGCCGGACTCGGCGTTGTCGCGGGCGTCCTCCAGCCGGGACGCCACCTCCTCGGCCTTGGCCTGGGCCAGCACGAGCACGGCGTCGGCGGGATCGAGCTCACCGAAGCGTTCGGTGGCGTCGGCGAGGACCTTGTCCTCGTCCACGCCGGATACGACGACTTCCGGGGTGACTCCCGCGGACTTCAGCGTCGCGAGTCGGGCGGGGGACTGTGAGGCGAGGACCAAGCGAGGCACGCGCGCCACAGTAACGAGAATGCGGCCGGAGCAAACAGGATTTCCGGCATCGGCGTGCAGTGACCCACGTCACTGTGCCCGTGTGCCTCGGCGCAGACGCCCTGACGTGTCAGACGTACAGGTCACCGGGGTGACCTGTACGTCTGACACGTCAGCGGTTCGGGGGCTCAGGCCAGGGCCTCGCGCAGGGTGTCCAGGCCCACCGAGCCCAGGTTGAGCGCCCGCGCGTGGAACGCCTTGGCGTCGAAGCTCTCGCCCGCGGCGGCCTTGGCGTCGTCGCGCGTCTGCTCCCAGAGCCGCTGGCCCACCTTGTACGACGGCGCCTGCCCCGGCCAGCCGAGGTACCGGTTGAACTCGAAGCGGATGAACGACTCGGGCATGTTCACGTTGGCCAGGAGGAACGGCCAGCCCTTCTCGGCGGTCCAGGTGCCGCCGCCCCACTGCTCGGGCGCCTCGAGGCCCAGGTGCACGCCGATGTCGAACACGACACGGGCCGCGCGCATCCGCTGGGCGTCGAGCATGCCGAGGCGGTCGCCGGGGTCGTCCATGTAGCCGAGGTCGGCCATGAGCCGCTCCGCGTAGAGCGCCCAGCCCTCACCGTGGCCGGACACCCAGCAGGCGAGCCGGCGCCAGTTGTTGAGCGTCGCGCGCGCGAACACCGCCTGGCCGCACTGCAGGTGGTGGCCCGGGACGCCCTCGTGGTAGACCGTCGTCTTCTCGCGCCAGGTGTTGAACTCCGTGACGTCGGACGGCACGGACCACCACATCCGGCCCGGCCGGGACCAGTCGTCGCTCGGCGGGGTGTAGTAGATGCCGCCCGACTGGGTGGGCGCGATCATGCACTCCAGGTCCAGCACGGGCTCCGGCACGTCGAAGTGGGTGCCGTTCAGCGCCGTGATCGCGTCGTCGGAGGTCTCCTGCATCCAGGCCTTCAGGGCCGCCGTGCCGATGAGCTTGCGCGACGGGTCGGCGTCGAGAACCGCGACGGCCTCCTCGACGGTCGCGCCCCGGCCCGCGATCGTGGCCGCGACCGACTCCTGCTCGGCGACGATCCGGGCGAGCTCCTCCAGGCCCCACTGGTAGGTCTCGTCGAGGTCGACCTTCGCGCCCAGGAAGTACCGCGACCAGAGGGTGTACCGGTCCCGGCCCACGGCGTCGGCCTCCGGCGCCTGCGGTGCGAGGTCGTGCTCCAGGAAGTCGGCGAGCCTGCCGTACGCGGCCTGTGCGCCCTGCGCCGCCCGCGCCAGGTCACCTGACAGCGCGTGCCCCTCGCCGAGGGTGGCGCTCGCTGCCTCACCCGTCACGAACGACGTGAAGAACGAGTCGCCGGAGGCCAGCTCCCGTGCCTGCGTGACGCACTCGCGCACCTGGCGGACGGCGGAGACGTCGCCCTTGGCCGCGGCGGCGGTGAGCGACTCGATGTACCCGTCGACGGCGCCCGGGAGGGCGCTCATCCGGGAGGCGATGTTCTCCCAGGCCTCCACCGAGTCGGTGGCCATGATGTCGAAGACCTCGCGCAGCCCCTGCACCGGCGACTCGATGTTGTTGAGCTTGCGGAGGTACTCGCCGGCCTCGTGCAGCTCCAGGTCGAGTCCCACGCGCTCGCGCATCGCGGAGAGGGTGACCCGGTCGACGTCGTCCGCGGGCTCGAGTCCTTCGAGCTTCGCGAGGACCTCGCGGTTCGCCTGGGCGGCGGCGTCGTGCCCGGCCGGCGACAGGTCGTCCATCTCGTGGTCGTGGCCGGGCAGGCCCATACCGGTGGCGGACAGCGGGGAGAGCTCGGTGAGGCGGGTGACGTAGTCGTCTGCGACGGCGTCGATCGCGGTAGGTGTACGTGTGGGGGTGGTCATGGGGGCGAGCCTACGGCGGCCACCTGGTTCCCGAGCAGAGGTTTTCCGCTCGCCCAGCCTCTCCTAGGACCGCAGGCTCCAGCGCCAGGCGTCCGCGTTGTGCCGCCCCGACCGTCCGCCGAAGTTCTTGGCGGTCGCCGCGCCGTTCCCGCGCAGCGACCGGGCGTGGTTGATCCACTCGTCGAGCGGCGCCGCGTCGTCGGGCTCGGGGCCGGCCGCCGCGACCGCGGCGAGGCCCGCGACCAGGGCGGCCACCTCGACGTCGTCGGGCTCGCCGCGGACAACACGTACCTCGGGGCTCATTCGTCGTCCTCCTCGTAGAAACCGAAACCGGGAGCCTCGCCGCGCGACGCCGCCCACTCGGCGATGTCGTAGCCGCCCTCGGTGAGGTGCGTCGCGACGGACTCGCCGGCCGCGTCGAGCAGGTCGATCACGCCGTCCAGCGAGGCGTCGCCGCCGCGCGCCGCGACGACGAAGCCGAGGTAGAACGACTCGCCGCCCTCGGGCAGCTCGGACTCGATGATCTCGTCGGGGTCGGCGCCGTCCTCCGGCTCCCACACCGAGGACGTGAGGTCCGGGTGCATACCGAGCGAGCTGTGCAGCGTGTCGAACAGGGCCGCGTTCAGGTGCCCCACCTTCGACTCGAGGGCCAGCACCCGCGGGTCCTCGTCCGCCTCCGCGGCGCCGAACTCGGCGCGCACGCCCACGGCCGTCCCCACGTAGTCGTGCAGCGCAGCCGCCAGCGCATCGACGGCACGGTGCATCGGCTCCGTGTCGACGCGGCCCATCGGCGCCGGGCCGTGGGTGGCGTCCTCGTGACTCATCTAGTTCCTCATCCCGTCCGAACTGCCTCGGTCCTCCCGCCGTCAGAGCGGGATGTTGCCGTGCTTCTTCGGAGGAAGCGTAGATCGCTTGGTGCGCAGCGCGCGAAGCGCACGCACCACCTGCACGCGGGTCTCGGACGGGCGGATGACCGCGTCGACGTATCCGCGCTCGGCGGCGTCCCACGGGTTGACGATGGCGTCCTCGTACTCGGCGGTCAGCCGGGCACGCTCGGCCTCGACGTCCCCGCCGGTCTCGGCGACCGCCTTCAGCGCGCCGCGCTGGAGGATGTTCACGGCACCGCTCGCGCCCATGACGGCGATCTGCGCGGTCGGCCAGGCCAGGTTGACGTCGGCGCCGAGCTGCTTGGAGCCCATGACGATGTAGGCGCCGCCGTACGCCTTGCGCGTGATGACGGTGATCAGCGGCACGGTGGCCTCGGCGTACGCGTAGATCAGCTTGGCGCCGCGGCGGATGATGCCCTGGTGCTCCTGGCCGACGCCGGGGAGGAAGCCCGGCACGTCCACGAACGTCAGCACCGGGATGTTGAAGGCGTCGCACGTCCGCACGAACCGCGCGGCTTTCTCGGCCGCGTCGATGTCGAGCGTGCCGGCCATGGACTGGGGCTGGTTGGCGACGATGCCCACCGACTGGCCCTCCACGTGCCCGAACCCGACCAGCACGTTCGTCGCGAACATCGGCTGGACCTCGAGGAACGACTCCGGGTCCAGCACCGCCTCGATGGCCGTGCGCATGTCGTACGGCTGGTTGTCGCTGTCCGGGATCAGCTCGTCGAGCGCCTCGTCGTCGGCGGTGACCTCCAGCGGCGCGTCGTCCTCCGGCGGGAACGCCGGCGCGTCGGAGAGGTTGTTCTGCGGCAGGTAGCCGATCAGGTGACGCACGTAGTCGATGGCGTCGTCCTCGTCGCTGCCCATGTAGTGCGCCACACCGGACTTCGAGTTGTGCGTCCGGGCGCCGCCCAGGGTCTCGAAGTCGACGTCCTCGCCCGTCACGGTACGGATCACGTCCGGGCCGGTGATGAACATGTTCGACGTCTGGTCGGCCATCACGATGAAGTCGGTCAGGGCGGGGGAGTACACCGCGCCGCCCGCGCTCGGGCCGAGGATCAGGGAGATCTGCGGGATCACGCCCGACGCCGCCACGTTGCGCCGGAACATCTCGGCGAACTGGGTCAGGGCCGCGACGCCCTCCTGGATGCGGGCGCCACCGCCGTCGCTGATGCCGATGAGCGGCACACCCGTCCGGAGCGCGAGGTCCTGCACCTTCGTGATCTTCTGGCCGTGCACCTCACCGAGGCTCCCGCCGAACACCGTGAAGTCCTGGGAGTAGATGCACACCTGCCGGCCGTCGATGGTGCCGTAGCCGGTGACCACGCCGTCGCCCGCTATCCGCTTCTTCTCCAGACCGAAGTTGCGGCTGCGGTGCTTGGCGAGCGCGTCCAGCTCGGTGAAGCTGCCCTCGTCCAGCAGGGCTTCGATGCGCTCGCGGGCAGTCTTCTTGCCCCGCTTGTGCTGCTTCTCCTGGGCCGTCTGCTCCGGGACATCGATGGCGGCTGCCCGGCGGGCGTCGAGGTCGTCGAGCTTGGCGCGCGTGCCGGCGAGGGTGGTGATGGCGTCGTTCACAGTTCGAGCGTAGTTGTCGGATGCCTCCCGCTCGATGCGTGAGCATCCAGCGGGTCACGCTGCTGCGTTGTGGGTTTCCTCCAAGGGCAGGTTCGGGGGCGAGGGGAGAGTATGGAGGGATGAGCCAGTCTCTGTATCGCGACAAGTATCGCGACAAGCTGACAGTTCCGGGGTTCGCGAGGGTCGAGGTCGTCGAGACCTCCCCGTCCACCAACGCCGAGCTCGTCACGGCGGTCCGGTCCGACCCGACCGGCTGGCCGGCGCCGTCGGCCCTCGTCGCCGAGCACCAGACCGCGGGCAAGGGACGCGCCGGACGGTCCTGGGAGACGCCCGCGCGTGCCGGCCTCACCGTGTCGGTGCTGCTGCGCCCGCAGGTCCCCGCCGAGGCGCTGGGCTGGCTCCCGCTGCTGGCGGGGCTCGCGGTGGTGCGCGCGGTGTCCGACGGCGGGATCACCGCCGCCGTGAAGTGGCCCAACGACGTGCTGCTGCCCGCCGTCGACACGATCGCCGGGCTGGGGCTCTACCGCAAGGTCGCGGGCATCCTCGCCCAGGTGGTGCCCGAGGCGCAGGGCACGCCGGGACCGGCGGCCCCGGCCGTGGTGCTCGGGATAGGCCTCAACGTCTCGCAGTCCGCGGAGGAGCTGCCCGTGCCGTCGGCGACGTCGCTGGCGCTCGCGGGCTACCCGCGGCCCGACCGGACCGACGTGCTCGTGCGGCTGCTGGGCGAGGTGCACGCCGTCGTCCGGCGGTGGGAGCAGGCGGGTGGCGACGCCGCGTCGGCCGGTCTGCTGGACGAGTACACAGCCGTGTCCGCGACGCTCGGCACCCGCGTCCGCGCCGAGCTCGCGGGGGGAGCGGAGACCGTGGCGGGCGAGGCGGTCGGTCTGGACCGGTCCGGGGCGCTGGTGGTCCGGACGGAGTCGGGCGAGGAGCGCACGGTGACGGCCGGCGACGTCTGGCACCTGCGGTAGCCCTGCGGGTGAACTACCCGGTCAGACGGGGTGAAGTGGGCGGCAATCCCTGCCGCGTGCCGTAGTGCCTCCGGTAATGTCCGCCGAAGCGATGGCAGGCAAGAACGGGCGTGCGACGGCAGGAGACGCCATGGAGGCAGGTCGAGCCACGGTCGGGGTGGCCAAGGCGATCGTCTGTGCGGTGGCCGTCGTCGCGGTGTACCTGATCAGCACGGTCCGCCTGGACCGGGGGATCGTCCAGACCGACGGGACCCCGACGGCGGGCCTGGTCGCGGCCGGCATCGCCTGGCTCCTGGTCGTCTGGGTCCTGCTCTCCCGCGACGACGGCGTGCGCGGTGTGCGGCTGGGTCTGTGGAACGTCGTCGCCGTCGTCGGGATGCTGCTCGTGCTCATGGGTATCCCGCTCGTGCTGACGCTCATGGGCTGACGGCTTTGGCTGACGTCCTTGGCCGACGTCCCGCGGATCCATGCGGGTGCATGGGGCCTGCGCGCCTACAGTGGTGACGTGCTCCACAATTCCGAGACCTCTCACACCCACCACGACGCACCGGGTGCTGACACCGCGGCCCGGCTCGACGAGACGCTGCTCGGCGGCGCCCGCCGGTACACGCTGTCGCAGGTGGTGGAGCTGACGGGGCTCGACAAGCAGTTCGTCACCCGGTACTGGCGCTGGATCGGCCTGCCCGTCACGCACCCGACCGAGACGTGGTTCACCGATGCCGACGTCGAGGCGCTCAAGGACGCGGCGGGCCTGTTCGACGAGGAACAGATGGACGAGCGCGCCCAGATGACCTTCATCCGGTCCGTCGGCCACACGGCTGACCGGTTGGCGCTGTGGCAGGTCGAGGCGCTCGTGGAACATCTCGCGCGGCGCTACGAGCTGGACGAGACCTCGGCCCGGCTGCTCGCCCTGGACAAGCTCCCGGAGATGACGGAGATGCTGCAGGGGCAGCTCGAGCACGCGTGGCGGCGTCAGCTCGCGGCGCTCACCGGGCGCATGGCCATCGAGTTCGCGGGTGCGCACTCGGACGACCGCAGCGACACCCACCAGCTGCCCCTGCTGCGGGCGGTCGGGTTCGCGGACATCGTCTCGTTCACGAAGCGCACGGCCGGGCTCGGTTCGGAGGAGCTCGCGGAGTTCGTGCAGCGGTTCGAGGCCGGCGCGCGCGACATCATCGTGAACGCGGGCGGCCGCGTGGTGAAGACCATCGGCGACGCGGTGCTCTTCGTGACGGACGACATCTCCACCGGCGCGGAGGTGGCCCTCGGCCTGGCGGAGACCTCCGGCGTAGCCCTGGGCACAGCGGCACCGGGCGATCCGGAGATCCCGGTGCGCGTCGGGCTGGTGTGGGGGCGGGTGCTGTCCCGGTTCGGCGACATCTTCGGTCCCACGGTCAACCTCGCGTCCCGCCTCACCGAGCAGTCGGAACCCTCGACGGTCCTGGTCGACAAGGAGACCGCCGCGAAGCTCGCGACGAGCTCCCGCTACGCGCTCACGGCTCAGCCCGTCCGTGAGATCCCCGGCATCGGTCCGATGGCGCCGGTGCGCCTCCAGCGCGCCTACCGCGGCTGACCCCACCGCTCCGCGAAGTAGAGCCCCAGTCCGGACACAGGCTCTACCTCGGCACCGACGGGCACGCGAAGTAGAGCGCCTGTCCGGACGTACGCTCTACTTCGCGGAGTGGCGCAGGGGCTTCATCGCGCCTGGCAGCAGCCTCAGCTGTGCCCACCGCTCGGCGGCGAACGTGCGCCGGTCGCCCGACGACCAGCGGCGGTCGAACAGCCGCTTCGCGGCCGCGACGGCCTCGGGGCGCCGCTCGGCGATCCGGCCGGCCAGGGCGAAGGCCTCGTCCAGCGGCGAGTCGGTGACGGTCCCGGCCAGGCCGAGCCGGCCGGCGTCGGCCCCGGTGAACTCCTCGGCGGTGAACGTGAGGCGCTTCGCCGTCTCGATGCCCACCAGCTGGGTCAGCGCCCGGATCCCTGACATGTCGGGGACGAGGCCGCGCTCGACCTCCTTGACGCACCAGCGGGCGTCCGGGGTCGTGAGGCGCAGGTCGGCGGCGAGGGCGATCTGCACGCCGGCCCCGAGCACGTGGCCGTGCACGGCGGCGATCACCGGCACGGGCAGACGCCGCCACGCCCAGCAGGCCTCCTGGAACAGGTTGGTGCCGCGGGGCGTCGGCACGAAGGCTCGCGCCACCGCCACCGGGTTCCTGGCCGCGGCGCCGAGGTCGAGCCCCGCGCAGAACGAGCGGCCGTTGCCCGAGACGACGACCGCGCGCAGCCCCGGCGTCCGCCCGAGCCTGCGCGCGGTCGCCCTGAGCTCGCCGAGCATGTCGAGCGACAGCGCGTTGAGCTTGTCGGGCCGGTCGAGGCGGACGTCGGCGATCCCGTCCGAGATGCTGCACGTGATGCGGCTCCCGGACGGGACCGTCGACGGCGTGGGGCTGGCGCTCATGGGGCGCAGCCTACGCACCGCCCACGATCAGCGGTGCGGTCGTGTTGTGCGGGCCGGCGTCAGTTCTCCACCAGCTCCGGCTCCTCCGTGTCGACGCCCTCGTACGGCGGGACCTTCACGGTGCGCGCGCCGGGCGTGCCGCCGAGGATGACGGTCCGGTAGCTGACGTTGTTCGACGTCGTCCGCTCGTGCAGGTTGCCGTTCGGGTTCACGGTGATCTTGATCTGGTAGGTCCCGTTGCGGACACCGGTCAGGTCGAACGCCTGGGTCTGGTGCTGGCTGTAGGTGTCGCCCCAGCCGACGGGCAGGACCTCGCGCAGCCACAGCGCCGACCGTTCGCCGCAGGCGCTGTCGAGACCGGTCGCCTCGGGTCGCCAGACGGCGCCCGGCACGGACAGGTCGACGGCGTTGGTCGGCACCAGGCACCACGACTGCTTGCCGCTGGTCGTCACCAGCTTGCCCTTCGGGGTCACGAGCTCGTAGCTCGCGAAGTCGAGGAAGTGCCAGTGGTCGTGCTCCGGCGCCTCGTGGTACTCCATGGTCCCGGTCTTCGTGCTACCGACCTCCTTACCGTCCCGGTAGAACATCTGGTAGGCGTCCATGACCTCGGCCGAGCCGCGGCGGTAGCCCTCGACGACCAGGGGGCCGGGTCCCGCGTTCCACTCGTGGGCGTTGAAGGTGAGCCGGTCGATGCCCGCCTCGTCCACCTCGTTGCCGATCTGCCACGCCGGTACGGAGACGAGGTCGGGGAGGCTGTCCTTGGCAGGCTTCTTCGTGGACGGCGTGGTGCCGGCCTGGCCGAGCGACGGGTGGTCGCCGCCGTGCGCCTGGCTGCTGTCCAGGGTGAAGAGGTTCACGCGGTGGCCGGTGCCCGAGGGCTCGGAGTGGCCCGCGTGGCCGCCCTGGGCGCGCAGGCTCTCGGCACGGGTGGACTGCGCGTCCTGCCCCGCGAGGGTGCTGAAGCCCTCGGCCGACTCGCCCAGGAGCTGGTCCGCGACGCCTTCGCAGCCCCACAGCTCGCACTCGTCGACGATCTTCAGCTTCTGCGTCACCGAACGGCCCTTGGCGGGCAGGCCGAGGAGGTTCGCGACGTCGTCGTTGACGGTGGTGGTCATCACGAGGTCCGTGCGCTTGGTCTCCACCTGGAAGAACGCGTCGAGGCGGGCCGCCCAGCCCTCCTCGATCCCGAAGACCGTCGACTTCGTGAACCAGCTGCCGCCGCAGAGCGACGGGTAGACCGGCTCCGTGCGACCGGTCGGCTGGATCCGCTGGCGGTCCCACCCTCCGGGGCACAGGCTGCGCGTCTCCTCGAGCAGGACCTTGCCCTTGGGCGTGGCGATCTTGACCGTGAGGCCGTTCTTGAGTCCGTCGAGCCCGTCGACGAGGGCGGCGGGCACCTTCGTGGTGGTGCGCTTGTTGCCGCGGATCACCGTCTTGGTGACCGTGGCGGGGGCCGACGCCGTGGCGCGCTTGGCCAGGAACTCGTGGCTCTCGCCGTAGGCACCCAGCCAGACCTGCGAGTCGACGTACACGAAGCCGTCGAACGTGTAGCCCTGGACGGTGTCGCCCGTCGGGACGATACGGAGGCCGCGTTGAGCGGACGACCGGTCCGTCTCGGAGTCGGTGGTCGTCACTGCGGCGCCTGCCGGCGGCGTGGCTGCGGAGGCGGACACGACGTGTGCCGCGGCGCCCTCTCCGAGCAGCCCGAGTGCCAGTGTCGCGGCGACGCCCATCGTGAGCAGGCGAGGCGACGGGCGGGACAAACTGCGAGCGGTCATTGATCCCCCAGGGGTGAGGACAGAGGAGTCTGTCGCACCTATGGACGCTCGGGCCTGCGGAAACGTTGCCCGGACGGGTCCAGTTCACCCTCTGGGAAGTCGCCTGTGACACGGGCCGCCCGTCCCGCCCGCTCCCACGTGACAGGCGGGAGGGGCGGGACGGGCGGGACGGGCGGCGGGCCGGGTCAGGGGAACTGCGCGGGAATCGCCTGCGCCAGGTAGGGCTGGAGGCTCAGGGCGAACGAGTCGGTGATGTGGCTGGTGTCGCGGTAGACGAGCACGTTGCCGACGACCTGCTCGCACTTCTCCGGCCCGCAGAAGAAGTCGGTGAGGTCGATGACGTTCGCATACGGTGCGCGCGCGGCGGCCTTGTCGACGAGATCGCGGTTCACCATCGCGTCCTCGCGGTCGATGGCGCACCGCTCGGGGTGGTCGTAGTTCCGCGCCACGCAGGCCTGGGCCTTCTCCCTGGCCTCTGGCACCGCCTTCACCACGTAGACGCGGGCCCCGAGCTCGTGCACCTCGTTCCAGATGTTGGCGAAGCCCTTGACGCCGGGCTCCATGCCCGTGTCCGTGTCACGGAACTCGCTCTCGCCCAGGTAGGAGGTGACCACCGCGTCGGGCCGGACCTCCGCGAGCTGCGCCATCGTCCTCTCGTTGAGCAGCTCGCAGCTGCGCGCCCTCAGGTCCCGCTCCTCGTAGGAGAAGGGGCACGAGTTGTGGTAGAAGCCGAGAAGGCGCCAGCCGCGCTCCTCGGCGAGGTTCACCAGCGGTGTGGAGAGCATCCTGGCGTGGGAGTCACCGATCAGCGCGACGACGGTGTCCGACGTCGGATCGCCGTACTCGCAGACCTGGCTGGACTCGGTGCTGAGGTCCGACTCCTCGCAGGAGGAGCGGAGGGCTATCTCCGTGTCGTCCTCCGCGCTGATCGGGTTGGGCCGGATGGCGGTGGAGCCGTTGGTGAGCACGTCGATCGTGCCGTCCGCCGCGGCGGCGGCACCGTAGGTGCCGCCCAGCTCGGTGGACACGTCGACCGTGTCGGCGAGCGCGTCCCACTCACGTTCGACGCTCGCCGCGCGCAGCGTGGGAACCAGCGTGAGGGCGCAGGCGAGCGCCATCGTCGTGGCGGCGAGGCCCAGCGAGCGCGGGTCATGGTTCTTCAGCCAGGCCGTGGACCGCAGCGGCTGCTCGACGTACGTGTAGCTGGCATGAGCCGCGATGAGCATCAGGCCGAGGAGGCCGAGGCTCTCCAGCTTGGTGGGCTCACCGCCCGCGTACTCGGTGAACCACACGATGGCGGGGAAGTGCCACAGGTAGAGGGAGTACGACACGTTCCCGAGCCACTGCACGGGAGCGCGGTCCACGATCCAGGACAGCGACCCGATACCCGAGGTGCGGCCGGCGGCGATCACGGCGACCGTGCCGAGCACGGGAAGGAGCGCCGCGGTGCCGGGGAACGGTGTGCTGGCCGTCAGAGCCAGGGCACCCACCGCGATCGCGCCGAACCCGGCGAGGGCGAGCGCCGATCGCGCGAGCCGGAACCGCTCCGTGTAGCGGATCGTGACGGCGAGCAGGCCACCGGCCCCGAGCTCCCAGAGGCGGGTGGTCGTGGCGAAGTAGGCGGCGGGGTCCTCGTTGGTGACCGTGATGAGGTTCCAGACGAAGGAGGCGGCGACGAGCACGCCGAACGCGACCAGCAGAGCGACCGTCAGGGCGCGCGGTCCACGGCGTGACCGGTGCGCCACGACGGCGGCGCCCAGCACGACCAGCGGCCACAGGATGTAGAACTGCTCCTCCACGGCGAGGGACCAGAAGTGCTGGAACGGCGTGGCGGCGGTGTCGGACGCCAGGTAGTCGACAGCGTTGCCCACCAGCGCCCAGTTCTGCACGTAGAGCACCGAGGCGAGGCCCTGCCTGCTGATCTCCGCCCAGTCCGTGATGGGCATGAGGATGGGCGTGGTCAGCAGCACCACCGCCACGACCAGGAGGCTCGCGGGCAGGATCCGGCGCGCCCGGTTGGCCCAGAAGTGGCCGAGGCGCAGCCGTCCCGTAGCCCGGACCTCGCGGAGCATGTGCCCCGTGATGAGGAACCCGGAGATGACGAAGAAGACGTCCACGCCGATGTATCCGCCCGGGATGACGTCCGGTCGCAGGTGGTAGATCACGACCAGCGCGACAGCCAGGGCGCGGAGCGCCTGGACCTCCGGCAGAAAACGCCTGGTCATGGTCCCGACGGAGTCCCGAGGCCCGGTGTCGCGCCTCTCTTTGGTGGGCTCCGGTGAGGGCCCGGCGGGCGGCGCGGCGGCGGAATGCGTGGCGGTGGTTGTAGTCATGACTCCAGGTCCGTCAGAGGCGGAGCCGGCGTCCTGCGCCCGCACCGTCCAGTAGGTTCCGTTCGGCACAGCAACCTAATCGGAAATAGTCCGAGTACAAACCCACAGCGTGGCGGGGTGTCGCTGTATGACACGATGCGGACGTGCTGAAAGTCGTTCTCTTCGATCTCGACGACACGCTCGTGGACCAGGAGGGCGCCTCGCGCACGGCGCTCCTGGACTGGCTGCCCGAGCTGGGGCTTGGCCTCGACGACGTGGAAGAGCTGGCAGCCGCGTGGCTCGCCATCGCGGAGGAGGCCTACGCGCGCTACCAGCGCCGTGAGATCACCTTCCAGGACCAGCGGCGCGTCCGGGTACGCGAGTTCCTGGGCGCTGACGCCACCGACGCCGAGGCGGACGAGCTCTTCTCGGGATACCTGTCCCGCTACGAGCGCGCCTGGGTCGCGTTCGACGACGCCGTGCCCGCCCTGCGCCGGGTGCGCGACGAGGGCCTCGTCGTCGCGCTGCTCACCAACGGCGACTCGGCCCACCAGCGGCAGAAGCTCGACCGGACGGGGTTGGCGGAGCACCTCGACGTCGTCGTCGCGTCGGACGACCTGCCGGCGGGCAAGCCCGACCCCCGCGCCTACGCCGCGACGTGCGCGGTCCTCGGCGTCGCGCCGGGTGACGTGCTGATGGTCGGCAACGACGTGGAGAAGGACTTCCAGGGTCCGTTCGACGCCGGAATGGGCGCGGTGCTGCTGGACCGGCACGACCGGTACCCGGAGGTCGCGGACCGGATCCGGACGCTCGACGAGGTGCCGCTGGCCGGGTAGGCCGCCGGCCCTCGGGGCGGCGTCGCGCGCGGGCCCGAGGCAAGGCAGACCCGGGTGGCAGGTGTCAGGCTTGCTGAACTACGTCAACGTCAGCCTCGCCTGTTTCGGGTGAGCTGAACTATTCAGCAGACGCCACACATCCGGGGTTGAGCTGAACGCAGTTCAGCCCACCTGGCACCCACTGTCAGCGCATACCAGCCGCTGCTGGGGGCGCCGCGATGAGCGACTCCTGGACCTGGATCTCCTCTTCGATGACAGTCTCGAGTTCTCCAGGACTGGGGAGCGCGGCGCGCTCCTCCGGCGTCAGGCCCTCGTAGAGAGCTACTGCGACGGGGGATGCGGTGCTTGCGAGCGCGTAGTCGAGAGTGGCGTCGTTGCGTTCGGTGCAGAGCAGGATCCCGACTGTCTGCGCGTGCAGGTCCGGCTTTCGGATCTCGCCGTCGACCATCGCGACGTAGGTGCCGATCTGGCCTATGTGTAGTCTGCGGGCTCAGCGCCGCTGTGGGGTCTCGATCGTTATGCCCCAAGTGTGTAGAGGAATTACGGCACCCGCCTGCCGAGTTGCATATACGCAACGAAGAAGCGCGAAGCGAACCCTTGAGGTTCATCAGACCAGTACCGGCTCCGGATCCCTCGGCTCCGCGTCCACCTCGATCAGCGACGGCCCGTTGTTCTGCACCTTCCCGACGGCGTCACCCACCGGCCGCGTGGTCAGCGGCGCGTTGTCCACCGTCAACAGCTCGGACGCGTCGCGTACTGCCGGGTCCAGCCACGTGTCCCAGGCGTCCTGCGGCAGCACGAGCGGCATGCGGTCGTGGATCGCCGCCATGGCGTCCGAGGCCGGCCGGGTCACCACGGTGGCCGACACCAGCCACCGGTCCGGGTCGGTCTCGCTCGCCGCGGGGTTGCGCCAGAACTCGTACAGGCCGGCGAAGGCGGCGACGCCGGCGTCCGCGGGGTGGATCCAGTACGGCTGCTTCGGGACCTTCTTCGAACCAGGCGCCGTGAGCGACACCAGCTTGCGCCACTCGTAGTAACCGTCGGCGAGCACGAGGCAGCGCCGAGCCGCGAACGGCTTGGCGAACGCCGGCTTGTCGAGCAGGGACTCGGACCGTGCGTTGATCATGCGGGCGCCCACGCCAGGATCCTTGGCCCAGGATGGCACGAGCCCCCAGCGCGCCAGCCGCATGGACCGCGTCACCTCCGCCGAGCCCTTGGCGGCGCGCTCGACCACTATCCGCACCGGGTCGGTGGGCGCCACGTTCCAGGACGGCGGCAAGAGCCGCGCGTCCTCGGCGAGCTCGGCGATCGCGAGCTCGTCAGCGAGGTCCTGGGTGTCCGTGAAAGAGGCGAAGCGTCCGCACATAGGACCAGCATGCCCTGAGCCACTGACACTCGCGGGACCGGTGATCGCGGCGTGCGCGAGGTGGGAGATCGAGATCACTCTGTTCATGGTCGTATCGATTCGATAGAATGGGGGCCATGCCATCCGAAGCGCCGTCGAGCGTGCCCTCAGTCATGCCCGCGCGCCGCGCTCCGTCGTCTCGATCGGCCCTCAAGTGGGTGATCATGCTCGGTGCGCTGGCGTGCCTGCCCGCCCTCACCGTCGACATGTACCTCCCCGCGCTGCCGCAGGTCGCCGCCGACCTCGGTACCTCCGACGCGCTCGCCCAGCTCACCGTCTCCTGCATGCTCGTCGGTGGGGCGCTCGGCCAGCTGGTCATCGGCCCGCTGACCGACCGCTTCGGCCGTCGTCTGCCGCTGATGATCGGCATCGGCATGCACGTCCTGGTCTCGCTGGCCTGCGCCGTCGTGGACGACATCCACCTGCTCATCGGGCTCCGCCTGGCGCAGGGCTTCTTCAACTCGGCGGCGAGCGTCGCGGCCATGGCCACCGTGCGGGACCGTTTCGTGGGCGCCGAGGCCGCCCGCATCCTGTCGCGCCTCATGCTCGTGATCGGCGTGGCCCCGATGCTCGCGCCGTCGCTGGGCTCGATCGTCCTGGAGGCGTTCGAGTGGCGCTGGATCTTCGTGGTGCTCGCGCTGATCGGCGCCACGCTCGCGGTGATCGTGTTCTTCGTGATGCCGGAGACCAACCCGGTGGCCCGCCGCACGACCGGAGGCGCGTCGTCGGTGGTGCGCGGCTATCGCACGCTGCTCCGCGACAAGCACTTCATGGCGCTGGCGCTCATCCCCGGGCTCGCGATGGGCGCGCTCCTGAGCTACGTGGTGGGCTCCCCCTTCGTGTTCCAGCAGGGATACGGGCTGACGCACGGGCAGTTCTCGCTCCTGTTCGCGATCAACGGGCTCGGCCTGGTGCTCTCCGCGCAGGTCAACGCGGCGCTGGTGCGCCGGGTCGCACCTATTCGCCTGCTCCGCACGGCCCTGGTGGCGCAGCTCGTGATGTCCCTGGTCCTGCTCGTGGTCGCGATCACGGAGTTCGGCGGACTGATCGGCCTGCTGGTGGCCCTGTGGCTGGTGCTGGCGTTCCAGGGCCTCATCCCGGCCAACGCGTCGGCCCTGGCCATGTCCCGGCACGGCGAGATCGCCGGCACGTCGGCGGCGATGATCGGCGCCATCCAGTCGCTGCTCGCAGGCATCGTGTCGCCGATCGTCGGTCTGCTGGGCAGCGACACCGTCGCCATGTCGTCGGTGATGCTCGGCGCGGGGCTCGCCGCGTTCGTCGTGCTGGCCACGGCGACCCCGGCGTACCGCAAGGGCGGCTGGCACGCACCGATCTGAGTGTTCATCCCGAGGTCGGGCGGGATTCACCGGGACGTCGGCTCCGCAGTCTTGGCTCGCACGCATGAGTACACCCATGCGCACCCGCGCCTCGCGCGCGGTGGCCGCCGCCGCGGCCGCCTCGCTGCTGCTCCCCGCGGCCGTCGCCGTCGCAGCGCCCCAGCAGGGCCCCGGTCCGAGCTCTGAGCACCACGGCGGCACCTACCTCGCCGCCACCCTGGCCGGTCGCGCCACGCTGTCGGCCGACTACCTGGCCGAAGGCCCGCCGTCAGGCGCCGCGGCCTCGCCCGGCAACGGACGGCAGGGCCCCTGGGACGGCCAGGTGATCCCCGGCTTCTCCGCGATGGTCGACAACCACGACGGCACCTTCTGGGCCCAGCCGGACAACGGCTTCGGGGCCAAGGGCAACTCCGCCGACTTCCTCCTGCGCAACTACCTCGTGCGCCCCCAGTGGAACACCGGCAGCAAGGGCTCCGGCGCGATCAAGGTGCTCGACTTCGTCGAGTACAACGACCGCAACGACGTCCTCGACTTCGAGATCGTCAACGAGGACACCGACGAGCGGCTGCTCACGGGCGCCGACTTCGACATCGAGTCCCTCGTCCGGGCCACGGACGGCACGTTCTGGGTGGGCGAGGAGTTCGGCCCGTTCCTGCTGCACTTCGACGAGGACGGCACGCTGCTGGAGGCCCCGTACGAGTTCCCGGACGGCAGGTCGCCCGGCAACCCGTACCTGGAGCCCGGTGAGAAGCCGAACGTCGGGAGCAGCCGCGGCTTCGAGGCGATGGCCTCGAGCGGTCGCTACCTCTACCCGGTGGTCGAGGGCGCTCTGGCCGACGACGCCGACGTCCGCCGCCGCTGGATCTACCAGTTCGACACCCGCCGCGGCGAGTACACGGGCAAGCGCTGGGCGTACCAGACCGACCAGCAGGCCAACGTCATCGGCGACGCGTTCGCGACCGGCCGCGACACCATGCTGCTCATCGAGCGCGACGACTTCGAGGGTGACCAGGCGGTCACCAAGCGCGTCTACGAGATCGACCTGGGCCGGAAGGACCGCGACGGCTTCGTCAAGAAGGAGCTCGTGGTCGACGCCCTGCGGATCGCGAACCCGCGCGGCATCGACAAGGGCGAGGGCTACGGCCTCGGCGACACCTTCAGCCTGCCCGTGCAGTCCTTCGAGACCGTCCTGTTCGTGGACCGCGACACGCTGCTGATCGGCAACGACAACAACTACCCGGGCAACGACGCGCGCGTCACCGGCACGCCGGACGACACCGAGATGGCCCTCGTCGACCTCAGGAAGAAGCGGGTGACGGACGACGGCGTCACCGTCGTCGGGCACCGCGGGGCCTCGGGCTACCGGCCCGAGCACACGCTCGCCGCGTACGAGACCGCCATCAACCAGTGCGCCGACTACATCGAGCCCGACGTGGTCTCCACCAAGGACGGCGTGCTCGTCGCGCGGCACGAGAACGAGATCAGCGGCACGACCGACGTCGCCGCCCACCCGGAGTTCGCCGACCGCCGCACCACGAAGACCATCGACGGCACCTCGATCACCGGCTGGTTCACCGAGGACTTCACGCTCGCCGAGCTGCGCACCCTGCGCGCCAAGGAGCGCCTGCCGCAGGTCCGGCCGCAGAACGTCGCGTTCGACGGGCTCTACCTCGTCCCGACCCTCGACGAGGTCCTCGACCTGGCGCGCAACAGCCGTACCTGCGACGGCGCGCCCGTCGGCGTCTACCCGGAGACCAAGCACCCGACGTACTTCGACTCGATCGGCCTGTCGCTGGAGGAGCCGCTCGTGCGCGAGCTGGGCCGGAACGGCTTCGACCGCGCCGACGCCCCGGTGATCGTCCAGTCCTTCGAGGTGGGCAACCTGCAGGATCTCGACGACATGACCGACGTCCGCCTCGGCCAGCTCATCAGCAGCAGCGGCGCGCCCTACGACTTCGTGGCCGACGGCGACCCGCGCACCTACGCGGACCTGGTCACCCGGAGCGGGCTGCGCGAGATCGCGTCCTACGCCGACGGCATCGGCGCCGAGAAGAACGTGCTGATCCCGCGCGAGGCGGACGGCACGCTCGGTGCCCCGAGCGCCGTGATCCGCGACGCGCACCGCGTCGGGCTCGAGGTGCACACCTGGACCTTCCGGCGGGAGAACCAGTTCATGTCCGCCGAGTTCCGGTCCTCGACCGACCCGAACGGGATCGGCGACCTCGTGGCGGAGATCCGCGTCTTCATGAAGGCGGGCCTGGACGGCTTCTTCACCGACAACCCGGACCTCGGCGTCGCCGCGGTGAGCTGAGCAGCCGCACCGAGCTGAGCAGCACCACTTAACGGGCCCCGTGCCGGGGTACATGCCTATGCTCCGCATGTGCCCCGGCACCTCAGCAACCAGCGCAGTCACCGCGTCGCGCGAGTCGTGACGCTATTCGTCGTCGGCGCTGTCACGCTCGCCGGCGTCGCCGCAGCGGCCGTGTACCTGGACCTCAAGGACGAGATCGGCGTCAGTGACGTCTCCGGCCTGGTCGAGGTACCGAAGCCCGCGGATCCCGACGACCCGTTCACCGGACGCAGCCTCAACATCCTCCTGCTCGGCACCGACCTGCGCGGCGGCGAGAACACCGAGATAGCCGGCGCCGGCGACGGCGGGATGCGGTCGGACACCACGATGCTCGTCCATGTCTCCGGGGACCGGTCGCGGATCGAGGTGGTCTCCATCCCGCGCGACTCGCTCGTCGAGATCCCCTCCTGCGAGCTGCCCGACGGCAGCGAGTCCGGCGCCACGTACGGCATGTTCAACAGCGCGTTCACGATCGGCGGCGGCGCCGAGGAGGACCTCACGTACGCCGCGGCCTGCGCGCTCTCCGCGGTACAGAGCCTCACCGACGTCCCGGTCACCAACCACATGGTCGTGCAGATGGACGGTGTGGTCGACGTCGTCGACGCGCTCGGCGGCGTGCGCATGTGCCTGCCCGAACCGCTAGTGCAGGACCCGGCGTACGGGCGCTTCGAGCTGCCCGCCGGGGAGCAGACCCTCGACGGGCGCCAGGCCATCGGCTTCCTGCGGGCCCGCCACGGCACGGGGCTCGGCCTGGAGCAGGGCAGCGACCTCACGCGGATCGCACGGCAGCAGGCGTTCGTCGACTCGCTGGTGCGCCAGGTCCTGGACCAGAACGTCGTGACCAACTCGCCGCAGCTCTACCGCACCATCCGTGCGGTGCTCGGCGCGATCTCGGCCGACCCGAGCCTGGCCGACCCGGCGGCGCTGGCCGGCCTCGCCTTCAGCATCCGGGACATCGACCCGGCCGACATCGTGTTCACGGAGCTGCCTGTCGTGGCTGCCCCGACGGATCCCAACCGGGTGGTCTGGACCGAGGACGCTGCAGCGATCTGGGCACGCCTGGCAGCCGACGAACCGCCGCCGGGGCGCGAGACGCCCGCGCCGGACGCGAGCGAGGAGGGCGGCTCGGCGGGCGGCGCTGAGGGCGGCTCGGAAAGTTCGACGACGCCGTCGAACCGGCCGGACCCGTCTCCGTCGCCCTCGCTGCTGCCTGGCGTCTGCGCCGACTGACGCCCTGTCACGGGCTGGAACCTGCCTGGGAAGTGCGAGGGTTATTTACACGTTTGTTGCACCGAGGCCATAGTCTCTGGGGCGTGGCGAGTGACTTCTGGACGGCAGTCCGACCTGTCGGCGAGATTATCCAAGGGGTACCCCGGCACGCTCGATCGGGCGAACGCCAGCCCCGGCACGTGCGTAGCTGGCGCAAGATGTTCGTGGTGCGAGGCGTCACGATGAGCCTCGTAGGGGTGATGGCGTTCGGCTCCGCCGCGGCGGCGACGGCGTACCACAACGCGATCTCGCAGATCGAGGTCCAGGACCTGGACGGCCTGGTGGCCGAGCAGGTCAAGCCCAAGGACCCGTCGGACCCGTTCAAGGACGAGCCGGTCAACCTGCTGCTCATGGGTACCGACATCCGCGACGGGAGCAACGCCGACATCGGCGGCACCGTCAGCGGCATGCGGTCCGACACCACCATGCTGGTGCACATCGCCGCGGACCGGAAGTGGATCGAGATCGTGTCGTTGCCACGCGACACGTTCGTGGACATCCCGTCCTGCCAGCTGCCGGACGGCAGCCAGAGCCAGCCGTACCGTGACAAGTTCAACGCCTCGTTCGAGGTCGGCAGCGGCCACACGTCGCTCAAGCATGCCGCCGCGTGCACGATCAACACCGTCAACGCGATCACCGGCGTGACCGTCACCAACCACGCCGTCGTGAAGATGAACGGTGTGATCGACGTGGTCGACGCGCTCGGGGGCGTCAAGATGTGCCTGCCCGAGGCGCTGCACGGCGACCCGCGGTCGGCGCGGATCGACCTGCCCGCGGGCGAGAACCGGCTCGACGGCAAGACCGCCATCCAGTTCCTCCGGGTGCGCAAGGGCACCGGCATGGGGCTCGAGATGGGTAGCGACCTGACCCGCATCGAGCGGCAGCAGGCGTTCATCAACGCCACCCTGCGGCAGATCCTGTCCGCCGAGACGCTGGCCGACCCGACCAAGACCTTTCGCCTGATCAACGCGGCGCTCGGCTCGCTGAGCGCCGACCCGGACATCGCCGACCCCGGCAAGGTCGCGGGCCTCGCCTGGTCGCTCCGGGAGATCGACAAGCGCAACATCGTGATGACGAAGATCCCGGTCTACGACACCACCGAGGGGACCGCCAGCGGGATCGGCTGGGGTCCGGAGGCCGCCGAGATCTTCCAGCGCATGGCGGCGGACACCCCGCCCGACAGCGTGGTGCTGCCCGAGGCGGAGCCGTCCGGCTCGCCGAGCGCGAGCGAAGGTGGGACCGAGGGCGGCACCGAGGGCGACGGCGGTGACGCCGGGACCGGCGAGACCGACGAGGGCACCGAGACCGGTGGCGAGACGGGGACGGGCGGCGACGGCACCGAGACCGGTGGCGAGGGAACGACGAAGCCCGAGACGCCGAAGCCCAGCCCGAGCCCCGAGGTCCTGCTCGACGGCGTCTGTGCCTGACGCGGACTGACGGGTACTGACGGCTCAGGACCCGCCGAGAATCAGCGACGCCGCCACGACCACCATGGTCACCGCGACGACGCTGTCGAGCACGCGCCACGCGCCCGGCTTCTCCAGGAGCGGCGCGAGGTAGCGCGCCCCGTAGCCGAGTGCGACGAACCAGGCGGTGCTGGCGACGCAGGCGCCGAGCCCGAACCACCAGCGGTCGTCGCCGTGCGTCGCGGCGAGCCCGCCCACGAGCACCACGGTGTCGAGGTAGACGTGGGGGTTCAGCCAGGTCAGGGCGAGCGTCGTGGCGACGGCGGCGCCTACCGTCCGGTCCGTGACGCTGTGCCGGCCCATGACCACCCGCTGCCCCTTGACGGCGCGGTACCCGGCCATGCCCCCGTAGACGAGGACGACGATGGCACCGGCCCAGCGCGCGATCTCGACGACGAGCGGCGCGCTCTGGATCATGGAACCCAGCCCGCCGACCCCTGCCGAGATGAGCACGAGGTCGCTGAGGGCGCAGATGCCGGCCACGAGTCCGACGTGCTCACGGCGCAGCCCCTGGCGGAGAACGAAGATGTTCTGCGCCCCGACGGCGACGATGAGCGAGAGACCGAAAGCCATGCCTGCGAGGGCGGAGAGCATGCCTGAACGGTAAGAAGTCGGGCACGGGATGTCCGGTTCATGATTCGGAAGTGCAGAAGACTGAATCACGGTTAATGATGGGGGTACGTCCAGATTTCACGCAGGTAGTAGCTCTCGTGTTGCTTCTTTTCGCAGCGCTGCCGTGACCCTGTCCAGCACGGTCGAGCGCAGCTTCCACTGCTGCAGGTGGAGCGGGACGTCGACGGTCGTGCCGGGCTCCAGCAGCGCGATGTCGTCACCGGCGGCGCGTCCCCCGAGGGAGGGCGTGTCCAGGAGCATGCCCCAGCCGAGCCCGAGATGGATCGACTCCTCGTACTCGACGGTGCTCGGCACGTGGTGCCGCGGCGGCCTGGCCCCCGGCGCCCGCTCCCGCAGGAACATGTCCTGCAGATCGTCCGTCCGGTCGAAGACGACCACCGGTGCGGCGGCCAGGGCCTCCGCCGTCGGGCCGTGGGGGAACCAGCGCCGCGCGAAGGCGCGAGTGCAGGCCGGCCGGTAGCGCATGATGCCGAGCGGAGTGCTGCGGCAGCCCTGGACCTGCGCCGTCTGCGACGTGACCGCTGCCATCACCACCCCCTCGCGGAGCAGGTCCGCGGTGCGGCTGTCGTCCGCGCGGTGCAGGTCGAACGTGACCCCCTCGACCTGGGCGAGGGCGGGCAGCACCCAGGTGGCCAGCGAGTCAGCGCTGACGGCGAGGGGCACGGTCACGAAGGTGGCGGGCGTGCCGCCGTCGGCCTCCCGTCCGTCCGGGTGCCCGTGCGGATCGTTCGCGCCGAGCTCGGCCGCGATCTCCGCGCCGAGCAGCTCCGTCTGGCGGGCGAGCCGCAGCAGCGCCTGGCCGGACGCCGTCGCGACCACCGGCCGGGCGCGTCGCACGAGCACGCTGCCCGCCGCGTTCTCCAGCGCCCGGATGCGCTGGCTGACGGCGGACGGCGTCACGTGCAGCGCCCGTGCCGCCGCGTCGAACGAACCCTCGGCCACCACGGCGGCCAGCGCTTCGAGCTGGCGGGAGTCCCATCGCATGTCGACAGTCTGACGTCTTCAGTTCTTCTTATGCACCCTGAAAAACCTGAACTGGTCTTCACTCGCTGCGCTGCCTAGCGTGGAAGACATGCTCACCCTGCTCGCCGGACTCGGGTTCGGTCTCTCGCTCATCGTCGCCATCGGTGCCCAGAACGCGTTCGTGCTGCGCCAGGGGCTGCGCCGTGAGCACGTGGCCGTCGTGGCGGCGATCTGCGCGGTCTCCGACGCGCTGCTCTACGCGGCGGGCGGTGCGGGGTTCGGCCCGCTGGTGGAGCGCTGGCCCGACGCGGTGGAGGTGATGCGCTGGCTGGGCGCCGCCGTCGTGCTCGGCTACGGCGCGATGGCGGCCTGGCGCGCCGTGCGCGGCGACACGAAGCTCGCGGCGGCCGAGGACGGCGCGCTCGGCGACAGCCCGGGCCGCCGTCTGCGCCCGGTGGTCCTCACGACGCTCGCGCTCACCTGGCTGAACCCGCACGTGTACCTCGACACCGTGCTGCTGCAGGGTTCGGTCGCGGCCACCTACGGCGACGACCGCTGGCTCTTCACCGCTGGGGCGATGGTGTCGAGCATCCTCTGGTTCTGCGGCCTCGGCTACGGCGCGCGCCTGCTCGCCCCGGTGCTGAAGCGCCCGGGTGCCTGGCGCGTGGTCGACGGCGTGATCGCGCTGATCATGCTGGCCGTGGCGGTCTCGCTGCTCGCGGGCTGAGGGGCTGACGGGCAGCGCGCCGACCGACCCGGCGCGGCCGGCTAGCTCAGCGGGACGCCGAGCCGGGCCAGGCGGGTCGCCGCCTCGCGCAGCACCTCCTCGCGCTTCACGAAGGTGAACCGCACGTGCGAGGCGAGCGCCTTCGCCGTCGGCGAGCCCGCGCGGCAGAACGCCGCCGCCGGGATCGCCACCACGCCGGCGAGCTCGGGCAGACGGCGGCACAGCTCGACGCCGTCGCGCAGCCCGAGGCGGCCGATCAGGTTCGACGCGTCGGCCATCACGAAGTACGTGCCGGCCGGGCGGTTCACCGTGAAACCAGCCGCTTCGAGTCCGGCGCAGAGGAGGTCCCGGCGTACGGCGAGGGCCGCAGCCAGGGCGCGGGGCGTGTCGTCGTCGGCGAGGGCCTGGGCGATGGCGGGCTGGAACGGTGCGCCGGACGTGTACGTGAGGAACTGCTTCACCGTCCGGACCGCCGTGACCAGGTCGGCGGGCCCGTGGAGCCAGCCGACCTTCCAGCCGGTGAACGAGAACGTCTTGCCCGACGACGAGATGGTGAGCGTCCGCTCGGTCATGCCCGGCAGCGTGGCGATCGGGATGTGCTCGGCGCCGAACGTGAGGTGCTCGTAGACCTCGTCGGTCACGACTATCGCGTCATGCTCCTGAGCCACCGCGGCGACGGCCGCCAGCTCGTCCCTGGTGAGCACCGCCCCCGTCGGGTTGTGCGGGGAGTTGAGCACGATCATCCGCAGGCGAGGGGTGGCGGCCGCACGCAGCGCCTCGACGTCGAGGCGGAAGCCGTCCGGCCCGGGAACCAGGGGAGCGGTCACGTGCGTGGCGCCGGACATGCCGATCGACGCCGCGTGCGAGTCGTAGAACGGCTCCAGCGTGAGCACCTCGTCACCCGCGCGGGTCAGCGCAAGGATGGTCGCGGCCAGTGCCTCCGTGGCGCCGGTGGTCACGAGCACCTCGGTGTCGGGGTCGACGTCCAGCCCGTAGTGCCGCTTCTGGTGGTCCGCGATCGCGCGGCGCAGCTCCGGCACGCCGTCGCCCGGCGCGTACTGGTTACGGCCCTCCTCGATCGCCCGGATCGCCGCCTGCTTGACGTACTCGGGCCCGTCGACGTCGGGGAAACCCTGGCCGAGGTTGATCGCGCCGGTGCGGACGGCAAGGGCCGACATCTCGGCGAAGATCGTCGCGGCGACGGTGCCGTCGTCGGCGAGTAGGCCCGCCGCGCTCGCGGTGTCCTGCCAGCGGTCCTGGCCGCGGCCAGGTGAATGGAGGGAGCTCATGGGGTCGACGATATCCACCCCGCGTCCACCCCGAGTTCATCTCGGACACCGCGGACAACCCTCTTTACCTGCGCGTATGTGGACAACCCTGTGGATGTGGTGGATAACCCCGGGGTCGCGGGGAAAGTTATCCACAGGGCGCCCTGCAAAGGTGAACATTTGGCCCTAGCGTTATCGGCCATGGGCGAAGAGGGGGCGCGCATCCTCGAGCACGAGGTGCGCGAGCTGGTGCGGCGCAGGGGGCTGGACCCGATCGGTGACCGGGCGGGGCTGTCGAGCCTTGTCACCGACGCGGTGGGTGACTACGCGACCCGGGCGAGCGTCGGCGTGGTGCCGCCCCTCGCCGATCCCGTGGCAGCGGCCCAGGCGGTGACCGACGCCGTCGGCGGGTTCGGCCCGCTGCAGCCCTACCTCGACGACCCGGAGATCGAGGAGGTCTGGCTCAACGCACCGTCGCGAGCTGCAAACCTTCTCTCGCAACCGGGTGTCCTGACCCACATCACTCTGCTCAGGGACGATCGGGCGGCGTGGTCAGTGCTCGATTGATCGCCATTACGAGGTCTGCCGAGAAGTGGGGGCGGTCGTCAACGAACTTCCTGATGCGTGCTTCCAACTCGTCGGGCTCGCTTCGCCGGCCTGCGTGAGCGCTAGGCGGGATGCCGGGCTTGCTGGTTGCGGGTGGGGCCTTGCGCATGTTTTCACATCCTGGCTCGTCGACCATGGCTCCGTGCCCGGCTTCGATGCCCTGGCCGGGCTTGGGTCCCGCCATCCATGACGGCGGGCACTGCAAGACCTCGTGGAGTGCAGGTTTCGCGTGTGGGACTTGCCCGTCGCGGTGCAACTGTGCTGTCCAAGGTCGTTGCCGGTGACCCGTAGGGACACCGAGAGGACACGACTTTGACGCGGCAGCACGCAGTTCGCATGTGATGTCCGGCAGGAGTCCCATGCGCGGCCCGGGGTGTCCTGTTCGCGCTTGAGTCCGGTCACATCGGCGGCCGTGGAGCGTCCATGCAAGCGCGGATGTTGGGGAGGCGGTCACGCCGGTCGGGAGACCAGTGCTCGCCGTCTGTCGGTTCGCGATCAAGCGCGTCTGGGTCGGTTTCCCAGCGCTTGTAGAAGTCCTGGGCGCTCTGTTTGGTGATCCGCAGGGCCCGGCCGATCTGTTCCCAGGTGGCGCCGTCCTCACGCGCGGCCCGCATGGCCGCCAGCGGCCGTCGATGCGCACCGAGCAGGACGGCCGACATCGGTGTATTGGCAGCACGAGTTCTCACTTTTGTTGTGCTGACAGTACAGCCTGATCTACGGTGTGGACCACCCGAATCGCGAGAGCGTCGTTGGGCGCTGCCGGGACGTCCGCGCCTGGTCACCACGAGGAGAGGCATGAAGCCATCACTGTGCGGCTCTCACTGGCCGCCGATTGTAGGTGTCGGTCGGTGCGTTCCGGCACCGCCAGAGACCAGCGAGCGGAGCCCGAGCTGGTCCTTGGAAGGTCTGGAGCCATGCTCAATAGGGTTGAGCAATTGCACGGGCGTTACGCGCCTAGCCACTAGTTGAGGGTGAGCTGTGATGGCTTAACCGGAAGGCGCGGGCAAAGTGCGGACGCCATGGGCGGCCTACCACGGAACGTCCCCACGCGAGCGTGGGGACGTTGTGTACAGAGTTCGCGCGAGGCGGTCTCTTCATGCTCGCGAGTCCAGAACGCGACGGCCACGCCACTCTGACTTGCATTGATGCGGGAACGAAGACACGCGGGGGCATAGGTGAGTCAACAAGTTCCGGAGATCACGGCGGTGGGTGGCAATCCGTGGGGCGCCTCGGACATTGCGGAGTTGGAGTGGAAGCTCGGGGCCAGCCGTGGATTGGCCGGTGCTGCCACGCAGGTCGTGCTGGATGGCCAAGCCACCGCGCCCGAGACCCAGGGAGGGGCGGAGACTCCCTTACGGGTGGCGTACCGGTCCTGCGACACTGTCGGCGAACGTGTCGTGACGTTGAACGACCGCTCAGCTGGTGTTCGCGTGCACCACGGCTTGGTAGCAGTGGAGCAGCGCTTGCTCGACAGCTTTCAGACGTTGGCGCTAGGCGCCTGGTGCCAAAGGCTTGGCGCCAACCGGGCCAGATTGGTGTCAGCTGGATCCGGGTGCTGCTGCACGCTGGGCTGGCCTAGGGCGGGCCGGGGAGCGTTGGGCTGGGGTGACCACGAATCGGCCGAGCGAGCCGGACACTCCGGATCAGGAGAAGGCCGCCTGGTCGTGACTGCCATCGCTCCGGGGCAGGTGGCGGTGTGTGTGGTGCAGACAGATGTGGTTTGGGCCGCAGTCAGCTCGGCGGTGTTCAAGGCACCCGAGGGCTCTCGCGACCCGGCTGTAGCCGAGAAGCACAGCGTGCTGAGTGGGATGACCGCTCAGTTCCCGCAAGCCGTCAGCCGCGCGGTGCCGGCAACCACATCCCCGCCCAACTGGACATTTTGCCCATCTCATAGGGCAGCTTTGCCGCGCCGCGGGGCGAATAGGGACGCCACCTCCGGGGCGCGGCCTCACGGGGTAATAGCCGACGTGCTGGCCATAGGGGCAGAGACAAGCGGTTGGTCCTTGCTCGTGGTTGAGCGTGTCCGCAACTCGACGAACGAGAGGTAGCGGTGTCGATGCCGGATTCAAGCCCTCCTGAACTCTTCGATGTTCCGATAAAGCACCTGCAGGTATTTGTCCTGTCTGCAGAACTCAACTCCTATGCGAGGGTTGCTAGGCAGTGTGATCTCGACGCCAGTTCTCCGAGCAAGTGGATCGCAAAGCTCGAGGTGAAACTTGGTGGCCGAACTCTCCTCGAGTACGACCCGCGCCGGGGAGTCGTCGAGCTCACCGAGCATGGACGCGCGCTGCTTCCAGCCGCCACTAGGCTCGTGAGCGCGGCCCGTGACCTCTTCCCCTAGTACGCACCGCTCCGCCGGCCCCGGACGTTACTTCGGAACGGACTCCGAGCCTCTGACTCTGCGCAGCCGGAGAGACCATGAACAGGGAGAGGGCATTCTGACCTGCAAGGACCTGAGTGTCGTGAATTAGATCTGCACATCAGGGTGCCCTGGAAGAACTCGGTGCGCGTGCTGCGGTCGATTAGCCGACTAGGAGGAGTCCAGGCCGAACACTGCGGCCAGGTACGAGGACCTGCCGATACCAATTGGCCGGTGGGGGCCCTCGCGTTCGGTTGGATCCGGGTCGTCTACGCCAGGTTCCGGGCCGTTCGAATGACCGATGCGCTACCGAGAACCGTAAGCAAGCACCCAACGCACAGGTCGGCGCCTCGGGCGGGTACCCGGCCGGCGTCACGACTCAGTCACGCTGCGTCTCGTGGGCTCGACCGACCAGATCACACACCGCCGCCGGAGTAACCCTGACCTGGCGGTCCGTGACTGACTCCGCATATGCCGCCCGTTACGCATGGGCTGCTTGCCTGGGCCCGCGGGCAAGCCCGACGTCGCCTGGGACATCTGCTTCAACCCTGCCTTCGCCAGATTCTGCGTGCCCGTCGAGCGGACGACCGCGCTGCTCAAGCAGTGGCGCATCCTCTCGACCGGTTACCGCAGCCGACTGGACGAACTCCCAACCGTCATCCACATCATCGTCGACCACTGAGACACGACCGCGCACGACGTTCTACGACATCGGAGAAACGCCGTTGGAGCTCGATCGAGCCCTGCGTGAACGGGCCACGCACACGGACCGGTCCGTTGCAACGCCACTGCGGCGTTTCACCCGAGGGTGCGCCAGTTGGGCGCTGGGGTACAGCGATGCCAACTCGGCAATGACTCCACGGAGCCGGATGGTCCAACCTGGTGATCGCACCGGGAACGACGGGTCGATCGCGAGCCGTCTCCGGATGCCAACCCAGGTGCCCAAGTGAGAGACGAGATCTGAGGGAGGTACGGACATGTTCGAAGTGATCGAGGAGAGCGAAGTTCTTCGCTGCTGCAACGACATCTTCTGATTCCCCGGTGGCCCCACACATGTGTGGGGCCACCAGGCCGGGTAGCCCACAGTTAGGAAAACGCATGGCCTCAATTCGAGTTCCGCAACTGTCTGACCTTGTCGGCGACACCGATGTCTTCTTCGAGGACTACTTCAACCGAAAGCCGATGATACGTCTCGGGGCGCTGAAGTCAGACGCCACCGAGCTGCTCTCTGCCGAGATGCTCGATGAGCTCCTTGTATCGGATGCGATCCGACCGCCATATATCGCGGTGACGAAGTCGGGCGAACTCGTACATCCACGCACCTACACCGAAACTCGAAGGATCCAGCGCGACACGATCACTGACGCAGTCATTCCGACGCGAGTCATCGAGCATTTCAAGACCGGGGCAACGATCACCTGGTCATCGCTAAATCACTATCTTCCCCACATTCGTCAACTGACCCGCGGCCTCAGTGAAGCTTTTGGGACGAGGAGCGACGCCGTTGGCTTCGTCACGCCAGCCGGCCGACGTGGCTTTAAGCCGCATCGGGACTCGGTAGACGTATTCGTGATCCAGACGGAGGGTACGAAGGACTGGCTACTCTGGAACCCGAGCCTCCAGCGTGACGGAGTCGCGGACTGGTATTCGCTAGAGGAACTGGGAGAACCCGACCACCGGATCACTCTCCAACCGGGTGACGTGCTCTATTTGCCGTTCGGAACACCGCACTGCGCTTCGGCCACAGAAACGACATCGGTTCACCTCTCCCTGATGGTCAAGTCACGTCGCTGGCGTGATATTCTCGTGGACTTGGTGACCGAGGCGGTCAGTTCGGATCTGAGGTTTGCAGGAAACCCACTGCTAGACCCAGAAAACGAGAAGTTCGAGATCGAACTTCGATCAGCGGTAGAAGCGCTGTCAGGAAAGCTGTCCGCGGTGCATTGGCGTGACGCAATCCGCAACCTGCGTTCGATGCCGCATGCGGGGGAAGGCTCCACCGCCAACGACTTCTTTACGTCGCAGATGGCGGCCGACTCGCTTGGAGCGTCTAGCGCACTGCGGAGAAGGACTGGTGCTCACGTCTCCGTGCAAGTGGACGAAGGTGCCTCTGATGGACAGCTTGAGGTGAACGGTTCAACCTATCGCGTCCCTCGTGCCGCGATCGACCTGGTCAAGCGAATCCTCGACGGCGAAACCATCCGCATCGACGAGCTTGACGGCGCTCCAAATCAGAACGTCGACTTCGCGCGATCGATCGTCCGACTGGAGATTGCCGAGGTGGTCGGTGGCTCCGACTAGGCCGGCGGATCCAACTACGGCGGCACCTCTTAAAAACAACCGGAACTTCCGTCTCCTTTGGGTCGGCCAAACATTCTCACAACTTGGCGCGAAGGTTGTCGCCATCGCGGCTCCGATGGTGGTGCTCGCTGAGACGAACTCTCCGACGCTCGCTGGAGCGGTCGGGTTCGTCGCTCTTGCCCCAAGCGTGATTCTCTACCTCCATGCCGGAGCATTGGTCGACCAGTGGAGCAAGAGACGCACACTGATCGCTTCCGAAGTTGTCCGTCTGGCTGTGTTGGTGTCGTTCGTGCTTACAACGATCATCTTTGGTTTCAACCTGGCAGCGCTGTGTGTTCTGATGGTCCTGGAAGGCGTATGCACGCTATTTTCGACGCTGGCCGAGCGTGCTGCGCTGCCGAGCTATGTGGTTGAGCTCGACTACCCAAATGCGTACAGCGTTAACGAAGTACGAACGCGCATAGGAACACTTCTCGGGCCATCACTCGCGGGCGCCCTGGTAGGTGTTGCCACAATGCTTCCGTTCGCAACAAGCGCCGTAATGGCAGGAGGTTCTCTCTTCACGGCCCGCCGGCTCCCAAGCGATGTCGCGATCTCCAGCAACTCCCCTAAGGTTCGTCGCAAACTGGAGGTGAAAGCCGGTCTGCGGTGGTTGATCGTCAACCCGTTCTTCCTCTGGACAGGGATTGCGGTGGCAGCTACCAACATCATTGGGGTTGCGTTCCCAATCTCAGCGATAGCACGGCTCGATGCAATGGGCGCAAGTCCGTGGGAGTCAGGATTAGTACTCGCAGCGCTCGGAGCGGGCGGTCTTGTTGGTGCGTGGATAGCACCCCGAGTCGTCGCGCGAGTGGCGCCAGCAGTCGTTGTGATCGGGTCGAGATGGGCGATCGGGGCTTCGTTACTCTGTGCCGCGCTGGCACCCACGCCCGCGTTGATGGCGGTCTTCCTCCCGCTGATCTCAGTTGCGGCTGTCATGTCAAACGTGGCCCTCAATTCAGTGCGCGCCGCAGCTGTCCCTGTCGATCTCCGTGCCCGGGTAGATGGTGCACTCGGACTGATCGGGGGAACGCTCGCACCAGTTGGAGCGTTGATCGCCGGATTGTTCGCTGATTGGTACGGCGCAGACAGAGGAATGGTGATATTGGCCATAGTAATGATACTTATTGCCGGCGCGGTAAACGCAGTAAAGACCATCCGGCGTGGAGTGCCTAGCGAGAATGGGTGACTAATGAGATCAATTGAAAGCCTACTCCAGCTTGATTCTGGGGATTTTCGGCGCCAATACTTCGGACGGGCGTCCCGCCACGCTACGCGCACCGGCATCGATTTGGTATCTGTTGCCGATCTGACCGAGCCGCTTATGCATCCCCTGGTCGAAGGCCGGAACGTGACCTTGATCAAGGATGGCGAAGCGCTAGACAGCAGGCGATACCTTGTCGGCGACGGCCCATATGTTCGAGTCGACGGGGCCTCCGTCGCGAGCGCGATGATGCAGGGATACTCGGTGGTAATGAACCGGGTCCACGAACTGTCGCCTACCGTCCGCAATCTTGCAGCCCAACTTGGGCAAGAACTGGGTGTCGAGGTAGCGGCCAACGCCTATATCACACCACCCGGGTCTAAGGCACTTGAACTGCACTACGACCACCACGACGTAATCATTGTTCAAGTGGATGGCTCCAAGCTCTGGCAAACATGCGCCTCGCCAGTGGTGGCGCCGACTAAAGAGCTGTCGTGGCGAGATATTGATTCGCGTGTCGCGGACGAGATTCTAAACTCGAACCTCGACCTACGAGATCTGAGGCTCGACAAGGGTGACGTCCTTTACCTACCGAGAGGCTGGATGCACCGAGCCCGGTCAGGTGAGTCACGATCAGTTCACGTCACTCTTTCCTTCGATCCTCAGACAAAGGCAGACTTTCTGATTGCGAACGTCCGCAGATCAGCCCTCGAGGATTCGGCCTGGCGATCAGAGAGTGCTTTGCAGCTAGGGCAGGGTAGTGAAGCGGTCGTGGCTGAGATGGCCGAACTGGCGCAACTCGTCCAGACCTTGAACCTATCGACGGTGCCCAACTCGGCCGGCCCAGTCGAGATCATTGATCCGCTCGCACTCGTCGATGCGATCGAGAATCCTGAGCGATTTCGATTCCGCGGCCGCAATGGCGCCGCCTGGTCGATCACAGGTGACGCCTCCGCGGACACTTTCGAGCTCAAGGCAGGAAGTGCACGTGTGCAGATGCCAACGGCGCTTCAGGCGCCCACTGAGGCGTTGCTGGGGCAGGCGTGGATGTCGACGGGTGACCTTGGGCTGCCGGACCTCGATGTCCCAGTTCGGGATTACCTTACTGCCCTGGTTCGGCTCGGTGTCATCTGCGCGTCGAAGGTCTAATGGGCGAGCGTCATCGTCAGTTGGGCGCCTTACCGCGGGTTCATTTCGTGTGTCTTTCCTGCGAGAACTGACTTTTTCGTCCCCAGATGACATCAGCGGATCTGGGATGGAGCGCAGCGTGCCATCCGCCACGAGGTCTCGTCCGAATAGGAGTCGTGAGAAATATGTATGACGCGGCAGTGATCGGTGGAGGGCCTGCAGGATTGCAGGCGGCACTAACACTCGGAAGGGTGCGACGTAAAGTCGCCGTCTTCGACTCTGGCATCTATCGGAACGGGCGCGCTGACAAAGTACACAACATTGTGGGATATGACGGGGAGTCGCGGGAGTCTTTCTTGGAGCAGCTCCGACAAACCGTCGGAGGGTACGACACGGTCGACCAATTTCACAGCGAGGTCACCTCCATAAGGGAGACGGATGGCGGGTACGTCGTGATCGCGAGGGACCGTGAGTTCCACGTGGAGGCGGTTCTATTGGCAACTGGTGTGCGTGATGTCCTACCGGACGTTGATGGTCTCAGTGAAGTTTTCGGAGCGGGCGCTTTCGATTGTGCGTACTGTGACGGGTTTGAGCTGAGGGGTAAAGACGTCGCATTGCTAGGAAATGGTCCTCACGTGGGCAAGGTTGCCCTGATGCTGGATCGGATCGCCCGGGGTTTGATCCTCATCCCCAACGGGGATGAGCTAGATGAACAGAACAAGCTGATCGCGAGGTCCACGCGAATTGGCATTCGTAACGGGCAGGTTGAGCGGATCAGTGCCGCACCATCGGGATTGCTGATCACATTTGAGGACCGGTCGGAGCTCATCGTTGGCGGATTACTGGCCGCTTCCTCTTATGTACAGGCTGCGCCATTCGCTGAGCAACTAGGTCTGCTGACGTTTGCTAACGGCTGCGTACAAGTGGATTCTGGTGGGCGGACTTCGAAGCCCGGGGTCTATGCGGCCGGTGATCTTGCGTACTCGGATGAGAACGTAGGACCGCGGCCTTTTCTCCTGGCCGCGGCTTCTGCTGGACTCGTGGCGGCCATGAGCCTGGACAAGGACAAGGTACTAGCCACGGTGCGCTCATTCCCAAAATGATCGGTGGCGTAGGTTGTCACAATGTGACACCCGTGGCCATTTTTGCTGCCGCGGGGGTTGTGTCGTTCGGAAACGCCACAGCATGCCTGAATAGTTGGATGGTTCTGAGGAGCGAAATTTTGAAGTACGAGCTTTCACTCGAAGTCCGCCCGCAAGACGACCTGTTTCGACACGTCAATGGGCAATGGATCGAGAAGTGTCAGATCCCAGAGGATCAGGCATCGAGCGGAATGTTCAGGCAGCTCCACGACACTGCTGCGAGCCGAGTGAGATCGATCGTCGAGGGAATGGGTCCAGGGACTCAGATCGGCGATCTTTATGCGAGTTTTATGGACACTGAGCAAATTGAATTGCAAGGGACGGCTGCGATAGACGATGAGTTGTCGGGGGTGCTTAGCTCGATGGACGCGAGCGCGCTCGCCCGTTCCTTTGGGAGCCTACAACGTGTGGGTGCAATTGGTGCCATCAGGTACTGGGTGGGTCCGGATCCGGATGACGCGACACTGAACGTCTTGCACCTGTCACACTCAGCCCTCGGGCTTCCGTCGAAAGCCCATTACGTCAACGATGAGCACGGGAGGCTCAGATCCGAATATGCCTCCCACGTCGGTTCGACACTTGAATCGGCTGGTGTTCTGACCAAGTTGGGTGTCGATGCTTCTACAGCCTCGGTTCGTGTGATGAGTCTGGAGGGTCAACTCGCGAGCGCTCACCCCGGTCTGACGGGGGAGCTTAAGGCCGAAAGCGCTGATAAGGGGTTTGTCCGTACGACGAGCGCTGCTCTTCGCGAACTGATCCCGCAATTTCCGTGGCACGTGTGGGCTGACGGGCTCGGCCTGCCAGCTGCTTATTCGAGGCACCTAGTGGTGCACTCCATCGATGCGTTGGCGAATTTCGGCAGGGTTTGGGCGCGAATGGATTTGCTTGATTGGAAGCTGTGGGCGGCGTTCTGTGTAGTCACTGCTCGCGCCCCCTATCTGCCAGAGGCGATAGCGCGACGTCACTTTGAATTTTACGGACGGACTCTTACGGGAGCGGTCAGGGAGGTCGATCGATGGCGTCGCGGCGTGGAACTTGTTGAAAGTTCTCTGGGCGATCTGGTGGGCCGCGAGTACGTAAACCGGTTTTTTTCTGAAGATGACAAGCTGAAAGTCGAGCGTATCGCCAGGCACGTGATATCCGCGTATCGAACTTCGTTAGTGGGTCTCGACTGGATGGCTGACGATACGAAGCATCTTGCTCTCTCGAAGCTCGATGCTCTGTCGTTGAAGATTGGCTACCCCGAAAGATGGCGGGACTATTCGTCGGTAAGGATTTCTCCTACGGATCTACAGGAGAATGTTCGCGGCCTCGCGGAGCACCGAACGCGTGAGCGTCTGAGGAGAATCGGCGTTGCGGTCAGCCATGGTGAGTGGGCCATGAATCCCCAGCGAGTCAATGCCTACTACGATCCACGCGCCAATGAAGTCGTCGTGCCGGCAGGAATGCTGCAGCCGCCATTCTTCGATTCTAGTGCCGATGAGCCGGAGAACTTCGGCGGAATAGGCTCCCTTATGGGCCACGAGATCAGTCACGCCGTCGATGGCTTCGGCGCTAAGTATGGTCCCGATGGCCGCAAGTCGGATTGGTGGACAGCCGAGGACTATTCTGAATATTCGGCGAGAGTTGCACCGCTCGTTGACCAGTACGTTTCCTACGTGCCAGCGCAGTTGGTTGGCGGTCCACTTGCAGTTTGTGTTGATGGCAAAGCGACTCTAGGCGAGAATATCGCGGACCTTAGTGGTTTGAGCATGGCGATCCGCGGTTTTTTGGCTTCCTCGGGCGATCGGCCGGAGATCGATTCGGCAGGTGACCGACTCGCCGACTTTCGGCTACTGTTTTTGAATTGGGCGCTAATCTGGCGCGCAAAGAGCCGAGACGCAGATGTTGTCGGCCGCATATCGGCAACCCCACATTCTCCGAACGAGTTTAGATGTAATGGGCCATTGCGTAACATCGACGAGTTTTACGAAGCGTTCGATGTGAACCGTGGTGACCGGTTGTACTTGGATCCAGGTTTACGCGTCCGTATTTGGTGACAGGGGGCAGTTGGCGAAGCTCGTGAAGCGTGGCAGGTTTGGATTCTGTATAGCGGGCAGATTATTTGGCTTCGCATCTTGCTCTTGATTGTCTTCGTCAGGTTTCGATGGCACTCGTCGTCGTCTGCGTCGGTCCCGGCAGGTTCGCGCTGGCGCTGCTCGTTCTGCGGGCGCCCGTAGAGCCGTCCGGATCATGCATTGGTTTGTCTGAACCCAGGTCTCATGTCAGGCGATCTGGATCGTTCGACGTGTGGATGGGCGCACTCGAAACAAGACCATCGGCTGGACGCTGGGCGCGTACGGCTGGTGGAGCTAGTAGCGGTGGTCGGGCAGCGTGGCGAGCTTCCCTCTTGGGCGCCGAAGCCGAGCAGGAACTCCAGGCGTTTGAGTTGGCTACGAGCGTGGCCTAGGTGACTTAGATTCCTGCTCCCGGTGCGCGCACGAGCTCGGCTTCCGATACCCGGGCCGACGGGCAGCACGCGGCGCCGTGGTCGTGGTGCCGATCACTCCGTTCGATTCTGCTGGCAGTACACTTTCGATTGCTGTATGGAACAGCAGAATGGGAGGACTTCGACGGGGCACCGATCGGGCTGTCAGTGCTTCGGCGACGTGGCCCGCAGGCGTGGTCCTAAGACGGAGTGACCATGGAACCGTTGGTCGTGGTGGAGAGTGCGGCACGACGACGCGCGCGAAGGTCCCATCGCACCCCCGAATGCAGAACACGCTCGGTCACGGCGGCCAGCGCGGCACTCGCAGATCGGTTTCATCTGACGCGAGAGCGGGCGAGAAGCTCGACCGTGCGACTGGGAACCGCTGTAGATCCCGATCGTGCTGTCGTTGGCCAACGTCGCGGTCTTCCCGCGATCGTCACTGTGTTCTGGCCGGCTGGGCTGTTGATCGGCGGACGGGTCCAGACGAAGTGGGCTAGCATCCCCGTGACAATATATCGACAGGGAACATAGATGGATATCCAGAGGCAGGTTGGTGACAGTTCGCGCGGTGAGTCGGCTGGAGCGGCACCTGGTCAGCGGCTCGGCGAGGCTTTTCGGCTGCGGCTCAACGAACTTTTCGTTGCGGCCGAGCGCGGAGGCAGGCGCGTCACCAATCGTGAGGTTGTCCGGTGGATGAACGATCACGGCTACGCGATCAAGGACGCCTACCTGAGCCAGCTTCGGTCAGGGCGGGCCAGTTCCCCTTCGCTGAAGATCATCGAGGGGCTGAGCGCCTACTTTGACGTCGACTCATCAGCGCTCTTGAGTGTTGACAATTCAGCTGTTCTCAACGACCTGCTGGACCAGCACGGTGTCCGGTCAATCGCCACTCGTGCGGCGGGGTTGTCGCAAGAGAACGTCGATGCCATCGCACGTCTGCTTGACCGATTCAGGGAGGCTGAGAACCTCCCACCGGTTCCGCCTGACGAGGCCGGCATTCCGTTAGGGGACAAGTAGCATAGTCGCGACTAGCCCGCCGCAGAACCCGACGATGAAGCCGGTGGCGACCTCGACAGGCGTGTGGTCCCTGACGTAGATGCGGGCGACGCCCACCAGGAGACTGAGCGCCAGGAGGGCGATTGCGGCAGGCCAGGAGAAGCTCGCGGCGATGCCCGCCGTGACGGACAGGACCCCGACATGGATGCTTGCCCGCACGAGGGGCGTGACCAGGGTCAGGGCGATGACTCCGGCGAGGCAGGCGGCGAGCAGCCGGAGCGTCAACGGTGGTGCGCCCACCAGGAGCAGCACCGTGATCGCGATGGCTTCGATGACGATGAGCCCGAGGAGGGCGACAAGGCGCTGCAGCCGGGGGCGGACGTGCCGGGACTCCCAGATTCCCAGGCGCGCCAAGCCGTGGATGAAGAGATAGGGGACTCCGGCGGCGAGGACGACGAGCAGGGGAACCTGCCACCACGCCTCTACCGGGTCGGCCGATAGCAGCCCGATGGTGAGCACGCTCGCGGCGACCGTGTATCCGGGCGCAAGGACCTCGGTCGTGATCCGGGCCCAGTGTGGTTCTGATCGTGTCTCTTTCATCAGGTCCGTCTCGCTCGTCGGTTCCGTTTCACTCATTGAGTTTGTCTCGTTCATCGGGTCATGGAGGCGGTGCGCGCCTCGCCCTTGTGACGGTTGGCGATCGATTCCAGGGCGCTGCCGAGGCGAGGTAGAGATGACTCGTCCTTCAACTGTTCAGTCCAGTCGGCGGGGCTGGTGCTCCGCGGTTCGCCATTGGTGAGTCGCGCCGCCGCCATCTTGAGTTGGTGTGCAACGAGGACCTCCGGTGGCGCTTCCTGCGTACGTGCCGACAGCGCATCCCGGTCGGCTGCCGTGGAATAGTGCGCAAGCGTTCCGATTCCGTCCAGGATCTGGATCGTGCGGTGATAACTGTCCACGGCCTTGTCGTGCGTCGGAGGCGGAACCGTTGCCGAGACTGCCGCCGTGACATACCGGTGCAAGTAGGCAAGGCTCGAGCGCTGCTGCCGAGCGTGGACAGCCGCCGAGGTCAGTTGTCCAACGAGGCCGATGGTCGTCAACACGCTTGATCCGACGATCAGATAGCGAGTTTGGATTCCGAGTACCAAATGTGACCCGTCCGGGTCGCGCATCTGCTGCAGGAGCGCCAGCAGGCTGACGACCGCCCAGATCGTGGCCAGCCCAGCACCTACGGCGGTGAGGTCGCTGCCCCATCGAAGCTGCCAGATCCGTCGCGATCGTGATCGGAGAGCGGAATAGGCGAACCAGGCCGTGGCGCCGATGAATGCTCCGTAGAACACGACCCAATAGGCCGCCATGAGAGGCTTACCCGACATCTGCGAGTCCAAATCGGCGGCGACCCACGGACCGCTCGCCGCGAACGTTGTGACCATCACTGCCGCTGCGCAGAGACAGGCTCCCACGACGACAGGCGTTCTAGGTGTTCTCGCTGTCAGCGTCTGCATCACCCAGCCGGAGATCAGCACACAACCTACGACCAGCGCGATGTGCTTGGTGACCTCATCGACCGGACTGTCCGTGACCTGGCGAAGATGATCGACGACGGGTTGTATGCGGAGTGCCGAGGCGATCGCGACGCATCCTAGACCGAGGGGTAGAGCGGCGTCGGATCGCTTGCGGGCGCGCACAGCCGTCCAAGTAGTCGCGCCCACGAAGACAGCGACCGCAATCCAGGCGAAAATCCCGACGTTCATCTGTACAGCTCGAGTGCCGTGAGGCGGTCACTTGTGCCGCCTACTGCTGCCAATGAGATCATCAATTGACTTGCTGCCGCCTCCACGCGTCGCTCGGTCGGGTCGTCGTAACCGTCTCGGCGCTCCTCGTTTCGCTCGTGCTCGGGGTTATCGAGGGCTTCCGCGATGTGTATGAGTTCGTGAGCGATGATGTGCGCACGATGGAGCTCGGTGACCGCGTGAACGGTATTCACGATGATGCGATCGTGGTTGGGGAAACCGAGCCACATTCCGGACAGACCTGGACCCAAGTCTTCATCCATCACGGTGAGAGGGCGCTGACGCAGGCCCTGCACCACCTCGCAGGCCTCTTCAATGCTCCGAACGCGGTCGAGCCGGTACCTCTGTAGCGTTCCCAATGCGTCCCCATGCCTACGTGGAGCCGCGTGCCTCGTGACAGCAGCCATGGTCATTGGCGACAATATACCTATCTTGTCGCCGTCCTGGCAGCGATTGGCGGGATCATCGGTCAGATTCTGACATGACGAGAGGATGTGGCATCCAGGGCCTCGGTCAGGTCATGCCCGAAGGAGCGGGTGGGTGGAGTGGCCGGGATCCCTGCTGTGATCTGGTGGCTTCGGCCGTAGAGCCCCAGCCCTGTCGCGCCCCACTCGGACTGCGTCGTACCCCGCGCCGCGAGGTTCGAACCACCGTGAGCAACTGGCAAGTGGGTGCATCAAATTGGTTGCTGAGGTGGGTGCCGCGGCGCAAGAGAGCGTGACCACACGCGCTGAAATGTCAGATTGGCTCCGTCAATCTCAGCAGGACTGGGCCGCACGCGTGGCTCGCCCGGCTCCTGACCGGGGCGCCAGCGAGATCGTCAACCACGCACCGCTCGACATTCTTCGAGTGGAGTTCGTCTCGGAGCTGCGTGCGTGGCTGGCTACAGCTGGCCTTGCACGGACGCAGGATGGCCCGCTCGCGCTCATGGGTGACGAGATCGAGTCGAATACAACGCTCCTTCCTGGCGGCCGTTGGTCAGCCAGGCTTCCTGGAACTCGTCGATCGCTTGGTCAAGGGCGCTGCTCGCGGCTTCAAACCCGTGGACGCTGTGCTGGGCGCCGTTGAGCTCGTACTCAGCGAACGGGCTGTTCATCCGGCAGCTGGTGCCGGCCATCTCGGCTGCGACACGGATGGCAGGCGCCGCGGCGTCGGCGACCCGGATCGCGGTCTGGACGTCGAGATCTTGTTGCTTGGTGACCTGGTCGTGGTCGCCCCACCTGGTGTGCGGTGACCGCGCCGTTGCTCGCCACGACCCACGCGGCATCCGGCCCGAGCTGTGACGCGACAGGCAGCGCTCTCACAAGCGAGCTCTCTGTGGCAAGGGCGAATTTGCTACCGGGCTGCTGGGCTGCCCGGACCTGCCCGACCGCCGCGGTGGCGGGGCTGCCGGTGCGGACTAGAGTCCCGCCGATGCAGGCACGCGGGGAGGAGCGGCGCCGAAGCTTCTCATGCGTGGAAATCCGCCTCCTCGGCCTCGCGGGCTAGCTAGAGGCGGCGAGATGTTCCCTCTGGTTCCTCTTCTGCGGCGTGCGCCATGTTGGCCATGAGTACATGGCCTGCCTGGGTGGATCGGCTGGGGCGCGAGCGGGAAGCGCGGCGGAGAGCGGGCCGGAGCGGGATGGCGACCGAGCGGGTGAATTTTCAAGCTGTGCTCGCAGTTTTGTTGACACTAAACTTTTGCATGTCTAGCGTCCATGTTGTCCCAACGGGACGACGCGGGCCCTTCCTGGGCGGCGTCGCACGGTCGGCTATTCCAAACTGTGGAGGATGCAGGCGTGAAGATCATGAAGAGAGCGACCGCGACCGTTATCGGCGCGGCTATGCTCATCGGCGCGGGCGGCACGGCGGCTTACGCCGCACTCGTCTATGAGCACGGAAACAACAAGGCTTGGAACTCCGAACTGGTACAGCTGTACTACTACGGGAGGGTCCAGGCCCAGGGTAGCGAGTGGTGGAACATCGACGGCCAGCAGCGGTGGACCGTGAGTGGCTTCCTCCGCTACTACAACGGCGGCCACGGCGACACGGGCCGGCTCTACACGGCCTCCGCCTCGGGCCGGAACGACGGCACGATCCGTCAGCGGGATCGGTACTACGGTGACACCCTGGATCCGGCGGCGGACTCCACCCGATTCAACTACGGATGGTCGACCGCACCGCTCAACGAGGTCTTGGTCGCGGGAGATGACGCGGACCTCCGCGAAGTGTCTTTCACGGTCCCCGCGAGCTCTGAGCTCGACGGTGTGACCCCGGCGAAGTAGTCAGGCATGTGGTCGTGGCTGTGGGCGCTCGTCGCCCGCAGCCACGACCACAGGACACGACCACAAGATGAGAGCGGTGTTGTGTGAGGGAGCGGGTCCGAGATCGAGTTTCCGCCGGGCTGATCGCAGGTGTGCTTGGCTTGGTGGTTTTGGCCATTGTGACGCAGGTCGCTGATGTTATCGACCGGCGCGATCCGTTAGCGGGTGGTTTTCCCGCGGACGAGACGGTCGGCATGTCTGTCACTGCTTCACCCGACGCGTCGGCAGATCCCGCGCAGGTTGCGCGCGACCTTCGTGATCTGCTGTTCACGACGGATGCAGACGTAGACATGGTCGTCGACTTCACGACTGCAGGTCCGCCGGTGGCTGGGTACTTTAGCACCAGGCCGGCGCCACCTCGCGGTTATGAAGTCCGGGGTCGCTGGTTCAATGACGACGAACTGCGTTCTCCGCGCGCCGTGATAGTGCCCAGGTCAGACTCATACATCATTAACGTGCCGGACCGCGCCGGGGAGGTTGTTCCGTGGGCTGATGCGGCAACGGTGATCGGTTCCTACTCGACTGGTGGAGCGAACTCTCCTGAGTACCTGCAGAACCTTTCGTCGCTTGATCTCGCAAATGGATACTATTTTGTGCACACCGCTGATACCGAACTCCTGGCTCAGATCAGGGATGTATTTGTGAACGCCGAGTATCTTGTTGACATCTACCCGGTCCGCAGTTCGACCAGCATCGCGCTGTCGAGCAGGCCGTTCGTGCTCGGCGCTATTGGGCTCATTGCCGGGATTGCAGTGTTGTTAATTGTCCTCTTCGATCGTGCGGTCGCTTCGATCAATAGGTGGCGAATCCACCGTTTGGTCGGAGGTTCTATCCGAGCGATCGCCAGGATATACGGAACCGACGTCGGCATAGGCCTGCTGGTTGGTGTAAGCGTTGCCGCTTTGGCAGGGGCTGGGACGGTTGCCGCGGTGCGTCCGCAACTGTTACACCTCATCGTCCAACCGTCCGTGCTGTTGCCCCTGCTGGCGGTTGTGCTCCTTGGCTCAGTTGGGGCATACCTTGCCGCCGTCGTCTCCGTGAGGAGGGCCAGTGCAGGCACTAAATGATGGGCTTGCGCGAGCTGGGGACGTCTTCGGCCTCGCGCTCCGCGATATGTGGCGAGCTAAGGGCCGATTTCTGCTGCTCAGCATGCAGGTGATCGTCGGCACGTTCATCATGGCGGTCGCATCGACGGCACTTCTCGACGGGAGCGCAGCGGTGCGCGCCATAAGGACTCTTGAAAATGCGCATGCGACGATGTTCTCGATCGTGTACCCAGACGCGGGCGTGGGGCGTCCAAGTGTGCCGACCGAGGGGCTGGACGCATACTTGACGCGGACCCTCGACGGTTCGACGCCCAGCCACTCCTTGGTGGTGGGGAACTACTTCAGCGACGCAAGCGTGACTCATCCTGTCGTCGTCGGGATCGGTGGGTTTCTTGAGTTCTGGGGCATCGACGATCCAAGGAAAGATAGAGAGCCAGGGATCTGGGTTGGCTCGAACGTCCGGGAATATCGGGTGGGTGACACCATAGATCTCGGACCCCATGTTGCAACTGTGCGTGGACAGCTTCCTTCAGGCACAGCTGTCTTCGACCCGTGGAACGGCCTCGTCGACCTAGACGATTCTCTAGTTCTCACTTCTTCATACGCCTGGTACCGCGATGAGGCGGTGGGCTCGGGGGCGCAGGCATCGTTTGAAGAGATCACGCAGAGCCTTGTGATGTCAGAGGCATCTCCCCGTGAGGTGGAGACGTATGTGCGTACCGTGAGCCAGAGCTCGGATTATCACGTTCTTCCGAGAACGGCCGAGGGCAGCCGGCAGTATTTTCGTGACCAAATTTTCTGGGCGTCAATCCAGCTCGCGATGGGTCTCGGGCTTCTCGTGGTGGCCGGTATCGGAATCGTGTCGATGGCAACTCGGCTCGTCCGCTCCAATGTTCGTGACTTTGCGATTCGACGCCTAAGCGGAGCGACCGTTCTGGAGACAGCTTTGCGTGTCGTGATCGCGATCGGCCTGGGATTTGCCGTGCCAGCAGTTGTGGTGTTCGTTGGATTGGGCGCCGTACCCCTGCCGGAGTTCGGCAGGCTTGGTGACTTGGTTCCGGCATTCGTGATCGGGGTAGCGGTTCTAGTTAGTGGAACAGCGTGGTGGGCCTCACGGATCGTGCGTAAAGCCGACCTCGCTCAAGTCGTCAGGGAGGAGCGCTGATGGATCGCGCGATCGAAGTAGAGAACCTCGTCAAATGGTACGGGAGCGGCGAATCACGAACCCATGCGCTGCGAGATGTCACGTTTTCTGTCGACGCCGGCGAAATGGTTTCGATCACGGGACCATCTGGCTGTGGAAAAAGCACACTGCTGTCGATCGTGGGCCACGTGACGGCACCGACCGCTGGAGTGGTTCTTGTCCGGGGTAAGGAGATGACCCGTGCCGACGACCGTTCGCTGGCCGCTTTCCGGAACTCCACGTTCGGATATCTGCTGCAAGAGTTCGCACTGCTGGAGCGCGACTCGGTCTTGGAGAACGTCGAACTGCCGCTTCGTTACCGACGCGGTCGGGTCGGTAAGGTCGCGCGACGCCGGATGGTGGGTGAGATTTTGGAGCGCCTCGGGGTGGCGCGATATGTGGATCGGAGAGTCGCTGATCTGTCGGGCGGCGAACGGCAGCGTGTGGCCCTTGCTCGGGCGCTGATAACCGACCCACCGATACTGCTCGCGGACGAACCGACTGGTGCGCTCGACTCGGAGAACGCGGCGGCCGTCTTCCAACTCCTGCGTAAGCAGGCTGACGAGGGCCGAACCGTGATGGTGGTGACGCATGACACCGAGATGGCTGCTCTGTGTGATCGTCAGATCGCCATGCGTGATGGGCATGTAGTGGAGTCCCGCGACGAACGTGGAGATGGCGACGGTTTGTCAACGGCATCAAGGGAGACAAACGAGGCCGTCCGGCCGCGGTGACATGCAGAGCTTGGGATTCCTCCGGCAGCCAGAAGCGTTCAAGGTCTACGTGCTTCAGGGCCATCGCTCACCAACTTCATGGAAGGAGCCGACGACGACCTGCCGTGTCGTCCGGTGTGTTCGGAGACTGGATTCCGCGGAACAATGACTGGGAGAAGGTTAGGAACGGTGGTCCCGCTTCCTGGTGTGGGCTGGCCGGGGCGGGAGCAGCCGGTCCCGTCGATCGGTGTCGTAGTTCTTGTTCGGGACACCGATCGTCCGAGGTCTACGTCGGTACAAGCCGTAGCGCCGGTCGCTCGTCTGCTTCCCCCAGAAGCTTGCGGACCGTCGCTGCCGACCATGCGAGCTCTTGGGCAAGGGACGGTACGGTCACTCCGTTGGCGTCCGCGAGCTCGACGGCTTCGCGTAACAGGCATGGTGTCTCGCCGGGAAACTGGCCGACCGGTTGTGGCGCGAAGGCCCCTTCGTTCTGCAGCTGGTTGAGCATGATGTAGGCGCGTCGCGCGGTGGAGTCCGACAGCAGTCCGACTTCGCGGCTGCGATATATCAGGGACTTGATCGAGACGCCCCACTCGTCGCTGAGCTGGTTCCATCGCTGGAAGTCGACGCGGCGCGGTAGCCGGTCGCGGATGACCAGGCCCGGCGTGAGGAACTCGGCGGCGAACCGATCTGCCTCGCGCTCAAGCTGAGGGTCGCCGCCGACCTGGTCGGCGTGGAGGACCAGGTGCCCGAGTTCGTGGGCGGCCGTGAACCTGTGCCGGAGCACGTCGTCGGCACGGTCGGGAGCGAGCACGATGATCGGCCGAGACAGGGCGACTGTCGAGAAGGCGTCGATGCGTCGCACCTCGGCGTCTGCCAGCGGTGCGAAGACCACAGCGATCCCGTGGTTCTCGATGGTCCGCACGACGTGCGCGACAGGTCCTGAACCTAGTCCCCACGCCTTGCGCAGGGCGCGCGCAGCCGCGTTCGGGTCTTCGGGGAAGGCCCCTGGCTCGATCTCACCACCAACGAAACCGGGAAGGGCGACTGGAGGGAACCGGACGTGCCGCTCGATCGCGTTCACCAGCTCCCAGACCTGCTCGGCGTAGGAGACCGCCTTCGCACGCTGCTTCGCCGTGGTCGACCGCAGACTGCGGAAGTAGGTGTCCGCCGTCTCCAGCCGCGCCATCGGGCGACCGGCCGCGAAGAACTGGCGCGGCACGCCGAGCTCGGTAGCCATGCGCACGATCAGGTCTGGGCGCGGCGGCGTCGCTCCTGACTCGAACTGCCCGACGGCGGTAGCTGATACCCCGAGGGAGGCCGCCAGGCTCTGCTTGGTTCGCAGGGCGAGCAGTCGCGCTTGCCGTAGCCGGTAGCCGTCGAACACCCGAGCAATCTGACGGTCAGTGAGCCGGCTCTCTGCCGGGCTGTCATTCACCGCCGCCCCCGGTGGCGGACTGGTCCTGGTCCTGGTCGCCTTCCGTATCGGTGCGCAGCGAGATCGGGCTCTCGGGCAGCGGCGCCTGGTCGAACCTGCCGCCGACACCGGGGTCGCTGACGAGGGCAAGCCCGGTGATCGAGCTGTCGAGAAGGGACTGAGGCAGTTCCTCCCGGTGGGTCCAGTCGAGGTACCCCAGAGCGTCGGGGGCGGCCTCTCCGTAATACACGTGCTGGAGGCCCCCACGAGCCGAGACAGCGCAGGCGACGGTCATGACCCGTTCTGCCGAACCGAAGGAGCCGTCACGCACCACGCGCACACGGCCAGCATCGAACTCCTGACCCAGGTCCAGGTGCCCCTGGACGGCCTCCGGCTCACGCCCATTGAGGGCGTACACGCGGGCACGGTACTCGGACACGTCGATCCGGATCTTGTCACCGCCGTGCGGGCTGCTCGCGTACCGCACAGGGAAGATCAGTGTCCCGCGGAAGACGATCAGCGGGAAGCGGGAGTCCTTCGGGTGGACCTGCTCATGGCCCGGCAGAAAGTTCATGTGCGTGGCGACCTGGTGGCCAAGGATCCGCCAGAGCGCGCCGTAGGCCTCGTTGGACTCCAGTCTGCTGCCGGCCTTGGCGTCCAGGGCATACTCCTGCGACGCACGTGCCGCCTCCGCCAGGGCGGCCCTGACCTGGTGCGCGTGCTCGCTGAACCGCTCGACCATCCACCGCGACGCTTCGGGCAACTCATGCATGCGCACTCCAGGGCTTGAGTAGGTTGCATGAATAGTAGCAGTAGTGCTTCAGATTCGTGCGAGGAACAGTCATTGGGCTGGTGGCGGCGGTCAGCGAGATGCTCTCGGTTCAGGAGGTTCTCCGACGCGGCGGCAAGGACCCCTCGTATCCCGCAAGACCTCTGCGTCCTCGGCTTCCTCGGCCATGTACCCGCCGCGGACGCTTCCCCTCAGGCCTGAGAGTCGCCCCTGCAGGCTGAACGAGAGGCTGTCTGGTCGCTGCTCGGCGGCTCCTGAGACGCGCTAGCCAGCGTAGGTAGTGGGTAGATCTCATGGCGTCGAAGTCTCAGGTCGAAACGGCGAGGTCTGCGAGCCGGACTCGTGGCCAGCTGCAGAACCGCCTGACCAACTGGCGGGCCGGATGCTTGGGCTTGAGGGTTTCAGGACTTTTCGACCCGCTCGCCTGCGGGCGTCTTGGGGCGGGACGAGTTATCCACAGGCATTCCTGCTGTGGCGCGCGGATCCGGATGGATCCTCCTAGGGTCGTGGTCGGTGGCGGTCCGCAGGGGGAGCGCGAGTGGCAAGAGCTCAGGGGGGACTATGTCCGCTGCGGTGGAACGGACGGAACTGCGTCGGCCGGCTCGGCTCGACGTCGGCGATGAGCGTGCGGTCGGCTCGGTAAGGGCCGATGGGATCGCCCTGCTTGAGAGCGAGGTGCGCGAGCTCGTCCGGCGTCGCGGCGTGGACCCGATGGCCGAACCGGACCGGTTAACCGATCTGGTGCGCGAAGCAGCTGCGGACTATGCGGACCGCGCTGCACGGGGTCTTCTCCTTGGGCTGCCCGATATGGAGCGTGTAGTCCAGGAGATTTCGGACGCGGTTGGCGGCTTTGGTCCACTCCAGGCCTATCTTGATGATCCTGAAATAGAGGAGGTCTGGCTCAACGCACCGACGCACGTGTACGTGGCGCGGCGCGGGGTGCCGGAGCTGACCAGCACCGTCCTGACCACGGAGCAGGTTCGTGACCTGGTGGAGCGGATGCTCAAGACGTCGGGTCGGCGGCTCGACCTGTCCAGTCCCTTCGTGGACGCCCGGCTGCCTGGTGGCGAGCGGCTGCACGTGGTCCTCCCCGAGATGACCGGCGGCGGGATGGCCGTGAACATCCGCAAGCACGTGGTGCGGGCACGTGCGCTCGCGGACATGGTGCGTCTCGGGTCGCTGACCGGACAGGCCGCGACCTTCCTCGACGCCGCGGTCCGGGCCGGCCTGAACATCCTCGTGTCCGGCCAGACCCAGGCGGGCAAGACGACGATGCTGAACGCCCTCGCGGGGTCGATCCCGGGATCCGAGCGGGTCATCTCGGCCGAGGAGGTCTGGGAGCTGCGCCTCCCGGTCCGCGACCACGTGGCCCTCCAGACGCGGCCGGCGAGCCTCGAAGGCACGGGAGAGGTGCCGCTGCGACGTCTCGTCAAGGAAGCGCTGCGGATGCGCCCCGACCGGATAGTGATCGGCGAGGTGCGTGAGGCGGAGGCGTTCGACCTGCTCATCGCCCTGAACAGCGGCGTCCCCGGCATGTGCACGCTCCACGCCAACACCGCGCGCGAGGCCGTGGCCAAGATGACGACGCTGCCCCTGCTCGCCGGCGAGAACGTGTCCGACCGGTTCGTGGTGCCCACCGTCGCCTCGGCGGTGGACCTCGTGGTGCACCTCGGCCTGAACCGTTCCGCGGACGGCGTGGTCCGGCGCCAGGTGCGCGAGATCGTCGCCGTCACCGGGCGGGTCGAGGAGGGCCGGATCGAGACCGCGGGCATCTTCGACAGGGACGCCGACGGCGACCTGCGGCGCGGCGACGGCATGCCGCCCGGTGAGGACCGGTTCGAGCGCGTCGGGTTCGACGTGCGGGCCCTGCTCGCGGACCCGCGGGTCGTCCCGGCCGGAACACGTCCGGGGACGGGCGGCGTCGCCGGCCCGTGGGCGGGCGCGGGCGCCCTGTCGGGCGCGGACGCCCGGGCGGGCGCCGGCCCCTGGGCGGTGCGCTGATGGGCGTCGTGGTCGGCCTCCTCCTGGGCGTCGGCGCGTTCTGCATCTGGTGGTCGTTCTGGACCCCGATGCCGCGCCCCGCGGGCCGGGTCACGTGGCAGATGCGGACCCGCGACCTGCTGACGCAGGCCGGCGCGCCGTCCGTCACGCCCGGGATGCTCGTGGGCGCCTGCGCGACGCTCGGCGTCATGACGCTGCTGCTCGGGCTCGCCCTGACCCGCTCGCCCGCGATCGCCGCGTGCTTCGCCGTCCTGACGACGCCCGGTCCGGTGGTGCTCGTGCGGGCGCGGGCGCGCCGCCGTCGTCGGGCGCTGCGGGAGGTCTGGCCCGAGGTCGTGGACCACCTCGCCTCCGGGGTACGCGCGGGGTTGTCCCTGCCGGAGGCGGTCGCACAGCTCGGGCAGCGCGGACCGGTCGAGCTGCGTGAGCAGTTCGGCCGCTTCGCCCACGACTACCGGGCCGGCGGCCGGTTCGGGGACGCGCTCGACGCGCTCAAGGAGCGCCTCGCCGACCCGGTCGCCGACCGCATAGTGGAGGCCCTCCGCCTCACGCGCGAGGTCGGCGGACAGGATCTCGGCCGGCTGCTCCGCACCCTCAGCGGCTTCCTGAGAGAGGACGCCGCCACCCGCGGCGAGCTGGAGGCACGGCAGAGCTGGACGGTGAACGGGGCCCGGGTGGCGGTCGCCGGGCCGTGGGTGGTGCTGGCGCTGCTGGCCACCCGGCCGGAGACCGCACGCGCCTACGACTCACCCACCGGCGTCGCGGTGCTGGTCATCGGCGGCCTCTGCGCCGTGATCGCCTACCGGATGATGCTCCGGATCGGCAGGCTGCCCGCCGAACGCCGGGTGCTGCGGTGACGGGCTGGGTGGCAGGGGCGCTCGCAGGTCTCGGCGTCGCGCTGGGACTCCTGATCGTGCTCGCCCGGCTGCGGTCGCGCGCCGTCACCCTCGACGAACGGCTCGCGCCGTATCTCCGCCCGCGTGACGCGACCTCGACGCTCCTCCGCGAGGTCAGCCGCACCTCGGCAGTGGTCCGCCTGCTCGGCCTGCACGACGTCGGCACCCGCCTCGAGCGGTTCGGCTCGCCTCGCGAGGAGGTACGGCGAAGGCTCGACCGGGCAGGATCCGTCGAGTCGGTGGACCACTTCCGGGCCCGGCAGATCGTGTGGACGGTGGCCGGGCTGGCCACAGGACTCGGCCTCGCGCTGCTGCTCGCGGCGACCCGGGGCGCGGCGGTCGTGCCGCTGCTGGCGCTCGTCGTCGTCGCGGGCGCATGCGGCTACGTGGCCTGCGACCAGGCCCTCACCCTCCGGGTCCGACGGCGCGAGGAGCGGCTGCTGGCCGAGCTGCCGACCATCGCGGAGCTGCTGGCCCTCGCGGTCGCCGCGGGGGAGAGCCCGCCCGCCGCCCTCGAACGCGTGGCCTCGACGGCGCGCGGCGAGCTCGCCGCGGAGATCCGGCGCATGGTCGCCGAGGTGCGGGCCGGCGCGCCCGTCACCACCGCCCTGACGGCGCTCGCCGACCGGTCGGGCCTACCTCCCCTGTCGCGGTTCGCCGAGGGGGTGGTCGTGGCCCTGGAACGGAGGCGTTAGTCACGTTACTTTGAAGGCATGGCATCCTCAGATCGGGAGCACAACCCACGGCGCGCCGTCACCTACGCCCGCCAGTCGAAGGAGCGGGACGACCGCTCGACGGCGTCGCCGGAGGCCCAGCGCAAGTCGACGGCCGCGCATGTGGCGAGCCGCCCCGGCTGGGAGTTGGTGGCGAGCTACGAAGACCTTGGCCGGTCCGGGTATGACCCGACGACCGACCGGCCCGGCCTCGAGGCGGCGCTCGCGATGCTGGAACGCGGCGAAGCCGACGCGCTCGTCGTCTACCGGCTCGACCGGCTCACGCGTCGCGGTGTAATCGAGGCCGTCGAGCTCGTCCGGCGCATCCAGCGTGCGGGGGCCGTGCTCGTCTCGGCGACCGAAGCCGAGTTCGACCTCTCTACGCCGATGGGCGCCGCCATCTTCGCGATGCTCGCCGCCATGGCAGAGCAGGAGTCGGCGAACATCTCCGCCCGAACCAAGGGGGCGAAGGCGGTGCTCCGCGAAGCGGGCTCGCACATGTCCGGACGGCCGCCGTACGGGCTCCGCGCCGTCAAGGTCCAACGCGACGGGCTCACTGTGCGCCACCTCGAGCCCGACCCGGTCACGGCACCTCATGTGCGCGAGGTCGTCGACAGGGTCCTCGCGGGCGCGTCGGTACGGTCCGAGGCTGCCCGCCTGGCCGCGCTAGGGCTCCGCACCGCGACTGGCGCCGCGTGGACGACGAGCGCGCTCGGCAAGCTGCTGCGGTCGCCGTCGCTCGCCGGGTACGTGCCTGCGACACGTGCCGGACATGTTGACGAGCACGGCGTCGCAAGGCGAGCTCGAGACGTAGCGACACCCCGAGACTCGCGAGGCCGCGTCGTGATCGCCACGGATGACGACGGGCACCTCATGCGCCCGTGGGAAGGGCCGCTCGAACCTGCCGTCTGGCACCGCCTCCAAGACCTCCTCGATTCCCGACCGATGACGCCCGGCACGACCCGGGAGGCGTCACTCCTCGGCGCGCAAGGGCTCCTAAAGTGTGGCGAGTGTGGCGGTCCCATGGTCGCCGACCGGCGCGCCACAGGGGGCGCCTACCGCTGCTCCTGGCACCGCACGGGCAAGCGCCCGGACTGCCCTGGCGTCTCTGTCTCGCTGCCGCACACCGAGTCATGGCTCGTCGAGGCTGTCTTCCGGCGCATCGCCGCGCTAGACCCTGAAGACGAGGCCGACCTCGAGCTACTCGTCGAGGTCGCTGCCCGGCACGGTGCCCAGACGGCCGACCCGGCATCGGAGGCGGAACGCTCGACACTCACGGCCGCTCGGGACTCGGCGCTCGCAACCCTCGAGCGGCTCGACGACGACCGCGCCGCCGGACTGTTCGACGGTGAGCTCGGCGCCAAGCGCTACGCCCGGCAGGTAGACGCGTTGACCCGGCGTCACGCCGAGGCCGAGGCAGCTCTCGCTGCGCTGCCGTCGGGTTCGATCGACATTTCCGTGTGGCTCGACTCCGTCGGCATCGCCGGGGAGCGGGGCGCCGGGTTCGACACCTGGTCACTTGAGGAGCGCCGAGAGTTCCTTGCGCTGTTCGTCGACCGCGTCGAGGTCACGAAGGCGACCTACCGAGGCACGCGCAACGACCGGTTCCGCCCGCAAGAGCGGTTCCGTCTCTGGTGGGCGGGCGCCGCCGAGGCTGTCAGCCCGGCGTAGCGCCGACGCGCCGCGTGTAAACGCCCTCGACCCACGCCGGGTCGGGGGCGTCGCCCGTTCCGGCGCCGCCGGGGGAGCGCCGGGAGCGGCCCCTCGAGGTCGGAGCTCAAGGGTGAGGAACCCTGCAACGGTGTAGCAAAAGCGTCTTTCTCCCTTGTTCCTCTACTAGCTGCTGCTACTCGAACAAGTAATAAGAGAGACCCAGATTTCTACACGCGTTGCAGGTTTCCTCACTCTGGGCTTGCGGCACCGACCCGGCGCGGGGCGCGCCCGCCATCCCGGCGAAGAAGTCACCTAGCCCTACGAGCACCGGGCTTTCGCTGGCCGACTATCACTTCGAGAGCACTGGGAGCCGCCGCGCCGCTCTCGCCCCGGGCCACACCTGGCCCCGGAGGTGAGCAGACCGCGTGCCGCTGGCCGTCTTCTATTCCGAACAGCCCGACGTGTCTTGGCGGATCGCGTCGGGCTGTTCGCAATCCGCCAACCATCCGCCACCGAAGGATTCCCCATGCACCTCACCATTGAGCACGCGCGCCTAGCGTCGCGCCGCGAACGTCGCTCGCTAGACCTGCCGAAGGCACACCGCGACCGCACGTGGTTCGCCGACACCGACGGCAGCCGTCGCGCTGTCGGCGTGCCCGGCCCTGCCGTGCTCGCCGCCCACGTGACCGTCCCCGGCGTCAAGCGCTCCGGCCGCACCCTGGTACTCGACGGCACGCCTGTCCCACTCGAAGACGTCGTCGCCGCGCTGAAGACCGCGCTTGCGGCGCTGCCCGACGTGGACAACGCCGAGGCGCCCTACCGCGACCTTCTCGTCGCCGCTACGTTCCCCGGCGCCGCGTACAGCGCGTACGCCGCCGACGCGGCCCGCGAGTGGGTGAAGCTCGTTCCTCGCGTTCCGAGGCCGCCGCGCCCGGCCCCCGAGGACCGCACCCCGGCGATGACTGCGACCGAGCGCTCGCGCTTGCACCGCGCCCGCCGACGCCGCGAAGAGCGCGAATCCGCAGAGTGGGTGATCCGTACCCACCTGGAAGGCGACCCGTACGGGGACACGCCGCCGCCCACCGTCGGTGACCGCATCCCCGGCCGCGACCTCTTCGGCCTGGCCGAGAGCATGCTTGGAGAAGCGACGTACGACCGCACCGACGCCGTCGCCGAGGGCACGCTCGAGGAGTGGCTCGAGGGCCGAGACGACCTCTATGCCCCTGGTTGCCCGGCGCACCCGCGCATGGTGTCGCGGCAGATGCTTTACGCCGCTGCGGCGGACATGGGCCTTCGCATCACTCGCCCAGGTAACGCCGTCGTCCTGACGGTCATTCGTCGACTCTTCCGACGCCTCAAGGAGGCCACCGTGTACGCACTCCAGCACGCCGCCGAAGTGCTCGGCGATCACCGCTCGCCTGAAGAGTTCCATGCCGAGACGCTCGAGGCGATCGGTGCCCCGGTCCCGCCGTCTAACCCCGACCCGGAGCTCGAGGCCCTCGCCGAGGCGCTGCCGGGCCCTGTGGCCAGCGCTATGGCGTCGTCTGACGACCCACTCCGGTCGCTCGAGCTCGTCGGTGCCTACTGGGCTCGGCGTCACCCCGAGACACGCGACGCGATCGTCGCGGCGCACCGCGCGTTCAGCCCGGCGCTCGTTGAGCACGTTCGTTTCCTGGTCGCCTCCGCGATCGAGGCCGACGTATGAGCGGTGCCGACGCCGCCGCCAGGCGCGGTCTGTGGGCGTACGCCTTTAGGGCATCTTCCCAAAGTGGACGCTGATGGGTACGCCCGGAGTGACGAAGAGCTTTACGCCCTGGCCGTTCCCGTCGTAGGCCATGAACGTACCGAGCTCGCCTGACCTCAGCCATCTCTCAATGTCCGCCTCGATTGTGCTGGCGGTGTGCTCTGGAAGGCTGTAGGTGAAGGTGCCGTATGTGATGTAGGCCATGGGACGGAGCATCGCAGTCGGCGCCCGGCTGCGCCACCGCGCAGAGCGGCTCGCGTGAGGGGCTCGTGACGGCAGCGTAAGGGCCTCGAGGAATTGGCCCTGATGGCACGGAACCGCTCAACCACTGGCTGTTTACACCTATGACAGAGAACTACGTTCCTGCCTCCGCTCGCGCTCGCCGACCTCGGCGTCGCGGGCCTCTCTCTTCCTCGGCTCATGTGCGCCGAGGAGGGCATGTGGGTTCCTTCGGTTGGTTGGTACCGGCCCGGTCGCTCTGAGCGGAGCGACCGGGCTAGCCGCCGCCCCACGGAGATCCCACGCCCGACGCGCTTCCCTCGCTCGCCACCTTCGGCGCCCACGTCCGCACGGACACCCGGCGCCTTCGGCTCCCTGACGCACACGCCCGCACGGGCCGCCGACCGGAGCCCTTCCCGGCGAGCCGCTCCCGCCGACGTGACGACGTCGTCGCCCCCTAGCTGCTGCACTCGGGTACCTATCAACAGGTCACATGAGCCCGAGCGCAGCGCCCTCTGCCTGCCCCGCCCGCCGGATCTTCCCCTTCCAGGCGCTGAGCCGTCGCAGGCACACCCGAGACAGCCCCGTCATGCGCGCCCGAGCGGATCGCGTGTGGCGGGGCTGGCTCTTTGCCTATTCCGCGAACGTTCGAAAGGACAACCCATGTTCGACACCTGTCCGACTGCCGGGTGTGGGCGGCGCAAGCCCGAAGGCTACGCACGGTGCGACCGCTGCCGCGCCAACGCGTCACGGCAACGCGCCGTTGACGACGTCGCCCGCGCCGCCGAGACCATCCGCGCACTGACCAGTGCCCTCCGCCGGAAGGCCCCCACACCGTGACGACCATGACCGACGCACTTGCCGCGCTGCGTACTGCTGTCCGCGAGGCCGAGGCTGCTCTCGCCGCTGTCGAGACCGACCCCGAGGCCAGCCTCGGCGACGCCATGACGGCCGCTGGCGAGGTAACTGCGGCGCGTATGCGCGCCGATGACGCCGAGCGGCAGCTCCCCGCCGCTCGCGAGCTCCGCGAGGCCGCTGGCGCTGAGGCACTCGCGGGCCTCTTCACCCCCGACGCCGCCGCCGACGCCTGACCAACCCCTGGATTTTCGCCGGCGAAAGTCCGGCCCCCGTCCACACCCCACCCAAGGAGCCATACCAACATGTTGACCAACCCTCGAAGCATCCTCGCCGCCCTCGCCGGGCTCGACGTCGAGCTGCCCGCTGCGGTCGTCGCAGCCCGCGCCAAGCACGCCGCCCTTGCGAAGCTCAACCCGACGCCCGCGACCGTGAACAGCTTCGCCGACCGCCTGATCGCTGCCGACGAGAAGAACCTCGGGCGCGAGCTCGACAAGCTCGCCAGTGCTTACGCCGGGGAGGCGGAGCGAGGGCGCATCCTCGACGCCGCCAAGCGTCGTGCCGACGCGGCAGTCGCTACGGCGATCCTCTTCGAGCGCGACTCGATCGTCGAGCAGGTGCTCACTGCCGCGCCCATCGCCGCCGCGTTCGCCACGATCGCCGAGGCCGCCCCGCTCGTTCCGCGCCTTACTGAGCGCTCGCCGTCCCTCGAGCGCGTGCCCGCCGATGTCGTCAGCAACGCCGCCCGGGTGACTGGCGCATACGCGACGATCGACGCCCTTGCCCGACAGCTCGCCGAGCTCTTCGGCTTCGAGCCGGTCCCGGCGACCATCGCGCTCCTGTTCGCGTCGCCGACACTGGACACGCGCGAGGACCTCGCCGCCTTCGTGCAGGCAGCAGAGGGTAAGTCGAACGCGCTCGCCGGGGCTTATAGGGGCCTGGCCGGTGAGGCAGGCAAGACGGGCCAGGGCATTCCGGCGGTACTCGTCGCCCACCTCGAGGGCGTCGAGCTCGCTGGCGTTAAGAGCCTCGCCGAGTTCCGGGAGCGCCGTGCCGCCTTCGCTACCGCACGCGCGCTGCCTCCGAGCGAGGCCGAGCTCGCCGGGGTGGAGAAGCAGCGCACCGTACCGATCGAGGCAGCCCTCGCGAACGGCATGCTGACCGGCGACGAGCCCGGCATCGTGTCCCGCGTCTGACCCGTCCCCCAGAGAGCCCCTGTGCCGCCCGCTCATGGCAGCACGGGGGCTCTCTGCTGCCCGGCGCCATCCTGGCGCCCCTCAACCTGGAAGGCACCGAAGGTGACTACCTCTCGCACGGGCACCACCGTGTACCTCAACCGCCGGGCACGCTTCCTGGCCAAGGCTCGCCGTGAAGGCTGGCCCTGTGCGCTCTGCGGTAAGCCGATCGACTACAGCCTGAAGCGTCCGCATCCCGGCGCGTTCCAGCTCGATCACATCACTCCTTACTCGCGCGGAGGCGCTGACCTCGACCCCGCGAACTGGCAGCCGAGTCACGCGAGCTGCAACCGAGCGAAGAGCGACAGCGTCGACATGCCGACGCTCAAGGAGCGTCCCGACTACCCGCACACCGTCGACACCGGGGGACGCGTGAACAGGCTCACGCGCGAGTGGTGACCGCGCCCGCCGTCGGCCACCCCCGGGTGGGAGCTACCCCTCCGGGTACCCCCTTCCCGCTCTCACGGCATTGCGAAACATATTCACCCAGAGAAGTTCTGTGGGAGAGAGAAACCACGGCCCTCTGACCTGCAACAACGCGAACCCGCCTGTGACCCGACCCTGAAGGAGGCCCCGTGCCTGATATCCCGACCGCAGACGGCAGCCCGCTCGCCTGCACCACGTGTGGCCTCGTCCTGGATGAGTCCACCGCCGTCCGCGACGCCAGCAAGCCGAGCGGCTACCGCTCCCGCTGCAAGACGTGCCACGCCGAGCGCATGGCAGTTGCCCGCGCGTCCCGTGGCGCGAAGTGGGCCTTCGATGTGATCGAGCGCTACGCGTTCGCTCTCGACGGCGCCGTGTTGGTTGGCGAGATTGGCCGGTTGATCGATCGCGCCGACTGGCTCGACGCCGCCGTCGCCAAGCTCGACGAACCGACGATCACCACCGCGCGCGGCGTCGTCCAGCTACACCCTGTGATCGCCGAGGCGCGACAGACGTTCAACGCCTTGCAGCGCGCCCTAGCAACCCTGGCGCTCGACCCGAGCGACATGCCGTGATCCGCTCCCAGCGCAAGGCCACGCCGCCGACCACGGCGCACCTGCCGACCGGCGAGACTCTCGACGAGTTCCTCGCCGCCGAACGTCGCGCCATCGCCGATGGCAGCGGCACCCGACCCCAGAGGAAGACATCATGATCCGATCCAAGGTGCGCAGCACCGCCCCCGCCGCCGTCGAGATTCCTGCCGGGCTCGAGTGGGGCGTGGAGCCGATGCCCGCTGACACGTTCAATTGGCTGGTCGAGCAGCTCGGCGAGGAGTGGGACGTGCTCCGCGTCGTCATGGTCGACCATCCCGACGACCCGCGCCGCACGATCACGCGCGACTTGCGCACGATCTCCGTCGAGCAGTTCCTTGCCGAGGAGCGAGCCGCCATCGCGAGCGGTGTCGGCACCTACCCGCGTCGCCAGGAGGCCCGCCGATGACGCGCCGTGTGTCTCGCCCAGCGCCCGACAACCCGGTCGCCCGCAAGCTGGCCTTCGACCTGATCGCCGCTGGCGCCACACTGGCCGAGCTGCGGGAGGCGATGACGGATCGCGGCTTCCACCCGGCGACCGCGAACCGGCTGCTCTCGGAGTGGTTCGACCACGTCGAGCGTGTCGAGGTCCCGAGCGGGCGAAGTACACGGTTCATCTACCGCTTCACGACGACGGAGGCCGCGTGAACAGGCTCACGCTCCTCGGCGCCCGTGACGGCTCGAGCCCGAACCGCGCCGGGTACGCCGTGCCCGCCGTCAACGTGCTCTACAAGCTGCCAGCCCCGGCCGCCGTCCGGCGCACTCTCCGTGACGCTCACGACGTCATCGCCGCGATGCGCGAAGCGTTCGGGAAGTCCGGCGTCGAGTACGCGATCCGCTCGGCGCTGCTCGGGCTGGCGATGTCCCGGGCCTCGAGCCGTGCCGACGTCGTCGCACTGCGCGCATGGGCTGCCGACGTCGCCGAGACAGAGACCGACGCCTGGCTCGAGGAGCACGCGGCAGCGTAGGCCCGCTAGCTCGCGAAGGTGGCGAGTGCCTCGGCGTAGGCGCGAGCTCGCGGGTCGTCGGTGAGCTTGGCCCGGTCGAATTCCTGCGTCAGCTCGTGCGCCACGAGCGCCAGGCTCGGCGCCGACCGCCGGTCTCCGGCGAGAGCGTCCACGCCGTAGTCGAGCGCCGCGTCGGCGTCGCCTGCCCGCGCTGCGACGACGGCGAGCGTGATGCGGGCCTCCGCGTTGCGCATGGGCGACCGTTCGACGCCGTCGGGCCGAACGCCTGCCCGGAGCGTTTCCTGGGCGTAGAGCGTCGCGAGTGCGTCGTTCCCGACGTTCCTGTGTACGTCCATCTCGTAGTACGACCACTTCGCCGGGTCGATCACGAAGTGGTTATCGGGGTTGTCGGGCATCGGCAGGGCCTCGAGCACGGCGCGCCCGCGCTCGAGGCTCAACTCGACCTGCCGGGCGTTGCCGAGCCTGGCCCACGCCTTCGCAGCCTGGGCGGCGAGCTGGGCACTGACGCCCCGCGATCCGGCGACCTCGATACCGCGCTCTGCGGCAGCGACGACACGGTGCAGGTCGCCGGACGTGAGAGCGAACCACGCCGACATCTCGAAGGCCCATCCGCTGACGTCGCGGTCGTCGACCTCGCCGGACAGGTCGAGTGCAAACCGGCGCGTCGACTCGGCGGCTACGTGTCGCCCGGCGTCGTACTCGACGCACCCGACCAACAGAGCGAGCCGACCGGCGAGCGAGAGCAACTCGCGATGCTGTCGGAACGTCAAGCGCTCATCCAACAGCCGCGTCATCCGCCGGAGCCACGTCATGCCCTCGGCGTGGAGCTCCCGAGTGTCGCGGTAGCGGTACTCCGTACAGAGCCGCTCGACCGTGACCTGTACCCCCGTCACCGTGGCGTCAGAGATCGTCGACCGCTCGAGCCTTGCGATTAGGTCGGCCGTGTCCATCCCGGCCTCTTGCAACAGGCCCACGTCGCCGACCGGCTGAGCTGGCGGGAAGAGCTCGTCTGTCACGGTGCCGAACACGTTGGCGATGTGCGGCGCCCATGTGCGCGGCGTGACGCGCCCCGCTTCCCAGTCCTTCCACTGCCGTAGGAGCGACTCGGCTGACGGCGCTTCCTTGCCCGTCGCCCGGCTGTAGACGGCTTGCAGGTTCGCGACAGCGCGGGCCTGCGACCAGTCACGCGCAGCCCGCTCGCGACGTAGGCGCTCCGCCCATGCTGGCCGTTCGCTCATGGCACCCATCGTGCCTCACGCGGGGAGCCAGGGGGAGACCTAAGTCTCCCCGGGTCTCACCTATTCCGACGTCCCACCCGGCGCCGAGGCTGGACCGCATGAACCTCGCGCCCCCGCCCGCACTCGTCGCGTGCGACATAGACGGGACCCTCCTCCGCACGGGCAACCCTGCGTCGCCCGGCGTTCGCGCCGCTGCTACCGCCGTCCGCGCCGCCGGTCATCACATCGTGCTTGCGACCGGTCGCTCTCTCGTCGGCGCGCTCTCCGTGGCCCAAGAGCTCGAGCTCGACGACGACATTTGGATCGTCGCCAGCAACGGCGCCGTCACGGCGCACGTGACCGGCTCAGGCTTCGAGGTCATCACGCAACACGATCTCGAAGCCGAGACCGCCATCCGGGCCGCGCTCGCCGCCTCGCCGGGCCTGCGCATCGCCGCCGAGGTCGTCGGCGTCGGCTACCGCGTGAACATCCCGTTCCCGGACTCCGAGGTCAACGGCACGCAGAACAGCGTCACCGGGCTCGAGGAGCTTTGGGCGGAGCCGACGCCCCGGCTAGCGCTCTACGGCCCAAGCGCCTATCGCGCCGTGCCCGCCCTGCGCGCTCTCGGGATCACGGCGATACCGACCCGCACCGACTGGGTAGACGTCACGCCGCCAGGGCTCTCGAAGGCCACGGCGCTCGAGAAGGTGCGTACCGAGCTCGGCGTCGAAGACGACGCCACGGTCGCTGTCGGCGACAGCGAGAATGACCTCGAGATGCTCCTGTGGGCGTCGACCGGGTTTGCCATGGGACACGCGCCCGTCCCCGTGAGAGCCGCCGCCGATCACGTCACGGGCACGCTCGACGACGACGGCGCCGCAACGGTCCTCCGGTCGCTCCTGGCATGACAGAGGCCTCAGGGACGCGCAGCCGCTCCCGAGGAGAACCACTGCACCAGCGGAACCGACAGCATGACGGCAGCTTCAGCCGCCTCCTGTGTAGGAACCGGCAACGGGCCATCGTGCGCGTGGCGACCCACCTGCCCTGCGATAAGCATGTTGAGCATCCCGATCAGGACAGCAGAATTCGGCGTGACCTTGTCCTGGCCATCGAACGGCAACGTCCAGTCCTTCTGGTCTCGGACGACATTCCTCATCTTCGTGAGCGTCGCCATCGAGTCGTTCGGAGACACCTGCTGCTTCATCGCGGCCTCAACAGCCTTGAGTGCGCGGTCGTACGCCTTCGACGGATCTGGGTTCACGCCGAACGCAGCGTGCCATGCCTCCGAGAGGATATCGCCCGCGTGGGAGGCGTTCGCCATGACGTGTTCGGCGGCCTCCTGCACACCCAAGGGCACTCGCCGCTCCAAACCCGGGTAACCCTCACGAGTGCCTACCTTCCAGGCGGATCCATTGAACTCCAGCAATTCTTCAAGCGATACAGCCGAGTACCCGTCCGAGTCCGGAATGATGGAAACGAGGTAGTCCACGAACGGAATCACGTCCACGTGCGGGTCCCACCTGCTGCGGAGCGTTGCGACAGCCACATGAGGGCCTTGCATCTCGACCGCAGACCGCAACGAGGCGGTCACGGGACTAGACGACCGGCGGAGCTGCTCGAACCTGTCCACGAGGTCGATCCGAATAAAGTCTTCTTCGTATGGGGGCCGGAGGGTGATCTGGTTGCCAATCCATGCCCACAGAGCCTCTGCCATCCACCCCGGGACGTCCTCGTGCAGGGCTGCCGCTTCTTCCGCTGTCTGACCCATCGGTCGCCATCCCGCCATGTCCGGAAGTATGACCCGAACCACTGACATGCGCGCGGACGAGGCAGGGCGCGCGCGGTGCTGCATTCCTTGCGCAACACGGCCGCCGGTCGGCGCCCCCGTCACGTCGTTCTCCTCTAGTTGCCGGGACTAATTCGTCCGTTCGCTCGAGCGCGGAACGCCTCTGGCTGACGTGCTGCGTGCGCAGGCACGCGACGTCCGCGAGGCCGGCCGCCGTTCCCTCCTGGAGGCGGGCGGACGCAAGGAGATCCTGATGATGGTCCCGGTCGTTTTCCTCGTGCTGCCGGTCACCGTCGTCTTCGCGGTTTTCCCCAGCCTGGCCACCCTGCGGATCGGGCTCTGACATGACTCCCCGTATTTCCCCCTCGAAAGGAAACGACATGCGCGACGGCCATGAGCCCGCCCCAGAGGCCCGTTCCGAACCGGGCAGTGAACGGGGCGACGTACCCGGCTGGGTCCTGGTGACGTTGATGACGGCGGGCCTTGTGGTCGCACTCTGGGCCATGGCCGGCCCGCTGCTGGAGAACGCGTTCCGGCAGGCGATCAGCAGCGTCACAGGCCAGGGATGAGCTCCGGCCGGCCGGAGCACGGCTCCGCCGCGGTCGAGTTCCTCCTGGTGTCCGTGCTGGTCCTGGCCCTGCTGCTCGGCGTGGTCCAGGTGGCGCTCGCGGTGCACGTGCGGTCCCTCGCCATCGACGCGGCCGCGGAGGGCGCCCGCGTCGCGGCCCGTGCCGACCGGGGTCCCGCCGACGGCGTCGCGCGGACGCGTGCGCTGCTGGCCGGAGCCCTGACCGTGGCCTACGCCCGCGACGTCACCGCCGGCCGCACCACTGTCGACGGCCTCGTGGTGACCGAGGTGACGGTGCGCACGACGCTGCCGGTCGTCGGCCTGCTGGGTCCCGGCGGGACGCTCACCGTGCAGGGCCACGCGCTGGAGGAGGCGCAATGACAACGGGGGAGCCGGAGCGTGGTTCGGCGATGGTCGAGTTCCTCGGCGTCGCCCTGATCCTGCTGATTCCTCTTGTCTATCTGGTGGTGACCCTGGGGCGGGTCCAGGCCGCCGCGTTCGCCGCCGAGGGGGCAGCCAAGGACGCCGTCCGTGCGATGGTCACGGCCGAGTCGTCGGCGGCAGGCGAGGCGCGTGCCGATGCCGCTGTCGGGATCGCCCTGACGGACCAGGGCTTCGAGCGGGCGAGCGGCGCGCTCAGCCTGGAGTGCTCCGCCTCCCCGTGCCTGACGCCGGGTGGTGCGGTCAGCGCCGTCGTGCGGGTCGAGGTGCCGCTGCCCCTCCTGCCCGACGCCGTACGCGGCTGGGTACCGCTGTCCGTCCCGGTCGAGGCAGCTCGCACGGGTACGACGGACCGTTACGCCCAGCCCCGCCCGTAGTCGGTTGTGAGCGTGACCGTTGCGCCGACAAGGGGCACACGGGCGCGACGGTCACGCTCACAACCGAGCCTCTCTCGCTGCTGACCTGCCCCCAGTGGCAGGTCATGGGTCAGCGGGTCAGGGGACCGTGCAGGTCGCCGTCGGGTTGTTGTTGTTGCCGTTCTTGTAGAGCGTGATGCCGAAGTTGTTCCCGGACCCGTTCGGTGTCGCTGTCAGGGTGCCGCTCGTTCCGGACACCGTCGCGTTCCACGAGTTCTGCAGGGTCTGGCCGCCCTGTGTCTGGATGGAGACCCGCCACGTCGAGCTGCCGGACACGGCCAGCGAGACGTTGAACCGGTCGGACCACTCGTTCGCCCTGCTGACGGTCACGGTGCAGCCGGTACCGGGGTCGGGGTTGCCGGTGCCGCCCCCGTTGAGAGCGTTGAGTGTGGAGGTGTAGGCGGCCTTCTTGTTGCCGCTGCCGTCGAAGAGGAGCGGGGTGCCGCTGGCGCGCCACGAGTCGGTGTCCCGGACGCCCCAGACACTGATACCGGTGCAGCGCGAGACGGCCAGGCAGGCCTGGACGACGCGCCGGTAGTTGTCGGCCTGCGCGGTGCCGGAGCCCTCGATGTCGAGCTCGGTGATCTGCACGTCGACGCCCAGCGCCGCGAAGCTCGAGATCGTGGTCTGGTAGTTGCTCGGCACGGGGCTCTGCGCGTTGAAGTGGGACTGCAGGCCCACGCAGTCGATCGGCACGCCGCGGGCCTTGAAGTCGCGCACCAGGTTGTAGACGGCCTGGGTCTTGGCGTGCGACCAGTCGTCGGTGTTGTAGTCGTTGTAGCAGAGCTTGGCGTTCGGGTCGGCGGCCCGGGCAGCGCGGAACGCCGCCTCGATCCAGTCGTTCCCGGTGCGCTGCAGGTTCGAGTCGCGGCGGGCGCCGGAGGAGCCGTCCTGGAACGCCTCGTTCACCACGTCCCAGGAATGGATCTGGCCCCGGTAGTGGGTGGCCACCTGCGTGACGTGGTTGAGCATGGCGTTCCGCAGGGCGGAGCCGCTCATGTTCTGCATCCAGCCAGGCTGCTGCGAGTGCCACGCCAGCGTGTGGCCGCGGACCTGCTTGCCGTTGCTGCGTGCCCAGCTCACGATCCGGTCGCCGTTGGTGTAGTTGAACTGGTTCTGGTTCGGCTCGGTCGCGTCGATCTTCATCTCGTTCTCGGCGGTGATCATGTTGAACTCGCGGTTCGCGATGGTCGTGTACACCGAGTCGTTGAGCCTGCCCGCCGCGATGGCGGTGCCGAAGTACCGGCCCGACTCCGCGGCGGCGGCCTGCAACGTGCTGCCGGCAGCCTGTGCGGTGGTGGCTGCGACACCGCCGGCGAGGACCACCGCGGTCAGGGTGGCGAGCGAGATGGCTCGCAACCCGCGCCGCGACGGCGATGGGGTGAGCGTTCGGGTCATCGTTGATCCCTTCGTGCTGGGCGGGCCGTCATTGGCCCGTCGGACGTGGAAAAGGATTTCGATGCGCGGTGCCGCCTGTCAAGGGGTTCTGCTAAACGTTTTCAAAGATCGGAGAAAGTGAAACGTTTAGGTCGCTTCGGGCACTGGGCAAGGCGGGCTGTGGACAACCGCCACCGCCGCCCGGCAGGTGCGGGCCACCCCCTGGACAATGAGGGAATGAGCCCCGACGCCCACCTGACCGACCTGGAGAGCGGCCGCATCATGCTGCTGACCTCGGCGTTCGTCGCGTTCGCCCTGATGCTCGTCGCGGTGGTCGCCTCGGCCAGCGCGGTCCACCTGGACCGCAAGACGCTCTACGACGTCGCGGACCTCGCCGCTGCCGACGCCGCGAGCGCGATGTCTCCCGACGCCTTCTACGCGGGTGCGGGCGCGCCTGCCGACGGCGCCCCGCTCACCCTGTCCGACGCTGACGTGCGCACCGCCGTCGACCAGTACCTCGCCGAGCACCCGCCGGGCATCCCGCTCGCGGTGACCGGTGCGTCTTCGCCGGACGGTCGCTCGGCCCGGGTGTCCCTCGCGACGGTGTCCCGGCCGCCGCTGCTGCGGTGGTTCACCGACGCGTTCGGCGGCGGGATCTCGGTGACGGCGTCGTCCACGGCACGCGCGTGGTGAGCCGGGTTAGGTTGTGGCCATGAGCGACCCCGAGGCAGGCACACGCCTGGAGCCCCAGCAGATCTTCGACCTCGCCCGGCAGGGTGCCGACGTCCTGCTGGACCTGGTGGACGCGGGGCTCCCCGTCGACCTGGCCGACGAGTCGGGCAACACGCTGCTGATGCTCGCGGCCTACCACGGGCACGCGGACCTGACGGCGGGCCTGGCCGAGCGGGGCGCGGACGTGAACCGGCTCAACGGCAAGAGCCAGGCGCCGCTCGCGGGTGCGGTGTTCAAGAACGAGGCCGACGTGATCAGGGTGCTCGTCGAGCACGGCGCGGACCCCGACGCCGGGAACCCGAGCGCCCGGGCGACCGCTCAGATGTTCGGCCGCGAGCTGCCGGAGCCCGGGGCTCGCTGAGCAGCCGTTCGAGCCTGCGCCGGATCTTCCGGCGTCGGGCACGACGATGCGCGGGTAACCTTGAACATCGTGGCAACCAACGACTTTCCCGCAGAGATCAAGGCGCTCCGCGCCACCCTCGATTCCATCGAGGCAGTGAGCGACCCGACCGCCCTGCAGGCGAAGATCGCCGAGCTGTCCGAGCAGGCGTCGGCTCCCAACCTGTGGGACGACCCGGACGAGGGCCAGCGTGTCTCCTCTGCGCTCTCGGCCGCGCAGTCCGAGCTCGACCGGGTGGAGAAGCTTCGCGCCCGGATCGACGACGTCGAGACGCTCGTCGAGCTCGGCCACGAGATGGACGACGCCGACTCGCTCACCGAGGCCGAGGAGGAGGTCGCGAAGATCCGCAAGGACCTCGCGGCGCTCGAGGTGCGCACGCTGCTGAACGGCGAGTACGACTCCCGCGAGGCGGTCGTGACGATCCGTGCGGGTGCGGGCGGCGTCGACGCCGCCGACTTCGCGGAGATGCTGATGCGCATGTACCTGCGCTGGGCCGAGCGCCACGGCTATCCCACCAAGGTCGGCGACACCTCGTACGCGGAGGAGGCCGGTCTCAAGTCGGCAACCTTCGAGGTCAACGTGCCGTACGCCTTCGGGAACCTGTCCGTCGAGGCGGGCACCCACCGGCTGGTGCGGATCTCGCCGTTCGACAACCAGGGCCGCCGGCAGACGTCGTTCGCGGCGGTCGAGGTGATCCCGCTCATCGAGCAGACGGACCACATCGACATCCCGGACACCGAGCTCAAGATCGACGTGTACCGCTCCTCGGGCCCTGGCGGTCAGTCCGTGAACACCACGGACTCCGCGGTGCGCATGACGCACATCCCGACCGGTGTCGTGGTGGCCATGCAGAACGAGAAGTCGCAGATCCAGAACCGCGCTGCCGCCTACCGCGTGCTGCAGTCGCGTCTGCTCCTGCTCCGCAAGGCGGAGGAGGCGGCCACGCGCAAGGAGATGGCCGGCGACATCAAGGCGAGCTGGGGCGACCAGATGCGCTCCTACGTGCTGCAGCCGTACCAGATGGTCAAGGACCTGCGCACGGAGCACGAGTCGGGCAACCCGCAGGCAGTGTTCGACGGCGCCATCGACGACTTCATCGAGGCCGGCATCCGCTGGCGCCGGGGCGGCGGCGAGAGCTGACGGTCGCGCCGGGGCACGTAGCCCCAGCCGAAATGCCGCTTGCCAGACGTTTTGACCGATATGGCGTCCGGACTTTGCGGACCGGGTGAGTTCTGTCGGCGTGTCCGCCCGACACGCCATGGGTTCCCACCCCTAGTCTCGGGCTCGTGATCAGGTTCGAGAACGTGTCGAAGGTCTACGCGCGGGGCGCACGGCCTGCCCTCGACCAGGTCTCCGTGGACGTCGAGCGTGGTGAGTTCGTGTTCCTCGTGGGGGCCTCGGGCTCGGGCAAGTCGACGTTCCTGTCGTTGGTGCTGCGCGAGCAGCGGCCCACGCGCGGGCGGGTCTATGTGGCAGGGCGGGACGTCGCGAACCTCTCCGGGTGGCGCGTGCCCACGCTGCGCCGTCAGCTCGGCGTGGTCTTCCAGGACTTCCGTCTGCTGCAGAACAAGACGGTCCACGAGAACGTGGCCTTCGCCCTGCAGGTGATCGGCAAGCCGCGCCACGTCATCCGGGACACCGTGCCCGAGGTGCTGGAGATGGTCGGCCTGTCGGGCAAGGGCAAACGGATGCCGACCGAGCTGTCGGGCGGTGAGCAGCAGCGCGCGGCGATCGCCCGCGCGATCGTCAACCGGCCGCAGATCCTCCTGGCCGACGAGCCGACGGGCAACCTCGACCCCACCACCTCGCTGGGCATCATGCGCCTGCTGGACCGCATCAACCGGACGGGCACCACGGTGGTCATGGCCACGCACGACGACGAGATAGTCAACGAGATGCGACGCCGCGTGGTCGAGCTGTCCGACGGCGTCGTCGTCCGCGACGAGGCACGGGGCGGCTACGGCGAGCGCGAGGCGATCCTGCCCGACGTCGGCGCGTCGCCGGTGCTCGACTCCCCGGGCAGCGGAACCCGTGCGCCGGTCCAGACCGCGCGGGGGGTCTGACCGTGCGCTTCCAGTTCGTGCTGGGCGAGGTCTTCTCGGGCCTGCGCCGCAACACCACCATGGTCGTGGCGGTGGTGCTCGTGACGTTCGTGTCGCTCACGTTCGTCGGTGCGGCGGCCCTGCTCCAGGCCCAGATCGGCAAGCTGAAGGACGACTGGTACGACCTCGTCGAGGTCTCCGTGTTCCTCTGCCCGCAGGGCTCCGTCGTGCCGACGTGCGCGGGCGGCGAGGCTACCCGCGCCCAGGTCGACGCCGTGCGCCAGATCATCGACACCGAGCTGTCCGACGAGGTCAGCGCCGTCTACTTCGAGTCGAAGGAGCAGGCGTTCGAGGCGTTCAGCGAGCGCTACCCCGACGGCTACCAGGGCACGCAGCTCACCGCCGACGACATGCAGGCCTCACTCCGCCTCAAGCTGGCCGACGCCGAGCAGTTCGCCGTCGTCAGCGACGTGCTCTCCGGCCGGGACGGCGTGGAGATCGTGAAGGACCAACGGGCCGTGTTCGAACCGCTGTTCCGGACGCTCAACGTCGCCACGCTGCTCGCGGCCGGGCTGGCCGGCGTCATGCTCCTGGCCGCGGTGCTGCTGATCACCACCACCATCCGGCTGAGCGCGGTCTCGCGGCGCAAGGAGACCGAGATCATGCGCCTGGTGGGCGCGTCCAACCTGTTCATCCAGCTGCCGTTCCTGCTGGAGGGGGCGCTGGCGGCAGTGCTTGGCTCGCTGCTGGCCGGAGGTGGGCTCTGGCTCGCCGTGCGGTTCATGGTCAGCGACTGGCTCGAACGGTCGGTCGACTGGGTGGCCTACGTCTCTGAGGTCGACGTGCTCCGCGTCGCGCCGTTGCTCGTGGTCATGGCCGTCGCCCTGGCCGCGCTCTCGTCCTTCTTCACCCTGAACCGGTACACGAGGATCTGATGACTACTTCACGAAGCCTTCGGTTCTGGACCGTCGCACGCGGAGCTGTCGGACGCGGCCCGGTCGCGGCGGTGCTCGCGGCGGTCCTCCTGCTGGGTGGCGCCACTGTCGGGTACGCGGACGACCTCGACGACCGCCGCGCCGCCGCCGAGCGGAAGCAGCAGGCCAAGGAGGACGAGCGCGAGAACCTCGAGGCCGAGCTGGAGCACACGGACAAGCAGCTGGCTGACGCCGTGCTCGAGCTGAACCAGGTGGAGGGTCGCCTGCCCGTCGCGGAGGCCGAGCTCGCCGTGGCCGAGGCCGAGCTGGAGCGCGCGGAGCGGGAGGCGGCGATCCTCGCCCAGCGCCTGGCCGACGCGCAGCTGGAGGAGGCAACGGTCACCCAGCTGCTCCAGGACGGCTCCGGCAAGGTCGACGGGGCGCGCGACGACATCGCGCAGATGGCGCGCGAGGAGTTCCGCGGTGCGGGCAACGCCTCGACGATCGGCCTCGTGACCGGCGCGCAGAGCACCGAGGAGTTCATCGACGGGTACTCCGTCTCGTCGTCGGCCGCGCGGATCCGGGCGCGCACGCTCGCCGAGCTGCAGAGCGCCGAGGCGACCGCACGCAACCTGCAGGCGCGGCTGACCGCGATCCGTGAGGTGGTCACGGAGCTCAAGCGCCTGGCGGACGAGAACGTGCGGTCCAAGGAGCAGGCCAAGCAGTCGGCGGTCCAGCGCAAGGCCGAGATCGTCGAGCTGATCGCCGAGCAGGAGCGGCTCAAGTCCCGTATCGAGCGGCGCAAGCACGTCGCGGTGCAGAACATGCAGGACACCGAGGAGGAGCTCAGCTCCATCGAGTCCGACCTCAAGGGGATCATCAGCGAGCAGCGGGAGCGGGACGAGCGGCTGGCCAGGGAGCGGGCCGAGCAGGAGTCGGACGGGAACGCCTCGGGCGGTGGTTCCGGGGGCGGCGGTTCCTCGGGCGGCGGATCGTCCGGCGGCGGCACGGGCACCGTGTCGTTCCTCAGCTACCCGACGGCGAACCCCGTCGTCACCTCCTCGTACGGCATGCGGTTCCACCCGGTGCTGCAGTACAACCGCCTGCACGCCGGCACCGACCTCCGGGCGTACTGCGGTACCCCGATCATGGCGCCCGCGGACGGCACGGTGCTGTACGCGCGCTACCTGGACGGCCTGGGCAACCAGGTGCTGATCAACCACGGCTACTCGTCCGGCGGCAGCAGCGTGATGACGAGCTCGAACCACCTGAGCTCGTTCGCTGTGTCGTCGGGTCAGCGGGTCTCTCGCGGCCAGGTGATCGGGTACTCGGGCACCACGGGCACGTCGACGGCCTGCCACCTGCACTTCGAGGTGTACATCAACGGTTCCACGGTGGACCCGATGAGCTGGCTGTAAAAGCCTGGTCCACCCAGGCCGGACGCGTAAACTGGGGCGTCGCGCTGCCCGCACGGGGTATGCCGCACCAGCAGATCCCGGAGGGAGACCATGGCCAAGAAGGACGATCCGCGCAAGATCGTGGCGAACAACAAGAAAGCCCGTCATGACTACGTGATCGAGGACGTCTTCGAGGCCGGGCTCGTGCTCTCGGGTACCGAGGTCAAGGCGCTGCGGATGGGGCGGGCTTCCCTCACGGACGGCTACGCCACCGTCGACCGTGGCGAGGCATGGCTCGAGAACGTGCACATCCCCGCGTACTTCCAGGGCACGTGGAACAACCACGCGCCGCGGCGCCGGCGCAAGCTGCTGCTGCACCGCGAGGAGATCCTCCGGCTGGAGTCGAAGTCGCGCGAGAAGGGGCACACCCTGATCCCGCTGGCGCTGTACTTCCTGGACGGCCGGGCCAAGGTGGAGATCGCCCTGGCCCGAGGCAAGAAGGAGTACGACAAGCGGCAGACCCTGCGCGAGCAGCAGGACATGCGCGAGGCGCAGCGGGCGATGCGGCAGAAGGAGCTCCGCTGACCGGTCGCGGTCGCTGCCACGGGCTGCGGGCTGTAACGGAAATAACGTTCCCGTCTGCGGAGTTGTCGCATAGGATGGAGATGTTCCGCACGGGCCCGGCCCGGACGGGGCAGTTGAAAACAACATAGGGGCTGATCGGTTTCGACGGTGGTCGTGCTTCGAGGAGAAGCGGGCCGAGGATGCAGGCTTATCTCGTAAACGATGCCTGCAAACACATAGTTGCCGATAACTCGCGCAACGACTTCGCCCTCGCCGCCTGAGCGAGCCCGAAGTCCGTCGGCCTGGGAGATGCTTCCGTCCCAGTAGCCGGCGTCATCTAGGAAGCCACTGCTCGTAGCTCTCGTCATCGGGGCTGCGGGAACACTCAGATGACTGGGCCTGTCCGCGAACGTGTCTGCGCGAGTGCGGGGGCCGAGAAAATCCATAGCAGACTGCGCCCGGAGAAGTACTCGAAAAGCGTCACCGGACCCGGGTTCGATTCCCGGCAGCTCCACCCCTATGACAGCAGGCCCGCCTCCATCGGAGGCGGGCCTGCTGTGCTGTCTGTCGGCGTTGTCTGTCGGCGCGCGAGGAAGCAGCGCGGCCTACTGCCTCGACAGATCCGTCACGGGGATGGCTACCTCGCGCGACCGCAGGACGCCGTCGACCACGACCACGGCCTCCTTGCCGGCCCAGCCCGGTCGTACGGTCTTCACGATGCCCTCTGTACCGCGTTCGGTGCTCGACGCCCCGGTGACTCTCACCATGACGCCTGTGGCGATCCCGTCGCCCATAACCTTCTTCTTTCTGTTGTCATTTCGGGCCAGGGCGATCAATTCACGTACGTCTGGCAATCGCTCAGCTCGGTGGGTGCATGAGCCTGCCAGCGGTTCGGTGCGGCGTCAAGATGAATGTGCAATGTTGATTTATGGCATCAAGCCTTTGTTTCTGTCTGTGTATTTTCCTTTCACCCAAAGGCTGTTTGCGCAGTTCTGCAACCTTGCTCAATCGCTTTTGCGTATTACGCGCAATTCAGGACAAACCCGTCCCGGTGTCGCGCAGGACCGACTGCACGGCCACCGTCGCCGTGGGCCGCTCCGCCGACGTCGCCCGCGCCGGGGCGGGGGCGAGCGGGGTCCAGCCCGCCGCTGCCCGAGATGCGTGGTTCATCCAGTCTTAACGTCGCCGCAGTCACATCGTCATAATACGATGTAACGATCTACCCACTTGGCGACCTGAAGGGAATGTGTCATGTCACAGCAATCGAGGGCCCTGCCGTCCGGCCTCATCGCGTTGGCGCTGGGCGGCTTCGGCATCGGCCTCACCGAGTTCGGCATCGTCGGGCTGCTCCCGGAGATCGCTACCGACTTCGCCGTCACCGAGAGCGCAGCGGGCTATCTCGTCTCGGGCTACGCGCTGAGCGTCGCGGTGGGGG